>JAFWMQ010000005.1 GCA_017510605.1 Clostridiales bacterium
GACAACCCGGAGGGGCAGGTTACTTACCCTGTAAAACAGGACGGCCGGGCTACCTACCGGCTCTGGCATATCTTGCGATACACGTTGCGTTTTTATCTTTGCATGTTACGTGATAATTATATCATCTGAAACATAATGCAAGAAGGATCCTGAATATATTAAACAGGAGTCATAACTCCGGATGGTATAATTAACCTGTTTAGGAAGTGATGGATATAAAATGATAGAAACAAAGCGCTTGATATTACGTGAATTTACGGATGCAGATTACGATGATCCGTATGAATTCCTGTCGCAACTCGAAAATGACGAATTTGAAGGTTATCCCGGTATTACATATGAGAACGGAAAAGAACATATGAAATACAGAATATCTTCTGATGAGTTTCTGGCAATAGAACTGAAAGACACCGGGAAAGTCATTGGCAACATTTATTGCGGCAAAAGAGAATACGACACAAGAGAACTTGGATATATCGTAAACAGGAATTATCAGCATCTCAGACAGAATATATACTTCCACAAGGATGAGAATGATATCCCGAAGTGGAAGGATACATATGTATATGCAAAGCTGAATGATAATGTTCAAGCATAGTATGATGGAATAGATGGAAAATAACCACAAGATATTGTGCTTTTCGGAATAAGCCAACCACAAGATATAAGTGTCTGCAAAGAGTACGAGTATACTGTAGATTAAAGGAGTTTACGAAAGACCAATGAGGCTTTTTATTGCGATCTTATTTGATGACAAGATACTTAATTCACTTACAGTTTATCAGGATGAACTGAAGGCTCTGGGCGTGACAGGCAATTATTCCAAGAGGGATAACCTTCATATTACTTTGGCATTCATCGGGGATTATGAAGATCCGGATAAAGTGCTGGATATTATGAGAAGCGTCAGCTTCAGACCGGTAAAGATCAGTCTTGACGGAACAGGAAGTTTTGGTGACCTGTTCTGGGTTGGACTTTCGGATAATTACCAGCTTGCCGGATATGTGAAGCGCCTTCGGAAAGAACTGTCTGCGAACGGGATCCCTTTTGACAGGAAGCGTTTCTCGCCGCACATCACGCTGATCAGAAAGTGTTCTCCCGGCGGAAGTGAAGAGATCATTATGCCGGATCCGCCGGCAGGGAGCATGACGGCAGCAAGGGTCTCTCTCATGCGTTCTGAAAGGGGAGAGAACGGGATGATCTATACGGAAATAGGATATACAGGAAAATAAAGGAGATAATAAATGATCCGCGAAGCAAATATTAATGATCTGGAAGAGATCCTTCAGTTATATCTCTATTTACATGAAGAAAGCGTCCCTGAGCAAAATGAGCATCTTACGGACACATGGGAGCAGATAATTAATGATTCCAATCACCACCTGATTGTAAAAGAAATCGGCGGTAAGATCGTCTCGTCATGCGTGTGTGTCATAATACCCAATCTGACACGGAATGTAAGACCGTATGCATTCGTGGAAAATGTTGTTACACATGCAGATTACAGGGGAAAAGGCTATGCGACAGATTGTCTTAACTATGCCAAGGAGATCGCTCTTAAGGAGAACTGTTACAAGATGATGCTCCTTACAGGTTCGAAAAGACCTGAGACTCTCAGATTCTATGAAAATGCAGGATATAACAGTAACGATAAAACAGCCTTCATTCAATGGCTGTAAGATGATTATTTCCCGGTGGATCTGACCAGCGTGCCGGCTTCTTCAGGCGGCATCGGTCTGCCCCAAACGTATCCCTGGATGTAGTCGCATCCAATATCCTTTAGAATATCGATCTGATCTGCAGATTCAACGCCTTCGGAAATAACCTTCAGATCAAGGATATGACCGATCGAGATTATCATGGCAACATACTGTTTGGAGGACTCGCTGTAGTTCACCTGATCGATAAAAGACTTGTCTATCTTAAGCAGGTCAGAAGGGAAATTGTTCAGATAACTGAGAGACGAATAACCTGTTCCGAAATCATCTATTGCGACCTTTATGCCCATTGCCTTGATCTCATCGATGCGCTGCAGGGCTTTCTCTGCAGAATCGATCATGATTGATTCGGTTATCTCGATCTCGATCCGTTCGGGAGAAACATTGTGAGAGTCCATGATACTGCGGATCTCGTCAATGAAATTATTCTTCATTAAGTGCTTGACCGAGACGTTTACGCTTAATATGAAATCGGCATTTGTTTCCCCGGAAACTTTGTCCATAAAATCAACTGCAAGTTCAAATACCCTCATATCGATACGGTCGACCAGACCGGTCTTTTCAGCTATCGGAATAAAATCAGCGGGACTGATGTAAGATCCGTCATCGTTTTTCATACGGGCCAGAGCTTCAAATCCCCTGAGCTTATGATTCATATCGTATTGCGGCTGGAGATGAAATAAGATCTTATTATCATTAAGAGCGGTCCTGATCTTGCGTTCGATCTCAAGAGTATGCTCGGCGTTTAAGATGTCCTGTGAGAATCTCAGGATCCTGCTGCCGCCGCTGTTCTTCTTCAGCTTATGCAAAACCGCATCGGCATACAGATAAAGATTCTCGATAATGTCTGTATCTTCAGGGAACATGGTATAACCGAAGCAGGCAGTCAGATAGTAATCACAGTTATCTATTGTGATCTTCTTCTCAAGTTCAGTCTTATAAGCATTGATCGTTTTTTCAATATCGCCTAAAGAGTCGTAATTTGAAATTATGAGCAGATATTCATCGCCTGTATTCCTTGCGATGAAATCAACCGTTCCGGTATCGCCGGAATTTGCAAGTTCTTTCCATCTTCTTGCAGTCTCTTTCAATACTTCATCGCCCGTATCGTGGCCCATGGTATCATTGATGCTCTTGAAATTATTAAGATCGATCGAGACAAGAGCGAATCTTTCAGAACGCCTTTGAAGATCTGTCATAAGTTCGCTGCACGCAAAACGGTTCGGGAGACCTGTGAGACGGTCAGTTACTGCCTGTTCGCGGATGCTCTGCTGATATCTGAGGACATTACGATAACTGAAGTAGAGGATCGAGATTGCTCCGATTATCAGAATATTTGAGAAAAAACCTGAGATAGCTGACAGATTCCCGCGCAGGAAAACATTTACGACCATCATGGGGAACTGCATCAGGAGTAATGTCATCGAAACGATATATCCCATCCTGCGGAACAACATAACAAGGCAGATGATACAGATGTTTCCGAGCATGGAGAACATACCTGTAAAGGCCGAATAAGAAATAATATTGCCGCCTATTGATACAAACCCGTGTGCAGTGGAAGTTCTCATGGTTAAGAAAATGGAGATGCCATAGATAAGCATCAGAAGAATGAAAGCGCTCTTCGGAGCTTCCTTATTAAGAGAAAGCTTGGTTAAGGTTTTATCGATATTGTTATTGCCTTTTTTATCCATAAGACCACTGCCCTTGAGACGGTAATTCCGAGAATACTGTAGATATTTTAGCAATTCAGAATTGTTAATACTTGCTCAAAATGTTTCTAACGTGTCCATATTGAACACATTTTGTAAAGAATGAATTAACGTCAATCCCACTGTTTCCTGTATTCTCTTGGCGATTTCTCGAAAAACTTGCGGAAGGTCTCCGACATGTAACTGACTCCTCCGAACCCCGTAAGTGATGCGATCTTGGACATTGACATCTTTCCTGATCTCAGAAGCTCGGCAACTTTTCTGCTTCTCAGATGCATAAGATAATTGATCGGAGATTCTCCCACATACTGGTGGAAAAGCGTGTTGCACAGGGATTTGCTGATATTTCCGCTTGCAGCGATATCACCCAATGTGATCTGCTTCTGGTAATTGTTTGCGATGAAAAGCATCATTGATTTGAACGACTGCATCTTCGGATCCGAGACCACTTCTTCTGTTGCGCCCAAAGATTCTGCCTGCTTTCTTATGATGTCCCATATCTGATAGAACTGCTTGGTGATCGCGAAAGGATCATGCCTGATATCAGGCAGTCCCAGAACGAGATTTCTTATGGAGTCCGTGCGTTCATTTATGTAGCGGAACCGGAGATAGGGAAGATCGGGATTATCAATTATCGGCCTTACCGCCTGCATCTCGACCGAAACAGAATTGACAAGGATGCTCGGATGAAGCACGCAGATAACGTATTTTGCGACCTCGCCGTTGACGCAGGAATTATAGTGGATCTGATTGGAGTTTATGACTATCGTGTCGCCTTCTCTCAGCAGAAGGCTATTTCCGTTGACCGTATATTCCAGCCGGCCTTCTTTGATGGTCATTATCTCTATGTCTTCGTGATAATGCGGAACACCTTCCCAAGTGACCTTTGGCGCTATCCATCCGTCGTAAATATATGAAGGAAAACTCGGATCGTCGTAATTAACTATTTCTGAGCCGTCGTCGCGTTTGACGATAAGGCCCATAACATCTCTTTTCATAACAATCTGTTGCCTCCGCCTTAAAAACTATAACAATATTCCACGCATGTGTAAGATTGTTATAAAAATCAGGCAATTACATGGTGTTATTGCTCGTATACATACAATATACTTGCAATTGAACAAAAAAGGAAGAGGAAATTTGATATGAGCAACGAAGCAGTAGTAATGAAGAATGTCTGCAAAGACTTTAAGGTGTTAAACCGCCACGAGGGCTTGAAAGGCTCTATCCGCGACTTATTCTCGAGAGATTACAACACCGTATCTGCGGTAAAGGATGTGACGATGACCGTAAACAGGGGCGAGATAATCGGCTACTTGGGACCTAATGGCGCGGGCAAGTCAACTACCATCAAGATGATGACAGGCGTTTTGGAACCCACGAGCGGTGAGCTTCTTGTTAACGGAAAGGTTCCTTATAAGAACAGGACCGAGAACTGCGAGAACATCGGTGTTGTTTTCGGTCAGAGAAGCCAGCTCTGGTGGTCGCTGCCGCTGGTCGAATCCTTCAAGCTCTTAAGAGACCTTTATATGGTTCCTCAGAAAGACTACGAGGAAATGATCGAGCTGTACAAATCTCTTGTTGATATCGAACCTATCCTTCATAAGCCTGTAAGACAGATGTCTTTAGGTCAAAGGACTCTGAGCGATATCCTCGCAGCGTTCCTCCATAACCCCGCGATCGTATTCCTGGATGAGCCTACGATCGGTCTGGATGTTTCGATGAAGGCAAAGATCAGGGAACTTATCTTAGGTCTTAATAAAGAGAAAAACACAACCGTTATTCTTACCACTCATGACATGGGTGATGTCGACGCTTTGTGCAAGAGGATCATCATCATCGATAAGGGTACGAAAATCTACGACAACGACATAGATCACTTAAAGAACTATTTCGGATCCTACAGAACACTGAAGCTAAAGCTTGCTGATGATTCGTGGGAAGAATACCTGATCGACGAGAAGACCACAGATGTTATGGATGTCATCATGGAAAAGCAGAAAGAGAAGAAGATAAAGGACGTTAAGATCCTTGAGATCTCAACAGAAGAAGTAATCAAGAAGATCTACGAAGGGAGCAATAAATGAATCCTAAAAGGTTGTTTGCAATAACAAGGGCCGGAATAATGGAGTCTCTGCATTTCAGACTCGGCATCTTCGTTACGCTGTTCGCGAACCTGATCTATCTTGTCCTTGTTTACTATCTCTGGAAAGCGATCTACGATTCGTCAGGCACTGATGTGGTTAACGGAATGACATTCTCGGATACGATGATCTACCTGATCCTCGCAACGGCACTCTTCAACTTTTTGGAGATGTTCGTCGTCTGGGATATGAGCAGATCTATCCAGTCGGGAAAGATCGTGCTCGATCTCCTGAAGCCCATGCGTTTCAGAAAATACACCTTCTGGAGTTACACGGGTAATCACGTAGTCCAGTTCGTTCTGACATTTATCCCGACCTTCATAGTCGTAATGATCGTCACGAAAGGCGCCATCCCGGTCGGAATAAACATCGTATGGTTTTTGATCGCAACTTTGCTCGCGCTGATAATTAATTACAACATCGAGATGATGGTCGCCCCCATATGTCTTTTCACTGAATCCACATGGGGTATAAACATAGTAAAAGAAACGATCGTACTGCTCTTATCAGGTGCTTCGATCCCTCTCGCATTTTTCCCTGAGAAGGCGAGAATGATCGTCCAGTATCTGCCCTTCAGAGCTGTTTACGACATACCGTTATCGATCCTTCTGGGCAAGAGCGGATCTGATACCTGGCAAGGGCTTTTGCAGCTTTTCGGACTGCAGCTGATATGGCTTGTTGTGCTCACGGTCGCAGGTAACATTTTTTGGAATTGTGCGGTGAAGAAAGTCACCGTGAACGGAGGCTGACATGCGCAAAAGAGGACTGAAATTTTATGCGGGAATGTACAGGAAGATTCTCGTCCAGGACTTGAAGAGCAAGATGAGCTATCGTGCGGATTTTGTCATCTCCACATTCGGAATGATAATGACGAATCTTTCAGGCTTTGTCACCTTCATGATCCTTTTCCAAAACTTTCCTGAGATCAATGGTTGGGACTACCATCACATGCTGTTCCTTTACGGCTTTTCGCTCGTTGCGTTAACGCCCGTCCAGTGCTTCTTCGACAACAACTGGAACCTGCGTTTTATGGTGCAGAGCGGAGATTTCATCAAGTATTGCTTCAGACCTGTAAACGTGTTCTTCTACTTTATATCGGAAGTCTTCGATGTTAAGGGTCTGGGACAACTTGCATTCGGTGTCGGCACGATCGTATACGCATGGATAAAGATCGGAATTCCGGTAACGCCGCTTGTGATCCTTAAGCTTATCGTGTTCCTTCTTACCGCGTCGCTCTTCATGATCGCGCTTATGAATTTTGCGGCTGCGACATGCTTCTGGATCAAGGGTTCCGGTTACGTAATGGTAATCATGTTCCGCTTCAAGGATTTTGCAAAATATCCGTCTTCGATCTTTGAAGGGATCTTTAAGATAATCTTTACGTTCATCATCCCGATCGCGTTCATCGCTTACTATCCGAGCCTTGTTATCTTAACACCTGAGAATGTCCCCCTGCTGTCGTGGATCTCGCCTATATACGGACTCGTGTTTGTGTACTTAAGTTACAGGTTCTGGATGCTCGGTGTCCGCAAATATGATTTTACAGGTTCATAAAGGAGGTTTCTCATGAACGATCTGGTAATGATAATCAAACGTACTGTTGTCCCTAATTTTCTGAATATCAGGACATCAATAAAAGCCTATGACAGAGATGCTCTTTGCTGCGGCGCTCCCTGCTGGAGATGGGCTTATCACGCCCTTCATTCCGCGGATAAATGGTTCATCAACCCTAACGATTACGAAGAACCTTCATTCCACGAAGACGGCATGGATAATCCTGATAATCCGACTTCCGTAGTTCTCTCCGATGAGCAGCTTCTTGAGTATCTTGATGCTGTCGAAAAGAAGACTTTGGATTACCTGGATAACCTCTCTGACGACATGCTCTACGAGTGCCCCGAGAACTGCAGATTTACGAGAATGGAACTGGTCCTCAGGCAATATCGTCACCTGTCATTTCACACAGGCATGCTGAACGGTCAGGTCGCAGTGGCTACCGGAGAGTTCCCGATGTGGGTGTCCGATGCGGATAAGTATGTTGATGACGGCGTGTTTTTCGGAAGGTACCGTCAGGGGCAGACGAAGCTGTAAGGGGATAGGGGGGTGCAAGTGTGATCGCATGCACCCGGAATACCGACTGAGGGTGGCGTCTTGTACCCGGAATGCCGACTGATGGGATGCCGCCTGAGCCCGGAATACCGACTAAATCGTAATTTTGGCATTTTAGTCGGTAGGGGGGAGGGGGTATATTGCTTGTTTTTGGCTCATATTTTTCGAAAAAGCTGATCAGACAGACCGATTTATCGTTCATTTGAGCTTTTCGACAGCGAAAAAGAGGCCTCCGGAGCCATAAACACAGTCTTTAACTGAATAGCAAAGCAAAATCATACCGACTAAAACTTGTTTTTCGACTTTTAGTCGGTATTTTGGTCTGAAAAAATAAGCGCATACCCCCACGGGGTATGCAGCCAGAACGGGATAGACACGCACCCGTAACAGGATACGTACACACCCGCCACCGGTTGCCCTCATCCAAACACCCCTCTGCAATAAACCATGATACAATGCTATATAGGATTTGCGCACGGCGAACGGCGCACGGGGGCAAGGCTTACAGACACGGTTTATTGCATGATCGATTACATTAGAGAAAATCTAAGTTACTATCCCATCTATTGGAGGCTTCTTTTCAGAACAAAGAAGGAGTTTACGCCCGAGCGCGTGTCTTTTGGTGAGGATAAAGAGCAGTATTTTCTCTATTATGAACCGGCCGGGGTTTTAAGTGACAAGGCTGCAAGTGACAGGTCTGTAAGTGTCAAGGCTGTAAGCGGCAAGGTTGTGATCTGGATCCATGGAGGCGGCTGGAATGCAGGCAATCCGAAGTTCTTCGATTATGTCGGACAGAATATGGCGGGAGCCGGATACCGCTTTGTTTCCATTGGTTACCGGTTATCTCCGAAGAACAAATATCCCGCGCAGATAGAAGATGTCTGTGCAGGATTTAATTCTGCTTTAGAGTATTTGAAAGAAAAAGGCATTGATACTTCAAAGATCATTGTGTCGGGACCTTCTGCAGGAGCGCATCTGTCTTCGATCATGTGCTACAGCAAAACTATTCAGGAAAAATATAAAGTGGATTTATCCAATGTCATAGGTTATGTGGGGTTCGGAGGTCCGTACTGTTTCAGGGAAAACCAGACCCTGACGCTGAGAATGCTGGAGGGAATGCTTTTCGCGAAGGGGTATGACAGGCTTCTGGCTGAGCCCTGGTCGCTGATGACAAAGAGCCACATTCCGATGCTCCTGATACAGAGCAGGCACGACGGGCTGGTTGAATTTGAGTGTGCCGAAGATTTCATGCAGAAGTCGGAAGTTGTCGGCAACAAGTGTGAGATATACGAAGTCGAAGATAAAAGGAATACTCACTCGTGGTACACGGCGGGGTGTTTTCTGTTCAGCCGCGAAAAGGATAAGACGCTCGATAAGTTTTTGAGCTGGATCGAAGAAATATAAAAGTACGTCTATAAGCCTGTTTTTGTTGTGCATTATAAGGTTCAGAAGATACCTTTGATGCAAGCTTTATTATGTAATTCCACAAAGTTCATACATAGTCCATTGAAGAAATCCGGTTTTATAAGGATAATATGTGGCAGACTTTGCTTTTTATATAAATTATTTAGAGGTGGAAATATATGTCAAAAACAAGCAGAAACTATGGTGCGTTCCTCGCAGTATTGTTCCTTGCGCTTTTAGTAACCGGATTGGTTTTTGTAATTAAGGTTGCTTATGTTGACGAGCCTAAGCTGACTGAAAGCATGACAGTTGAAGCAACGGACGGTTCTGTTCCGACCTCGACTGAGACGGAAGCTCCTAAGGATACTAGGATCGCGGTTTTCGAGACATCCGATATTAACGGATACCTCATGGATACCTCCAGCGGAAATCCGAATACTTTCGAATACAGACTTGCCCGTATTGCAAGGATCGTTAACGATGTAAGAGAATCGGATGAATACAATGACGTTCTCCTCGTTGACGGCGGTGATATTTATCAGGGCGCGCTTTTATCCAATCTGACCGAAGGTGCGGCACTCAGAGCTGCTTTTGACATTATGGGTTATGATGCGGTAACGCTCGGCAACCATGAATTCGATTGGGATGTAACGACATATGCTACTGATACCATGGCGACGATTCCCGCATATGAGATCGGCGAGTTCAAAGGTGATCCTAATATTCCGGTAATTGCAGCTACTTTGTATTCTTCAAACAATCACAACAGATCTTTGTTTACCAAGGATTACGTTATCGTTGAGAAAGCAGGTTACCGCATTGCCCTGATCGGTTATATTCCGGATTATTCTGAAGACATCATGAGCGCTAAGATAGAACCTTTTGAACTTCATGGAGATCTTGCAGAATTTTCAGAGCGTGTAAAGGAGATCAACGAGGCTGAGAAACCTGATGTTACCATTGTTGTCGCCCACGAGAATCCTGTCACGGTAGCAAGCGCTCTGAGTCATGAAGATGTTGACCTTGTTACAGGCGGTCATGTCCATAACGGTATCTTTGGTGTTTCTGAAAACGGCATTCCGTTTATCCAGGCTGATAATAATGCCCAGGGTTATGCGAGCGCGACGATCGTTATTGATCCGGAAGGCAATGTAACGATAGAAGATACAATGTACACATCGATCATGGAAGACCCCGAGCTTCTCTATGACAAGTTAGGCAATGCATCTAGCTTTGATTCCCAGGTTCTGGCACTTTCACACGCCGCATGGGATTCTATATCTGAAATAATGAACGAAGCACTGGGTTATATCGATTCCAGTGTTGAGAAAGAAGGCTTTGCAGGCGCATCGAAAATCACTACCACCGGAGGCAACTTTATTACCGGACTGATGCTCGAGTTTACAAAGGATGACGGTGTTGTTGCTGCCTTCTGCAACAAAGACGGTATATGCGCAGACTTCACAGTTCCGGAAGGCGAGATACTCGAGATCTCCGTCGGCGACATCTATGCGGTAAATCCTTACAACTACCGCTGGCTGATCTTCGATCTGAATGGCGAAGAGCTTGCAAAGCTCCTTGCTGACGGCATTAAAGATTCTTCCTTCGGTGACCAGATGTCAGGTCTTACCTTTGAGTACAACAACAACGGAACAGAACAGGCACCCGATATCGAGATCGTCAGTGTTACTCTTGATAACGGTACAAAGGTCGATATCCACAGCACCGAAAAGAAATACAGAGTTGTTACGACAAGTTACTGTGCAGCACAGCCGGGAAGTGTTTTTGAAGGAAAGATTCCTTTGTATCCCGAAGTCGAAGCTCCGGTCGATAACCAGGCCCTGATCGAGCTTCTTCGTGACAGACGTGACAAAGGACAGGTTCATATTCCTACGGATAATAAGCCCAGGAGCACCTGGCTGAACGCACCTGAAACACAGGAAACAACAGAGACAACGGAGACTTCTGAGACATCTGAAACAACACAGGAGACATCCCAGGAGACCACAGAGACAACACAGGCTGCGCATTAAGCAGCCTGAACTTTATATATATTTACAGGAGCGAAGAATGAGCGTGAGTGATGAGAAAAAGAAAGAGATGTTAGAACAGCTTAATGGAACGGATGACAAGAAAAATTCCGCTCCAGTAAAGAACAGTGACGGGCATGTTCTGACTGAAGCTGAACTCAAACGCCAGGCTCTTTTTGACGAGAATGAGAAAAAACTTCTTGCCAAAGGATATAAGCGTCACGACCTTCTTATCTCTGTACTCAAAGCCAATGTAGTAGGTCTTTTGCTAACGTTACCATTCATTGGTCTGCTGATCGCTGGTTACATTCTCCGCAATGGTGTTCCGAATTATGATGAGGTGCTGATGAATAATCCCGGATTGTACTTTGGTGTGCTTGGCGGAATTATTGCAGTTACGCTGATTCTTTCCGTTGTCCATGAGAAGATTCACGGATGGTTCTGGTCTATCGGCGCTGAGAACGGTTCGAAAGATATTGAATTCGGCTTCCAGAAAGAGAACCTTACGCCTTACTGCACATGCAAATCCCCGCTCTCAAAGACTATCTATATTCTCGGTTCCATGATGCCCATGACGATCCTCGGGATCGTTCTCGGCATCGTGGCGGTCTTTACCGGATTCTTACCTCTTTTGATCGTTGCGGTATTACAGACCATGGGCGGCGCAGGTGATATCCTGATCTCCAGCATGCTGCTTTTCTATAAGACAAACGGCAAGGATGTTATCCTTATTGATCATCCCACGAAGATCGGACTTGTTGTTTTCGAGAAGGAATAAGGAATTATTTTTTAAGTTTATAAACCTTCCAAAGTGATTTGAGAGTAATTTCTTCCGGAAGTTCTACCATGGAATTGTACTTGAATAATCCGGTCTGAACATCAACGATCACATCGTCTTTGATCTGCCGGACCTCAATAACCGTGTAATTGTCGAATTCTATGATCTGAATATTGATGTCCCCGGTAAAATACACCTGCATATTTTTCAGACGCTTGACCAGCTTATTCTGATCATAGGTATATTTATCATCCGGGTTCTGTGTATATTCCCATTTCGAAGGATTGGATGAATATGCATGTGCATCAAAAGAATATGTGGTCTGTTCGAGCTCATAGTACTTGGTGTTTTTCGAAAGTATTCTGGCATTATAATTGTTTTCTTTTACCTTTTTGACAGAGGTGTCAGTAAGTTCAAAATAAGATCTGTAAGCTTCTACCAGGTCGTTATCTTCGGCGGCAAATAGAAAATAATCAGGCTGTTTGCCCACACCGACAGATAAGAACAACATCAATATAATGGAAAATCCCGCAACAACTAAAAGAGCTCTTATTAGACCTAATTTCATAAATTATCCCCTGATCAGTCAAACGTAAATGTATCGAGAACTGCTCTCTGTTCTTCATCTTCAGTTACGAACTCAAAGTAAACAGAATGCTTTCCTGTTATCTTCCCTGACATCGTAAGAACGATCTCCTTAGAATCCGCTTCTGCCTTTCCGGCAGCGAAGATCTGACCGTCAAATTGATCAAGCCTTAAGCTGATCTCGAAGCCCTCCGGGAAATCCCCCTTCAGCGTTGCAGACGAAGCTCCGTCATCTCCGAAGTTAATGTACTTAAAACCGATCGTTGCGCCGCTCTGGATATCAACTACCGGCGCTGAATCGCCTTCATAAACAGGCTGGATATGAGCGACCCTGACATCCTTGTTCGTGCCCTCCGCATTGTCCTGATACATCGGTTTTCCCTTGCCGTCGTACATATGACATGTGTATCCGGCAGATATGACCGAGAACGCATCAAGACCGTCTTTGTTAAAGCCTTGTGATGTCATATCAACAACGTCAGACTTAACAGGTTCGCCGTTCTCATAAGTGATCTTGCCGATAAAGATCTTTCCGTCCTTATCGAGCGCAACATCTACCGGTTCGACCATTGCCTGTCTGGCGAATTCATTGCAGCCGGTCTGTCTGTGATAGAAGATGTACCACTGATCCTTTATCTTCATCAGAGAGCCGTGATTGTTGCCCCACTGATATGTCATAATGCCGTTGCCGTCAGGGCCTTCTAAGATCTCGCCGCCGTTGAAGCTGATGTCGCCGCCCATCTTATAATCACCAAGAGGAGTATCGCTCCACTTATAACTTAAGAAACCGTTATTGCTTCCGAAGACACCGAGCTCGGGCTTATTGTATTCATAACGCTTCGAATAGACAAAAACATACTTGCCGTTGACTTTTCTCGGGCTCGAAGCCTCGAAAAATCCGTCAACCGGATCGACGTGTCCGTCATCTTCTTTGATCCAGAAAGGCTTTGAGTGACCGATTATATGATACCTTACGGTCTCCTTCTTGATCGTGCACATATCATCGTTTAACTCTCCTGCGTGGCACTGGCAAAAGCCCCAGAATGCGTAAACCCTGCCGTCATCATCGACCAGAATGCCCGGGTCAAAACCAAGCTCGGTCTTAACCGGATCTGTAAAAGGTCCCCAAGGAGTTTTCGATGTTGCCATCATGATCACAGAACCCTTTGATTCTGCCGCGTACATATAGAAAGTATCGCCCTTCTGAACTACATCCGGAGCATAGAGGATCCCGCCGTCAGTTGCTCTGTAGCATTCGCCATGGCATGTCCAGTTTGTAAGATCATCAACAGGTGCCGACCATACGACATAATCATATCCGCAGTATTCCGTCTTCAATGTATCGTGCGAGCCGTAAAGATAGATCCTGGTCTCGCCGTTATACGTGAAAACACGCGGTTCGCCGTCTGGAATATGTTCCCATAAAGGCATATAAGGGTTGGCACTCTTGATAGTCTTTTTCTCATCCATAGCAAAGCCTCGCTTTCATAGATACTATATGCTACATCATAATGCGCTTATTTGGAAATAATGTATTTATAAATTAATAACTAACCTCGCAAATCTTACAAACTGCCCGATGAATTGAGGTGCGGTATAGCCGGGATAGCAGGTGTTTGAAGAGATCGATATGCAGCGCCGACGGACCAAAACTAAGAATACGCTAATTTGGTCCGTCGATTTCTTACAGAATGCAACCTTAAACCCCGGGTTCGACGGACCAAAATCAAGAATACGCTATTTTAGTCCGTCGATTTCAGCCAAGAAAGAGCTCTAACCCCTGTTTTCGACGGACTAAATCCATGAATATGCCAATTCAGTCCGTCATCTCAGCGATTTTGAAGCTTATTGTTCGAAAAACCTACGGATCAAAAACCAATCAATTCCATTTTGGTCCGTCGCACCATATTTATATGGTGGTTTGGTTTATCAAAACGGTGTGATGAAGATTATGCCGTTTAAGTTAGCATGTGCTAACTTGCTAAAAAGAGCAGAACTTTAAATCGAGTTAGATTGTGCTAACTGCCAATTCCGACAGCATCATCCCGAGTATATAATGATGTCGAAAATGAAATAACCAGGTCGTCAATGTCCATGCCGGACCGGGCCCGATGTCAGGATTTATGCGGATGTTGACGTTAGACAGGAGCACATTATGACTTTAAGAGAACTAAAAGCAGGGCAGAGTTGCAGGGTAGAATCTGTAGGTGGTGAAGGAGCGCTTCGCCAGCATTTTCTCGATATGGGAATCATTCCGGGCGCGGAGATCACCATTGTAAAGTATGCTCCGCTGGGCGATCCGGTAGAGGTAAGGATACACGGTTATGAACTGTCCTTAAGACTGGATGATGCCGGGAAGATATCCGTTACAGAGACGGTTAATAAGGCTGAAGATACAGCCAGGGAAAAGCGTAAAGACAAGTCAAGTGTCGCGCACCCTAATCTCGGTGAGCCGGGTGTTCACCACGATAAGAAACATGAGAACCCGCTGCCTGACGATCACGTGCTTTCTTTCGCGCTCGTAGGAAACCAGAACAGCGGAAAGACCACGCTCTTTAACAGACTTACCGGTTCAAACCAGCATGTCGGTAATTTCCCGGGTGTTACGGTCGACCGTAAAGACGGCGCGATAATCGGACATCCGAACACTGTAATTACGGACCTTCCGGGTATTTACTCGATGTCGCCTTACTCTAAAGAAGAGATCGTATCGAGGGATTTCGTTCTCAACAATAAGCCTGACGCGATAATCAACATCGTTGACTCGACGAATATCGAGCGCAACCTTTATCTGACGATGCAGCTTCTTGAGACAGAACGTCCGGTAGTTGTAGCGCTCAACATGATGGATGAACTGACCGGCAACGGAGGCTCGGTCGACATAAACCTGATGGAGCAGATCTTAGGTGTTCCTGTCGTTCCTATCAGCGCCGCGAAAAATCAAGGTATCGGCGAGCTGATCTCGCACGCCTTACATATCGCGAAATATTGCGAGAAGCCGCTGGAGCAGGATTTTTGCGCGCCGGAGAGCCCCATTCACAGTTCGATCCATGCTGTCGAACACCTTGTTGAAGAGAAGGCGAAGAGCCATGGACTTCCGTTAAGATTTGCGGCATGCAAGACACTTGAGGGAGACGAACTTATTCTGAACCAGTTAGATCTTGATGAGAACGAGAAAGATCTTCTGGAGCACATCAGGGTAAAGGTCGGGAAGAAGTCCGGCTTGGATCCTGCGGCTGCAGTTGCCGACATGAGGTTTGCATATATCATGCAGCTGGTCGAAAATTGTGTGACAAAGCCTGTCCAGAATAAAGAGCGCGAAAGGAGCGAGAAGGTCGACAAAGTCCTGACCGGCAAATTTTCCGCTATCCCGATCTTCATCGCCATCATGGGACTGGTCTTTATCCTGACGTTTAATGTTATCGGTGCATTGCTCCAGTCATTGCTCGAAATGGGAATAGGCTGGCTTACCGAAGTAACTGATCAGGCACTCACGAACGCAAACGTAAATGATGTAATACACAGTCTGATAATAGACGGTATTTTCGAGGGCGTCGGAAGCGTATTGAGCTTTCTGCCGATAGTAGTCGTAATGTTCTTCTTCCTGTCACTTCTGGAAGACAGTGGTTATATTGCGAGGATCGCGTTCTTCATGGATAAGCTCCTTCGTAAGATCGGTCTTTCCGGAAGAAGCATCGTGCCTCTTCTGATCGGATTCGGATGCACCGTTCCGGCGGTCATGTCGACAAGAACCCTTCCTTCTGACAGAGACCGTAAGATGACGATAATACTGACGCCGTTCATGAGCTGCACCGCGAAGCTCCCGATCTACGCATTCTTCGTAAGCTCTTTCTTCCCGGGAAAAGGCGGACTCATCATAACGGGACTTTATCTGCTCAGCATCGTGACCGGAATAATTATTGCGTTTGTTTATAAGAAGATCCTTTTCAAAGGCGAGGCCGCGCCGTTCGTAATGGAGCTGCCGAACTACAGGCTTCCTTCGCTCAGGAGCACGCTCCAGCTTATGTGGGAAAAAGCAAAAGACTTCCTGCAGAAAGCGTTCTCAGTCATTCTTATCGCGACCGTAGTTGTATGGTTCCTTCAGAGCTTTGATACAAGGTTCAATCTTGTCTCGGATTCTTCCACGAGCATCATGGCATTGATCTCCGGATTTATCTCACCTGTAATGAGGCCTCTGGGTCTTGGCGACTGGCGCATTACGACATCTTTGATCAGCGGCTTTATGGCAAAGGAAAGCGTCGTCTCGGTACTTGAAGTCCTCTTCGGAGCAGAAGGCGGGATCAATGCGGTATTAGGCACTGTGGAAGCCTCAACACTTCTTGTCTTCAGTCTGCTTTATACGCCTTGTGTTGCCGCGATCGCGTCCGTCAAGCGTGAGCTCGGCTGGAAGTGGTCAGCCGGTCTGATAGTATGGCAGTGTGTTCTTGCCTGGATCGTAAGCTTCCTGTTCAGGCTTATCATGCTTGCCGTTACCGGAGGTGCTTTATGAACCCGGCAGATATCATCCTTATCGCTGTTATAGCAATAGTTCTGGTTCTTGCGGTTGTCCTGGCCGTCAGGCGGAAAAAGACGAGTCCGTGCTGCAGCGGAAACTGCGCAGAATGTGTCAGGAAAAACGGCATCGGAGGATGCGGAAATTCTTCTGAGAAATAAACACGCTTTTGCGGATATAATATGTGGTGACAGTAAAGAATATTGATCCGGAAAAGGAGCTTATATGGCTTTTCAGATAGTTCGAAATGACATCACAAAAATATCCGCCGATGCAATCGTCAACACCGCGAATCCCGAACCGGTATTTATGGCCGGGACCGACAGTGCGGTCTATACGGCTGCAGGCTCTGAGAAGCTCCTTGAGGAACGCAGGAAGATCGGCAGGATCGCTGAAGGTGAAGTCGCCGTTACACCTGCTTTTGATCTTGATGCCAAATATATTTTCCACACTGTGGGACCCGTCTGGCAAGGCGGTGATTCCGGTGAGATCGAGACCGTCAGAAACTGTTATGTAAACTGCCTTAACAAGGCTCTTGAACTGGGTATTGAGAGTATTGCTTTTCCTCTGCTCGCGACAGGTGTTTACGGTTTTCCCAAGGCGGAAGCCCTACAGATCGCCACTTCGGTCTTCAGCAGTTTTCTGGCAGAGAACGAACTTCAGATAATACTGGTTGTTTTTGACAACGAATCTTTTGAACTTTCCGGAAAGATCTTCGCCGGGATCGGCCGGTATATCGATGATAATTATGTTGAAGAGAAGACCCGGGAAGAATACGGAGCTGCTGCGGCAATCTGTGAAGACGCTGCAGTTTGTGAAGAGGCTGAAGCACCCTCATATAAAGAAGAGCGAAGAAGTTTATTCCATCAGAGGAAAAACCGGATAGCGGAAGCAAAAGAAGTCATGCCGCCTTCTGCCGGCGCTTTTATGGCCGGGTATGCCAAGGCATCCTGTGCAGACCGCTCACTTGATGATGTTGTTAAAAATGTTGCCGATACCTGGTCAGAAAGCCTTCTCCGCATGATCACCGAGAGGGGATATACCGACACGGAAGTTTATAAGCGCGCGAATGTTGACCGTAAACTATTCTCGAAAATAAGAAGCAACAAAGATTATAAGCCGAAGAAGACGACTGCGCTTGCATTTGCTCTTGCATTAAGGCTCAACATCGACGAGACAAAAGATTTTCTGGGGCGAGCAGGATACGCATTATCCAAGTCGAGCATATCTGATCTTATCGTTGAGTATTTTATCGAGCATGAAGTCTATGAACTCATGACGATAAACCTTGCACTTTTCGAACACGACCAGCCGATCCTGGGCTGATAAGACCGGACTTCAAGCTGTTTCCTGGTCTCCCGGAAATGTCGCCTGACGGGCGACCCCATACCCGTTCATACATCATATACTGAACTCACAAACAAAGAGCCGCGGAAGGAATAAGCGCGGCGGAAAGTGAGGAAAAGGAAATGAAAAAGGGATTGACGGAGATCGTATTCATTCTGGACCGCAGCGGTTCAATGAGAGGACTTGAAGGTGACACGATCGGAGGTTACAACTCCATGATCGATAAGCAGAAGGGAGAAGAAGGGGAGGCTCTGATCTCGACCATTCTTTTCGACGGGGAGACAGAAGTTCTACACGACAGGATCCCGCTCGATAAGATCTCTCCCATTACCGAAAAAGAATACTACGTAAGAGGTTCGACAGCTCTTTTAGACGCGGTTGGCGGAGCGATCCATCACATCGGAAGCATCCATAAGCACGCAAGACCCGAGGATGTTCCGGAGAAGACATTGTTCATCATTACGACTGACGGCATGGAGAATTCGAGCAGAATGTATTCATATGACAAGGTCAAAAAAATGATCGAGAAGAAGAAGGAAAAGAATCACTGGGAATTCATTTTCCTTGGCGCGAACATTGATGCGGTAAGTGTTGCGAACAGATTCGGTGTGGATAAGAGCCATGCCGTAAGATACGAGTGTGACGGTGCAGGTACTGCGCTCAACTTCAAGGTAATGAACAAGATGGTCGCGTGCGCAAGAGCCGCCGAATCTTCAGAAGCGATGGCAGCGGCCTTTGATTCGGACGAAATGCTCAGTGAGATCCGCGAGGACTACGCAAAAAGACACAGATAACGATCAGTTAAATCACGGAGGCCGTAGGAAACAACACCGATGCAGTCAGATCAGAGACCGTACTTTGATTTGACCGCGTCGGATAATTCCTGACCGTTCAAAAGTGTCTTGGCTTTCTCGATCAGTTCATCCAATGTGTAGTGCTTAATGTATCCGGGCGTGCAGTCTGTACTTACCTGGTATGAATATACATAGAAGCGGTCAGAGCCCTCGTGATAACAATATGCATTCTCAACGCATATGGTCTCTACCCATGATTCCGTATCGAAAACACTTATCTGATCACCGACCTGGATAAACAGCTGATGGTTTTTGTCATCGAATTGCAGTTCTGAATATCCGATTCCGAACAGTGTCATCTCATACTTGCCTTTAAATTCTCCGGTCTTGGCATCATACAAGAGCAGGTATTCGTCATCAACGATATACAGAGTGCCGTTTCTGAAGGTTGCGCTTAAGCGGTAACTGCAGTTGCAGCGGATGGAATACTGTTCTTTGAAAGAATCATCCGTTACAAAGATCGTATCACCGTCAGAAATCAATATCTGGGAGCCGTCATCGGACGTTGTTATATAAAAATCGAATGATTCATTGACGAACCATGTCTCGGGGACATTCACCTCTTTTATCTTGGAAGAAGACAGGTCTGCCGCATAAAGCGTACTTCCGACCGGAACAAATACCTTATTAAGTTTCTCGTTGTAAACAGGATCTTCCAGTTCAAATGAATTGAAGTTTTCGAGATCTTCAAGTTTATAGGATTTGTTATTCTTTCCGTCGATGTCGGTTACCTCAACGGTAAGTTCAGAGTATTTAATATCATATCCGATGATCTTGCCGTTTGATATCGTTTCTCTGTCATACAATTCTATTTTTGTTTTTGTTACTGTCTCATTCTCCGGATCGATAATATATACCAGATCTCCGAAATAACCGTAGATATTATCGCCTACGCGTTCAATGTCGAATAGTTGTGACAGGTAGCCTTTGCAGTCCACTTCAGTTGAGGAGGCGAGTTTTCCTTCCTCAAGATCGATAAAGCTTATTCTGATCTTATCAACATCTTCGATTTTCGAAGCGATGATAAGGGTATTATCTTCCGCATAGCTTCTCTGGTAGGTTGTACCTGTAGAATATCCGGCATATGTATTGACCGGAGTCCATTCACTGTCCTGCAAATAACGGCTGTAACAGATGATATCGGTTCCGTAATCAGAAACTGCATAAATGTATTCGCCGACCATTCCGATGATGATGTCATTGCAGAGAACATTGTAAGCAGCCATATCATCAGTAGTCTCATTAAGCGTGAAAATATATTCTCCGTGTCTGCAGATGAATTCAGGCAGACCGTTATTGTTGAAATCCTCAACGGAAACGATCGAGCTTCCCGTGTTGTAATTATTGGTTGCTTCGCCGGTCTTGATGTCATAAACTGCTGCAGAATTTCCAACGTAATACAGAACAGCATCACGGGAAGAAAGATACATCGTACCGATTCCTGATGCTACATCGGTGTATTCCAGTTCTTCAGCCCAGGCCGGTTTGAGTGAACTGTCGTAGCATGAGACCATCATTTTTCCGGTCTGGATATATGTCAGATCATCGCTGAAAGCGGTAGAAGATTTTGTCAGGTCATCAGTCGTAACGATAAACAGATGATCACTGTCGGCAAATGAAATATCTTCTATCAGGAATCCGCCGTAGTTTGCGGAGATTTCCTTATGGGTTTCAGTGTCGTAAAGATATATTTTTGAATCACCGAAGTTGAAAGTCGAATCGACATAGGCAAGTTTTTTGCCGTCGGAAGACACTGTCAGTGACTCAAATGTTTTCAGCAGATCATCTTTCTTAACTTCATATGTGTCTTTGACGCTGCCGTCTTTTGCAGACAGTTTCAATATCTTGCCGTCACCGTTGTCGAAATAAACACTATGCTCAACGCATATGACTTCACCCTTATAAAGGCTGGCATCTTTATCCATATCATATGACCATATGAGCGTACCGGTCTTTATGTTATAGGCCTCCATGCGGTACCTGTATGTGATCAGGATCGATTCATTTCCCATAAAGACGATATCCAACGGGTCGTTCTCTCCGATCTTCTTGAAAACGAGTTCGCGGGAACGTGTATCCCAGCAATATGTGCTTCCGGATTTGTCCATGGCTGCAATATAAATCTCATCTTCCGACATTATTCCGATTGATATCGGATGGTCTGTCGTATAGTTCCAGACAGGAATATAAGAGGCACCGGCATTACTCTTGTAAGAGCCGGTTGCATCCGTGATCGCGCGGATCGCAGGACCGGTCACGGGCATCTTGCTGTCCTCTCCGTCAGGAAGAGCGGCGAGAGCCAGCTGGATCGCATCGGCGCGTTTACCTTCTGCCAAAAGCTGTTCGGATTCGGTTGCCAGGTATTTCGAACGGCTCCTTAATGAATCAATATAGCTGTCGTTGATCTTTTTAGTCATGTATCCCATGTAAAAGCAGAACGCCATAATAGCCGCAAATGCTACGCCGACGATGGCTGCCGCACGTCTGATCCTGTATTGTCTTCTTCTTCTCAGGAGTTCGTCATAAGAGCATCCCAGAACTGCCGCTGCGAGACGCGGAAGTTCTTCCTTGTCAGCCTGTGACGTGCGCATCCTGTAGTCGCAGGACAACGGCTCGACAGGAACTTTGACTCTTTGTAAGAATCCGTTCTCATCGGTATATTCTTTTACCTGGGAGAGAAGTTCTTCGGGGATGACATCAATAGGTTCGCCTTCTGTGAGAACCGTAAGGACCTTGTCCTGGGTATGTGTCTGGAGGAAGGTGTTGATCTCTCTTTTTACCCAGAATGATTCTTTGGTGTGTGTTGAGCAGATAACTATAAGGTATTCGGCTTTTTCGAGCGCATTGGTAATAGTCTCAGTAAGGTCGCTCGTGATAGGCAGTTCATCCTTGTCTCTGAAGATCTGCGTTATCTTCTTGTGCTTGAGTTTTTTGCCGAGCTTGTGAGGCACATGGAAGTGCTCGAGCTTTCTTTGTATGTGCGCCGCGATCTTTGAGTCCAGCGGACCGTGCTTGTACGATATAAAGGCGTTGTAAAAATCTATCATGGAAAGACCCTTCCCCAAAAGTAATACCTGCCGTACATAGTAACATAAAATATTAAATAATGCCTTGACGGTACTTATACTTATTACAGCTTTACAGGGCGTAATGTTGCGGTTATAATATAAATACGTTTATATAATTGTGTTTATGTTATGAGGTTTTGCTTATGGCTCGAAAAGTTACTATCGGCAAGGAAGTCATCCTTGAATCCGCTCTTCAGATGCTTATCAGGGATGGTTATTCATCCGTCAACATAAAAACACTTGCCGCCGAGATCGGGTGTTCGACACAGCCGATCGTATGGCATTTCAACAACATGGACGGTCTTAGAAATTCACTGTACGAATATGCCGTGGCTTATGCCGCATCAAGTGCAAAGTCTGCAGGAGGCAATGCCGTTGAAGGTTTTGAAGCGCTCGGAGCAGCTTATGTCCGGATGGCGGTGAACGAACCAAACCTGTTCAAATATCTCTATCTGGGTGAAGGGCCTTCTCCCCGGACATACAATGTCAAAGACATTGCCACCGGTCCTCACAATGATGCGACGGTAAAAAAGATCTGCGAACAGACAGGGCTGAAAAGAGCTTCCGTTTTACGATACATCCGTAACACGATCATATACTCGCACGGCATTGCGACATTGGTTGCGACCGGAATGTTCACCGCAACAGAGAAAGAAATGATGAAGATGATAAATAATGCGGCAGACGGATTCCTTCTTGCAGAAGGCATTGATCCGGACAGGATGCCGAAGAAGGGAAAAGTTAAATGATGCAGGTATTTGCAATAATCGGTGCCGCGCTGCTCTTTATCGCGGCAGTCTTCGAAGTATTACTCGTGGCAGGTCTTCCTCTTGGTGAATTCACGATGGGTGGACGATATAAAGTGCTTCCGCCAATGATGAGGGGCGCGGCTGTTTTCTCTCTGCTTACGCAGGTTTTTGCGGGGTTGATACTCCTGCAGGCAGCGGGCTTTATGGGTATGTGGTTCACCTTCGGTGTGACAAGGATCATATGCTATGTTTTCGGAGGTTTTTTCGTGATCAACACAGTGATGAACTTCTTTTCAACGAGCAAAAAAGAGAAGTTTGTAATGACTCCACTGGCTGCGATAGAAGCGGCATGCTTTCTGGTTACGGCAATAATGATGAAGTAAGCGGGTTGATCTTCATTTATGAATTACAGCCTTGTTCTATGACTTCTGAATAACAACGGTCCCGTTTTCTCCATCGACCGTAACGGTGTCGCCTGTCTTAAGTACAGTCGTGGCATTTCTGCAGCCGACGACTGCAGGAATGCCGAATTCCCTGGCAACGATCGCGGCATGTGACAGGGGCGCACCGATGTCAGTGACGATCGCGGACACCTTGTGGAAAGCAACGGTCCAGCCGATGTTTGTTGCACGTGTCACCAGTATCTCTCCGGGAACTATCTCACCGATCCGGCTGACGTCATTAATGACACGGACGGTTCCGGTAACGACTCCGGCCGCGCCTGCGAAACCTTTGATATCAGAGGACACATCACCTGCAGGCCGGTCACTTATGAAGACGTCATATCTTCTGTCAGGATCAGCCAGCCATTTGTCAGGGTCGAACCTGCCGATAACGAGGTTTGGAAAGCCCGGGTAAGTGTTGTATCTTGCAAATGATTCTTTTCGCGCAGGAATATAAGCGACTGCGGAAGCATCGCCCTTGAGCAGATTAAACATCTCGGTAAAGCTCAGCATGAAGATGTCATCGCCCAGGCCGTTCAGTTCGCCCGCCTTCAGGATAAATTCTCTGAAGACGCAGAAAATGCGCACACCTTTGCTCCTTATATCTTCGCGGAAGACATTCGCGTGAATGAATTTTGAGATCTCTTTATCGATCCACTTGCGTTTGGAGGGATATTTCTCCTTGAACTCCGCGAGAGCTTCCTCATAAGCGCTCTTTTGAGCGGTCTGCATCCGGTGCAGAGGCGAACCGACTGAAGGCATGTCCTTCAGGAGATTATCGGGGAAGGAGGGATCTTCATACGAACGGGGTGACATCAGCTCCATCTCATCGGCTGAGCGGTGGCCGCAGGCGCGGATATAATCTTCACGCGTCATGCGTCCTTCGGCAACGTCCTCTAACAACAGCATCGGTTTCATGCAGTCGATAATGCCGACGCATCCAGTGCATAACCTGTTTGACATGTCTTCTCCTGCGATCTTCGCGATCTTCTTGCGCGTTCCGAAAAGCGGCACAAGCGAAGTCCCGCTCTCGGCCATGATCGAAGCGAGGCCGTCGTTAAGGTAACCCTGGAGCACGTCGTCCCAATACTTCATGAGGGATCTGCTGTCCGTGAACTTGCGGACTTCCAGGATCAGGCTCTCAGAGATGCTGTCGAGATTTTGCACCATCTCGTGCTTCTGCTTCTTCGTAAGCCTGGACTTGTTTTTTGGAAAGAAGAGGTTCTTTATCTTCCTCAGGAATGCCTTCTTATCAAAGGGCGAGATGGGCACTTCAACGCCCTCGGGAATCTCTCCAACGAGCTCTTTGATCTTCTCGTAAGCTTTATCACGCTTAGTGCCGAATCTCACCATCAGAGAGCACATGACAGAGATGTTCATGTATGCCTGTCCGTTGATGTTGTCGAGCCAGTCAGGCAGGCCAAGCACGTCGTTGATCTTCTCCAGAACGCTGAAGGTCATGGGGCTTACGGGTTTCATGAAGATCTCACCGACATTGGTCTTGGTGAGGAGCTTATAGCCCGATCGCGTGCCGTTGATGTCGTAGTTTTTAGGATCTATTCTGCGGAGTGTTGTTATCGGGCGTGCCTGCAAAATATAAACTTTGCGGTTCGCTATTGCCCATTCGATATCCATCGGTAAGCCGTAAAAAGATCTGATCGCGAGCGAATATTTGCGGAGGCTCTTAGCATAAGGCGCGATCTCTTCTTTGCCCTCGAAGGTCTTATCGACAGCGCCGATCTTGAATTCTTCCGCATTCTCAGTTCCTGACACGAGCTTCTCGCCTTCGCCGTGAACATAGTTTCCGATGATCTTATCGTCTTTGCCGGTTATTATGTCTGACGTGAAGATCACTCCCGCAAGATCCGGTCTTACGAACTCCTGGATGACGACTCCGATGCCTTCACCGGCTTCGTCATTCCGGGTTTTGTATTCTTCGACACGCACGCTCTTGGCGGATGCTGCGACCTGTGCCACCGCGTCACTGATCTTATCAACACTGACGTCAGTCAATGTCTCGTACTGCCCTGCGAAAGAATTGCTCTCGCCGTCCTCGCCGATAGCCGAAGACCTGACTGCGTAAGTCTTATTTTTGTTAAGTCCGGGCAACAGTTCTGCCAGTTCTTTCTGCGCGTCTTCCGTTATCTTCCCGTCCCGGAAACCGTCTGCGGTGATAACGTATCCGGCCGGAATGTTCAGTTTAAGATTCTGCATCATGAGAGACAGGGATGAAGCCTTCCCGCCTGCAGTCTTCATCTTTTCGGGAGGTAAAGATCTTAAGTCACAGATATATCTCATCATCAGTCACCCAGCAAAAGATCGACTCTCATGTCGATGTATTTTTTTAGTTCTTTATCCTTGTTAAGGTCGATGCCGAAGCTCTCTTTGATGTCGTCTTTGCGGCACACGATGAGTTGCATCATGGCAGAAAGTTCATATGCGATAAGCTTGCATTCCTTATCGGTCTTGCGGCCAGCGTAATGCTTTTTAACATAGGGGAAGCTGAACGACTCCTGCGAGAGGTCTCTATGGAAGAGAACATGACCCGTGATAGCCTTCGTGAATTTTGGGTTTTCTACCAGACACTTCGCGACAATGAAATGGAGTTTTTTGAGAAGCTCTTTTGGCTCGATGCCGGAGGCGATGAGCTTTGCGACCTCGTCCTCATTAAGAAAACTCATGTACTGTTTCCGGAACGTCTGGTAAAGAAGGTTCTCCCTTGAACCGAAGCAGTAGTTGATCATGGAAGCCTTGGTTCCGGCTCTTTCAGCAATCTGTCTGGAAGTTACATTAAAAGGGTCATCCATCTCCTCCATAAGACTGAAGGCTGCATCAATGAGTTTTTCCTTTGTGATATTGAGCTTTTCTTCTTTTTGCATAATTGATCTCCGATTATTGAACGTGTTCAATAATGATATTATCACGCTTTTTCCAACTGTGCAACACCATGACCTCCCAATGATATAATTACAGCAGTTTTCGAATGGAGGGTTGATCATGGTAAGGCACGTTATAGTTTGGACGCTTAAGGACGAATTCTCTGACAGCGAGAAAGAAGAGATCAAGGCCGGAATCAAGGCAGGTCTCGAAGGTCTTCTTGGCAGGATCCCGGGCCTTATAGAGATCAAGGTAAATACTGATAAACTCGCCAGCTCTTCGGGCGACGCAATGCTCGATTCACTTTTCGAGAGCGAAGAAGCTCTGAAGAATTATTCATCAAATCCTCTGCACGTTGAGGTCGCGACCACGAAGGTCAGACCGTTTGTTAAGGTTCGCAGCAGTTTTGATTACGAAGTTTAAGAATATAAAGCCGTCCGGCCTTTGGCGGTTGACGATTATCCGAAGCGGTGTGAAAATTGCAATATAAAATCAGAAAGGAAATAGGATTATGGAAGGCATCGAGAAAGTTTGCGCATTTTTGGAAAAGACAAAGACATATTATCTGGCAACCGTTGACGGCGGCCAGCCCAGGGTAAGACCTTTTGGCACGGTTCTCTTATATGAGGGCAAGCTCTATATCCAGACAGGAAAAGTTAAGCCGGTCTCACAGCAGCTTGCAGCTAATCCCAAGGCTGAGATCTGTGCTTTCGACGGAGAGACGGGCACATGGCTCCGCGTATCGGGTGAGCTGATCAATGATGATTCACACGATGTTAAGGTTGCCATGCTCGACAAGCATCCGGAACTCAAGTTCATGTACAGCGCTGATGACGATAACACCCAGGTTCTTTACTTTAAGGATGCAACAGCTGTATTCAGTTCATTTACAGCTGCTCCGGAGAGCTTCACGTTCTAAACCGATCTATGATCCAGGATATATTTCCCCATAAGCTGGATAATCATTATTATCCGGCGCGAAGACCTGCCGAAGGCAGTTATGTAATGGCGTTCAGGCACCAGGAGATCCTCGTCAAGGGCGGGGCATTTCCGCGTGTAAGTGAGTTTTCCGATGAGTACCGTGACAGGCTTATCTATTTTTTCGCGCTCGACGAAGAATATTATTTTTTCCTTGATGCCGGGGATGAAAGCCTGACACTTCCTGACGGATATGAATTCGTGAATGTCAGATCTTTCAGGCGTTCCGGAGCAGCCGCGAAAGAGAACGTATTCCTTGCATTTACGGCGCTCCAGCTTGCCAATTGGTACCGCGGAAACAAATACTGCGGCATATGCGGTAAGGAAACCCATAAAGATGATAAAGAGCGCGCACTGCGCTGTGAATGCGGCAATGTGATCTATCCCCGGATCGTGCCTGCAGTTATAGTCGGCATCACGAACGGCGATAAGATCCTTGTGACGAAATACAAGACCGGATTTGCTCATTTCGCACTGGTGGCAGGATTTACGGAGATCGGTGAGACTTTGGAAGAGACAGTCGCCAGGGAAGCGATGGAAGAGACAGGTCTTCATGTAAAGAACATCCGCTATTACAAGTCGCAGCCATGGGGCATCGTTGACGATCTCCTCGTCGGTTTCTACTGCGATGTTGACGGTGATGATACGATCAGGATGGACGAGGGCGAACTCAAAGTTGCCGAATGGCGCACCCGTGAAGAGATCGAGCTTCAGCCCGATGATTACAGCCTCACAAATGAGATGATGAGGATGTTCAAGGAAGGGAAGCAATAACCCTTCCTGCAGGTTTTGCCGCCGGTCAGCGGCGCAGCTTCCCTATAAGCGAGCACACGCCGAATGCAGCGATGTCGGCAATGACTATAGTTGAACCAACAGGTGTCCTCCAGAAGATCGAGAGGACTATTCCCAATAATGCACAGGAAACGGAGAGGATCGCAGAGAAAACCGTTACCGAACGGAAACTCTTGAAGATCCTCATTGCGGAAAGTGCAGGGAAGATTACCAGGGCAGATACGAGGAGTGAGCCGACAAGGTTCATTGCTAGAACGATGATCACGGCGATTATAGTTGCGATCAGGAAGTTCAGAAAGGTTGTTTTGGTGCCGACTGCTTTTGCAAAACTCTCATCGAATGTGACTGCAAAGAATCTGTTGTAGAGAGCAATAAACGCAATAACCACAACAATAGACAGCACTATGCAGAGGATCACTTCAGAACGTGTCAGGGTGAGTATTTTTGCCGAGCCGAAAAGTGTTGAACAGACATCACCCGAGATATTTGATGAAGTCGGGAAAAGGTTCATCAACAGATAACCTACAGCCAATGCGCCGACCGATATCATGGCTATGGAGGCGTCTCCCTTGATCTTTGCATTCTGGCCGGTCCATAAAAGAAGGATCGCGCAGATTATAGTGATAGGAAGCGTCAGGGCCATTTGGTCAGTAAGTCCGACAACTGCGGCGATTGCCATGGCGCCGAAAGCAACATGCGAGAGGCCGTCACCGATATATGAGAATCTCTTGAGAACAAGAATTACACCGAGTAAAGATGAGCAGAGCGCGATCAGAACGCCTGCAATAAGGGCATATCTGACAAACGGGTATGAGAGATAACTGAGGAGTAAATTAATCATGATGATGACCTTCCCCGAGATATTTGCTTCCTGCAGGTGATTTTCTGTAGTCTTCGACTGTCCCGAAAAAGAAATCGTCACCGATGTGAAGAACATGTTTTGCGTATTTAACCGAGCAGGCAATATCGTGAGAGATCATGATGATCGTGATGCCTTCATCATTGAGTTTATCTATAAGCGCGTACATCTCGGAAGTTACCATCGGATCAAGCCCTGCTACAGGTTCATCCAAAAGGAGCATCTTCTCGGTTGCGCAGAGCGCACGGGCAAGCAGGACACGCTGCTGCTGGCCGCCTGAAAGGTCTCTGTAACACCAATGCGCGATATCACTGATTCCAAGGCGTTCCATGTTATCCTGAGCTCTTTTCCTGTCCTGTTTGGAATAGAAAAGATGGTATCCCAGACTGTTCTGGCAGCCTGATAAAACGACTTCATAAACGGAAGCGGGGAAGTCTTTCTGAACGATGGTCTGCTGGGGGAGATAACCTATCTTCGAAGCGGTAAGATCATCGTTATATTCTATGGAACCGGCAAGGGGTTTCTGCAGCCGGAGGATCGTTCTCATGAGAGTCGATTTGCCTGCACCGTTCTCGCCGACTATACAAAGATAATCACCCTTCTCGACACTGAAACTCAGGTCTTCCGTAAGGGTTATATTCTCGTATCCGAGCTTTAGTTTTTTGCAGATCAGCTGTTCCATAGTTCCTTATAGAATTTATGCGAGGGCCTTTCTCAGGACCTCCATGTTTTGTTCCATTACCGATATGTACGTAACTCCTTTAGCGCTGTCAGCAGAAGTAGTGCTCTGCATCGAATCCATTACCAGGATCTCCTGATCCTTGGCTGAAGTATTTTCTATGATCGTCTTTGCGATCGCATGATCAGCGCCTTCTATGACAAGAACGGTATTAAGTCCCAGTTCGTCGATCTTGCCTGAGAGAAAAACAATCGTATCAAAGCTTGCTTCCGTTTCAGCCGAACACCCGGCAAATGCGGCATAGTAATTGAGACCGTAGTCGTCTATAAGATATCTGAAAGGAAATCTGTCACCGAACAGGATCGTATCTTTGCTGCTGCTTCCCGCGACGGTGGCAAATTCTATATCAAGATCCTGCAGTTTGCAGTTATAACTTTCAGCGTTTGCCTTGTAGGTTTCCATGTTCTCGGGATCAGCTTTTCCCATGGCATCAGCGATTCCCGTTACCAGGATCTGTGCATTCTTGAGCGAGAGCCATACATGCTCGTCATATTCGGTTTCTTCTTCGCCGTTTTCTTCTGCTTCTTCCTGCATGCCTTCGACGATCTCCTCTTCTACAACGTTATCGCCCAGAAGATCAAGAAGATTAACTACCTGCATTTCCTTATTAACGGCTTCTTTCAGCGCATCCTCCACCCACTCGTCAGATTCGCCTCCGACATAAACGAAAACGTCACAAGTTGAGATCCTGATGATGTCCTGTGCGGTCGGCTGGAAACTGTGCATGTCAACGCCGTTATCCAAAAGAAGCGTCAGATCGATGTTACTGATCTTGTCTCCGGCAATCTGTCTGACCCAGTCATATTCGGGAAAGATAGTCGTGACAATGCTGAGCCTGCCGCTTCCGGCGTCAGTATTTACAGAGGAGCATGAGCAGACAACGAAAAGCATCAGTGCTGCAAGCAGCCCTGAGTATATTTTCCGCGTTTTGTTAAGAAATGCCGGCAAGTGACTTCCCGCTCCTTTTTATATATTTTCGGTTGCGGAAGGTATTATATTGGCGGCCGGATTGAGTGTCAATATGAAACTGATTATCAATTTCAACAAAAATTGATAATAATTCTCATTTTTGCACCCGCTCTCATCGTAAAAATCACAGCCGGCACTGTATTTTGCCGTGATTTTCGGCTTTGTGATACAATAGCGGTCAGTTATTTCTGTTCCGGGGGGCAGGTTACGTGAAAAATACCAAGCTGCTTATCATATCGTTAGTTGCGTTTGTTTTCTTCGGTATAATTATTTTCTTTATGAGAAACCTCATTTTCGGAGGGATTGCGGGAACATATGAAGAGGCGCAGCCCAACAAGTCAGCATATACTGACAAATGGATATCCTATGAAGTAATTGCCTGTTTTGGAGAATATGCCGAAGAGACCGAGACAGAGTATTTTATCCCGACCGGACACTCCTACTATTACCTGATCTGGATGGCTGACGGATCGATCATGCCGCTTTCGGTTTCCAAGAAGGCTGACAAAGAATACCTGGATGCCCTGACCCTTGCCACATATGATTATTGTGACGGCAAGACGAGGATGATCGAGATGGAGCCCAGGACTTTTATCGGAACCATAAAAAGCCAGGAAACCGAAGCTCTCAGATACTATAACGAAGCCCTTACAGGAATGGAGACGACCGCTGCAAACGGCTGGACTATCCGTTATGAACTCATGGACTGCACAGATACCCGTTTAGGCTATATCCTGCTCTGCTCCGCAGTTATAATGATCCCTGTTTTCGGAATCGTTAGTTATATTGTTAGCGTCAAAAAAGAGAAGAAGACTAAGGTCAACGGAGAGACCGGCTACCTGCCCAGATAAGGCGCCTTTTCTGATCAGTTATTCCCGGATGAGGAGCTCTGATCCAGCTCCGTATTTGCATACGGACCGGCATAAGGATTGACTTCAGGCTTATTTTCAGAAGCATCATTTACCCTGTATTCGAAGAAATAATTAACGACCGGAACGATGAGCCTTGCGTTTGGTTCATTGAGCGAACAGCTGAACACAGGACGTTTCTCGTCTCTGATATATATCTGTGCGAGATTACTCATGTATGAATTGCTGTTTACCGCGCGGTCGAAATTGCTTTTGTCTATCTCGACCGTCTTCTTGTGTTTCTCGTAAGTGATCTTGTCTTTTGTGATAACGAGCCCGCAGATATTGGCGGTTGCGCCGTTGCCGATCCTGTCGATCAGGCGCTCGCAGACATTTTTTACGACAATTTTGTAAAACGGGGCAGAAACGGCATCATACTCCTTTTTGATGCGGCTGTAGGTGCCGATCCCGTACGCTGAATAGCCGCTGCGCTTGAATTTGTGTTTGACACCGTCATATGTGGTGAAATCGAAATTATAAGTGAATGACTTACTGAAATAGAAGTAGATCATGGATGAGGAATTCAGCGCGCCCGACTGAATCACGGCGATATCGTCGTACTTGACAACATCTCCGTTGATATCGACGAAAGTATCGTAAAAAGTGATCGTCTTGCGGTCATTATCGTAAGGGACCACAAGTCTTCCGTCCGCTGCCAGGTTCTGATTATCCACTAACTTCTCCTCCGGATCAGGTATCAGTAACGCTGATGCCCCGAAAAGTTTACTTTTTTTATAAATAGTAGTCAACGCATGGAATTAGCCTAGATTAACCTTGTTTTTACCCTTCCGAAAATCATTTGCCCGAATTAATATCTCTAATATGGAAATCTTCTGTTAATTCAACTCACTTTCCTTGTTTTTGCGGTTGAGTTTTGGCGAAAAGATTGTAAGATAAGTACGTTATTAAAATTATCCAGGAGGACATATATATGGCATTGGTAACAACGACCGAGATGTTCAAAAAGGCTTATGACGGCGGCTATGCAGTCGGCGCATTCAACGTAAACAACATGGAGATCGTCCAGGGAATCACAGAGGCAGCAGGCGAGCTTAAGAGCCCTGTTATCCTTCAGGTTTCAAAGGGCGCAAGAGCTTATGCTAACCACACATATCTCGTAAAGCTTGTTGAGGCAGCTATCATCGAGAATCCTGAGATCCCGATCGCTCTTCACCTTGACCACGGTGATACATTCGAGCTTTGTAAGTCATGCATTGACGGCGGTTTCACATCCGTCATGATCGACGCTTCTTCCAAGTCATTCGAGGAGAACATCGCTCTCACAAAGCAGGTTGTTGAGTACGCTCACGATCACGGCGTAGTTGTTGAGGCTGAGCTCGGTACACTCGCAGGCATCGAGGACGAAGTAGTCGTAGAGGCCGGCCACGAGAGCTACACAAGACCTGAAGAGGTTGAGGAATTCGTTTCCCGCACAGGTTGTGACTCACTCGCTATCGCTATCGGAACAAGCCACGGTGCATATAAGTTCACAGCAGCTCAGTGCACAAGAAATGAAGAGGGCATCCTTGTACCTCCGCCGCTCCGTTTCGACGTTCTCGAAGAGTGCATCAAGAGACTTCCGGGCTTCCCGATCGTTCTTCACGGTTCTTCTTCCGTACCTCAGGAATTCGTTAAGATGGTTAACGAGTACGGCGGAAATATGCCTGATGCAGTTGGTATCCCTGAAGAGCAGCTCCGTAAGGCAGCTACACTCGCAGTCTGCAAGATCAACATCGACTCTGATATCCGTCTTGCTATGACAGGTAACATCCGTAAGTATTTCGCAGAGCATCCTGATCACTTCGATCCCCGTCAGTACCTTAAGCCCGCTCGTCAGGCAGTTAAGGACATGGTTGCTCACAAGATTAAGTACGTTCTCGGTTCAGACGGTAAGGCTTGATCCTAAGCTTAATTGTTGCAATTAACTGAATTTTATGAGGCTGTCTCAATAAAATGGGACAGCCTCATTTTTTCAAATGCTATATAATAGCGTTTGACGGAGGTAATCTTTTCGATGAGAAAAAGGGTAACAGCAGCGGTTCTAATACTTGTCAGTATATTTTTATTGGCAGCATGCACTGTGACCGGATCCACAGATGAGTCCGGTGATGCACGTGAAGAAAATAACCGTTCCTATTCCGAAGAGAAGATTTACGGGGTTATTGATAAGATCTGTGTGGCAATCGCATCGTGTGACGGCGAGTCATTAAAACAATACTGTAATGTTGCTCCTTACGGGATAATCAACGACATGCCCGTAGTCATGGAATTTGATGAAAACACTTATCATGTAACCGATAATATGCTTTTGGTCAGAAATATGATCGCATCCACGATAGAATATGAGATAGACGAGTCCAGCTATAAGGCAAGTATTTTCGATAAGAAATATACGGTTGACGTCACATTATCCTGGAAAGACTACAGCAAGATAATCGATAAGAGGGATGTTTTCCTGGGAGCCGCTGATTTCAATATGCTGATGGCTGAAGAGGAAAGCCGGATACTGAAGACTTACACACTTCAATTCGTTAAAAAGGATAATCATTACCTTCTGGCAAATCCCAGTGTGCTTGCCGGTATATACGATTATGATCTTCCCGAACTGGAATTCATGAAAAACTATTTCGATATGATCGAGGACAGTTACATGTCCGGACCCGGTTGGGATTCATATACCGAATGCTATTATGATACCAACACATTTGAGTTTGATATCGTTCTTGACTGGCGGGCGCCGAATTACGTCTGGCAATACATTTATGTAGTTGCAAAGAAGAACGGATCTGATTGGGATACAATCTATAATTCCGGCACAGTTATGGATAAATATCCTACAAAGATAACGCTTACTTATTCCCAGGAAGAGAACTTCGAAGAAGGTCATTACTACTTTATAATCTACGATGTCCAGTCGGAAAACATCTATGGTTGGGAATACGATGTTTTTAACTCAAAACAGACTGAAACAACAAAACCGGTCTAAACGGTTAATTTATCAGCCGCCCATTTACGCTCGATCTTCCTGAAAATGAATATCCCTATAAACATTCCTGCGATACCGGCAGCAGCCCATGCTAACGGGTCTGATGCAACGGCGATATAGTAGTTATGGACATAGATAGAATAGAACGACGTGATCATTCTCGCGCCGAGTTCCACAAATCCCAGGATCATCGCGATGCTTGCATAGCCTACGGACTGGATCGTATGTCTGTAGATGAATATCATGGCCAGGAAAAAATAGCAGACAGCGCACTCGATGATGTAAGGCATTGCCCACGGAATATAGAGCGAGACGTCAACTTCTGTGTCGAAGAATATCCACAGGACGTGGGGTACTGCGAGAATAGCAACGACTGCGGCAATTACTGAGTAGACGACATAGATCTTGAGCGCGGCATGGATACCCTGCCTGATGCGCTTCATGTTGCGGGCACCGTAGTTCTGGCCGGCATAAGCTGCCATCGTCTGGCCGACCGAGAACATGCCCATGGTGATAATGCCCTGGAACTTGCTTGCGGCAGTGATAGCTGTGACAGCGACGGAATCAAATGTGTTGAAGGCGCTCTGCATGATGACTGTTCCGGATGCCGTGATGCTGTACTGGACAGCCATCGGAATTCCAAGACGGAGCTGCTGTTTTATGATCTTGAGATCAAGTTTCCAGTCTTCTTTGGATGGTCTTAATACCGGCATCTTCTTATAGATGTAGATGATGCACGGAATGACCGCAAGACCCTGGGCGATAACGGTCGCGAGGGCTGCACCGTATGTTCCCAGATGGAATCTTATGATAAACAGGAGATCCAGTCCCACGTTGGTTGCAGCCGAGCACAAAAGGAAGATCAACGGCATCTTGCTGTTGCCGACTGCCCTCATCAGGGATGCACAGTAGTTGTACATGATGACGCAGACGATCCCTCCGCAGATGGTCGAGATATAAACGATGGCATAATCGAAGATATCCTCCGGTGTATTCATAAGATTGAGCAGGGGACGCATGAATATAAGACCGACGACCGTAATGAGTGCGGCTATGGCAAGCGAGAGATAGAGGCCGTTGGTAACGGAGGCCTTAACTCCTTTTTCGTCTCCCGCACCGTATTTCTGGCTTGTTACTATCGAGAATCCGGATACCATTCCGTTAGAGGTTCCGAACATGAGAAACATAATGGTACCGGTCGATCCGACGGCTGCCAGTGCCAGCGGATCAACATATCTTCCGACGATGATGGTATCCACGATGTTATAGAGCTGCTGGGCAACGTTTCCTAACAGCAGTGTCATCGTGAACTTGAGTATGATCGAGAAAGGGGAGCCCTTTGTCATATCTGTGTCGGTTCTTTTCGGTGCCATAAGATCCTTCCTGTTTTGAATAACGCACATTATATGACTGAACCTCTGTTATTCATATCAGAAACCTTGCATATATTTTCAAAATCCACAATAAAACAGGGCATTTATCCAATGTTTACGGCTTGTTTACATACCGTGTGTTTGAAAACAAGAAAAACAAAATAAAAGCAAGTAAAATTAAATCAGTCGTTTCTGAAATGCTGTATATTCAATACAGTTACGCTTTTTCGCGACACCATCAATCATAGAACCGGAGGTTTTTTCAATGAATGAGATAACCCTTAACTGGAAAGAATATACGGAAGCTGCGGTAAGAACTGCCTCTGAAGGCATAGTAATGCTCGAGAACAAGAATAATGTTCTTCCCTTGAAGAAAGGTTCCCGGGTTGCTCTTTTCGGAAGGATGCAGACTCACTATTACAAGTCCGGAACCGGTTCAGGCGGAATGGTAAATGTAAACCACGTAACGGACATCAGAGAAGGTCTTAATGACTGCCCGGATATCACTTTGGATAGCGGGCTCATGGACATATACGACAAATGGGATTCAGAGAATCCCATCGACACGGGACTCGGCTGGGGCAAGGAGGCATGGTCTCAGGCCGAGATGCCTGTGTCAGAAGAACTCGCGGAAACAATGGCATCACGCAATGATACAGCGGTGATCATTATTGCGAGGACTGCAGGTGAGGACAGGGACAATTCAGCCGAGAAGGGCGCATATTTCTTAAGTGACAGCGAAGAGGCCATGCTCGGGAACGTGTCCAAAGCGTTTGATAATACGGTCGTTCTTCTCAATGTCGGCAACATTATCGATATGTCTTTCGTAACCAAATACGACATCAAGGCCGTGCTCTATGTATGGCAGGCCGGCATGATCGGAGGCATAAGCGTTGCAAGGATCCTTTCAGGCAAAGACAATCCGTCCGGATGCCTTCCCGATACGATCGCGGAGTCATTAGACGACTACCCTTCAACAGAATATTTCTGCAAGGATCTTCACGAAGATATTTATCATGACGATATTTTCGTCGGTTACAGATATTTTTCGACTTTTGCACCGGATGATGTTCTTTATCCGTTTGGCGCAGGACTTTCATATACGACTTTCGAGTTAAAGGACAAGGAATTCGGATTCAGCAAGGAAGATATCATTGTTGTCCGTGTCACAGTTAAGAATACTGGCGGATCATCAGGCAAAAAGGCAGTAATGCTTTACTGCAAAGCTCCTGACGGCAAGCTTTCCAAGCCTTCCAGAGTTCTGGTCGGATTTACGAAGACCGGCATGATCCCTGAGGGCGGCGAGGAGACGGTTACCATCACGGCTCCTGCAAGAAGATTCGCATCTTTTGACGATGACGGCAGAACGGGATTGGGAACGACGGGTTTTGTACTCGAGAAGGGCACATATGAGTTCTTCCTGGGAAGCGACTTTATCTCTGCAGAGAAGGTAGGTTCCATCACACTTGCCAATGACAGAATGCTCGAAGAGGCCGGCACGGCACTGGCTCCCACTAAGCCGTTCAAGCGTCTCATCGCAATTCCCAACGGTGACGGAACATATTCAAAGGGTGAAGAAGATACACCTCTTGCTGCGGTAAATTATCTCGAAACCAGAATGGAGCGCGTGCGTCCCGAGATTCCGCAGACGGGAGATAAGGGTATCAAGCTTACAGATGTAAAACACGGCAGGAACACGATGGATGAGTTTGTCGCCCAGCTCACGGACGAAGATCTTTCTCTCATTATCAGAGGTGAGGGAATGGGAAGCCCCAAGGTTACGATCGGAACGGCCGCGGCATTCGGAGGTGTCACGAAAGAGCTCAAAGCATTGGGAATTCCCACGCTTTGCTGTACAGACGGTCCTTCCGGAATGAGACTTGATTCGGGAAAGAAAGCGTTCTCGCTTCCTAACGGAACAAGCCTTGCTTCAACCTTTAACGTTGAACTCGTTGAAGAGCTTTATTCTTACCTCGGCATCGAGATGCTCTCGAATAAGATCGATGCCCTCTTAGGCCCCGGAATCAATATCCACAGACATCCTCTGAACGGACGTAACTTCGAGTATTTCTCGGAAGATCCGCTCCTTACGGGTCTTATGGCAGTAGCACAGGTAAAGGCACTTGAGAAGTCAGGTGTTACACCTGTAATCAAGCATCTTTGCGCAAACAACCGCGAGACACACAGACGTGAGATGAACTCTACTCTCTCATCCCGTGCGCTTCGTGAGATCTATCTCCCCGCATTTGAGATCGCAGTCAGGGAGGGCGGCGCAAGATGCATCATGACGAGCTACAACCGCATCAATGACATCTACAGTGCCAACAACTACGATCAGAACACCATGATCCTCCGGGAGCAGTGGGGCTTCACAGGTCTTGTAATGACAGACTGGTGGGCCTTCATAAACAAGGAAGTCACGATGGCCGAGAAATTCAATCTCGAGGATCATTCCGTTATGGCAAGATCTCAGAATGACGTATACATGGTCTGCACCAGCGTCGAAAAAGAAAACCTGATGGAGACTGATACTTACCGCGAACTGACAGAAGGCGACGGCACGAACATAACCCGCGCAGAGCTTCAGAGAAATGCGGTCAATATCCTGAATTTTGCAATGCATACTCCGGCGATGGACAGAGTGGAAGGCAATGAAGTTACGATCAGCCATATAGACAGTCCCTTCTCAGATGACGATGTTGAAGTTGATACTGATGTCTTCTATACACTGGAGGATGAAGTTACATTTGAATGCAAAACAAAAACCTCCAGAGGCAAGGATTTTGTATTCGGAATCACAAGCTCAAGGCAGGGTTATATATCACTTGAATTTACCGGTTACTCCAATCTGGGAGAACTCGCCCAGATCCCTATGACTCTTTACATTACGAGTATTCCGGTATCAGTAATAACCTGGAACGGCACGAACGGCGAGCTTGTATCAAAGACGGTCGAATGCATGATGTATGCAAAGAACTGTGTCTTCAGAGCTCATTTCCAGGCAGGAGGCGTCTCGATCAAATCGCTCAAAGTAAAGTATCTGAGGTCCCTTGACGAACCTGCTCAGGAATAACGGCATTTTATAAACTATTTATTTGTATTAAAATAAGGTCGGCTTCTTTGGGCCGACCTTAACTCTTTCTAAGGGGATATATGAGAAGAGACTACTTCACATGCGTATTTTTGGGGCTTATCGCGGGAGCACTGACTTTCGTATGTTTTAAGCCGCTCTATTTTACATACGGTCAGATAATCCCCAGAGACTTTTCTCTTTATGAGCAGATTGCCAGTTTTCTTTATGCGCTGTTCTTTATTGTTTTTCTGCCTTTTTTCGCGGCATTCAAGAAAAAAGAATGGATCAACTGGGGTCTTGCAGCATATGGCCTTCTTGCGTTTTTCCCCTTGTGGTTCTATCCGGCTCCCGAGCTTATTAAGGGTGAGAATGCCAGCATGCTCCATATTCTCGGATCACTATGTCTGAGAGCCATATATGCAGTGATGCAGGCTCCTTTTGCCGCGCTCTCTAAATATGTAGGGAATGAAACAGCTTCATCGATCGTATACTGGATCCTTCCGGTTGCGGTCATCTGGCCTTTAATATTCAGGGTTGTACGCTTCTACAGAAGAGCTTATCTTTCCGAACAGCTCAATCCTATGACGGCAAATCAGGCTGCGCCTGTTCCGGTCAAAAAATCAGAAGCTCCTGAGAAACCGGATGTTCTCGGTACAGTTATCAGCGCGCCGGTCACGGCTCAGACTCCTGCCGATATAACACGCAAGAACAAGCCTGTTGAAAAGGTTGTCGAGAAGAAAAAAGCTCCTCCGGCAGAAGCAAAGAAAGCTGAAGAAGTTAAGGAAGACAATTCAGAAAAGCGTGCCGGAGTACGGGCTCCCGTCCGTCCTGTCCATATCGGTGTCAATGCTCCCGAACAAGAGAAAGTCGAAGCTTTGGGATCAGGCCCGGAAAAGGCTGAGAAGAAGCCGGAAGTCATTCAGCTCGGCGCTCCAAAACCGAAGTCTGACGAAGCGATTCCCTTGGGTTCACCAAAACCAAAGTCCGACGAAGCAATCCCGCTCGGTGCTCCAAAGCCGAAGTCTGATGAAGCAATCCCATTGGGTTCACCGAAGCCAAAGCCTGATGAGGCAATACAATTGGGTGCTCCAAAGGCTGAGCCCGGTGAAGAGGTTTCCGTTAAAAACGTAAGGAAAGCACCTGTCAGACCGGTCCATTTGGGTGCTCCGGTTTCCGGCGATAAGAGTGAACAGTAAAGGCTTTCCGGCGGCAGTAATACCGCACCAGGTTGAAAACATATCCCTCACCCTGTAAAATGTATCAGTTGACTAATTGCATGGAGATTCAGATCAATGGCAAAGAACAATAAGTTTTGGAAAACTTTGCTCGCGGGAAGCGACGATAAGAAGCATGCCGCACAGACCGGAGAGGATCCTCTCGAGGAAGGTCTGAAGGATCTTACATGGTTTGAGAGCTCCAAGCGTGCAGTCCAGAGAGGTATCCACAAGACATATGAGACATTCGGTGAAGAAGTCGGCAACTCGATCACTTCCGGTGTCGTTGTCCTTTATCTTTTGGGATTACTTCCCTTTGCTTCAATAAACACATATATAAGGGTTGCGGCTGTGGACGGCGTCTCACCGGCGCACGTTGTCATGTCCGTTATCGCTATATCCGCGTTTATCATTACTTTGATCCTGGCGCTCATCATGTCTACGGTATATCACCTCATGAAGCACGGAACTCCCCATAAGAGAGTCATGAACAAGGTCAACAGAAGTGTTGCTTATTTCGCTATTTTGGGTGCATATACACCTATCTGCATTAATATTCTGGATCCTATCTCAGGCGCTGTCCTTTGGGCTTTGGAAGCTGCGATGGCTATTGCAGGCGTACTGGTTACCGCACTTGCATATCACACAAGGGTCGGAAAAGGATTTACATATTTTATCTATGCGGCAATGGGCTGGGCGATCATATTCAGGATCGTTGAGTTTTACAGGAACACATCTCTCGTCTGTTTCTGGCTCCTTTTGTCGGGTGCGATCGTTTACACGATAGGAATCTTTTTCGCGCCCTCAAAAAGAAGATTTAAGTTCTCGCATATGGTATGGCACTTCTTCTGCATTGCAGGTGTCGTGCTCCACGTTCTGGGATTCGTTTATTTCTTCGGAAATACTTAATTAAATAAAAATACTTACTTCAAGAGGATGTCTTAAACGGCATCCTCTTTTTACGTTAATTTGCATCTCGCCACGCATAAAAGACAATTCACAACAAAATCTGTATTTTTTGATTTTTTTTGCTAAATTATCTACATGTCAAATACTTTTGTGAGGAGGGTGTATTTATGGACGATACCACAAATAATGTGGGAAATGATGAGACATTGATCTCAGAGACTGAAGTTAACTCACAGACAACGGAAACGGTCGGGACGCAGACAGAAGAAGCTGCGGCGTCTTCCGTTGCGGCAGCAGCTGCTGCAGAGGTGAAGGAACTCAGCAGAGCGGAGAAGAGGCAGCTCAAAAAAGCTCAGAAGAAAGAGAAGAAGCTTCAGAAGAAGATAGCAAAAAAAGAGCGTAAACAGCGTTGGAAAGAAACCAAAAAGGAAGACAGAAGGAAGCTTAAGGAGCATTACAAGGATGCACCGTGGTATATCCGCATTCCGCGCCTTGCACTTCGTCCCGGCTTAAAAGTCCTTTGCTGGGTCCTTGTTGCGGCAATAGTCCTTTCCATTGGTATCAAGATCTATGAGTATTCTGAGTACGCTAATGTCCTTTTGTATCTGCTTCACATGGATGATGAAGTAACTCAGGAACAGATCATTGAACAGTCTCCTTATGATGAGGAAGGCGCAGCACGTATCGCTGCCATGCCCGGAGTAGATCCTGATGATACATGGACGATCTGTATTTATATGGTCGGAGCAGATCTGGAAGATATTTATGAGAATGATCTCTCCATGACCACCAGGATGCAGATCAATAACGAAAGAGAACAGAGACGTCAGGAGACTCTGCAGGGTTATTTCGGGGAGCTCGAGACCTACTCTAACGATCTGAATAAGAATAATCTTCCTTTACCGGAATTTCTTTACTATCCCGAGAAACCGACCGCAAGAAGCGAATATGTAATTGATGAGACGATCGTAGCACCTCCGGACAGCGGTGCGGCATCCAAAGACATCATTGAGATGCTGACACCTGAACTGTCAGATAACATTACGGTTGTAATTCAGACGGGCGGTGCCACAAGATGGGAGAACACATTCATTAATCCCAATAAGACACAGAGATTTGTAATAACCAAAGACAGATATTTTGAAGAAGTTGAGAATTTCCCTCTTCAGCGTGCTACCGATCCGAATACTCTGTCTGATTTCCTGCGTTTCTGTAAAGATGATTATCCTGCAGATCATACGATGCTCGTTCTCTGGGATCACGGCGGCGGACCTTTCGGTTATGGTCATGACTCTATTTTCGGCGGCGGAAACATGAGCCTGAAGACCGTCAACCAGGCACTCTCAAATGTCTACAAACCTGATCCTGAGAATCCCGCGTTTGACATTATCGGTTATGATGCATGCCTGATGTCAAATCTTGAAGTTACACACTCGCTGTACGGATTTGCCTCATACTATGCCCTGAGCGAAGAATCAGAACCCAACAGCGGATGGAATTACATTGGTCTGTTGGAGAAGATGAGCGAAGATCCGACCATGAGTCCTGCGGCAGTAGCCCAGGCGGTAGCGGATACCTATACCGATTACTACATGGAACAGAACATCGGTTTCCAATATATCGGTTACTCTGATAATGTTACTTTTGCGGTACTGGATGCAAAGAAAGCTGAAGAACTGTATAAGGCTTATTCTGAACTCACCAAGCACCAGCTCAAAGATGCTGCCGAAGATATCAGTGTATTGGCTGAGATCGGACGCTGCAGCGATAATTCGCCTCATATGGCATCAGATGCTTACGATATTTATAACCTTGTGGATCTCGGCTGTTATGCTGATCTCATGATCGATAATTATCCTGAGGAATGCGCAGAGATCTCCAGACTTGTTGATGAAACCATATTGTATCACCGTCAGAACGGAAGTCTTGCCGATACCCAGGGTATAAGCATCTATCTTCCGGGAAGTATCTCTTCTTATAACGGACTGCATTATTTTTTAAATTACGTATATGATATCTGCGAAGATCCTTATACTCAGGCGCTGTACTTCTATAAGATCTCCGGATGTCTCAATGACGGAATGCTCGAGACCGTTAAGACTCTGACGGATGTCAAACCGCAGGTCCTTGATATCAGACAGTTCTACGATTTTGAGAAAACAATGCCTGTTACCGACGGAAACACGTTCACCATTCCCGTATCAGATTCATTGCAGAGCATGACACAGGCTTATGCTTTCGAGCTGGCGGTTTTGGATGAAGACAGCGGCGTAATAACATACTATGGCCAGGACAATTATGTTTATCTCGACGGTGAAGGTAATCTCTGCAGTGAATTTGAAGGAGAATGGGTATTCCTGGACGGTGAGCCCCTGGCACTGGAAATAACATCCAAGACCTTCTCAAGCATCGAATACCGCTCACACGTGCTTTATAATGGTAATGACGCGTATCTGCTTTTCTCGTATGACCGTGATACCGAAGAATTCGAGATCAAGGGCATAAGCCTGTTCCCTGATACCAGTGATCCGGAGAATTTAATGGTATATACGAAGGGATACCTTGAACTGCAGCCTAAGGATACGGTCGTACCTATGTATCCGACATCAGATGCATACGGAATGACATCCGAGGTTGAAGGTGAAACGGTCACATTCTCTGCAACTTCTAAAATTGAAATGAAGCCCATGCCGAACGGATACTATCTCGCAATGGCAAACATCTATGACCAGCGTGGCGATTCCTACAACTCAAAGGTCATCGGATACGATATCTCCGGCGGTAAGATCACCAATTGTGAAGTTGATCCGAATTTCATCGGTTCAGACTATTAAGCGGATCCCTGATCTGAGATCACAGATGATTTAATTGAAGAGGCTGTCTCAAAACACTGTTTGAGGCAGTCTTTTTATTTGTTTATCCTCTCGAAAGCCATCTATAGTTGCGTTTGAGCCTTCACTCGCGCCTCCAAAATTGTTCAAAAATATTAAACCCGCACAACCGGGAATAATCCGAATTATTCAAATGTACAAATCGGATTACTGCAGATACGATTTTTCTTGACCGGGGGTACCCATATTGTAAAATATCTTTGTAAACGTTTGGCGTCCCCGTACCGCGGTTAACACGGTGTGGGGTTTTTTAAAGAAATGGAGGATATGGAAATGCCAGGTTTTTCAATTAGTTTAACAGGCCCGATCATTGCGGCAGCAATCATCGCTGTGGTAGTAATCATCATCATAATCTGCAGCTATGTAAAGGCACCGCCGGACAAGGCATATATCATCTCAGGTCTTCGTAAGAATCCTAAGATCCTGATCGGTAGAGCAGGGCTCAAGATGCCCTTCTTCGAGAGAAAGGATGAACTCCTCATCAAGCAGATCTCGATCGACATCAAGACTGACGGTTATGTACCTACAGCAGACTTCATCGGTGTAAACATCGACGCAGTCGCAAAGGTAAGAGTGATGAGCGAAGGAGAAGGCGTTAAACTCGCCATGAAGAACTTCCTCAACATGAAAGAGCAGCAGATCGCAGATTCCCTCGTTGATTCCCTGCAGGGTAACATGAGAGAGATCATCGGTACGATCACACTGAAGGACCTCTGCAACGACAGAAAGAAGTTCGGTGACGAGGTTCAGCAGAAAGCTCAGGAAGACATGAAGCGCCTCGGTATCGAGATCATCTCCTGCAACGTTCAGCACGTAACAGATGAGAAAGATCTCATCAATGCTCTTGGTCAGGACAACATGGCTAAGATCCAGAAGGATGCTTCGATCGCAAAGGCTCAGGCTGACAGAGACGTAGCAATCGCTCAGGCTCAGGCTCAGAAGGAAGCAAACGATGCAAAGGTTCTTGCAGATACAGAGATCGCTGTAAAGCAGAATGAGCTTGCTATCAAGAGAGCTGAACTTAAGACAGTTGAGGATTCAAAGCAGGCTGAGGCTGACGCAGCATATGAGATCCAGAAAGAGAATCAGCGTAAGACGATTGAGGTAACAAAGACCAATGCTGACATCGCACGTCAGGAGAAGGAAGTTGATCTCAAGAGAAAAGAAGCTGAAGTTAAAGAGCAGGCTCTCGATGCTGAAGTTAAGAAGAAGGCAGAAGCAGAGAAGTTTGCAAAGCAGCAGGCAGCAGACGCAGCTCTCTATGAGAGACAGAGAAAGGCTGAAGCTGAGAAGTTCGAACTCGAGAAGCAGCAGGAAGTTAAGAAGATCCAGGCTGAGGCAGATCTCTTCGCTAAGCAGAAGGAAGCTGATGCAAGGAAGGCTCAGGCAGAAGCTGAATTGTTCGCAAGACAGCAGGAAGCAAATGCTATCGCAGCAAAGGGTAAGGCAGAAGCTGATGCTATCGCAGCAAAGGGTAAAGCTGAAGCTGAAGCAATCGCTGCTAAGGGTTTAGCTGAGGCAGAAGCTATCGACAAGAAGGCTGAAGCTATGAAGAAGTACGGCCAGGCAGCTATGATGGAAATGATCGTTAAGGCACTTCCTGAAATGGCAGCTGCTATCGCTGAGCCTCTGTCCACAATCGATAAGGTTACAATTATCGATTCCGGCAACGGCGGCGACTCCGGCGTAAGCAACATGGGAGCATATGTACCTTCAGTACTTGCTAAGACAATTGAATCTGTTAAGGAAGCTACAGGCGTTGATATCAGGGAGATTATGAAGGCCAGCACATACGATGCAATGGTCAACAAGAATATCACAGTATCAGGCCTTGAGAATGTACAGTCCGTAACCCTTAACACAGGCGATCTGGACAAGACAGTAAACGGCAGCGACGATGCAAAGGACGCTCCGACGACTTAAAGCTTGATCTGAAGAAAGTCTGTAACGGACAAATCAAATAACTGACAGTTGCCCCTTCGGAGGTTTTCCTCCGGAGGGGTTTTTCGCGAAAGGGGTAAAAAGAGGTTCTTCGGAAAATATGTGGGACAACTCTTTTTCTAACGTTTGATGGAATTTTGAGGGTGCACCCTCAAAATTCCCCGCGAATACAACGTATATGTCCCACGTCTTTTCCGAAGACTCCAAAAAGAACCTGTTTTCATGCTATAAAGAAAAACAAATAAATAACTACCTGATATAATGCAGGAAAAGATATAAATACCTGTGAGGTGTATCATGAGAAAGAAGAGTGCATTGAGACGGTTTTTCGGCAGCTTATGTATCTTAATTGCTGTTGCATTCACGGTATATCTGTCGGTTATTATGACACAGCGCATCAATGCTGTCGTCCTTAAGGATTCATACATAAAGATCTTCAAGTACGAACTGGTAATTTGCGCTGCATTCCTGGTTTTGTCAATTGATATAAGATTCGGTATTTTCACGGCAATGAAATCGAAAGCTCTTAAGTTCATCGGATGGGTCTTAAGGCTCGCACTTGTTCTGGCTGTGGGTCTCGTTCTTGTCCTCAGCGCGAAAATCTGTATCGGAGGAATGGTAAAGAATAAAGGATCGGCGGGCAATGCGATCGTCTTAGGTCTTGCGCTCCAGAACGGCCAGCCGACCCAGGATCTTTTGGAAAGAGTAGATATTGCTGCTAAGTATGCGTACACTTATCCGTATTCCAAGCTTATCCTTACCGGTGGCAATCCGAATGAGGAAGGAAAGACTGAAGCAGCAGTCATGCGTGATCTTCTTATCGAACGCGGTGTGCCTGAAGATCAGATGATCCTTGAAGATCAGGCAACGACCACGATAGAGAATTTCCGCAATGCGGCTCAAATGGTCGATCCGACTTTTTCCATTGTATTAATTACCAGTGATTATCATATGGACAGGGCCGTAAGAACAGCTCAGGACGCCGGATTTACCTATGTCATGAGAAGACCGGCACCTTCTTCGCAGCTCGAATACGGAGTCAATGTGATGTGGGAAGTTATCCACGAACTGGACAGATACAAAACCCGGTTAGGATTGTAATATCCTGGAGATTACCTGAATAACTAACAGAGGCTGCCTTCAATACAGAAGACAGCCTCTTTAGGTTATTTAGTTTACAAACTCTTAGCCGAAGAGTGTGAGCAGGATTCCGGCTGCAACTGCAGAACCGATAACGCCTGCAACGTTAGGACCCATTGCATGCATGAGCAGGAAGTTGGAAGGATTTTCCTTCTGGCCGACCTTGGAAGCAACACGTGCTGCCATAGGAACGGCAGAAACGCCTGCTGCGCCGATGAGCGGGTTGATCTTGCCCTTTGAAAGGACATACATAAGATCGCCGATGAGAAGTCCGCCGACTGTAGCGAATGCGAATGCAAGGAGACCGATACCGATGATCATGAGGGTTTCAAGCTTGAGGAATCTTGCGCCGACTGCTGTAGCACCGACGGAAGTTCCGAGCATGATGGTTACGATGTTGCACATAGCATTCTGGGCTGTGTCGGAAAGACGGTCAGTAACACCTGATTCTCTGAAGAGATTACCGAGCATGAGGCAGCCAAGGAGAGGTGCGACTGAAGGAAGGATGAGAACGCAGACAACGGTAACGATGATAGGGAAGCAGATCTTCTCTGCCTTGGATACCGGTCTGGACTGTTCCATCTTGACCTGACGCATTTTCTTGGTTGTAAACAGCTTCATAATAGGCGGCTGGATCATAGGGATCAGAGCCATGTATGAATATGCTGCGATAGCGATACCGCCCAGGAGTTCCGGAGCGAGCTTGGATGTGAGATAGATAGCCGTCGGGCCGTCAGCACCGCCGATGATTCCGATGGAAGCAGCACCCTGGGGATCAAAACCGAAGATGCATGCGAGAAGGAATGCGGCAGAGATACCGAACTGTGCGCCTGCGCCCATGAAGAAGGACGAAGGTCTTGAGATCAACGGTCCGAAGTCTGTCATAGCGCCTACTGCCATGAAGATAAGGCAGGGGAAGATATCCATCTTAACGCCGATGTACAGGAAGTCGAAAAGACCCGGATCGATGTGGTTGCCGGCAGCATCGTGATAAGCGCCGCCTAAAGCTGCCCAGTTGATCTCGCCGTCAAACCACTCGGGGTGGAAGATTCCGCCGCCCGGCCACGGGAGATTCGTAAGGAGCATTCCGAATGCGATAGGGAGTAAGAGCAAAGGCTCAAACTGCTTTTTGATAGCGAGGTACAACAAGAGGAATGAAACGGCGATCATAACTGCCTGCTGCCATGTCATGGTAGCAATTCCTGATGTCTCCCATAGATTTTTTAATACTTCTAACATTACCCTGATACCCCCTGATTAAGAAATAGATACCAAGGGTGTGCCGGTGTCTACTGACTGGCCCTTTGTTACAAGAACCTGAGCTATAGAACCGGAGCAGGGTGCATAGATCTCGTTTTCCATCTTCATAGCTTCGAGGATGCAGACGAGTTCACCTTCCTTAACTGCCTGACCGACTGCGACCTTGACGTCAAGGATCGTTCCGGGCATAGGTGAGTTAACGGGTGTTGTGCCTGCGGCAGCTGCAGCAGCGGGTGCGGGAGCAGCGGCAGGAGCAGGAGCTGCAGCGGGAGCGGCAGCCGGTGCGGGTGCGGCAGTAGGAGCAGCTGCAACAGCTGTTGTCCTGATAAGATTGGCTTTGCCTTTCTCAACTTCTACCTCATAAACTTTATCGTTGATAGTTACGTTATAAATCATGGACTTTCTCCTTTACTTCTTTTCGACCAGTTTGATGGACTTGAATACGAGCTCGGAAAGCGGGATTCCGGTGTTGTCGGAGACAATAGCCATGATCATGGCAGCTGTCTTCTCGTCACAGTCCTTGAGCTTCAATGTTCCGGAAGAGAACTCTTCACCGGCAACGGCTGCTGCAACAGCGGGTGCTGCAGGAGCGGCAGGTGCTGCCTTGGCGGGTTCTTCCTTCTTGCCGGCCTTTGTGATCGCTTCGATGATCTTACCCGAGATAGAGATAAGGATGTACATAAGGAAAAGCACACCAAATACCACGAGGATAACGATTCCGGCATTCATGAACATCTCACTGATCGTGAGGTGCTGTCCGCGCTCAACAGCCAACTGAACAACAGGAGTCATAATCAATCCTCCTTCTTCTCGATGGTGTAGTTAACGGTGTTGGATTCTTTCTCTTCACGTGCTGCAAAGAACTTCTCTGCAACCTGAGGGAAAGCGATGTAAGAGAGAACGTCCTCGTCAGATCTTGCCTTGTCGCCAAGTTCTTTCTTTGTCTTCTCGAAAGCAGGCTCCAAAGAATCAGCATATCTGCCCTGAACGAGTTCTTCAGGCTTCCAGCATCTGTCGATGAGTTCCTGATTAACTTCGCCCGGTGCTCTGCCGTATTCGCCGCGGAGGTAAGCCTTGATCTCCTTGGAGATGTTCTTATATCTCTCGCCTAAGAGAACGTTCTGGACTGCCTGGTTACCAACCATCTGTGAGAGAGGTGTAACGAGCGGGGGATAACCCATGTCCTTACGTACTGCAGGGATCTCAGCGAGTGCTTCGTCGAACTTGTCGAGAGCGTGCATATCCTTAAGGTTAGCGATCATGTTGGAGAGCATTCCGCCCGGAACCTGATACTTAAGGATGTCAGCCTTGATGCCCATGACTGTAGGATTGAGCGTACCGTTGTCGAGGAACTTCTTTCTAACGGGTACGAAGAAATCAGCGATCTCCTTGAGCTTGTCTGTGTCGAGACCTGACTCATAGCCGAACTGGCCGAGAGTGAATGCCATTGTCTCTGTAGCGGGCTGTGATGTGCCGCCTGCCATTGTGGAGATAGCGCAGTCGATTCCGTCAACACCTGCTTCAACAGCCTTGAGAAGAGTCATAGGACCCATGCCTGTTGTGTGGTGTGTGTGGAAGAAGAGAGGTACTTTGATCTTTGCGTCCTTGATAGCCTTGATGAGATCATAAGCTTCCTTAGGTGAGCAGATACCTGCCATGTCCTTGATAGCGATGGAGTCAACGCCCATGCTCTCAAGTTCCTTGCACATTTCAACGTACTTCTCGATTGTATGTACAGGTGAAGTTGTGTAGCAGATGCAGCCCTGTGCATGCTTGCCGCACTTCTTTACCTCGTCAATGCAGACTTCAATGTTTCTGAAATCATTGAGCGCGTCGAAGATACGGAAGATATCCATACCGTTCTCTGCAGCCTTGCGGCAGAAGAGTCTTACGACGTCATCGGGATAATGCTTGTAGCCTAAAATGTTCTGACCGCGGATGAGCATCTGAAGGGGAGTCTTCTTGCAGACAGCCTTGATCTTTCTGAGTCTCTCCCACGGATCCTCGTCCAGATATCTGAGGCATGAGTCGAATGTTGCGCCGCCCCAGCACTCGAGTGAGTAGTAGCCGGCGTTGTCCAAAGTCTCAAGGATGCCCTCGAAATCGGAGAAAGGCATACGTGTTGCGATGAGCGACTGCTGAGAGTCACGCAGCACGGTTTCTGTGATTTTTACTTTCATTGAAGTCACACTCCTTGTAATTAAAAAATAACCTTAGTAAGTATATAGGGTTTGCCCTGATATGTGAATAAGAAATTTTGGGTTTGACAATCAAATTTTTATGCTTTTTTGGTATTATTATCCAACCGCCCGGAAAGACGCTGTGCCGCAAGGCAGAGAGTCCTTGAAAATTAGCGGTTTACATTCCAAAAACACGGGTGTATACTTAATTGCTCGCAAAGGGGACTTTGTGCTCATATTTGCGCGTAAAAAATAAAGAAAGGAGATGTATTGATGCCAACGTTCAATCAATTGGTTAAGTCCGGCAGACAGTCAAAGACATTCAAGTCTGCTTCCCCGGCGCTTCAGTTCTCGATGAATACCATCAGGAACAAGCAGACAAATCTTGATTCGCCTCAAAAGCGCGGCGTTTGCACGGTTGTTAAGACAACAACACCTAAGAAGCCTAATTCAGCTCTTCGTAAGGTTGCAAGAGTTCGTCTTACAAACGGCTACGAGGTTACTGCTTATATTCCGGGTATCGGACACAACCTTCAGGAGCACTCTGTTGTTCTCATCAGAGGCGGACGTGTTAAGGACCTCCCTGGTGTACGTTATCACATCGTAAGAGGCACCCTTGATACAGCAGGCGTTACAGATCGCCAGCAGGGCAGATCCAAGTACGGCGCTAAGAAGCCGAAGGCTGCGAAGGTTAAGAAGTAATCCCGCGTGAGTTATTTTCGCGCAGGGGTTGGACATAAGTGATCAGTACATTGTTCATATATGGACATTGCCCGACTGAGACGCTTAACACGGTCCACAAGTAACAACTGAAACGTGAGTACCTATGGTTTCAAGTTTTAGACAGTAAAACTTTTATAATCATGTTAGGAGGGAAGCAAAGTGCCAAGAAAAGGCAATACCCCAAAGAGAACGGTTCTTCCTGATCCTGTCTACAATGACGTTGTAGTAAGTAAGCTTATCAACAACATCATGTTGGACGGCAAGAAGGGCGTTGCTCAGAAAATTACATACGGCGCTTTTGATATCATCAAAGAGCGTACAAACGAAGAGCCTCTTGAAGTATTCAGAAAGGCTCTTGCAAACGTAATGCCCACCCTCGAGTGCAAAGCTCGCCGTGTAGGTGGTGCTAACTATCAGATTCCTATGGATGTTAAGCCTGAGAGAAGACAGACACTCGGACTTCGTTGGATAGTTCAGTACTCGAGAAACAGATCCGAGCGCACCATGAAGGAGCGCCTTGCTGCTGAGCTTATGGATGCAGCAAACGAGACTGGCGGAGCATTTAAGAGAAAAGAAGAAATGCACAGAATGGCTGAGGCTAACAAGGCTTTCGCGCATTTCAATCGTTAATCACCGGTTAAGAAAGGACATTAATACTAATGGCTACAACAAGAGCATATCCGCTTGAGAAGACCAGAAACATCGGTATTATGGCTCACATCGACGCCGGTAAGACAACAACTACCGAGAGAATTCTTTATTACTCCGGCGTAAACCGTAAGATGGGTGAGGTTCACGAAGGTGCTGCTACCATGGACTGGATGGTTCAGGAGCAGGAGAGAGGTATCACGATTACCTCCGCAGCTACAACAGCTCCCTGGAAGGGCCACAGAATCAACATCATCGACACCCCTGGCCACGTTGACTTCACAGTAGAAGTTGAGCGTTCGCTCCGTGTACTTGATGGCGCAGTTACGGTTATGTCTGCAAGAGGCGGCGTTGAGCCGCAGACAGAAACGGTCTGGAGACAGGCAGAGCACTATGGTGTTCCGAGAATGGTTTTCGTCAACAAGATGGATATCATCGGTGCAAACTTCGAGCATGTTTGCGAAATGATCCAGGACAGACTTAAGAATGTCCCTGTTGCAATTCAGTACCCTATCGGTAAGGAAGACAGCTTCCAGGGCATCATCGACCTGATCACGCTCAGAGCAGAGGTTTATACCAGTGAAGACGGTATGCAGTATGAGGACCGCGAGGTTCCTGCTGATATGGTCGATTTCATCAAAGCTAAGAGAGATGAGATGGTTGAGCGCATCTGCGAGACTGATGACGAGCTTACAGAGAAGTATCTCGAGGGCGAGGAGATCAGCAACGAGGAGCTCAAGGCCGCTCTCCGTAAGGCTTGCTGCTCATGCAAGCTCATCCCCGTTACATGCGGAACATCATTGAGAAACAAGGGCGTTCAGATGCTGCTCGACGCTATCGTTGACTACATGCCCTCACCTCTCGACGTTCCCGCTATCAAGGGTGTTAACCCTGAGACCGAGGAAGAAGAGGAGAGACCTTCATCTGATGAAGAGCCTTTCTCTGCTCTCGCATTCAAGATCGCTACTGACCCGTTCGTCGGTAAGCTCTGCTTCTTCAGAGTTTATTCCGGTGTAATGGAAGCAGGATCTTACGTTCTTAATTCATCTAAGAACAAGAAGGAGCGTATCGGACGTATCGTTCAGATGCACGCTAACGAGCGTAAAGAGATTACCGAAGTATTCTCCGGAGACATTGCAGCTGCAATCGGTCTTAAGGATACGACAACAGGTAACACTCTCTGCGACGAGGATCACCCCATCATCCTTGAGTCGATGGAGTTCCCTGAGCCGGTTATCGAAGTTGCCATCGAGCCTAAGAGCCGCGCTTCACAGGAGAAGATGCTCATCGCTCTCCAGAAGCTCGCAGAAGAAGACCCGACGTTCCGTACATACACGAACCAGGAAACAGGTCAGACCATCATCGCAGGTATGGGTGAGCTTCACCTCGATATCATCGTTGACCGTCTGTTCCGTGAGTTCAAGGTCGAGGCTAACGTAGGCGCACCTCAGGTATCCTACAAAGAGACGATCAGAAGAACTGTTGAAGCTCAGGGTAAGTTCGTACGTCAGTCCGGTGGTCACGGTCAGTACGGTGACTGCTGGCTCAGACTTGAGCCCCAGGAGCCCGGCAAGGGTTACGAGTTCGTTGACGCTACAGTCGGCGGCTGCATCCCGAAGCAGTTCATCGCTCCTATCGATGCAGGTGTTCAGGAAGCAATGCAGGCCGGTGTCTTGGGCGGTTATCCGGTTGTTGATATCAAGGTTACCGTTTATGACGGTTCTTACCACGATGTCGACTCATCCGAAATGGCCTTCAAGATCGCAGGATCCATGGGATTCAAGGCAGGTATGCAGAAGGGCGATCCTTGCCTCCTCGAGCCTATCATGAAGGTAGACGTCGAGATTCCTGATGAGTACTTGGGCGACGTTATCGGCGGACTTAATGCACGCCGTGGCGCTATCAAGGATATTGAGCCTTTGAATGGTTCTCAGCAGGTCCATGCTGAGGTTCCGCTCGCAAACATGTTCGGTTACGCAACAGACCTCCGTTCCTCCACACAGGGACGTGGTACGTTCGTAATGCAGATAAGCCACTTCGCGGAGACGCCGAAGAGCATAATGGAGTCTATCTTAAAGAAGTAAGTCTCCGTACCGCCTGGAATCAGCCGGCGTGAACATCATATATTTCGGGTTTTTTACTTGAAAGTAATCTCGAAAACTTATAAAATGGTGTTTACCGCTGTGTTGAATCAAGGCGAGTAAAAAATTTAGTTAACAATAATTTCTTAGGAGGAAATTACAAATGGCAAGAGAAAAGTTCGTACGTAGCAAGCCGCACGTAAACATTGGTACCATTGGTCACGTTGACCACGGTAAGACAACTCTTACAGCTGCTATCACAAAGGTACTCGCTATGAAGGGTGGAGCTGAGTTCAAGGATTACAGCAACATCGACTCCGCACCCGAGGAAAGAGCTCGTGGTATCACGATCAACACAGCACACGTTGAGTACGAGACAGAGACACGTCACTATGCACACGTTGACTGCCCCGGCCACGCTGACTACATCAAGAACATGATCACAGGTGCTGCTCAGATGGACGGCGCTATCCTCGTAGTTTCTGCTGCAGACGGCCCGATGCCCCAGACACGTGAGCACATTCTGCTCGCTCGTCAGGTAGGCGTTCCTTATATCGTTGTTTATATGAACAAGTGCGATCAGGTTGACGACGAAGAGCTTCTTGAGCTCGTTGACATGGACATCCGTGACCTCCTCAACCAGTATGATTTCCCTGGTGACGATACACCTATCATCCGTGGTTCTGCTCTCCAGGCTCTCGAATCTACATCACAGGATCCTTCCGCTCCTGAGTATGCTTCCATCATCGAGCTTATGAAGGCTGTTGATGAGTACATCGCTACACCTGAGCGTCCTGTAGACAAGCCGTTCCTTATGCCTGTTGAGGACGTATTCACAATCTCCGGCCGTGGTACAGTTGCTACAGGCCGTCTTGAGAGAGGTACAGTTAAGGTTGGTGATCCTGCAGAGATCGTTGGTCTCCAGGACGAGCCTAAGTCAACAACTATCACAGGTGTTGAGATGTTCCGTAAGTCAATGGATCAGGCTGAGGCTGGTGACAACATCGGCTGCCTCCTCCGTGGTATCGACCGTAAGGAAGTTGAGAGAGGTCAGGTTATCGCTAAGCCCGGCACAACAACTCCTCACACAAAGTTCACAGGCCAAGTTTACGTTCTTACTAAGGAAGAGGGTGGACGTCATAAGCCTTTCGTAACAGGTTACCGTCCTCAGTTCTACTTCAGAACAACAGACGTTACAGGCGTTATCAAGCTTCCTGACGGCACAGACATGTGCATGCCTGGTGACCACGTAACAATCGAAGCAGACCTCATTACTCCTATCGCTATGGAGCAGGGTCTTAAGTTCGCTATCCGTGAGGGTGGTCACACAGTAGGCGCTGGTACAGTTTCTACAATCATCGAGTAATCGATAAGAACTGAATTAATGCTGATTCAAGGGGTTGTCTTTATGGCAACCCCTTTATTTTCGGGCATTTCAAGGATCGTGTAATGCGTTTGAAATGCTCTTACCTAATTTTTGCCTTAATTTTGATGCAGATATGATATTTTGCGATTTTACAATCATACTGTTTTAAGAACTTTATTGGGGATAAAAGGAGATGTAATGATGAAAAGATTAGGCGAGAAAGTAACAGCCGTTATGCTTGTCGCTTCAATGGCACTGTCCTTTTCTGCATGCAACAGCCGCGGTGGAGCAAAAGGTTTAAGCAACAAGACGGGCAAAAACGGAAAAGATCAGAGCCATAGCGGAGATAAGATTTCAGCTGATACTCCGTGGTTTGACAGCAACGTGATCGATGTCGATATTCCTGTTGATAACAGCAAGTCTGTTGAGTATACCTATCCGACTCTCGCAGGTGTAGATGATAAGTACATTGTTGTTCTTACGTCGGGATACTATAAGATGCCTGATGGTAATAATATCAATTGGGATACATTTAACTACAATGACTATGCGATCAATATCCTGGCTGTGCTCGACAGAAACACCAGAGAGATCGTAAATACTATTGATCTGACAAATGGTCTTCCCAAGAACGGCTACATTGAAAGTGCCACTTATATAGACGGAAAGATCACTACACGATGCACCACATATGATGATGCCACTTTCAACATGTCAACCACTGAGACGGATATAGACCCGATGTCCGGAAAAGAGTTAGACAAGAGGGAAATAGATAATGATAACGATGGTTACGGCATAGATAACACCTTCAAGGTCGGCGATTATAAAGTTGAAACATCAATGAATTGGGATAACAACGATAACGCATTCTACAATCTGTATGTAACTTCTCCCGACGGTGACAGGGATAAGATCAAGCTCAAGGAATCCGGAGTAAATATCTATGGAGTTCCTCTCGTTCTTTATACGGGTAATGACAAGGCTATCGTACCTGCATACACAGATGGCGATGTAAGATATTATGAACTTGATCTTAAAAACAGTTCGATAAATCCGGCTGACGCAAAAGATTACGCCTGGCTTGATCTGGATTCGATCTATAATTCTTATACCGATTCCGACGGCACGGTTTATTTCACCTCACCTACCGGTATCTCAAAGATCGATCTGAAGAATAAGAAGATCGAAGAGATTTTTAACTACAGCTGGTGCTCGGTAAACAGAAGCTTACTTAATTACCTGCAGTTAGTTGAGTGTTCTGAAGACGGTTTTGTTCTTGCAGGCGAAAAATATTCTTACAATCCTTACGAGAGTTCAAACCAGTCTTCATTTATTGTCGTAGAGTTTAATAAAGCATCTTCAAATCCTCATGCAGGAAAGAAGATACTTGAGATGTACTCTTCATACGGATATGTCGCTGATCAGATCGGTGATGCCATTATTCAGTTCAACGAAAACAATGATGATTATTTCATCGAAGTCACAGACCGTTATTCAGATATCGATACTACCGATTATAACAATATCAACAGTGAAGATGATTGGCAGAATGCATCAGACCAAACCAACGCAAGTATGAGTAATGCACTTGCCATGGACATCATGAACGGTGAAGGTCCGGATATGCTTTTGAACACAAGTGCTTATGGCCAGCTTAACAATCAGAACTACCTGGCAGATCTTACTCCTTATATCGGCAATCTGGATTCCGGAAAATACTTTACTAATGTTATTGATTCGTCAAAGATCGACGGAAAGCTCTATCAGCTTCCTATCTGCTTCACGATCGACGGTATCCAGACAGATCCTAAATATGCCGGAGCTTCCGGAGTCGGATTTACTATAGAAGAATATGAGCAGTTCCTTAACAAAACGCTGAACGGCACGGATGTCATCCCTGTAGGCCAGGCAAATTATTTCGTCAAACTCTTTAATAACATGAGTGAGAAATTCATTGTTAACGGCAAGGCCGATTTCTCAGCACCAGAGTTCGAACAGCTCGCTGAATATGTTAAGGGAAACGTTCAGCTGAACAGCAAGTCCTGGGATGAAATGTATGCTTATGATGACGTGGCTACTGAAGTTTCCTATGGTGTTGGTGTAGGCACAACTGTAGTTAAGGGTGACCTTGGTTATTCAGAAGAAGTCGCAGTTTATTCCACAGTCTACGGAATCAGTAATTATTTCACGAACATGGTTCAGTATAAGAGCGGAACAGCAATCCTCGGAGTTCCTTCCACAGACGGACGCGGCCCGAAAGTAGATCCTTACATTTCAATTGCCATTTCCGCTCAGACTGAAAATGTTGATGCCTGCGGTGAGTTCGTAAAAATGCTCTTATCTGATGATGTCCAGAAGGGTCTTGCCATGGCTGATAACTTTGTCATCAGCCGCCAGGCATTCAGAGAGGCAGGAAAGACTGCTGTTGAATACTATAACGGAGAAGGCAGTGACTACCTGGTAGCTTATGATCCACAGACCGGTATGCCTGTAGAAAACAACAAGCTTAAACTTTCAGACAAGAATATCGATGATATGGAGAAGATAATCGACAGCTGTTCCGGAATGAACTCAGCGGATGCTTCGATCAACCTGATCCTTGTTGAGGAAATGCAGCCATACTTCTTAGGTCAGAAGGATCTGAAGAGCGTTGCGGAAGTTGCTCAGGACAGAGTACAGAAAGTTCTTGACGAACGTGACTGATAACTGACTTATCTGCATAAATAATCAGGGGGTGCTGTAGAGCACCCCCTTTATCATTCTTACTGAAAACTAATTGATCTCAGACTGCTGATTTTGCAGCGGGTCTTGTCGGAGCAGCTTCTGATCCCGGTCTTCCGGCAGGTCTCATAGGAGCAGCTTCAACAGCGGGAGCGGGATCCTTCAGATCCAAACTGAGAGCCGGCTTTGCAGGCTCCGGATCTGCGATTCCTGCAGCAGCTCTGAGCTTAGCGATCTCTTCAGCCTTAGCAGCAGCGATCCTTGCTTCTTCTTCAGCCTTGGCAGCTGCAGCTTTTGCCTTCTGCTCAGCGAGGAGAGCAGCCTGTCTTGCTTCTTCAGCCTTAGCAGCGGCAATACGTGCTTCTTCGATAGCCTTCTCTGCAGCAATGCGTGCTTCCTTCTCAGCCTTCTCTGCAGCGATTCTCGCATCTTCTTCTGCCTTCATCTGATTTGCAGAATCGAGATCGCCCTGGGCCTTGGTAAGAGCAAGCTTTGCAGCCTCATATTCAGCAGATGCAGCTTCCTCTTCCTTAGTAGCAACGATAACTGCTTCCTTGGATTCAAGTTCAACCTTCTCAGCTTCGATCCTTGCTCTCTCATCAGCCTTCCTGCGCTCTGTGATCTTAGCTTCTTCAGCTGTAAGAGCAGCAGCATTCTTCTCTTCTTCTTCAGCCTTTGCGATAGCGATCTTTGCCTGCTCTTCAGCCTTTGTAGCAGCGGCACGTGCTTCTTCAGCGCGTCTGACAGCTTCAAGTGTAGCTTCTTTAGCAAGAGTCTCTTTTGCGATTGTTGCTTCCTCAGCCTTGCGGGCTGTGATAAGTGCTTCTTCAGCTGCAGTAACTGCACTTCTGCATTCAACGACCTTAGCAGCTGCAGCTTTAGCCTTCTGGCTTGCGCGGCGCTCTTCGTTCTGGGCTCTCAAAGCAACGGACTGAGCAAGAGTCAATGCAGACTGAGCAGCACTTCTTGCAGGCTGGGGTGAACGTGTAATGGGCTTACCCTCAGTTGCATCATTGTCCTTCTCAATTACTTTCTCTGCAGCTTCCTTCTGCTCTGCAACATATTGTGCGTGATTAATAGAAGCGGACTTCGGACGCTTGATCGGAGGTTTCAATCCGACAGGAGTGATGTCATTCTTATCGGAAGAATCTTCCTTACGTCTTGCTTCGGCGGCTTTACGCATCTCGATCTGAGCCTTTGCAGCCTCTGCACGCTCTCTTGCGAGCTGAGCAGCAGTCGAATTGGACGTGATATGCGAAGAATTCGCACCCGGACGTCCGGATGTCTGAAGATTAACGATGTTCGGATTGGAAGGTCTGATGTCCTGCTGAACAGGAGAATGACCTACGCCTTGTGTTGCGAGACCACCGTTAACGCCGTCTTTTCCCTTAAAAACGTTACCCAAAATGTTTGCCATCCCTTTGCCCCCTGAATGTCAAGCTTTTGTAAAGATTTTGTTAATTCTCATTACTTTATTTATTATACTTTGCTTCAATATTTTTTCAATACATTTTGACCCATTTTGGGGTCGTATTTGGGGACATTTTTGTGCAGTTGTGCAATCGACTAGTATTCTAGGCGGTGTTTCGAAATACTGTTTTGGAGGCTGGCGGAAAAAACCATCAAAAAAGTAATCAAAAATGTTTAGCAATACTTTACAACGGGTTTAGCAGAGTGTATAATCGCACACGTTGTCAGTTTAGTGTTAGTAAACTCGAAGTTTAGGACAGGCAAGATTATGGAAATCGGATCAAAGATAAAAAATCTCAGATTACAGAAGGGCCTTACCCAGGAAGAACTGGGCGACAGATGCGAGCTCTCAAAGGGTTTTATCTCCCTTTTGGAGAGCGATAAGACGTCTCCTTCAATGGCTACTCTTGAAGATATCCTTAATGCGCTCGGAACTGATTTCGCACATTTCTTTAAGGAAGAATCGAGCTCAAGAGTTGTTTTTGGCAAGGACGATTTCTCGGTAAAGCAGGACCAGGACCTCAAGAACGAGATCTGCTGGCTCATTCCTAACGCTCAGAAGAACGAGATGGAGCCGATCCTTGTTACGATCGAACCCGGCGGCTCGACATATCCGGACAATCCTCATGAAGGAGAAGAGTTCGGTTACGTATTGGAAGGCATTATCACGATAGTAATAGACAAGGAAAGGTATCAGGCTAAGAAGGGCGAGAGTTTTTACCTTGCCTGCGATGAACCCCACTTCCTTGAGAACAACTCAGGCCGTATGGCGAAGGTTATATGGATCTCATCGCCGCCGAGTTTCTGATATGAACGAAGCAAGATTACCGGGAGAGGAATAAAAATGCAGTACAACCAGATTCTTGAAGACAGCACAGGCAGCGAGCACATCATAGAGATCAAGAACCTTTGCAAGAGTTTCGATGGCACAAAGGTATTAAAGGATATTACCTTTTACATAAGGAATAACGAATTCATAACGCTTCTGGGACCTTCCGGATGCGGAAAATCAACGACGCTCCGTATCATTGCCGGTTTTGAGACTGCAGATTCGGGAATCGTTAATTTCGAGGGCAAGGATTTAAAGAGCGTTCCTGCCAATAAGCGCAACATCAATACGGTTTTCCAGAGATATGCGCTTTTCCCTCATCTGGATGTTTTCGATAATGTCGCATTCGGACTTAAGATCAAGAAAGTAAACAAGAAAGAGATCGAGCAGAGAGTCAACAAAGCTTTGGAGACAGTCGGCCTTGCCAATTACGGTGAGAGATATATCGACCAGCTCTCAGGCGGACAGATGCAGAGAGTCGCCATCGCACGAGCTATCGTAAACCGTCCGAGGATCCTTCTTTTGGACGAGCCATTGGGTGCGTTGGATCTTAAGATGCGTAAAGAGATGCAGATCGAGCTCAAGGAGATGCAGAGAGAACTCGGCATTACGTTCGTTTATGTCACCCATGATCAGGAAGAGGCGCTTACGATGTCTGACACTATCATCGTCATGAAGGACGGAGTCATCCAGCAGATCGGCACACCCATCGATATTTATAACGAACCAAAGAACGCTTATGTCGCTGATTTTATCGGTGAGTCCAACATCGTTGCAGGAACAATGAAGAAGGACAAGGAAGTCGTTCTTTCGAGCGGTATCACATTTGAGTGTGTCGATCCTCTGTTCCCTGAAATGACGGAAGGTATCGCAAACCTTGTTGACGTCGTTATCAGACCTGAGGATTTCTATGTTGACAAAGAGGCTGAAGGCAGGATCAACGGAACTGTTGAATCCCTTGTATTTAAAGGCGTTCATTATGAGATGATCGTAAAATCCGACGACGGAATCGAGTGGCTTGTACAGAACGTTGACCCTTCCGCCGTAGGAAGCCGTGTCGGTCTTTATGTCGATCCGGATGACATTCAGATAATGAGAAGATCAGAGCTTTCACCTGATTTCGGAAGCTTCGGCATTAAGCATCCTGAGAACCAGGATAATTCCGAGGCTAAGGAAAATACCGTCAGCGATAATGTCGTTGAAGAGGCGGATATCAAGGAAGATGAAGATGCGGAGGTTGAGACAGCAAAATAATGACTGAACTCAAGTCCAGAATAAAACTGATGCCGGTTCATGCATTTGTCATGATCTTCGCGGCACTGTTCTCGTTCATCAGTATCTTCATACCGATGTTCGAACTGTTTATTCAGTATGTGCCTTTCCGCACATATTCACTTTTCACGCTCCTTCTTAATCCGAGAGTGTTTACCAGGATCAGAAGCGGATCAGTCAATCTTAATTTCCAGAGCTTTGCTGCGTGGGCCTTCGTAATCACGATAGTTCTTGCCGTTGCAGCTCTTACACTGTCTTTGTCATATCCTTTCTACTACAATTCCAGCAAGAAGAGGAAGATAGGATATTTCAGTGTTTTAGCGCTCTTTGCCGGACGTACTGTCTGCCATGTTATTACATTGTCAAAGATGGTTTCCGAAGAGATGATCTCAAGCAATAATCTCACACCACAAAGGCTTTATGTCGCACAGTCCTTTGCCGGAAATCTTCTGGTTATCGTTCTTTTTATCGGAGCAGCTGCATGCCTTTATGGTGCACTGAACCTCAAGATGAATTACAAGGTCTTCGCATATCCTTATCTTGCGTGGATCGTTATCTTTACCATACTGCCTCTGATCCTTATCCTCTTCCGAGCTTTCTTCAAGAAAGCTGCAGGCGGCGGATATGAGTTCACGACGGCGGGATTTGCGGTACTTTTCCAGAACAAGACCGTTACGACAAGGTTTTACGGCGCCGACGTTACTTTGCAGGAATACTTCTCGATTTTCTTAAGAAGCCTCGATTATGCTGTATGGACGACGATCGGATGTCTTTTGCTGGGTTATCCTGCAAGCTATATTCTTGCCAGAAGGTCAAAGCTCAAGAGACAGAGCGGCTCCAGACTCCTTATGCTCTTCGTGCTCCCGATGTGGATGAACACGATGCTCAGGACTTACGCATGGCGTGCGTTCTTCAGCGAGACCGGTGTCTGCAATACGATCCTCCAGCAGATCGGCGCGATCGATGCACCGATCCTCTTCCTCAAAAATGAGGTCCTGGCAGACATAATAACCAAGCTCGTCATGACGAATGACTTCCTGCCGTTCATGATACTGCCTCTTTACTCTGTGCTTGTTAAACTCGATGACAGTCTCTCGGAGGCGGCATACGACCTTGGCGCGACCAAAGCGCAGACATTCTTCAAGGTTATTTTCCCGCTGTCTTTACCGGGTGTTATCTCAGGAATCCAGATGGTATTCATGCCTTCACTTACGTTCTACATGATTCCCGATATCCTTAATGAGGGCTCGAAAACAACCATCGGAAACACCGTTCAGAACTTCATCCTGAACGAAAGTACCACATACAACCAGGCAGGTAACGTATTGTCGCTTCTCCTCCTTATCTTTGTTCTCATTACAATGGGAATCTTGAGAGGTCAGGATAAAGAAGCCGGAGGAGGTATGGCATTATGAGAATTGCGAAAAGGATTATACCCGATATATACCTTGGTCTGCTGCTGATATTCATTTATCTTCCGTTAGCGGTACTGATCGTATATTCATTCAACAAACTGCCGAAGTCTTTTCTCTGGGGCGGTTTCACGTTAGATAACTACAAGAGCCTGTTCAAGGGCTCTGACGGAAGCGGCATACTTGAGTCGCTTCTGGAGACACTGAAGGTTGCTTCCATCGCTGCAGTCGTTTCAACGGCATTCGGCGTTGTAAGTTCGCTGGGACTCGCATATCTCAATAAGAAGCTTCAGAACCTTGCCATGACGATGACATATGTTCCGAACGTAATGCCTGATCTCGTTACCGGTATTTCGTTCATGCTCCTGTTCTCGTTCCTCGGCGTTCAGAAGAGCGAGTTCACTCTCATCATGTCACACATCGCGCTCTGTGTTCCTTTCGCGATCCTGTCGATAAGCCCGAAGATCAAGCAGCTCGACAAGAGCCTTACCGAGGCAGCGATGGATCTCGGTGCTACGAGATTCCAGACACTGAGACTGGTTATAATTCCCGAGATCATGCCGGGAATCCTTTCTTCGGTTCTTCTCACATTCACGCTTTCGATCGATGACTACCTCATCAGCAACTTCAACGTTGACAGCTCCATCCAGACTCTGCCCATGATGATCTACTCGATGGCAAAGCTCGGCGTCAACCCGAAGATGAATGCGCTGACGACGCTTATGTTCGGCGCGGTCCTGATACTCATGGTCCTGTCGAATATGTCTTCGTTCAAAAAGTCCAAGCCTGCCGCCAAGAAAGCAGGAAAATAAGCCGGTTCACGGACTAAAGGGTTTTAAGAGTCCGTATCAGAATACAAATAACAAATGAGCATAAAAAGGAGAGTAAAGAAATGAACAAGAACGTAAGGAAAGTAATTGCTTCCGCAACGGCAATGGTAATGACGGGTGCCATGCTGCTGCCCTGCGGCTGCGCCAAGAAGCAGCAGCTTGTAATCTACAACTGGGGTGAATACATCGCTGAAGAAACGATTGCCAAGTTCGAGGCAAAGTATCCCCAGTATGATGTTGTCTACAGAACATTTGAGACAAACGAAACGATGTATCCAAATCTCGAGAACGGCTATGATGTCATTATTCCTTCTGAATATATGGTCTGCCGTCTCATTGAGGAAGACTGGATCCAGCCTCTCGACTGGTCCAAGCTCCCGACTGTCGAGAAGTACATGGATCCCATGTTCCGCGACCTTAAATATGCCGAAAACGATGAGATATCCAGCCAGGTATTGGATTATGCAGTTCCTTACATGTACTGCACGGTAGGTTTGGTCTATGATGCCAACAAGATCTCACTTCCCGATGGCACGACTGATCCCCATGAGATCTGGGACGTTCTTTTCAATACTGACAGCGGTTACAGCATCGGAATGTACGATTCCATGCGTGAGTCGATCGGTTCTGCCCTGAATTATCTTGGCTATTCCATCAATTCTACGGACGAGGCTCAGCTCAAGGAGGCAATGGATCTTCTCATCGCCCAGAAGAGCGCACTTCATCCCGCATACGGTATCGACAATCTTAAGGACAAGGTTGCAGCAGGAGAACTCGCTGCATCCATGACATGGTCAGGCGATCATATCATAATGCTCGAAAGGATCGAGGAACTCGGCAATAATGACATCGACCTCCGTTTTGTTCTCCCTGAAGGATCCAACTGGTCAGTCGACATGATGTGTGTTCCTACAAACTGCAAGAATTATGACGGTGCTATGGATTTCATCGATTTCATGTATGACCCTGAGATCGCTTTCGAGAACTGCGAATATATCGGTTATTCAACACCCAATACCGCAGCAAAGGACATGCTTGATCCTGAAATCTCAAACAATATCTACTATTATCCTGATGAGTCAGTCTTCAATTCCCTCGAGGTTTACTACACATCTGACGCACTTGAGGAAAGATACACAGAGATCTGGAACACAGTAAAGGCGAGCGCGTAAGCGTTAATATAGTTTTGAACTTTAAGGAGGCTGTCTCGGATGAGACAGCCTTTTTCATTGCGAAAAAAGGCAGATTTAACAATGTTAAATGCAGTATTTACTGTGCTGCGAAGAAGGTTCCGACGTCATCCTGATCGACGATCTTCTCGAGGACCTGAATGCCGGCACCGTCTGCGATCACACCCATAATGCCGTTCTCGGTAACTTTGCTCATGGCGGTGATCTTGGTGCTCATGCCGCCTGTGCCGAGCCAGGAACCTTTGCCTGAAGTGAAGTCGAGCATCTCGGGTGTTACCTTATCCACGTAGGAAATACGCTCAGCATCAGGGTTTTCGCGGGGGTTGGAATCGTAAAGGCCGTCAACGTCGGAGAGGATTACCAGAAGATCAGCATTAGCAAGGACGGCAACGTCAGCAGACAGCGTATCGTTGTCGCCGAAAGTACCGTTGTGCATGATCTCCGTTGTTGATACGGAGTCGTTCTCGTTGATGACGGGAATTATACGCATCTCGAGCAGAGTCTCGATGGTATTGGTAACGTTAGCACGTGTAAGTTTATCTGTTATGCCGTCCTTGGTCAGAAGGATCTGGCCGCAGCGGTATGAATACTCGGAAAAGCTTCTGGCATAAGCGTTCATAAGCTCGCACTGCCCGACTGAAGCGATAGCCTGTTTCTCACGGGTAGTGGTCGGGCGCTCCTTGAGATCAAGGTAGCCGATGCCTACACCGATCGCGCCGGAACTTACAAGAAGTACTTCCTTTCCGCGATTCATGAGATCTGAGATGGAACGGCAGAGCCTGTCGATGTTTCCAAGGTTCATCTTGCCGTTGTCGTATGTAAGGGTAGAGGTACCGACTTTTACGACGATCCTTTTCGCAAAATTAACCGGAGTGCGTGAACCGCTGTATTTTCCCAAAGTAAATCTCCCATCTATTAATAATCAGACCAAACAAGAATAAACTCTTGGATATTAAAATGCAAGGAAAGAGTTAAAATCCTTGAAAATACTTATATCAACGGGGTCTGCTGTTGATTCTGGTTATTGTTTTGATTCGGATCCTGGTTCTGCCCCTGTCCCTGGCCGCCCGGCATCTGACCGCCCGGCCCCGGAGTAATTGAAGGCGTAGGTGTGGGCGTAGGTGTAAGGTGTACCGGACAAGGCTTGTCATCTGTCGGGCAGAGGAAGCTTCCCGAGACAAAATAGTCGGTGTAGACTTTATTCTCTTCGTCAGCGCGGCATCCGTCAGTAGGATAATAACCTGAAGAGCAGACTGAAGCCTGAATTATGGAATCCGGCTTCTGGAAAGATGCTCCGGGCAGATTCTCGTGGATCTCGTGCATGCACCATACCCAGATCAGGATAGCGTTTTCCCAGTCGCACTGAGGGATCTCAGTCTGTTTAAGCCTGTTATCGTATCCGTACCAGACTGCAGCGGTGTAGTAAGGCGTATAACCGCAGAACCATTTGTCGATATAGTCTGAGGTGGTTCCGGTCTTTCCGCAGGTGTCGATTACTTCGCCGTCTACGTTTTCAATCTGGCCCGGACCCCAGTCTGAAGGTGTGCTGTTGTTAACGACAGCCTTCAGGATGTCGCTTAACAGGAAGCATGTTTCTTCAGAATAAACACGGTAACTGATAGGGTTGGGCTTGACGATGACATTTCCTTCGGAATCAAGCACCTGGGTATAAGCATAAGGCTCAACATATGTTCCGCCTGTAGCGAAAGTGTGATATGCGGCAGCCATCTCGAGAGTCGTCATACCCTTGGTAAATCCGCCCAGAGACTGGGCAGGGAAGGCTCCTTCAGAAGTCCTGTCGATTCCTACCTGTTTGAGATACCAGAGCGCAGTGTCGCCTCCGACCTGTGTCCAAAGCTCGGTGGCGATCGTGTTAAGTGAATATGTAAGCGCCATTCTGATTGTAACCTGGCCATTGTATCCACGTCCGTAGTTAACCGGCCATTCGGCATCAGGATTCTGGGGATCAAGATGCTTCGGTTCATCGTTGACAACGGTTGCAGGAGCGATCAGTCCGAGTTCGAAGGCAGGTCCGTAATCGACCAAAGGCTTTATCGAAGAACCCGGGTTACGGTGTGTGGAGACGGCCCTGTTCAGCGACAGGTTCATGGTTTTCTCGCCAAAACCGCCCTGCATTGCAGCTATCGCGCCGGTACTGTTATTGATAACGACCATTGAACCGTTAGGTTTCTCAGGGTAATCGGCTATCTTATCGGGATCCTGCTGGAACAGGTCCTTATCCTTGAATGCATCATCGAGCACCTGCTGTGTAGCCGGTTCAAGTGTTGTGTAAATATGGTAACCCCTGTTATATACGAGCGAGGAAGCAAGGCTTCTGGAGATTCCCCTGGATTCTGCGATATCGCCGATTACTTCGGAGATTGCGTACTCGGTGAAGTAGGAATTAACAGTTGAAGTACGGTCCGTGCTTCTCTGGCGGAATTCAAGTTCCGTGTTGAGGGCATCCTCGTATTCTTCCTCGGTGATCATGCCGAGTTCGAACATCTTGCCCAAGATGGTTCTCATTCTTCTCTGGGCATTTCTTCTTCCTGATTCTCTCAAAGGATTGTAGTATGAAGGGCTCTTGGGAAGACCTGCGATAAGTGCGCATTCAGGGAGCGTAAGCTCTGATGCGTCTTTGCCGAAATAGTTCATTGCCGCAGACTGTACGCCTACATAGTTATTGCCCATCGGGGCAAGGTTGATGTAGAGCTCCAGAATCTCATCTTTGGAAAGGCTCTGCTCAAGGGTCATGGCGGAGAACCATTCCTGAACCTTACGTGAAGTGGAGTGTTCGTCCTGGCCGCTTATGAGCTTAACGGTCTGTTGTGTGATGGTGGAACCGCCGTGTGTGGCAGAGCCGCCATTTGCAATAGCCGAGATGAGCGCGCTTCCGATACGCTTGATATCTATTCCCGAATGTTCGCGAAAACGCTCATCCTCGATGGCAATGATCGCATCGTCAAGATAAGTGTCTTTTATTGCGCTGTAGGATATATATATTCTGTCGACATTCTCGGAACCGGTAAGCTTGGCAATTACGTTTCCTTCGATGTCATAAACGAATGATGTCTGGGATTCTTCAGCAGATGTGAGGTCACCAATTGACAAGGGCTTGGTCGTTGATGCGTAACCAAGAAGCATTCCGGCACCGAATCCGCCGAAAGTGAAAACTACGCATAAGACAGCAACGATGGCAATCTTAACGAGATCACCGACAAAACTCGCGATCTCATGAGTCAGACTGCGGTTAAAACCGCATTTCGTGGGTTTGCCTTTGAGCTGGCTTCTGAGTTCGTCAGCCAGAGCGCTGTTCTCGGGCGCTACGGGTCTGGTCGATCTTTGTTTTTTGTAATTGCTCTCAGGCAAGCCGGTTGATCTCCTTTAAACAAATTCTCTTAATTTTACTACGAGTTCGCATATAATTATATTACTAATGTGAGGCAAAGACTAAGAGGTTTATCCGGTGGAATTTGTTGAAATTACTATTACTTCTCTAGGAAGCGAGGGACAGGGAACCGGGACCCTGCCTTCCGGTAAAACCTGCTTTGTTTCAGGAGTTTTCCCGGGTGAGAAATGCCGTTGCAAGGTCGTCAGTGAGACATCCAAATATGCCGTTTGTGACGCTGTCGAAGTAACAGAGACATCCCCTGACAGAACAGGGCCTTTCAGGCCATCAAATGAAGTCAGCGGCGGACTGCCTTTTGCCTGCCTGTCTTATGAAGCACAGCTGAAGTTCAAACAGGCACGTGTAAGAGAATGCCTTTCGAGGATCGGAGGCATAGAAGAGGCCGTTTTAGAAGAGGTTTTTAAGCCGGTTATTGCTGCAGAAGAGCCGTTCCGCTACAGAAATCACATGCAGTACGCAATCAGGAACAACAGGATCGGCCTTCTTTGCGGCAGATCAGATGATCTCGGTGATTACGACGGAAGGCTCATTGAATATGAGATCTTCGGGAAGATCAAAGATGCTGCTGAGGATGTTTTCGAGCGCGCGCCGACAAGGCTTTTTGACGGGCTGGTATTAAGGGGTTCGTTAAGGACAAAAGAGATACTTGCTGAACTGGTAAGTCCTTCCGGCCAGTCGCACGAAGTCGTTATCAGGGATGCGAGAAATTATATCGTTTCCACAGAGCTTTATAAGAACATTTCCGGTGTTTGCGAAGATAACGGATTCAGGCTTAACGGATTCCTGCTCAGGATCAGTCCGGACAAGACATCGAAAAGGACCAGAACCGGCACGAGGACGATAATCGAAGGAGCCGATTATTACGATGAGATCTTCTGCGGGAAGACTTTCAGGATCAAGGCCGGATCGTTCTTCCAGGTAAATACAGAACAGGCCGAAAAGCTTGCAAATAAAGCATCTGAGGCATGCAGTGATGCAAAAGTCATATACGATCTTTACTGCGGGTGCGGCACGCTGGGATTGGCAGCCAAGAAGAAGGGTCAGAAGCTTCTGGGAATTGAAGTAGTTCCCGAAGCGGTCCAGTCTGCCAAGATCAACCGCTCGCTGGCTCTTGATGAAGAGGAGATCTCCGAGTGCGATTTTATCTGCAAGGACGTGCTGAAGACTGATTTCAACGCGCTTATCAGGAGCTCGAAGATCATTCCTCCTGACTGCGTAATCGTTGATCCTCCCCGCAAAGGGCTTGATATCGGGGTCATAAAAAAGATCGAAGAACTCGGAGCGGAAAAGATCTGTTATATCTCATGCGATCCGGCGACGCTTGCAAGAGACCTGAAGCAGCTTAAGGGAACGTATAAGATAACGGAGATCACGCCGGCTGATCTGTTCTGTAACGCAAGTCATGTAGAAACAGTCGTGTTTTTGTCGAGGAAAGTGTCAGGAAAATAGAACAGAAGGCATTAAAGTACCAAAGGAGGCCCAATTATGAACAAAGAATGGTCAGAAAAGAATAAGAAGATGCAGTCTCTGATAGGGAAAGAAGCGACATTTCGGGAAGGAATCGGCGTTCTTTTTGAATTGAGAAGTGACCTGTTTAAGGAGATCACGGAGATCGTAAATACATATCCTGAAGAAGCCTTCAGTCAAATGCCGTTTGCCAAAGCGGAAGGATATCACAGTAAGACGCTTGCTTATTCCATGTGGCACATTTTCCGTATCGAGGATATCGTGGCGCATACGCTGATAGATAAGGACAGCCAGGTCCTTTTTACGGACGGATGGCTTGAGCATACAAAAAGTCCGATCATTACTACCGGAAATGAACTGAAGGGCACGGAAATAGCAGATTTTTCCAAGAGTCTGGACGTAAAAGCCGTATACGAATACTGCAAGGCGGTAATGAATTCTACCAATGAGGTATTAAAGGGCCTTGAATACAAGGATCTGAAAAGAAAGTTTACTGATGAGGATAAGAAAAGAGTCGCTGACAGTAATTCGGTAAGTACCGATGAAGAAGCAGTCTGGCTGATCGGTTACTGGTGTAAGAAAGATATCGGCGGATTGATCAAGATGCCGTTTTCGAGACATTGGATCATGCATATTGAGGCTATGTGCAGGATCAAAAACAAACTATAATACCCTTTCAAAACACTTCGATAATCACGGAGGTTAAGGAAATGAAAATGAGAACAAATAAAATACTGGCTGTTCTTCTGCTTCCTGCATTTCTATGTGGGTGTGCCGGGAAAACACCCGTAAGTGCAGAGCCGGAAAACACAACGGAGAATAAAGAACTCGTTTCAGATGTAACCTCTGAGAATATTTCTGAATATGATTTCACGGAACAGGCCATGATTTACCTGGAATATCTGGGCACTAAACTGCCTGACAGGGACAGCACAAAAAAGGACGGTGATCATGAAGCTGCTATGGAATGGATAATCTCAGAGCTGAGGAATGCGGGATATTCAGATGGTCAAATTGAGAAACAGTCTTTCAGTTATGAAGGTTTTGAAGGAACGAATGTCATTCTCACGGTTGAGGGAGAGGACCGGCTGCATCAGATAATTGCCGGCGCGCATTATGATGGTGACGGAACCGGTGACAACGGATCGGGAGTTGCGCTGCTTCTTGCCAATGCTGTCGGTCTCGCGGGGAAGAAACCGCACTATACGGTTAAATACATATTTTTCGATTGTGAAGAGATCGGTCTGTTAGGCAGCTTTTATAGTGTTGAAAACATGTCTGACACCGAGACGGCAAACACTCTTTACATGATCAATATTGATTCAGTTGTGTTCGGAGATTACTGCAATATCTATGGCGGTTTTCCCGGTTATGAATACGTTGTTCAGGAGAAACAACCGGAACCTGAAAAGACTGAGGCTTATGAATTTGCAGCTGATGTTGCTGAATCTTTGGGGTTCAGTGTGATGAGAACTGCTGATCTGGACGGTTATTTTGCAAAACACGGTACAGGACCGGAAATCAAAGAAAAAACGCTTTATACCAATCCCTGGACGAACGATAATCCTCCGCCTTCTAACTATGTAGCTGCTTCACCTGCGACTATTCCTGCAAGCGATCATGTCGGTTATATGATGAAAGACATACCATATATATATTTTGAAGCGACAAACTGGTTTGTTGAAGGCGAAGAATTATCTTACCTCGGATACTTTGAGACTTATGATAAATCTCTTGGTGAGGGAGGCATGTTTATGAATACGGAATATGATACCTGGGAAAATCTGAACAAGTTTTTCCCGGGAAGGGCAGAGCAGCACTTTAGGATCTATTCACCGCTTCTGTCCGCTCTGATAATGAAAAGATAAGAGTGACTTATATATGAGTAAAAATTCTCTGCGCATATTATGCGGAATATTGTGTGTTATATTCGCTGCCGGCATGGCAGGGTGCACCAAAGACAAAGAAAACACGGAAAGTATGCATACAGATATTTCGAGTACCCGGTCAAGATATGAAGATTACATCTTCGTCGGTGATTCAAGATTTGTCGGAATGAAGGATGCAATTAAAGATTCAGTTGACACGGATGTGAGATTTGTAGCCGAGGTCGGACAGGGACTTGGATGGTTAAAGAAAGTTACTCCGGATCTTTATAACGAGACCGGAAAGACGATCATTTTCAATCTCGGAGTAAATGATCTCGAAAATGTTTCCGGATATGTTGAATTCTATAACAATCTGCCGCAGGATTTTATGGAAAATAATACCCTGGTCATCATGACCGTAAATCCTATTGATGATCAGAGAGAGGCAGAAATCGGCTATGGTGTTAATAATACAGAGATCGAGTCATTCAACAATACATTGAAGAATGAACTTGATAAGCAGTGTTACCATATGATAGACAGTTACACATATCTCCGGATGAGTGATTTCAAGACGGTTGACGGCATTCACTATACCGATGCTACATACAGACTGATCTTCGATTACGCAGTCGATTGCTGCAGGAACGGGAATTTTGTGAAGAGATGATCCCGGCCGTTTCCTGCTTGACACCGGATTGATGAGGGAATAATCAAAGAATCATTATCCTTTTCATAATGGGTTATATATGCTTAACCATTAGTGTATAATGCTACCCTGATATTACGCCGGGCAGGCGGAACACTGAGGTTTACAGATGAGAGCTTTGAGGATCATACGCAATTATTTTTTCTACAGCGGAATAGAGAAAGAAGAATATGAAGCTGTGAAAAAAGATGCATACATTTCCAATTACGCAGTATGGCGTATCCTTCACTGTGTTATGGTTGCGGCATTCTGTTTTCTGTATATCAGTTCGTTATTCAGTGATCTTCTGGAATCGAACAGGTTTTTCTACATGCTGGCGCTCATATATTCAATATTTGCCTGCAGCCTTTTTTTCATACTTAAGAAAGATTCGCTTATAGCACAGCTGATCATATATCTGTCGATCTCATTGCTTTTCATATTCGCATGCCTGATCACCCAGAACAAACCTGAGATCCCGGCAACGACGTTCATTGCGCTGCTCCTGATCGCGCCGATGTTCATGATCGACAAGCCGTTTTTCATGACATTCGAACTTATCTCCGCATCTTGCCTGTTTCTTGTATGGATGTATTATGTGAAGCCGTACGAGATCTGGGAAATGGATATGGTCAATGTTATCATCTTTACTGTAGTCGGTGTTATTCTCAACATCATTGCAAATTCTATCCGGATCAAAGAATTTGTCCTTACGAGAAAGATCAATATCCAGAAGGATACGGATGAATTAACAGGCCTGAAGAATAAGGGCGCTCTCACCAGGGAGATCAATGCTTTTCTGGATAATGAGTCAGCTTATGAAGGCATCATGATGTTGATGGACGTTGATCAATTCAAGTCCATTAACGATACCTACGGTCACGATGTCGGAGACATTGTCGTTGCAAGTCTCGGAAGCATTCTCAAAAACAAGTTTGATAAAGGTGAGATCACAGGACGTTTTGGAGGAGATGAATTCATAGTTTTCATCAAGGATACCGATGACAGGGAATATGCCCGTAAGACTGCCGAATCTATCATCGCGAGCGCATCTCAGATCAATGCCTTGCCGGATACCGGAAAGAAAGTAAGTGTGAGCATAGGTATTGCAATATATAAAGGATACGAAAATAATTATTCCGAGATATTCAAAAAGGCAGACATCGCTATGTACAGGTCAAAAGCCGATCCTGAAAACAGATACTGTTTTTACGAGTGATCTGATGATGCGTTGAAACACTAAGGAGAAAGCAGATATGGGAAAGAAGATCTTAGCGGTATTATGTTTACTTCCGGTATTTCTTTTTTGCTGCTGTACGACAAGGGAGACTGATAATATGGAAACCAAAAACATCGGAACGGTTACTTTTATAAACAGTGTCAGTGACGCTGACGTATGGATCCTCGCCGATACTGAGGCAAACCGTAAGACAACGTTGTGGGGAACGGCTACGCTGTCTAAGATCCCGAAGGGTGAGAGCAGGGAGGCACAGCTTTGTGAACCGGGCGATGAAGGCCTTTATATGTTCAGAATGATCGATACTGACAAGTATTATTATTCGGCTGACCACATTGCAATAGAAGACGGCTGTACAGTGGAGATAAAAGGCGAAGAACTTAATCAGATCACCATTGAGGTTACTTACGGGAGCGGCGCTGTAGTAAGCACATACGAAGTATTTGCAGCAAGGCTGTAACCGTCATTTTTGGGGAATCGGGAAAACGTGGAGTATAAAAAAGGCTTAATTCTCGAGGGCGGTGCTATGCGTGGCATGTTTACATGCGGAGTAATAGATGTTCTCATGGAAAACGACATAAGGTTTGACGGTGCGGCAGGAATCTCTGCGGGCGCGGTTTTCGGGTGCAATTACAAATCAAGACAGATCGGGCGTCCTATCAGATATAACAAGACTTACTGCAAAGATCCCAGATACTGCAGTTACAGATCTCTCATTAAGACAGGCGACCTTTACGGAGCGGATTTCTGCTATCACGAACTCCCCGACGTGCTCGATCCGTTCGACAGGGAGACATTCCGCACTGATCCGATGGAATTTTACATAGGCGCAACTGATGTTAATACCGGCAAGTGCGTTTACCACAAATGTACCGACGGCGGCGAGAAGGACATCAAATGGATGCAGGCATCCGCATCAATGCCGATCGTATCAAAGCCCGTTTCCGTTGACGGCTACCTGCTCCTCGACGGCGGCATCGCGGATTCAATTCCGTACGCGTACATGGAAAAGCTTGGCTATAACCGCAACGTCATCGTGCTGACCCAGCCCGCAGGATACGTTAAGCGCAGGAGCAAGGCTTCGCCTCTTATGAATATGATGCTCCGTAAATATCCCGCGATCGCGGAAGGCATGGCAAAGCGCCACGAGATGTATAACCGCCAGCTGGCTGAGATCGAAGAACGTGAACACAAGGGCATATCTTTTGTCATCAGACCGCCAGAACCGATAGGCATCGGACGTACGGAGAAAGATCCCGACAAGCTCGAGAAAGCTTACCGGACGGGACGCAGTGAGGCTTTGAAAGAGCTTGATCATCTGCGTGTGTTTTTGGACAGGTGAGGTATAGATCATGAGTGATAGACCGGCATTGGACAAGTCTCTCGACGGCAAAACGTTCCGTGAATGGTACTGGCTCAAAGAAGAGCTCGTTGATTTCTGCAGGGAAAACGACCTGCCGGCATCAGGTGGAAAGACTGAACTTACCGACAGGATCGCGCTGTTTCTTGATACGGGAGAAGTTAAGAAATCTTCTCTGCGGAAGGACAGAACAGGCCCCCGCCAAACTATGTCAGAGATCACTTTGGAAAGCATCATCGAACCTGATCTTGTATGCTCGGAAAAGCACCGCGCTTTTTTCAGATCACAGATCGGGAACTCTTTTTCTTTCAACGTTGCTTTCCAGAAATGGCTGAAGACCAATTCCGGCAGGACTTATGCAGATGCAGTGACTGCGTATCATGAGATCAGGAAAAATGCCGCAGGCGGGCGAAAAAACATCGGCAGGCAATTTGAATACAATACTTATGTACGTGATTTTTTCGAGCATAACAAAGGACGGTCACTGGACGATGCCATCAGGTGCTGGAAATACAAAAAGGGTCTGCCGGGGCACAACCGCTATGAAGATACGGATCTTGAAGTATTGAAGAACGGTTAGCATGTGCGATAATCAATATAGTTATTTTAGATTGGGGAGAAGGGATATGAGAAAAAACGTTAAAGCCTTATCGGTAATGATCGTTCTTATCTTGACGATGTTCTGCTGTACAGGCTGTCTCAGATTCCGCACTTCCATGAGATTTAAGAATAACGGCAAAACGGACCTTGCGATTATTTATGCATACCATGAGATGTTACTTGGAGATAACGGTCTGAAATCCATCGAAGATGTTGTGGAAGCTTTTGATGACGAAGGCTGGACAGTAAAAGATTACGAAAAAGGCGATTATCAGGGCTATTTATTCACAATGAGCGACGTTAAGATCTCTGACCTCGAAGACGTCCTCAATTCCGATGCTTTCGAGAAGATCGGATTCGGCGATTTTGATCTTACCAGAAGTGGTCTGACTTACACGATAAATTGGGAATTAGGCACTCCTGAAGAATTTCAGAATGAGAGTTTAAGTTCTTCGGATCTTTCCGCATACGGCGGTTTCATAGAAATCGTTATCGAACTCCCTTCCCCTGCGAAGAGCGAGAACGCAACCGATGTTGACGATGAAGGCAAGAAACTTACATGGGATCTTCTTGAAGAAGATGAAGTTGAATTATCATTCACGCTTATCAATACCGGTCTGATAGTCACTATAGCTGCTGTTGTTGGTGTATTGCTGGTTTCCGCAGTTGTCGTAGTTCTTGTGATCATACTTAAAAAGAAGAAGCCCGCAAAAGCAGAAAAGGCTGCTCCGGCCGTTCCCCAGGGTCCGGTCTCATCGGCTGAACCGGCAAATCCAATTGATTTTACTTCACCTATTCCGCCACCGGTAACTTCAGCACCTTTAGTTCCTGCTGCTTATCTTCCTGAGCAGCCCGGGGATGACGGGTCATCCGGCGCACCGTCTGCACATAGTTAACTTTTTTTCATAAATTTTCATTAGGGTTAACTAACCCTTATTCCCGTTTTCCCACACTCAAAATGATTATCGCCGCAAATACCAGGATAATTCCCGCGATAGCGACCGGGCCGACGGTCTCTTTCATGACGAAGAATCCGAAAAGCGTGGCGGCCGCAGGCTCGACAGTTGCAAGAACCGCTGCTTTGCCGGCGGTGGTCATGTTGAGACCTAACGTGTAAAGCAGGAATGGAATGACTGCCGTGACTACCGATGTCAGCAGCACGAATCCGAAGAGAGACAGTTTATTGTCGACAGAAGATATTTTCGCGGCAAGGTCAACGGGGTCAGATACCACGATCGATCCCAGACCTGCTATCAGGAAAGTGTAACAGGTAACGGTCAAAGGTGAATATTTCTTAAGCGCGAACGTTCCGAAAATACTGTAGAGACCATAACCAAGACCTGAACCGAGACCTACGAGGATGCCGGTAACGCTTACTTTGCCGCCGAATCCGGATACGAGAACGCAGCCGGCAAAAGCCAGGATGAGAGCGATGATCTTCTGCAAAGTAATCTTTTCCTTGAGGAAGATTATCGCGAGGATCATGACCCAGATAGGCGATGTGTAAAGCAGTATGGCGGCAGTCGACATAGTCATGAGACGGATGGCCGTGAAGTAGCAGCACGTAAAGAAGAGTATGCTTACAAGTCCGAGCGCAAGGAACAGCGGAATGTCGCGGGGACTGATCTTAAACCCTTTTGGGTCTTTGATCAGGAGTATCAGCGCAAAGAGTATTCCCGCAACGGTCAGCCTCAGACATGCCACCTGAATCGATGTGAATCCGAGGCCGTTCAAATGGCGCACGAAGATGCCCATGCTGCCCCAGAAAAGCCCGGCGATGATTATCAGTATGTTGCCTACAGCAGATTTCTTCTCCATGATCGTTCCTCCCGACGAACGCATTATAACATGCAGGAGCACTCCACGATGCGTGGGTAACATCTCTTCATTCCCTGTGATATCTTTGAGCCGTAGGAAGTTTCCGCGCATGAGATCACAAGGGAGGTAAAAGCTATGGATAAATATGTTACCGGAGCCGTTATCCGAAGGCTTCGCGAAAATAAGAAGATGACGCAGGAAGAGCTTGCTGAGAAAGTGTTTGTCAGCAGCAAAGCAGTCAGCAAATGGGAGACCGGACAGGGTTTTCCGGATGTAAGCCTTATCGAATCCCTGGCAAAAGCACTCGATATCTCGGTCATAGAACTTTTGTCGGGCGAAGACATAAGAAACTGCAACCGTTCATCGAACATGACCAAAGGCAAATTCTATGTTTGTCCTGTCTGCGGAAACGTGATCAACACGACCGGTGAAGCAGTGGTCAGCTGCTGCGGAATAACACTTCCTCCGCTTGACCCTGAGACACCTGATGAAGAGCACGGGATCAAGGTTGAGATCGTTGAAGATGAATACTATGTCACGGTCGGTCATCCGATGACGAAGGATCATTACATCTCATTTCTTGCAGCGGTTTCTGACCAGGGGATCCAGCTGACAAAGCTCTATCCTGAGGGTAATGCCGAAGCGAGGTTCAGGATCAGCTGTGTCAGGAAGATGTATGCGTACTGCAACAGGCACGGGCTTTTCATGGTTAAGATGTGATGCCGGGTATTTTTACAAGAATACTAACAACTTAGATACAATCCCGAAACACCGATGACAAGAACCGTGAGCCGCATAATGTTATACTCGCGTTATAATTCGAAAAACATTTTCGGGCGGTTTGGAGGTAAACTATCAATGCTATTCGGGAAGAATGATCACATGGTTAGAAAGGCAGTTGCATTGTCGGTCATGTCTGTTGTGGCGCTGTCGTGTTTTGGAGGGTGCAGCACGGCGGCAGAACCCAAGGCAACAACCGCGATAGCAGAAGACGGTGTTGTACTGTCGAATGATTCATCGGATTTCGTGCTTTTGAGCGAAGCGGTTCCGGATGCAATTCTGGAGATCAGATATTATGGCACATATAATTTTGTCGGTGACAGGATCGAAGGTTACGAGGAGCCCGTAGCGCTTCTTACCAAGGAAGCAGCGGCTGCTCTTAAGGAAGTAAGCGATGAACTGATCACCAAAGGTTACCGTATTAAGATCTACGATGCGTACAGACCGCAGATGGCGGTCACTAATTTCAAGAACTGGGCATTGGATCTTGATGATACTCGCATGAAGGAATACTTCTATCCGGAGCTAGAGAAGGATGTGCTTTTCCCTCAGGGATACATTGCTGAGCATTCCGGTCACAGTCGCGGGAGCACGGTCGATCTCACTCTTTTCGACATGACAACGGAGAAAGAAGTGGATATGGGCGGCACGTTCGATTATTTCGGTGAGCTGAGCCACCCGGATTATACGGACATCACAGAAGAGCAGTATGCAAACCGCATGATCTTAAGGGATGCTATGATAAAGCACGGATTCAGACCGCTTGAGGAAGAGTGGTGGCACTTCACTCTTGACAATGAGCCTTATCCGGACACCTATTTCACGTTCCCTGTTAACAGCGATTCCGTTAAGAAAGCTGCTTGACAATCACTACCCGGAAGGGTTTCCAAAAATAGGCGAAAATATAATGGTAACAGGCGTTTTCGAGATCCTTGAAGAAGACGGTCAAAAATACATTGCTCTGACGAATGCGGATATCCTCTGAAATCTGAGCTGGTTTACAGTGCTGAAAAGCTTTTGAGACACTCCCTGTATTTTGTTATAATTTTCGTTAAGTTTTTGGGGAGGGATATGCCAGTGAAGCGAAAAGAAAATCCGGAGCATCGTAATGAAGTAGAGAAGACGCTGCTTGAGTTGAGTGCCCTGGAGCAGAAGGTTCTTTTCGAGAAGTACCAGACAGATGAGGAAGGTCTTGACCCTGTACAGGCATCTGACCGTCTTGAAGAGTACGGTAAGAACATAATCGATTTCGGCAAAGAGAAAAGCCTTGCCGTCCGCATTAAGGATGCGGTCATAAATCCGTTTAACGTAGTGTTGCTGGTGGTAGCGATAATTACATTCGTTACCGATGTTGTGATGGCAGATGAGCCCTCATTTGCAACGTTTATAATGCTCGTCGCAGTTATAATCATCTCTGCGGTCATATCCTTCGTTCAGGAAGAGAAATCCAATAACGCGGCCAGGAAACTCCAGGGCATGATAACCAACAAGCTCGATGTCATCCGTAACGGTGTCGAGACGGAGATCGAGATCGAAGAGATCGTGCCCGGAGATATCGTTAAGCTTGCATCAGGTGACATGATCCCCGGTGACGTAAGATTCATCGAGACCAAAGACCTGTTTATCGACCAGTCGCAGCTCACGGGTGAGAGCAATCCCGTTGAGAAATTCACGACAACAGATACAAACTGCGGAGTAACGGATCTTGCAAATATCGGCTTCATGGGTTCTAACATCGTATCAGGAAGCGCAAAGGCGATTATCCTTACAACAGGCGGTGACACTTACTTCGGAAGCATGGCCAAGAGCCTTAACTCCTTCGAGGAAAAGAGTGCTTTTGAGAAGAATCTTGATTCGGTAAGCAAGCTTCTGATCCGTTTTATGCTGGTAACCGTTCCGGTTATCTTTATCGCAAACTTCATCACCAAGGGCAGCTGGCTGCAGTCCCTTATGTTCGGTATTACTATTGCAGTCGGAATCATGCCGGAGATGCTCCCGGTAATCATGAACTCCTCTCTTGCAAGAGGCGCTATCAATATGTCCCGCAAGAAGACGATCGTTAAGCGTCTGGGCGCCATCCAGACATTCGGCGAGATGGACGTTTTCTGTACCGACAAGACAGGTACCCTTACACAGGACGAGATCATACTTGAGAAATATATGGACGTTCTCGGAAGAGAAGACAAGCGTATCTTAAGACACGCATTCCTCAACAGTTATTTTCAGACAGGTCTTAAGAATCTCATGGACGTTGCGATCATCAACCGTGCCGAGAAAGAAGAACTTTCTTTCCTCAAGGAAGCTTATGTCAGGGAAGACGAGATCCCGTTCGACTTTTCGCGCCGCCGCATGAGCGTCGTGCTCAAGGATAAGAACGGTAAGCGCCAGCTCATCACAAAGGGAGCGGTCGAAGAGATACTCTCGATATGTTCGTTCATTGAGATCGACGGCGAAGTTAAAGATATTACTGACGATCTTATCGTCAATGCGAAAAAGATCGCCGAAGAGAATAACCTCGAAGGTATCCGTGTTATTGCCGTAGCCCAGAAAAACAATGTGCACGGCGTTGATGTTTTCGGCGTTCAGGATGAGAGCGACATGGTCCTCATCGGATTCGTAGGATTCCTCGATCCGCCGAAGGAATCTGCAGGCAAGGCTATCGATGCTCTGAGAAATAACGGTGTCCGCACAGTCGTTCTTACGGGTGACTCTGAAGGCGTTGCGATCAACATCTGCGGCAGACTCGGATTCAGCACCGAGATGGCACTGACCGGCGCAAAGATCGAGGCAATGAGCGATGAGGAACTTAAGGAAGCATGCAAGAAGTGCGATATTTTCTCAAAGCTCTCCCCTTATCAGAAACAGCGTGTAGTTAAGATGTTCCAGGCAAACGGCCATACGGTCGGTTACATGGGTGACGGCATCAACGACAGTTTGCCCTTGAAGCAGGCAGATATCGGTATCTCAGTTGATAACGCTGTTGATATCGCGAAAGAAGTTGCTGACATCATCCTTCTCGAGAAGAATCTCATGGTATTAGACGAAGGCGTTATCGAAGGAAGAAGCACTTTTGCGAACATGTCCAAATATCTTAAGATGTCGGTCAGCGGCAACTTCGGAAACATGTTCTCGGTTCTTATCGCGAGCATCTTCCTGCCGTTCCTCCCGATGCTTCCTGTGCATATTCTCGTGCAGAACCTTTTGAACGATTTTGCACAGCTCGGCATGCCTTTCGATCATGTCGAATCCAAGTATATCGAGAAGCCTAAGAAGTGGGATCTGAGCGGCATCAAGGGCTTCATGGTATCGTTCGGATTGCTGAGTACTGTCCTGGACGTTCTATGCTTCCTCGTACTCTGGTTTGTCTTTAAGTTTAACAGTGAAGAGCTTGCAGGATATTTCCAGTGCGGCTGGTTCATGTTCGGTGTAATCTCACAGACGATGGTCATCCACACGATCCGCACACCGAAGCTTCCGTTCATAAATGACCGCGCCTCGATCCAGCTTACGCTCTCTACTCTTGCGATCATTGTTGTTACTCTGCTTATCGGCTTTACCGGCATCTCAACGTTTTTCACACTGCCGACAATGCCTATCACATATCTGCCGTGGATCATCGGACTCATGCTCGTTTATATGATCTTCGCACAGATAATGAAGACCATCTACATCAAGAAACACAAGGACTGGTATTGATCTGATCGACAGATCCTCAGCTTACGGAGAACACATTATGACGAAAAAACCGGATCAGAAAACTGAAAAGATAATTACAAAGATCGTTAAAGCGCTCATTGTTGTCCTGGGCATTTTTATCATCCTTATCTCAATCGTTTTTATCGGTGCACAGTTTTATTTCGGAGTTCCGGTAATTGATTACTACAAAGCTTCCGAGAAGGAAATGAAGATCCCGGGGCTTGCAGATAATCTGGTTCCGCAGGGTTTTGATTACATTGAATCCGAGAAGATCTTTCTTATTGGAGGCTACCAGAAGGATGGTTCTCCTTCGCGCGTTTACCGCGTCGAAAAGGAGAGCGGTAAATCAACCGGATATGTTGTTCTGGGCGACTCCGAAGGAAATGGTGTTGCTCCCCATGCAGGCGGTCTCGCAGTTCATGGCGATTACCTTTTTGTCGCAGGCGATGAAGACGCAAGTCTCTATATTTACAAGTTATCTGACGTTCTTTCTTCCGGCAGCGGCACTGTTATAAAGATGGTCGATGAGTTCCGGACAACATACAGAAATGACAAGATCAATGTCGCTTTTCTGTGTTTTACGGAAGACAGTCTGATCGTCGGCGAATTCTACAGGGTTCCCAATTACATTACGGATGAATCTCACTGGATCACGACACCTTCCGGTGATGAGAACCATGCACTGGCTTATTGTTATCCCTTAAGTGACGGTGAGGATTCTGTATGCGGAGTAGGCAGGACTCCGTCCGAGATCTATTCATTACCGGGTCTTGTGCAGGGCATGACGGTCCAAGACGGAAAGATATGGATCTCGCAGTCTTACGGCACTGCCAAATCCACGATCTGCAGCTATGATATTTCCGGTGCCGAACCTGTTCATTTCAGAGGATTTATTTATTCAGGCAGGGCAGAATCGAGCGAGTTAATACCGGTTTATGCTCTGGACAGCAGCACGCTCGTATCTTCCTTTGAAGCTCCGCCGATGGCAGAAGAGATCATATTTGTTGACGGAAAATTGCTCATCATGTGCGAGTCCGCTTCAAACAAGTATTTCTTCGGAAATCTGACCGGCGGACAATGGTGTTACGCGACGGACGTAACGAAGCTGGTCTGATCAGTTAGTATCGATATTAACAACCTGCAGGTCACCAAGGCCTCTTTCATCGTGGCTTGTGACGATCAGGAGACGGCCGTTCAGATGCTTTCTGATGAAGTCGATCGTTTTTGAGCGGGATTCATTGTCAAGACCGGTAAAGGGTTCATCCAGAATGACGCAGTCGGAATCGTGGAGCATGGCTCTTATGACCGCAAGTCTGCGCTTCATTCCGCCCGAGAGTTCGCCCGCCTTCCTGTTCAACGAATCGGGAGGGAGGAGCTCTAAGACCGCGGAGGATGCGTCAGTTACCGAGACGCCTTCGTTTACTGCAAGAACGTTGGTCAGGACGGTCTCTTTTTCAAACAGTCTGTTCTCCTGGAAACATACCGCAAAGCGCGTTCCTTCGGGAAGCACGACCTCACCTTTGTCGGGCTTAAGAAGTCCTAATATGAGCATGATGCATGTGGTCTTGCCGATTCCTGAAGGGCCTTTAAGAAGATATCCGCCGTCCTCGAAAACAGCGCTGAACGAATCAAGCACCTTCTTGTCATCAAATGATTTACTGACGTTTTTGAGTTCGATCATTTGAGCACCTTCTTTACGATGAATGATATGAGTCTTTCTATGAGGAATGCGGCGAGGACTGCAACGAGCGTCCAAGCGAGCATTTCTGACGTTGCAAGATTGATCTTTGCCCTGTAAAGACCGTTGCCGATAGATCTGACGGGCTGACCGACAACCTCTGCGGTTATGCCGCCTCTGAATGCCATGCCTATCGCGAGAGAAATCGCGCTCTTGATGTGGGGTGAAAGCGATGGCAGATAGATGTATTTGATCTTTTTCGAAGTCTTCATCTCAAAGACTTTGGCGAGGTCAAGCATCTTGGGATCGGTGACGAGAAGCCCTTCGAGCAGGTTCTTGTAGAAGATCGGAAAAGATATGACTGATGATACGATTATCGTGACGTTCGAGCTTCCGGCCCAGATGAGAGCGATTATTATGAAGCTCACGATGGGGATGGATTTGACTACCGATACGAAAGGCGAAAAGAATTCTCTGACGATAACGTATCTGTAAGACAGCAAAGAAATGACTGAACCCAGAAACATCCCGATGAGGAAACCTGCAAGGATCTTTACGACCGTCTTACCGACAGAGATATAAAAAGAAGGCTCGGAACCAAGAGATACCAGGGCTTTGACCGTTTCGACGGGGCCCGAGAGGAGGATGCTGTTATTCACGATAACAGCAAGCACCTGCCAGATAACGAGCCAGATCAAAACGATCAAAATTGTCCTGATATATTTCTTGGTCTTCATCTATCAGCCTTTATAGTAGAATTCGTCTCCGGGAAGTTTTCCGCCAACGGACTTAGGATCGCTGTTATAGAGGACCTCAAGGTAAGGGGCGAGATTATTCTTTACGCTGTCACCTGTCATGCAGACAACATTGCAGAAGGGGATAGCTTTTTTCGCGAGAGGCTCTTTGCCGATGATCTCGTTAGCTACGACCAGAGAAGCTGTCGTATCAAGATCGGAATTGGCGGCATTTACGCTCTCGCCGTGTTCCTTGATGAAGGTCTTAACTGCTTCGGGATGAGCTTTGAGGAAATCATTTCTTACGACAGTAACGCCTGTTACCATTCCGAGACCGCCGGTTACGGACTGCCACTCATCTTCGAGGGAGAATGCGACAGCGATAGCTTCGTTCTGTGCGCAGGCAACTGTAACGAATGGCTGGGGAAGAACTGCAATCTGTGAAGGGTCATCTGCAAGAACGGCAGCTACTTCCGTAGATTCTGATTTGAACTCGATCTCACAATTGGTTACGCTGTTCTGATCTAAGAGATATCTCAAAGAATATTCGGGTGTGGCACCCTGGCCTGTAGTGATGACTTTCTTTCCGGAAAGATCTTTAATTGACGTGATCGAAGCATCGCCGGTTACGCAGTAAAGAACGCCTAAAGTGTTGATGTCTATTGCGGTTACATTGCCTTCGGTCTTGTTATAAAGGACTGAAGCAAGGTTTGCGGGAACAAGAGCGATATCCAGATCGCCTGATACTATCTTTGCGGTGATCTCGTCAGGTGCTGCCGACATTGCGAACTCGTATTTGCCTTCGGAGGTGCCTTTGGAAGCCTTGTCCATCAGGTTTACGATACCGATAGTTGTAGGTCCTTTAAGGGAACCGACTCTGACGACTGTGTCGTCTTTTTTCTTGGCACATCCTGCCATCATTCCGAGTGAGAGAACGGCAGTAAGTGCTGCTGCAATAATCTTATTTCTCATAAGATTTCCTTCTTTCTAATTTAAAATCGGAATGATTATACACCCTTATCCGAATAATGCTATTTCTGTTATATTATTAGTATCAAGGCAGATGCGTAAAACGAAAAGTGAGGTCAGAAAATGCCCGGATCCGAATTACCTGAGTTTGATATCGGTATGTTATTCGATAAGACAACTGCGTTAGGTCAGGCTGTAGAACTTCTGATCTATACATTTATTGCCTGCATAGCTACAACGATAGCTCTCCTGATATACAACAGATTCGTCAAGAAGAAGCTCAAGGAAAAGAAGAATATCCAGGTACGCTTTACCCAGAATATAATCAGGACGCTCATTATCCTTGTTGCCGCGATATGGGTCCTCGTAAGTTCTACGGCCACGACTGATATCGGCAAAGTCCTTTTCCAGGGAACAGCGATAATCGGTGCCGTCGCAGGTCTTGCCGCGCAGCCGGTCCTGGGCGATCTTTTCAGCGGTCTTGCGATCAGCATCAATAAGCCTTTTGAGATAGGCGACAGGATCGAGCTTGATAACGGTACAAAGGGAGTAGTCATGGACATCACGCCAAGACATGTCGTGTTAAGGACGATCGATACGATAGATCTAATTATCCCGAACAGCAAGATCAATTCCTGTTTTATCACCAACATGAGCCACAATACGAAAATAAGATCCGTCCACATGCGGTTCAATGTCGCTTACGGTACGGATATCGAGAAAGCCCTGAAAGTAGTAAGAGACGCCGTGATAGAATCAGATTATTCTGAACCCGAATGGAAGAATAAGGATTACGGTCCTGTATATTTCATCTCCTATGCCGACAGCAGCCTGGTGCTCGCAACTACTGTTTACTTTAAGCCGGCAAATGCCACGGAAGTCGTAATGAGCGACATCAACAAACGCGTTTACGATGCCTTCGCTAAAGAAGGGATCGAGATACCGTTCAATTACGTTAATGTTGTCATGAAGGATAAGGACTGATAATTATTTCGCCCGAAGATTCCGGAATATCCCTTATGATCTCGCCTGCGGCAGGCACTGAAATGTGACCTGACAGAGGGTTCTTTATGCTGATCACGGGAGTCGTGATAACGGCTTCGACATCAGATCTCTCGAAGGCCAGATCGCAGTCTTCCATACGGCAGTTGATGAGCGTCAGGTCCTTGCAGTAACAGAGCGGCTGAGTGCCCCTGATCGTACAGTTTATAAGTGTCAGTTCTTCGGAGTACCATCCCAGGTATTCGCCGTTAATTATGCTGTCTTTTACTGTCACGTTTTTCGCATGCCAGAAAGCATCTTTGGTATTAAGTGTTGAACCCGTTATCACGCAGTTCCAGACATACTGAAAAGAATACTTGCCCGTGAGCGTGACGTTTTCGAGCACGAGGTCAGATGATCTCATGAGGAAGTATTCTGATTCGGCGGTTGTATCTTCCAAACGGAGACCGTGAACTGACCATCCGAATTCCGGTGAGATTATGGAAGATGACCTGATCGTGGCATCATGGCACTCGCGGAGAGCTTTTATGCCGTGGATCTTCGTGTCAGTGATCTTGATGTTGTCCGAATACCAGATCGCGGCACGGCATTTGTCAGTCATCTCGGATGCATTTATCGAGAGGCCGTGAATGTGCCAGAAAGGATATCTGAGGTTAAAAAATGAATCTTCGACCACGACATCAGAACTCTCTTTAAGTGCGCTCTCGCCGTCGGCAGGACCGTCAAAGCGGCAGTTCCTGACGGTAATGTCAGAACTTCCGTAAAGCGCGCGCTCCTCATCCATTGTCCGGTTTTCAATAAGATTCACGTACAGGACCCCGTTTATGTTGATACGAAAATATTACTCTCCGTATCAGATGTCAGTATATCATTATTTCGTCAGATTTGTTTTGCACGAGACTTCAAAATTGTGTACTATAAGTTTAGTTTGTTATTAATAACATTTGTAAGATATCTTCAACCTCGAGGTGCGAATATGAAGAACAGTAGTGAGATCGGTAAGTCTGCAGAAGATTATCTTGAATCGATGATCATCCTCAAAGAGAAGAACGGATATGTCCGTTCTGTCGATATTGCCGGATTCTTAGGTGTTACCAAACCCAGCGTCAGCAATGCCATGAAGCGTCTGCGCGAAGAAGGTTATATCGAGATGAACCGTTCCGGATTTATTACCGTAACTGAGAAGGGCATGGAGATCGCCGACAAGATCTATACCCGACATAAAAAACTCAAGGATTTCTTTATTGCGCTCGGTGTTGATGCTGATGTGGCTGAGATGGATGCCTGCAAGGTCGAGCACGATATCAGCGATGCAACTTTTGATGCTATATGCAGCCACATTGACAAGTACAGCAAGTCCACAAAGTCAAAAAAGAAGTAATAATCCGCACAAAAACTGATATAAACCGATTAGTCTGCTATGATAAAATTCTTTTATCAAGTTGTATTTGAAAAGGAGAGTTCCACATGGCATGTTTTTTAGTTCCAACAACTGAAGCTATAGTTACGACAGTAATCAAGAAAGTAGCTGACAAGAAAGGTTCTGACAACATCTTCATCAAGAAGATGGGCTGGCTCAATAATATGCTCTGGGGCGGCTCCGCACTCCTGGCTTTTGAGCACGTCTGGCACGGTGAAGTTACCCCGTGGTTCCCGTTCCTTACAGCTGCGGCAGATCCCGCTGATGCAGCTGAGATGATCCACGAGATGAGCACGAGCGGAGTTGCAATGGCAATACTCGTAACGCTAGCGTGGGTGGTAATGGTGCTTGTGGCCCAGGCGGTATCGAAAAAATCCGCTCCTGCGAAAGCTAAAGCAAAGGCATAAGGGGGACGGGTTCAATGACACTTCTTATCACATTATTTGCTGCAGCGGTCACTACTATTCTCTGGTATAACGGCAAGGCCGACAGAAAGCTCGGCACACTCGCTCTCATGTATTGGGGCGCAAGCCTTATGTGGCTCGTTGATGCGGTTGTCGAGTATATGGAACTCGGTGCCGAATACTTCGAGCAGGCACCTGCCGACATGCTCAATGATTCATTCCTCGGATTGTGTGTTGTAGCTTTAGGCATCGTAATCTGGCTCGTTGTTCTTCTCGTTAAAGATCCTGAAGGCAAGGTCAAGGCTTTGTTCGCAGGCGCTGCAAAGTGATGAATGGATAACGCGTCTGACATCAGAATTAAAGAATCTGCGCTCGTTGAGCGCATTAAGGCCGCCGGGAAACTGGCGGTCGCTTTTTCAGGAGGCGTTGATTCGACATATCTTCTCTATAAGGCGCATGAGGTGCTGGGAGAAGATGTTATCGCTGTTACGGTAAAATCGCAGGTCCTGACCAATGAAGAATTTTCCCTGACTTCGGATTTTTGCGATAAGATCGGTGTGAAACAGACAGTTATCAGCTTCGATGTTTTCTCCGTAGAAGAGTTCGCGGCAAATCCTCCTGACAGGTGTTATTACTGCAAAAGAAAGATTTTCGAGAACGTTGGAAATGCTGCGGAAGAATATGTGGTAGCCGACGGAAGCAACGTTGATGATGATGGTGATTACAGACCCGGAATGCGTGCCCTGAAAGAACTCGGGATAGTAAGTCCATTGAAAGAAGCAGGCCTTACCAAAAACGATATCCGTCTTCTCTCAAAAGAGGCAGGTCTTCCCACATGGGATAAGCCCGCAGCTGCATGTCTGGCGTCAAGATTCGCATATGGCGAAAGGATTACTGCTGAAGGGTTGATCCGCGTTGCAAACGCAGAGAAGTTCATAAGAGATCTTGGTTTTACCGGTATCCGCGTCAGAGTTCACGGCGGCATTGCGAGGATCGAAGTTAGTAAGACTGATATTTCCTCTTTGGCATCTGAGCCGATGCGTGAGAAAATAACCATGGAACTTAAGCGTTTGGGATTCAAATATGTAACTTTGGATCTGACCGGATACCGCACGGGCAGCATGAACGAGGTCCTCAAATGAGCGATACAAAAGATATCTTAGAGAAAGTCGCAAGCGGCGAGATGACACCTGAAGAAGCAGAACTTCAATTGAAGATGAAGCCCTTCGTTGATCTGGGTTTTGCCAAGCCCGACCTGCACAGAGGATTAAGACAGGGTGTTCCTGAAGTTATCTACGGCGAAGGCAAAACGCCTGAGCAGATAGATGCTATTACTTCCAGTCTCATTGAGAGCGGCCAGAAAACGGTCCTGATAACAAGACTGTCCCCTGAGAAAGCGTCTGCGCTTAAAACGCCCGTTAAGTTTTATGATGTTGCTCGCATCGGTGCTGCGGGTGAGATACCTGTACCGTCTGCAAAGGGTACTATCGTTGTCGCCACAGGCGGTACTTCAGACCTTCCGGTAGCTGAAGAAGCAGCCGTAACTGCTGAGCTTTTGGGAAATAAAGTTACGCGTGTTTACGATGTCGGTGTTTCAGGCCTTCACCGTCTTTTATCACACAAGGAAGAACTCATGAGCGCGAGCGTTGTTATCGCAGTTGCAGGAATGGAAGGCGCTCTTGCAAGTGTTATCGGCGGTCTTGTCGATTGCCCCGTTATCGCAGTTCCCACGAGCGTCGGATACGGAGCATCTTTTGAAGGATTGACGGCACTTCTTGCCATGATGAATTCATGTGCGAGCGGCGTCACGGTTGTTAACATCGACAATGGTTTCGGAGCCGGATATTCTGCAAGCATGATCAATCACATGGGAGGTGTTATATGAAGACTCTTTATATCGAATGCAACATGGGTGCAGCAGGTGACATGCTTCTCGCATCTCTGGCAGAACTCACGGGTGATATTAAAGCGTGTGAAGAAAAGCTTAATTCATTGGGCATTCCTGATGTTACATATAATTTCGAGAAGAGCGTAAAGTGCGGGATAGAAGGCACGCATGCCCATGTTGTCGCTCTGGGTGTTGAAGAGGATGAACATCTTCATGAACACACGCATCACCATGAGGAACATCACCATGAAAAGTCACGCGAGGAGCTCGAAAACGATTTCGGCCATCAGCAAGAGGAGCACGGTCATCATCACGGACATGATGAACATTCTCACGATGAACACGGACACCACCATCATCACACTCACATGAGTGATATTGAGAAGATCATCAACGGCCTTAATGTTTCAGATAAGGTTAGATCAGATGCTCTTGCTGTATATGCTCTGATTGCTGAAGCTGAGAGCAAGGCTCACGGAAAACCTGTAACAGATATACATTTCCACGAAGTCGGAACTATGGATGCTGTCGCTGATATCATCGGCGTATGCGTTCTTTTAGAGCAGACCGGCGCAGACAAGATCGTTGTATCGCCTCTGGCGACCGGCTTCGGGCAGGTAAGGTGTGCGCATGGCATCCTTCCGGTTCCAGCTCCCGCAACGGCAAGCATAATCGAAGGAATTCCCACGTACAGCGGCGATGTTGAAGGCGAGCTGCTGACGCCTACCGGCGCGGCACTGCTTAAGCACTTTGCTGACAGCTTCGGTTCAAGGCCAGTAATGGCTGTTTCCAAAACCGGCTACGGCATGGGAAAGAAAGACTTTGAGAAAGCAAACATGCTCCGCACTTTCATCGGTGAAGAGTTTTCGGAAGACGGTGACAAGATCATTGAGATCAGGTTCAACGTCGATGACATGACCGGCGAAGAGATCGGATACGCCACGGGGATCTTCATGGAAAACGGTGCGCTCGATGTTTTCACGACTCCTGTCGGAATGAAGAAGAACCGCCCGGGCATCCTCATCACTCTGGTTGTTAAACCTGAGGATAAAGAGAAATTCGCAAAACTGATTTTCGAACACACCACGACGATCGGGTTCAGATACATCGCAATGGACCGCTTCAGACTTGACCGCCGCGAAGAGAAAGTCATGACCAGGTACGGTGAGGTATCGGTCAAAGTCTCGGAAGGCTTCGGAGTGACGAAGGCCAAGCCTGAGTATGATGATGTGGCCGGGATCGCCGGGAAAGACTGACCGTATCTGTAGATCTTAGGCAGTTGAAGCCTGCAAGTCATTTGTGGTGCCGTGAATTTGTATTTTCGGAAATATACTGAAAGGCTGCCACCCGAAGATGACAGCCCTCGTTTATCTATGCCTTACTCTATTTAATTGTTTAAGCGTAAAAGTCGTTTCCGTCGATCGTTATCTTGGCGATGTTGTCTGTGTCGGCAAGACGGTTGAACAGAACGATGAAGCCTGTATCTGTTCCGCATACGTATCCGACGCTGCTGGTGTTCTCATCGAAGACAAGATACTCAGATCCGTCATTGTATGTGATCTTCAATGATGTTTCGGGGAGGATCGTCTCACCCTTGATCCCGGTGCCGCCTGTGGAATCCCATACCATGGCGATAGGTGAGATCTCGATCGAGCCTTTTTCAGAACTGTAGAACGTCTTGGTGTCAAGCTTGCCGGCAACGGGAATCACGTATTCATTCTGTTCTTTGAGGAACTGATCGTAGTCACCCTTTTCTGCATTCTGAATATACATTTCAGATCTGTTCATCGTGAATTCCTGGGTCATAAGAGTTATGTGATCGGTGACCGGATCAAAGCCTGCTGAGCCGAATAATACGCTGTTGTCGCACATATATTCATAGCAGTAGAGCTTGTCGTCTGTTGAGCGCTCGAGATCGACCCAGATCTTGCCGGTTCCTTCATTAAAGCCGAAGAGGATGTTTGTATCTTCGCTGAACCATGCGCCCTTTGCTTCGTTGTCGAGCTGGCTGTAGTTAAAGCAGTCGACACCGCCTTCTCTCTCGACCGTGTAGGAGGCAACTATTCCTATGCCGTCCCTTACCACTGATTCAATGGTGATCGTAGTGTCGCCGACCGTGCATACTACCGGTTCGGTCGCGATCCTGTCACCGATAAGTCTTGCAGCGGTTTCAGGATCTGCCTCAACATATTCGATATTCGGCATGACTACTTCATAGGTTACCGGTGTGCCGTCATCTCTTATCTTGCCGTCTTCGACCAATACCTCAGAGTGGCTCTCTATTGAATCTTTTCCGTCGTTGCCCCATATCCTGTTGAAGAGTTCACCGCCTGTTGCGGCATTTACTGCTAAAGGTGCCGCGATCGCGATTACGGATGCCGCAGCGACGATCTTTACTCCCAACTTGCTGATCTTTGCCTTATGTCTTGCATTATTCATGATCGTTTCCTTCCTCGACTGATATCTGTCCGAGAAAACATGATCTTCCACTCCGTCCGTGATGTGGTCGAATTCCTCTATGCTGATATCGTTTTTGAAAATGTCGTTTTTGAATTCAGGTTCCATAAGTAATCTCCTTGTAGATTCCCTCTGGTGCGGGATCATTTGCTCTTCAGGTCTGGCCCAGGTTCTGCCGCATCATCTTTTTGGCCCGTTCGTACCGTTTTCGAACATTTGCCTCCGTGATGCCCAGCCTCCGGGCAGTTTCCGAGATCGAATAATCCTTAACGACAAGGCAGTAAACAACGTCGTAATATTTCTCCGGCAGAGTATCCATGAGCGGCTGGTAATCGTTTTCCGCTTCTGTGTTTTCTTCAGGCGCAACGGCTTCGCTTTCACAGATCTGTTCTAAGTTTTCGGTAAAGCTTACGATCTGATTCTCGTTTTTTCTTTTGTTGTATATATTGATCGAAGCATTTCTTATAACTGTTATTATGTAGCGTTTGCAGTCGTCCGATCCGGGCTTCGCGAAATACACCTCGTGCTTTATCAGCTGCAGAAATGCATCCTGCACGGCATCTTCCGCGAGAGTCTCATCATGCAAAACGGACAATGCGACACGGAACATCTTCTGTTCGTACAGCTCATAACATTTTTCTATGAATGAGATCTGTTTTGACGGCAATGCCATTTATGTTTCTCCTTATCGTTTCCTGTAAGGCCGCCCGTCTTCGAAGTTCGGGATCCCCGTTTGGCCTTTCTACCTCATATAACAATCCGAAAATGTTATTTGTGACAAAATATTTTTCAACATATTTTATACACCATTATAAAGCTCCCGCGAAAGGACAATGCGGGAGCTCTATATGTGAATCTTTTATATAGGAAGAAGGATTGCTTTCTGTTTATGTTATCGGATCAGATCAAGCTGACTTGATGAATACCATGTTGTTTGCAACGTTCTCAACGTAGTCGTCCCATGTGAATCCGTCATAGCTGAACAAGATCGCACCGGAACCGTCTGTGTAGTCAACTTCTTCTAATACAACATTTCCGCTCTCGTCGTATGTGAGGACCTTCTTTACTGCACCATCATAGAGGATCGTTTCTGTTTCTTCGTTGTATCTGCCGGAAATCCTCCAAATTGCCTGTGTGTCAACGGATTCGCTCCAGACAATCTTGATCGTTACGTTGTTGGGATCTGAAGCATCTACTGTAGCAGTTGCTCTACCGGATACATATGTGCCGCTGATCTGGGCTGCTGTTCTGTGAGCGGGGTCTGCAGGTTCTACATAGGGCTCTGTTGCTTCTGTCTCAGTGGGCTTCTCTGTAGGCTTTTCTGTTTCTGTAGCCTTAGGTGCTTCTGTAGGCTTTGCTTCGGTCTCAGAAGTGGTCTCAACTGTCGTTTCTGTGGTTTTGTCATTTGTCTGTTCAGGGACAGGTGTTGTTCCGGCATCGCCGATTGCTTCTTCTGCCGAAGAACCGAACTTGAAGACCATGTTGTCTGCTATATGTTCATTCTGCTCATCCCATGTAACTCCGTCATTATCGAAAACGAATACACCCTTGCAGTTTGTGGAATCTACTTCCTCTGAGATGACTTCGCCCTTCTCGTTATATGTAACGATCTTCTTGATACCGTTGTTGTAAGCTACGCTTGTTGTTTCTTCGTTGAAGAAGCCGCTCATTGTCCATACTGCTTTTTGGTCGTAACTGCTGCTCCAGGTTACTGTGATCTTTGCATCGTTTGTTCCTTCGGGTTCAACATTGATGCAGGCTCTTCCGCCATAATAATTTCCGATGAAGTTCATTACGGGATTCTGGCCGTCATTGTTGATCTCTGTTGTGGTTTCCTGAATTGCATTTGTTGCTGCATTGTTATCTGCATTTGTAGCACATGATGCTACTGTGACCATCGTTACGATTATTGCAACTGAGGCGAGGGATGCGATTATTTTCTTATTCATTTTATTTGTCCTTTCGTTTTTGCCTTGCGGCTTGTTGTTTTGCTTCATGGCTTCATTTAACCATTCATAAGAGGGACAAACAATAACCAATGCATTACACCGTTGTTGATTAAGCAACAGATTTCCTGCTGAATGTTGTCAAATTCCAAAAATCTGAAAAAAATTTTCAAATACCCATTGACATAGTAGGTAAAAGCAATTATCATATGCGAAAATCACGAAAGGAGAGGAGGACGGAAGTTATGTACGACCGCAAATTCTATTTTCAATCATTAGTCCGTAGTAACTTCCGTTGTGGACGAATGTGTTGTTCCTGTTCAAACAGCTGTTCATGTTCTGCAAGCAGAACTGTACCCAAAACTATAACTATTTGAATTTGAAAGGAATAATACTATGTCTAACTATAAATTTGAAACTCTCCAGCTCCACGTAGGTCAGGAACAACCCGATCCCGCATCCGATGCACGCGCAGTACCGATCTACGCTACAACATCTTACGTTTTCCACAATTCAGCTCACGCAGAAGCACGTTTCGGACTTGCTGACGCAGGTAACATCTACGGAAGACTTACCAACTCCACACAAGGTGTTTTCGAAGACCGTATCGCAGCTCTTGAAGGCGGCGTTGCAGGACTCGCAGTCGCATCAGGCGCAGCAGCGATTACATATGTAATCGAAGCTCTCGCAGTAAAGGGCGAGCACATCGTAGCCCAGAAGACGATCTACGGCGGTTCCGAGAACCTCTTAGCTCATACGCTTCCTCTTTATGGAATAGAGACAACATTCGTTAATATTCATGATCTGGACGAGGTCAAGGCAGCCATCAGACCCAACACAAAGGCTCTCTACATTGAGACACTGGGCAACCCTTCATCTGATATCCCGGATATCGAAGCGCTTGCAAAGATCGCTCACGAAGCAGGCATCCCGCTCGTTATCGATAACACATTCGGTACACCTTACCTTATCAGACCTATTGAATACGGTGCAGATATCGTAGTTCACTCAGCTACAAAGTTCATCGGCGGTCACGGCACCACATTGGGCGGTGTTATCGTTGATTCCGGTAACTTCGACTGGGCAGCTTCCGGTAAGTATCCCTGGATCTCAGAACCCAACCCGAGCTATCACGGCGTTAAGTTTACAGAAGCTGCAGGCAAGGCTGCATTCGCAGTTTACATCAGAGCTATCCTCTTAAGAGATACAGGATCTTCCATCTCACCTTTCGCAGCATTCCTTTTGCTCCAGGGCACAGAGACATTGTCTTTGAGAGTTGAGCGTCACATCGAGAATACGAATAAAGTATTAGAGTATCTTTCAAATCATCCGAAGGTAGAGAAAGTTTTCCACCCTGCACTTGCTGATCACCCCGATCACGAAGTTTACAAGAAGTACTTCCCTAACGGCGGCGGTTCCATCTTCACATTCAATGTTAAGGGCGGCAAGAAGGAAGCATTCGACTTTATTGATCATCTGGAGATTTTCTCACTTCTCGCAAACGTTGCAGACGTTAAGAGCCTCGTTATCCATCCTGCAAGCACGACACACTCACAGCTTTCTGAAGCAGAGCTTAACGACGTAGGCATCTTCCAGAACACGATCCGTCTCTCGATCGGTACAGAGCACATCGATGACATCATTGCTGACCTCGAAAAAGGTTTCGCAGCAATCTGATCACAAAATAATTGATATATAATTAAAGGCATCCGCATAGGAGGAGAATCACCATGACTAAGATATATACATCAGCAGATCAACTTATCGGTAAGACACCGCTTTTGGAACTCACACACCTGGAGAAGGCGTTGGGCCTCGAAGCAAAGCTCGTTGCAAAGCTTGAATATTTCAATCCCGCAGGAAGCGTCAAGGATCGTATCGCAAAGGCGATCATCGAAGACGCAGAAGCAACCGGAAGACTTAAGGAAGGCAGCGTTATCATCGAGCCTACAAGCGGAAATACCGGTATCGGATTAGCCTCCGTTGCGGCTGCTAAAGGATACAGACTTATCATCACAATGCCGGAGACGATGAGCGTTGAGAGAAGACAGCTCATCAAGGCTTATGGTGCAGAGCTCGTTCTCACGGAAGGTTCCAAGGGAATGAAGGGCGCGATCGCAAAGGCTGAGGAACTCCAAAAAGAGATCCCGAACAGCATCATTGCCGGCCAGTTCGTAAACCCCGCAAATCCGAAGGCTCACAAAGAAACAACAGGTCCTGAAATCTGGGAAGATACAGATGGTGAAGTAGACATTTTCGTAGCAGGCGTCGGCACAGGCGGAACTGTTACGGGTGTAGGCGAATATCTGAAGTCACAGAAGGCTTCTGTAAAGGTAGTCGCTGTTGAACCTGCTGATTCTCCCGTTCTGAGTAAGGGCACTGCCGGTGCGCACAAGATCCAGGGTATCGGTGCAGGCTTCGTACCTGACGTTCTCAATACCGCTGTTTATGATGAGATCATTCCCGTTACCAACGACGATGCTTTCGCTACGGGCAAGCTCCTTGGTAAGAGCGAAGGCGTTCTCGTAGGAATCTCTTCCGGTGCAGCTCTCTGGGCAGCCATCGAACTCGCTAAGCGTCCCGAGAACAAGGGCAAGACCATCGTAGCTCTGCTGCCTGACACGGGCGACCGTTATCTCTCAACTCCGCTTTTCGCAGATTAACAGTTAGACAAAATAAAAAATCATATGCCATAAAAACCGAAGCGTCCGTTTCCTTTGACAGGAGACGGACGTTTTGCTTTTAGGCTTTTAGGGCATCCCGAAAAATAATTCCCTCCAGATTATTTATATTTTTCAACTGAATCAGACAATACGCACTAAAAACGTTCGTTTATAATGCAGGCATAACCACTAATAAAATACGGGAGGTGCTGCTATGAGCATTGATCTTTCAAAGATGCCCAGGATCGGATTTGGTCTTATGAGACTGCCTGAGACAGACGGAGTTATCGACATCGACAAAGTCTGCAAAATGGCTGATGCATACCTGGAAGCAGGGTTCAATTACTTCGATACTGCGTATGTTTATCACGGCGGCAACTCCGAGAGAGCCGTAAAGGAAGCGATCGTCAAAAGACACCCGAGAGATTCATTCACCATCGCGACAAAGCTTCCCGCATGGAGCATTCATTCTTTTGAGGACAGGGATATGATCTTCAATGAGCAGCTCGAAAGATGCGACGTAGATTACTTTGATTTCTATCTGCTTCACAGCATTGAAGACGGCAACAATTACGATACTTACGTTAAGTACGACTGCTTCAACTGGGGTATTCAGAAGAGGGAAGAAGGCAAGATAAAGCATTTCGGATTCTCATATCACGGCACACCCGAATTGCTCATTAAGATAGTTGACAGCCATCCCGAGATCGAGTTCGTCCAGATCCAGCTCAACTATGCCGACTGGGACAATCCGCTCGTCCACTCGGGCAAGCTTTATGAGATCCTGTCGGAGCGCAATATCCCGATCATTGTCATGGAGCCCTGTAAGGGCGGCAAGCTTGCCAACCACGATGAAGAATGTACGGAGATTTTAAAGAGCGTCCGTCCGGACAAGTCCATCGCTTCATGGGCTTTCCGTTTCGTAGGGAGTCTTCCGGGCGTTACAACCATCCTGAGCGGAATGTCCACGCAGGAACAGATGGAAGACAACATGAATACTTTCAGGAATTTTGAGCCGCTGTCTGATGAAGAGAAGGCTGCTATCGACAAGGTCATCGAGGTCATGTTCCGCGTAGAGCAGGTAGGCTGCACCGCCTGCAGATACTGCGTTGACGGGTGCCCCATGAGCATCAGCATTCCTGATATCATCAGCGCGATCAACACAAAGCGAAAGTTCCCGGGCGACATGAGGCCGCAGTTCTTCTATAACGGCCTTATTGCAAGAGACGGCAACGGCAAAGCATCCGACTGCATCGAATGCGGTCAGTGCGAAGGCGTCTGTCCCCAGCATCTGCCTATCATTGAGATTCTTAAAGAAGGCGTGGAGAAGTTCGAAGCGCAAGGCTGATCAAAGATTTTATACGCATAAAGGACGGGACATCTCAAGACCTATGAGATGTCCCGTTTTTTGATAGTTTATTGGAGTGAAATACCGGCAATTTGAGGCTATACCCTCATAAACCGCCTCAAAAACAATCAAAAATATATATAAAACTACTTAAACCGTTTTCAGGAAATCCTTTACGGCTTTTGCGAACTCATGCGGATCATCTGCCTGCACGTAGTGGCCGGCGCCTTCGATCAGCAAGTAACCGGCGCCGAGTGATTCCGCGTATTCTGTCATGGTCAAATATGAACATGACCAGTCATCTGTTCCGGAGATGAAATAGACGGGCACCTGATAGTTCTTCTGTTCACGTATATCTATTGTCTGGCATGTATCGATAAGGTCGCCGGAAAGACTGTCAAAGACTTCCATGTCCGAATCTTTGAGAAACCACCTCAGATCGTCAGACGCAAGATAGGGAGATTCAAATGCCTGAAGGAGCACTGCCGTCGAGTTCATGGACCTGTGATATCCATTGCAGTATTTGAACGCAATGTTGTAGTTGTAATACGAAGGGTCTTCAACATAAGCCTCATAGGCAAGTTCCATGTAAGTCGTGTCGTCCCCCTGAGCCTTGGCTGCTGCAAGGGCATCTTCATAGCATGTCTTCAGGGATGCACCGGCATTTACGAACTGGCCGGCGCCTATATATGTGGAAACCTTCTCCGGATGGTCGTAAACATACCGGGAGCCCAATACCGTTCCGTAGGAGTGGCCTATGATGATTATCTTCCCGCATCCGAATCTGTTCCGGAGGTAATCTGTCAGGACATCAACGTCATTCAATGCCTGTTCGAAAGAGACCGTGGCGTTTTCTTTGTCGGAATTCTCGAAATATGTTCTGCCGCAGCCTCTCTGATCCCAGCATACAAATGTGTAATCATCCAGAAGATCGTTGCTGTAAGTGTAAGTTACCATCGCGTCAGGAGATAAGGGTCCGCCGTGAAGAAATAGGATCACGGGGTTGGACTTATCCTTGCCGCGGATAGAGATAAACTGTTTCTGTCCGTTGATCTCCACATATGTCTGTTCGTCGATCCCGTTAAACGGATCGACCGGGCATGAGAGCCAGTTGATGTTCCTTTTGGCAACGAAATAAGTGGAAATACCGATCACGGTTAATATGGGGATTGCTGCCATGACCTGTATTATCCCGAGTGTGATCTTTACGCCCTTACTGCGTTTGGACTTTATGCCCGCCATATTTTTGTGCTGGACATGAATGCCGATGTGGCCGATGCCCATTATTACTGATGCGGCGATCAGGAAGATGTTTGATGCGTAGATCCCCAGAAAGAAGAAGGCGATGACGGGAAGTGAAGCTCCGGCTACCGGGATCCCTGCGATGGGCGAATACATGTCGGCAAGTGTCTTGGGACTCCTGAAATACCTGATCCAGTAGATCTCGTAGAGTATCATTGCCGCGAAAGAGAGGATGAGCCAGCCGAGCCAGAGCGATCCCGGACGGACATTGGTATCCTTAAATATCAGAGCCATGACTGATAACAGGACTTCGCCCGTACGCTCAAAAGCAAGAAGGACCTTGCTCTCCTTTTTCGCATCCTCCGAATAACCCGCAGGCTGGTTCCTGGCCCATATGCCGTTCGGTATGAACAGCATGGCAAGATAGATCAGGCCGACATATGAGAATCCGAAATTGATCATACAAATATCCCTTTATTCCTTATAATCGCTGATATTATAGCAATTATCGCAATATATATCAGAAATGTGGAAGAAAAGCGGGTCTGCTTACCGTTATACTCGTAACATCCGGTTATTTCGCAGGTGCTTATCGATGACTAAAGGCAGCAAATACTCAAGGACATTGACAGCGTGTTATCTGGCATTTATCACTCAGGCGATAACGGCCAATCTGGCACCGCTTCTCTTTTTGCGGTTCCACACTGAATTCGGCATATCTTTGGGAAAGATCGCAGTCATTCCGATAGCATTTTTCATAACCCAGTTAACTGTTGATCTTATCTGCGCGGGTTATATAAATAAGATCGGGTACAGAGCGGGAGCTCTTATCTCAGAGGCGTTGGCTGGTCTTGGACTGATCGGCCTGGCTGTCCTGCCGTTTATTTTTCCGGATCCGTTTACGGGCATCCTCATAAGCGTAATAGTATATGCGGTCGGAAGCGGTCTCATTGAAGTGCTTGCCAGTCCGATCGTTGAGGCATGTCCCTTTGACAACAAAGCTTCAGTCATGAGCATCCTTCATTCGTTTTACTGCTGGGGATGCGTAGGTGTAATTGTTTTGTCGACGGTTTTCTTCTATGTTTTCGGTATCGGCCGCTGGAGATGGCTCCCATGCATATGGGCGCTGATTCCTTTTATAAACATAATCAATTTTGAAGTCTGTCCCATCGAGACTCTTACTGAAGAAGGCAAGGAGATGAGTATCGGCAAGCTCTTCAAGACGCCGATGTTTATCCTCGGAATAGTTCTCATGGTCTGCGCCGGATCTTCGGAGATTGCTATGGCCCAGTGGTTCTCGGCATTTGCAGAGTCAGCCATAGGCATGCAGAAGACGGTGGGAGATCTTGTAGGTCCTTGTCTTTTCGCTGTCGCGATGGGCATCTCAAGAGTCATATATGGTAAGTTCGGAAATAAGCTCGACCTTACAAAGTATATGCTCGGTTCAGGCGCGGTCTGCCTGGCGTGCTATCTGACGGCATCCCTGTCGAAGTCTCCGGCGGTCTGTCTTGCAGGCTGCATTATCTGTGGTTTTTCAGTCGGCATAATGTGGCCGGGTACTATTAGCATCCTCTCGAAAAGACTTCCCAAAGGCGGCACTGCGATGTTCGCGTTTCTCGCGATGGCGGGCGATCTCGGAGGAGCATTGGGGCCGGGTATCGTGGGATTTTTCGCGCAGATGAATAACGATGATCTGAAGAAGGGTGTTCTTGCCGGATCGGTCTTCCCGCTGGTACTCGTAATATCGGTTGCGGGAATTCTGATAAAAGTCCGCAGAGAGCGTAAAAATAAGGGTTAACAAATACTCTTTAGCGTGATAGAATTTCGAACGGGGATAAAAACCCAATCCCATTGATAAAGTGAGGTGAATACGGTGGACGCTGGTGACAGTTGCGACAAACGGGGGAAACGTGCGCGAAATATCCTTTGTTCCTTAATGTGCCAGATGCCTGACACCGTATCAGACCTTAAGGACTAAATGATGTATCGTTGACCTCTGACGCCCCGCGCTGCAGAGGTTTTTTGTTCCCGTCGTTTGTTTACTTTCAGGAGGAACAAATGGCAGAGAAGGAAATAAGAAGAGATTATCAGGACGAGATAATCTCGCTGATGAGGGGTAACGATTCCCCGAGGGTAATTCATTACAAGTTAGAAGATTATCACGCAAGTGACATTGCTCAGATCCTGGAAGAGCTGAATGATCAGGAAAGAAAGAAGCTCTTCAGAGTCTGCGGCAAGACATTGCTTGCGGAAGCATTCGAGTGCCTGGAAGAAGAACAGGCAGGCGCATATATTGCCGAAATGGATATCAGACGTGCAGCGGCAGTCGTCTCTGAATTGGAGACCGACACTGCGGCAGACGTTCTGAGAGAGCTTGATAAAGAGAGAAGAGGCCTCATTATTGAAGCGCTCGATTCTGAAGTCAGGCAGGAGATCAGCATCATCGCATCTTATGATGAAGACGAGATCGGTTCCAAGATGACCGCGAACTTCATCAAGATCGGACTGGATCTTACAGTTAAGCAGGCGATGAGCGCACTCGTTACGCAGGCAGAAGAGAACGATAACATCTCCACGCTCTTTGTCGAGGATGATGAGGGATTGTTCTATGGAGCTCTTTCGCTCAAGGACCTGATCACCGCAAGAAGCACGACGGATCTTAATACGCTGATAGTTACGTCGTTCCCTTACGTTTATGCAAATGAGCAGATCGATGATTGTATCGAGAAGCTCAAGGATTATTCGGAGGACTTGATCCCGGTTCTTGACGATGACAACAAGATACTGGGTGTTATCACATCCCAAAGCGTCGTAGAAGTTGTCGATGATGAGCTCGGTGAAGACTACGTCAAGCTCGCCGGACTTATTGCAGAAGAAGATATCAAGGAGCCTTTGGGACAGAGTATCAGGAAGAGAATGCCCTGGCTTCTCATATTGCTCTGTCTGGGAATGCTCGTATCATCACTGGTAGGCGTTTTCGAGAGCGTAATTGCGCATCTTACGATAATCATGGCATTCCAGTCGCTGATACTCGACATGGCAGGTAACGTCGGAACACAGTCACTCGCTGTTACCATCAGGGTACTTACGGATGAGAACCTTACGGCAGCGCAGAAGATCAAACTTGTCTTCAAGGAAGGTAGAGTCGGTCTGAGCGTAGGTCTTATCCTTGGAGTTGCTTCAACTGTTCTTATCGGCATTTATCTGATGCTGGCCAAGCATCGTGAACCGGCATTTGCGTTTTCCGTCAGCGGCTGCATCGGGATCGCACTGCTCGTTTCGATGATATTCTCATCCATAGTCGGCACCTTGATCCCGCTCTTCTTTAAGAAGATCAAGGTTGACCCTGCGGTTGCTTCAGGACCGTTGATCACTACGGTCAACGACCTTATCGCCGTAGGTTGTTATTACGGAATGAGTTGGCTGCTCCTGATCAATGTCATGCATTTCTGAAAAAGTAACATTGTTAAAGGAAGGATAATATATGGAACACGTAACATTTACTCCAACAGGTGTCTGTGCGATACAGATAGATTTTGATGTCGAAAACGGCAAGCTCTATAACGTTAAGTTTGCCGGTGGCTGCAACGGCAACCTCAAAGCGATCGGAAAACTTGTAGAAGGCAAGGACGCAAAAGAAGTTGCAGATATCTTAAGAGGCAATACCTGCGGCATGAAGGGGACTTCCTGTGCCGACCAGCTCGCCAAAGCTATTGACGAAAAAGTAGGATAAGATCTTATGAAACTTACGAAAATTGTTACCTCAATGCTGCTTGCATCTTTTTTTATGTCCGCGCTCTGCTGCGGGTGCACAAAGACCAATGAGACTACGAAAAAGCCTGATGATGACGATGATACAAAAGTCGTAAAAGAGCTTCCCGAGGACGAGCTGCTCATTATCAGTGACAGCCGGAACGGTGCATGGGGTTACTATAGCTACAAGACATACGTAATGTCTGACGGGAGCGTTTACAGTTCCAATGAACAGTTTCAAGGCCATCTGAACAGTATGGGATCATCCCTTTCTGATGAAGACAGACTGGCACTTCTCAGGAAATACACTCTGCCTGTTGTTACTATTCCGGAAAAACAGCTCCTCAAGATCTACAACAACATGATCAACATAGATCCTGATGCTAAGTTCGTATACAGCGATGAATACGCCTGTGATGCAGGAACAAGTATTACTAAGGTCAATGTGGACGGCAAATGGGTCAAGATAAGTGAATCCGGCGACAGTTCGGGTTCGCTTAAGGACCGTTATGCAAAAAAGACGGATTCACTGATAGACGGTGCTTTCACATCCGTTAATGAGAACAGGAAATCTCCTGCCAATGTTTATTCGTCAACGGAGACTTATATCGAGACATTTGAATGTCCCAAAACAACGTCCAAAAATACCAGAAGGATCATTACCAGTCAGAATGAACTTAAGGCGTTCGAAAAGGATACCGGAATCGATCTGAGTAATAATGAAGCTTTTGAATATTTCAGCAATCCGGATTATGACTACTTCAGCTGGTGCTGCATCGCCATCGAGATAGTCGTATATCCCGATTATCTTTCTTTGGAGGACGTCTCCGCTGATGCATTCATAGTAGCAGATAACTATGTCGGCTTCGGATATATTAAAGATCCCCAGATCGACGCGTCTGACGACGTTGTCCCTCAGAAATGCTATTGCCATGTGATCCAGCTTCCGGGCGATCACCTTGAAGATTACGATAAGTATTTGCAGGATAATTGAGCCATGTGTTATCCACATGACAAGACAGAGCCAAAGTGCAGAGAATTAATAGATAACAGACTTCTTACTTATACGCCGTATATGTTGTAACATTCAGCACGGTTTCTCCGTCGATCTGGAGGGCGACCGGGCGGTCGAACGTGACCGTGATCCTGTGGCCGGTCTTAACCTCTACAACTTTCTTGTGATTGACGTGCTTACCCTTAAAAATTGAAGGGAAGATCGCGAGAGTCCTGATCTTGCCGCTTCCGTGGAAGAGGAGCAGTGAGAGAAGGCGCTCCTTGCCAAGTCTGTCCTGGGCGGGGGTGGCGATCATGCCGCCGCCGTAATAGCGGCCGTTCATTGAAGGCGCGAGCCAGACTTTCTGATAAGAGAATTTCTGACCGTCGACATCGATCTCGGCATTAGTGGGTTTGTAGTGGAAAAGGAGACCCTTGATGGCGATCCCCGCATAGTCGATCTTCTCGTTTCCTGCTTCTCTCATCTGGTCGCCGACTTCGCAGCAATAGCCGTCGATGCCGTAGCCGATACCGTTGATGAAACGTTTTTTCATGCCGTTTACTTCGACAAAAGGGAGATCCTTTAAGTATTCGTTTATCTTTACTGGTGCGTCTCCGATCTTCTTCCCGAGGTCGTTCCAGAAGTCGTTTCCGCTTCCTGTCGGGAAGTAGTAGAGAGGCTGGGCGATATCGGTTCCGTCGGTGTCGTTTATGAAGTGGTTGAGAGTACCGTCACCGCCGCAGAGATAGATGGAGTCATCATTTTCGAGACTTGTCAGAAAACTCCTGATGTCACTGATGGAAGTGATATCCATATAGATCGGTTCTTTGTTGCCGATAAAACTGTTGATGGCTTCAGCCTTGGTCTTGCCGGTGCCGTTTCCGGAAAGTCCGTTATAAAGTACGTAAGTTGACATTCCCGTTCTCCTTCTCGTTTTTCTCGATAAATGACAACATGAGATCTCTGGCGTGATCTCCTAGATCGTTGCAATGACTGGTCTTAACTTTATCAGCGGGTATTACGTCCAAAACTTCGAAATATATATCGGTTCCGTGAAGAGGGAAGTTCTTCGGCATCTGCTCTGCACCTTTGATCCCGCAGATAACTACCGGAACATTTGCCTTCTGGGCGATCTTGAATATGCCGTTGTGGAAGGGCAGGAGTCCTTCGCCGAAATTCCTCGTTCCTTCAGGATAGACCGCGATTGAGACCTGGTCGTCCTTGATAAGATTTGCTGCGCGGTTGACCGTTTCCATGGCCTTGCGCGGATTTTCACGATCTATTGCAAGGAAACAGCAGCGCCTGATGAGTCTTCCCCAGCAGGGAACATGGAAGTTTTCCTCTTTGGAGATGAAGGCCAGATCGTAATCCTGAAGCAGATACCAGGTAGTGATCGGGTCCAGTTTGGATCTATGGTTGCAGACCAGAAGGAATCTCTGGTCTTTTGGAATCTTCTCCATGCCTTTGGTGTGAAATCTTACGCGGCCCACGAAAATCAGATGCCAGGTCGAGCTGACCAGGAGCCATCTGTAATAGCCGCTGTGCTTCTCGTAGATCTTCTTGGGATCAACGAAAAGAGAACTTATAAAAAGAAGTATCCAATACTCTAAAAAACTGCCAATGATCAGGACTAATGTCCATGTCAACAAATGCATTTATTCCACCTCTTTGCGAAATAATAACAGGTATTTAATATATTTTGACACACGAAATTTTATTCTTTCGTTCGATTTTTCCGCGAAAATCAAGATACAAAAATTGCGAATGAACGGGCACAATAGCAAAAATTGTATAGTTATAGTGGCACTTTAACGGAATTTACAGCCTATTTTTAGGGATAGAGCCATAAAGCAATGCTTGTTTATTTGTCCATTCTTGCTGTAAAATTATCCCTGACAAGCAGCAAAAAATATGAATTCATTTTTTCGCGGAGGTAATATGAAAAAAGGATTTATCAAACTTGTCGCATGCGCTTTGGCAGGAATGCTTCTCCTCGGCGGATGCGATGTACTCCCAAAAGGTACGGACGGGCCTTACGAAGTACCGCTTACGATAGCAGCGGATTTCACAAAGAAAGAGAATAAGGGCGGCAACTGGGTTACATACGGTAATTCCAAGATCCAGCTCAAAGACGGCAAGGCGCTGGTTACCGACCGTAAAGCCAGCAACGACGGAATCGCTATTCCCTGTCCCGATTACAGAGGCAATACTATCAATGCTACTGCTACTGTATCGAGTGCAAATGATTCCGTAACGATCTCCATGAGATACGACATCTACGGTAATGTTTCCTATGTAAATATCGCAGGCAGCGCTACCACAGAATCAGGCGAGACAACGATCTCAGGCAATGTTGATATCCCCGCAAATGCACAGAATGCTTTGATCTATATCGAGGCAAGCGACGTAAGGGACATCACGGTTTCTGCTTTCTCTGTAAGCGTAGTCGGAGACTTTAACGATCTTTCCGGAACACCTGTTGAAGAACTCGCTGATCCAACAAAGACAGCTTCCTTAAGTGCAGCTTATGCCGATCTTTTCAGATTCGGTGTTGCAACTCCTGCAACGGTATATACAAATACAAACGATGCGTTCAGAAAGCTCGTTCTCGCACAGTTCAATTCCGTAACACCAGAGAATGAACTGAAGCCTGAGAACGTTCTCGATGCTGCCACAACGATGGCAGATCCTGCAAAGTATAATGAGTGCCCTGCAGTTCATTTCGACGCTGCAAAGCCGATCCTCGACTTCTGCAAAGAGAACGGCATTCAGATGAGAGGCCATACACTTATATGGTATTCCCAGACACCTTCATGGCTTTTCTATGAGAATTACGATGTCAACGGACAGCTCGCAAGCAGAGAACTCATGCTCAAGAGAATGGAAAACTATATCGACGCAGTCATGAACTGGTGCGAAGAGAACTATCCCGGCGTTATCTATGCCTGGGACGTAGTCAATGAAGCGGCCGCAGATGATGGGGGAATGAGAGATTGCTATTGGAAGCAGACGATTGGTGACGACTACGTTGAGAAGGCATTCGAATTCGCAAGAAAGCACGGTCCTTCAGGAGTCCAGCTTTTCTACAACGACTACAACGAGTATCAGACATCCAAGCAGGAAGACATCCTCACGATGCTGAAGCCCATTGCTGCTGCAGGCAACATCGACGGAATGGGCATGCAGAGCCACATCAGCTCAGGAATGAATGTTGATAACTACATTGCAGCTGCAAAGAGATATGCAGACGAATTAGGTGTTGTCATCCACATCACAGAACTTGATGTTCAGGCACCCAAATCCCTTAACTCCATGTACGATCAGGGCGTTTACATGAAGAAGCTTTTCGAGGCCATAATACAGGCAGACAAGGACGGCGTGCCGATCGAGTGCGTAACAGTCTGGGGTCTCACAGATGACATGAGCTGGAAGTCTGCAACAAAGCCGCTGCTCTTCTACGGCAACCTTAATCCCAAGCCGGCTTACGAGGGCGTTATGTGCGCTATAAACGGCGGTGAAGTTGCCAAGCCCGCAGATTATGTTGAGCCTGTATCCGATACGACGCCTTTCGTTGAGGACTACGAAGATCAGAAGTTCATCGGCGGTCCCAGATACAGTTCTGTCCAGAAGATCGTCGAAGGCGGATATGAGAGCAAATACTGTCTCCAGAACACCGAAGGCTACGCTGAGTACGACGGTTATTCCATCGACGTATCACAGTATGCAGGCCACGTTATCCACATAAGCTTTGCAATCAAGTCCGAGGCTCCTTCCTGCAAGTGCACCGCTGATATCGACGGCGTATGGCCTAACATCGCCGAAGTCCAGACAGGTACTGACGAGTGGGTACTTGGCGAGGGCGACTTCGAGATCGAAGAAGGCACAGCAAGCCTCACGATCTATTTCGAGAGCACCGACATGAGCCCGTTCTTCCTCGACAACGTCGAGATCAAGGCAATGAACTGATAGTTTTATACTGATTGGTTATTAAGAGGCTGTCTCTTGTGAGGCAGCCTCTTTTTTCGCGAAAACGGCATTCACCCGGAAACGAAGAAATTTATCGAAAAACAATAAAAAGTGATTGAAAAACAATATAACGCATGCTAATATAATTTCAACCATGGTAATTCTATTAAGGAGAACAGAGCGATGAGAAGAAGGTTTCCGACCGGCTTAAAAGTCTTTCTGATAATAGCATCGGTATTTATAACAATTTATGGTTTCTTTTTCATCCAGATTGCAAGTGCTTTGTCGTGGAAAGTCCATGATGATCTGACCGACAAAAAGAAATCGGAATTCAGCGAGATGGCCCTGATGCCCGGACTGGCTCCCTCTATAGAGCGCTATGGTATCAAAGGTTGGCAGGATGCTGAATACCTTATTGAAACTTACAAATATGACAGCGTTGATGCACTGTGCGATGCTCTGCCGAATGGTTGCAGTGAAAGCATCAGGAAGACGCTCGAGACCGGCACTCCCACCAATGAAAAAGACGCTAAGGGCAAGCGCATAAAGCGATACGAAGTAGCCTACGGTCTGCCCCTGATCTCGGATGACGAGGCGGAAGAGGAACACTATGCTTACACATATGCCTTCCGTGACTACTACATCTATGAGTATTCGGACGGCACCTACCGTTTCGCGGCCGACGTTGCGATACCTTAAGTGACGTAAAATCCGTTCCGCTGTCCGGCGCCGGCCTGAGTTAATGTAGATTTCCCGACATAGTTTACGCTGCGTCGGGACAAATCTGAGGATCTGCTTAAAGTTCAGGCAATACTTCAGGCTATGCCTGGACTTTTCCCTGAATAGAGATGAATTTTCGCAAAAATTCAGGTAATACTTCAGGTTAAGCCTGAACTTTTGCCTGAACATTTCTTAACCTCAGCGAACATCCCGCTTCTTAACTTTAGCGAAAACCAACACCGCAGCCACCACCATAACCGGCAGGCATCCTAAAAGACCGAAGCAGTTGGGGCCGAGGATGGACAGATGAGAATAACCGCCCCTGAGCATGAACATTAGAGGCATTGCAGATGAGTTCATCGCTGCGTGCATGAGCGAGGGGAGCCAGATGCAGCCGGTCTTCTCATAGACATGGTCGATCAACACACCAAATGCACACAAAGATATGCAGATCATGACGGGGCCTAAAACCGGTTTGCCGAAATAATCACCCTCATAGAAATAGCTTCCGAGAATGACGAGCGGCCAGTGCCAGATTCCCCATAGAGCGCCGCCGGCAAGTTTTCCGAAGACGGGACCTAGCCTGGTTTTAAGGTATGGATACATGACGCCTCTCCAGCCTGCTTCTTCGCCGAGGCTCGGAAGGATCTGCGAGATGGGAAGGATGGTCAGCGACATTATTATCATCATGATGAGGCAGGCGTAGGCGGAGGTCTCTGAAGTATCGATCATTCCGCTCACCTCTGCAGGGAGCATTGCCAGATAGCTGTCCATCCCTATCCCGAATGAATCTTTATTGAAAGCGAAGAATATTCCTGCGCCGATCCAGCTTAAGAGCTGGGGGCCGATCAGGGAAGCGATCAGGTACTTGAAGGAGAATTTCGGCTTCCAGCCGAGCTTCTTGAAGGGAAGTCCCGATACGATTACAGCGATCAGGGGGATGAATATTGCTATGAACCTGAAGAGGAACAGGCAGAGCAAAATGTTGCCGCCTTTGTATGCAAGCCCTGCGACCGACAGGGGGATATATGCCGCCAAAAATGCGACCGTCATAAATATACCGAACTTTTTATTCGTTATCTCACTACCGTTTATCATGTTGTGCTCCTTGGAGTTACTTTTTGTTTTTGCGGAGTAATTGCTGTTTGCGCTCAGTAATCTTTGCAAAGTTTTTGTCGGTTACGAGGATGCCCAATATGAGCATTCCGAACATTATTCCGAGCAGAAGGCCGTTAAGTATGCCGTAAAGACCGGTGTCGATATCGGGGCCGAAGAAAAGCAGAATAATGTAGAGCGCTCCGCATACTGTTGCGCCGATGAACATCAGCTGCATTTTCTTCATAACTTTTTTCATGTTGTCGTCAGTATAATCTGCTGCCATGAGCATTGTTTCTTTGAGATCTTTGTCCACTGTCTTGTCCTTTCTTTCGCCATTGAAGATTTCTCTCATGTCGACATCGTAAAGATCTGCCAGCTCTACCAGTATGGAGAGGTCGGGAAGATTGCTTCCGGTTTCCCATCTTGAGACGGTTCTTCTGGAGACGTTCATCTTATCTGCAAGTTCTTCCTGAGTGAGCTTTTTCTCTTTGCGGAGTGTCTTGAGAAATTCGCCGATCTTCTGCTGGTCCATCTGACGTCTGCCTCCTTGGGTAATGGTGTATCTCAAAGTAAAACTAATTATACCATTGACCCGAAACCGGACCTGACGTGCCGGGCCTGAAGTATTTAGCAGCAGGAGAATTATCTCTTTGCCGTTTTATTTTTTCTTACCAGGCAGATTACATTAATTACTCCTGAGAGTGCCGTGCAGCCAAGGGCGCATGTAAGGGGAAGATTTGTCTGCAGGTTTCCGAACATTGAGATCAGAAGAAGGATTATTGCAGAAATTCCTAAGATTGCTTCGATTACCATAATGATCTTGTTTGTCATTTTGAGTTTCTCCTTTTCGATTTGTGATAGCCCGATGATAGCCTCGGGGCCCCCGGGGATTAAAGGACACAACACGTCTCAAACACGCTGTTTTCGCGGATGGGACATGGTATGTCCCATATTTTTTCGACATGAAACAGGGCGTTTTGATATATTGATGCAAATCGGTTTTGATATATTTATAATTAATTTGAGATATTTCTTGAGATATCCGGGGGAGAGGAATAATGGATCTACTTTTTAAGACAAGCGGCAGTGACAATTACCATATCCTGCCGGACGGGACTGTAAAAGACATTGCGCTTCACGAGGTTATCGAAAACATGACGGGCGACTCTGAGGAACAGAAGATCCTCAGAGACATCATGGTCAGGATCCCGGCCGGACCTTCAGACATGATCTACAGGCAGGAGATCTTAAAGGACCTTCTGGCAAACGAAGAACTCTGCAAGGATATCCGGAGCGTTATCGATTCTGTAAAAGTACTCCAATATTACGGGAACGGCGCCAAAAGGCTTCATGACAGGGACAATTCGCTGGCATCACTTCTGGAGGAGCTCAGGGCCCTCAAGGTTTATGTGGAAGTGGTGGAGACGCTTTCCGATACGCTCATCAGAAATGATATTAAGTCTGAAGGCCTGATCTCCGTCAGGGATTCTTTGAAGGAGATCGTGGACAGCGAAGAATTCAGGTCGGTCAAGCCGGATATCGAGAAGATCCATGAAGACCTGTCGGTCGCAAAGGGAGCTGTCATCGGAGTGACCTTAACGGCTGATATGGATATAGAAAATGTTACCGCGATCGAGTTCGTGGATTATAAGCCGAGATCAAATTACACCATAATGGATATTGCGGTTGGCTCTAAGATCAGGAATCCATTTAACGATTACAAGTACCAGGACCCGCTCCTGACCGCCATGACGCCTCATATGAAAAAGCACTTGGGAAGGCATTTTGCTGAGGTTAAGCGCCTTATCACGAAGCATTCGAAATACGATTCACGTATGCTTACGGATCTTTACAATGCTCTTGTCTTCTATCTGGATGCGGCGGATTTCGGCAGGAAGCTGGCATCAAAGAATTATGCCACCTGTTTTCCCGTGATCGTTCCCGGAAAAGATATGGTGATCAAAGGCCTTTATAATATCAGGCTTGCGGTTGCCGGCCAGAAAGAGATCGTTAAGAACGATTTCTCCTTTGCTGATAACGAGAAGATCTACATTCTCACAGGACCTAACCGCGGCGGCAAGACGATATTGGAGCAGGCGCTGGGTCATATATCGGTGATGGCATCCCTGGGAATGTTTGTCACGGCTGATTCCTGCGAAGGAATGCCGTTCGCGAATATCCTCACGCATTTCCCCATCGACGAGAATCTGACGATCAATTACGGCAGGCTCGGTGAAGAGGCCGTAAGGATCAAGGAGATGGTCAAAGCTGCAGACAAAGATACACTGCTCCTGTTCAACGAGACATTCTCCACGACTTCGGCTGCGGATGCTTTGTACCTGTGCAAGGATCTTATCCGCATCCTTAAGGAAAAGGGCTCCTGCGTCATATTCAACACCCACATTCACGAGTTGGCCGGCAGCCTTTCCGAGATGAACGGCTGGGACGGCGACAGCAGGATCATAAGCGTCGTTATGGAGATCAAGGATAATAAGAATACTTTCAGGCTTAAGCGAAGTGCTCCGGACACAAGTTCTTACGCGAGGAACATCGCCGAGAAGTACGGGATCACATACGAGCAGATGAAGGAAATAAGTGAAGAATAATGAAGGTTAATCTCAGTAAAAAAGCAGCATGTGTACTGGCGCTCGCTAATCTGATCGCAGTGATCGGAACGGCAGGATGCAGTGCCGGTCAGGAAAAGGAGACTGATCCGAGGTTTATCGGAACTCCGGAGACCACAGAGGCGCCGCCGTCTGACGTGAATGAACTCCTGGCGGGCGGTGATAAGGATTACTATATTCCTTTTCAGGATCCTGACCATAGTTTCTGCCTGATAGGCGAGGGTCTGGGCACTCCGGTCCGTCAGCAGGGAATGGGCGGATGTTACTGCTATGCAGCCGTCACTTCAATGCAGTCTTCGTATCTCAAAGAGCATGGCGAGCTGATCGATATCAATCCTGTCGATATCATCAACAGGATCTATGAGATGCCGGAAAAAACTGACGGCGAGGAGCCCCGGTATCCCGAAGAGAAGTTCTATGTTCCTTCCGTGCAGCCCCTTGATCTCGGAGGTGATATCGCCCGGGTAACGGGAGCGCTCTGCGCAGATCCTCTGAACGGATATCTTGTATCGGAGGCAAATATTTTCGGCAGTTACAACGCACCGGGAACAACTTCCGTAACCGAAGATGATATCAAAGGATATATCAGGGAATATGGTGCGATCTGTCTGGCCGTAAATTACAAAAAAGACTGCAAATACATTAACGGCTACTACACGCAGAATTATCAGAATAATGCAGAGGACAGGGATCATGTGGCTGCGATCGTCGGTTGGGATGATGATTTTCCTTCTGACTGTTTTAAGACGCCGGCGACGAGGAACGGCGCATGGCTGGTGCAGAATTCGTTTGGCGATTTCTGGGGAAACTGCGGATTCTACTGGGTCTCCTACGATATGCCCATCCCGGATTTTTATAATTGCAGCGTCACCAAAGAGTACACATCGGCTGTCTCTTACGGGCGTTTCCCGATGGCCACGGTCTATTCTCCTGATGTGATGGATAAGCTCGGTGAAGAAATGGATCTCTCGAATATTACTATGGACGACATCACGAAGGGCGGCGATGTGGCAGTTGCCACTGTATATGAACAGAAAGGTTCTGTCGGCGCCGTAGGTTTCTGGACAAATGCTCCCGGCCAGCCTTATACGGTTGAGATCTTAGACGGAGAGTTCGGCAGGGTCCTCACGAGCGCAAGCGGTTCTTTCGAGCACAGCGGCTATCACACGGTGAAGTTCGATAAGCCTGTTTCCGTAAAGAAGTTTACGGTTGTGGTCAGGACTGCGGGATTGGCTGTTTTCGAGGGCGGGCCGGCCGATAACGTCAAAGTATACACGATATTTCAAAAGGCATATGCCCATTATGAGGCGAAAAGCCAGCCCGGAAGGTCTTTTATCCAGACCGGAGAAGAATGGGTCGATGTGACCGATCCGTCCCTCAAGTCGCGTTTGGGATTAGATGATATCCCGGATTATGAGACTATTGTTACACCCGGTGATCCGTGCATTACGGTACTGTTTATTTGAGGAGGGAATTGCTATGTTATTTGGAATAGAACCCGACGAAAGAATTATAAACGGCGGTACGCATACTTATCATGATACAGGTGCTGCCAAGGTTATCGAGTCTAAGAACATTGTTGAATTTCATACTCATTGTTACTGGTACAACAGGGATAAGTGGAGACCTGAACCGGTAAGGTTTTCAGTAAGCAGGGAGAATGGTGAAGGACCTTTCATTCTCACAAGAGACGATACTCGTGTCGAGACGGATGGATCTTTCCTCGCAAAGCTCCAGGAGATCATCGAAAAGCACAAGCTTGTATCTGTAAACGGCAGCTATGAACACACGTACGGCATTCCTCCGGAATTTCTTGATTATGAGATCAAGGCAGTCTACGATTCCGGAGAGGAACTGCACTTTATCACTAACGGTTCGCCGGAGTCCCTGTGGTGTGCTGATCTCCGGAAAGCATTGTGCGACGAACTGGTACGCCACGGCATCGAAGACATGCTTCCCCCTATCGAGGACCGCAGGATCGCAAGGTTTGACCTGAAGTTCAATGAATGGCCGCGGAGTATTTCTTATGCGACTATCAGAACTGAGGATGACGAGGACGGAAAACGCCCGGTACACTTCTCGAAGATTGTTTTCAACTATGAGACCAAGTCTTCGGAGGGTTTAAAAATAATAAAGATACCCGATGGTTTTTATGCCCATATCACAGAGCTCGTCGATCAGACTAATCTGAGAGAATACAGCAACGGAAAGATTGATTTTCCCGATTCTTTCGGCGGAGGAGGCATGATGATGGGAATGGGTATGGGAATGTCCATGCAGTCCCAGGAACAGCCTAAGATCGATAAGGAGCGCACACCATACATAGGTTACTGCTGCGAAGGCGAGAGCGGAAAACAATGCAACACTTTCAGGTACGGTGACGACATACCCGAAGGACTCCGCGAGGCTGCCGCTGTCATCCGCGAATATCTCGAAGGAATATTCGCTTCACAATGATCAAGCTTATCCTGACAGATCTTGACCATACTTTGCTTCATCAGGATGGCAGCATTTCTGACGGGACTCCCCGTGTGCTTTCTGAATGCAGGGAGCGGGGAATCAAGTTCGCTATTGCCACTGCCAGATACTGGATCGGAGCCGAGAAATATATTGAACTGCTGAAGCCCGATTATGAGATCACTACCGACGGTACGCTGATCCATTCGGGTGAGGAATGCCTCTATTCCTGTGAGTTCTCTGAATCAGATACGAACCTGATCGTGAGAAGTCTCCTGGAAGCGAAGCCCGATGCCGAGATCACGGTCGCGCACGGGAAAACGGTTTACTGGAACAGCCTTCACATTGCCGAATCCGAGAAGCTATATAAGGCTGTTTATAACGATTACTCATCAGCTCTTAATGTCAGGGCGAACAAGATCGTTGCCGAACTGCCGGATGATTCGATTGCCGTGAAGATTGCGGAAAAGACCGGCTGCAAGCTCCAGAGCTACCGCGGCGAGATGTGGTATTCATTCCTGCCTGCTGGTTCCGGCAAGACAGCCGCGATCAGTTCTTTGTCTGATCTCAGCGGGATCGGTATCGAAGATATCGTTGCTTTCGGAGATGACAGTAATGACGTTGAAATGCTTAAGCTTTGCGGAACCAGTGTTGCCGTAGCGAATGCGGTTCCGGAAGCTTTTGAATCGGCCGATGAGGTGACTTTATCTAACGATGAAGACGGAGTCGCAAAGTGGCTTGCTGAGCATTGCCTGTTATAAGATCACGGATGTCCGTAATTTACGTTTTTGATATTTCCCTACTATGAAACCGTTGGACTAAGAAAAAGCAGTAAAAATCCGCAAACGAAATAAAAAAGGCATTTCAGCCCATCTGGTAGATGTACCGGATGGGATTTTTTCAAACTTACTACTTTTGATGCAAGATTTTATGCAATGCCAATGCAACCACACATCTTTTGAACCCAATCGTACAATGGAAACATCGACTTCTCGCACCTATTCTTGTGCTATGCTTTTCGCGCACTTCTTAAAAGATCCAGCAAGCCTTTCTCTTTAATTACCGCAAGTCCCTGTCCTTCATCCCCGAGCACTAAAAGCCTGTCACCGGGATTGATGTCGAAGATCTTTCTGGCCTTAGCAGGAAGAACGATCTGTCCCTTGTCACCGACTTTTACGATGCCGAATATGTGCTTTCCCTTAGGAGGCACTGACAGGCCCATACTTTCGTTGCTCATTGAATCATAGTTTAGAAGATCGTCGATCGATACACTAAAAACATCTGCAATGAGTTTGCATTTCTCAATGTCAGGAAGAGATTCGCCCGTCTCATATTTTGAAAGCGTCTGCCTTGATACACCGATCTTATCGGCAAGCTCTTCCTGGGACATTTCGTGGATCTTTCTTAATTCTACGAGATTATCCTTGAACATTTTTCTTCTCCTTCTTCTTTGTGATTCCCAATACTGCCCATCGGTAAACAGGTATTTTCGAGATAACAAAAAACAGTATGTATGCCAGCGCAAATCCTGCAATAGTGCTCAAAAGGTATGCTGCCCAAGCAGGGATCAGTCCCGGCTTTGCAAGATAGAGAGCGACAGCTGAGATTCCCAGATAGTGGAAGACATAGAGGCCCCAGCTGTGTGAGCTCATCCACTTCGTAAACTTAGTCTCAAAGTCGAAGAACTTCGCAAATCCTCCGATCATGGCAAGCGAACCGAACCATGCATAGAGCAGGAACAGAGGCGAACGGTATACCGGATCATCAGCATAGTTCTGAGAGAAGTAAACGATGCAGAATGCTATGCAAAGACCAACTGCGATAACCGCAAAGAGCCAGAAGTATTTCTTCGTTACTTCGATTACTTCATCGTGTGAGAATACGAAGTATCCGAGCAGAAATCCTAGGAAATATAGTCCGAATCTGTAGGAGACGATAACGGGTGTATTTAGGATCTGGCCTGCACCGTAAATGAGTCCTGCGATAAGGATCAATACCCAGAAAGGCGTCTTCCGGCATACATTCCAGAAGCGGTCTTTATCGATCTTCTTGATCAGCACGATAACAAGAGAGAATATCCACAGCATCTGAAGGTACCACAAGACTCCGATACCGCTTAAGATGCACGCTATCACCTGTACAGCAAGAGGCATGTCAGGGTTGTCTGTAACGCCTGAAAAAGAGATATTGATATAGCCCTGAATGAACTGGAAAGCAAATAGTCCGACCGATACCGGTACGAGAAGTTTAGCAGTCCTGCTCTTAATGAATTCCTTGCCGGTCTTTTTATCCAGTGCATATCTTGCACTTGCTCCGGATACGATGAACAGGAGCAGCATAAACCACGGATATACGATGTACTGGTAAACGTCGTAATACTGAACATCAAGGTTCGTGATCTTTCCTAATGTGCCTGCGATGCCTTCGGCGTTATACATGTAGAAGACATGGTAAACCACGACCAGTACGACCGTTACCCATCTTAAGTTGTCTAAGTATGACTTCCTCATAAATCTACCACCTTTGCCCTTATTTTTAACATTATTCTAAGCCGTGTTCAACAACATCTCCACCAACTTTTCTTTGCGAAAAACGGTAGTTCATGTTAACAAAAGTGGCAATATCGCTTTTCTGCCGTCAGCCCTGCTTTTGTATAAGGAGAACGGAATAAGCCTGAAATCCGAGATCTTTGATAAGAAAACGCTTGGCAAAGACATACTTATTGGCGTGATCGCTTTTGTATGCTCAGCGTTCATCGGTATGATCTCCGAAATTCCTTATTATATCCCGGGGATAATGGAAACAAGTCTGGCTTGTCCCAATAAGGAGACGGGTTTGAGCGTCCATGTCATGGAGATCATAGCTTTGGTGTTTGTAAGCGGCTTGATCAAGGAAATATATTTCCGTGGTCTGGCCAAGAGATTCTGCGGTCCTGTTTTTGGTGAAATAGCAGCTCTTGTTATGTTCAATGTGATGTTTGCCGTTCTTGACTGGCACAATCTCGGACACTCCCTTCTTATAGGTTTTGTCTGGGCCTTTGCATATAAAAAGACAGGACACTTGATAACCCCTATGATCTGTCATTTCCTTACAGGATTGGCATCTGTGCTGGCCGGAATATTAGCTTGGTAATTCACAAAACACCTTAGCATCGATAATCCCGACACTAAACTCAATCCTTGACACCTGCCCTTTCCATTGCTACAATCTTAACACTGATAAGATTACAGCGTAATAAGGAATAATAATCATGAAAAACGGAACATACCATCACGGAAACCTGAAGGCCGAACTCATCGAGAAAGGCCTTGAATACATAGACAGATACGGCGCCGAGAGCCTCTCGATGCGCAAGCTGGCGGATGCCGCAGGTGTAAGCTGCGCTGCACCGTATGCGCATTTCAAGAATAAAGACGCATTCCTTGATGAGGTGCAGGAGTACATTACCGGGCAGTTTCTGGAAGCACTCACGGAATCAGAAAAGAATTGCAGTGACAGATCACAATTGATGCTCGGTCTTGGTATATGTTATGTGAAGTTTTTCAGTGAGAATCCGCTTTATTACAGATTTCTCTTCAACGGAAGGATCAATGATTTTAAGACATATCCTCCGTTTGTGTTTTTCGAGAAAGCAGCAGAAGAATGGCTGGACGCAAAGCCGGCAGACAGCCATTACGTAATACTGGCTCTTTGGTCGATGGTCCATGGACTTGCGCAGATGGTAACGATCAGGGGAGTGGTCGATACGGATCACTTGGAAGATGAGGTCGGAAGCATAATGAGATCAGTAAGAATAGGGGAGAACGGTTAATGATCGGCATTTATATGAGCGGCACCGGCAACACAAAGCATTGCCTTGAGAAACTGCTTTCGAAGCTGGATCCAAAGGCAGGGATCATTCCGGTCAACAGTCCTGAAGCAGTGACCGCTATCCGAGCAAATGATGAGATATATCTTGCGTACCCGACGCAGTTTTCGAATATGCCTTATATGGTAAGGGATTTTATTCAAACGAATAAAGACATCTGGGCAGGGAAGAAGGTATTCTGTCTGACGACTATGGGCGCGTTCTCGGGTGACGGAACCGGGTGCTGCGCGAGGGTCCTGAAAAAATACGGGGCGATAATAACAGGCGGACTGATGGTGAAGATGCCGGACAGCGTTTGCGACAGCAAGCTTCTTAAGAAGTCTCTGGAAGAGAACAGAAAGATCGTAAGGGAAGCGGATGTGAAGCTGGACAAGGCTGCCGCGGCGATAAAGGAATCAAGGAATCCGAGAGAAGGATTAAGCTTTTTCGCACATATCGCAGGCCTCTTCGGACAAAGGCTTTGGTTCTACAAGAAGACGACAGGATACAGCAGCAAGCTTAAGATCAGCGATGCCTGTGCCGGATGCGGACTTTGCGCAAAGAATTGTCCGGCGGGCAACCTGTCAATAAAGGACGGCAGGGCAGTATCGGCAGGCAGATGCGCGATGTGCTACAAGTGCATAAGCACATGCCCGAAGCAGGCTGTAACGCTTCTTGGCGATAAGGTCTGTGAGCAGGTCAGGTTTGAGAGATACGTCTGAGCAGCCCGTGACAGATCCTCCTTCGGGTGACTTTGCTCTATTTACTGATGAGACTTTTAAAGTGTTGCACTTTTCGAGAAATACAGATTAGAATAATAGGAATAAGAATGCGGAAAAGCGTATAAAGGAGAACAGACCATGCCACATGTAGAGATCAAATGCTATCCGGGAAGGACAGAAGAAGTTAAGACAAAGTGCGCAGAGGAAGTGGCAAAAACAGTAGCCGCTTCGCTGGGCTGCGATGAATCAAGCGTCTCGGTCGCCATAAAAGAGATCGAAAAGGAAGAATGGAAAAACAAGGTCTGGGATACCCAGATTGCCCCTGAAAAAGACAGCTTATATAAAAAGCCCGGCTACACCTGTGAGTGATTACTTCCGGAGTTAATCCCGTAAAAGGGACCTTCTTACTTGTGTTCTTTGAATTCCACAGATAATAACCTGTACAAGGCCAGCTTGTATCTGGAGAAGCTGTTTGAACATGCTGTCATGTGCTCCTTACATGTTGTAAGGAGCATCTTTAATTCTTTAGGAGAAATGTCTCCTCCTGAGAATGTTGCTTTTTCCGCGATCTCCGTTGCTTTTGAAGGCAGTTCGAATCTGAAGATCCTGCCCATCAGCCTGTAATAGTGATAGCAGGATATAGCCTTGTTATTGATGCTTTCGGTGTTGACTCTGTTCAGCCAGTAAGCAGCAAAAACAAGTTTTACCGTAAGGATCAGGAGCACGACGAATACGGCCGCTATCAAAACAACAGCGAACGCTTTAACAATGGCCAGATCTTTTTCCGAGAATACCGGGTTTTCAGGGAACTCGTAATCATTATGGACCTGTCCGTCGAAGAAAGATGTGCTGCTGGGTTCTATTTTGAATGACGGTATAGACGGATCCTGTCCGGGCGCAGCGGTCGGAGTCGGGGTGGAACCGGACGTATCCGTTGAATCTGTTTCGGATGTTGTTACTTCGATTGTTTCAGTGGTCGGGGCAGTCTCGTAAGCACCGTTCTCGCGGGCGGTCTTATAGTTCTCGCGAGAGAACGCGGCATTGTTGATCTCAGGCGAAACTTTTGCGACTGCATTAATATTGAAGTTTTCTGCGTCGATGCCATAACCGGGGGTTGCATCTCCCATTATCCATCCGTATTCGGGCACGAAAAATTCGAACCACGCATGCGCCTGTGACGCGAAAATAACACTCTCGGCGTTGTTATAAGATCTGGTGTCGACATATCCTCTGACATATCTTGCGGGGACGCCGATCATGCGGAGAAGAATGACTGATGTTATTGCATAGTGAACGCAGATACCGCTCTCGGCTTCACTTACAAACCACGGAACAAAATCCACATCTTCCGGAGGCAGCTCCGTGTTCTCATCATACGGATGAAGCCCCCTGACATATTCTGTGACGCGCCTTACTTTTTCTGCATCAGACATTTCGATATGGCCCAGGAAAACTTCCATATACCAGTCAGGAAGCTTGCCGCTCATCGTCAAAGCATTCTCGGTGGCCTTCGGAACTGTAAGTGCGGTCTTGTAAACGTATTGGTCAAGATACCAGTCATTATAGATATTTCCCGTCTTGACCGGCACATTGCATGATGCATAAGTGTAAACGTTATTGCGTGTGTTGTTATAAGGATTAACTGCCGGATTCTCTAAGCCGGGCGTTGAATAAAAGTCGGAATAGTAAGGCGAGATATCTACACCCGCATCAGTCAGCGGAGTAATGGCGATCTCGTACTGGCCATCTTCATATGACGGCTCATACCAGTCTGCGTAGATCTTCATCTTGACCTTTGTGCTGCTCAAAGTATTGTCTTCGTACTTATCCAAAGACTCTACTTTGAGATACATTATGTTTCCGCGGTAAGGCTCAACGTCTCCCTGGTAGTATGGATTATCCGTTCTGTAGACTGTCATTATCCTGTCCTGCGGCGGATCGAAAGGACCTACGTGACTTAAGTCAGTCGTCGTCGAATACAACGGAGAGAAAAAGTTTGAGTGGCTCTCGGCATTCGGATTCCTGAATCCGTTAATGGCCGTGTCAAGCATCCTGCTTACCGGATCATCCTTGCTTGATGCCTTATCTATGCTTTCCTGAATCGAGACGAGAATGTTCTTGGCAAGTTCATCCCGGGTATAATTCTTCTCCGGGAAAACCAAACCTGTCAAAAGCGTTACGGCAATTACGGGAACCGCGAGAATGAGAAGTGACAGTTCCGCAGTTTGATGCTTCTTATTGCGCAAAGCATGTGCCAGCAGGAGCAGGAAAATGCCGGAAGCCGTAACAAGACAGGAAATCTGCGAAGGACGCATTACGATATTTGCGACGGAACAGATGAATAAAGGCAGGTAGCTCAGGAGTGCCAGAGGGACCCATTTCCGCCTTAATAAAACGAATGTAGTCGAGCAGGATACTGCCATGATATAAGCAATTATGAATGCAAAGACAGTTGCACTTTTCTCATCAGGTTCGGCATAGAATCCCGGGAGCCTGTAGAAGGCGTAGAACTTCACATAGTATAAAAAAGCGAGGAGACCTTTTTGCAGATTGAACCAGTCGAATAAAAGCATGACTGCCAAGAGAGCAGGCGCGGCGATCAATGCTCCGGCCGAGAGCTTCATTTTGTTCATATAATGAATGACCGTAAATCCCAGCGAAGTAATGAAAAACAGGATAAAAGCCGGAAAGAATTCAAACTCCAGATCAAATGCGGTCCCGAACATGAATATGAATCCCATGCTTAAGAGCATGGAGATAAAGACGGCGATAAATGCTGAGCTTGCAGAGGGTGAGAAGTTCTCTTTCACTGTCATTATTCTTTCAGTCCTCATGAGAATCCTCCCCGGAAACCTCCGTGTTAACGGCTTTCTCTTTCGGGATCCTCATCCGCAGAATTATGCCCAGCGCTCTCTCAAGGTCTGTCTCGGATTCAATATCAAAAGACACTTCGCTTCTGTCAGGCGGAATAACTCTTATCTTATGAGATGTCTCGTGATCGATGAAAAAACGTGATGTGAAAAGGATCTGTCCCAAATGCAGGTCAAGCAGGTCCCTGTCCTCAGTCAGTTTCAGGATAACGCGCGAATGACCGCCGTATTCTTCGAGCGGTTCTTTAATGAGAAGCTTGTCTTTCTTGGCAGACATCTTCCAGTGTATCGACTTAACAGGGTCACCTTTCTGATACTCCCTGATATCGTAGATCTCCGTATTCGGCTGCTTGGCTTTTCGAAGATTCTTGGCTTTGAAACCATACATATCAGGCATGATCTCCGGCATAGACGGAACCGGTCTTACCAGGAATTCATTGTCCTTATTTATGTTTTTGGAAAAATGGAAAAAACCGAAAAGATCATATATCTCATATCTGATCATCTTATACGAGAAAGAACCGCAGTGCGAAGTATCAAGCGGGAATTTTGTCGTGCCGCTGTCATGCACCATGATGGAGGTTTTCTGTGCTGTTCCCGCCATCCTGTCGGTAATAACTGACCTGATTCTGCAGAAAGAAAAATAGGATGCGATACCTCCGGTCGTGATCCGTATAGATGCCGGATCGCCGATAACACAATTCCTGGGACAATCCGATTTGAAAGTAAAAGTGCGCGATGCTATGATGCACATTCCCAGTGCCAAAAAAGGAATGAGAAGAAGTACGATCAGGCAGAACCAGGAGACCCACATCTTATAGCAGAGAAAAAAGATGAAGGCAGAGAATAATGAGACTGAGTAAATGACCCAAGTCTTCAGCATAGGAGATCAGACCTTTGGAACAAAAGCAGACGACAGGATCTCTTTTGCGATATCAGAAGTTTTCCTGCTGTTGACTTCAGCTTCAGGCGTAAGGATAAGTCTGTGTGTAATAACCGGAAGGAATACCTTCTGCACATCCTGGGGCACAACATAATTACGCCCGCTCAGATAAGCGTGAGCCTTCGACATAGAAGTAAGAGCCAGTGTGGCGCGCGGACTTGCGCCTCTCAAAAGATCTGCATTTCCTCTTGTCCTGTTGATCAGCGAGATAATATAGTCAACGACCTTCTCATGAACGAAAATGTTATTAACTTCCGATTGCATCTGAAGCAGCGCATTTACGTCACAGATAGGCTTTACGCTTTCCATCGGATTTACACCGTTCTTACGGCGCTCAAGCATTGCTTTCTCATCTTTTGCAGACGGATAGCCCATGGAGATCCTTACCATAAATCTGTCTATCTGGGAATCCGGGAGAAGTGAGGTTCCCGATGCCCCTGTCGGGTTCTGTGTCGCGAAAACAATGAACGGTTTTGGCAGCATATAAGTTGTTCCGTCCACCGTAACGCTGCTCTCTTCCATCGCCTCAAGAAGCGCTGACTGCGTACGCGAAGAAGCGCGGTTCAATTCGTCAGCAAGAAACAGATTGTGGAAGATCGCACCGGGCTGATACTTCATCGAATCGGTATTCTTGTCATACATCGAAAAACCCGTGATGTCCGACGGCAATACGTCCGGCGTGAACTGTACTCTTCCGAAGTTAAGCCCCATGGTCTTGGAGAAAGCAAGCGCCATCGTCGTCTTACCGACGCCCGGCACATCCTCTATAAGTATGTGTCCGCCTGCAAGTATAGCCGTCAGCGTCTGCGCGATCACATAATCTTTACCGCAGATTACCTTCTTAACCTCATGGATTATACCTTCACTCACGTTACCCATATTGTTAACCCCCAATGATCTTCTCCGAAGAGCACTATACGAGTATAGCAATATAAATATATATATGTAGGCGAAAAATGAAAGAATATATGTGATTGTAATATAGCAGGGGAAATGGAAGCCACACCACCGTATTCCTGAAGACCGGTGATTAATGGTCAGTTTTTTGGTTATGCAATCTGGCTGTTTATGATAACCAATAAGTTGACTTTCGAGAACAATCAACTTATTGGTTATGTGATTAGCTTCAGTATGCTAACCAAAAACGAATCACAACATCTGACCATCAAGTTATATATTTTTGATCAGCAATCAAGGGGTGGTAATAACAGTGAATCGTATATCACTGAGTTAAGTTTAGTGCGAAGAGTTCTGATATCGAATGGAACATCATCCTTACTGTAGGTGTAGAAAACATCAAGTTCCGGGAGCAGTCCGGCTCCGGAATAGTTGTTGTATTTCGTTGCGGTTATGCGGTTGTAGTCGGCGGCATTCTTCATTCCGAAATGTTCGTGGAACTTGCACAGATCAAGTTCCTTGATCAGGATTACAAAATCGGAATAGATTGGCTTATTCAGTCCCTTAAGCCAAATTTCCGGTTCATACTTAAAAGGAATCCCGTTCTCAGTATAAAACGTTGCGATCGAGACTTCTGCAGCAGATCTGTAGTATGTTCCATTATAGAAAAATGTTTTGTTCTCTCGGTAATTCGGGTTGGCATCATTTTTTAGGCTATTGAAAAAGTTTCCGTCCAATATCACGGCATCATCAGCACTTCTATACATGCGTCTTATGATCTTTCTCGGGTTGATATCAGGAGGAGGCGGACCCTTGAAGTAACAGTTCCAGATACCTTCAAGCCTTGTCAGTTCGCGCTGGATATCGTCTCTTAACAACAATCTGTTCTGAATATTGATTCCGGATTTACTGTCTACCAAATAGGTTCCTCCGGAACTTACGGTGAAAACATCTTTTTTCTCTCCGTGAATTGTCCGCTTCGTTTTTGTAACCTCAGGAAACATGGCAAGCTGTTGCTTGAGAAAATTGATTTTCAAGGCAAGGTATTCTTTCGGGATGTATGGTTCAAGTATCTGCATAGTCAGATTATAACCTCTCTGTTTGTCGGTTTTTCACGACAAAATCCGACAAAATCCGACAAACAGAGAAGTGATCCTTACCCTTAAAGCTGAGTATTGCAGTTCGCTATCTTTCCGACTTTTCGTGTTGAAAAACTCGGCAGAAAAGTCGGATTTCCTGATTTCCGACTATTTGTCCGACTTTCCAAAGCGTATTAGTCGGAAAAAAGTCGGATTAATCCAAGCAGGGGTTCCTTTCTATATATGCAGCCCGAAAAACCGGAGCAAAGTAAGAACCCGCTGCATTTCTGCAACGGGTACTTACTTGAACAAGAAGCAAACAATACGAAATTGTTTTTAACGAATAAATTTGCCCGGACACCGAAAATCAGCCGGGCTCATGCCTTACCCCTGGCCATAATAGGCGTTGGCGCCGTGCTTGCGCAGATAATGCTTGTCGAGCAGCGTCTGCTGCATGCGGCCGGCATCGGGATTCAGCATCAGGGCGTGGAAATCCATGAATGCGACTTCTTCCATAACGACTGCATTATGTACTGCGTTGAAAGGATCTGTTCCCCATGTGAAAGGACCATGCGAGAAGACGTTTACGGCAGGAATTGCGTCCGGATCTTTACCGGCAAAAGTCTCAACGATTACGTTGCCGGTTTCCTTCTCATATTCGCCATGGATCTCTTCGTCTGTCATAGGACGTGTGCAGGGAATATCACCGTAGAAATAGTCTCCCTGTGTCGTTCCCATGGCGGGAATGGCGCGGCCTGCCTGTGCAAAACTTACTGCCCAACGTGAGTGTGTGTGAACGACACCGCCGATATTCGGGAAAGCTTTGTAGAGGACTACGTGCGTGGGTGTGTCGGAAGAAGGCTTCCACTTGCCCTCAACGACTTTGCCGTCAAGGTCGACGACTACCATATCTTCTGCCTTCATGACATCGTATTCGACGCCGGAAGGCTTGATAACAACAAGACCTGACTCGCGGTCGATACCGCTGACATTACCCCATGTAAAGGTAACGAGTCCGTATTTGGGAAGGAGGAGATTTGCCTCTAAGACTTTTGCCTTAAGTTCTTCTAACATCAGATTACCTCCGTAGCTGTCTTTTCCATGGGAAGTGCATTCTTATACTTGGAAAGGAATGCTGCAAAGCCTTCTACGTCGGCAGGTTCTGCCATTACGCTTACGCTCTTGGCGCCTGCGAAAACCTTGTTGTCGAGGAAGTCGGGAAGTGTCTCGCCCTCTTCTTTCTGGATCATGTAGGATACGAGAAGAGCCATTCCGTAAGGTCCGCCTTCACCGGCAGTCTCCATAACGGATACCGGAGCTGCGACAGCTGCGCTGAGCATGCGCTGGCCGACCTCGGGCGTCTTGAAGAAACCGCCGTGACCGTAGAGCTTGTCGATGCGGACATTTTCGGTGCCCTGAAGGATATCCATTCCGATCTTCAAAGTAGCAAGAGCGGAGAGAAGATGTGTTCTCATGAAGTTAGCGAGAGTGAAGGAACAGTCTGGTGTCCTTGCGAAAAGAGGACGGCCTTCGTCAAGATCAGTTACGCCTTCGCCTGAAAAGTAGTTGTAAGATAAGAGACCGCCGCAGTCGGGATCGCCTTTCAAAGCGACCTGGAACAACTTTGTATACAGATCGTTTTTGGATATTTCCACACCGAATAACTTTGCGAACTCATCGAAAAGATTGACCCATGCGTTGATATCTGATGTGCAGTTATTGCAGTGGACCATTGCGACGGGTGCGCCTGCAGGGGTCGTGACCATATCGATCTCACGGTGAACACCGAGATCGTGATCGACGACTACCATTGCAAAATCGGATGTGCCTGCGCTGACGTTACCTGTGTAAACGCGGACGGAATTGGTTGCGACCATACCTGTTCCTGCGTCACCTTCACAAGGTGCGATCGGAATGCCTGTAGCAAGGTCTCCATCGGGATCCAGGAACTTAGCGCCTTCTTCGGTAAGAGTGCCTGCATTCTCGCCGGCGGATAAAACCTTAGGAAGAATGGAAAGCAGGTCGCCGCCTGTGAGTTCATTGAACTTGGCGACCATGGCCTGATCGTAATCGCAGGTCTTGCTGTCGATAGGGAACATGCCGGATGCTTCGCCGACACCCATGACCTTGAGGCCTGTAAGACGCCAGTGGATATAGCCTGCAAGCGTTGTAAGGTAATCAATATCACCTACATGGGATTCGTTATTCAGGATAGCCTGATAGTAGTGTGCGATGCTCCAGCGCTGCGGGATATTAAAGCCTAAAACTTCAGTAAGTTTCTCTGCAGCTTCACCGGTGATGGTATTGCGCCATGTGCGGAATCCGGCGAGCTGATTGCCGTCCTTATCAAAGGGAAGGTAACCGTGCATCATTGCAGAGATGCCGATGCCGCCGACCTCAGTTAATGTTACGCCGAACTTGGACTGGACATCAGCCTTGAGTGCTTTATAGCAAGCCTGAATTCCTGAGTGGATCATGTCGGACGAATATGTCCAGATACCGTTCTCGAATTGATTTTCCCATTCGAAATCACCTTGCGCTACCGGAAGATGATCCTTATCGATAAGTACTGCCTTGATACGTGTGGAACCCAGTTCGATTCCCAATGCTGTTGTCTTAAGATCCACGTTAGTGCCTCCTTGTAATGTTTACTTTTTATTGTTCTTACGTGCAAGTATAACACTCTGAACAAGGAGGAAGATGCAAAGCATTACACCTACGGTAATGTTTGTCCACCAAGCATCTTCGAGACCGAGCGAAGTAACGATCATCTTGATCGTTGAAAGTGAGAGAACACCGAAAAGCGTTCCGGCAATATTTCCTACACCGCCTGAGAGCAATGTGCCTCCGATGATGGAAGATGCGATCGCGTTCATCTCGGCGCCCTGTGCATGCAGAGGGGAACCGGAGCATGCGTGCAGGAAGAAGAGATAACCGCCGATTCCTGCGCAAAGGCCGCAGAGAACGTGTGCGAGGAACTTTGTGAGCTTAACGTTGATACCGAGCATGTTAGCGCTCTGGTTGTTACCGCCTACTGCGTAGAAATTACGGCCGAGCTTGGTCCATCTGAGCAGGCAGAAAAGAACGACAACGACGATGAGCGCAACGATGACACCGACTTCGACATATGCGGGAACATAGATTCCTTTTTTATTTACTGAACCTAAGAAGGGAATAGTGATCTCAGTTCTGCACAGCTTGACGAATGGTTCGTAAGTGACAGGGACACGGTCGCTGCACACTATCGTGGTCATACCTTTCGCGAAAAACAAACCAGCCAATGTAACTATGAACGGCTGAAATTCCATGTAAGCTACGAGGAATCCCTGAACGATACCGAATGCGAGACCGATTCCCAGAGCGAGGAGGATCGATGTGAAGACATTACCGCCGTTCTTTTCGAGATGTACGGCGCAGGCCATGCAGACGAGGGATGTTACCTGTCCGACTGAGATATCGATACCGCCTGTGATCATGACGAGAGTCATACCGCATGACAGAACGAGGAGCGAAGCGTTCTCATTTAAGATGTTGAAGAACATCTGCGGCTTGGTAAATCCTTTCTTGAGGAAAAGGACCGCGCATATGTACATTACTATGAATACAGCGATAGTTATGATGAGAAGAAGATTTGTATCCGTTAAGGAAGCACGTCTTTTAAGTTTGTTGCTTCCCAATGCATTTGTATTTACTGACATATCAAGCTTTCTCCTTTCCTACTGCAGCCTCAGCTTTCGCTGCTTCTCTCTTGTTCTTAAAATCTTCGATGAGTTTACGAACGAAAGGAGAAGAGATGATTATGAGGAGGATTACAACTACAGCTTTGTAAGCGGAAATTGAACTTGAGTCGATCTCCTTGAACTTGTAAAGCGTTGTTGTAAGGAACTGGATAACATATGCGCCCAGAACGGAAGATGTAAGATTGAACTTACCGCCGCCTAAGTTGTTACCGCCTAAAGCGACTGCGAGGATCGCGTCCATTTCGATGTTGTTTGCGATAACTGAATATGTGATGGATGAAGTTCTTGATACCTTGATGAAGCCGCAGACTGCAACGCATACACCGAGGATCACGAATGTTAAGAGCTTGATCATTTTCGGGTTGATACCGTTAAGTCTTGAGGACGAAGCATTGATACCTACCGACTGGGAATAAAGTCTTAAGTTAGTAAACTTTAAAACAAGCGCGATCACTATAATACAGAATATCGTAATGAATACCGGAGTCGGAACGGGGATTCCCGGAATGAAGTTTCCGAAGTAACCGAAACGCTTGTCGTTGATCGAGATGTTGTCGTTGTTGTTGATCCATGCAGCGATCGAACGTCCTGCAGTGAAGAGGATGAGCGTTGCTACCATCGGCTGGATCTTGAAGAATGCAACGAGCGCACCGTTAAATGCTCCGAAAAGCGCTGATACTACAACGCATAAAAGGAAAGAGACGATGATCATGCCTGCGAACTGTGAGCCGGGGATGTCAGGAGCATAACCCTTAACGATCCTTAATACCGTTGAGCCTGCGATTGCGATCGTAGCACCGACGGAAATATCCTGACCGCCGGAAGCTGATGTAACGAGTGTCATTCCGATCGCGAGGATAACAAGTTCGGATGCGTTATCGATGATCGTGATGAGGTTGCCCGACAATATCAGGTTTCCTGTGCTGCTTGGTTCTAATGCGATCTTAAAAAAGCCCGGATCTGAAATAAGGTTGAAGATTACCAGGAGTGTAAGGGCTACGATCGGAATAAACAGCTGGTTGCGGATTATCTTGCCGAAGAACTCTCCTGCTGAGCCTTTTGATTGTACCTTAGTATCGGTTGTCATTTGGATTCACCTCCGGCAATCGTTGCCATGATCTTATTCTGGTTGAGATCATCTCCCTTGAGTTCGCCGACGACCTTGCCGTCACGCATGACAACAAGACGCGAGCATGTACGGATCATCTCATCGATTTCGGAGGAAATAAACGTGATACTCTTTCCTTCCGAAGCGAGTTTCAATACGAGTTTCTGGATCTCGACTTTTGTTCCTACATCGATGCCTCTCGTAGGTTCGTCGAGAATGAGATATTGAGGATTTGCAAGGAGCCATCTTGCAAGGATTACTTTCTGCTGGTTTCCGCCTGAAAGGGATTTGATCGGAGTATCCTGCGAAGCGGTCTTAATGCTCAGAAGTTTAATGTATTCATCAGCAAATTTCTCTGCCTGAGCACGTGAGAAAGGCTTGAAGAAACCTTTCATTACCTGGAGTGCCAATATGATGTTGTCTCTTACTGAAAGGTCTCCGACGATACCGTCAAGCTTTCTGTCTTCAGGGAGATAACTGATACCATGCTTCATTGCATCGAGAGGCTTTCTGATCTTTACCTCTTTACCGTCGATCTTTACTGTGCCTCCGGCAACTCTGTCAGCACCGAAAATAGCACGTACGCTTTCTGAACGGCCGGAACCCAGAAGACCGGTAAAGCCGTTGACTTCGCCTTTGTGTATCTCGAAATCAAACGGCTTGATACCGGTCGTTCCGGTAAGGTTAATTGCCTGATAAACGGGAACCCCGTTATAATCAATTTTTTCAATGTCAGCATCGTTCTTGATCTCGGCCATATCATCAAAATCTTTACCGAGCATCTTGGATACGAGCTGTACTCTGGGCAGGTCTTCGATAACGTATTCGCCTACGAGCTTACCGTCACGCAGAACGGTAATGCGGTCGCATACTTCATATACCTGCTCAAGGAAGTGTGTTACGAAAATAATACCTACACCTTTTGCTTTGAGATCGCGCATCAGGTTAAAGAGTTTCTGAACTTCCTGTTCGTCCAAAGAGGATGTAGGTTCGTCGAGGATAAGAACTTTACAGTCCATATCCACAGCACGTGCTATTGCTACCATCTGCTGGATCGCAATGGAGCAGTTGCCGAGCTGTTCAGTAGGAAGAGCAGGTATACCTAATTCATCAAGGAGTTTGCCTGCAGAACTGTTTATCTTGTTCCAGTTTGTGAAAGGACCGCTTGTACGGCCGATGTACATATTCTCAGCTACCGTAAGGTTAGGGCAGAGAGTAATCTCCTGATAAACCGTTGCGATACCTTTATTCTGTGCATCCTGAGGTGATTTGATGTGTACGGGCTGACCTGACAGCGTTACATCGCCTCCGTCTTTTGGATATACGCCGGTCAACACTTTGATAAGTGTTGATTTACCTGCACCGTTCTCGCCCATCAGAGCATGGATTTCGCCTTCTCTTAATGTGAAATCAACGTTCTCAAGAGCGCGCACGCCCGGGAAAAATTTACATATCCCACGCATTTCCAAAACTGCGCTATCCTTCATGATGTTCCTCCTCCTGTTCAAAGAAAGAATGTGCGATGCGATGAGACGCATCGCATCGCACACTCAATTGTTAGCTAAATACTCTAATTACTAAGTAAAAGACTGACTATCAGATACCGTAGTTAGCAACGTCATCAGCTGTGATTGTTGTAGCGTCGAAGCCCTTCTCTTCCATGATAACTACCTTCTGGGAAGCACCATTCTTGATGATGTTGTCGATGTAGGAAGCCTGGAAAGGATTGCACTGACCATCATAGTTCCAGTTGCCTGCGAGGAGTTCTTCAAGAGCCCATGTGTTGCAGTCGAAACCGATAACGATAACGTCCTTGCCTACGCCGTGAGAGATGTTTGCCTTATCAAGAGCTGCAACAGCACCCTTAGCCATGTTGTCGTTCTCTGCATAGATTACGTTGAATGTCTCGCCGGAATCGATGACTGCCTGAACGATCTGCTGAGCTGTCTCTTCAGACCACTCTGCTGTCTGCTGCTTAACGATGCTCCAGTTAGCCTCTGCAGCTACCTTTGTATCGAGAGCGCCGGAACGGCCAATCTGAGCTGATGAACCCATAACGCCCTGGATGTGTACGATCTTGTATTCAGAAAGGTTCTGGGAAGCGAGCCAGTCAACTGCCTGCTGACCTTCCTTAGCCATGTCGGAAACGATTGAAGCCTCATAGAGATCTTCACTTGCGTCGATTGTTCTGTCGAAAAGGATAACCTTGATGCCAGCCTTCTGAGCCTGCTCAAGAACGCCATCCCAACCTGATGTACCAGCTGCTGAGATCAAGAGATAATCTACTTCGTCCTGAATGAACTTCTGAGCTGCTGCGATCTGATCCTCGTTCTTAAGGCTGTAGAAGAAAGAAGCCTCATAGCCGTTCTCTTCTGTGAATGTAGCCTTCATGTCTCTGTCGTTAGCTGTACGATAACCGGACTCATTAGGATCGTTGTTGATGATACCAACTTTGATGAGACCATCACCAGTATCAGCGGGAGCTGCTGTTGTAGCTGCTGCTGTCTCGTCAGGTGCCTTAGTGGTTGCCTGTGTTGTCGGATTTCCGCCGGATGTGCAGGCTGTCATACCGAATGCCATAGCTGCAACTACTGCGGAAGAAACTAACATCTTAACCAATTTCTTCATAATTAATCTCCTTTTGCATTTTGAGGTTTTTCCCGGAACACCCTTTGTGTCCGATGTACTCTGCCCCAAATAAACACCCAACGGCAATACTCTTCAACGAATCTCGTATGCCCTGTCAGGAATGGTGAGGTTGCACAAATACAGATTTGTCTTTTCGCTCTCGAAAACGGACAGATCTTCTAGTACGGCGTGTTTTTGCTGCAAGATGTCGAAAATCTTTTGCATGAATGTTGAATATCTTTAGATGAATCAATCCTGTCAAATGCCGGATCCTGCATGTCAGATTGCCTAATAATGCGGCCGGTACGCTGAAATCATCATTTTTGCATTTGCGAAGAGGATAAATTATCCACCACTTTCACACTCAGATTATTTATGTCAAATATTTATCGTTTCTTTGCGCATGGTCAGGACTGTATAATTTTCCTGTAAGGTAAAGGAGTCTCTAAGCCGTGGCAGAAAAATACAAGGTCATTGTCGATAAGCTTGAACTGGAACTCAAGCGCATGAGAGCGGAAGGGAAGATCAGACTTCCTTCCGAGAGTGACCTGTGCAAAACATATTCCTGCAGCAGACAGACGATACGTGCCGCTCTCGATGTTTTGTTCCAAAAAGGCCTGATCGAAAAACGCCGCGGTTCAGGTTCATTTATTGCCGGCGGTACCTTCACGAACAGAACAGTGTTTTTCATGACCGAGGATTGTGACAGATACAAGAGTCCTGCTCTGATCACCGGATTAAAAGAACAACTTTCTTCTTATAAATATGAACTTAAATCTATTTCAACTTTAGGCAGTATAAAAGCCGGGAAAGATATCCTTTTGCAGGTTATTTCCGGGCGCCCTGCAGCGTTGATAATTGAACCGGTCTGTGATCTTGTTCCGGATCCTAATGCAAGGATCATTGAAGAGATAATGAATATGAAGATACCCGTCATCTTCTGCAATTCTGTTCTCGGACCTGTACATGTGGTTCCTGACAATAAAGAAGGCGGGAAAGAACTGACAAAACATTTCCTTGATACCGGCAGGAAGAAGATCGCATGCATCTTCCGCATCGATGATTCGAACGGACGGGACAGGTACCGGGGTTATATCGATGCTCTTTCAGATGCAGATCATTTTGATGAGTCACGCTGTCTTCTGCTGTCTTACCGTGAAGAAAAAGAAATACTCTCAGGTAAGTACGGGCTGCTGACAGATTTTGCCGAAGATATACTTACAGACTGCGATGCCGTGATTTGTCAGAACGGCATGATCGCGAATCTGTTGGAGAGCATTCTTCATAAGAAAGGAATATCCGTTCCGGATGATATAGCTGTTGCCGGTTTTGACAGTTTTTCCGGATACGATAATGAGCAGTTCTGCAGGGCGCTTGCAAAGACCGCAATTGCACTGGCTGAAGGCAAGGATGCTAAAAGTGTTACCGTGCCGGTGAAGAAAGCCGGCGCTGATCAAAGAATGCTTTAAATAACCAGCAGATCAATACTCTCTCGAATCAACAAAATCCTGGGTAATGCTTTGCGTCGTGTAAGCTGACTCATCAACATAAACGTGCTTGGGGATGGGTTCGCCTTTGCGGTATTTCTCGATGAGTTCTTTTACGCGCGGTCCGAAAAGAGGGTTGCACTCTACACAGAGATTTATCTTGCCGTCATGACAGTATTGAAGTGCTTCTCTTGTGGCATCGAAAGTAATGATCTTTACCTGACCGCCGTTTCCGTACGTGATGCCTGCTTCTTCAAATGCTCTCATTGCGCCAAAGGTCATGTTGTCGTTCTCACTGTAAAGAACGTCTATATCTTTGTTTTCCTTAAGATATTCAGTCATTACTTCATATGCTTTTGCCTCGGTGAAGTCGCCGTAAAGCTGGCTTGAGATCTCCCAGTTGGCGTGCTTTGCAACGGCACTTTCCAAAGCTCTTGTTCTCTGGATCTGGGCAGTTGCGCCGATAGTGCCCTGAAGGTGTAAGATCTTGATGTTTTTATCAGACGGTATCTCACTCTCGAGCCACTCAACGGCGAGGTTGCCCTGATGCAGGAAGTCAGAACCGATGTTAGTGAGATAGAGATCCTCGTTTTCAACTGCTACAGATCTGTCCATGATGATCACGGGGATGCCCGCATCTTTGATCTCAGCTAAGACGGTATCCCAGCCTTCTTCGACGGTGGGCGCGATGATAATAAAATCAACACCTTCAAGGATGAATTTTCTTACAGCGGTAAACTGATTCTCCTGCTGCTGTCTGGCGTTCTCCATTATAAGTTCGTATTCGGGATCGCCTTCGAAAGTGGCAGTCATGGATCTGGTATTTGCAACTCTCCAGTCCGATTCCGAACCGACCTGCGAGAAACCTATTACAAACGCTTCATTATCAGAAGGCTCGGTTGCTCTTATGCCCGAACATCCGGCCATACATCCGATCATTGCTATGCAAAGCAGGATACTAAAGAATCGTCTCATTATCTATGTCCGCCTTTCCGGGTATCTCTATACTTATCGAAGTTCCTTCCTGAGGCACACTTTTGATGTCGAACTTGCAGTCTTCACCGTAAAGGATCTTCAACCGCTTGTATGATGATGTGAGACCGAAACTTGTTGTGTCCTCATTAAGGACTCTTGTCCTTAAGTTTTCCAGTTCTTCGTTATTCATTCCGAGACCGGTATCTGATACTTTGAGTATGATCTTATCGCCGTTGCGCGTACCGGTGACGATGATGCTGCCCTTGCCGCGCTTGGGTTTTAAGCCGTGGTAGATTGCGTTCTCGACAAGAGGCTGCAGCGTCATTTTCGGAAGCTTTGTATCTTCGATGGAAGGATCGATGCTGATCTCATATTCCATGATATCCCTGTAACGTACCTGCTGGATCTCAAGATAACTCTTGATATGTTGCTTTTCTTCCGCAACCGTAACTATATCTTTACCGTCGCTTAGGAATGAACGGAAATAAGAAGAAAGGCTCGTTACCATCTGCTCTGCCTGGTCGTTCTTGCCGATCTCGATGAGCCAGACGATGGCATCGAGCGTGTTGTATAAGAAATGCGGATTGATCTGCGCCTGGATGAGGGACAGCTCTATGTCGCGCAATTTGATCTGCTCCTGGCGGTTAAGTTCGATCTGTCTATCAAGTCTGGCTGCCATGTCTTCGATACCGGATGACAGTAACGCGAGGCTCGTGTCGTCGGTTTCTACCGGTGTGTGCGGACTTAAGTCGCCGCCGCCGATCTCTTTAACACGGCTGTTCATGGCAACGATCGGATCAGTGATGCTTTTCGAGAGTTTAACTGCGCGACTTAATACCGCAGGAATTACAACGATCATGATGATAACGACGAATGCGATCTCTATCGTAAGCAAGAAGTCGATCTGCTTTTGGATGCTTGCCATCTCACCGGCCTCATAATACAGGTAAGAGTACATGTAGTCCTCGATGAGTCCTGTGGTGATGTAGATGTTTTTCTCGAGCTGGTCCATACGGTCATCGTAACTGGAGGTGTTCTCGATGTCGTGCATATAAGCTGTAAGTTTATCGCAGAGCGAAAGAACACTTGTCATAGATTTGCGTCCGTCGGTATTAGAGGTGTTCTTAAGAAGATCCTCTGCAAGAGCTCTCGCAGATTCAACATCATCCCACGGCATTTCATCGCTGTATCCGGTTACGTAGAAATACATCTGCTCATCGATTTCCTGTTTGAATTTCTGGTTGAAACCGGAAACTTTTACGATGTTGCCTGATACCGACGCGTACATCAGGTTACGCGTCAGGAGCATCGTGAAAATACTTATGAGTATGACTGCGATCGGGATAAACATCTGCAGCAACAAACGGTACATTTTTCCCTGTACCGTGTTAGAACTTTTTCTCCTGTCAGAAGGAGACTTCATTATTCTGTGACTTCCCCGTTACGATATTGACTGGGCGTGCAGCCTTGGTTCTTTTTGAAGACGAAAGAGAAATATCTTGGATCTTTATATCCGATCTCGTTGGCTATCTCGCCGCTCCTCTTACTTGTATTCCGAAGAAGGATCTTTGCCTTTGCCATTCTTTTCTTCGTTATGTATTCGACAAAAGACAGACCGACTTTGTTGGAGAATAATGCGCTCAGATAGTTCGCGCTGATATTTATCTCTTCTGCGACAGAATCAAGCGAGATGTCCTCATCGGCATAGTGCTCGTTAATATAATCAACGGCGTTATTGATGATGTCGTTGCCTTTCTTCTGTGCTTCGGCATCTCTCATCTTTATTGCAACGGTGAGCGCTTCGATGAGATAAGGTTTTACTTCTTCAGCCGTGATATTTGTATCGAAGCTTGGAAGGCTTGAGGCTATCTGCCCGGGATCGACTTCCGCTTCCTTCAGCGCAAGCTCGACATTTACCCTTATGCTGACGAGAAGGTAGTAACGGAACAGGATCGAATTAACGCTTGACTCCACACTGTTGAGATAATCGTCTGCAAAAGTTTTCACTTCGGCTGCCGTACCTGTCTGCACGAAGTACCTGATGATCATCGGATCGAATTTGCCCGCATCGATCTTGTCGATATGGGTCTCACTTGCAACATACTGTTCAGCCTTGATCTGCTCAGATGTAAAGATATGCTGGTTAGTAAAGATATGTCTGTATGCAAATGCCCTGTTTGCATCCTGATAGCAGGAGGACAGGCCGCTCAGTCTGTTTGTTGCAACGCCGACGGCAACATGCCAGTCGAGCATGGCTGATGCCTGCTCACAGTGCTGCCGGATCATGTTGACGCACTTTTCTTCCATACGCTTCAGACTGTCATCGTCGCCCTTTATGAGCACCGCGTAAGAGAAAAGGTTGCATCTGAAGATAATATAATCGGGATACTGCAGGAACTGGTTAAGGAGACTCTCGGTAACACCTGAAGCCTCGCCGGAATATGTTGACTGGTCAAGGTCTCTGATTGAGAATATAACAATGTTATATCCGTCAGCCGAGAGGTTCAGATGGAGTTTATCAGCCTCTTCATAGATTTCCTGGACAGACATGGATCCTTCTACGAGTTTCTCGAAAAATACCCTGTGGGACAGTCTCTCGAACTTCTTGAATTCCTGTTCATAGAGCTTGACGTAGTCTTTCTGTTCATTCTCTTCGGTGATCTTTTTGCGCACACCGTCCAGAGCGTTGATCATGTCGGTCTTGGTGACGGGCTTTAACAGATACTGCTCGACACCGATCTCGATAGCTTTCCGGGCGTACTCGAAATCACTGTACCCGGAGATAACGATTATCTTAATGCCGGGAAGTTCCTTGGTGACCGTCTTGCTTAAAGACAAGCCGTCCATGAACGGCATGGTGATATCGGTGATAAGGACATCGGGCTTAAGTTTACGTATCATTGGCAGAGCCATCTCGCCGTCGGGAGCGTCCCCGACAAACTCGAATCCGTATTTCTCCCACGGGATCATGTCGCGCAGACCTTCGCGCACGATGCTCTCGTCTTCACAAATAAATACTTTAAACAGATCCATCAGATGTCCTCCGTTAATATCTTTTCATTGTATCACAGGTATTCGCTCATCATGATTTATTCTTTATAATTGAGACGAGATAATCTTTTAGAGGTGATGAGATATGAGATTCGGGAAACTGATCGTTAAAGATAAAACCGGAGCAGACATAGAGCTCAGAAGCGCTATTGAGACAGACGCGGAAGACCTTTTGAAATATCTGAAGGTCACAAATACCGAATCGCCTTATCTCATCTGTGAACCTGAAGAGATAACCATGACCGTTGAAGAAGAGAAGGCTTTCATCGCAAGGAAAACCGAAGCCGGAAGGGAATTGTTGCTCCTGGCTTTTGCTGACGGCAGGCACATTGGAAACTGCTCTCTCATGAGTGTCGGCAATTCCGTCAGATATAAGCACAGGTGCATGATCGCCATCGCTCTTTACAGGGAATACTGCGGAAGAGGTATCGGCAGGTTAATGCTCGGGACTGTTCTTGATGAGGCAAAAAAGTCAGGTTACGAACAGGCGGAACTTGAAGTTGTTACTGAGAACGAAGGCGCGGTTGCCTTATATGAATCTCTTGGATTTGTTAAGTGCGGACTGCTCCCGAACAGCATGAGATACAAGGACGGAAGCACTGTCGATTCATACTGGATGATAAAGGAACTTTAAGCGGTTTCGACCTGTGTCTGAACGGGCTCATCAACGTTTTCGAGCTCTCGGATCTTCTTGATCCTCGACATTACAAGTGCGACGATCACAAGGCAGATGCCTGCGCATATTATCGTTATTGCCGAACCGGTTCCGACTCCTTTTCCGGAGACTTTGCCGATGATATCCGCGGTTATGCCGGAAAGGCCGTATGCGGCAACATATCCGAGCTGCGAGATGAATCCCAGGAAGCCCCAGGCGCGTCCCTGAAGTTCAGCAGGAATGTTGGTCCTTACGAGATAATCCAGGCTGTTGTTTGCGAACGGCAGTGCAGCGAAAAACAGAAATCCGAATGAGCAGATGATATAAGGATTCTCGCAAACGGCGAACAATGCCATGCCGATACCTGAGACTGCAAGACCTATCCAGAGTGCTCTTACGAAGTTCTTTTTGATTCCCTTTATTCCGAGAACGATGCTTGTAACGAGCATGCCTGAAGCAGCGGAGGTCTCAACTATACCCAATGTTTTTGAATCAGAAAATGACAGTACGAAGGGCTCGCCCAATACCTGGAATACACCCATAAAGAGGCAGATAAGGGAAGATACTACGACCAGGACGACAAGGCCTTTCTTTGATATTACTGCAGCCCAGCCTTCTTTCATGCTGGCAAAGAACGGTTCAGGTTCGCTCTTTATGCTTGTCTTGATTCCGCTTCTGACGATTGCTGCAGCAACTACCGTAAGGAAGAAAGTGCAGATGTCTATGATGAGGATCAGCTTGATGTCACTGACAGCAAGAAGGAATCCTGCGATGACAGGCGAGAAGATATATCTTGAAGAACCTGCCATGGATACAAGTCCGTTAGCCTTCGAATACTGTTCCTTGGTAAGAAGGTCTGTGATCGTAGCAGTGTATGAGGGTTCGAGAAGCGCGGAGAATACTGAGCTTATCGTGGTGCCGAGGTATATCTGCCAGAGTGCGGCTTCACCACGGAGCATGCAGATCAGTATGAACAATACTCCGAGACCGGACAGGCCGTCGCCGATCATCATGAGAAGACGTCTGTCATATCTGTCGGCAAGAACGCCGGCAGGAACTTTGAGGATAAGGCCGGGAAGGAATCCGAGAAGTGTAAGGAGTGCCATATCCGCAGCGCTTCCGGTCTTTTGGAAAATATATAATCCCAGACCGAAGCTTGTAAGGCCTCCGCCGATGGATGATATGAATTCACCTGCCCACAGCAGAAGGAATCTTCCGTAATTGTTCTTTTCCTTAGTCATTTCCGTGACCGCCTTCTTAGTATTTCTGATCATACTTTACCGCGTCCGGAGTGAAGATACCTGAGATAATAATTACATATTCCTTAAATAATCCTTAAATCGCAAATCGCATCTCTTTAGTGAACTAAAAGACTTTTCTGTTATAATACATAATGTTATGAATTTCCAAAGGAGTATGTTATGGACAAGATAATTGCTTTTATACTCTATTTCGTCGTTGTCCTTGCCATCGGAATTTACTTCTTCATCAAGAGTAAGGGCGGGGACGAGAAAGAGTATTTCTTAGGCGGCCGTCACATGGGTCCTTTTGTTACTGCGATGAGTGCGCAGGCATCGGACATGAGCGGCTGGCTTTTGATGGGTTTCCCGGGTTCGCTTTTCGCATTCGGTATGGGACAGGTATGGATCGGTATAGGTCTTGCATTGGGAACAGCCGCCAACTGGATCTTTGTTGCCACAAGACTCCGCCGTTTCTCAAAGGCATCCGGCGACTCGATCACATTGCCCCAGTATCTCACAAACAGATTTGCAAGTAAGAGTTCAGTCCTGAAGGTCGTATGCGCGATCATCTTCCTCATCAGCTTTACTGTATATGTTGCTTCCGCATTCGTTGCAGGCACGACAGTATTTGCATCTGTTCTTCCCTGGTTCAATGACCACCAGCATCTTGCAATGATCATCTTTGCGGTGCTGATCCTCATCTACACATTCCTGGGCGGTTACAAGGCTGTTTGCTGGACTGACTTCTTCCAGGGTCTCATGATGCTCATTGCGCTTCTCGCAGTTCCGATCGTCATGCAGGCAGTAGGTCAGTTTAATCCCGTTTACTACGGCGAAGTAAAAGAAGGTGTTACGGCATTCGGAACCGATCCTTTTGCAGCTCCATGGCAGGAGATCATTACCGGCCTCGGCTGGGGCCTCGGTTACTTCGGTATGCCTCATATCCTTGTACGTTTCATGTCGATCGAGAAGCCTTCACAGATCAAGAAATCAGCAACAGTTGCTATCATTTGGGTAATCCTTACCCTCGGTGCTGCTGCAGTTATTGCTTATCTCGGAAGAACTTACATCATGTCTAACGGAACATCTCTTGCAGAGCTTCTCCTTCCTGACGGAAGAAAGAGGATCTTCATTGAAGTTGTTTGTGATATCTTCCCGGGCTTCGTTGCAGGTATCCTGTTATCAGCTATCATTGCCGCTGCGATGTCCACGGCTGACTCACAGCTCCTCGTTGCATCTTCTGCATTTACGAGTGATATCTATAAGCCGCTGATCCGCAAGGACAAGGCATCTGATAAGGAAATGCTCTGGCTCGGCCGTATCGTCGTTTTAGTCGTTGCAATCGTTGCATTCTTCATTGCACGCCAGGGTCTTGATAACGAACAGAGCTGGGCAGCTGACATCATGAACATGGTTGAGAACGCATGGGGTCTGTTCGGTGCATCCTTCGGTCCTGTCGTTATCCTCTCACTGTTCTGGAAGCGTTTTAACTATGCAGGTGCAGTTGCGGGCATTATCGGCGGTGCAGCTGTCGATATCGCATGGCTCCTCTGCTTTACAAGCACGATAAGACCGGCGCTCATTAATGACACCGGCATTTACGAGATCGTTCCGGGCTTTATCTGCGGCCTCATCATCGCAGTAATTGCCACCGTAGCCACCAAGGCTCCGGGCAAGGAAGTCGAATCTATCTATAACAGAGCAACAGATAAGACGATCGACGACTGATCTTTATATTTTCGAAATGTAACGGCCCCGGGGTGATCTGTTCTCAGGGGCCGTTTTTAATTTGCAGGAAGATATATCAGGACAGCTTCTTCCAGCCTGCGGCGATCTTCTCATCGAGCTTTTCAAAACTCAAAAGACCGCTTAAAGCATCATATGAGGAGACGCAGCATGCGCCTGTCGCTGAGGCATACCGCACGCATTGTTCCGGTGTGCATCCGTTAAGTATTGAAGTCAGAAATGCAGCGACGCTGGTATCTCCGGCACCGGTGCCCGATAAGACTTTGTCGGGTACAAAGCTTGTTTCGAAGCCGCTCTTATCTGCCCAGGCTTTGACATCAAGTCCGAGGCGGGGAGAGATCTTATTAAGAATACCGGAGGAAGCGGTGCAGTAATACATTCCGGGAACTCCGCACTTGATGAGAATGATCCGTGCACCAAGTTCCATGCACGTTTTTCCGAGCGGTACGATATCACGCTCAAGATCTATGACTTCTGTCAGATCGCGATCCGCATTGTTTTTGCGAAGGTCCTCATACTTTGTTCTGTCCAGCATGAAGAGCAGTTCTTCAATGCTGGGTACGAAGATATCTACATAAGGCAACGCATTGATAAGGATCTTTTTCCAGTCTGCTTTTCCTGCAGGCGTATCCGGATCAACGGCGGCAAGATCAAGGCTTGTGGCTGCACCTGCGTCCTTCACAATACGTAAGATCTTTGCCAGTTCTTCTCCGTCGTTTTCATATATCCTCTTCATAAGAGGCGGATATCCGAAATGGAAAAGCGCGGCATTTCTTATCGCATCCATCGGAAGATCTTCTGCACAGAAAGTATTGTTTGCGCCGGGGTTATGAAGGAATATCCGGTCGATTCCCGGAACTGCCAGAACTACTGAATACGAAGTAGAATCATCCTTGCTTCTGATAAGCCCGGATGCAGCATTGTATTTTGATGCAATGGAGATTACCATGTCTCCGAAATCGTCATAACCGATCTTTCCGGCGAGGGTAACATCCGCGCCAAGGATCTTCATGGCAAGACCTGTATTTGCGACCACGCCGCCTGTATGAATATCGGCATCACCGACATTGATGAGTCTTCCGGGAGCAAATATATCGCTGATCCCTGATGATGATTGTTTTGCGATAGACGGTGTTATATCGAGGCAGATGTGACCTGCTGCAACTACGCTTTTGCTCATTCTTTTCACCTTTCGAAAAACCGGTTAATGCCAATGAAAAGTAATTACATCGATGTTGATAGTATAATACCAACCTCAAAATAAGACATCAAAACCTCGATATAAAACAAAGATTAATTGAATATTTTAATCAAGTTCTGTTGTTAAAATGATTACATCGGAAACAGTTCAGAGAGGGGTGTTGTTATGCTTGATCTCAAAGGAAAATGGGTTTTGGTAACAGGCGCGTCGAGAGGCCTCGGAAGGCTCGCCGCAAAGCTTATGGCAGAGCAGGGATGCAATCTGCTTTTGCAGAGCAGAAACCTGGAACATACAGCTTCGCTTGAAGAAGAATTAAAGACGAAGGGTGTTGACTGTCACTCGTTTGCGGCTGATCTTAACGACATTCCGTCGGTGATGAAGATGCTCTCTGACATTGATGCCATCGGTATGGATGTTGATGTTGTTCTCAACAATGCAGGTCTCCAGATCGCATACAGGACGGATTATTACAAGACTCCTGCGGAAGACTATACAGTCAGTTTTAACGTTAATACGATAGCTCCCGCCATGATATGCTATCACTTCCTTCCGAAGATGAACGCACGTGGATTCGGACGTATCGTCAACACGACGAGCGGTATCGATAAAGAACCTGAACAGGCAGGTTATTCCGCGGCAAAAGCTGCGCTTGATAAGATTACCAAAGATATGGCTTCGAGACTCGGAGGCACCGGTGTAGCCATGAACCTTACTGATCCGGGATGGTGCAGGACTGACCTCGGCGGACCCAATGCGCCCAATGCACCTGAAAGCGCGATACCGGGCGTAGTAGTCGGAGCATTTGTTAATGACACGGTAAACGGTCAGATCTTCCGCGCACAGGAGTTCGCCGGAATGAGTCTCGAAGAAGCAGTCGCAAAAGCAAATACGATCAATTAATTCAAAGGAGATTAACATGGAAAATTTCACCTTCTATTCACCTACAAAATTCGTTTTCGGAAAAGGCACAGAGAACGAGGCAGGCAGCCTCGTTAAGGCATTCGGAGGATCCAAAGTTCTCATCCATTACGGCGGCGGAAGCGTTGTCCGTTCGGGACTATTAGACAGGGTAAAAGTATCGCTCGATGAAGCAGGGATCGCTTATGTGGAACTTGGCGGCGTCAAGCCGAATCCGAGAAGCGGACTAGTTTATGAGGGAATTGAACTCTGCAAAAAAGAAGGTGTTGATTTCGTTCTTGCAGTAGGCGGCGGAAGTTCCATCGATTCATCAAAGGCGATCGCTGCTGGCGTTGTTTACGACGGAGATTTCTGGGATTTTTATTGCGGCAAGCCTATCGAAAAAGCGCTTCCCGTAGGTACCGTTCTTACCATCGCTGCAGCAGGCAGTGAAGGTTCAGGTGACTCTGTCATCACCAAAGAAGAAGGTATGTATAAAAGAGGCGCGAGCGGAGAAGGAATAAGACCTAAGTTCAGTATCTTAAATCCGGAGCTTACACAGACGCTTCCTCCTTATCAGACTGCATGCGGTATTACGGACATCATGGCTCACCTTTATGAGCGTTATCTTACAAATTCCAAGGACGTCGAGGTTACGGACAGACTTATCGAAGCCCTTCTCATTACCATGAAGAATGAAGGCCCGAAGGTCATCGCTGATCCCAACGATTATGAAGCGCGCGCAAATATCATGTGGGCAGGAACAATGGCTCATACAAATTCATGCGGCGTAGGAAGATCCCAGGACTGGAACAGTCACAATATCGAGCATGAATTATCAGCACTTTACGACTGCGCACACGGTGCCGGACTTGCTGTCACGATGCCCGCTGTCTTCAAGTATGTTATGAATCACGATGTGGCACGTTTTGAGCAGGCTGCAAAGAGAGTATGGGGAGTTGAGACCGCAGAAGAAGGAATCGATGCATTCAAGAGCTTCCTTATCTCGATCGGTATGCCTTCCACATTAGGTGAACTCGGCGGCAAAGAGGAAGATATTCCAACACTCGTAAAGAACCTCTGCTACGGCGACGGACGCATCGGAACGATATCCGGATTCGTTACCCTTGATGAGGAAGACTGCACGAAGATCTATCAGGCAATGCTGTAAAATTTGAATATATCTTTGTTTATATCCAGAATAGATGGATGAAAGGGGGCTATTTCACTATGAGTGAGATGGCCCCTTTTGTGTTTGAATTATTTCCGACTTTTCGCGACTAAAAACTCGGCAAAAAAGTCGGAATTTCGGTTTTCCGACTTTTTGTCCGACTTTTTGAAGAAAAAGAGTCGGATGTTTCCGGATCTGTTTTGACAGACAAATCCGAATCGGGTTCCATGGGGTATAATTGACAGAAAATGATCTTCCGGGAGGCATACCATGAGCAGTATCAGTATTCAGGAGATAAGCATTACCAAACTTGCTACCGATGCAATAGTAAACGCGGCTAATTCAGAACTTATGATGGGCGGCGGAGTCTGCGGAGCGATCTTCAGGGAAGCAGGAGCTGCCAGGCTCCAGGCAGCGTGCCTTAAGATCGGCGGCTGCAAGACAGGTGACGCAGTCATCACGCCCGGCTTTGATCTTCCGGCAAAGCACGTAATCCACGCTGTCGGTCCGGTATGGTACGGCGGCGGCAGAGGCGAACCCGAGCTGCTTTACAGTGCTTATAAGCGCTCTCTTGAAGTGGAAAAAGAAAACGGTCTTCATTCTATCGCGTTCCCTTTGATATCCGCAGGGATCTACGGATATCCGCAGGATCAGGCATGGGAAAGGGCGCTCACAGCCTGCAGGGATTTTATTTATGCTGACAATGACTATGAGATCGACATTGTTTTTGCTGTGATAGATGACGGTATCATGAATGCAGGCAGAAAGAAGATGGCGGAACTGAATATTACTGATAAAATGTGAGTTGATTTGTTTTTACGGAGGATGAGCTGAAGTGTTTTTCGCGATTGAAGAGACTTTAAAAGAAGTTGACCGCAAAGAACTGAAAAAGTCAGGAAAGCAGTTTGTTGCAGTCCTTTCTTTCGAAGAATGGAAAGAGAATAAGGACAGCTTCGAGATGGGCATCGATATCGAGCCCGATCTATCTGAGATATTCCTGACCAAGGCTGAGGTAAACTACGATTCACTTACCGGATCGTTTGCTATTCCTGACAGGAAAAATCCGTCGGGTGATGATCTTAAATTCGCTTTTGTTCTGGATGAAAAAGGCGTTGTGTTTATTGATGATAATGACACCGCCCTGAACATTATCAAAGGTGTTCAGCGCACGAAAAAATGGAAGCTTCCGAGCCTTGAAAGATTCCTCTATGATTTCCTGGACCAGATCGTCATAGATGACCTAAGACTCATGGAAAACTATGAGAATGAACTTGATTCCATGGAACAGTCTATCATCGACGGTGAGGAGAACCTGCCATCCGGCCGATTAAATGACATAAGAAGCGACATCCGGTACCTTCGCATTCACTACGAACAGTTAATGGATCTTGCTGCCGAATTCGAGGAAAACGAGAACGGTTTCTTTAAGATCGAGAACCTGAGATACTTCAGATTATTCATTAACCGTGCCGAAAGACTCCATGAGCAGTCCATGTCCCTGCGCGATTACACGATGCAGCTCCGCGACCTTTACAAAGCACATCTTGATCTAAAACAGAACCGCATCATGACAGTGCTCACGGTCGTTACCACGATCTTCATGCCGCTGACATTGATCGTCGGCTGGTACGGAATGAACTTCCGCTACATGCCCGAGCTCGATTCGCGCTGGGGTTACCCGGTAACGATTGCTGTAAGTATCATTATCGTTGTGGTAAGTCTGCTGTTCTTCAAGAAGAAAAAGTGGTTATGAAAAATCTCTCTTTGCCGCTTCGGACAGGTCCTCGGGCGCATGGCGCCCTGCGGAACTCGCGGCTTAAAGAGAGAGTTATCCTTATCGAAAGGATAGAATCGTAGTTGAATCCGATCATTGAAATATCTAACAGGTTGTCGTGCGCAATAGACAACAAGAGGGACAGGAAGATCTGCGGGATGGAACTTGGCAGATTTGTTCCGACACCTTATGCGGAAAGCCATGGCGCAACCGGAAGCCAGTCCGCTCCGTATCTCGGTCTCGAAAAGATCCTTAAGGGTTTATATCTGACACGGGAGGATTCCTTCATTGATATCGGCTGCGGAAAAGGCCGTGTTATTTCTTATATGGTAAGCCGGGGTTTTCCGTGCAAGCTCACAGGCATTGAGATCAATCCTGATGTCGCGTCTGTTGCGCGCAAATGGACAACAAGATATCCGAATGTGGAGATCATCGAAGGCGATGCTTTCGGGCTTGATTACAATGACTATACGGTGCTGTTCATGTACCGCCCGATGGAGACTTTCACTTTCAAGATGTTTATAGAACTTCTGGAGAGCACGCTTACGCATGCTGTCAAACTTTACTACTATGTTGACGAGCAGAGCGGATACTATCTGAACGACAGACCGGGTTGGACGCTTCTCACCCGTCAGAAAATGCATTTTGTGCGCGGTTTGTTTATTCATAAGGAGCCGCAGCGCTATTCAGTGTGGACGTATTCGCCGTGCGAAATCGATTCCTGAAGGTTATAATGTTGTTATTGAGGTGTGGGCTTTAGATACTAGGGGTGTTCTATGAAGCTGCGCAGAAAACTATTTGCAAGTAAAGATCCATACGACTGCACGAAGCCGCAGTTGTTTCTAGATGCGTGCAAAGAGAATATTGATTACCTGATCACACATTGTGACGACTATAAGAAGATTGCTGACGGGCTTGGCGTTCACACGGCAGAAGACATTGCATGCCCCGAAGATATTCCCGTTATTCCGACCATGCTTATGAAGCAGCACGATTTCAGGGCGGGGCGTTATTTGGTAATGGCTACGTCGTCGGGGACGAGCGGGAAAAAGAGTCACGTGCGTTTCGAGTTTGGTGCGCTGATGGCGGCGCTTAAGATGTCGATCAGAGTGACGAGATATCATGGTATCATGACCGCGAAGCCGTGCCGCTACATCGTTATGGGTTACAAGCCTCACAGGTCCAATAAAACAGCGGTGGCAAAGACTGCATATCTTACGACTTTTCTGGCGCCTGCGATCAGCCGCAAGTTTATATTGAAGCACACGCCGGACGGTTACAAACCTGATTTCGAGAGCATCGTAAATGCGCTCAGGAAATATGAGAAGGGCAAGGCCCCGGTGCGTTTCATGGGGTTCCCGTCGTATACGTTTTTCCTGTTCAGGATCCTGGAGGAGAGAGGGCTTTCCTTCAAACTTCCGAAGGGTTCCAAGGTCATGCTCGGAGGCGGATGGAAGCAGTTCTATCAGGAGGCTGCAGACAAGGAGACGTTCTATAAACTCGCGAAAAAAACGCTCGGTATCGAAGAGGAAAACATCGTCGAATTTTTCGGTGCCGTCGAGCATCCGATCCTTTATACCGATTGCGCTTATCACCACTTTCATGTGCCGGTTTACAGCAAGATCGTCATCCGAGATCCCGATACTCTTGAGCCTCTCGGGAACGGTCAGACCGGCCTTGTAAATCTCATATCACCGCTCTGCAGGGCGACGCCGATCCTGTCAGTCATGACGGACGATCTCGGCATCTTACACAACGGAGAAGAATGCCCGTGCGGAGTCAGATCGCCTTATCTAGAGATCGTCGGACGCGTTGCTCCCGATGACATCAAAACGTGTGCCGCAGGTGCCGCTGACATTCTCCAGGGGGTGAAGGTATGATCCTTTTCGACGGCAAAACATATGAGAGTTCCGAACAGGACAGACTCCTGACAGAGCTTGGCGAGAAGATCCCGAAGATCCTCTCGCAGAAGCAGTTGTCCCCTGAAGTTGTCATCGACGCAGTTGAGCAGCTGCGCGTCGATCTGCTGAAGGGCAGATTCGATGACCTGCTGACGTCATTTCCCGAAGACACCGTGGAGACATATAAGAAGCAGGCAGAGGCGCTTTTGTCCAAAAAACATCTGCACCAGAAGCTCGCGACTGAGCTTGGAAATACTGAAGAATACACGACAGATAAGATTGAAGGTTTCGCACAGATAAGAGTTAAGAAAATGCCTTTGGGCGTGCTCTTCCACATCGCTGCGGGCAACATGGATTTCCTTCCCGCATATTCTCTCGCTGAAGGCCTCATGACCGGCAACATCAACATCTTAAAGCTTCCGTCCGCTGACAACGGCCTGTCGTTGAAACTCATCATGCAGCTCATCGAATACCGACCGGAACTGAAGGATTATATCTACGTTTTTGATACGGCATCAACTGACATCCAGGGCATGCGCAAGATGGCTGAACTCAGCAATGCGATAAGCGTTTGGGGCAGCGACATGGCAATCGAAGCCGTGCGCGGTCTTGCTCCGACAGGCGCGAAAATAATCGAGTGGGGTCAGAAGCTCGGCTTCTGCTATGTATCGAAGCTCGAAAAAGTCGCAGATGCCGATGAAGAGCTCGCAGGCCTTGCAAAACACATCGCAACAACGAAGCAGCTCCTTTGCAGCAGCTGCCAGGTCATCTACATTGATACTTCTGATATGGGCGAGATCAAAGCATTTGCAGAGCGTTTCCTGCCTGTCCTTGAGACGGCCGTGAACGGAAATGCAACACAGGAGATTGGTATCCGCGCGAGGGATACACTCGTCTCATACACGCAGAGACTTAAGAGTTATCTAGGTGAAGAGGAGAAGCATGAGAACGTGCTTCGCGGAAGATCGTGCAGCCTGATCATTGCATCCGATAGTGCTCTTGAGTTGTCGCCCATGATGTGCAACGTCCTCGTAAAACCTCTGCCCCGTAAAGACATGGGAAAAGTGCTTTATGAATCAAGATATCATCTCCAGACCGCAGGTCTGATCTGCCCTCCGGCAGACCGCGCGGAACTCGCAGAACTCTTCACTCAACTGGGTCTCATCCGTGTCACCAAAGGCGCCGACATGAGCGCATATTTCCCGGGCGAATGCCACGACGGCGAGTATGCGTTGAACAGGTACATGCGGGTAGTGAATGTGGAGGAATAAAAATTCTGGATAACAGATATAAGCGCAAATGAAAACCCACCCATAGACCGGAACTCTAGGATGGGTTAATTCTATACCCACTCGGAAGCAACCGTCTTTGCAGACTGTGCTTTCATATAAAAAATCTAACATCCTACCCGGGTAACGTCAAACAAAAAGATACTTAAAGACCGGCAATTTAGATAACAGTTATGACTTAGAGTAATATCCTGTGACTGTTTTTCGATTTTAGGAACAATAAACTACAAACAACTGTCAAAAAGTAATATTTTGTGACTGTTTTTAAAAATCTGTAACAGGCAAAAAACAGGACACAGGAAATTGCACAAATAAACAAGGGGAAACTTTTACCGGCATTTGGGGAAGCGCTGATCGGATTACATGCGCACATCTTGATGAGATCAGCGCTTCCTATTTGCCACACGTAGTGTAACACTGAACTCCGTTGGAAATGCGTGAAGGGTGGGTGAAGGGTGAGTCAAAACTGCGTGATTATAGTGACGGACATTTTACAAAACGCTTGACGCGCTATAAGTCATGTTGTATTATCACGGCGTAAAAATCTGACAAACGGAGGGACACCAATGAGGAAGACGATCTGCTGAAGTTTATAAACTGCCTCGCGGATAAGTCTTTTTTGTGTGTTCATTTATATTGCAATAGTTCAAGCCGCGGCCGCAACGACGTTGTCGCGGCTTTTGATTTATCCGGCAGAGGATTGGGGGAAACACTGATTAATCCTGACGCACGTCCTGGCGGCCGATTTCACGCCTGATGTACGGTCATAATTCTTGGAATACACTCGTATTCCTTCGGATTCTGACCTAATCATCCGCAAAATCTGCTTGCCACGCCGCACATCACGATTCATCAGCTTTTCCCGAAAGGAGAATCATTATGCCAGTGATTAACATTAACAATTTAACATTCGGATACGACGGGTCTGAGAAGACTTTATTTGATGACGTCACCATTACTTTAGATACAAGCTGGAAACTCGCTCTGGCAGGCCGCAACGGCAGGGGCAAGACGACGTTCTTTAAGCTTTTGAGAGGTGAATTGCCCTACGGCGGAACCATCACGGGCGTGCCGGAGACGATACTTTTTCCAATGTCTGAACTGCCCGAAAATGAGGACTGGAGAGTGCGCAAAGAACTTAATCTGATGGGTGCAGATCCTGATATTATGTGGCGTCCGATGGATACGCTCTCGGGCGGTGAGCGCACCAAGCTGATGCTCGCAAATCTTTTCGCATCAGACGGAATATATCCTCTTATCGACGAGCCCACAAACCATTTGGACAGGCAGGGAAGAGAGGCGGTTGCCGACTATCTGTCGACGAAGGACGGCTTCATCCTGATCTCGCACGACCGTGCGTTTTTGGACCGTTGTACTGACCACACACTGGTTATTACGAAGACCGGTCTTGAGCTCGTCAATGCAACATATTCGGTTTGGTGGGAGAATAACGAACAGCGTATGGAAAGCGAGCGCGCCAGGAACGACCAGCTCAAGAAAGAGATGAGTTCCATCGATGCTGCGATGAAGAAAAACGCGCAATGGTCTAACAAGGCTGAAGGTTATAAGAACAGGAGCAAGGCGCCGTCGAAGGTCGCAGAAGATCATTTCAGAAGAGCATTTGAAGCTGAGAAAGCACGTAAACTGATGTCTGCTTCGAAGAATCTCGAGAGGCGCAATGAACGCAAACTCGAAGAAAAACAGAGTCTTCTTAAAGATCTTGAACGCTCGGAAAAGCTCAAGATCACAGGCACGGAGCACCACAACAGGACCCCTGTAATTCTTAAGGATGTGACACTGCTCCGATACGGCGAGCCGGTTGTTACGGGGTTTAATCTGACTGTCGAGCGCGGCAGCAAGATATCCCTTCAAGGCAAGAACGGATGCGGCAAGAGTACTTTGATCAAGTATCTTGCGGGGCTGGGAGATTCCGAAGGTATAACTGCCGAGGGTGATATCTATATCGCTCCGGGCTTGAAGATCTCTTACGTCGGGCAGGATACTTCATCTTTGAACGGATCGCTATACGATATTGCGGGTGAACGCGGTGCCGACAAGACAATCTTTTCGACGATCCTGATCAAGATGGGCTTTACCAAGGAGATGCTCTACCGCGATGTCTCCGCGTTGTCTCTCGGGCAGAAAAAGTTCGTCATGATTGCGCTGTCGCTTTGCGAGCACGCCGATCTCTATCTGTGGGACGAGCCGCTAAACTACATTGACGTATATCTCAGGCAGGAGATCGAGCGTCTGGTCAAGGACAACAATGTCACGATGCTTTTCGTTGAGCACGACCGCACCTTCTCGGAGGCCGTAGCCGACAGGGAAGTAAAGATGTAAGGAATTGCTCAGAATCACAGCAAAATCACAGCCCGCAATGTATTTTGCTGTGATTTTTTAATGGCTGTACCGTTTTTTCACTACAAAGTCACAGCCTGCAGTGTATTTGGCTGTGATTATTACAAAAGGGACGCCTCTTTCCTCCTAATATCCATAAAGATATCCACTTTATTCCGGTGGTATTCTTTGAAGCCGCATTTCTCGTAGACGTGGAGTGCGCGCGGATTGTCAACAAACACGGTAATGCGGATGCGGTCAAGACCAAGATCTTTAAAGCCGTAATCGATCATGCGGAGGAGCGCTTCTTTGCCGTAGCCCTTGTCCTGCATTGAATATGTGATGACGATGCCCCATTCGGCATCGTTGTCCTTAAGGTCGAAAAACTCGGTGTTGCCGATAAACTTACCTGAGGTTTTCTCGATCATCGAAAACATGACCGCATTATTATCGATCTTGTCCCGCATGTAAGCGCGCTCTTCCTCTTCGGTGTACGGCGTTAGCCTGTCGCTGATGAAGCGGGCCACGTGTTCTATGTCATTGACCATCTCAAGATAGTCAGGCACAAGCTCCATCGCAGGCTTAATAAAATCGATCCGTTCTGATTCGAAGACTTTCTCCGTCAAAGCTGTTACCACCCGTAACTGAAGTTATGGTCTTCCATTCCCGGAAAATACTTCTCGATCCTGTCCCAAAAGTCCTTATTAGAATCTTCAAGATAATCATTTTTTATATTGTCGAAACGGTTTTCCTTCTCATCGAAAGGCACGTCAGAGAGTTCGAGTGACGTGCAGTCGTAGATCAGATAATTTCCGTCAGAAAGAGTCAGCTCTATGCCATACCTGCCCTTGTAAAAATAATCAGCATGACCGATATGGGTTTTCAGCGGGGTGGAGTCGATCTCTTCTATAAGGTCATCGAGCTGGTCCGGTGAGACCTCCTGAATATAGTAATCTCCTTCTTCATCTTTATTGGTTTCTGAAAAGACACGCGCAGATACGACCTTGGCATTCTCGTCGAAATAGGTCGTGAGTTTTTTCCTTGTCTTTGATGGCGCGAGAAGAAAACATCCGCTCAATGAAAGTGCCAGCATTATCGTCAAAACTATCGCAGAAATCCGTCTCATATCCTATTTTCCTTTATTTCCAGATTACGAAAATGATTATACATTATGTTGGCTTTGAAATCATTTTGTTCTTATTGTTTATAAACCTTTAATATCGTTGTGATGAGTGCTTAACATATTGTTTTTTATAATAATGATAAAGTAAGAATTCTGTGCTGAGGTTTGTCTTAATGGCTTCGCGGTATATCTATGTTGGCATATTTGCATTGTTGATACTCTTGTTGATAACGTGTGCCGTTAATTCAAGACGTCATTACAAGGACCTCGGAAAAACGGTATCCTGGCTTGACATAGCTTTGATTTATCCGATCTTGGGCAATGCCATAATTATCATAGCTACCCGTAAATGGTTAGCTCTTATCGGCTGCTACATTTACCATATCGGAATGGATTTTGTCATATTTGAACTCATGAAGTTCACGGAAGCATACTGCAATGGAGCAGGCAAAAAGAGGAAGGCTCCGAAATGGATCAAATGGGTCCTCCTCGCAGATGCCGTGCAACTCCTGGCAAACCTTTTCACAAAACATGCTTTTGATATCGAATGGATCGTTCAAAAGGGACAGATCTATTATATTCTGAAGCCTTTGGCAGGACAGTATATTCACAGGCTGGTTGTTTACGGAGTTTTCATTGCTATCATCCTGGGCTTATTGATAATGACGATCCGCGCATCACGTCTCTACAGGGAAAGGTATTACATCATTCTGGCTGCCATGAGCGCGGCCGGTATCTGGGAATCATACTACATATTCTCCAAAAATCCGATCGACCACTCAATGATAGGTTTTGGAATATTCGGTGTTATTGCTTATTATTTCGCCATCCACTACAGACCTTTGAGACTCATTGATAAGATGCTCTCCGGTATCGTCTCGAACGGTTCGGATGCCTGCTTTATCTTCTCGCCAAGGGGAAGATGTGTCTGGGTTAATAAAGCGGCATGCATCCTTGTAGGCATCTACGAAGAAAACAGTGAGAAAGCCCCGGAAGCTCTGGAGTATCTGTTTAACATAAAACTTCACAGGGGAAACTGGTCGGAACAGCACAGTACAGGTTCCGGCGAGAGCCTTAAATACTATCTTTTTGAGAACCGTGACGTTCTTAATGAGAAAGGTAATATCAACGGTTATTATCTGAAGGTCAGTGATAACACAAAAGAGCAGCTCAAGATCAGAAAAGAACTTTATGAAGCTACTCATGACAGACTCACCGGAATCTATACGCAGGATCATCTGTTCAAGCTGATCAGGCAGACAATAGATGTTCACAATGATACGGATTATATGGTTCTTTATGCGAACATCAAGAACTTCAAAGTCGTTAATGATATTTTCGGTAATGATTTCGGAGATTATGCGATCAGATGTTTTGCGGAAAAGATAAAGAAGCAGTTTACCTCAAGATGCGTCTACGGACGACTCGGCGGTGCTAACTTCGGTTTCCTTGTTCCCAAAGATGAGTTTGATGCAGATAAGATCGAGAATGCCCTTACTCTGATCAATGTCAAGCGCGGTTCCATCAAGTATCCTATACAATCCCAGATCGGTGTTTACGAGGTCAACAGGAAAGAGCCGGATGTACCGACAATGTTTGCCGATGCCCGTATTGCTCTTACTTCGATCGAAAAAGATGATTCCGCCCGTATGTCTTTTTACGATGATAAGTTAAGAAATGAGATCTTATGGAACCAGGAGATCACGACACAGATCGCTGATGCCATTAGGAACCGCGACATAAGACCTTATCTCCAGCCGATAGCTGACAGGGAGGGAAACATAGTAGGATGCGAAGCGCTTGTCCGTTGGATTCACAAAGAACACGGTTTCCTTGCACCTTTTAAATTCATTCCTTCACTCGAGAAAAACGGAATGATAGCCGAAGTGGACAAATACATGTGGCGTTGTGCATGCGAGATTCTCGCTGATTGGAAGAAGCGCGGCTGGGATCTGTTCGTTTCCGTAAACATCTCACCGAAGGATTTTTACTATCTGGACGTTCCCAAGTTCATCAAGTCTCTGGTCGAAGAGTATGATGTTGATCCGAAGAAACTGCGTGTTGAGATTACTGAGACTGTCATGGTAACGGATTCCGATAAGGTTGTTTCGATCATGGAAGAGTTCCGCAGTTATGGCTTTATCGTCGAGATGGATGACTTCGGAAGCGGTTATTCTTCGCTCAATATGCTTAAGTCTCTTCCTGTTGACGTACTTAAGATCGATATGAACTTCCTCGGAAAGACAGATGACGAGCAGAAGGCGGATACTATTGTTAAGAACGTTATCAATCTTGCCATGGAGCTTGGAATGACGGCTCTTACTGAAGGTGTTGAGTCAATAGACCAGTTCGATATTCTTTCAAGTATGGGATGCAGCTTATTCCAGGGATATTATTTCAGTAAACCTATCCCGTTGGAGGATTTTGATAATTTGGTGATAGTTAAGCGAAAGTATTAATTATCGTAAAGTGCTATAATGATCCGGGAATAAAAGGGGGTAAGATCATATGGCATTTGCCGGAATGTTTATCGCTGCGATCTTTATTGTAATCGCAATCATTGTTTTCATCATTGCACTTATCGAACTCATCGTCGGAATCGTTCTCATGTGTAAAAAGAAGAAGGTTCCGGCGATCATATTTTTCGTGCTTGCCGCGATACCTGTCATCATAACTGTCATAGTCGTGAGTGTGTATAGCTACAAACAGAACAATCCGCAGTTTGAGACCTATGACGGCGGTACAGTCACCCTTCACATGAGAGATGTAAATAAGATGAAGGATCTTCTCAGGGCAAAAGACATGGACGGTCTCGACAAACTGCTCGATAAGCACCCGGAACTCATTTACTATCAGGATATTAACAGAAGGACTCTTCTTGAATTCGGGTTAGAAAGCTGCAGTGTCGAAGTTATGGAGATTGCTTATGATCACGGCGCGAGATTCGATGAGCCGGTTGTTTTCGACAGGCTGATATATGATTATTCGCTTCAAATATTTGCCAATGATAATTATTGGTGTTTTCTGTACAGCTACGGTGATGATTTTGAGCCATGGCTTAACAAAGGCGAGACTACCGATGAAGTGATCGATGCTCTCAAGTTTGCTGTTGAACATGGCGCCAAAGCAGATTGGGTTATGTCCGGAGACTGGACTCTTTCCGAAATGGTCCGTGAGTGGGCAAAAAGTGACGGGAATTATACATCTAAAGATAAAGAACTTGTGCGGTACGCAAATTCAGTTTCATATAACACTATCTGATGTCAGTAATGCTCCGGGATCCAATCGTATATCCTTCTTTTTCCAAAGCGGAAAGAGCCTTATCAAAGTTCTCTTCTTTTACGAAAATATAGTCGGTGTTATATGTCGATACGGCGAAAATACCGATCTTGTTCTCTGCGAGAATGGCAGAGATTTTTGACAAAATTCCTATCAGCGAGAAATCCAGAACACCCTCGATCCTGAAGCCCTTCCATCCGTCATCTCTTATGAGGGTATTGTCAGGAATATCTGAGGATTTGCAGAGAAGAGAGATCTCTTCGTCTGTTTTTGCGGTAAAGCAAAACTCTTTATCCCGCGGGAGATCTCCGGCGGATTCAAGTTTACAAACCGTGAACTGATATGGCAATGGATTTATGGTCATATGTCCATTATATCAGAGGTTTAACTTTTTTATTCTGATGGTATAATGTCCTATTGTTTAGAGAAGGAAAGGGTAGAATTTTTAATGCAGAAGCTTTTATCGGTGGCAATTCCCTGCTATAACTCGCAGGATTATGTTAACAGAGCTATTGAAAGCATCCTGCCTGGTGAGGATAGAGTGGAGATCATCGTTGTTGACGATGGTTCTACTGATAATACAGCAGGGGTCGCCGAAGAATACGTTAAGAAACATCCCGATATCGTCCGTCTTGTCAGGAAAGAGAACGGCGGTCACGGCGATGCTGTTATGACCGGTCTTATGAATGCTTCGGGCCTGTATTTCAGGGTGGTTGATTCCGATGACTGGCTGGATAAGGATTCACTTCTTAAACTTTTGGATGTCCTCGAAGAGATGAGAGATCCGGAGAAGGCTGCAGATCTCGTAATCACCAATTATGTATATGAGAGAGTCAAAGAAGGTCGCACACGCCCGATGAATTACCGCAAGTCGATCCCTTCGGGAAGACTTTTCGGATGGGAAGAGGTCGGCAAGTGGCAGGCAGGTTCATATCTCATAATGCACTCGGCAACTTACCGCACGGAGCTTGCCCGTAACAGCGGCATGAAGCTTCCCAAGCACACTTTCTATGTGGACCATCTTTTCGTAAGCTATCCGATGCTGAAGGTTGAGAAGATGTACTATCTTGATGTTGACCTCTACAGGTATTTTATCGGCCGCGAAGACCAGTCAGTCAATGAGAAGGTCATGCTCAGCCGTATGGACCAGCAGCTCAAGGTCAACCGTATCATGCTCTATGAACTTGATGTTGATTCAATAACCAACAAAGCGCAAAAAGAATATCTTTACTATTACACTGAGATCGTTACCCAGGCGAGTGTCTCATTCCTCCTGCGTCTCGGCACAAAGAAAGATGAGGAGCTCATGCAGTCCCTCCTTGACGAGATCCAGGAAAAGAGACCTGAATATTACGAATGGCTCCTTCAGAAACCCTTCTACCGCCACACTGTCGGTCCTATCCGTAAGCTTCCCCATTGGTTTGCTTACCCTCTGTACCGTACCTGCTATCTTATTGCCAGAAAAGTATTCGGATTTAACTGATATTAAGCAGTTTCTTTCTTGCGGATCAATGAAAGAAAAACAAGTCCCAGCCCGCTTGCAACCAGTGGCAGGACAAATGCGCAGAAACGCGACAAAAGCATGACGCTCCCTAATAATTCCTTTGGAATAAGATCAGAATAGAACAACGCATATCCGTATTCCGTGACGCCTGCGGCCCCCGGAAGAGGAAGCGAAGATACTGATATAAACAGGGATGACTGGGTCCTTAATACCGTAAACCAGTCAAGCCCGGAACATCCGATTGCGCGTGCACAGAAAAATGTGACCGAATGGAAAAGGATCAGCTGAACAAGAGACACCAGTAACATCTTAAGAAATACTGACTTATTCATTCTTAATAAAGCTGCGGCTCTTCTGTATGAAGCAAATGATCTTAGGAATTTGAACTTACCGCCCGGCTTTAGACCCCTGAACTTCAGAAATCTCAGACCTATCTCAGCGAAAAATCCCGCTATTCTCCTTGTAAAGAGCACGCAGAACAGTCCGATGATTATTACGATATTCAGAGCGAACCCGATAGGGAAGACGTATGCGAACCTGCCATGGAGCTTGAATATATCCCCGCGCGAAAATATCACCCCGACGATCCCGAGAAAAACGGCAGCGCACTGGAAACTCAAAAGCGCGCATAAAAGCGTAAATGCGCTGTGCGAGACTTTGAGCTTATCCTTTGCCATAAAGTAGAGCTGTCCCGGCTGGCCGCCTGTCGAAGAAGGTGTTATCGAACTGAAGAAATAACCGGCGAAAGAATACTTCATCATCTGCGGGAATGTGATCTCATATCCGGCGAGTAGTAAGCATCTGCTGATGTTGATTCCGTCCGCGACCGCATAAAGTGCCATTGCGCAGACAGCGAGCAGGACCCATCCGATATTTGCACTCTTAAGAGTGCCTATAATATCCTGACCGTTAAGTTCCTTATATATGACATAGACTGTCGCACCACATAAAAGCAGAAGAAATAATGCGCCCAGCCAAAGAGATTTTCTCTTCAAAAGCTTCATATAAATCTATCCGTTCCTTATATATTCAGCGTGGTTATTTTAGGGCAAACCTGAGAAGTTTTCAATCTTGGCGGGCGGTCTTGCGGAGATTTCACTTAAAAAAACCTCTTTTGTCATATATAATAGGGCGAATCAAAAATGAGGGAGAAAGTATGAGAAAAATAATTGCAGCATCTTTAACGGCGGTCATGCTTTTCGCTATGACGGCATGCAGTAAAGAACCCGAGCAGACAACGGAAGCTCCGACCGCTACGACGGCAGCGGCTACAGCTGCGACTGAGGCAGAGACCGAGGCAGCAGAAACTACCCTGGACGATGTGTATTATGCACCGCCTGCCTGGGAGGGTTATTGGAAAGCTACAGACAGCGATGAAAACTTCGAGATCTCCGGAGTTACAGACGATGGATTCAAAATGGTCTACTTCCATTATGAGGAAGGCACCATTGAGCAGTTCAACTACGATATAGAGTTTGACAATCCCGAGAAAACTATCGCTTCCGAGATCGGCTCAGCCAACGATCACGGCGGCTGGGAATACACGTTCAACTTCCAGGGAGACACGATCCTGGTCCAGTTCAAGACCCAGGAACAGGTTTATACAAGAGCAGAAAAACCTGCTGAAGAAACTTAAGAAATTTTAGGTTCATTTCAGGTTGGGGGGTCATAATAAGGCCACTGAAGCATACAATAAACTTCACAACAGACCCTCCCCTATTAAAAAGTCCGGCATTAGCAACCGGACTTTAATTTTGTTTGAATATATTTCCCGATATTACCCGGTTCAGTCGAGATCCACCTCGATCACATCACCGATCTTATCCTTCGGGAGCACGTTGCTGCCTTCACTTATTAAGGCTCCGTCAACGGTGATCTTCTGAACAGAAGACGCATCAGCCACCTTTTTGTAGATTACCTTTACAGGTCTGCCATTGAACTCGAAGCTTACAGAAGCCTTGCCTTCAGTGTCGAACTGCGAAGGCAGGAGCTTGGGATCAAAGACCATGTCTCCGTAGGAACCTTTGATTCCGAACATCTCGGTCAGGACGGTGAGCATCAGCCAGCTTGCAGCGCCCGTGAGATAGTGGTAAACGCCGCGTCCCTTGGGATCGAAATACTCAGGGACGCCGGGATAGATCTTACTCTGTGCAAAATCCGTTGCGTGACCGTAAAGAGTACCCAGTACTTTCCAGCCTTCATCCTTGAAACCTCTCGAATAGAGAGCATTTCCGAACATAACTGTCATGTGGGAGAAGACCGCGCCGTTCTCTTTCTGGCCATATGAGAAGCCGAACATACGGCCCATATCCGTCTTGATCTCGTGGAAATCAGTATTGAGCTTGTAGCCGCCGATCGATGCATCATAGATGTATTTATCTGCGGATCTTACGATCTCGGCAACCTGGTCTTCAGATGCGATGCCTGACATTACCGTGAAAACCTGGCTTGTAAGCATCATTGCGGGCTTGCCGTGCTTATCACCGTTCTTCTCGAGGGCGTTGCCGCTGTTATCGTAATAGCCGTTGAAACGTGAATACCCCTCGGTGTCCGTGAACCATTCAGTCTCCCTGATGTGGGTTGTGATCCAGTCTGATTTCTTCTCGAGGTCATCGGCAAGAAGGTCGACCGCAAAACTCTTCTTAGAGCCTGAAAAACCGGTTTTAACATTGTTACAATACTGATTTAATACGGATTGGAGCTTATCTGCGTCATATACACCGAGAAGGCCTTCAAGCTCTGAAGCAGCCTCGATCGTGTCCTTTCCGAACGCCTTTTTGTATTCCCTGAGGATCGATGCAAGCTTTTTATAGTTGCCGGCATAAGCTGCGGTGAAGGCCACGCTCTCGCCCTTATCCTTGCCCATGTCCAAAGCGTCATTCCAGTCTGCGCCCCGGAGCTTCATGTGGCCGTGACCGCCGACATCGAAGAATGCCGCAAAGTTCTGCAGAAGAAGATGCTCGATCACAGTGCCTTCGGAGCTGCTGCCGCTCAGATCAGTGTCCTTATCGAGCAGTTCCTCGCCGCGCATGACCTGACGGTCGATAAAGTAGGGCGCGGTCTCATCAAGGATCTTCAGATCGCCTGTCTGATTGATGTAGAGGTCCATGGTCATGAAGGGCCACATCGCGTGATCCATCCAGACTCTCGTGATGCCGTTGCGGTCAGCGATGAATTCGCCGCTTCCGCTTCCGATTATCGTTGCATTAGTTCCGTCTGTCCTGACACCTCCGAAATTATCGACGAGCATGCCCCTGACGTCCGAAGGATCCATGATTATAAGCGCAAGGCAGTCCTGCCAGAGATCTCTCCATCCGCGGCCGCCCTTGCCGTAATCGTGGTGAGGCAGGAATGAACAGCCGTAGATCCTCCTGAGCATGGGCTGCACGCCGACCCAGTACATCCAGTTGTCGAATGCCTTATCACCGGTGTGGAAACTTACGTTGTTCTTTCTGTCCCAGTATTCTTTGTTCTTTGCAAGCTCGATATCGAATTTCTCAGAAGTGAGGTACTTAACGGCGACCTTCTCAAGTGCTGAGGAGGTTGTGTGGATTTCTTCCTCTGTGTCAGAGGGTTTGTCCAGATCATCGATTGCAAGTGCGAAACAATAATCGCAGGATTCTCCCGGAGCCAATGTCTTATTAAAGAACATTGCTGCACCCATTGCTTCAAAACCGTCTGCTCTGTCACCGGGATGATATGCATCAATTTGAGGTACCGGGAATCCCGGGTTGTCAAATGCACCGCCCTCACCGATAAAATCTTCGGCTACAGGGCAGAAGACAGCAGGCTTTTTACCATCTCCTTCAGCAGCGAAAAAACCGTAAATGACTTTGTTTCTTCTGTGTCCGCGCTCATCGAACGTGAGAGTAGGATTATTCGTAACACCGTACTCCGTAACTGTCATTCTGTTGAGCATCGAGGTGACGTTTCTGTGGTCCCTGATGTTGTCTGCAGAACGTCCGTAAATCGGCGTTGCCGCCGTGGGTGTGAAAGTGATAGGAGATGATCCCGTGTTGGTGATCTTAACTTTTGTGAGCTCAATCCTGTCTGTTGTCTCAACGGGCACGAATGTAGTGACTTCAGTCTTAATATCCGTGCCTGAAATCTCACGCTCGACCTTCTGCCAGAGAAGGCCGCCGTATAGGGTTACTTTGTCTTTTTCTGAAGTGAACTTTCTCGCATTGGCAGAAGCCGAAGCGCCCATAGCCGATACGAGCGTACCGTCTTCCAGATAAAGCCAGAAGTTCCTGGTTGAACGGTTGTTGTGAAGGTTGTCAGATGACACAGGTTCTAAAATGAATGTGTTCTGAGAGGTCTTGAGATCTCCGCCAAATTCGGGCGTCAGAGATCCCATCATGCCGCTGGAAGCTCCGTCAGGGAAATACAGATAACTGTAAAGATCCGGGTCCTCAAGCTTAAAAGTGCCTTTGTCATCAACGAATTCGTAACCTTTCATGGGCAGATCTCCTTAAGAATTATCACTTTAAATATTATAGAAAAAACTTTGATCAATTTTAAGTAGATTTCAAGTGGGGGGATGATAATGAAGCCATCATAGCAAAAGCAAAATGTTTCTCATAATAAGCCCCTCGAATAGGTTCGGAGTAAAGCATCCGGACCTTTTCTTTATGCAAATGAAGTTGATAATCTTGTATAATTTTTTTATGAAAAAACTGTTCCTCAAATTGAGATATCTTCTGCTGGCGATCGTCATGGTGATCGCCTGCTATATATATGTCCTTTTTGTTGGGGATGAGTACACCTGTATTATCGATACCGGTTTTGCATATTCTAACAGTATAGAGCCGGTTGTTAGTGTTGACGATGAGGGCTTGGATATACTTGAAGTCACATACTCGCGGTTTGAAGGCAGCACCGCTTATGTTGGTGTCAGGTCGCGCAATCCGGGCCGCGCATATATATCAGTTAAGTCGGGTGAAGAAAGCGCATCAATTTCAGTTCTGTATGTTCATAAGAATGGCATAGTTACTTACGATGATTATTTCGGCGACTTCAACGGAAGCTTTATTGTCAGGGTCGGTCTCGCTATCTATATGGCTGTCATTCTTGCAGACCTCATCATCATGTACAGAAGGGGCCTGCGTAAAAATCTGTACCTTTCGCGCAATATCCTTACATGCGGTCTGATCATCTTTATGGCCGGGAGCTTTCTCATGCATCTTATAAACCTGCTGTCGGTTCAAAGGATGGGTCTTTATGAAATACTCGGAAGTTTTATGTATTTCATGAAGGCCTTTGCCCTATATTCCATGCCGCTGTCAGTGATGATGGCAGTTCTTGCAACGGTAAGTAATTTAAGACTTCTGAAGTATGAGGGACGCACATGGCGCAACATGCTCGCCATTTTCCTTAGCATTCTGTTATGCATCGCCGCGGTCACACCTCTTACAGTCTCATATCTTCTTCAGCAGGCAACCTGGATAGACGTCAACAACTGGACCGGCCCCGGACGTTTCATCGGAATGTTTATCGAAAACACCGCCGGCTTAATTGTTGTCTATTTCGAGTGCATCCTTACAGGAACCATCATTCTCAGCGTCAAGGCAGCGCGCCATATTCCGGATTTTGATAAGGATTACATCATTATCAACGGATGTCAGATCCGGAAAGACGGAACCATTACCAGTCTTCTCAAATCGAGAGCCGACCGCGCGATCGAATTTGCCGGGATGCAGAAAAAGGCGACCGGCAAGGACATCATCTTTATTCCTTCAGGCGGCAAGGGAAAAAACGAGGGCACCAGCGAAGCCGAAGCTATCAGCAATTATCTTAAAAGCCGCGGCATTCCGGAGTCTTCGATCATCCTTGAAGACCAGTCGACAAACACGTATGAGAATTTCCGCAATTCGATAAAGATCATTAAAGAAATGACTGACAAGACAGCCCCCAAGATTGCCTTTGCAACAACTAACTACCACGTCTTCCGCGCAGGCTTATTCGCCGCCAGACTTCATATAAAAGCTGAAGGCATAGGCAGCAAGACCAAGAGTTATTTCTGGGTAAATGCATTCATCAGGGAGTTCATCGCCACAGTCTACTACAAGCTCCGGACACACATTCTCGTCCTGGCGGTCCTCATGATGATCAATGTTACTGTGACGCTGATGACGTATATATCGAATGTAGTGCTGTCGTGAAGCCGGGCATTAATCAAGATTTTGAATCACAACAGGTTTTCAGGTAATACTTCAGGCTAATACCTGAACTTTTGCCTGTATAGTTGAGCGGATTCGAAAAAGTTCAGGTAGTACTTCAGGCTAATACCTGAACTCTTACCTGAAACATCTAGTTTATTCCTGACAAAACAGGACAGAACACCCACTGATATTCTGGCATGATTTGAAAATTTACCCCCCAAAATTGAGACTTTACCCCCCTGTAATGAGACTGGAAAACTTAATAAAATAGATGTGGAATATGTCAACATTTCGAAAGGGGAAGGAATATGAATAAAATTATTTTTCCTATGAAGGTTCATGCGGTCAAGCTTGAATACAGAAGACTCAAGTTGGAGAAAATGCCGCACGGACATTATATTTCAAGAAAAGACAAAACTATTGTGGTAATAACTTATGATCCTGAAAATGCTAAGTACAATTCAAGGCATCCCAGGACGCTCTACGTTACATCAAAGCTTGGAAAGATCTACTCGGAAAAGATAAACAACTATCTGAGGCTGAAACAAGAATACGATGCATTGCTTTCTGACTGGAATTCACGATACAGATTTGCTCCGCCGAGAATAGAGTTTCCCATTAGACAGTATTATGATCCCCATCTGATGAACAACGATTTTTACAACAAAGAACCTGAACGTTGCGGCAAGTATATTTCCGATAATCCGACTGTCAGTGAGCACGGAGAACTTAAGTCAAAAAATGAGCTGATGGGTGCAGATCTGCTGAAGGAGATGGGCATACCGTTTAAATATGAAACATCAGTCTATTTTGAAGAAACGGGGGAAACCATCAATCCTGATTATCTGGTTAATTTCTTTGAGATAGACAGATGTGCTTATCTTGAGGTCCTGGGGATGAACGATAAAACTGATTACTCGGTAAAAACGGCGGTAAAGATAAACAGTTTCTCGAAGGATAGGTTCAGACCCGGCAGGGAAGTGATCTATGTGCTTCTTTACGATAAAGCGAACTTTGACAAGGATTATTTTGTAAGCCAGGTATTATCTGCATTTAATGACATGATCCCTGACAGTGCACTAATTTGGGATGCTGAGTCAGAAGCCGTTTAATACAGAAGCAATTTAGCCGTTTAACGCATCGCTCAATGAACAGGGCACGCCTCGCGGCCCTCTGATCGCATAGATGCCGTACTCGTCGCCAAGCACGGAGAAAGTAAACTTATTACGGTCGTAACGCTTCAGCAGTTCGATCTTCATGAGGGCGGTAATGGTCAGGTTTTTATCCTGATAATCGTACGGAATATCTGTTTCCAAAACCCTGCATTTATAGAGGATCGCGGATACGGGTGCTGCGACATACATATATACGATATCGCCATTGATTATGCCGGCACCCTGCTTCCAGGTGATTATGTCATTCCCGGCAAATGCGCCCTCGACATCGTAGAATTTCGGGTTTGCAGGAATGATCCATTCTTTAGGTTCGCGGACGGACTTTTTGCGGCGCTTGGAAGAAGTGGCGTTGTAGCTGATATCTGTCAGTGCGCAGACACGGTCCTCAGGAACAGTACCGTCCAGCAAAACGGTTATCCAATTCTGCTTGTTCATGTGATATGCGGGCATGATCCCGTCTTCATGTACGACAGTGTCATGAAGGATGACATCGTCGATCTTAAGGTTTATAACTGACACGTAGCTTTTGCCGGACAGGCCTAACTTATCGCGGCCGACATCCATGATCAGCGCGAACCATTTTTTGTTGTCTTTGTGGCGGTATACGGCATGCTCATTATACCGTGGCCAGGGGAACTCCGGTGCTACACCGTATTGATCCTTAATGTAATCGTTTATTTTCCTGCGCATACTGCAGAGCATTATGTATTCTCTTTGGGAAGATAATTAATTGCTTCAGAGAAATTCTCTGCTTTGCCGGTCAATATTATTGCCTTAACGCGCTCCATGTAACGGGCGGTTCTGAACTGAAGGGGAACCAGATCGTTATACTTTTCAAGCTGGGTCTTTTTGGCGGAATAAAGATTCTGAAGGCTGTTTGTTTTTTCCTGAATTTCCTTTTGTCTTTTTCGCTTATACTGCATCTCGTTCTCGACCTGGTAATTCAAGGAATCTCTTTTACTTGTCGCGGTTTTTCCGCCGACAATCAATAATACGACGGCAGTGATCAATCCGATGATAGAAAACGTATAAAGAAAGCCGGCTGCCTGTGAAGCGAGTGTGAGTATATACCCCAATAAATATAATGCATTAATACTTACTACAGAAGCGACCAGATATGGCCAGAAGAACTTGAAAGCAGCGTGATGCTTTGCCGGAGGGATAGGCTTAGAAAGTGTTGTTTTATTTTCGTTGATCTCTTTTTGCATCTTCTCGAGATCGCCGTACTCTTTTTTGAGTTTATCGGCTAATTCGATACTCTCTTCTTTTGTCATTGACGGCACAACAGGTGATTCAGAAGTTTCCTCTGTTATTTTCTCGATCTTATTGCCGCACTTAGCGCAAAAGACATCATCATCCTTCAGTTCCAGACCACATTTACGGCAAAACGGCATACAATTATCCTCCGTTAAAATAATGAGGAGATTATATCATATAAAGGCCATAGGTATTTTCTTCAGCTGACAACTTTATTCTTGCCGGTTTTCTTGCCGGTATATAGATTGTCGTCGGCAGCCTTTACCCACCCGTCAACCGAGGTTCCGGATGTGAAGGCGGCAATGCCGAGTGTTATGGTAACTTTTATATGGTCTTCCGCGAAAATAAAGTCTTCGGATTCGATCCTTTTTCGAAGTGTCTCGACAAGACCAAGAAAAACATCGTGGTCCTTGCCGGAAGATAAGATGAGAAATTCCTCGCCGCCCCAGCGTGAGATCCTGCATTCGGAACAGACTTCCCGCATGATGCGTGAGACATTAATAAGCACATAGTCGCCGGCATTGTGACCGTATCGGTCATTGATCTTCTTAAAGTCATCGATGTCGATCATGGCGACAAAAAGCGGCTTGTCTTCTTTCGCCGAAGATTCGAGTTCGGTCATCATGAAATGGCGGTTATAAAGCCCGGTGAGGCGGTCGGTGTGGGCGGCATCAGTGAGTTTCTTTTCGTAGTCTCCGATGAGGCTCAGCATGAGTCTTGAATAGTAGATCAGGAATGCGAGGACGATGACTGAATTGAAGGCCCAGAAAGAGCCGGCCAGTGCGTTATCGACCATATATAACGGACCGGCAAATGCAGTATATCCGGTTGACAGAAGATAACAAATTGCGATAATGCCGCTGACGACAAATGCATTTACACGCGTCTTGCCAAGCTTATCCGCCATATATTCCGTGTAGAAGATTATCGGGATCATCGAGAAACAATAAAGGTGGAATCCGATCTTATATCCCAGGCAGAAAGTGCATAAGCACATATAAAATGTAATCCAGAAATAAACGAGTCTTACGTAGATATCAAGGCGGTCTTTTGCTATAAGGACATAGCCGATAATGTAGACCATTAACGTCGGAATGCTGAACCAGATAAGGATCGTGGCATTACACAGACAGAAGAACCCCGCGAGCGCTATAACGAGAAACAGGATGACCGTGTTGATTATGTATGTGAATCTTTTTATCCGCGCGAGATCCAAACTGATATCCTCCTCATAAAACTACACTTTAAGTATATTCCGCTCATATTTTCTATATGTGAATGAATCGAAAACATTTATATCAATTATGTTTTATAATGATTAATGTTCGACTTAAGAACAATTCAATTGGGAGGAATATTGAACATGAAGATCGGATGCGTAAAAGAGATCAAGAACAACGAGTTCCGTGTGGGACTCACACCTGACAACGTCAAGGCATACGTTGCCGCAGGCCACCACGTCTACATGGAAAAAGGTGCCGGCGTAGGTTCAGGCTTCACTGACAATGAGTACATCGATGCCGGTGCGTCGCTCATCGACAATGCCGCCGAAGTATGGGCTCTTGTTGACATGATGGTCAAGGTAAAGGAACCCCTGCCGGAAGAATATCCGCTCTTCAAAGAAGGGCTCATCCTCTACACATATCTCCATCTTGCAGCAGACAAAGAGCAGACTGAAGCTCTTCTCGCAGGCAAGGTAAAAGCAGTTGCTTATGAGACACTTCAGGAGAAAGACGGCTCTTTGCCGTGCCTTGCTCCTATGTCCCAGATTGCAGGACGTCTCTCCATTCAGGAAGGCGCCAAGTATCTCGAAAAGAAGTTCGGAGGCGAAGGAATCCTCCTTGCAGGCGTTCCCGGTACACCTAAGGCAAACGTTGTCATCCTTGGCGGCGGTACGGTCGGTATGAATGCGTGCAAGATCGCAGTCGGCATGGGCGCAAACGTTACGATCCTCGATGTAAATCTTAAGAGACTTGAAGAACTCGACAACAGGTTCGGTTCACATATCCAGACTCTCGTTTCCAACGATTCAAATGTTGAAAGAGCAGTTAAGGATGCAGACCTCGTTATCGGTTCAGTCCTTATTCCGGGCGGTTCCACACCTAAGCTCTTCAAGCGTAAGTATCTGCCTGAGATGAAGGCCGGTGCTGTATTTGTTGACGTAGCTATCGACCAGGGCGGATGCGGTGAATCTTCACACGTTACGACACATGATGATCCTGTTTATGTTGAGGAAGGTGTTGTTCATTACTGCGTAGGCAATATGCCGGGTTCCGTTCCGAGAACATCCACAATTGCTCTTACAAATGCAACACTCCGTTATGGTCTTGAGATCGCAAAGTCAGGTCTTGAGGATGCATGCAAGGCTAATCCTGTCATTGCAACCGGCGTTAACTGCTACGATGGCAAGATCGTTAATAAGAATGTAGCTCTCGCTCTCGGTTACGAATGTGCTGACCTTTGCGGAATGATCTGAGCATGGTAAAGAACATTACTGACGATCAGCTTAAGGCTTTGATATCTTCTGCACGGGGTGAAGTGAAAGCTGACCTCGTGCTTAAGAACGCTAAGGTCATGAATGTTTTTACGGGCGATATCGAGGAAGGCGATGTTGCTGTTACTGACGGATATATCGTCGGTATCGGTGAATATGAGGGTAAAGAAGAGATCGATATCGGAGGCAGTGTCGTCTGCCCCGGCCTTATTGATTCTCACATTCACATTGAGAGTTCCATGACGGCTCCCGCAGAATTCGCGAAAGCGGTCATTCCGCACGGAACTGTCGCTGTCGTTACTGATCCTCATGAGATCGCAAATGTGGCAGGTGAAGTCGGTATCTCTTTTATGCTTGAGAGTTCCAAAGATCTTCCTTTGGATGTTTTCTTCATGCTTCCGTCATGTGTGCCGGCGACACCTCTCGATGAAGCCGGAGCAGTGCTTGATGCGGATTCTCTTGCACATTTTTACAGTGAGGAAAGAGTCCTCGGTCTGGCTGAACTTATGAATTCCTACGGCACAGTAAGAGGTGACGGCGAAATAATCAGAAAGATACAGGGCGCGGATTCTCACGGCAGAAATATAGACGGTCATGCACCAATGCTGTCAGGCAGGGAACTTAATGCTTATATTGCTGCGGGAGTCAGATCGGATCACGAGTGTTCTGTTTTCGAAGAGGCGGAAGAAAAGCTCAGGCGCGGCCAGTGGATCATGATCCGTGAGGGTACGGCTGCCCAGAATCTTGAGCCGCTCCTGCCGTTATTTGATGACAGGTATTGTGACCGGTGTCTTCTCGTTACAGATGATAAGCATGCCGGTGATCTCATCAGCAAGGGGCACATCGACTACATAATAAGGAAGGCGATAAAAGCCGGTAAGAGTCCATATAACAGCATCAAGATGGCGACAATAAATGCCGCAGCTTATTTCGGTCTTAAGGACAGGGGCGCAGTGGCACCCGGATATGTTGCCGACATGATAGTCGTATCCGATCTTGAGAATTTCGAAGTCGCGAAAGTATTTAAGAACGGCAGGCTGATATCCGAGAACGGAAAGCTGACCGCAGAAGTAAAAAAGCCTGCGATCGATGAGGGAAAATACTGGAGAGTTCTCCACAGCTTCAATATGAGTGAGATAAAGCCTGAAGCTTTTAAAGTAAGTGTTGAGGGCAGTAAGAAGCGCGTCATAAAACTTATTCCCGGAGAGATACTTACGGATGAAGAAATAGTTGATTCTTCAAATACTGAAGACATCAATAAGATCGCCGTAATTGAACGGCATAAGAATACAGGCCACATCGGCACCGGTTTCGTAACGGGCTATGGTCTTAAGAAGGGCGCCGTCGCGTCGAGTATCGCTCATGATTCGCATAATCTTATTGTGGTCGGAACGAATGACGAAGACATGGCTCTGGCAGCAAACGCCGTTCGTGAAAACGAAGGCGGTCTGGCGATAGCATGTGACGGTAAAGTTCTCGGTTCTTTGGCTCTTCCGATCGGAGGGCTCATGTGTGATCTGGATGTCAGTGAGATCGAAGAGAAACTGAGTGCGATGAAAGAGCAGGCAAGGCTTCTCGGTGTTCCTGAAGGCATCGATCCGTTCATGACACTTGCGTTCACCGCACTGCCGGTAATCCCCAAACTCAGGATACTGACAAAGGGCGTTGTCGATGTCGGAACACAGAGCTATGTGCCGGTATTGTTTGATTAAGATTGCAAGTACAGTTATAAAAGGCGGCCGGAATTCCGACCGCCTTTTTTGTCTTTGTTTTATATCAGACCGCAACGAAGAACTTGATGAGGAAGATCACTGACAGGATGTATGTCAGTATGGATACTTCCCTGAATTTGCCTGTAAATACTTTGAGAAGCGTGTAGCTGATGAGGGCCAGGCCGATCGCATGTCCGATGGCGCCGCGAAAATGCAGAGCAGGAACATGACAGCCGTAACGGCCGCGGTAAGGCCCGTTCTTCCGCCGGCTTCAACACCCGAAGCGGATTCAGCGCAATGATATATGCCATTGTCATGAAGGTCGTGATCCCGGCAATTACTTCTGTGCGTACAGTCGTACCGTTCTCTTTCAAATGGAAGATCTTATCCATGAGAGCACCCTCAAAATTATTTGAAATACAATCAGATATTAATGTAAGAATGCATACAATTCTATTTCGAAAATGTTAAAATGTGCACCAGGGGTTTAATCCATTTTAAATCAAATATGAGGAGAACAAGTTTATGTTAGAGATTTTCGGACTTATCATGCTTTGCAAAGCAAACAAGAAGAATGCATTGGCAAGAGGAAAAAAACCGGGCGGATTTATCGCGCTTACCATTATTTTGTGGGTCGGACTTGAGCTCCTCGGATTTTTCATCGGAACACTTTCAGAAATTGAATACGGATATTTTATTTTCGGATACGGCTTCGCAGGCATAGGTGCTCTTATCTCATTCCTTTGCGCAAAATTCGGTCCCAAGGGCGACTACGTTGACCCCAAAGCCCAGCAGACAATGGATGCAAATGCACCGGTAATCGGCGACTACAATGTTCCTGTAGATGATTCTGCTTATGCACCTGCTCAGCCTGCTGCACCTGTTCAGCAGCAGAAGTTCTGCAACAGCTGCGGTTCACCGGTTCCGGACGGATGCAAATACTGCGATAAGTGCGGTGCGCCTGTAGTCTGATCAAACTTGTTTTTTCCGCTTTGTGATCAGGAATTCTGTCAGATAACATGGCAGGATTCCTATCAGATAGCACGCCAGATCTGTGAGAGAAAAACCGGTTCCGATGATGATCCTCAGGACTTCATTTGTGATGCCGAAGCGGTCGCAGAATCCCCATAACTGAAGGAATTCGACAGCGAACGCGAAAACCAGTATCACCGACGGAATAATGAACCAGAGTATTTGTTTATTCGGAATTACGGTTCTCACGATCGTGTAAAGAAGTATAACGACAAGAACGTCGCCCAGATAGATCCTTACCCAGCCGTGGGCAAATAAAGCGATGAGGACCTCTATTCCGAGCAACAGGACTGTTATCAATCCGAATATCAGACGTCTCAAATCAAACCACCTTCAAAGCGAACTTTTTTCGAGAACACTATTATACAACGAATGATATTGCCTTCCCGTCAATTAAGGTATAATTACTGTGTTGGCTTTTGGAAAACGATCATAATATGGGGTATGACCATGGAAAAAAGAACAATCGCAGCAGCATTGGCAGTTTGTACTGTGCTTTCCGCGACTGCCTGCAGCAGCCGTCCCAGGGCCACTGTCATTCAGACGATGGAGACTTTTTCATCCTCACAGGAAAGCAGCTTGACAGAAACTTCTGAAGCAACTACTGCTGAAAGCGCAATATTGGAAACCGTGCTCTTAAAAGGTTCCGGTGATGACACATATTCGTTTACTTTCGACAGCGAGATGATCACATATTCAGGACAGGGAGGTAATTTCTTCCTTGTAGGAAGCAGCCCTACGGAATGCTATCTCCACATTATGGTCCAGAGTGGTGATACGACATATGAGGATACCTTTGAATCAGCCGCAGGCAGGATCGTTGAAGAATATACGCTTCCTTCGGGAAGAAGGGCATTCTGTTATAAGACCAGCGAGGCAAATACTCTTCATGTGATCATAGATGCCAAAGATCTTGTAACTACCGGCAACTGCCTGGTCAAGATCTCCATAGGTTCAGCTGACGCGTGGCCTTATTCGCAGTCCAAGATAGCGGACATGGTTGATAACGGATTCTATTTGGAAAAATAAGTGTGTTTTTACTTGAAAAACTAAGGGGTGTCCTCCGGGACACCCCTTAGTAATTGTTCCTTATCTTCATTAGCCTTCAATAGCTATAGTGTTGTTTGCGGGCGGAAGAGTCTCTAATTCTTTCTTCGGGATGCTCAGTTTAAGAACACCGTTCTCGAATTTAGCCTTAACGTCTTCGACCTTTACCTGGTCACCGACATAGAAACTACGCTGCATGCTTCCGGCATATCTTTCCTGACGTATGATCTTGCCGTGATGTTTCTTCTCGGTCTCCTGATCCTTGCTTGCACTGATGGTCATATAACCGTCTTCAAGCTTGACGTTGATCTGGTCTTTCTTAAATCCCGGAAGATCCATTTCCATCTCAAAATCCGTGTCAGTCTCGTGAACATCGGTCTTCATCAGATTGCGTGCATTTTTCCCGTAAAGCTGCTTATCGATATTAGCCAGCTCATGTGCAGGGAAACCCCAAAACTCGTCGAACAAATCTTCTCCAAACAAACCGGACATCAACATAATAATCATCTCCTTTGATCGTTGTTATCCGAGCATTAGAGCGGAGGTCTGATCTATCGATCTTCGTTCCTTTGTTCCGACTGAATTATAGTCCCTTGATTAGCACTGTCAAGGTGAGAGTGCTAATTCAAAATCGAACAAAAACGGGCCTTGGATTTGTGCAGTTTTTAAGCCGCCGCATTTTCGGGACGGGACTATAATATCGGGGGTTGCCGATTATTTCAGAGCCATTCCGTCACTGAATGCATTTCCGACTTTCTCTCCAAGCGCAATGTAAGCATTATTGCACGGATCAAAAGTGATCGGCTTCAGCTTTTTGGGATCGATCTTGCCGTCGGTGACAACACTCTCATCCGCGGAAACATTTACGATCTCACCGATAAGAATACCGTCTTCAAAACTCTTAACCTTGCATTCGAGTGCCATAGGAAGTTCATCGATCAGAGGCGCATCGACGAAGGAACTTTTTGTCGCGTGAAAACCCGCTTTTGCAAACTTGTCTGGAACTTTGTCTGCAGATTCGATGCCGACATAATCGCATGCAGCCACCTGATCTTCCGTAGCCATGCTGACTGTGAAAGCGCCGCGGACCGCCAGGTTCTTCGTAGTCTTGTGGACGCCGAGACTGATGGTTATCTCTTTGAAATCTGTTGTGATTCCCCATGCCGCATTCATGGCATCCGGTACACCGTTCTCATCGTATGTTCCGATGATAAGGACCGGTTGCGGAAACATTATCGGGTGTGCTCCAAAATCAATTCTGCTCATGGTTTTTACCTCCGTGCGGAAAAACTTATAAGCTGATTATATAATGCCTGGCAAGTTTAGTGTATTTTTCCGAGTTTTTAGTTCCGAAAAGTCGGAAGAAAAGTCGGATTTTGAGAATTCCGACTTATCGTCCGACTTTTTGACTTGTTTCAGTCGGAATTTCGGTTGGAGTGTAAGCAAAGTTTCAGATGGAGATCGTCTCCACGAACCTCATGAACGCATCAGTATCCTTATAGACACCGGCGCATTCCAGGATCTCTGAGAAGGCGATTCCGACTTCTTCTTTGATAATGTCGAGCGTGTCTTTCTCACCCACACGCGGGATGATCTTCTCGGCTGCCCAGGCTGCGTGTGAGGAACCGGAAAAATCAGCGCCGGCATCGATCGCTTCCGCAAGATCAGCCAGTTCTTTCTTTAGTCTTGCCGGCAGGATGGCGAGGCCCATGACTTCGATCAGACCGATGTTCTCTTTCTTGAGATGATGGTATTCCCGGTGCGGGTGGTAAACTCCGAGCGGGAATTCATCGGTCGTGATGTTGTTGCGGAGCACAAGCTCGAGCTCGAGATCACCCTCTTTATTTTTCCTTGCAATAGGCGTGATAGTGTTGTGAGGCACACCGTCTGTCTCTGCAAAAATAAAAGCATCTTCGTCCGTGTAATCTCTCCATTTTGCAAGGATCCTGTCAGCCAGATCCGCGATCCTGACGGCATCTTTTCCGGTCAGTCTTATTACGGACATCGGCCAGTTGACGATGCCTGCGGTAATGTCTTCGAAGCCGGGGACTGTGAATGTGTTTAAGTATCCTGCGCGCGCCATGGGGAAGGTGTATGAGCCGCCCTGGAAATGGTCATGCGAGAGGATGGATCCGCCAACGATGGGGAGGTCTGCGTTAGAGCCTGCAGTGTAGTGGGGGAACTGATTAACGAACGATAAAAGCTTTACGAATGTCGAGCGGTTGATCACCATCGGGATGTGTTCTTTGTTGAGGATGATGCAGTGCTCGTTGTAGTAGACGTAAGGTGAATACTGAAGGAAATAGGGATCGCCGTCAAGTTCGACCGGGATGATCCTGTGGTTTTGTCTTGCAGGGTGTGAGAGTGTTCCGGCGTAGCCTTCATTCTCAACACAAAGGAGACACTTCGGATAGGATGTTGACTTCGCTTTGCCTGCAGCCGCGATGTCTCTCGGATCTTTCTCTGGTTTGCTGAGATTGATCGTGATATCCATCTCTCCGTATTTTGTCGAAGTCGTCCACTTTATGTCTTTTGCAATTCTGTCTGTTCTTATGTAATTTGTCTTTTTCGAAAAGTCATAGTACCAGTCAGTCGCCTTTTTGGAAGACTCGGATCTAAGTTTCCCGAACATGCTGATAACGCATGAAGGCGGAGGTGTAAGTACACCCATAAGTTTGGTATCGAAAAGATCTTTCTGCGCATTCGTAAGATCACCCTGAAGGTTCAGGAAGTCTTCAAGTATGAGATGGAGTTCGCGCGGAATTATCTCTTCTTCAGGTGCGGTATATTCATCCAGTCCGAGGATCTCTATGAGCCTGTTTATCGTAAAGACTTTGTCGGCTTCATTCACAAGGCCGTTCTGCACACCGTAGTTTACGAGTTCTGTTATGAGATAGTTATAGTCAGTCATGAGGCACTCCGTTACAGTACTTTGATACCGCCGTATTTTCTGATCTTAAGTATCCGGCATGAGCCTTCGCCGAAGATCTTGTCCATTGTTTCTTTGTAGTGATCAGTATTCTCATTCTTTACAAAAGCCTGGATGGTTCCGGCGAATCCGCCGCCGTGAACACGCGAGCATTCTTCATCGGTCAGCACAGCATCGGAAACTGCCAGAGCAACTGATACATTCTGGTTCTCCACATCCGAAGAAGTATAGACATTCTGCAGATACTTGAATGAAGAATTACCTGATGATCTCACGGTCTTCAGGAATGACTGAAGGTCATTATTTTTCAGAGCACTGACGCCTTTGCTGACGCGTGCATTTTCTTCAACGAAATGAATGGCTCTGAGCACTGCTCTGTCACCGGCACCGGCGCGCAGTTCAGTTATGTTGTTAAGGATCTCTTCAAGCGAGACAGGTCTTAATACATCGTGTCCCAGAAGCTCTGCGATCTTCTTCATCTCTGAAGGAACAGCTGCGTATTCGTGAGTTAGATCGCTGTGGGAACCTTTGGTATCCGTGATGCAGAGACTGTAACCTGTCTTTGTAAAATCAAAACCGATTTTCTCTATAACAGGGCTTGACGGATCTTCAAAATCGATATGGACCATGTTTCCGACAGAGCATGCCATCTGGTCCATGAGACCGCACGGCTTGCCGAAGAATTCATTCTCTGCTTTCTGTCCTGCTTTTGCGATGGTAACGGGATCGATGGACATGTCATTAAAAAGACCTGATACGATAGTTCCTATAAGAGTCTCAAAAGCAGCAGATGAGGAGAGACCCGCGCCGATCAGAACATCGCTGGTGATATATGCGTCAAATCCGCCGGCCTTATATCCTTCATCTTTCAGCGTGCGGATAACGCCTTTGATCAGTGCGCCGGTAGTGCCGGATTCTTCCGCATTTTTAGCAAGGTCAGTAATGGTGATAAGAGGGGCATCGCCTGAAACGATACGGACGGTATTTCCGGAAGTCTTTTTTACGACCGCAATTGCGTCAAGGTTGATCGATGCGGCAAGAACTTCGCCGTGCTGGTGGTCCGTGTGATTGCCGAGTATCTCCGTTCTTCCCGGAGCCGAATATATCTCCAGGCCTTCTTTTGTTCCGAAGTTCTTTGCGAATTCATCTATGGCAGCCTCGTATCTTGAGAGCTGCTTATCTGCACAGTCAGAATATATATCTTTAAAATCTATAACGGAAAGGTCCATGGCTGATCCTCCTTTTGTATTAATGATACCTTCCAAAAATCAAAAAGGCATATGCGCAGAACGCACAAACGATGGAAACTAATTTTGTAAATTCAGTTTCCTGTTATTCTTCCGGATACCTGTTAAGATATGCAAAAGGAAACTCAAAATATTAATTCAGTTTCCGACGGAGGTGCCTGAAATGGACGATCTTAAGAATAGGATTCTTGTAAATACAATAAAGGTCTTCAATAAGAAAGGACTTAAGCTCACGATGGATGATGTTGCTGAGCAGATGGGAATATCAAAGAAAACTATTTATAAATATTTCAACAGTAAAGAAGAGATATTCGATCAGATCGTGGATTATATTTTCGACGGCATCAAGGCGCGCGAAAATGAGATCTTAAACGAAGAGGGACTCAGCATAGACGAGAGAACGAGAAAGCTCCTTGCAGCATTCCCCGAAAGTTTTACCGCGATCGATTTTGCAAAACTCGGTGACCTCAAAGACAAGTATCCGAAGATCTATAAGAAGATGACAAGAAGACTCGAGTCAGGATGGGAGCCTACTATTGAGCTTCTGGAACAGGGAAGGAAAGAAGGCATTTACAGAGAGGACGCTGATCTTACGATCTTCAAGATCATGATGGATGCGTCGATCGCAAAGCTTTTCGAGGCAGACACATTAAAGAAAACGAAGATCAAATATGTTGAGTGCCTTAATCAGATAGTAGACATTTTGCTCCTGGGAATCACAGCGTAAAGAGGTTTTACAATGAACAGATATGAGTCCGTTTACGGCAATATACAGAAATCTTCAACGGTTAAGAAAGCTGTTAAGAGCAAGCAGAAATACATCCGGAAGTTCGGTGATGATTCGGGTGCCGACTATTCTGCTGAAGTTCTTGAGAATGCTTATATCGGCGATATCCTGGGAGTAAAGAATATCGAGATCGGAAAGAATGCTCCGGGAACAACTCTTGGCTTTGATATTGATAACGGCATCATCGTAGGAAACATCAGAATGGGATTTGGTCACTACAGGATCTCAATGGCGATGGCAAGCGCTGCAAATTCAATGGGTCTTGTTCCTTACTGGATGGATCTGAATTCTTATCCGGAGACCACGTGCACGAAGGTAATATCGGCACAGAACGATCTTTATTCCAAAGGTTCCCGTATCTCACAGAAGAGCAGGCTTTTTAATAAGTTCATATGGGAGCCCATTAACTATACAGGTTTTAAGCAGCTGTCCTATAACGCGCCCGACCAGAAAAACGCGGAACTCATGGCAACTGTCTATAAGAATGTGCCCAAAGAAATTCCCGTTATCGGAACTCATGTATGGCCCGCTCAGGCTGCGGTTCATGCAGGTATGAAGTATGTAGTAAATGCTGTTCCGGATAACTGGCCGATGGCACTGCATTTCGCGGAAGGCGCGGTTCATACTATCCAGACGCATTATGCATATCTCGGTTACCGCACGATGAACGGCATGGCAGGCAAGAATATTCTGAAGCCGATGCCTGAAGATTCTATCGTGTACACAGGACATTACATTGATGATGAACTCGTAAGAAACATAGAGATTGATAACGCAAGAAGACTTGCCAGAAAAGCATCGGGCAAGCCTACGCGTTTCCTTCTGACGATCGGCGGCGCAGGCGCGCAGAAAGAGATATTTGCAGCGATCGTAAATGAGCTCATGCCCGATATCAAAAATGGCAGGGCAGCGCTCTACATCAACATCGGTGACTACATGAATGTTTGGGAAGATCTGAAGAGATTGGCGCCCGGGATGGAAGCTGTTACCAAAACACATTTCAACGATTGGGAAGAGACAAAGAAGTTCTGCGATGACGCGCTTGAAGGTGATGTGGAAGGAATAAATATCTTCTGTCACGAGAATATTTTCGAAGCAGTCTACGCGACAAATCTTCTTATGAGATCATGCGATGTGCTCGTTACAAAACCGTCGGAACTCGCATTCTATCCGGTACCGAAATTGTTCATAAAGAGGATCGGCGGTCACGAACAGTGGGGCGCGGTCCACTCGGCAGAGATGGGTGACGGAACTCTCGAATGCAGGGACATTCCGCACACATTGCAGATGATAAGACTTTTCGTTGATGACGGAGTCACATTAAAGAATATGTGTGATGCGATAGACATGAATAAGAAACTCGGAGTATATGACGGAGCATACAATGCGGTAAAACTTGCGCTGGAACTTAAGAAGGGAGGACAAACAAAATGAGACTTACACTTAAGGAGAAAGTCGCTTACGGTTTAGGTGCCGTCGGAAAAGATATGGTCTATATGCTCTCCGCGAGCTATGTCCTCTACTACTACCAGGATATCCTCGGAGTATCCGCGATCGCAATGGGAATAATACTTATGATCGCACGTGTTTTCGATGCGTTTAACGATCCGCTTATGGGCGTGATTGTCGCGAAAACGAAGACCAAATGGGGCAAGTTCCGTCCCTGGCTTATGATCGGTACGGTTACGAATGCGGTCATTTTGATCGTGATGTTCGCGGCACCGCCGTCACTCGACGGAGGCGGACTTATTGCATACGCGGCTGTGATCTACATTCTTTGGGGTATCACATACACCATGATGGATATTCCGTACTGGTCGATGATCCCCGCGTTTACCGAAGGCGGAAAAGAACGTGAAGGACTTACGACACTTGCAAGATCTGCTGCTGGCGTGGGTTCGGCGGTCATATCGATCCTCACGGTTATGTGTGTTGCTGCCCTGGGTAATGCATTCTCCAAGGGCGAGGCAAAGATGGTGACCAGAGAATTCAGTTCTTCTGAAGCGACTGTTTTCATCATGGAAAGAGATGCGGATAACAATCCTACCGGTGAAGTCTTTGAATTTCCCGGCTGTACGCTGAATGTCACAATAACCGGAACAGAGAAGATCTTCGATGGCATAATCGATGTAAACGATTCCAATGCGGATATCTCAGGTATGATCTTCGGCAGGGACATCTCGAACTACGGAGTCGAGTATGTCATGGGTGACTATGCTGATGAGGAACAGACTGAAGTAGTGGAGACTGCACCGGTGCTTGTTATCGGGGTACCTTCCGGTGAGTTCATGGATTTCGCGGCAATGTCTTCAGTCAATGCCGATCTCACAATGAATTCGACACTCGAAGTCGAGCGCGTCGGCTTCAAGTATTTCTCAATTATCATAGGCGTGCTTTTCGTTGTCTTCATCACGATCACATGCATCTTCGTCAAGGAGAAGTCCACGGTTGACCTCAAGACACCTTCCGTCAAGCAGATGTTCAAGGCTCTTCTGCAGAACGATCAGGCAATGACCATCGTTATCACCATCGTTCTCGTGAACTCCGCAACTTACATTACATCGAACCTTCTGATCTACTTCTTTAAATACGATCTTGCAGGTTCGAACTGGACCGGAAATTACACATTATTCAACATGTTCTCAGGCGGCATCCAGATCATAGCCATGATGCTCTTCTTCCCGCTGCTCAGGAAAGCATTCAACACGCTGAAGATCTTCTATATCTGTGTCTTCGCTGCCATCGGCGGATATGTGATCCTTCTTTTCATGGCGCTTGCTGGCTTGAAGAGCGTATATCCGTTCTTCGTTCCGGGATTCTTCATTATGTCCGCTGTCGGAATGCTCAATGTTGTCGTAACGATATTCCTTGCGAACACGGTTGATTACGGTCATCTGAAGAATAACAGAAGAGACGAGTCAGTCATCTTTTCCATGCAGACATTCGTTGTTAAACTCGCATCAGGCATAGCTGCCCTGGTCGCATCCATCTGCCTTTCGATCTTCAATATCAAAGAGAGTTCTGAAGCCGCAGTTACTTATTCATCAATGCTGGAACAGATCGATAATTACAGAAACCACGTTGTCGATACGATCAGTTCAGGCTCCATCGTAGGACTGAGGTTAGTAATGACTCTCGCGCCGATCATCGTACTCGTCGTAGCTTTGTTGATATTCAAGAGTAAGTATATACTTACGGATAAGAAGCTCGTTGAGATCGCAAAGGAGCTCAAGTCAAGGGAGGCTTAAAATGATCACCGTATTATCGGACGGCAAGTTATTTGTTTTGGACACCTCGAAAACTACTTATGCGTTCCGTGTGATGGAATCAGGTCATTTAGAGCACCTCTATTACGGCAGGAAGATCCATGTTGATTCGGATGACGGTCTCAAAGAATTGTCTGAATTCGCACCGGGAAATACAAATATATATGACTCTGAGAACGGCAGGTTCTCAATGGAGGACATACGGCTGGAGGTTAGCACCATCGGAAAGGGTGACGTCAGGGAACCTGCTCTCGAACTTGTCAACAGTGACGGGAGCAGGACCTCGGACTTTGTTTTCGACGGTTATGAAGTATCGAAAGGCAAGATCCGTGATGAAGATTTTCCAGGCTCTTACGGGGATGATGCATCCGTTCTTAAGGTGTCATTAAAAGACAAGGAAAACGCACTCGGCTTAGTGCTTACATACAGTGTTTTCGAAGAGTGCGACGTTATTACAAGGTCATGCGAACTTACAAATAACGGTGACGGTGATGTTGTCATAGAACGCATCATGAGCACACAGCTGGATTTCGATCAGGGCGAGTTTTCATTCGTAACTTTTAATGGTGCCTGGTCACGCGAAATGAATAAAAATGTTCAGCGTGTCGGCAGCGTCAAGCTCGTTAATTCTTCATGCGGCGGATCATCTTCCAACCACGCAAATCCTTTCGTTATGTTAGGCCGCGGAGCATTTGACGAAGACTACGGTGAAGTCTACGGGATTAATCTGATCTACAGCGGAAATCACTACACCTGTGTCGAGAAGAGTCCGTTCGGCAAAGTCCGTCTTGTTACCGGCATCAATCCACAGGGATTTACATGGAAACTTGCGAAAGGAGAGTCCTTCAGAAGCCCTGAAGCCGTAATGACATTTTCCACTTCGGGCTGCAACACTATGAGCCACGGACTGCATGACTTCGTAAACGGTCATATAGTAAGCGGCGAGTGGAAGGACCGTCTTCGGCCCGTCCTGCTGAACTCCTGGGAAGCAGCTTATTTCAACATCAGTGAGAGCAAACTGTTAAGACTTGCACGCCGCGCGAAAAAAGCAGGCGTCGAACTCTTCGTCATGGATGACGGCTGGTTCAAAGGCCGCAATGACGATTCGTCCTCACTGGGTGACTGGACACCCGAACCGAAGAAACTTCCTCATGGTCTCAAAGGCATCTGCGACAAGATCCGCAGGCTTGGTCTGGATTTCGGCATCTGGGTCGAACCTGAGATGGTGAATGAGAATTCCGATCTTTACCGCGCGCATCCCGGCTGGGCGATGAAGATACCCGGCAAACCGCATTCCACGGGGCGCAACCAGATGCTTCTGGACCTCACGCGTACTGAAGTGCAGGACTACATAATCGAAGCCATGTCTTCGGTTTTTTCGTCCGCGGATATCTCTTATGTGAAGTGGGATTATAACCGTAATTTCACGGATGTCTATTCATCATCACTGCCTTCAGACAGACAGGGAGAAGTATCTCACAGATATATCCTCGGTCTTTACCGTGTGATGAATGCTCTCACGAAAAAGTTCCCTCATATCCTCTTTGAAGGATGTGCCTCCGGCGGCAACAGATTTGACCTGGGCATACTCTCATATTTTCCTCAGATCTGGGCATCCGACGATACCGACGCATATCAGAGGGCAGTGATCCAGAACAGCTATTCATATGCCTATCCGCAGTCATGCTACACATGCCATGTTTCTGACGTTCCAAACCATCAGACTCTGAGACGTACGCCTCTTGATACCCGTTTTAATGTTGCGCTGTTCGGCAACACCGGTTATGAGTGCAATCTCTGCGATCTCCCGAAAGAAGAATTCGAAGAGATAAAACGCCAGATAGAATTCATCAAGGCGAACCGCAAGCTCATGCAGTTCGGATATTTGTGGCGTGTCAGATCTTTTGATGAAGGCCTGTTCGGCATGGGTCCGTCTCAGGGCGGCACGGGAAATGACGGTAAGATCCTGTCCTGGACCGTTTCTTCCAAAGACGGCAGCGAAGCGATGTCGCTGATAATGCAGAGTCTTGCGACACCTAATGACAGTCATGACGTGCTCTATGTCAGAGGTCTCATCGATGATGTCAAATACCATATCGAGGTCCGTGAGAATACTTACGATCTCAAGGGGTTTGGCGGCCTGGTCAACTACGTCGCGCCATTTCACGTTAAGCAGGACAGCTTTATCCACAGAGTAATCGCAAAGTTCCATAAGATGCCGTCCGAGAATGAGTCGCACGAGATGTATGGTGATGCCATGATGTATGCCGGTGTTCACATCAAACAGCGATTTGCCTCATTAGGCTACAACGAGAACACGCGTTATTATCCTGATTTCGGCTCGCGCATCTATAAGGTGGAGAAGTCGGACATCTGATCTGCAAATATTTACTTAGCTTTTTCCACCGGCAGTGTTGCCGTCTCGATGCCTGCCTTAATGAATTCGCCGAGCAGGAGATCTGCAGCCAGTACGTCTGCGCAGGCAAGGCGGATGACCGATCCGTCTATTTCGGTGATGCGCACGAAATGCTTAATGATCTTCTGTGAATTGATCTTGAATTCATTCGAACAGTGCTCTGCTTTGATGACATTGTTCATCTCGCCGACATGGCAGTATTTCTGCGCAAAGATGACATAGTAACTCTGGCCGATCGCAAGGAATCCCTTGATCAGATCGTGGTAGGTTGCCATCATGAAATCGTTGTTTACATAGAACTCATCATAACCGTTTTTCCTGATCTCAAACTTGAGGTTCATGCTCGTGTAAAAAGCAAAATCAGTCTTGCCTGCAGCTATAATACTGATCCCCATGATCACCGCTGCCGCTATGAAAGCCCACCAGAACGGGATGTGAAAATTCTCATATTCGTTGAGCTTCAGAATGAACACAAAAGGCAGAAGCAGCGAGAACACGCCTATCACGATATACATCGTCGTGAAATACTGTTTGCGGTAATTGTCGCATACCTCGAACATGTCCCTGCCTTTTCTTCTCTTGTGGATCTTTGCCTCGCGGATCTCGGCGGCCGTTTCTCCTGTTTTCTCATCCAGACGGTTTGGCTTGATGTGGTTCCTGTATGTGTACCGGACCGCGAAAATGCCAAGGCTGATAATGAAAACGGACAGGACAACCGATGCGATCAGCACCGCACCTTTAATCTTTCCGAGCATTGCCAATGTGACGAACCCCGCCACATCGAATACGATAATCACGATCCAGAGGATCATGGTCAGATAGACTTTCTTATGTTCTTTTTCCTGATCCATATGGAGATTATATACCATCTGCAAAGACCTGTTCCTTGCCGTATCTGAACTGAAAGTGCGGTTTGGGAGGCCGTTTTGTATAATAAAACAAAAACAGCAGGGACATATGAAAGCAGTTATCGCAATGGATTCATTCAAAGGAAGCCTGACTTCTTTGCAGGCCGGAGATGCCGTCAGACGCGGCATTATGAGAGCATGTCCTGATGCGGCAGTCACGGTATTTCCTTTGGCTGACGGAGGAGAAGGAACGGCCGATGCGATCGCTCCTTATGTTAATGGCATTACTAAGAGTGTTATGGTTACAGGTCCCCTCGGCACGCCTGTTGACGCGGATTATATTTTTTCGGAGGAAACCAAAACCGCATACATAGAGATGGCAAAAGTTGCCGGTCTGACTCTGATAAAGCAGGAGGAGCGAAATCCGTATTTAACGACTACTTACGGTGTGGGTGAGCTTATAAAAGATGCAGTTGCGGGTGGTGCACAGAAACTCGTTATCTGCATCGGCGGCAGTGCGACCAAAGGACGCGGCGCAGGAATGCTTCAGGCATTGGGTGCAAAGTTCCTGGACCGGCACGGCAACAGCATTAAGCCCGGCGCGGCTGGCCTTAAGGATCTTCATACGATAGATATGACTGACCTTACCGGGAAGCATATCGATATCACCGTTGCAAGTGATGTTACAAACCCGCTTTGTGGGCCTGACGGTGCGAGCTTCGATTACGGACCGCAGAAGGGCGCGACAGAAGAGATGTGCATGGAGATGGACACATGGCTCAGAAACTATGCCGAAACTGCCGGTTTTGATCCTTTTGAAGCGGGTACAGGGGCGGCAGGAGGCATGAGCTTTGCCCTCAAAAATTTCCTTGGAGCACGGATCGGGTCCGGTGCTGAGATCGTAATGAAAACAACCGGCATTGAGACTGAAATAATGACTTGTAACATTGTTATAACAGGTGAAGGATGCATGGACAGCCAGACTGTTAAGGGGAAAGCACCGTATAAGGTCCTTCAGTTAGGGAAGAGACATAACAAGCCGGTTTACGGCATTACAGGCATCCTTGGTGACGGTTATGAAGAGTGTCTAAAAGCCGGTTTTACGCGCATCATTCCGCTGGCTGATCCCACAATGGACACTGAAGCTGCAATTAGGAGCGTCGAAGCAACGGCGGCACGTCTTTTCGAAGAGATATAGGCATTATCCGAAGATAAAGAGATTGACTATTTGGCCGCTTGAGGAAGGTAACTGACATAGTCTCTGCAGAGGTGGAGATGATCTGATCTTTCTCAAAGATCAAAAATGCTGATCTGCTTTTTGTCCTCAGGAAAATCCTGCATGTATTCAAAGCATTTGAAGGGGTCGGAAATGATGCCGTTGTCCCTGCAGATCTTCTTGAAAACCTGCATCAGATGCCTGGAGTCAGGACTCGGGACTTCATATGAATTGCCGTAGGTGGCGATGTATTTCTGCTTGAGGTAAGGGAAGTGTTTGTCGAGCGCGGCATAGAAATATTCGCGGTCACCGTCTCTTAGTGTCAAGCCCATGTCGAAGCAGATGACGCCTTTGACGCCGGTCCGGACGCATTCATTCAGGATGGCGGTTATGTTCTCTTCGGTATCGTTTATGAAGGGCAGTATTGGCGTGAGCCATACGACCGTGGGAATGCCGCGCTTCTGCATCTCCTCAAGGACTTCTATACGCCTTTTGGTATTGCAGACATTGGGTTCGATTATCCTGCAGAGGTCATCATCGTATGTGGTGAGGGTCATCTGGACGACGCATTTGGTGTCCTGATTTATCTTATCCAAAAGATCGATGTCCTCAAGTATCATGTCGGATTTGGTCTGCACGGCGGCGCCGAAGCCGTGTTCGTATATGATCTCGAGACAGCGCCGTGTAAGTCTCAAGTCTTTTTCGCAGTGCATGTAGGGATCAGACATGGAGCCGGTCGCTATCATGCATTTTTTTCGTTTGGAGGAGAGGGCTTTTTCGAGCAGTTCGGGGGCGTTCTTTTTGACCTCGATGTCTTCGAACGGGTGCGTAAACTGGTAGCACAGGCTCCTGCTGTCACAGTAAATGCAGCCGTGCGAACAGCCGCGGTATATGTTCATACCGATCTCTTTTCCGCTGCCTTTAAGGATTCCTTTCGCTTCTACGAAATGCATATCATCCGGTCCCGCTTAATTCCAATAGGAAATTCGTATAAATTATTCTAACATTTACTTCACATTACGATAATCTCCTGCTGATATAATCAAGATATGGAAAACGGTTATACATTTTTTTACGTTGAGGCAAATGTTGTCTGCATAATCATTTTCGCGATGCTGCTCATCAAAGATCTGGGCGGTGTTGGCAGACAGGCCAAACAGATGATCTTTGTCAACATAATCGCAGCCCATATCATGTATTTCGTAAGTGACATATGCTGGGTACTCATGTTGGGAAACATGATCCCTCATACCCGTTTGTCGGTTTCCGTCGTAAATATTTTTAATGCCATCCTGCTCAGTGCTATCACCGGGTTCTGGTTTGTATATGTTGAGCTGTCACAGGGTGAGAAGTACATTACGGTATTTAGGAACCGTATATTTGCTCTGATCCCCGCAATGTGCGAGACATTGATCATGCTGGTCGTGTTCGTGCTTTTCCCGGGCGTGGTCATCAACGGTGAACTGAAGCTTACAACGGCATATTATATTCTCTTCCTGGTGGTGCCCATAGGTTATATTATCGTCAGTGCTGTCAGGTCATTTATCAGGGCACTTCGAAAAGAAAACTATGCGGTCAGAACACCCTACCTCGTCTGTGCCCTCTATCCGGTCATCATATCTGTTGCCGGGATCTGTCAGGTTGTCTGGGTAAATGCTCCGATGTTCTGCTTCGGCTGCACGATCATAATGCTTTATGTCTATATCATTTCTCTTAACGATCAGGTTTCTATTGATGAGCTCACGCGTCTGAACAACAGGACACAGCTTAAGAAATACATCGTCGGCGAGTCTTCAAAGCAGGGCAGCGAGAAGTTAAAGCGCTACATTCTTATGATCGATCTCAACAAGTTCAAGCAGATCAATGATCAGTATGGTCACGTTGAAGGAGATCAAGCACTTAAAAGGACAGCTGACGCTCTCAAAGTCGCCTGTGCAGATAACTCCGTGAAGACATTCATTGCTCGTTACGGCGGTGACGAATTCATCATAATAGCGAAAACTGACAACGAAGATCTTGTCAAAGAACTATGCATCAGTATAAAGGACACCTTGATCCGTCTGAACGATGAAGCAGGCGCGGAATATGAACTCACTGCAAGCATCGGATATTCACATTACAGCGGCGATATTTTCGCGTTCCAGACAGCTTTGGCTAAAGCTGACGAAGCACTGTACGAAGATAAGAGAGCCAGAGCATCTGCATAAAATTTCCCTGATATTTGCGTTGACCGAAGCGCGTTTTCCCATTAAGATTATTTTATATGAAAATCTGTGTGTTTATTGGAGACATGTACAGAGACTATTCTCTGTCGATCATAAAGCGCTTCGATTACTATGCCAAAGAGAAGGGGCATGAGATCGATGTGTTTGCAACATGCTCCGTTACAACCAGCAATCCTCTTCACATCATTGGTTTTAAGAGTATCTTAGAGCTTCCTTCGATTCATGATTATGATGGTATCGTTCTGTGTTATGACACGCTCATTCACGAGGGCATGGCTAAGGATCTGGTAGAGGAGCTTCTCACAGATACCGAGGCTCCGCCGGTAGTCTGCATAAGGGCAGAGATCCCCGGTTTCTATAATGTCATTCCGGACAACAGAGGTCTGATGCATGATATTGCCCAGTATGTACTCTCATTGTGCAAGACTGATGATATAGGATTTGTTACCGGTATGGATGAGCTTACCGACTCTCACGAGAGACAGCTCGGTTTTGAAGATGCCATGCGCGAATCTGGGCACAAAGTATCGAAGGATAAGATCTTTCACGGTAATTACTGGATCACCCAGGGTCATGAGATGGCGGACTTTTTCGTCAAAGAAGACGGCACTCTGCCGGAGGCGATAATCTGCTCGAACGACTACGAGGCAATTGCCATCTGCAATGAACTCATCCAGCGGGGTTATTCGATTCCTCAGGACACAATGATAAGCGGCGTCGACAATGCCATCGAATCAAAGAATCACGTTCCGTCGATTACCACTATTGAGATGTCCACCGTCGATTTCGTGGATTCCACAATGGATATTTTCGATGCGCTTCAGAGGGGTGAGGAACCTGACGACAATGTCTCGGTCTCGACCAAGATAATACTTCGTGAGAGTACGGGCAAGGAGACAAAAGACAGGGATGTTTACAGGGAACTCTGCGAACAGAATGTCGCTGCCTCTGTCGCTATGGATGACATGAGAGAGTTCGTTGTCATCAATGCTCTTTTTGAGGGAACGCTTACAAGGGAAGATGCAATAAAAGTGGCTCTCGATGAATTCAAAAAAGTAGAGAGCGTGAAGTCCATATACTTCTGCAGATACAGGGAGAATGACAGAGCTCTGGTAGGTCATTTCGCTGACCGCGGCGAGAGCATCATCGAGGACATCTCTTTTTCAAATGACAAACTTCTCCCGGATGGTTTTGAGAATGAGGACGGCAGACTGCATATCTTTTTCGCACTTGCATATAAAAACGAAGTATACGGTTATGCAGCGATAGCAGCTGACACATCGTTCACTAAGTATATAAACTTCAAGATCGAATATCTCCTTACGCAGGTGGGACAGAACATTAATAAGCTGGAGCTTTACGAGAAGCTCTTCGGCATCTCGGACGTTCTGAGCCTTTATATCAGGGATCCTCTTACAGGCACTTTGAACAGGCGCGGCTTCGAGCAGAAGATATCCAAGCTGTTCAATGAAGAAGGCGAGCCTTTCCAGGAACTTGCAGTCGCATCTATCGATATGGACGGACTGAAGCACATCAACGATAATTTCGGTCATAATGCCGGCGACGAGGCCATTAAGGAGATTGCAAACATTCTCGACAGCGCGCTGAAAGAGGGCGAGTTTGTAGCCAGAATGGGCGGCGATGAGTTTGTTGCGATCCTTATTCTTACCGAAGTCGGAAGAATCGGTAAGTTCATAAGAAATGTCAGGAGCAATATCAAGAAGATCAACCAGTCCGGCAAATATGAGTTTGAAATCGGGGCCAGCATCGGAACATGCGAAATTTCCAAATGGCACAACGTTCCTGACTGCATGAACAAGGCTGATAAGGCAATGTATCTCGAGAAAAAAGCCAAGAATAAGAACAGGGATTAATTGACTTTTCTGTTTGTCAGAACGGGTTCACGGATCTTGCGTAATCCAGAAATTCCTGATCTTTCTCACTGATCTTGTTATCACCATTTATCCAGTTTTCCACTGAATCGGCAAAGGTCCAGCGGCCGATGTCTCTTGACCAGACTGTCACCGCCCCGTGATCGATCGCAAACTTTGCGGCTTCTATCATCTCGTCGGTAGTCTCTCCATAAACGATCTTCGGCGGGTCCGGTTCCTTAAACAATGCAAAAGACCAATAATCTAAGTCAAAGAAACGTTCGAGTGAATAGTCATATTTCAGAAGCTCGAAATTTGGTTCAGCGTCAAATTCCGAACCATGATCGACAGCTATCTGCATTATCTCCACATTGTGATCGTGAAGTCCGTATTCCAGAAGCGACTGGTGATTGTTATCCTGGTAATAGATGAGTTCAGGATGTTTATCCAAAAGTTCACCAAGTCCGTCCATATCATCGGCTCTTATATATTCTTTCATGGTCCGGACATTTTTCATGCTGACAGTAACCTTCCTGCCGTCGTATGTATCGTATTGAGGGAACTCATTCATATAAATGAGCACACTGATAGCAATGACCGTGATTACTGCGGGAATTGCTGCCAGCACCAGCAGGATAGTCGCCGGTATTTTCTTCTTTTTTATCATCAGAATGATGCCGATGATGAGTTCTATAAAAGCAATTGCATATATAAGTATTAAGACGATCACGAAGACCGCACCGAGAAACATTCCCGCAAAAGCCATAGATTCTGTCCTTCTTATCCCGTTTTTCAACAGGTTTTCCACTGCCGGAGATAATTATAGCACTTTGAATATTTCTATTGCTTTTACTTGCTTTTCTGATAAAATGCTCGAACCGAATAATATTAGAAGCAAAACTATGACAGAAATTAAGAACGACAGATCTTATATCAGGAAGCTTTTGAAGATCGCCATTCCGATGATGATACAGAACGGCATCTCAAACTTCGTAAACCTTCTCGACAATCTCATGATCGGGAGGGTGGGTACAAATGCGCTCTCAGGTGTTGCGATCGCCAACCAGCTGATCTTCGTCTTCTATCTCGTTATCTTCGGCGCAACTGCCGGAGTAGGTATCTTTACGGCCCAGTACAAGGGCAGCGGTGATGATGAGGGAATCCGCCATACGTTCCAGTTCAAGATGGGATTTAATACTGTCATTGCCGCGATCTGCGTAGTTATCCTCGCGTTGTTCTCGCGTTCACTTATCAATCTTTTCCTTTTGGGAGAAGGTGATCCTGCCGATGCGGCAGAGACGCTCGAGATCGGCGTTAAATACATGAACATTATCCTTATCAGCCTGATACCTATCGGTCTGACACAGGCATATGCGGGAACGTTAAGGGATCTCGGGGCTACGAAGGTTCCGATGTTCGCTTCGCTCTGCGCGATCTTTGTTAACCTGGTTGGCAATTATATTCTGATCTACGGACATTTAGGACTTCCTGCTCTCGGAGCATCCGGAGCGGCAATTGCAACTGTTATATCGAGATTTGTAGAGCTCGGAATACTGTCTGTATATACAGGCAGACATCCGGATCTCTTCCCGTTCATCAGAGGAGCATTTAAGGCGGTTAAGATCCCCGGAAAGCTGGCTTTGAAGTTTCTTTTGAAGGCACTGCCTCTCATGGCAAATGAGACTTTGTGGTCACTCGGCATGACGACCATCAACCAGTGCTACTCTTACAGGAGCCTTGATGCTGTTGCAGCGCTTAACATCCAATCCACCATATGGAATCTTATGGCTGTGGCTTTTATTGCCATGGGTGAAGCAGTCGGCATCATGATGGGACACATCCTGGGCGCAGGCGAACTCGATGAAGCCAGACAGAAGGCAAAAAAGATGCGCAGGGTAACGGTTTTCTGCGGCCTGATCTTCGGTATCTTACTGGCTGCAGCGGCACCGTTCTTCCCGCTGCTTTACAACACGTCAGATTATATCCGCAGTCTTGCAACCGGATTCATCCTTATCACTGCAGTGCTGATGCCTTTCTGCTCTTACACGCACGCCTCATATTTTATTATCAGGTCCGGCGGAAATGCATTTATAACGGTTATTTTCGACAGCGTCTACACATGGGTCATCGTGGTCCCTCTGGCTTTTTGTCTGAGCAGATTTACCAACATGAGCGTCACATGGATGCTCTCGATCGTTAACGGCATGGAAGTCATAAAGTGCTTTATCGCTTATGCTTTCGTCAGATCGGGAATCTGGGTAAAGAACATCGTAAAATAAATATTCTCCGGAAAAACCGCTTATGCTTTCACGATGTTTTGCGCTCTCGAAAGGGCGTCATCGATGTGAGCGCAGAAATTTTCTTCCCCGAGTGTTTTGTCGAACCCTGATTTCTGAATGACCTTCATCGGCTGTTCATTAACGTGCGACATAATAAGCTGCACTCCTCTGTTCTTACAGTCTTCGTGAAGGAGTTCCAGATTGTGCATCGCTGTCGCATCGATCGCGCTGACGCTTCTCATACGGAGAACGAGAGCTTTTGTGTCTTCCTTAGGAGAGATCTGCAGGATCTTTCCGGCTGTCGCGAAAAACATAGGTCCTGTTATCTCATAGACGATAGTATGCTCCGGAAGAACACGGAGATCGATGCTGTCAGGATCGTTCTCGGGGTCAACATCTTTCCATCCCTCGACCTGTGTAACTTCGCTCATCCTGTGCATGAACAGAACTGCGGCAAGAAGTACGCCGACTTCAATTGCTACAACAAGATCAAAGACTACCGTCAGGACAAACGTGATCAGGAGAACAGTGATATCGCTCTTGGGTGAACTCTTTACCAGTTTTACGAATCTGCGCCAGCCACTCATGTTGTAAGCGACCTGGAAAAGGATCGCGGCTATGCAGGGCATAGGGATAAGTTTTGCAAACGGCATAAGGAATACGACGACAAGAAGCAATGTGACGGAATGCACCATGCCTGCGATTGGCGTGCGGCCGCCGTTCTTGATGTTGGCAGCAGTCCTTGCTATTGCGCCTGTTGCGGGAATTCCTCCAAGGCAGGCAGATGCGATGTTGCCGACACCCTGCGCAACGAGCTCCATGTTAGGGCGGTGTTTTGAACCGATCATACTGTCTGCGACAACTGCGGAAAGAAGTGATTCGACGCCTGCGAGGAAAGCAATTGTAATGGCGTTCGTTAGCTGGCCGCGGATATTTTCGAACGAGAGCATTGATAAGCTGACGCTGACAGGAGGGAGTCCCGCCTGTATGTTCTCGAAGGATTTTCCGATGGTATTTACATCGAGATGGAAGATCTCGACAATAGCCGCTGTTACTACAACGGCTATGAAAGATCCTGGGATCTTCTTGAAGATCATCGGCCAGACGATAAGTATCACAAGCGCGATCGCGCCAATAAGAAGAGCCTGCCAATTGACAGTCGTTCCGTTATTTATCAGTGCCATGATCTTCTCGGAGGTCTCTATGGGTTTCTCACCGTTCTGATAAGAAATGCCCGTAAAATCCTTTATCTGGCCGATAAAAAGCGTGACTGCGATACCTGCGGTAAATCCGGTCGTGATCGGATCGGGGATATATTTCAGCAGGCTTCCGAAGCGGCAAAAGCCCATAACGATAAGGATGATTCCGGCCATTATGGTTGCGATAATAAGTCCCTGTGTTCCGTCCTTCATAACGATCCCTGCAACGATCGTTGCAAAGGCAGCCGTAGGACCTGCGATCTGAACGCGGCTGCCGCCCAGGAATGAGACGATGAATCCCGCGACGATCGCTGTATAAATACCTGCCTCGGGACCGACACCGGAAGCGATGGCAAGTGCTATTGATAACGGTAATGCGATGATCGCTACGATAATTCCCGCAACGATATCTTTTATAAGCTGGGAACCCGAATAGTTCTTAAGTACTGAGAAAAGCTTCGGCTTAAACTCTTTCATAATCATCCTCGATATTCTTTTTTGATCAAACCACAGAATTATAAGAATAGAGGACCTTGCTAACAATTAATAATATGCACGAAATGCTATAATTTTATCTATCTGAAATACAGCAGAATGGAACCATTAAAAACATATGAAAATTCAGAAACAGATCCCGGAGACATCATATAAGGCATCAGGTTTTATCGGCAAATACCAGAGGCTCGTGACAGATACCGTTATCCCGTGGCAGGAGCAGATTCTGTGGGATAAGGCTCCGGATACGGAGAAAAGCCATGCGGTCGCAAATTTCATAAATGCTGGAAAAGCGCTGCGAGGAGAGGATCCCGGTGACGGTTTTTACGGCATGGTATTCCAGGACAGCGATGTCGCGAAATGGATCGAATCAGCGTCGTTTTCTCTTATGAATTCACCTGATCCTGCCCTCGAAGAAGAACTCGACAGGGTGATAGGAATAATCGCTGAAGCGCAGGATAAGGACGGATATCTCAACACATATTTTACGGTCAAGGACCGTGATAAGCGTTGGACCAATCTTCACGAAGCACATGAACTCTATGTTGCAGGACACTTTATCGAGGCGGCATGTGCACATTATGAGGCGACCGGCAAACGCACGCTTCTTGATGTCATGATCAGAAACGTGGAACACATAAGAGATCACTTTATTGTCCGGGGCAATCCGGGTGTTCCGGGCCATCCCGAGATCGAGCTTGCTCTGATGAAGCTATACAGACTTACCGGAGATAAAAACGCTTTGGAATTGTGCAGTCATTTTATCAACGAACGCGGTCAGGATCCGGAGTTATTCATAAGGGAAGCGGATAACCGTACATGGAGCGTATGGAATTCCAATCCGAGAGATGAAGGTGACAGAGAGTACCGCCAGTGCGACAAACCTTTGCGTGAACTTGAGAAAGCAGTAGGTCACGCAGTCAGGGCCGTCTATCTTTATACCGGAATGGCTGATCTTGCTTCCGAGACTGAAGATGAGGAACTGATGGCTTCATGCAGACGTGTGTGGAAGAACATCGTCCGGAGCAGGATATATGTTACGGGCGGCATAGGTTCGACAGTTCACGGGGAAGCATTTACAGCAGATTACGATCTTCCTCCGGACACTGCCTATGCAGAGACTTGTGCTTCCGTCGGACTGATGTTTTTTGCATCGCGCATGCTCGAAAATGAGATCTCAGGTGAATACGCTGATGTTATGGAAAGGGCGTTCTACAATACCGTTCTCGCCGGTATGGCATTGGACGGAAAGAGGTTCTTTTATGTAAATCCGTTAGAGGTCGATCCGGGCATCTCAGGTGTTATTCCCACCCACAAACACGATCTTCCCGTAAGACCGAAATGGTATCAGTGCGCATGCTGTCCGCCGAACGTCGCAAGGCTTATCGAATCGTTCGGAAAGTATGCTTACGGGGAGAATGAAGACACTTCGTTCTGTCACATGATCGCATCGGGAAAAGTTATTTTCGCAAACGGAATGGAGCTTACATGCGAGACGGAATATCCGCATGAAATGAATGTGAATTATTCCGTAAAAGGACAGGGAAAACTTGCTCTGCATGTGCCCGGATGGAGCAGGGATTTCAAGATCGTTAAGGATGGAAAACAGATAGATGCGGAGCTTAAGAACGGATACATTTATCTGGACATTGACGGCAATTCCGTAATCAGTCTGGAGTTTGACGGGACACCTGCTTTTGTATATTCATCTGCCCGGATCCCAAGGACCGCAGGCATGGTTGCGCTGCGCAGAGGACCTCTCATTTACTGCTTTGAGGGAACGGATAATGGCAGTGTAAAGTCGCTTAAGATCGACAGGGATTCTAAGCCGGAGATATCTTCATATTCGGAGAACCTTGATGTGGACATGATATCAGTGAAAGCTTTCCGCGAGGCTGATTCAGATGAACTGTATCCGGACACACCTCCTGAATTGATTCCTTGTGAGGCAACGGCTATCCCGTACTATACGTGGGGAAACCGCGGAGAGACAGAAATGCGTGTCTGGATGAGATAAAGTTTGGTATAGTAAGGTAACAGTCAGTAACTAAGGGGATATCAAGGAAATGCGTAATCTTAATTGCAAGAACTGCGGAAGCATAATGATCTACGATGTTTCGTCCATGATGGCACATTGCAGGTTCTGCGGTACATCTTATGTGTTGGATCACAAGGATACCGATTACTTTAAGACATTCTACAGGCAGATGATCGATTCTTCTTCAGGCGATGAAGCGAAAAAGAAGAGGGACGAATCGCTCTGGGATAATGCGGATTCGATAACATTTACAACGAACGAAGGACAGTGCATCGAACTTAAATATCTGCATTCATACAGCGATAAATGTGCTGACGTTTATGTCACGAGAAGGAATATCGCTTTCCATTTCAGAGAGGGCATGAACGGCAAAGCCGAACATATGAGAAAGATGGTTTCGTCTCTGGATTATCCCTCTGCCGATACGAGGACCCTGTCTGACTTTTTCCCTCGCGTAACGGGAGCATTCATGCTTGATGACGGCACGTCTCTCGTGGTCATCAACAAGCGTGAGGAAGAGTATCCGTTAAGGCTTTTCGGGAAGCTCGGTGGAAGACATATCGCTTGGATCATAAGCAGGCTCGAAAATCTCTGCTGCGTGCTTGAATATAACGGTCTTGTCCATCCCGAGATCGATGTTGATTCGGTCTATATAAATCCGAATAACCATACGGCATGCCTCTATTGCAACTGGTGGAGCGTAGACCAAAAGAACATGCACGGGCTGTCATCATCTGCCAACCTTACGGGTCTCCGTAATACGGCCAAGACTCTTCTAGAAACAGAGGACGTGACGCCGGATACGCCGCAGGCACTTCTGGACTTCATTAATTCAAGTCCGAAGATCGATGCCTACGAGGATTTTGCTTACTGGGATGAGATGCTCATCAAGGCATTCGGCGAGCGTAAATTCATCAAGATGGACAAGGAAGATTCCGACATCTACGGAAAGCAGGACGACTGATGGGACGGGGAAGTTATCGCGCCACAGACTGGATGGCTTTAAGGAGCAGCAGAAAACTTTCCGGAGACAGCACTGCTGTCCAGATCTTTGACAGCAAGGCCGCAGCTGTCTCGAACCGCAGTAATCTCGTTAAGACGAGAGAGAGCAGGGACAATCCCGATTCACCAAAATCGACACCGGTAATTATCGGTTTTGATGTGACGGCTTCTATGGGTTATCTCGCGAAAGAGATCGCCACGAATTCTCTTAACAACATGATCACCACGATCCTGAACAACAAGGCTGTAAGAGATCCGCAGGTTCTGTGTGCCGCAATAGGAGATGTTAAGACCGACAACTATCCTTTGCAGGTCACACAGTTTGAATCGGATATCAGGATGGTAAGACAATTGATGACTCTCTGCCTTGAAGGCGGAGGAGGAGGCAACAACGGTGAATCTTATAATCTGCTCTGGTATTTTGCTTCAAGACATACTGATACGGACTGCTTTGAGAAGAGGCATGAGAAGGGTATTCTGTTTTCGATAGGTGATGACAAATGCCATAATGACCTGTCAAAAAACGAGATTGCAAAAGCCTTCGGAGATAACGTTCCATATACAATCTCGAACGAAGAACTTATAAGAGAAGTAAGTCCCAAGTACGATATCTTCCACCTTTATATCGAGAACGATAATGCCGGTGATAAAGAGGTCTTCCGTTACTGGAACGACATGCTTCCCGGAAGATCCGCGCCTATCAACAGGAAGGATATCCCGCTTCTGTCAGATCTTATCGTAGCTATAATGCTCGTTAACGGCGGGAAGACACATAATGAAGCGCTTCAGGGAATGGATCAGGATATAGCCGAGAGGATCGCAAGATCCCTGTCATTTATTGAGATCAAAAAAACAGATAACAATAAGATCAGCTTCTGACGAAAGGAGAAAAACATGGGTTACGGCAGTTACAAAGCAAAGGATTGGGATAAGCTCAGAAACAGCAGAGGTATTAATTCCTCTTCAAACGTCAATGATATCTTTAAGAACCGCGAAGTGGATCCGAAGTACGATCCTAAGAACATTAATGTGAGGGAATCAAGGGACAGCGCGGATTCACCTGAATCCACACCTATCATCATCGGATTCGACGATACGGGTTCCATGGGTTATCTCGCACAGGAGATCGCGCAGAATTCATTGAACAAGACTGTTACCGAAATCTACGATAAGAACCCTGTCACCAACCCTCACGTAATGTGCGCAGCTTACGGTAATGCAGGTGATGTCGGTCCCCTTCAGGTAACCCAGTTCGAAGCTGACATCAAGATCGTGGAGCAGCTCCTTGATCTCTGGATCCCGTTAAGAGGTATGGGTGACAGCGGCGACCCGTTGCTCTGGTATTTTGCCGCAAAGCATACGAGCATTGACTCATGGGAGAAGAGAGGCAAGAAGGGTTTCCTCTTTACGATAGGCGACGATACGATCAAGAGATCGATCTTCAACGATAAAATATACGATATTTTCGGTGACAGTATTAACAAATTATATATGGAACCTGAAGAATTTCTTGAGATGGCTCAGGAAAAGTATCACGTATTCCACATCATCACAAAGCCTTTAAGAGCTGATGTTCTCGAGAAGTGGCTGGATCTTCTTCCTGACAGCACAGCCATTGTTGATGAAGCCAATGTAAAGAATCTGTACATGGTAATCATCTCCATAATGCAGCTTGTTAACGGTCAGGACAGGAAAGAGATCCTGAACCAGTGGCCTGCAACTGTAAGAGATGGCATAGCATCTGCTCTGGAACATATTAAAGTCTGATGTGCCCGGGACTGTTGCTGCAGCACAGGACGTTCTCTGACGGATCATTTAACTTATGAGTATCAAAGCTGTTGTAGGTAAGAGTTTCGGAGACGAAGGAAAAGGTCTTGCAACGGACTATCTTGCGATGCTCTCTGAGAATTCGTCCCGCTCCTGCATCGTCGTCCGTCATAACGGCGGCGCGCAGGCAGGACATACGGTTGAAGCTTTTGGTAAGAGATTTATCTTCCACGAGATCTCTTCCGGCTCTTTCAGGGGCGCGGATACTTTGTGGGCGCCGACATTTATGCCGGATCTTTATAAGCTTTCCGAAGAGTGGAATGATTTTCTGTCGCTCGGCGTGAAGCTCCCTAAGATATATTCCGTCCCGGATTGTCCTCTTACTTATATCGACGACATCCTCATAAACATGTCGTTAGAGTCCAGGCGTGGTAGGGACCGTCACGGCAGCTGCGGAATGGGCATCGATGAAGGCAAGAGAAGATCGCTTATTCCTGAGTTCAGGATAACACCTTTTGACATCGTCTCAGGAGGTGCTTCCGGCTTTTATAAGAAACTGCTCTTTATCCGCAAGGAATATCTTCCCGGACGGCTTGAAGCGTTGTCTCTCGAGCCCTCCGCGATGGGCGAATACGGCACTCTGATCACTGATGAAAATGTCCTTTATAACTATTGCGAGCAGATGTGCCGCAACAGTGAACTGATTACTATTGCTGATGAGAGCATAATCAAGACGTACGACGACGTTATCTTCGAAGGTGCGCAGGGACTTATCCTGGATGAGGAGAACTATGCTTTCGCGCCAAACCTTACCTCATCGAGAACAGGGCTGACTAATCCTGATGCAATGCTGAAAAGACTTGGCATCGCAGGTCCCTGCGAGGCAGTCTATGTGACAAGAACTTATGTCACAAAGCACGGTGCGGGAAGGCTTCCTTATGAAGACATTATCCTTAAGGAAGGGAAGAGCTTTGCCGACAATACCAACATCCACAATGAGTGGCAGGGCTCATTAAGATTCGCGCCCCACGGCGACGGGGACGAGTTCAACGAATATGTGATAAAGGATTCTTCTTCATCTGCTTTTACACCATCTGTTATGTTTACCCATGCCGATGAAACTGACGGAAAAGTACTTACCAAAAACGGTGATGTTTCTTTGTATGACTGGATCCTCAGGATCAACAAAGACGGACTTTATAAGAAGGTTTATGTGTCAGGTTCGCACTATGCGGAAGATATAGAGTGCAGGATCATTGCAGAGTAAAGGTGTCTCGTATCGCTTTATTATTGCAAGGTTACTTTTGACTGTCGGAAAATCACAAAAAATCAGAATTGTGTATCGGGATTGCTCGTTTTTATAGTATTTCCGACATAGATTGAAGGCATATTTTTCGATCTGGAGAAAATCATTCCGCCAGCAAACCTAATTACCCTAAAAATGTGTCGGAACTGAACATATTTAGAGGAGTTCCGACATGTTATCAGCGTAAATTTTAAAATCCCGATACAATAATCACTCATAATGAATTACTGACAGTTGTCTGTCATATGAACACTTGGCTAAATAAGGTATTAGTAGGTATGTGTTCCGATGAGAGAGCCGAAAACAAAGATTCATAAGCCCTCAGCCTTGCCATCCATGCTATTTAATGCGCTATCCAATACATTCCACCCGCAAATCGGTCCCTTTATTGGCCCTATCTCTCTGATACTATTTAGTCAGAGGTAGTTGGCAGAATGGTTTCACAATGATTTACGGAGGTAATGATTATGTGTTTTTTCTTATTTGGTTCTAATTCTGACGACAAGATCAAGGAGCGCGAGCGGAAGTGGCGCGAAGAAGAGCTCGAGGAAGAATATGATGAGCTCGATGGTATCGAGGATGCGGATTATTAAGGAAGATGCACCGATATCAGGAATGCGGATTATTAAGGAGATGAAGCAGCGTTAAATGTTTGCTTACGATGATATTCTAAGCGGATCAGGCAGAGCCTTTTTTTCCGGGATGACCGGAGATGTGACGGGCTCTGCCTCGCCGTATCTTGTGCCCGTCCTGATCATTCTTCTTGCAGTTGTTCTGATAATATTGCTGGCAGTTACCGTTATGTACAAAAACCAGCAAAGGAACATCGACAGACAGGAGAGGATCAAAAGGGAAGTTGCCGGGAGGCGCAGGATACGGGCAGCAGACAAGAACGAAGTATTTGAACGCGATAATTACACCTGCCAGATATGCGGTATCTCGAGAGATTATCTGGACAGTTTTTGTGAAGGATTAGGCGATTATCTTTTGCTTGAAGCGGATCACATCCAATCCGTGTCGCAGGGCGGAACGGGCAGAGACATTGATAATCTTCAGTGTCTGTGCTGGCGCTGCAACCGCAAGAAGGGCGGCAACAGGACAAACGAACAGGTAAGGCGGATGATCGATTACGGAATCGATTATCTGGATGATGCCGGTGATGAATGAAGATGAAGGATCACCTTGAACCGCGGTAGCCGACACCATATGTTGACGTATAGTAATCGATGCGTTTGGAATCGTTAAAGTCGGAATCGTAGATGTTGTCTTTGGGATCGATCCCGGCGAGGGAACAGACGGCATTGTGAGCACGGATCGTAAGATCCTTCTCGCGCTCTTTGGGTTTAAGGGACATATCCGGATAGAGAGGTTCACCGATGCGCAAAGTGAACAGTGCTGTCTGGCGGAAGATTTTCCTGCGGATCCGGCCGGGTTCGCGGTAAGAGATGCCCAGAGGCAAGAAGGGTTTGTTATTGGTTACGGCGATCATTGCAGCGCCGCGTTTGAACGGGCGTATGGGTGCATAGTATTCCCACATGCTGCCTTCTGCATAAATGTGAAGCCAGCCGTGATCATTAAGAAGCGTGCGGATCTCTTTAAGAAATACTTTTTGGGCGGCAACGCTGTCTTCGGGTATCGGAATGCCGCCGACCATCCGGATAAGTGTGCCGTTCTCGCCGTTTATATTCTTTCCCCATGAGAGGAGATATGATCGGTAGGGGCGGATCGCTTTCATGACCGCAAGATAATCCCACATATGAACGTGATTGCAGACGGAGATTGCGCCGTCGGAAAGAACGTCTTTGTATTTCTTAATGTTTTCGCGGCCTTCGATCTTAAGACCGAGACGGACCGAAGTCATAGGGAAAACGATTACGTTAAGAAGCATACGGACAAGCTTTTGCCTGAACCGGAACCACCTTGATCTGTCTATATACGGGTATGAAGTGTCAAATACAAAACCGCGGTCTTTGTGGATCTCAAGATAATGTCTGTCGGTTATCTCAGGATAGGGATAACGGTTTGTCTGAGGATCGAACATAATCGGATTTTGAACACACTTTCTTTTTCTCTCGTCAAACAAATGATACCTTTATTGCCTTTGACGGGCAATGACCGCGCGCATAAATGCATGAATGTGAAGACGTTTAATAAAGGTGTCTTGTTGGTAAATAAATTGTTACTTTTTTTAGCAAGGGTATATGTTGGCGAAAAATGCAAATATAATTTAGAAAATTCAGAATATTAATTATAGGGACAATTCTGCGAATGGATAATGCAACGGAACAGAAACATATAAGGACAGGCGAAGAGAGCTTGCTGAATCGCGTGATGCAGCAGCTGGTTGATAATGCCTATTCGTTTACCGTTGTAGTTATGTGTTTAGTCCATGCGGTATTGTTTGTTGTTTTTCTCTCCGCCGGTGTGTGGCCGTTGGCAAACTATAACATTCTCAGTGTAGGAATTTACGTTCTGTCATTTTATATGTGTAAGAGAGAACTTATTTTGGCGGTATATGCGGCCATTATTCTTGAGGTTACTATTTACGTGGTCGTATCCACATACTATGTCGGATTGGTCTGCGGAACGTATTGCTTTTTGTTTTCGATCATACCGATAATTATTTATTTCGGAAGCAGCATGTTCAAGGGAAAACAAAGGTGGAGCGTGGTTCTGATGCTCGTTCTGAACTTCGTGACATTTGTAGTTTTGTATATCAGTTTTTCAACTGCGCAGCCGGTCTACGTTGTCTCGATGTCGACAAGAATATTACTGGTTATCTTTTCCGCATTCGCAATGATCTTCGCATCGTTGTTCTATAACGCGATGTACATTTATGCGAGCGAGAACGAAGTTGTAATCCTTAAGCAGAAGAACAGGAAGCTCTCTGAAGATGCGAAGGAAGACGCGCTGACGACGCTTCTGAACCGCCGTGGATTCCTGCCTTTGACTGAGTCTCTTATGAAGGACAGCAATCATTATCACTTCTGTGTTGCATTCTGCGACCTCGATAACTTCAAGAAAGTTAATGATACATACGGCCATGAAGCCGGAGATGAAGTCCTGAAACATGTCACCAGGATCATTAAGCAGGAAATGCAGGGATGTGATATCTGCAGATGGGGCGGAGAAGAGATCGTCATTCTTATAAAGGATTGTGATCTTGGAATCGCAAAAGTGAAGATCGAGGGCCTGAGGAAATTTATCGAAGCTGTTCCGACGATCTTCTTTAACAAGCAGATCCCGATCACTGTAACTATCGGTCTCGCTGAAAACGACGGCGGATTCACTACACCTGAGGATGTCATCAAGTTAGCTGATGCGCGCATGTATTACGGCAAGCAGCACGGAAAGAATGTTGTCGTCTATGAAGACGATCAGCAGATCGACCGCTGAAATATCCGGACTGTTTTCAAGATCAGTTTAATACTATAATCTGTTGTGCAGTTATTTTTGGGGATCTTTGATTTCATCACAACGGAGTAATACTGATGTCTAAGCAGAACATTTTCGATAACGAGATCTTTTTCGAAGGTTACAAGGGGATCAGGGAGCGCGAATCCAATGCGAACGTGTTGTTTGAGATACCTGCGCTTTTCTCTCTTTTGCCGGATCTGAAGGGGAAAGAGATCCTGGATCTCGGGTGCGGGTTTGGCGAGCACTGCAAAGCATTTGTGGAGAAGGGCGCGTCGAAGGTAACCGGCATAGACATCTCTACAAAGATGCTTGAAGTTGCGCGAAAAGAAAACAGCGATCCTGCGATCTCATACTTTAATATGCCGATGGAAGATCTTGATGATCTTGACGGTGTTTATGATGTTGTAATTAGTTCTCTGGCGATCCATTATATCGAGGATTTTAAGGACCTTCTCGCGAGTATTTACAGGAAGACAAGACCCGGCGGGATCTTCGTTTTCTCGCAGGAAAACCCGATAAATACTACGTATGGAAATTGCGGTTTTCCCAGGTGGACTAAGGATGAGAACGGCAACAAATTATATGTGAACTTAGCTGATTACGGTCTCGAAGGAGAGCGCGAATCTGAGTGGTTTGTTGAGGGTGTGAAGAAGTATCACCGCATGTTCTCAACCATAGTAAATGATCTTGTTGAAGCAGGTTTTACCATTGAGAAAATGATCGAACCATTGCCGGATGAGAAGCTCCTGGAAAAGTATCCGGAGCAAAATGACCTGTTCCACAAACCTGATTTTCTAGTTGTAAGAGCAGCGAGAAGATAAGCCGTTAACAGCAATATAAAATGCAGCTCAGACAGGCTTTCCCGCAAGTATCTCTTTGTAGTCTTTCAGATTCTTTTTGAGCAATTCCGGGATGTCGAGTTCATAAGGACATCTGGTCTTACAGATCCCGCAGTCGACGCATGAATCAATCTTCAGCATTTCCTGCTGCCAGTAATCCGTGAGCCAGTTCTGCGAAGGGGCGCGTCTTATCATCTGGCTCATCCTCGCACACTGGTTTATCGTGATCTCCACCGTGCAGGGCATACAGTAGCCGCATCCTCTGCAGAACTCGCCTAAGAGTTCTTTTCTGTCATTGTCGATCACGGATTTCAGCTCATCAGTCAGTGTTACTTCTTTCTCAAAAAAGCTCAGCCATTCATCAAGCTCCGACTGCCTCTGGATACCCCATATCGGCAGTGCTTCATATTGGCTCATGAATGCCATGCAGGCCTTTGAATTTGTGAGAAGACCGCCTGAAAGACCCTTCATCGCGATGAATCCCATGTCATGTTCCGCGCAGCTTTTTACGAGTGCGATATCACGGTCGCTCGCAAGATATGAGAAAGGGAACTGAAGTGTTTCATAAAGGCCGCTGTTGACGATGTCTTCTGCAACACCGATCTTGTGCGCGGTGATGCCTATATGTCTTACCTTACCCTGTTTCTTTGCTTCGACAAGGCAGTTGTAGATGTCGTCTTCTTCGTTATAGCATCTGGCTGCGCAGTGGAGCTGATATATATCGATGTAATCAGTTTTCAGGTTTGTGAGAGTGGTATGGAGGTCTTCTTCGAATTTCTCTTTTGTGGTGGCCTGTGTCTTTGAAGAGAAATAGACCTTGTCACGCATGCCCTCAAAGGCTTTCCCGACTTTTTCCTCACTGTCCGAATATGCTCTTGCAGTGTCGAAAAACCTCATGCCGCCGTCATAGGCATTCCTTAACAGGCTTACTGCTTCCTCTGTGCTTACCCTTTGGATGGGGAGCGCACCGAAAGCATTCTGGGGAACCGTTATATCTGTCTTTCCGAGACGTATTGTTTTCATAATAATTGAACCTCCCCATAGTTTTCGTTTACCTGGTTTCCATCAATTAACCACATTTTATATTAAATAATCCTTATCTTCACCAGTCATCTCATATTCCATGAGTTCTGAAAGCGTGACATCGAGCAAGTCTGGATCATCACTCACTTTACAGCTTTTGGATAAACTGCTTTGTGGGTCACTGTCTATCAAGCAGACTTTCAACCCGAGTCTTGCCAATGCTACCCCAAGGTCGACTGTGGTGGTTGTCTTCGCAACGCCTCCTTTTTGGTTGGTTACGGCGATCACTTTGCATCTGTCTTCCAATGATTTTTCCTCCTTTACAGTTATTTTCGTGAAGTAACTGGTCCCTTTGACTTGAATTCGGTTATCCGTCTGCTTTGAACTCATTAACATCACGAATGTAATTTGAAGTGATTGCTTTGATATGGAATATGAGAGTGGATTTTTATAGTCGATGAAAAAATGTCTTCTCACTATTAAGGAATGGGAGAGGGCAAAACTATGGGTTAAAATCGAAATTCGTCTGAAATTCGACATAAAAACATTAAACCTGACACAAAATCAGCTCTTTAGGCTTTGAAAGAGGACGATTATTGGAACGAGCAGGGTGCTATAATACCGTCCTGATGATATGAACATAATGAGGTTTTTGAACTTAATGGAACAAGTAGAATGGGAGCAACTTTCTCCCGAGCAAAAGAAGATTCATTTATATTTGGAACAGAAGAAGACCCTTGAGGCTTTCTTAGAGCGAGGTGCTATTTCAAAAGCGCAGTTTGATAAGAGTCTTGGAGATCTCACTGTTAAGATGGGGATGACAGGCTTGGCTGAGTAGGCATGTTATAATGACTTATCCAAGGTCGTTCCTTGGATAAGCTAAATCAGCAGGATGATGGGATATGATAACGGTAAATCTTTATTACAAAGGAAAGAACGGAAGTGCAAGAGCATTTGCCGAAGAGATGGAAAAGTCCGGAATAGCGGATGCGATTCGTGCTGAAAAAGGCAATCTCAGATATCAGTATTTTGTTCCGCTTGATGATCCTGAGACAGTTCTGCTCATAGACTCGTGGACGGATCAGGCCGCTATAGATGAGCATCATGCATCACCTATGATGAAGCAGCTTGCTCTATTACGCGAGAAATACGATCTCCACATGACGGTTGAGCGTTTTGTCAGTGATGAATATGATGCGGATAAACAGTTTATTAGAATGTAATATAATCAGCATATCGGAATATGGTTATAGATAACTGAAAGGGGAACACTATGGAACTTAATGGATTTCTTGATCTCAAAGATTATACACTTTCTATTGATTGGAGCAGTATCGAAAATGATATCGGTTTTCAATTGCATGATGATTTGAAGAAATTATATTCAAGGGCTTATATTGTGCATTGAGATATGGTTAAGAGGATTAATTTTTTCGCTACTGAAAATGATATGGTTTCTGTTCTTTCAGAAATGGAAGAACAACTTCCGTTTGGGATCAAATATATACAATGCGGGAAGACCGACAGCATATTGTATAGTACAGTTAAGGATATTCCCGGTCTTGGCACATTGAGAGAAAAGCATAATGAGATAAGTTATCTGATAATGAGATGCGATGACGAAGCAGTCAGAAATAAATTCGGACAGGTATATCCGGGAGAGAACGGCCGATCGTTGGAATTTGATCCTTCGGGGATCAGCGAAGACGGAACCGGTTTGATCCATGGTATGTTTGCAACTATGGAAGATAATGAGATATCTGACGGATTGTATAAAGCAGTAAGAAAGATCCTTAATGCGGAGTTCAGAAAAGTCAGAGGATGGTATATCGGCAAAGAGGCCGGAAGACTGTACGGAAAGCTAAGGTTTATCTGCATTGGTTTAAGTGAACCTGAATTATATGACTTCAAGATAACAGAACAGGAATGAAGTGGGAATAGGCTGTTACGGGATTTTACACATTCATGAAAATTAAGAGCATGACGAACGTGGGGAAATGATAGGTATGAAGAAGGTAATTGTATCGTTATTGATCATAGTCACTCTGTTGTCTTTATCTGCTTGCGTTAACAGAGCGGAAAAGTACACATCTCCCAGTGGAAACAATAAAATTACGGTTGAATATGACTTTGTCAGCAGACCCTGTGTTATTTATAAAGGCGACTGTATTTGGAAATATCCCGGCAACGGATTTAATGAAGAGGTGTTTTTCGATGCCGAATGGATCGATGATGATACTGTAAAACTAATATACAATGATGAGAGCCACAACGGTAAGTATTATGAAGAGTTTGAGATAGACTTGTAAATAGACAGGATTCTAAACTATGAATCATATTTTTTGGGACGTAGATAAGATAACCATTATGACAGATGTAATGGACGCAACAATCCATCGCCATGCCATGATGCAATTCTTCGTTTGTACAGAAGGAAAGCTGGATATCAAAGTCGGCAAAGAACAACCTGATGCCAAATGTGTCTTAGTCAATAAGAATGTAAAGCATTCTTTCAATGCAGATAAAAGGCTTTGTTTAACTACAATAATAGAGCCGGTATCCGCCCTCGGTCTTGCACTTGATGTGGTTTTGGATAGTAAAGATTACTATGTCGTTGATGGATCAATGGCAGATGCATTGATCAGGCAGGTGATCTGCCTGAAGGAACATCCCTGCAAAGATCGTTATTCGGATCTGATGGATGTGATCAGTGAATGTTTTGGTCTCCTGCCTTCGCCAAAGCTGCTGGATGAACGGATCATCGCCTTTCTTAAGATGCTGGAGCACTGTGATTGCGACGATCATTCAATTGAAGAATATGCCGGAGAACTTAACTTATCGGCCAGCCGGTTGTCACATCTGTTCTCTGAACAGATTGGCATCCCGATCAAGAAGTATCTGATACTGCATCAGCTAGAGAAAGCCTTCGCGGAGATCCTTCAGGGCGTGAGTATCACAAAAGCATCCATGGATTCAGGGTTTGATTCGCCCTCACATTTCGCGGCTGTCGTTAAGAGCCTTATGGGACTTCCTGCGAAGCGCGGTGTAAAAGATAGCGTGTTTTTGAAAGTTTACTGATCATATTCCATATAGAATCAAGCCATAAAACAGAAGGACGGCTTGAACTATGGAAAACAGATATCTTAGAAAAACACGGATGCTCGATTACGGCAATGCGAGGATCAAGGGCCTTGTAAAAGAGCGCAAATGGGAAGCTTTGGATGAATATCAGAAGATAGGTGCGATATACGATTATGTCAGGAATGACATCCGGTTCGGGTATAACAGATCTGATCTTCTTTCTGCTGATGAGGTGCTGTCTGACGGATACGGCCAGTGCAATACAAAAGCAACTCTCCTTATGACATTGTTAAGAGCTGTCGGGATCCCGTGCAGATTACACGGGTCCGAAGTGGATAAGCATTTCCAGGAAGGAGTTACTTCGGGAATAATAGCTGCTCTGGCGCCGGATACGGTCGTTCACACTTGGGCAGAAGTATGCTATCAGGGAAGATGGATCGCTCTTGAAGGTGTTATAACAGATGAACCCTATATATGTGCCGTAAAGAGACAGTATTGGGAGAACAAAGGTCCTTTCGCACATTGCGCGATTTCTGTCCCTGATCTTCAGGGGCTTTCCCTTGAATGGAAAGGCACGGATATATTCGTCCAGAACGGATCTGTCGTAAAAGACTATGGTGTTTTTGATGATCCGGATACTTTCTTTGAGACTCATTCGCAGACATGGAACAAGATAAAGGATCTTGCCTATGTTCATTATGGACGCAAAAAGATGAACAGGACCGTAGGTAAGATCCGCGCACTAAATCAGGAAGACGGTCTCTGATCTGTCTTTAGAAGAGGATAAACATGATATTACCGATTATAGAAAGCTTTGTGCTTTGTTTCACATTACTGCTTATATGTGTTCTCAACGTACGTAACACTCCGGTCGGAGGAGTTCATTTTTATGAAAAGGACGTCCAGGAACGGACAATAGAGCTCGGGCTCATCACCCGTGAAGAGATAAAGAAAAACAAGGTGATATCCGCAATCCCTTTTATGATGGTATTACTGATAGCTGCGCCGTTAATGGTTTTCTTCGTAAATAATGCGGAGAGTTTTCTTGAAGGTTTTTTGCAGCTTGCCGTAATGTACATGCTGTGTGGACTTTTTGACAAGGTGTTTATTGACTGGTACTGGGTAGGACATACTAAAGCATGGGTAATTCCCGGTACAGAAGATCTGATGCCATATATAAATAAGAAGGTATGGGTCAAGAAGATCGCAGCAGTTGTAGTACTTTATCCACTACTCGCAGCACTTTTGTCGTGGATAATGTGTCTGATACTGCACTTGTAAATCTGAAATAACCGACAAAGGATCTGATGGAAATCAGGTCCTTATCTCTGCCCTGTGACGACGAATGATCATATAAACCTATATCATAATTGTCGTCACATCGTCACAGTCGTCACAAGAATCTCTTTTATTTTAGCTAAAGATCAAGGAACTGACGGCTTCAAAGCTAAGCAACGCAGAAAAGAAGACTGTTGCTTTGTTTTTCGAGAAATATGGAGAATGGTTGTGAAATCACCATTTTTCTCCTAACCGCTTGAATATCTCCTAATTCTGACTATTATTTAGGAGAAAGAACTAATTAGGAGAAAAACATGAGATCATTTGATTATAGAAAATATAAAAACTATCGTTGGGATAATGAAATAACGAATTATCTTTCTCTTATTCATGAGTATAAGGGAAAGCAGGATCTTTATCTCAGACAGAAACCAGTAGAGCTTGAGAAGCTGTTAGAAGTCGCTAAGGTTCAATCTGTAGAATCTTCTAACAGGATCGAAGGTATTGTAACAACTGACACCAGAATCGGACAACTCGTTAAGGAAAAAACGATGCCACGAACATGCGATGAACGTGAAATCGCAGGCTATCGCGATGTGTTGAATACTATTCATGAAAGCAACGAGTTTATTCCAGTACGCGGAAACATCATTCTTCAGCTTCACCGAGATCTCATGCAGTACGCTGATACCGGTAACGGTGGAAGGTATAAGATCACTCAGAATTACCTGAAGGAAACCCAGGAAGATGGAACGGAATTTATAAGATTTACTCCGGTTCCGCCGTATGAGACAGAAGCTTGTATTGATTCAATCTGTGAAAACTATAACTTAGCTATTGATGAACAGATTGTCGATCCACTTCTGATTATTCCGGTTTTCTTGCACGATTTTCTTTGTATTCATCCTTTTAATGACGGAAACGGAAGAATGAGCAGACTTCTTACATTGCTCCTCTTATACCGTTCCGGATATATTGTTGGAAAATACATCAGTATAGAAAAACATATTGAGAAGACAAAGAATAATTACTATGATGCGCTGGAAATAGCATCAATAGGCTGGCATGAAGAAAAAGAAGATCCAACTGCATTCATAAAATACATGTTGGGAGTTATACTTGCATGTTACAGAGAGTTTGAGAGCAGAGTTGAGATCATTGGCGGCACTGTCATTGTTGAAGAAACACCGACAGGCAAAAAACGTTCTGTAACTATAAAAAGCAGTGCAAAAGACATTGTAAGGGCCGCCGTAGACAGCAAGATCGGCAAGTTTACTAAACGAGAGATCGTAAATATCTGCCCCAGTATAAGTGAGAAATCAGTCGAATTAGGCTTGAAAAATCTTCAGGAAGAGGGATATATAAAGAAGTACGGAACAGGGCGCAGTACTTTTTATAGCAAGGTGCAATGATTATCTCCTAAAGCACATTTCTTTCCTAAAATGCAATGAATTTAGGAGAAATACATTCTGTGATGATTGGAGATGATCTAAGCCTGATAAAGGAAATAGCGGTATTCTTTCATCGAAAAATCGGAATATTCCAAACAAAGAACATATTGACAAATAGAAATTATTCTATTATTCTTACAGATAGAAACTCTTCTATCTGAGGTGACACATGAAAGATAAGTATACAAACACTGCCAAAATGCTTAAAGCGTTATCGGATCCCAAGCGTCTTAAGATTATAGATATGCTTTCCAGAGGCGAATTGTGTGCATGCGTAATACTCGAAGAGTTTCATATAACCCAACCAACATTGTCACATGATATGAAGGTTCTCGTCGAATCCGGATTGGTTAACGACAGGCGCGAAGGCAAGAATATATATTATTCGATTGATAAGGATGCGTATATTGAACTATCCGAATCTTTAAAATCAGTGTTTGAATAAGGTAAGAAGGATTTATTAGATCTTAACTGCAGCCGTCGCAAGGCGGCTAAATTAACAAACAATATATAGAAATATAGTTATATTTCGATTAGAGGTAATTGAATATGTGGGAATTTATTCAGGATCAGCTGTTGGGGATGAAGTGGCTAAATGATTTTATAGGTTTTCTACTGTCATCGTTCGGGTTAGATACTGACTCAGCTGCAGTTTCTGTTTGCCGTTTCTTTCTTTACGATGTAATTAAGATTGTTGTTCTTCTATGCGTTCTGGTATTTGTTATATCGTTTATTCAGAGTTACTTCCCCCCGGAGAGAAGTAAGAAGATAATGGGAAGATTTCATGGAATCGGAGCTAATATTGTCGGAGCATTATTGGGGACAGTGACCCCCTTCTGTTCATGCTCTTCAATTCCCATCTTCATGGGATTTACAAGTGCAGGACTACCTCTTGGTGTAACGTTCTCTTTTTTGATTTCCTCCCCTATGGTTGATCTTGGAAGCCTTATACTTCTGATGAGTATTTTCGGAATAAAGACAGCAATTGTATATGTGATTATGGGCCTGATAATCGCAGTTGCAGGCGGAACAATCATCGAAAGTTTCGAGATGGATGATCAGATTGCGGATTTCATCAAAGCAAGCAAGAGCAAGGTTAAAGTGAATTCTCCCAAACTTAGGATTAAGGACAGATTGATCTATTCAAAAGATCAAGTCATATCAACACTTAAGAAGGTTTTCCCATACATTCTGATCGGGGTCGCGATCGGTGCAGTCATACATAATTGGATACCACGGGGATGGGTACAAACTGTTCTGGGAAGCGATAACCCTATAGGCGTGGTGTTGGCAACAGTGCTTGGAACTCCGATGTATGCAGACATGTTCGGAGTAATTCCCGTAGCAGAAGCTTTATTGGGTAAAGGTGCATTACTGGGTACTGTATTAAGCTTTATGATGGCAGTTACGACTCTAAGCTTGCCGTCACTTGTGATGCTAAAGAAAGCTATAAAGCCGAAACTACTGGCAGTTTTTATAGGAATATGCGTAATCGGGATAATACTGGTGGGATACATTTTTAACACAGCACAACAATTATTAATATAAAACAGGAGGTATCAAGATGAACATTAAAGTATTAGGCGGAGGATGCAAAAGGTGTGAAGCCTTGCTGAGTGCAGTTAAAGAGGCCGTGAGGAATAAGGGCATTACGGCCGAAATAGAATACATAACTGACATGACCAAGATCATGGAGACAGGCGTGATGAGCATGCCGGCTCTTATGATCGACGATACAGTTGTCAGCAGCGGCAAAGTGTTAAAGGCAAAAGAAATAGAAAAACTATTATAAGAAAGATGGGACTATAAAGATGAAAGAATTAGATTTTACGGGCAAAGTATTTGTTGTTACAGGAGCGGCATCCGGTATCGGAAGAAGTTGTGCCGAACAGCTTCTGGGATCAGGTGCAATGGTAATCGGCATTGATCTGGCAAAAGGCGACCTTGCTTATGATACTTACAAGCATTACATGGCAAGTATTACGGACGAAGAAGCTATCAGAAAGATCACTGATGATGTCATATATAATTACGGAAAGATAGACGGACTGGTCAATGCAGCCGGAATCTGGGGGAACAGTAAGCCGTTCTTTGATACGGAGACTTCTGAATGGGAACGGATCATATCTGTTAACCTCACTGGAACCTATATTGTCTCAAAGTTCGTGGCCAATGCCATGATACCTAATAAGAGCGGAAAGATCGTTAATATAAGTTGCCTTAGAAGTATAATATTCAGAAATAATATGACTGATTATGCAGCATCAAAAGGCGCTGTTGTTGCATTGACATCAGCAATGGCTTTGGATCTTGCACCATATAATATCAGAGTAAATGCTGTTGCCCCCGGATTCATATATACAGGCATGACGAAAGGATCTTTTGATAACGAGGAGATAAGGAAGCAGTCTGAAACCCTTATACCTGAAGGACGGCTCGGGCAACCAGAAGATATATCCAAAGTTGTCTTGTTTCTTCTCTCGGATCTTTCAGATTATATAAACGGAACCAATGTATTTGCAGACGGCGGGTACCATATTCAAAAGTAACTTATAATTCACATAAGCAGTAAAAAGGAAAAAGTTTATGGCGTTTAGAGTTGAAGAGAATGCTGATACAAAAATAATCAAGGACCTGTTTGTTGAGTATTCTCATATCAAGGGTGCGGAAAGCTGCTTTGTATCATTTGATAAAGAATTGAATGATCTTGAAGGATACTATTCCGGAGGAGCGATATTGACCGGATTTGAAGAAGACAAGCCTGTGGCATGTGTAGCTGTCAAAAAGATAAATGACGAAACATGTGAAGGAAAACGATTGTTTATCAAGCCTGAATACAGAGGAAAAGGGTATGCCCGGATAATGATCAAGGCAATGACGGACAAGGCCTCTGAACTCGGATTCAAAGAAGTTGTTTTTACGACCAAACCGGCTGTCATGAGCGTTGGATATGGTCTGTATAAACGGATGGGGTTTGAAGAATTATCAGAAGAGAATGGAATTGTCTCTATGAGAATAGATCTTAGCAAGATGAATTAAGTTCCTTTTGAATGTTAGTCAGACAAATCACGAATAATACTGACAAAGAATTGGGGTCCAGTGGGCCCCAATTATATGTCTCGTCGGGACAGATAAAAGATATAAAAATGTTTCTTCAGTCTGCGGATGAGATTGCTGAGGTAGATGGAGTTAATGAAGCCGAACTCAAAGCAATACAACGCATCAAAGATTATGTAGAGCAACAGGAAACGGGCTCTGTCTATACTAATGTTTGTCCTGCTTGCAGCGGAATGATGATTATAGACAATTACTGTTATAAAGCTGTATGCAGTTCCTGTGGCAGAGAAACTATCGTGGATGCCTCTAATGCTCCTGAAAGTGCGTACAGAGAGATCAATAAGCCCAGAACGATAGTGATTAATGAAGAAAAACCGGTTCCTGAGGATAAAGAAGTTCAGGAAAACGCACCTGCTCAGAAAAAAGGCAAGGCCGGGAAAGTTGCCCTTAAGGTTGCTCTCGGAGTAATGACCGGTGGCGTATCGTTGATTCCTGATGCTGTTAATGCTGCGAAAAAGAAGGGAAAGAAATAATCCGGAATTCTCGAAAAAGCACACAGATGTTATAATATAAAAAGTTATACGGAGGGGACTGCAATGAAGATAGATCCTAAGCATGATTATAAGAAACCGTTATATGCCATCGGCTTGGCTGCTCTTATCGGTACGACCGCGATCTTGGGTACGGCATGCGGACCTCAACTTGCAGGTGCGGCTGAACCGCTCGAGACGACCGAAGATGTACAGCTTGAAGGTGAAGTCGCGGAAACTGTCTGTGAATCCGTTGAGGAAACTTAATAGAGCTGACTGTGCCGGCCGGACATATGATCCGCTGGAAATAATCTGTAAATCAACTGTGAAAACCAATATTTGGACCTGTGTGCTGTGATAGTATTTTCTTATCATCATTCAGGAGTTTTTAACATGGACACGCGCGCGAAAAAGATCATAACCGTAACAGCAGCCACATGCCTGGCTCTCGCGTCTGCGTGTACTTCAAAGACCGGTACGGAGTTGGGAGGAAGACACGAGAACGATGCTTCGGTCGTTAATCCCGCGCATTCGTATGAACTTAAAAGCTCGCACGAAGTCAACGGGCGTCAGGGTGTATGCGTCGAAAACGGCAGTTACTGGGTAAGCGGATCCAAGACTCTTGCGAAATACGACAGCAACTGGGATCTGATCTCAGTCAATGATGACCCGTTCAAAGGATATGATATCGAAGTCAATCACATAGGTGATATAGATGTATATAACAATGAACTGTATATCGGTGCCGAGTATTTCATGGACGGTGTTGGAACAAATATCCAGATAGCCGTATATGACGGTGACACACTTGAGCTGAAGAGGACGTTTCCTTTTGAGGAGTCGAGTGGACAGTTGGAGTGCTCCGGCATCGCAGTCGATCCGGATACGAAAACTGTCTGGATGTGTTCCTGGGTCGGTGAAGAAAGTGGCAGATATCTCTATAAATATGATCTTGAATCAGGCGCATATCTCGGCAAAGTCCATATGCAGATGCCGCCGCAGTGGGTTCAGGGGATGGCTTATTACAAGGGCAGTTTTTACCTGACTGCGGATGACGGGACCGCCGATGATAACGAGCCGGATCATCTCTACAGGACTACAGTAAAAGACGGCGATACATATTGCACGGTAACACTTGAGCGGACTTTTGATGACGTCACAAAACAGGGTGAGATCGAAGGCCTGTCATTCGACCGTGCGAACGGTAAGCTTCTGCTTTTATATAACAGAGGCGCCCGCATCGTTCTCGGCATGCCGCAGGGGTTCTATGACGGCTATGATCACGAGATCTCGGAAGTCTTTGTTTACGATATCAGATAACATTTTCGATACTCCCGGATTTGTCTGACAGCAAAAGTGTTATACTTACCAAAGTGTCTTTACGATGCAAACATACTCAGGGGGAAATCTACGAATGAAGAAAGTGATCATTGTCGGAGGCGGTATCTCCGGAATGGCTGCGGGTATTATCCTGCAAAACTCAGGATTTGAGACCGAGATCTATGAGAAGAACGCGGTGCCGGGCGGAGAACTCACCGGCTGGAAGCGCGACGGTGTTTATATTGATAACTGCATCAACTATCTCATGTGCAGCAAAAAGGGAAGTGCCATGAATGAACTCTGGCATGAGATCGGAATGCTCGATGACAGTGTAAAGATGTATTCGAAAGACCGTTTTTTCACATATAAAGGACACGGCGGAGAGATCACTTACTGGAGAGATAAGGAGCGCACCAAGCGCGAGATGCTCGAGCTCTCTCCTGAAGATAAAGATGCTATCGAGAAGTTTTTCGAGAATGTCGTAAGAGCAGAGAGCATGATCATGCCGATCGACAAGCCCATGGATAAGATGGGACCAAGAGATTTCATGAAGCTCGGTGACTTTGTAAAAAACGTTCCTGCAGCACAGAAAGCATATAAGGGTGTCAGCATCAAAGACCTTGCTGACAGCTTCAAGAGTCCCGTGTTAAGAAGTTCGGTAATGCTTACGCACCCGGAGATGACACAGGCTTATTCTTTCATCATGTCTTATGCCATGGTAACTTCAGGCAGCGGCGATATTCCTGAAGGCGGATCTCTCGCTGCAGCATTAAGGATCGCAGACAAGTATAAGGAAGCAGGCGGAAAGATGCATCTTAATTCGCCTGTCAGGAACGTTAAGATCAACGGCAAGACCGCAGAAGGAATCGTGCTTGAGAACGGCACGGAAGTAAATGCTGACTACGTTATCTGCGCTGCAGATGCAAACCACACATTCACGAAACTTCTTCCTGCAAGTTATATGCCTAAGAAGCTCAAGAAGTGTTTTGACGATAAGGATCATTTCTCGGTATTCAGCAAATACCACGCAGCATTCCTTGTCGACGGCAAGATGGATGTCGATCCCGATACAACATTCTGGGAGAGCGAAGGACTTAAGGTCTGGGACAGGGAGATCAAGGATGTCGGTTTTATCTGCTACGACTACGATCCGGCCCTCACGCCCGAAGGCAAGACGAGTCTTCAGATGAAGCTCTTCCAGTACGGCAAAGAGGTCGATAACTGGTTCGAACTTGCAAAGGATCCTGAGAAGTATGAGGCAAAGAAAAATGAAGTTGCCCAGGCTCTGATGGCCCTCATCGAGAAGCAGTATCCCGAGACCGAGGGCAAGATCAAGATCCTGGACGTTTGGACACCTGTTACATATGCTAAGCACTGCAACGCTTACAGAGGCGCATATATGGCTTTCGTTGCCGATAAGGACACCAAGACCGTTACCACACCGGGCGTTGTCAAAGGCCTCAAGAATGTATTCCTCGCAGGACAGTGGCTCATGGGTTCTGGCGGACTTCCGCCGGCAACCGCACAGGGCAAATACGCAGCCTGGAGAATATGCAAAAAAGAAGGCGTGGAGTGCAAGTGATCTGAGCCCCGGAATGCGGGTATAATATATTCATGATTATTGCCTGCGGAGAATGGAAACATGACTGACATCCTGATAGTTGAAGACAATGAGGAGCTCGGAGCTCTTATAAGGGATTTCCTGATCCGCGACGGCTATACGGTCGTCTGGAAGACAACGGGTGAAGAAGGCCTCGTTGCCCTTAAGAACGGACAGTTCCGCCTGATGCTCCTTGATGTCATGCTTCCGGGTTTTGACGGCTACGAGACGCTGCGCATCCTACGCAAGGACATGGGCATTCCCGTGCTTATGATGAGCGCCAAAAATGACGATCAGAGCAAGATCCTGGGGCTCGATGTCGGTGCTGACGATTACATTGAGAAGCCTTTCTCGTTTCCTTTTCTCGCGTCCAAGATCAAAGCGGTCATGCGCCGCAACTACGGCATGGCGGAAGAACATAAAGAACTTGTCTATAAGGACATCAGAGTCGATCTCGATGACATGACCGTCCGGAAAGGCGACAGGCTGATACCGGTCAACGGCAAGGAGCTCGACATCCTCGTTTACTTCATGAAGAACCCCGACAAGGTCATCCGCAAGGAAGTCCTGTTCAATGCGGTCTGGGGCTCCGACTGCTTCTCCGAGATCTCGACACTGACAGTCTACATCCGCTGGCTCCGCGAGAAGATCGAGGACGATCCGAAGGAACCGAAATATATCCACACCGTTTGGAGAGTCGGTTACAGATTCGGCGAGGCACCTGACTGATGCGAAAATATATCGGCAAGTACATCCTGCTTTTTGTCATCTGTCTTGCTGTCGGATTATCGGTCTTTCTGTTTATATCTTCGCGAAATGACAGAGCCGAAGGACAGCGTTTTACACTGATGAACCGCGTGGCAAATGAGATATCTTCCACGAATGTTGCAGATATAGATTCACGTCTCTCGTCGCTTCTCTCGTCAAACAACTGGGCACAGGAATACGGTAAGGATAATGTCCCCGTTGATGTCCGCTACATAAGCGCTGACAGCGGTGAAGGCGCGTATGCCATGATGGGGGACGGCGATGCCGTATGGAGGATCTCCCGTGACGGAGCCGTGAGTGGTTTTCTTGTATTTTCTTTTCGCGATGACCGCAGTGTCATGACAATTGCGGTCAGCGAGATTGTTGTAGTAATCTGCTTCATCGTCTCCGCACTGTTCTTCATATACATCGACCGCAAGGTGATAATGCCGTTCAACAGGCTGTCCGAATATCCGGAGCGCATTGCAAAAAATGAGAATGCCGATGCTCTTCCGGAATCGAGGAACAGGTATTTCGGCAGGTACATCTGGGGCATGAACATGCTCCGCGACCGTCTGTCAGGCGATAACCGCAAGCTGCGCCAGTTGGAGAAGGAGCAGCTCACATTGGTCTCCACAATCGCGCACGGCATCAAGACTCCGGTCGCGAACATCAAGCTATATTCCGAGGCGATAAAGAGCGGCCTCTACAGGGATGACGGAATCCCTGACAAGAAGGATGCTGAAGTCGCGGAGAAGATCACGAAGAACGCGGATGACATTACCGATCTCGTCAAGGACCTTCTCGACAGTGCATCAAAGGGCGTGGTCGTTTTTGAACCGCACGTCGAGGCGTTCTATCTTACCGAGATCGAAGACTTCATCAGGCGCGAATACGATAACCGCTTAAACGTTCTAAGGATCCCTTACACGATCGACCTGAAGAGCCGCGTCATGATCTCATCTGATAAGAGCGGCATATGCAGGATCCTCACGCAGCTTTTGGAAAACGCCATCAAATACGGTGACGGCCGCGGCATCACCGTGACGGTCGACAAGAATGAGGACGGATATGTTTTCTCCGTCCGCGACGTCGGAAGCCGCATTCCCGACAGCGAGATGCCATATGTTTTCAACAGCTTCTGGCGCGGTTCCAATGCAAGTGACGTTGAGGGCAATGGCCTCGGCCTGTATGAGGCCTCGTTCATTGCGCGCAAACTCGGCGGCGACATCGCGGTGCGGTATCTTGAGGCCAGCGAAGAGACTGAGTTCGAAGTGTTCCTGCCGATGTGACGGGGATCTAATAACACTTGCCCGGTGAATAAAGACTTTACTCCTAAACATAAATACTGTTATCAACGCATTTAAAGCATATATGCTTGACTTGTGCCATTTTTGGCACTAATATTGAATCATCAATAAAAACGGGGATAAATATGCTGTTTGCGGAAGTAATGTTAAATCAGGTCAGGTGGAGGATCGTTGGATATCTGATAACTCACGGTGATGCGACCACCAAAGAACTGGCAGATTATCTTCAGGATGTTCCGAGAAGGACTTTGTACAGGCAGGTCAAATATCTGATAGATGCCGGGGCGGTAACAGTTAAAGAGGAACGGAAAGTAAGAGGCAGTACTGAACGTCTGCTGGCAGAAAACATCAAGGAATTCATCGATCAGTTTGATCTCGGTGACAAGGCTTACCAATACTTTATGGACTTATATCTGAAGTTCGCAAACTACAGTCAAAAATACGGAGATAAAGCCAACAGTCAGGCTGAAAAGGATCAGTTGGGTTTCGGCACTTCAGTTTTCTATCTCGATGATGATGAAATGAAGGACATGCTCGATGAAATATATGAGATCGGCATCAGATACGAAAAGAAACATAAGGAAAAATACGGTAATAAGACAAGCGGAAAGTTAAGGAACGTTTCATTTATCTCGGCACCTGTTGAATAAGCAGAGCGATATCATACGGAGAATCACAATGAGAAAGAAGAAAATGGTCAGATATGCAAAATACGGCTATCTTTTCTCGATTCCGTTTGTTTTGGCATTTATAATATTTTCCCTGTATCCGACCTTTAACACATTGATTCTCGGATTTACCGATTTTAAAGGTGCCGGAACTACCGAATGGCATTTCCTCACTGAAGTCGGAAAACCCTGGTATCAGAATTACAAGGATGTTCTTACCTCGGCATCATTCAAAAAAGCATTCATCAATACATGGATCTTATGGGGCATAAGCGTCATTCCCGAGTACACTCTGGCAATGCTTTTCGCTGCGTGGTATACGGACCGGAAACTTAAGATAAGAGCAAAGGGTATTTTTAAGATCCTTTATTATATGCCGAATATTATCGCGGGAGTAACGATGGCAATGCTCTTCGCGAGTCTGTTCGGTTATCCGAAAGGTGTAGTCAATGATATATGCAATCTGTTTGCCGGATTTTTCGGGATCGAAAGAGAGAATTACGATTTCTTCTCACATGAATGGTCGGTCAAACTGATCATTATCGCCGTAAATATCTATATGTATTACGGCTCCACGATGATCCTTATCATTGCCGGCATCCTTGGTATCGGAACAGAGGTTTTTGAGGCTGCGGAGATAGACGGATGCAACAGGCTGCAGACCTTCTTTAAGATTACGCTTCCCTGTATGCGTGAGGTCCTGACATATCTGATCGTCGTGTCTATACTGGGAGGACTCAATCTGTTCGACGTCCCGGCAATGATCATCGGAACACATTGCAACAACGCCGGACTCACGATGCTTATGTATGTACGGAATCAGGCATTTGCCGGAAGTTATCTGTATAACAGGGCTTCGGCAGCAAGCGTAATATTAACAGGTCTGTGTCTCATTCCTTCGATCATTGTATTCTATTTGAGAAGAGACAAAGACGAAGCTATGATCAAAATACTCAAACGCAAACAGCGTTGGGAAGAAATGAGGATGAAGAAATAGCGGGATTGGAAAACAGGCATCGCTTCCCGGCGCCTGTTTCTTTTCGCCATACCTCAACCTATTCAAAGAGTTATTTCCTGCATTTTCCTGATTTGCCTTTTTCTGGAAATGTTTTAGGTAAAATTGCTTGATTTTACCTAAAACATTTCCAATAACGGGTCAAACAGGAAATTTACAGGAAAAGTGATGTCCGCACACCATACACCATCCGTTCCGCCCCCCACAATAATATCGAAGAATAAAAGATCAAAATCTTCTGCCAAAGCTCGGAAGAAGAGCGTCCCTGAAACGGATATCGTCACTGTCCAATACTATCGGGAGTTCTTCTTCATACCCGTCGTTGTTATAAATACTGACATCCGGAGCACCGGATATTTCTTCTGTACGATATACATTTTTAACAGCATATTTCTTTACGGTTTTATCTGTGACTTCAGAAGATCCTGATATAAACATTAAAACTGCCTGGCTGCCGAGCAGGACAACCGGTGTAAGGAATCCTATCAGTAACATTGCCGTGTTTTTTCTTGTGAATATCTTTGTATCAGCAATAACGTTGGTCTTCATAATCGTTTTCCTCACTTATTTCCGTTCCGGTTTTGTTAAGCGGATAGTATCATCTGTGATCCGGCCGCTGCGGTTTTCGTGGTGAAATGCATGATATCGGTGGTAAATTGCATTTCATGGAATACCGGTCAAGCAACTCGCCACTCTAATACTGCAATTCACCACATAATCCGGTATATACAAATCTGCATGCTAATATCCAAGCCATACAAAATGTGTGAAGGAGACGGCATAAGATGAATTCGGAACTAAAGACTAAGATCGATCTGTTTGTACAGAACAGACAGGCTGTCGGAGATGCATTCGTATTTGAGTATGGGCTTAACTGTCTGGTATCAAGCCTTATCCTGACGAATGCAAACCGCAGGGCTGATATTGAGAAGATGAAGGAAGCAAGAAAGGTGTTAGCTTCTAAAACGAGTATCTTCTCTTCATTCAGAGCAACAGTTGAACTCGCCGTACTGACGAAGATGTCAATGCAGAATGATCCTGAAAGATATATCGATGAAGTACTTGGTGTCTATAAGACATTAAGAGGAAAAAGGATCGTCGAGTATAACTGCATGGTGCTTTCCGCCATGACGATCGTTGATCTCGGCAGGATGAGTGAAGCAGGAAAGATAGCAGTCCGCATGGAAGAGATCGTTAATAAGCTCAGCAGGAAACATCCGCTTCTTTCGGATGAGAGCGACATAGCATTTGCGGTTCTTCTGGCAATGACAGGCAAAGATACCGATACGGCAGTGGAAGAGATAGAGACATGTTATGTATATCTCAAGAAAGAGCTTAAGGTTAAGGCGGATGCCAATGCCATCCAGGGATTGAGCGAGCTTCTCGTGATCAGCGAAGGTGATCTGAAAGGAAAATGTGATAAAGCAGCAGAGTTGTTTGCTGCATTTAAGGAAAACAACGCTAAATACGGCAATTATTATGAGTTTTCCTCTTTAGGCGCGCTGACCGGTCTTGATATCGGTAAGGATGAACTGGTTGATCTGGTTATAGAAACAGAAGAGATCCTCAGGAAAGAAAAGGGATTCGGAAACTGGTCGCTGGAAAAACGCGAACGGCTTATGTTTGCTGCCGTCCTCGTGGCTGAGATGCTTTCTGACTGTAGTGACCGGGTTTACAACAGTGCAGTCAACAGTGCGGTCATAAGTAATGCGATCGCGGCTGTTGTCGCCGAAGAGACAGCAACAATGATGTGCATCACGATGTCGATGAATATGAATTAAGAGGAGATACACTATGAAGAAGTTGATTGGAGCTGCTTTGATCTGTGCAATTACAGCATCTCTGATATCGGGCTGTACACCGGCAGTAACCGGAACGGAAGAGACTTCGGAGACGTCAAAGACCTTCTCGTCACGTCCTCAGGATGATTACTACTATTCCGTTAACAAGGATACTCTCGGAAATTCAGTAATTAAGTATGGTTCAAACTATGCCGGAGATGCAGCTGACACCAGTCTTGTCGATTCCCAGATCGAGACTGTTATCAGGGATGCTGTTGCGGGATCAGGATATGAAAAGGGCAGTGAGGAATATGTAATACAGAAAGCTTATAAAACTTTTCTGGATTATGATTTTGCATCTGAGCCGGTACCGGAAGAGTTAGCTTCGTTGATCGATGAAGTCAAAAATGCTGAAACCGTTGAAGAGCTTATAAAATTGGATGCGAAGGCATATAGGGATTTCGGAGTAAATAGTTATTTCGGGATTTCGGTAGACAACAGTATTTATTCTTCTGACGGAAAGATGATCATCTTTAATCCCATATCCAATGTGGGATCCGGATATTTCTCTGATATGAGAGAAGATAATTCTGCACTTAATACTCTTGCCGATGATGTAAAGACCTGTATGCTGACGCTGGGATATGATGCGGATACTGCCGGAGAATATGGTAAAAAGCTTGCCTCTTTTGCTTTGGAACTTTTCGGCAAAAGTAATATGGAAGTGCAGGATGCCGTCAATATTTATGAATATGCAGATCATTATTCCGCGGATGAGATAAACAGGTTATATTCCAATATCAACCTGATGGAAAATCTAAAAGCGATCGGTTTTGATACGGATTACTGTAAGGATTTCTGCCTTATGGATAAAGACCAGGCAGAGTGCCTTAATTCCCTGATGACAGATGAGAACGTTGATGCTTTAAAGGCTTGGAAGATCTTTGATATTTATGCACATTACATGAGATTTATTGCGCCTCATTATCCGGAACTCGAGATCTATGTTGAAGACAATTATGAAGAACCTGAGAAACAGGCGATCAATGAGATCAGGAAAACGTTCTCTGCGGAAACGGATGTGCTCTATGTCGAACGTTTCTATACAAAGGAAACAGACGATGCTCTTCTCGTAATGTGCAGTGACATCAAAGAAGGATATAGATCTGTAATTACCAACGCTGCATGGCTTACAGAGTCAACCAGGACAAGACTGCTCGAAAAGCTCGACAATATCGTATTCATAACCGGAATGGATCTTAAGAGACAGGATTGCTCAAAGTATGCGGATCTGTCCGGAGATTATTTCAACCTGATGATCAATTATCAAAGGATCAAAGCCCATGATGTTATTGACAGTGTGACTAAACCCACAGACCGCAAAGCAGTAACGGCAGAGATGCAGTCTCTCAACGCATTCTACAATCCTGCGGTCAACAGTGTAACCATTTGCTCTGCAATTACCAACGAACCTTATTTCAGCAGTGATGCAGATTATTATACGAATCTTGGCGGTTTGGGATCAGTAATAGGTCACGAGATAGGACATGCTTTTGACAGCAGCGGTATCTATTTTGATAAGGATGGTAATTACACACCGGACCTGATTCCCGATGAGGACATACAGATCCTGAAAGAGCGCGATCAGAAAGCTGTCTCATATTTTGAGGATAACTTCACGGTGTTCGGTGTTTATCATGTCGACGGCGAACAGACTCTGGGAGAGAACTATGCAGATCTCGGCGGTATGGAAGTCATAATTACTCTGGCAAAGACGGACGAAGACCTGAAAAAGATCTTTGAAAATTATGCCGTATGCTGGTGCCTTAAGAAAACAGACAAAGCTATTATCAACCAGTTGGCATATGATTCTCACAGTCCCGAAATTTTAAGAGTCAACGCAATACTTTCTACCGTTGATGAGTTTTATGAAGTGTACGGCGTTAAAGAGGGCGACGGAATGTACATAGCTCCCGAAAACAGAATATCAAGATGGTATTAACAGGGGGAATGAAAAATGAATATTATACTTAAGACTTCACTCAAAAACATATTCGGTAAACCCTTCAGGACACTTATGGTGGTCTTTGCGATCTTTGTCTGTTCAGTCAGTGCAATGCTGAGCTTTGACATGGTATCCAGCATAAAAGGAATTCTAAACGGCATTTTTGCCGGAATATCCAGAGCGGATTTCATGGTGTCGGCAGGTTCATCCGGAAACAAGGGATTACCTGACGGATTTCCTGAATCAGATGTTATGATCCTGAATGGCAAAAGTGAGATCCTCTATAAGGATATTGAAGGCGAATATAATTACGTAACAACTGATTATCTGGACATTTACGCAGTTGATTTCGATGAAGCGGCTGACATGAGGTTCATAGAACCCATGACGGTCGGATTCGGAGAAGCTGCCATTACAACCGCTTTTTCGCGTGATTATGGCTATGGCATCGGAGATAAATTCACTGTTCATGACAGGGCAGACGAAGATGTTGAACTTGAAGTTGTGTCGATAATCCCAAGTGATACCAAGAATGTTCTTCTTAGCGGAAATGTGGCTTTGATCAACAGGGAAACACAAGAGGTCCTTTCAGCCGGAAGAAAGGGTTCAACCGTCTTTATGATAGATGTCCTGAATGATGACGAGAAAGATAAAGCCATGGATATGATGAAAGAATTATATCCGACTGCCAACACGTTTGATTTTAACATTTCTATGGACAGCCTTGGCTCGATCGATGAGCTGACATCCTACATTTATCTGCTGTTTGCGATCACATTCCTTCTCGTTATCTTCGTTACGGCATCGATCTGCAACAGGATCGTAAGCGAGAGAATGGCTTTCATCGGAACTTTGAGAAGCCTTGGAATGAGTGCTGTAGGAACTGCACGCGTGTTATTGCTCGAAAATATACTTTATGCATTGTTGGGCAGTATCCCGGCGGTCGCCGTATACGGACTCATAAGAATACCGATACTGAAGATGTTCTCGGGAGGCACAACATCCGACGGAAACAAATATGATACGGGGATCCCCTCCCTGTCGGTTGTTCTTGTTGTCTGTGTAATTCTCTGCGCCATGCTCATTGAATGCCTTATTCCGTTAAGGGCAATCCTTAAAGCGCTTAAGACATCGATCAGAGACATTATCTTTGATAACAGGGACACAGCCTACAGATTCAGTAAAGCAGGGCTTTTTGCCGGCCTGGCAATGATACTTGGGGCATTTCTCTCTATCTTCTTCAGTAAGAGCATGCCGGGTGCCATTGTATGTCTTTTGTGTTCGGTTACGGCACTTGCACTGTTGTTCCCCTGGATCTTTAAGGGCGTTACGGATCTTATCAAAAGATTGGCTGAAAAGACCGAAAATGCAGGCTGGTCACTTGCTTCTGTTGAAGCAATTTCCAGAAAGAGTACGGTCGGAAGCGGAGTTCTTTGCGTAACGGCTGCAGCGATGAGTGTAATTATCTTCGCATTTGCCCAATCTGCTTCAGATTCCGTCGGAAGCATATATTACACCTGTGACGTGAAGGTAACTTGCAATGACAACATTAAGAAATACTCATTCATAGATAAACTCGACACTGTTACCGGCACGGAAGTCATATACACCAAAAAAGATTTCGCGGAGATCAACGACAGCGGAAATAAAGATGAATATTGTACTTTCTATGCGATGCCTGACGGAGGATATAAATATTACACGTTCTTCAGCGATCTTCCTGACAAGGTAGATGACGGAAGTATCCTGGTCTGTGAAAAATATGCTTCTGCTCACGGATTTAATGCCGGTGACGTTATAAAGATCACTTATGATTCCAAGGGAGTTTTCCCTATCGAAAGAGAGTATAGGATAGCGGCTTTCTTTAAGCAGGAATCATATGATGGAAACGGGTGTTTCATTATGCCATATGATGAATACTATAAGATCTACAGGGAGAAACCGGGTGAATACCTGATAAAGTGTGATGATCCGGACTATGTGGCAAAAGCCATAAAGACTTATGCTGCCGGTGCATACTCTGAGGTAAAGACGATGGATGAGATGATAGCCGATGACAAAGCAAGTACAGCTAAGTTTTCTGCCATCATGACAGCGGTCATCATAATCGCTCTCGGAATGACGCTCGTAGGTATGATCAGCAACCAGCTGATAGGTTTCGAAGGAAGAAGGAAAGAGTGTGCAGTTCTGCTTTCGACCGCTATGGGCAAGAGCAAATTGTCGGGAATACTTGTCAGGGAAATGCTCATAACCTCTCTTACCGCATCGGGCCTTGGTACACTGACGGGTGTGATGCTGACAGTTGTTATAAACAATGCTACTTCCAATTCCACTTCATTGGATATGACGGTCAATTCAAACCCGTTAGCGACTTTGCTGTTTTTTGTCATGCTTGTGGCAGCCTTCACTGGCACGGTGCTGTTCCCGATCAAGAACCTGCGCAAGATGAAGATAGCAGAGCAGATCAAGTACGAATAATATACGGAGGATATAAAGATGAATACAGTAATTGAGGTTAATAACGTCAGCAAGACATTCGGTAAGAACACAAGTCTCAACCAGGTGTTGAACGGAGCATGCATGTATGTCCAGGAAGGTGAATTCGTATCTTTAATGGGCGCATCGGGGTCAGGCAAGTCGACACTCCTTTACCTTATCGGAGGCCTTGACAGGAGTTTTGAAGGCAGCATCTCACTTTGCGGCAAGGAGATCGGTTCCCTTAAGGATAAAGAACTTTCAGATCTCCGTCTTCAGAATGTGGGATTTGTCTTCCAGTTCTATAACCTCGTCATGAACCTGTCGGTAGAAGACAACATCCTTCTTCCCCAGACGATGAATGGAAAAACAAAGTCATCTCTTAAGAAGGAACTTGATGAGATACTTGAGATCACGGGGCTCACAGCAAAACGTAAGTCAATGCCCAACCAGCTTTCGGGCGGACAGCAGCAGAGAGTAGCTGTCGCAAGAGCAGTTATCGGCAACCCCAAGGTTATCCTTGCCGATGAGCCTACGGGAAACCTCGACAAGAAGTCCACGGGAGAGATCATGGATCTGTTCAGAAGACTCAATCAGGAAAGGGGTCTTACGATCCTCCAGGTAACCCACTCCGAAGAGTGTGCCACATACGGCACGAGAACCGTCGTGCTCGACAGCGGAAGAACAGTGGGATAATCAGTAAATAACTATTGCTCTGATAGGATAAATAAATAAAATATAAGGAGTTGCCGTAAGACAGCTCCTTTTTATTTTTCTGCCGGAGGATTCCATGAGGCTTGCAGTTGTTGACGATGAGAGTGTATACAGAAACCACGTCGCCGAATTGATCTATGCCGTATACGGCGCGGAGAATGTCAGCTGTTATCTTTATTCCGACGGCAGCGAGATCGTAAAGAGCTTTGAAAACGGTTTTGAACTGGATGCAGTCTTTCTCGATATTGAGATGAAGGAATTGGACGGCATGTCCACAGCCAAGGTGATCCGTAAGTATTCAAAAGATATTCCTATCATTTTCCTTACGAGCCACACAGAGATGGCGATGGAGGGATATGAAGTCGACGCATTCAGATTTTTGAGCAAGCCCGTCAAAAAGGATAAGCTGCTGGAGACTCTGAACGAACTCGAGAAGAAACTCAAGGTGGAAGAGAAGATCATTCTCAGAAAAGATGGTGAAGAGATAGTTTATGGAATTAACGATCTCATATATGTTGAAGCGGCTAATAATTCCGTGCGCTTTGTATTTAAGAAAGATACTATCGAAATGCGCATGAAATTTGCTCAGGCGCTCGAAATGATTGACGGGATCAGCAAGGATTTCTGCAAGTGCCACAGATCCTATTATGTAAATCTTGCCCACGTTAAAAAGCTCGGCAGCGCCGATATCGCAATGGATAACGGCGACATTCTGCCTGTCGCGCGAGGCAGCGCGGCTGACGCGAAGAAAATGCTCTTCGAATACATCAGGAGAGCCGGCAGATGAATAACATTTATACTCTTCTGGCATTGCCGGTATTCCCGTTTACCGTCATTATGTCCCTCACTTATGCGGTCAACGGCGTATTCAAATACGAATTCAAAAACAAAAAAGCAGCATATATTTTCTCTTTGGCTATGGCTGTAGTAACCGGTATAGCTGGAGACATAGGATATATCTTATTTCCCTCGCTGTACGAGACGGAAAACCTGGTAATTGACGGCGAAGTCGTCATAAGACTGATCCTTACGTTCATCCATTTTGTCGTGTTGCTGTTCATGCTCCGCGGCAAGTTCTGGAAAAGACTCCTCGCGCTCTTTCTGACTAATGAGACGATCGGTTCGCTCATTCATATATTCGAGGACGTGGAGTTCCGTCTGGTGGATCTGTTTAACTTGGAGAACGAATCCGATCAGAAGCTTGGCGCTCTGATACTCGAATTAACAACAATGACGTTAGTGTTCCTGTTCCTGTTCATTATCGCGAGGATCAGGCGGAAAAATGACAACACACCGCTGTCTCTTCCCGTACTGGGTGTCGTTACCGTATTCATGCTCCTTACGAACTCATTTATTGCGGACGAATTATACAGCCCGGTCGTTGTCGATACCGATATATCAAGACCGCTCCTGCTCATGCTGATATTAGTTACGCTGGGACTGTTTTTCTTCCTCAGGTCGACGAGCAAAGAGCGTGACAGCCTTAAGCAGCTCAACAAGATCAACGAGGAACTGATGGACACGCAGACGAAGTATTTCGAAGCGTCCGCAAAGGCAGATTCCGAGATACGTTCAATGCGTCACGACATGAGAAACAACACGCAGGTCTTAATGCTCCTTCTGGAGAGCGGCGAATACGATAAGATGCGCGACTATCTTGAAGAGATGAGCGAAGGTCTCGCGGGCACAAATGTCAGCAGTCACACCGGCGACGTCATTGCGGATGCCATCATTGCGGATAAGAAGAAGCGCGCTGCATCTTCGGGCATTGCACTTAATGTCACAGGCGCGATAACAGATGTTGAGATCTCTCCCGTGAACATGTGTAAAATGCTCGGAAACCTCCTGGACAATGCGATCGAAGCCGCATCCGATCCGGGGCTTAATGAGCTTGCTGAAGAATACAGAGTGATCGACCTGCAGTTTAAGCACACTGAGAATTTCTTCATGATCTCTGTTACCAATCCCTGTGTTGACCATCCGAAGATAAAAGACGGCAAGATCGTTACAAGCAAATCAGACAAGAAGAATCACGGCTTCGGTATCTCCAACATCAGAAGCGCCGCCGAAGACTGCGGCGGCGAACTGTCTGTATCTTGCGAAGAAAAGCCTTTCGGATTCCTTTTCAGGGCTGAAGTGATCATCTGATCAGATTATCTTCACCAACTGTCAACTATACTGTGAATCGTCTGAGGAATTGTGGTAAGCTGCTCGCTTACAGACGCAATAATACCAGGAACAAACAATCCGAAGATAAGCATGAAAACAAAGATCAAGATGCTGACAATTATTGCAGATGGACGCCAATCCCGGACGTGTTTGGCACCGATAATGATATAGACAACCGTCAGGATAAAGTATATAGCTATACATCCGGCGAAAATCAAAAAGGGTGATTTTGTAGCATCCGTAACAACTATGCCATGCATATCGATATCATTCATTGCGATATCAAGAAAATTAACAGTCATGTACCAGATCAAGCTCGTAATGATGAGAGATACAATGGCCTGGATAAAGAAAAACGTTCCTTTTTTCATGTTGGTCTCCTTCGAAAATTAAGTTATATAGATTGAAAAAACTGAATTGCGTTCTTGAGTGGATTTATTAGATTTACCTGTCAAAGGTATGTCTAATATGCAAGAATCACAACTGACCACATACTAACGGTGATCTGCAAGTATTTGATGATTTTGTGGTGAATTGACTTTTATGCGTGGTGAAATGAACTGTTGATCAAAACACTGCCTCTCAAAATCTTCGACGGGTACAGGTTCAGAAAAACGATAACCCTGATAAATTTTCCAACTCTTTAAGGATTTTTTGATGGCGACACTTTTTCCAGGTTTTACCAGATGATATTTCTTGTTATCTGATTCCTCGAAAACCCTTGAAAACATTGAGCTTTATACGTGTCACGAACCCTTTAACTGTTATCTCGAGTTATTGCATGTTATTAACGTTTTTGCGATTACAAGGGAAAGTTTAAGGGAAAGAATTTTATATAACACGAAGTAAAACTTTACGGTAATTGGACTGTTGAAATGCTAACTTAACTCTTTGTGATTATCTCACAACTTTGAAAAGTGCCGAAAGGCACTTTTTCTTTGTCAATTTGTCAGATCCATGTGTATTTGTGACAGATTTCAGACTTCTTTCAAAAACTATGTGCCGTTTTGCCCTCTCCCATTCCTTACAGGTGAAGGGACGCGAAAAGCAACACCTTCACCGTACATTGACAACTGAATAAAGGCCGTAAGGTACGTTAACTTGTATCGGGGTTAAAATCCCAAGCCAAGTTGACTCCGACCGCGCGATGACCTTCTTATGAAGAGAGCGATAACGGGGATGAGTCAGAATCAGGGTTGCAACCTGAGGGAGGCGATGACAGATACAAAGTGATAATGATACTTCTGTGAAGAGCAGCGGGGGCGTATCAGTCACCCGGGGTGAGATTCCCATGATCCCGTAGTCAGCAATACGGGAGCCTTACGGTTTACTAAAAACTAGTTTCAATCCGAAGAGGGATTATAGGAGAAAATGGCGGATCAATCACTTGATCAAGGGTGTAAACGTCTCTTTGATATCTATTTCAGTTATCAAAGAAACATGATTTATGACTCGAGGTGTAACGAATTTGGGACACCATGGGCTATTTTCTGTAAATTTTATAAATTTCTCCGAAAAAAACATGTGAAAAACTCCTTGGTTTGTATTCATAAGGCAGTTACGCAAAGACAAAGCATAGCATCAGTTTAAATGTAATAAGACTGATAGGATTATAATACATCCTGTCGGTCTATTTCGTAAAATGATCCCGAAGGGCGCCTTGACTTTTGATGCGCAGTGTCAAAAGTCATAAGGCGTTTACTTCTGGAAGAAGTAATAAGACTTGCTTACGGACTTCATTGTTTTGGTTATCATATTACTTCGGAACGGACGAACAAGCATCGCGCATGTATATACAAATGCGCAAATAGCTTGTCAGGGAATCCCTGAAACCCTTGT
>JAFWMQ010000006.1 GCA_017510605.1 Clostridiales bacterium
GATCTTGGAATACGACTGTCGCTCTGTCTTGCCTTGTTTTACGGAATGGACCATTGTTAACGAATCACCTCACACAAAGCTTAAAAACACATGGTTTAAGCGGTTTCTTGGTTGAAAAGCATTTTTATTTACCATAAAAATTCTCTTCCGTCAAGAGAAAAGGGCATAGTTGCCCAAACCCATTACGACGCAGTAAAGAATTATATAGGGGATGCCAACAAATGTCAACAACTTTTTTCGTGCGTCATAAGGCAATTACGTCTGACATGCCGGATCGTGTCTTTCCGGGGGTATCTTAACAGATCCGGTACAGAATTTGGGAATAAGGTGCTTGGGTGATACAATATGAGTCATAAATATATGATTATTCTAAATATAAGTGAAGGCAGCAGATCAATTGCTTCAAAACAGAAACGCTGTCCGCCAGACTTACAGGAGGCCGGATTATAAATAAAGTACATTACAACGCATTTATAAGTTACAGACACAGCGAGCTTGACTCTGAGATCGCATCCGGAATCCACAAGCGCCTGGAAGCTTTTTCGCTGCCTAAAAATCTTCGGGATAAATTTCCCAAAGAGCAGCACAAGATAAGAAGAGTTTTCCGTGATACGGAGGAACTCCCTCTTGCGGATAATCTGTCAGATCCGATCAATGAGGCCCTGCAGAATTCCGACTGGCTTATCGTCATCTGTTCTCCAAGATTAAAAGAGTCTTTATGGTGTGCAAAAGAGATCGACCTTTTCTCGAAATATAAGGGAAAGGACCATATCCTTGCCGTACTTGCAGAAGGCGAGCCCGCAGACAGTTTCCCGCAGGCAATATGCTTCCGTGAAAAAACGGTCACCGATGCCAACGGGAATGCACAGGTAATTAGGGAGACGGTAGAACCTCTTGCAGCAGATGTCAGGGGACCTTCGAAAAAAATAAGAAAAAAGAAGATGGATGATGCCATCCTCCGTATGGCCGCTCCCATGTACGGGCTGGGTTATGACGATCTCAAGCAGCGTCACAGGGAACAGCGCATAAGAAAGATGTCCTTGATCGCTTCAATTGTGGCTGGTGTCTTTTTGATATATGCGGTCACCAGCACAGCATTGTCAATACACATAAATAATCAAAGGAAGATCATAGCAGATCAGCATCTGCAGCTTGAGGAAGATTACCGCAAGCAGCAGATCAAATTTGCCCAGTCAATGTCTTTGGTGTCCGAAGAACTCCTTCAACGGGGACTGGGTCAGGCTGCGGTATATTCGGCAAGAATGGCTATGCCGGACAGTTTGGATGACACGGAGACGCCTTATGTACCGGAATGCCAATATGCCCTGTCCAATGCGCTCGGTATTTATGAAGTGGATGTATTTTTCCCTGAAGAAATAATCGATATGCCAAGCGAAAGCTTCTGGCAGGGGCCGGGTGATTATCTGTTCCTTGAAACCTATCTTGGCGGAGCGCAGGTTATTTGTGCCGCACCCTTCAAAAGCGGATATGAGCTGATCATAACGTCGAATTCAGCAATTTATCTTTACGATGTTGAAGATGGTGTACTAAATGATTATTCGCTCTCGTTTTTCTCGGAAGTTCCGAAGGAGCATATAGAGGCTGCAGCATTCAAGGATGATAGTCTTTATATTCTGTTTTCCAAGTCGGATTCGGTGGTCCGCTATAAATACAGATCATATGACGGATATGAATCAGCCGGCAAAGGAAGTATTGAAGAGAGAACAGCATTGCGCGGGAAAATGACAGAAATCGGCGACGAGATCAAATCAAGTGACGGAAAATATATAGCTACCCGCGGAACAGACAACAACCTCCTGATCTATTCGGCATCTGACAAAAAGCATAAGCACTGCCTTAAAAAGATATATGACAAATCTGGTATTTTCTGCTCGATGAAAAAGCTTGAAGGCACGGATTATTATCTTTTGACATATACAGGAAAGTTCGCTTATCTTCTGGACGAAGATCTGAATGTTATCGCCCGTGTCAGCAATTTCTATGATTACTCTGCAAAGAAGCGGTCGTTTATTCTGTACCATACGGAATATAACGGTCTGGAATATGAGCTTTACTATATGCCTCTTATTGAATATGAAGATATCATTGAGCAGGCTGATGATCTTCTGGCAGGTTTTGAACCGTCAGATGAGCTTATAGAACGCTATCAGATATTTAAAGACGGCGAGTGATCCATCAATCCGCTTTATCAGATAAGTAACAGGGCTATCTCATTTTTTGAGACAGCCCTGTTTAATTAGTTTAAGTCTTATCTTTTGCAGCCTTGATAAATCTCTTGAAGATCGGATGAGCCCTGTCAGGTCTTGACTTGAACTCGGGGTGATACTGGACGCCCAGATAGAAGTCGTGACCCGGGATCTCCATCTCTTCCACGAGTGAATCATCAGGAGCGGTACCTGCAAAGCGTGCCCCGCTCTCAACAAACTTCGCCCTGTAATCATTATTTACTTCATATCTGTGTCTGTGGCGTTCCTGGATCTCATCCTTGCCGTAGCATTCATAAAGGAGACTGTCAGGAGCGATCTTGCAGGGGTAAGCACCGAGACGGAGCGTACCGCCTTTATCGATGTCATCACTCTGACCCGGCATGAAGTCTATTACCTTATTGGCACACTGCTCGTCAAACTCTCCCGAATTCGCATCGGCAATGCCCAGGACATTACGGGCATACTCGATGACGGCGATCTGCATTCCAAGGCATATGCCGAAGTATGGGATATTATTTTCGCGGGCATATTTGGCAGCCAGGATCATACCGTGAATACCTCTGTCACCAAAACCGCCCGGCACGATGATACCGTCAAGTCCTGACAGTTTTTCTTCAACCGTTTGTTCAGTGATGAATTCCGAATCGATCCATTCGATGATCACTTTGACATCATTGGCATATCCTGCGCTCTTAAGAGCTTCCGCAACAGAGAGGTAAGCATCGTGGAGATGGACGTACTTGCCGACCAGACCGATCTTTACCTCAGTATCAATATGATGGATCTTATCTACCATATCTTTCCAATGTGCAAGGTCGGGTTCGCCGGCATCTATGCCGAGTTCCCTGCAGACGATCTCGGAAAAGTGTGACTCCTCGAGCATAAGGGGTGCCTCGTAGAGGTTAGGCAGTGTGATGTTCTCGATAACGCAGTCTTCCTTAACATTGCAGAAGTGTGCGATCTTCTTCATTATTTCATCTTCAAGAGGCTCATCGCATCTCAGGATCAGAACGCCGGGATTTACACCCATTCCCTGCAGTTCTTTTACCGAGTGCTGTGTCGGCTTTGATTTGTGCTCATCAGAACCTCTTAAGAAAGGAACCAGGGTTACGTGAATGAAGAGGCTGTTCTCTCTTCCGACTTCCAATGATATTTGTCTTACAGCCTCGATGAAGGGCTGTGACTCGATATCACCTACTGTTCCTCCAATTTCCGTGATGACGACGTCTGCATTTGTCTTCTTGCCTACGCGGTAGACAAATTCTTTTATCTCATTCGTTATATGCGGAATGACCTGAACCGTTGAACCAAGATACTCTCCTCTTCTTTCTCTGTTGAGGACGTTCCAGTAAACACGGCCTGACGTGAGGTTTGAATACTTGTTCAGGTCTTCGTCGATGAATCTTTCGTAGTGACCCAAATCGAGATCCGTCTCGGCACCGTCTTCAGTGACATACACCTCGCCGTGCTGATACGGACTCATCGTACCGGGGTCAACATTGATATAAGGGTCCAGTTTCTGGGCAGCAACTTTAAGTCCTCTGGCTTTAAGAAGTCTTCCCAAAGATGCAGCTGTGATACCCTTGCCTAATCCTGAAACAACGCCTCCGGTTACGAATATAAATTTAGTCATACGTCATCATCTCTTTTCTTAATATATTAAAAACTCTAAACATAATTCTAAGTAATCCCCAGAGCTCGAAAGCTCCGGGGGTTACTTAGTTGGGTGGAATATGAGGATCTGTTATTTTACGCTGAAGAGCAGGTCACCATATGAAGGAAGCGGCCAGCATTCCTTGGAGACATATGTCTCGGCTTCATCGGCAGCCTTACGGATAACATCCATCACAGGGATGACATTATCCTTGATCGAGCAGCTCTCTGCGATGATATCGCTTTCGCTGCTTGCCTCACCGATAACCTTCTCAAGATCGATAGCTCCGGCATAGACCTTGTCTGCAAGATCTGAGAGCTTTGTGATGATGTCGTTTTCATAAACACATGCAACAGAAGGAGAAACTGCTTTCTTGGCAGCGACTGCTCCGGAGAGCTTGTTCTCATAGCACTCGATCGCAGGAAGTATCATGCGTCTGCTCATCTCAAGCATTGTGTTGGCTTCGATAAGAACCTGCTTGCTGTAATTGTCGAGCATGATCTCTACTCTGGACTTGAGCTCTGCCTCAGTGAAGACCTTGTGTGATGTAAGCATCTTTACGTTCTTCTCATCGAGCAGGTGAGGCATACAGTCAGGTGTTGTCTTATAGTTGGACAAACCTCTTACCTCTGTTGCTTCCTTGACCCATGCATCATCATAACCGTTACCGTTGAAGAGGATCCTCTTGTGATCCTTGATGGTCTTCTTGATCATGTCATGCAATGCTATCTCGAAATCATCCGCGCCTTCAAGTCTGTCGGCATAGATCTTCAAAGACTCTGCAACAGCAGCATTGAGCATCATGTTAGCGCAAGCGATGCTGTTAGAAGAACCGAGGCTTCTGAACTCGAACTTGTTGCCTGTGAAAGCAAACGGTGAAGTTCGGTTACGGTCTGTGGTATCACGGGCAAAGCGGGGAAGTACATCAACGCCGAGCTTCATGATCTTCTTCTCGGAACCTTCATAAGGTGTGTCATTTTCGATGGCGTCGAGGATAGCGGAGAGCTCATCGCCAAGGAAGATTGAGATGATTGCCGGAGGTGCCTCGTTAGCGCCCAATCTGTGATCGTTACCTGCAGTAGCTACCGCGAGTCTTAAAAGATCCTGGTAATCGTCGACTGCCTTGATTACTGCGCAAAGGAAGAGCAGGAACTGGGCATTCTCATAAGGTGTAGCGCCGGGTGAGAGGAGGTTGATGCCTGTATCCGTCGACATTGACCAGTTATTGTGCTTACCTGATCCGTTAACGCCTGCGAACGGCTTCTCATGTAAGAGACATACCAATCCGTGACGTGAAGCAACCTTTTGCATGATCTCCATCATGAGCTGGTTCTGGTCTGTAGCGATATTCGTTGAAGAATAGATCGGAGCGAGCTCGTGCTGTGCGGGAGCAACTTCGTTATGTTCAGTCTTGGCAAGGATACCGAGCTTCCAGAGTTCCTGGTTAAGATCGTTCATGAATTCCTGAACCTTGGGCTTGATAACGCCAAAGTAATGGTCATCCATCTCTTGTCCCTTAGGAGCCTTGGCGCCGAAAAGTGTTCTTCCGGTGTACTTGATATCAGGACGCTTGTCATACATTTCCTTGGTAATGAGGAAGTACTCCTGCTCAGGACCTACTGAAGTATGAACGTACTTGGCATCTTCATTTCCGAAAAGCTTCAGGATACGGAGAGCTTGCTTGTTCAAAGCTTCCATGGATCTCAATAAAGGTGTCTTCTTATCAAGTGCCTCGCCTGTGTATGAGCAGAAAGCTGTCGGGATGCAGAGTGTCTTATCCTTGATAAATGCATAAGATGTAGGATCCCACGCAGTATATCCTCTTGCCTCGAAAGTAGCTCTGATTCCGCCTGTCGGGAATGACGAAGCGTCAGGCTCGCCCTGGATGAGTTCTTTACCGGAGAATTCCATTATGACTCCGCCGTCAGGAGAAGGCTCGATGAATGAATCGTGCTTCTCAGCTGTTACGCCTGTCAAAGGCTGGAACCAGTGTGTAAAGTGTGTTGCGCCCTTGGAAAGTGCCCAGTCACGCATAGCTGCTGCTACCTGATCCGCAACTTTTGTCTCAAGCTTGGCACCCTCATCAATGGTTTTTCTGAGTGATTGATAAACATCCTCGGATAAAACCGCTCTCATGTTTCTGTCGTCAAATACGTTTTCACCGAACATTTCCGGTACAGATCTCATTTCCATAATTTTATTCCTCCTAAAATTTAATAACTGTTTGTTACTCTACGTCCTGCAGTGCAGCGTAGTCTTCTTCACCGGTACGGATCTTTACGACCTTGCCTACGTTGTAAACGAAGATCTTACCGTCACCGATATGTCCTGTATAAAGAACTTCCTTAGCCTTCTCGATTACCTTATCTACAGGGATCTTGGATACGACGACTTCAACCTTGATCTTAGGAAGGAGCGTAGCGTCGACCTCGACACCTCTGTACTTCTCGCCTGCACCCTTCTGGATGCCGCAACCCATGACCTGGGTAACTGTCATACCGGTTACACCGAGATCGTTCATGGCCTTTCTCAATTTGTCGTAACGTGAGAGCTTGGCAATGATTACTACCTTATGCATTCCGGTATCGATCTCAGGTGCGACAGCAACCTTGATCGCTGCGTTCTTCTGAGCCTCAGAAGCTTCGGAATATTCGGGTGTGCCAAGATCGGTATTCTCGTTTTCTTCCATCATTGCGCCTGAAACGTCCATGAGTGAGAAACCGGAGTATGCGCTTGCGAGACCATGTTCTGTAACGTCAAGACCTGTAAGCTCTTCTTCCTCGGAAGCTCTGAGACCGAATATGGCCTTGATGATGAAGAATGTGATCGTAATAGTAACTGCTGTCCAGGCTGCCGTAGCACCCATGCCTAAAAGCTGGATTCCGAGGAGCTTTACGCCGCCGCCATAGAACAGACCTGTCATTGTATTGCCTGCTGCATCTGCGATTGAATAAGCAGGAGCTGTATCTGTTGCAAAGAGGCCTACAGCGATCGTACCCCAGATACCGTTGAACATATGAACTGCAACTGCACCGACAGGGTCATCAACTCTGATTACATTATCAAGGAACCATACGCCGAATACTACGAGTACGCCGGAGACAGCACCGATGATCGTTGCACCGAGAGCGTCTGTTACGTCACAAGGAGCTGTGATTGCAACGAGGCCTGCGAGAGAAGCGTTTAAGCACATTGAAACGTCGGGCTTACCATACTTGATCCATGTGAAAATCATGCAGACTACTGTAGCGATCGCAGGAGCGATTGTTGTTGTTACGAATACTGAACCGAGCTGTGCCATGTCTGTGCAGGCAGCGCCATTGAATCCGTACCAGCCGAGCCAGAGGATGAATACACCAAGAGCACCCATGGGGATGTTGTGGCCGGGGAATGCGTTAACTTTAGTGATCTTACCCTTCTTGTCTTTTACGAACTTACCGATACGGGGTCCCAAGATGGCAGCACCGATCAATGCAGAGATACCACCTACCATGTGGATACAGTTCGAACCTGCGAAATCGTGGAATCCCATCTGTGCGAGCCAGCCGCCGCCCCATGTCCAGTGAGCTTCGATAGGATAGATGACTGCCGAGATAACTGCGGAATAAACGCAGTAAGACAGGAATCTTGTTCTCTCTGCCATTGCACCTGAAACGATGGTAGCTGTCGTGGCACAGAATACGAGATTAAATACGAAGTTAGACCAGTCAAAACTTGCGTAATTCGTGATGATATCGATATTAGGCCTGCCCATGAATCCCAAAAGCATATCTTCGCCAAGGAAAAGGCCAAAACCTATTGCTATAAATACAACTGTACCGATGCAGAAATCCATCAGGTTCTTCATGATGATGTTGCCGGCATTCTTTGCTCTTGCAAAGCCGCACTCGACCATCGCGAATCCTGCCTGCATCCAGAAGACCAGTGCCGCGCCGATCAGGAACCAGACGCCAAAGACCTTCTCGTCAATCAAGCTGCTGATTAAATTAGTGTCCATAAACTCTCCTCCTTCAAAACATTTCCAAAAGGTATTGTTTTTATCAATCAATGCTTTTTGGATATAATTTTTGATTTCATGTGCAATTGTATTCCTAACTCCGAAACAAATAAAATACGAATAGTTTAAGCATAATGATACCTTTTGAATATGATTTGACATTTACCCGAAATCCCAAAAACCTAAACCCCCACTGTTTTAAGCATTTGCAGGCAAACAAATGGCCCCGGAACGTCCGGAGCCTTTTACATAAATCAAATAAACTTAAGCAAAAACACGTGTTTTGCAGTCAAAAAACGATAACAAATAGTTCTTAAAATGGTTCTCTTCGAAGCGCAAACTTACAACAATGTACTGTGAACAAAAAAGAACGGCGATTGGATCAAACTCCAGTCGCCATATTTCAATTAAGTATCAGATTATCGCTCAATAAATGCCATATTAACTGTAGAGAGGTCTCATATATCCATTTTCCAAAAGTCAAACCAGGTCATTCTGGAATCTTGACAGGTGCTCATATGGAAGGATCAATCTTCCTCTATATAATCCGCAGCCGTCATTGATCAAAGTATTATCAATAGCACCGAACATGTTAACATCTACTTTGCTTAAATCTAACTTCTGAAGCATTATTCCGCGTTCATATGCGTTATCAAAGAAAGAGTTAAGGGATATCATGTGAATTACTCCGTGATTGTTTCATACAAAACCCCCAAAGTCTTTGTCCAACTTTGGGGGTTCACTTCACTTTGCCCATTTTATATCAACGGGGTGTACCCCATTAAATACTTATCAATTGCTGCCGCGCAGTGCCTTCCTTCCGTGATGGCCCACACAACAAGCGATTGACCTCTGTGCATGTCTCCTGCCGTAAATACCTTGGGAATGGATGTCTGGTATTGTTCAGGTTCTGTCTTTACTGTTCCTCTTTGCGTCAGCTCCACTTTGCTTTCTTTCGCAATGTAGTCCTCTGCTCCGACAAAGCCTGCGGCGATTATCAGAAGATCACACTTCAATGTTTGCTCAGATCCTTCTACCTCAACAAGGTTCCTTCCCTCGAACCTGACCTTTACGGTCTTTATCTGAGTCAGCTTTCCCTTTTGCATCACGAGTTCTTTTACTGTTGTCTCATAGATCCTCGGATCGGATCCGAATACTTTTATGGCCTCGAGCTGACCATAATCTGTCTTCTCAACCTTCGGCCACTCCGGCCACGGGTTGCCGGGTTGTCGCTCCTTCGGCGGCCTTGCCATCATCTCCAGCTGGATAATGGATCTGCAACCCTGTCTGATGCATGTACCGACACAATCATTTCCCGTATCACCGCCTCCGACAACTACTACGTTCCTGTCCTTGGCACTTATCGTCCACTTGCCCTTTTTGCCTGCCAGCAGATCCTTGGTAGCGGACTTAAGGAAATCTACCGCAAGGTGCATATCCTTACATACGTCAGCACCCTTTGCATTGATCGTTCTGGCCTTTTTGGAGCCGCAGCAAAGCGAAACTGCATCGAACTCATTTACTATCTTGTCGAAAGAAGCGCCGTTTCCGACATCAACACCGGTCTTGAAGATCACTCCTTCCGCTTCCATAAGCTTTCTTCTTCTTTCGATTACGCTCTTGTCGAGCTTCATGTTCGGAATACCGTACATCAGGAGTCCGCCGATCTGGTCTTCACGCTCGAAAACAGTTACTTCGTGTCCTCTGTGGTTGAGCTGGTCTGCAACTGCAAGACCTGCAGGGCCTGCTCCGATAACCGCAACCTTCTTACCTGATCTGGTCTTGGGGATCCTGGGCTTCATGTATCCCATCTCAAAACCTTTCTCGATAAGGAACAGTTCGTTATCGTGGATCGTAACCGCTCCCGAATTTATTCCGTTGATGCATGCCTTCTCACACAGCGCGGGGCATACCCTTCCCGTGAACTCCGGGAAATTACTTGTCTTCAAAAGTCTTGCAAGCGCATGCTCGTAATGACCTTTGTAGATCTCGTCATTCCACTCCGGGATGACGTTGTGCAGCGGACAGCCCGTTACCATTCCCTTGAGACATATAGCCGACTGGCACATAGGAACGCCGCAGTCCATGCATCTTGCTGCCTGGCAGCGTCTCTCTTCTTCATTCAAATGATCGTGGAATTCCTCAAAGCCTGTGATCCTTGCTTCTTCAGCTACCCATGAATCTTCATGCCTGTCGTATTCCAAAAAACCTGTTGCTTTACCCATAAGATCCTCCCGAATATCAAGCGCCGACTTTTGTACTTTCTTTGAATGCTTCGTATACCGCCTGGTCGTGAGCAATACCCTGCTCCTCGTACTTGGCGATCAAAGTCAGCATATGACGGTAGTCTGTCGGTATGATCTTCTTAAAGCATGAGACCTTACTGTCGAACTCTTGAAGAAGTTGCTTTGCTTTGGAAGATCCTGTTGCCTGCTCATAATCTGTGAGGATTTGTCTGAGCTCATTCTTATCTGCGTCTTCAGTAACCTCACTCATCTCTACAAGTGACTTATTGATCTTTGTATAGAGAGTGTGGTGTTCATCGAGTATGTAAGCGATTCCGCCGCTCATACCTGCTGCAAAGTTCTTTCCTACTTCACCCAGGATGACTGCTCTTCCGCCTGTCATATATTCGAGTCCGTGATCACCGACGCCTTCGCAAACGCCTGTCGCACCGGAGTTTCTAATCATGAAACGCTCGCCTGCGATACCGCAGATATAAGCTGTTCCTCTCGTAGCTCCATAGAGTGCAACGTTACCGATGATGACATTCCTGGAAGCGTCAAAGCCTGAATTCTCAGCGGGAGTGATGATTACCTTACCGCCTGACAGGCCCTTACCGAAACCGTCGTTTGCATCACCTGTGAGCTTCAAGGTAAGTCCTTTCGGAATGAATGCGCCGAAACTCTGTCCGCCGCCGCCCGTAAGCTCTACGATGACACTGTCATCTGCGAGGTCTGTGCCGAACTTTTCTGTTATTTCCGAGCCTAAGATGGTTCCTACTGCCCTGTCGGTACTCGATACCTTAACGTCGTTGATCCTGATCGTACCCTTCTTAAGGCCTTTCGCGAGGTCTGGTAGGAATACTCTCTCGTCGATCGTCTTCTCGAGTTCAAAGTCAAATACATGCTCAGGCTCGAAATGTCTTACCTCTGAATCCGCATAGGACGGATCAATGATCTGAGCGAGAGAGACCATCTCGGCTCTCTTGGTTATCTGCTTATCCTTTACCTTGAGGAGGTCAGTTCTTCCGACCATCTCATCAACTGTTCTGAATCCGAGGTCTGCCATGATCTCTCTTAACTCTTCTGCGATGAAGAGCATGAAGTTCATGACATGCTCCGGCTTACCCTTGAATCTCTTTCTGAGTTCCTCGTTCTGGCACGCAATACCGAAGGGGCATGTATCCTTGTTGCAGACTCTCATCATCATGCATCCCATGGATACCAGCGGTGCTGTTGCAAAACCGAATTCCTCAGCGCCGAGGAGTGCTGCGATCGCAACATCTCTGCCGCTCATGAGCTTACCGTCTGTCTCGACTGCGACTCTTCCTCTAAGGCCGCTCTCGATCAGCGCATGATGTGTCTCAGCCAGGCCTAATTCCCAGGGAAGACCAGCGTTGTGAATGGAACTTGCCGGAGCAGCGCCCGTACCGCCGTCGTAACCTGAAATGAGGATTACTTGTGCGCCTGCCTTTGCAACGCCGCATGCGATTGTTCCTACGCCTGCTTCAGAAACGAGCTTTACGGAGATCCTTGCTTTTCTGTTTGCATTCTTAAGATCATAGATGAGCTGAGCCAGATCTTCGATCGAATAAATATCGTGATGAGGCGGAGGTGAGATCAAGGCAACACCCGGTGTTGAATATCTTCTCTCTGCGATCCAGGGATAAACCTTCTTGCCCGGGAGGTGTCCTCCTTCACCGGGCTTGGCTCCCTGAGCCATCTTGATCTGGATCTCTTCAGCGCTGTTTAAGTACTCACTTGTAACACCGAATCTTCCGGATGCTACCTGCTTGATCTTGGAGTTCTTCTCTGTGCCGAATCTCTCGGGGGACTCACCGCCCTCACCTGTATTGGACTTACCGCCCAAACGGTTCATAGCGATTGCCATGCACTCATGTGCTTCCTTTGAGATCGAACCGTAGCTCATGGCACCGGTCTTGAATCTCTTGACGATCTCGGATGCAGGCTCTACTTCCTCGAGCGGGATCGAATTGCCTGTCTTCTTGAATGCGAGGAGTCCTCTTAATGTATGAGGCTTCTCGTTATCCACGATTGCAGTATATTCCTTAAAGAGTTCGTAAGAACCTTCTCTTACCGCCTTCTGGAGGGCAACGATAGTCTTCGGATTATATAAGTGGTCTTCTTTGTCGTCACCGCTTCTTAAGTTATGAAATCCTGTGCTGTCCAGAGTTGTCTCTGTCTCAAGCCCCATCGGATCGAAAGCCTTATCGTGTCTGAAGAGGATTCCCTCGGAAATCTCTTCCAAACCGATTCCGCCTACGCGGCTTACGATACCAGTGAAATACTTATCTACTACATCCTTGCAGATACCGACTGCCTCGAAGATCTTTGCTGACTGGTAAGACTGCAGTGTGGAGATACCCATCTTTGCAGATGTCTTAACGATGCCGTGCAGGATCGCGTAATTGTAATCGTCGATTGCCGTGTGGTAATCCTTGTCGAGTATTCCCTTGTCGATCATCTCAGCGATGCACTCATGCGCAAGGTAAGGGTTGATGGCTCGGGCGCCAAAGCCCAGAAGAGTAGCCATCTGATGTACATCACGAGGCTCTCCGCTCTCGATGATGAGAGAGACAGCTGTTCTCTTTCTGGTCTGGACTAAGTGCTGCTCGACTGCGGAAACAGCGAGCAAGGAAGGGATCGCAACATGGTTCTCGTCTATTCCTCTGTCTGAAAGGATGATGATGTTTGCGCCCTTGCTGCATGTTCTGTCGACCGTGATCAGGAGCTGGTCTAACGCTTTTTCTAATGAAGTATTCTTATAATATAGAATAGATATAGTAGCGCTCTTGAATCCAGGCTGATCCAAAGACTTGATCTTGATGAGGTCAACGCCTGTGAGGATCGGGTTATTTACTTCAAGTACGCGGCAGTTTTCGCTCTTATCTTCTAAGAGGTTACCGTCGGAACCGATGTAAACCGTAGTATCTGTAACGATTTCTTCTCTGATGGAATCGATCGGCGGGTTTGTTACCTGTGCGAAGAGCTGCTTGAAAAATGAGAACAGGAGCTGATGCTTCTCGGACAGAACCGCAAGAGGGATGTCAGTACCCATGGAAGCCGTTGCTTCGACCTTGTTCATTGCCATGGGCAGGATCTCGTTCTTAACGTCCTCGAAAGTATATCCGAATACCTTATAGAGCTTGTTTCTCATCTCCTGCGTATGAACCGGGATCTTCTTGTTAGGGATCTTAAGTTCAGCCAGGTGAAGAAGACTCAACGCGAGCCACTCACCATAAGGGTTCTTCTCTGAATAATACTTCTTGCAATCTTCGTCAGAGATGAGCCGGCCCTTCTCAGTATCGATCAAAAGAATACGGCCGGGCTGTAATCTCGACTTCTTTACGATGTGTTTGGGATCGATGTCGAGAACGCCAACCTCAGAAGAGAGGATCAGTCTGTTATCGTCTGTGATGTAATATCTGGAAGGTCTCAGACCGTTACGGTCGAGTGTGGCACCTGCGATTACGCCGTCCGTGAAAAGGATTGCCGCAGGACCGTCCCAGGGTTCCATCATGGTTGCATAGTAATGATAGAAGTCCTTTTTCTCCTGCTCCATATAAGGATCGTTCTTCCAGGGCTCGGGGATCGTCATCATGACAGCCAGAGGGAGCGGGATCCCGTTCATCATGAAGAACTCCAATGTGTTGTCCAGCATTGCGGAATCGGAACCTGTCTTATGGATGATCGGGAAGATCTTATCGACATCATTCTCGATTGAAGGGCTGTAAAGCGTCTCTTCACGGGCGAGCATTCTGTCAAAGTTACCTCTGATCGTGTTGATCTCACCGTTGTGAGCGATCAGGCGGTAAGGATGCGCCCTCTCCCATGAAGGTGTTGTATTTGTGGAGAATCTGGAGTGGACCATTGCGATGGCGGTCTCATAGTGCCTGCTCTGGAGATCTTTATAGAACTTACGGAGCTGGCCTACCAGGAACATTCCCTTATATACGATGGTTCTTGAAGATAATGAAGTTATATATGTATCGTCTGTGCTCTGCTCGAATTCTCTTCTTGCCACATAGAGCATACGGTCAAAAGCCAGACCCTTGCTGCAGTCATCAGGTCTTTCGATAAAGCACTGCATGATGACCGGCATTGCATCTCTTGCAACCTTGCCGAGAATATCAGGATCCGTGGGGACCTCTCGCCAGCCGAGAACATTAAGACCGTTCTTCTCAGAGATTACTTTGAACAAACGGATCGCAAGAGTACGCTTCTTTGTATCCTGGGGAAGGAAGAACATTCCTACGCCGTAGTCGCCTTCCTCTTTGACTTCGATGCCTGCCTCTTTGGCAGCATCCTTAAAGAATCCGTGTGAGATCTGAACGAGGATTCCTACACCGTCACCGACTTCGCCGGTAGCATCCTTACCTGCTCTGTGCTCGAGCTTTTCGACGATGGACAGAGCATCATCAAGTGTACGGTATTCTTTTTTACCATCGATATTGACTACCAGACCGATACCGCATGCATCGTGTTCTTCTTGCATTGCCCGGTAGCACTCGTCAACGTATTTCTTCTCATAAGGTCTCATATTCTCCTCCAACCCTCCCGGCTTAATTTCCACCACTGTATATGCCGGGTTCAAAATCATACTAAAAATGTATTGATATTCTTTTTCAATGCGTTTAGAATATCGTTGTAAGATTTCAAGTGAGATTTTATCTCCAACGCCGAAATAAATAAAATACATATAATATTCGAATAACAATACCGATTAGGTATTATAAATCACAGGAGGCAAGACATATGGATCTACGACAGATACGTTATTTCTTAACTGTTGCGGAAGAGCGTAATATCACCCGTGCAGCAGAGCGTCTTCACTTATCCCAGCCCCCGCTCTCAAGAGCCCTTATGGATCTTGAAGAAGAACTTGGCTGCACACTCATTATCCGCGGCAAACGCCATGTTACCCTCACACCCGAGGGACTTGCCCTGAAGCGCCGCGGCGAACAGATCCTTGCTCTTGCCGACATCGCGAAAACCGAGATCACCGATGTTAAGAAAGGTCTGAGCGGAACTCTTTACCTGGGCCACGTAGACAGCAACGGTCCTTCGCTCGCTGCAGAATGGATATCTTCTTTTAAGAAAGAATATCCTAACGTTACTTATAACCTCTGGTGCGGCACCGTGGACGATCTTACTTACAGAATGAAGTCCGGACTGTTGGAGCTGGCCATTACGATGACTCCCCTTAATACGGAGCAGTTAGACGGCATTACGGTCTACAGCGACACATGGGCTGCAATAATCCCGGGCTCTCACCCGCTTTCCCGGAATAAAAAGCAGACCGTTTCCCTCAAAGAAATAGTAGATACGGATCTGATAATCTCATCGAGACATTCTAGAGAAGAAGAGATCAGGAGCTGGTTCGAACCTACCGGCAAAGAACCGCACTTCATTGTAAAGACGGCCCACTCATCCAATGCTTCCAAGCTCGTTGACCAGAACATCGGAATCGCTATCTTCCCTGCATCAGTCGCCAAGAATATCTCAGCAGATGCGAATGTAGTGGTTAAGACGATTACTCCTTCCGTCAATGTTGACTACATCCTGTCATGGGACAAAGAGAAGATCCCGAGCGCCCTGGCTTCGAAGTTCATAGAACATGTAAGAAATATGTACTCATAAATAAGCGGGGCCGTCTCCTGAAGAGATGGCCCCTTATTTATTTTAGTTGTGTTTATTTGTCTTTTAGTGGTCTGAACACGCCGGAAAGATCATTTTGAGGCTGCCTGTCATCCCATAAGCTCTGATTCTTCTCCGGACCTTTTAACATCTTCTCCCTTTTAGCAGCAGCATCTCCGTCCCCGGCAAGTTCCTTGCCGGACAGTCTTCTTACAAGATCCCTGCCCTCAGGCTCTGATGAAGGATCTTCATTCTTAACACAATATGTGCTGAGGAATTCCTTCTCCTCATTATTGGTTAATTTGTCCTTTCTGGCAGTAAAATGGATGTACGCCTTGTAATCATCGTTTGTACCCCGGCTGTCACCGATGTTGTTTGTTTTATCGATTATCGTTCCCATGATCAGGCAGGTTAAGCCTAATCCTAATCCGAGAGCAAACACTAATACAATTAAATAGATAATCAACATTGCAGTATCCATATGATCACCCCTGTCTCTTCTTCATGAAGGTAAACATATCATTGTCCTGCGCCAGCTTTATACTCCTCATTGCCCTTACTATTTTTCTGATCCCCATCGAAAACAGTACGATTATGCCTGCACCGAGGAAATAGGTCAGCAACGGGGCAATAGCCAGGATAAAAAATGTGTAATAGAACAAGGCGAAAGCCGCAGCCGTCAGAAGGATCCCCAGACCAAAAAGGATCGGATAGAACCTTGACTTATCAAGGGGAATTCCACAGACGACCTTTCCTGTATCACCATTGACCAAAATTGTAACGTGCTTTCTTTTATGCTTTAAAGTGATGAACCAGACAGGCATCATTGCATATACCATATCGCTGTCGAGCTTCAAGGAAGGGCAGGAATGTAAGATCTTCGTTTTTTCGGCTCTTACATTATCCTGTACCTCTTCATCAAAGTATTTCTGAGCTCTCTTAAAGACTGCATTTTTAACATCGCCGTAGGTTACATCTGAGACATTCGAATAAAAGCCTGCGAGATAGTCTTCGTCAAAGGGCTTGAGATGCGAGAGATTGAACGGCTCGAGTTTTGAACTGCTCTCATCTGACAAAGCGCGTGATGCATCTACCGGGAAATTCTTCAGCTCAAGATCTCCGGCACGTCCGTAATGATTAACTTCAGCATACTTTCCTCTGCCGGTCTTACCATAAACAATAACGGCATTCGAAAATGTTGCGTTTACTATCCAGTACGGGACATAGATTCCGCGTACGCATTCAGGTGAGAATTCCTTGATCTGCTTAGGAATGAAAAAGCCCTTACTGATCTTCCCGCGGACAAGCTCAATGGCCTGTTCTTTGGTTACCGAGAATGGAAGAACATACTCCGGGCACTTCTGCCTTGCGATCCTGCTGAAAACGACGTTCGGGTTCCCGCAATAAACGCATGTAGTCGAAGCTTCCGTTCCGTTGACGATGATCTCGCCACCGCATTCGCTGCATGAATAAACATAACAGTCCATGAACTTTTCGATCTCAGTACCATAGACTTCATTCATTGATTCGGCTTTCAGATCCTGCCTAAACTCCTTAGCCTCCGACTCGATCTCTTCGGGCCTGAAAGAACTGCCGCAGTATGAACATTCCAGCAGCTGTGACTCAGGATTGAAAACCAGTGCGTGACTGCAATTCTTACATAGTGTTGCCATGATCTACCCCCCCTATATACCCTTTTATTCCAATGAATATATTAAATTTTTTTGCGGGGCAAATCAATAAAACACGTATCAGTGTAAAAATTCCTCGGTGCGTTTCTCCCAATCCGGGACATCGTATTTGTCGGCAGCGGCACTTGTATTTTTCGAGACAAAAGCACCTTTCGGAACATTGGTCTTTTTCTCAGCTGTAGCCTTCTTTCTGCGCTCTTCTTCTGTCAGCCTTCTGACCTGATCCTGATCAGAGGGACCGGCGGTATCTTCTTTCCCTGTGGCATGCTGATTGAGATATTCCCTGCTCCAGGCTCTGTCCATCCTGTTGCATTTGGAGGTGAAAGTAGTCTCGGCATTGTAGGTCGTGCCGTCTCCGCGGCTGTCGCCGATATTATTGGATTTATCGAGCTGCGTTCCGCAGATCCAGAATGCCAGTCCGAATCCGAATCCCAGTGCTAAAAGGCCGGCGAGGAAATTTATGATCATGATATCACCCCTGCCTTTTCTTCATAAAGTTGAACATCGCCTTGTCCTGCGTAAGACGGATGTTTTCCATAACTCTCTTGATCTTATTGACCCCTGTCGAGAAGAGCGTGACGATAGTGCTGATAATGAACACCCACAACAATATCTCGCCTTTGGAGATCTTCACTTCAGGCCCCGAGAACATTACCGTCAGAAATCCCTTAAATACAAAGAACGATAATACCGTCGCCGTTATGGCGATAGCAAAGAGCAGAATGTTGAACAGTGCTTTCTTCCACGGCAGAGCGCAAACGACTTTGCCCGTGTCGCCGTTAACAAGGATGGTGTGATGCTTTCCCTCGAAATCGAAAGAAATGAACCACGCAGGCAGCATTGCGTATTTCATATCGGTGTCGACATCAATGGACGGATATGAATCTACGACCGTTTTGTTATATGCGTCAACGTCTTTTACCGACGCTTCGGCAAAGAATTCCTTGCCCCTTTCCATGGCGACCTTCCTTACGTCGCTGTAAGTAACGTCAGATACGTTTGAATAGAAGCCGGCCAGATAATCCTCGTCAAACGGCTTTAAATGCTTCAGATCAAAAGGCTCCAGCTTCGAGCTGCTGTCATCTGAGAGTGCCCTGGATGCGTCGATCGGAAGATCCTTGAACTTTAGATATCCCGTGCGTCCGAAATATCTGGTAACGGTCTTCTTGTCTTCGGTTACCGAACCCTCAACGATCACCGTGCCATAATACGTGGCATTAACGATCCAGTAAGGAAGATATATCCCCCTGCAGCAGTCGACGGAGAATTTCTTGATCGCCCCGGGAACAAAAGCCCCCTTATTTATCGCCTCTCTGGCCCGGATCATGGCGACCCCCTTAGAGATCCTGAAAGGCATTATGAATTCGGGCTGTCTCTGCCTTGCTATCCTGCTGAATACGACGTTCGGGTTTCCGCAAAAAATGCATGACGTCGATGCCTCGGTGCCGTTTATGATGATCTCGCCTCCGCATTCGCTGCATGAATAAACATAGCAGTCCATGTATTTCTCGTCTTCCATGCCATAGACTTCATTTATCGGTTCGGCCTTCAGATCCAGTCTGTAGTTTTTTGCTTCAGACTCGACTTCTTCAGGCGTGAAAGAGCTTCCGCAGTATGAGCATTCAAGCAGTTGTGATATCGGATCGAAGACCAGTGCATGACTGCAATTCTTACATAGTGTTGCCATAACCTTATTCCCTTATTCTTTGGCAAAAAACTTCCGTACAAGAAAATATTACTATATGCGCAGATACAAAAACAAGTTTTTTTGCACTGTCCGTCAGTTATATCGATCCGCGCAAAAAGACGGTGCTGAAAAACAACACCGTCTTCTTAAGGAGAAGGTTATCACCACGTTAAATTACTTTATGTTAAGGAAGTTCTCGAGCATCTTCTTTCCGTCCGGCGTAAGGATCGATTCCGGATGGAACTGGACGCCGTAGATAGGATATTCTTTGTGCTGGACTCCCATGATCTCGCCGTCGTCGGCAACAGCGGTTATCTGCAGACATTCGGGGATGGTATCGCGGTCGGCAGCAAGTGAATGGTATCGCGCAACCTTTGTGCGGTCACCGATGCCGCGGAACAGAGGACAATAAGAATAAAGTCCCACGTCAGACTGCTTTCCGTGCATAAGCTTTTCGGCATATGTAATTACTGCTCCATAAGCCTTGCAGATCGCCTGGTGTCCCAAACAGACACCAAGTATCGGAATGTCATGTATCGATGCGGCGACATCGCAGATAACACCGGCATCTTCCGGTCTTCCCGGACCGGGTGAAAGAATAATGCGGTCAGGTGCCAGCTCCTTTATTTCAGATACGGTCATCTCGTCATTGCGGATAACTTTGATATCGGGATCGATCTCTCCGATCAGCTGATAAAGGTTATAGGAAAAACTGTCGTAATTATCGATAAGAAGTATCATCTTTTATACCTCCTGTGCGAGCGTCAGCGAGTTAAGGACTGCCTTTGCCTTGTTGAGACACTCTTCATATTCTTTCTCCGGATTGGAGTCAGCAACTATGCCGGCACCGCTTCTTACAAAGACTTTTCCGTTTTTCTTGTAAGCAATGCGGATCGCAATGCAGGTGTCCATATTGCCTGTGAAGTCGATATAACCTATCGCGCCGCCATAGATTCCACGCTTGTTGTTCTCGAGTTCTCCGATAAGCTGGCAGGCACGGATCTTCGGAGCACCTGACAGGGTTCCCGCGGGCAGCACTGCTTCGATCGCATCGAGTGCATCGTGCTTCGAGTCTATCTTTCCGCGGACAGTAGAACCGATATGCATTACATGGGAATAACGCTCAATGCTTCTGAGCTTTTCGACTTCTACCGAACCGAATTCGCTGATCTTTCCAAGGTCGTTGCGTCCGAGATCAACAAGCATGTTATGCTCTGCAAGTTCTTTTTCATCAGCAAGAAGTTCCTCTTCGAGTTTCTTGTCCTCATCGTAAGTCTTTCCTCTTGGTCTCGTACCTGCGAGAGGAAACGTGTGAAGGATCCCGTCTTCAAGCTTGACCAGAGTCTCGGGAGAAGCTCCGGCAACTTCAACATCGGTTCCTGCAAAATAGAACATATAAGGCGAAGGATTGATGGTCCTTAGTATTCTGTATGTATTAAGAAGGCTTCCCTCGAATGAAGCTGACAGTCTGTTAGACAGAACGATCTGGAAAATATCGCCTTCAAATATATGGTGCTTGGCTTTTTCTACCATGGAACAGTACTCATCTTTTGTAAACAAAGGCGTTACTTCCGAGAGGAGCCTGCCTTCAGCTTCTTCGCTTTTCTCACCTGTCTTCAAGAGCGTGATCAGGGCTTCGAGCTCTTCTGAAGCTTCCTGATAACCTTCATCAATATTATCCAGTGACATATTGGAGATAAGGATGAGTTTTTGCTTAACATGGTCAAATGCTATGACCTTATCGAAAAGCATCAGGTCAACATCTTTGAACTCTTCAGTGTCAATTACATCGCACTTTGCGGCAGGCTCTGCATACCCGAGATAGTCGTATGAGAAATAACCGACAAGGCCGCCTGTAAAAGACGGCAGATATGAGAATCCCGGGCTCCTGAAATGAGACATTATCTCTCTTATTATCTTAGAAGGATTATCAGTCTTCTCGGTCTTATCGCCATATGTGATCTCGCCGTTGATACAGGTGATCTCAAGTATAGGATCGAACCCCAGGAAAGTATATCTTCCCCACTTCTCGTCAGCCTGCGCGGATTCGAGCATATAGGCATGAGCAGATGCATTTTTTAAAATGCGGATAGTCTCGATGGGGGTTGTGAAATCAGATAAAATCTCACAGCTTACAGGCACGACATCGTACTTGCCGGTCTTAGCCAGTTCCCTGACCTCATCAATTGACGGTACAACTTTCACTTCAGTCACCTCCGACTTTTCGATTTGTCACAGGGCAATAAAAAAGCCCCCGACAAAAGATTTCTGTCTTCTGTCAAGGACGAATAAAACCTTTATCCGCGGTGCCACCTTGATTCACGGCATGACCCGTGCACTTGCAAGATACCAACATATCTCCGGCCTCTGACGCGTGCCCTGCGTCGCAACATACTTGGGGATAACCCTTTCCTTCGCGCCCTCCGGAGTCCATTCACTTCAGGTCCTTGTGTCCGGATCTCACCATCCCGGGCTCTCTTTGACAGGTATTCCGTAAAGCTACTCACTCTCCGTCAACGGTTTGCTAAATTGAGATAAAAATACTATATGGAATATCCGTTGTCAACATAATGCCCAAATAAAGAAGACTGCCTCTACATGTGAGACAGTCTTCAAGTAATTAGTAAATATATTATTATGATTTATAAATCAGATACTTTACTAATCCTGCATTGATCGTATAACCGGGGTTATTGCTCTCGAGGCTTGCATTCCAGTTATTGAAGTTCTCGGAAATGATCTCATCTCTTACTGCATTGAACCAAGCCGGTTTAGAAGAATCGAAATAGTAAACATATACTGTCTTCTGGTCAGCAGATACCACGGTCTTGATATCACCCTGCTTACGGTCGCTCTCGAAAAGCCATGCATGTACTTCAACTGCTGCGGGATCCTGTCCCTCTCCTTCTGCAGGCTTAAGGCTCTCCTCTGTTGAATAAGGAGCATAACCACCGTTGATTATCTCGTCAGTCTTTGACGAATGCTCTTTAACAACATTGTAGAAAGAGAACGGATCCATTCCCTGTACGCAATAAGATGAAGCATCAGCAATTGTCTGGTTAACAGCAGCGGTGATCTCCTCAGGTGTTGCGTCACTCTTGATGTCAGGAGTCAATGTTAGGACTCTGAATGAAACTGTCGGAGTCTCATCAAGCCTCTTGTCTGCAATATAGACAACGTAAACACCAAATTCACCCTCGATAGTCTTTACATCACCGGTAGAAGCATCATTACTGAAGATGAATGATTTAACGTCGGAAGCGACATATGTAGTAGCATATTCCATGTTCTCAGAGAAAGTAGGATCTGCGCCGTCTTCATATGCCTTAAGAGTTTCCTCATCACCCTTTTCCTTAAGATAATCCATAACAGCCTGTCTGAATGAAGCAGAATCTGTTGTGGCACCTGCTATTTTCTCAGCAGAAGCTTTGCACTTATCAAAATCAACTACCTTACCGTCAGCATCCTTGTCAGCTGAAACAAAGAAATAGTTGTAATCACAAACGTAGTACTTATAAGGATCAGCGTCGAATCTTGCCTGAACCTGCTCATCCGTAGGAACGACTGAAGGATCAAACTGCTGGAGATAGTATCCGTATTCCTCAACAAGGGCTTCACGTGCCTGGAACTCAATATATAATCTTCTTGTCATTCCTGTTCCGAAAAGAGCCTGAAGATACTGCTGGCCGGAACCGAAACCATACATCATTGCGTAAAGATCAAGTGTCTCAAGGTTCTTAGCAGCGATAGCACGTGCTTTGGAGTATTCCATAAAGCCGTTCTGCTGTGCAGCACGCTCAACCAAAGCCAAAGTCTTCATCTGAGTTGCTGTTTCTCTCAAGAGCCAGTCTCTGTAAGTCTCACCTGTGCTTGTATCATAAACTTCATCCAAATGCTCTTCTGCGACCATACCATACTGGGAATATGAGTCATATACCTCTTGGAAATGGAAATTGGTCTCAAGAACAGAATAATTCTTTACGGTCTTAGTTGTTCCATCCGTGAGAGTCTCTGTAATAGAAACACCTGTCAAAGTCTTTGGAAGTATTCCGGAGATATAGATGAAAAAGCCTGCAACAATAGCAAGAATAAGAGCTATAACAAATACTACTCCGCCTGTAGCAACCTTTCTGCTTGACTTTCCGGACTTGGAGGTCTTGGCCATTTTGACTACCTTCCTTATATATTATTATTAAAAAGCACCAAACATTATAATTCGGAGCCCTTGATAATGCAAGGAAGGAGTTCAGGAATATCAATAAAATAGTCAGGTCCTAACTGTTCTAATTCATCTTTAGGCATCTTAGTCCATCCGACAAGAGCAAAATCAGCGCCTGCATCTTCAGCGGAAAGAATGTCCGGAACAGCATCCCCGACGTAAAGAACGCGGCTCATATCGGTTATTCCCATTCTCTTTGCCGCTTCGATCAGAGGATCTCCGTGCGGCTTAGCGCGTTCCGTTGCCTCGCGGAAGACCATGGTGTCAAAGTATCCGCCCAGTTCCAAAAGATCTATGGTTATCATTGCAGAAGATTCGCGTTTCGAAGTCACAATGCCCTGTTTGACACCCATGGACCTTATTTTCGAGAGAAAATCATAAACACCGGGAAAGATCGGGACAGCATTTTCTTTGAGTCTGGAGCAATTATATTCAAGGTAAGCTGAGATCAGGCGCTCTTTTGTCCCGTCATCATGCATCGCAAAAGTATCGCCTAACGGCCTTCCGATATAGCTCATAAGATCATCACGGGTACGGTCAGTTCCCCCGAGAACGACTTCATAAGCTTTATAGAAACAATCCATTATCAGCGGAATCGAATCCCACAATGTTCCGTCGAGGTCATAAAGAACGAGATCGTATTTACTCATCGCTCTTGGTTCCTTCGTCCTTCTCGCCTTCCTCAGACAAAACGACGGGATTAATATGGATCAGGACCTTGGATATGGCATTCTCCTCGACTTTAAGGACCTTTATCCTCAGGTTCTTATAGTTGACGACAGGTTTTTCCTTCTCTTCCGGAACACGGTCAAGCTGGGAAATAACAAGACCTGCGATCGTATCATATTCGTCATCCGTGAGCTCTATATCGATAACATCCTCAAGGTCACTCAGGGTCATATCGCCCCTGACGATATAATCTCCGTTGGACAGTCTTACAAACTCATCGGCTTCATCGTCAAATTCATCGGTGATATTTCCTACGAGCTCTTCAAGCATATCCTCGATAGTCGCAATGCCCATTGTTCCGCCGTACTCATCAACGATAACAGCCATCTGCATTCCGCAGTTCTTCATCTCGCCGAAAAGCGATGAGATCTTACGCGTCTCGTGGACAATAAGAGGCTCTCTTATAAACTTCTCGAGTTTAAAAGGTTTGTCCTCCGTTGGCGGCATAATACCTATCAGGTCCTTGATGTGAAGGATTCCGATGATATCATCGATCGTGTCTTTATAAACAGGGATCCTCGTAAACTTCTCTTCCCTTGCTACGTGCATTACTTCGTCATAGCCGGCATCAATAGGAAGTGATACGATCTTCTTCCTGTGAGTCATTATCTCCGAGACTTCCTTGTCATTAAACTCGAAAACATTCTCGATCATTTCTTTCTCAGTATCCTCAATGTTTCCGGATTCGGAGCCCACGTCGACCATCATACGGATCTCTTCCTCTGTTACAGGCTTATCCGTCTGGTTGGGATCGATCTTGAAAAGCTTTAAGACAAGATTCGTAGACTTGGTAAGGAACCATACGAAAGGCTTTAAGAGAGCGCCGAAGAATTTAACGATATTGGCAGCCGCAAAGGCCCATTTCTCAGGGTTATTCTGGGCAACGCGTTTAGGAACCAGCTCGCCTAAAACGAGCGAGAAATAAGACAGAAAGATAGTAATCAGAACCGTCCAGAGTGATTCCATCCAGGCATACTTGGAAGCAGGATCGACCAGAAGCGCGAGCTTGCTTGCGAAGCTGTTGGCAGCAAAAGCGGACGATAAGAATCCGGCCAGAGTTACGCCGACCTGGATCGTCGCCAGGAAGTTCCCGGGATTATCAAGGAATTTTATAACACGCAAGGCTTTCCTGTCGCCATCTTCAGCGAGCTTATGCATTTTCGCATCGTTAAGCGAGATAACAGCCATCTCGGTGCCTGAGAAAAAGGCATTAACGAGAACGAAGAATATTACCAGTAAAACGCTCAATAATGTGTCCATTATTTCATTCCGTTAAGAATATCGATCAGTGTCTGTCTTACTACCTGGTGGTCAGCCTTTCCCTTGAGAGCTCTCATGGACTGGCCGATAAGGAACGTGAGGTTCTTCTCTTCGCCTGCCAGATATCCGTTTACAGCCTTCTCATTAGCTGCGATTATCTCTTTGATAACTGGTTCTATTGCGCCTGAATCAGATACAAGAGCAAGGCCGTTATCAGCGATATACTTCTCGGGGTCTGTGCCGTTAAGGAACGCTTCCTCAAGAGCCTTCTGACCCGATTTGCGGTTTATCTTACCCTCGTTTACAAGGTTAATGATCTTGCCCATGATCTTACCGTCGAAGTCGATGTCGCCGGCAAGGACCTTGGCATCCTTCGCTATCTTCAGGAGGTCTGTCATGAGCCAGTTAGAGCAGTCCTTAGGGCTTGACGTAACTTCGCACGCGCTCTCGAAAACCTTTACCAGAGCCGGAGTTCCCGTGATGATATCGGCATCATATTCAGGAAGGCCCAGTTCCTTCACATATCTCTCGCGTTTTGCATCGGCAAACTCGGGGAGCCCGGATCTTATCTTATCCAGGAAATCATCGGAGATATTGATCGGCATAAGGTCAGGATCCGGGAAATACTTATAATCCTGGGCATTCTCCTTGGAACGCATGGAATATGTGTATTCCTGCTCATCGTCCCAACGTCTTGTCTCCTGGATTACTTTGCCGCCTTCTTCGATCAGGTCGATCTGTCTGTCGCGCTCATATTCTATTGCGCGCTCGATCGCCTTAAGGCTTGCGATATTCTTCATCTCGGTCCTGGTTCCGAACTCTTTCTGACCTCTGGGTCTTACGGAGAGATTGACGTCTGCTCTCATGGAGCCTTCCTGCATCTTGCAGTCGGAAATGCCGAGATACTGCATTGTGTCTCTCAGTTTTTCGAGATATGCAATGACCTCTTCTCCGCTTCTGAAATCAGGCTCTGAAACGATCTCGAGGAGCGGGACGCCGCAGCGGTTGAAGTCAACCATAGTCATTCCAGTAACAGGATCGTGGACAAGCTTGCCGGCATCTTCTTCCATATGTATCTCATGAATACCAATGGATTTAACACCCTGCGATGTCTTTATGTCTACATGACCGTTTCTGCATATCGGAAAGTAAAGCTGTGAAATCTGATATGCCTTAGGAAGATCAGGATAGAAATAATTCTTACGGTCAAATTTGTTATTTCTTGTTATCTCGCAGTTAAGTGCAAGTCCTGCCTTAACGGCATACTCTACGACCTGCTTGTTGAGCGTAGGAAGTGTACCGGGCATACCGGAGCAGACTTCGCATACATGTGTATTAGGCTCGCCTCCGAATTTGGCTGAGCATCCGCAGAAGATCTTCGATTCTGTCGAGAGCTCGCAGTGTACTTCAAGGCCTATAACCATCTCATAATCCTGCATGATCTTTAGCCCTCCCCTCTTATTGCTTCTTCAGGGATCCTGTTCTCGAAGCCCTCGTCTGCGGTTGCTTTCTGATAAGCAGATGCAACGCCTATTACCGTCTCCTCGGCAAACCTGCCGCCCATGATCTGAAGACCTACGGGGAGTCCGTCTGATGTGAAGCCGCAAGGCACTGACATCGCGGGAATGCCTACGATATTTACAAGTACCGTGCAGATATCACCAAGATACATCTTCAAGGGATCTGATAAACTCTCGCCTTTTTTCAGTGCGGCGGTCGGAGCAACAGGTCCCAGGATCGCATCGTATTTTGTAAATGCCTGATCGAATGCCTGCTTGATAAGATTCTTAACTCTCAGCGCTTTATTGTAGTATGCATCGTAATAACCCGATGAGAGAACGAAGTTGCCGAGCATGATCCTTCTCTTGACTTCAAGCCCGAATCCTTCGCTTCTGGATCTGATATAAAGCTGTCCAAGATCCTCAATGCCTTCAGGTCTGTAACCGTACTTTACGCCGTCGTACCTTGACAGGTTCGAGCAGGCTTCTGCCGTGCAGATGATGTAATAAGTCGGAATTGCATATTTAATGATAGGCATCGAAAATGTCTCGACTGAAGCGCCTTTGGACTTAAGCACTTCAACGGCATTTAGAACAGCCTTCTTAACATCTTCGTCGATACCGTCACCGATGTATTCTTCGGGTATACCGAACTTTTTACCCTCAAGACTGTAGTTACCGATTGCAGAAAGATCGAGTTTCTCTGACTCTAATGACGACTGGTCTTTCTGGTCTTTTCCGCTGATAACGTTGAATACAGCAGCGATATCCTCGGCTTTCCTTCCGATCGGGCCGATCTGGTCCAAAGAAGACGCGAAAGCAACAAGTCCGTATCTTGATACTGCGCCATATGTAGGCTTAAGACCAGTAACACCGCAGAATGATGCAGGCTGTCTTATCGAACCGCCCGTATCAGAACCTAATGCGACCGGTGCAAGTGCAGCTGCAACGCATGCCGCAGAACCGCCGGATGAACCGCCGGGAACCCTGTCCTTGTCCCATGGATTGGATGTGATCCCGAAGTAGCTCGTCTCTGTTGTAGAGCCCATTGCGAACTCATCCATATTTGTCTTGCCGAGAATTACCATTCCGGCTTCTTCTATTTTCCGGATTACTTCTGCATCGTAAGGAGGCACAAAATTATCGAGCATCTTTGATGCACATGTAGTTCTGATTCCCTTAGTGCAGATGTTATCCTTAATTGCGATCGGCACGCCTGCAAGAGGACCTGTAAGCGTTCCGGCCTTGATCGCTTCATCTGCCTTGGCAGCCTTATCTAATGCTTCATCTCTGATAACGGTGACATAAGACTTATAATCACCGTCTTTTGCATCTATGGCATCAAGAAAAGCCTTTGTTGCCTGAACAGAGGTGATCTTTCCTTCCCTGATGGCTGAGCCTATTTCAAGAGCTCCTAATCTGCGAATCTCTGTATCTGTCATGCTGCCCCCTTAATCAAAGGTCTTCGGCACGAGGATCGTACCGTCCTTTGTCTCGGGAGCGTTGCTCAGGACCGCATCCCTCATATCATCATTTGAAATTATATCCTCACGGGTAACATTGGCGATGCCTGCAGCATGGCTCAAAGGCTCTACGCCTTCCGTATCAAGCTCGCTCAACTGGTCAAAATAACCCAGAATATCGCCTAATGCCTTCTGTGTTTTCTCTTCATCTTCAGGGCTCAGTTCCAATCGTCCGAGGCTCTCAAGATACTGAACAAGGTCTTTGGTAATCTCCATGAAATTACGCTCCTTATCTGCTGTTTTCTAAATGTCTATAACCTTAAAAGTGTAACATGATGCATATTTTAAGTAAATAAATAGAAGGAGCTCAAAAAGCATATTGACCGTAATGTCAAATCCTTTATTGAAACAGAATGGGGATGTCTTTGTAAGACACCCCCATTTTGGATCAGTTTACAACAGAAGATTATTCTTCAATGTCCTCCCCGGATCCTTCCGGATCGGGCTCTTCCACAATTACACCATTGTCAGCCGGATCCTCATCATCACCGGTATTGAACGGGTTCTCATCATCCTCATAATCGTCTTCTTCGTCACTGTAATACTTTTTCGAAGATCTGACGGAAGATCCGTTCTTGTTATTCTTAACTGCAGAAACAACCAGAATAACAATAACCGCTGCGATCGCGACGCCTGCAAGTGTAAGGAATACAACAATAAGAACATCCGTGGTCGTGGTATTGCCACCTGTAGAACCGTTATATTCAGTAGCAGTTGTAGAGTTAGGATCAAAAGTTACGCCTTCGGAAGGAATGGCATAATCCGGGAGCGGAGTAGCTGTAGGACCTTCTGGAGCAGGAAGGAATGCGTCATCCGTATGGAAATCATGCTTTCCTTCATCGATCTCGGCAAGGATCTCTTCGCTTAACTGCTGCATGGCATACTGGTCAAGAACATCTGAACTCTGCTCTTGCAAGCCGAGATAACCTACAACGAAGTAACCGTATTCAGGTGCATAGATAATATCCAGTTCACCGACAGTCCTTCCTTCACCGTATGCCCATTCTTCGAACTTGGGAACCATCTGGCCCTTGGGGACAGCAATATCACCCTGATCATAAACCAAACCATTCTCCTGTGCGGTCTGGGCAAGGCCTGTAAGGTCATCAATGCTTGAGCAGGCATCCTTCATCGTCGTAGCTTCAGAAAGAGCCTGGTCCTTTGCTGACTGTTCAGCTGTCTCGGGGGCATAGAATAATGCATATCTTATATAGGGGATATTTTTCTCTTCATCTGAGAACTCGTAGTTCTTGCAGTACTCCCTTGTATAAGCGTCCGCAAGATAATATCTCTCAAGAGTTGCCCTGAAATGAGCTTCATCGTTTCCGGGTCCGTAATAGAACTGAAGATATTCATCCAGACTCATGCCTGAATCTGCAGCCTTGGTGGTCTTGATATCTTCAAACATTGCATCTATGTCTTTCCTTGTATCGTCAGACAATGTGATATTTTCTGCTTTCGCACGCGCACACAGGATACAGGTGCTCTCGATGGAATTCTCCGCATACTCGATGAAATAATCTCCGAATGTATTGTATCCGTCTCCGGAAAAATCAGCTGCCAGATCAATATAGCCCAAATTCGTTGCAGGGTAATAACCCATCTGTGCGTATCCGCTCAGATCCAGGAAAGAATTGATGAAATAGAAATTCGACTCAGTTGTCGGAATTGCCTCACCGTCATAATAATACTGGTGATCAAGGAAAGTGACCAGCTGGTTTGCATAGAGTTCTTCGAACGACTGCGGTGTCTGGGGATCAGTTTCCGAAACTGAATTATCAGCTGAAGCAGAAGTTGCTGCGGCTGTAGAGTTTGTGCTTAAACCGGTAGGGTCAGTGTCGGTAATCTGCTTTGTGCAGCCCGCGATCATAGATGCGGCAACTGCGGTTGAGAGAATAATTGCGCCAATTCTTTTCATTTTTCTGTAGTTATCCTTTTGTAGTCTTGCATGCATGCTGCGATAGTATCGTCCATGTCATAGTATTTGTATTTCCCGAGCCTGCCTCCGAATATAATGTTATCGTCAGCTCCGGAAAGTGCTTCATACTTCTTGTAAAGTTCGTTGTTCCTCTCATTGTTAAGCGGATAATAAGGCTCGTCGCCCGGTTTCCACTCAGAAGGATATTCGTGAGTAATAACTGTTCCTTTGCCTTTCCCGAACTCGAAATGCTTGTGCTCCAAGATCCTCGTGAACGGTGTATCGGCATCAGTGTAATTTACTACTGCGTTGCCCTGGAAGTCATCAGTATCAGGCAGATATTCCGTCTCAAACCTCAGACTTCTGTACTCGAGTTTGCCCAGGGTGTAATTATAATACTCATCTATCATTCCCGTATAGATGGTTTTCGTGGCAATTTTATCCAAAGAATCCCTCTCTTTAAGGTAATCAATGTTCAATCTTACCTCAATGCCCTCAAGCATTTTCGCGATCCACGCGGTGTAACCTCCGATAGGGATCCCCTGATAATCATCATTAAAATAGTTGTTGTCGTATGTAAGTCTTACCGGAAGACGCTTGATAATAAACGCTGGAAGTTCATTGGCTTTTCTTCCCCACTGCTTCTCCGTATAACCCTTTACGAGTTTATTGTAGATATCAGGACCAATAAGCGATATTGCCTGTTCTTCAAGATTCTTCGGCTCGTCGACCTTCCCCAGAGAGATCTGCTCATCGAGTTTTGCCCTGGCCTCTTCAGGAGTTACAACACCCCACATCTTATTGAAGGTATACATGTTAAAGGGCATAGAATACAGTTCACCTTTGTAATTGGCGATAACCATATTTGTATACCTGTTGAAAACCGCAAATCTGCCCGCAAATTCCCAAACTTCCCTGTCACTCGTATGAAAAATATGAGCTCCGTACTTATGAACATTGATCCCGTGAACATTCTCAGTATAGACATTGCCTGCAACATGAGGTCTTTTGTCGATAACGAGACATTTATAACCACTGTCAGCTGCCAGGCGCGCAAAAGTTGCACCGTAGAGCCCTGCGCCTACAATGAGAAAGTCATATTCACTCATAAAAATACCTGCCATTATCGAGAAGTCCCGATAATAATACACTATTTTGACAGGATTGCCTAAACCGGAGGCATGATTGCCCTCTGATTGCCCGAAATTATTCTTCTTTGTAATCAGCCGCTGCTGTTCCGAAGTTCACCAGCTTACCGGTATCTTCAAAGAGCTCGCACAATTTCATGGCAGGATCATACTGGAGGTTTATCTCAAAGGCCTTATAAGGAATTCCCAAAGCACTGCAGTCCTTGCCAAGTGCTTCAGTTAATTCCTTATGTCCGGATATCTGCTCCAATGTCCACGAAGGTCCGCATTTCAATTCGGGAGAACCGTCAGCAATATAAATGCTTCCGGCAGGAATAAGATCCTCACATCCTTTCAGGCTTACAAACAGATCGTACCTGCCGCCTTCCACAAGGAACTTATCATATTCTTCGTCAAAATAAGCGAGTTCCTTTTTATCGAAAGAAACCGTTACTTTCGATTCGCTCCCGGCTCCGATCACCGGCTTTGCAAATCCGACAAGACGGAGATTTTCTCTTGGAATAAGTGGCTTATACTTCGAAGCATACAGCTGGACAACTGCCTTGCCGCCTATACTGCTTTCATTTGAAACAGTGAATGTAACGCTGAACTTATTTCCTTTTCTTGCTCCGGAATAATCTTTAACCGCAAACTTCGAATATGAAAGACCATAACCGAAAGGATACAGAGGCTTGATGCCTCTCTTCTGATATCCTCTGTAACCGGCATAGATGCCTTCACCATAACTGCAGGTCAATTTATCAGGATAACAAAGATACGCGGGGGTATCTTTATATGACACAGGGAAAGTACAGGGCAGCGCTCCGGATGGATTAACTTTTCCTGTGAGTATATCAGCCATTGCCTTATCACCCATCATACCGGGATAGAAGACCGCAAATACCGAATCAACTGTCTCTTCAAGTCCTTCAAGCTCAACAGGACCCGGAGTATTCAGTATCAGACATATCTTTCCCTTACCCCTGTTCTTTGCAAGTTTCCTGATCAGAGATACCGTCTTTCCGTTCATCTTCAGATCAGGTCTGTCATGGCCTTCGCCGGATTCGATAGTCTCGATTACGATCGCCGAGGCGCCTTTTCGAAATGCTTCAATATCATTCCTCAAAACATTTTTCTCACCCAGAATACTGCTTAATTCGGATAGCAGGTTCGTCGTTCTGTCCGTGCGTACCGCAGCGCTTCCCGTGCCGCAATCCAGTAATTGTTCAGGACCGAAGAATACAACTTTGGAAGTCTTCTTAAGCGGCAGATGACCTTTATTCTTCAGCATGACGATTCCTTCAGCGGCAGCATTATAAGCAGCCTTATCGCCGGTCTTTTTATATTTGGAAGCCGTCAGCTCCGCAGGAGCCGTTACATTGCTGAATCTGTCTATCAGTCCGAGCACTCTTAATGCCGCTTCATCAAGATCTTTAACCGTCAGCCTTCCGTCTTCGACTGCCTTGATAATTTCCGACGGATCCCATGGACCCGGCATGAAAATATCCTGTCCGGCTGCGACTGAATCGCCGGTATCCCTGACCCGGCCCTCCCAGTCTGTTACGGTAACGCCCTCAAATCCCCACTCTTCTCTCAGAACATCTTTCAGAAGCCATGGATTTTCCATGCAGTGCGTTCCGTTAACTGCCGGATAGGCAGACATAAGGGTTGAAGCCACCTTGCTGCATGCTTCAAAAGCAGGAAAATATATCTCCCTTAATGCACGGACCGCTATAAGCTCGTTGATCACTTTGCGGTTTATCTCAAGATTATTGCATGCAAAATGTTTTACATTAGAAGCAACACCGGTGCTCTCGACACCTTTACTCATCTCAGGGGCAAGTGTCTTAGCCAGGAACGGATCTTCTGAATACCCTTCAAAGAATCTCCCGTTAACAGGCTCTCTTAATATATTGCAGTTCGGCGTTCCCAAAAGAACTCCGACATGATAGACGCCCGCTTCCATTCCCAGTGCTTTTCCGGTATCGAAAACAACCTTAGGATTCCACGTTGAAGCCAATAAGATTCCCGGAGGATAGCATCCGGGGGCTATATCGATTCCTCCCCTGTATTCATTCAGCCGGTCATTAAGTTTTGCCCTTATGATCTTCTCATTCTTCGTAAGTTTCTCGGGCTTGTAATAATATACGATCACATGGAAGATCTCTTCAGGAGTGTATTCCTTGGGAGGTTCCTTAAACATACGTGACAAAAGATGTTCAAGGTTTATTCCCGTGCCGCCGTCCTGCATCCCGAGTTCCGGAACAAAACCCGCTGAAGAATCGAACCCTCCTATCGAGAACGGCGAAGTGCCGCAAAGAAGTCTAGCCTTATCTTCAATAGTCATCTGCTTCAGGAATTTCTTGATATTCATATTGTCACCCCTTTGCACTTTTTCACAGTATAACCGATGCCTGAAACACCTTCCATATAATCGCCGCATATCTTGTTGTTTGATGAAAAACTCGAAAATAAAGACTCTTCGGAAAAGAAGTGGGATATATACGTTGTATTCGCGGGGAATTTTGAGGGTGCACCCTCATGTTTGCCCTCAAATTCCATCTCTCAAATTTCCATCAAACGTGCGAAAAAGAGTTGTCCAACAAAAGCCCGAAAAAATCAAGGATTACGTCAGTTCATTCCAACTTGACGTAATCCTTGACGGATTAATTCAATAATCATCAGATTTCCATCAGATAACCTGGCGCAGGAAAAAATGCACCGGGCATTCCATGAGGATCACTGCATTATCGCAAACTTCAGCGTAGCCTTAACTGCAACCTTGCCGTCAACAGTGGCAACTGCTTCTCCCAAGCCGACGGGGCCTTTAACGGCAATGATCTTTGTCTCGAGTCTTACCGTATCACCGGGATAAATGGCCGCCTTGAATTTGCAGTTGTCGATACCTGCAAACACCGCGATCTTACCCTTGAAATCCTCTTTTGAAAGGATGGCAACAGCTCCGGCCTGGGCAAGTGCCTCAACCGTGATAACGCCCGGAACGATCGGATAATCAGGGAAGTGTCCTCTGAAAAAATACTCGTCATAAGTAAAATTCTTATAAGCGATACAATATTCACCCGGAACATAGTCCTCTACCTTGTCTATAAGAAGGAAGGGGTGTCTGTGGGGAATGATCTTCATGATCTCGGTAGTGTTAAGAGCGTTTGCCATGGAAAGGATCCTCCTTATTCTTCAAACTTCTTGACTATCAGGGAAGCATTATGACCTCCGAAACCCAAGTTGTTTGTCATAGCATACACTATATTGCGGTTCTTAGGTTCAATAAATGTGTAATCGAGATCCATTTCACCTTCACTCTCTTTGGAACCGGCCGTAACATGAACGAATCCGTCCTGAATAGACTTGACGCAGGTGATGAGCTCAACGCCGCCGGCACCGCCCAAAACATGGCCGATCATGGACTTGGTCGAGTTGATCGAGATATTCTTAATATCTTCTTTGAACGCATATTTCATCGCGCGTGTCTCGAAAAGATCGTTGTGATGAGTGGACGTTCCGTGTGCGTTGATATAATCGATGTCAGAAGGCTTGATTCCTGCTTCCTTCATGGCAATGATCATTGCTTCACCGGCGCCGCTTCCGTCCTCTGCAGGTGATGTGATGTGGAAAGCATCGCATGTTGCGCCGTATCCCACGATCTCTGCGAGAATGTTTGCGCCTCTTGCCTTTGCGTGCTCATAGTTCTCAAGTACAAGAACGCCTGAGCCTTCACCGATGACAAAACCGTCTCTGTCTTTATCGAACGGCCTTGAAGCCGTCTCGGGATCATCGTTGGTCGAAAGAGCCGTAAGTGCCGCAAATCCCTGTACGCCTGTCTTACAGACAGCTGCCTCGCATCCGCCTGTGACCATAACATCCGCGTCACCGTACTTAACAGCCTTGAAAGCATCACCAATGGAGTGAAGACCTGTAGCGCATGCCGTAACTACGCATGTGTTGATTCCCTTCATTCCATACATGATCGCAATATTAGCGGAAGCCATGTTTGCGATCATCATAGGGATATACATAGGTGCGATCTTACCGGATTTCTCGTATCTTACCTGCTCTCTCTCGTGAGCCTGCATCGAACCGATGCCGGAGCTGACGATAACGCCTACCCTGTAAGGGTTCTCTTTCTCCATATCAAGACCTGACTGTTCAATCGCTTCCTTTGCTGCAGCCACTGCGAAATGAGCGAAGGGCTCCATACGCTTCATTGTCTTGAAATCCATGTAATTTGTAGCATCGAAGTCCTTTACTTCGCATGCGAGCTTTACCTTGGAATTGCTAGCATCAAACTTTGTGATCGGGCCTGTTGCAGCCTTACCTTTTTTAAGACCTTCCCAAAAAGCCTCAACACTGTTGCCCAGCGGGGTGATCGCACCCATGCCGGTTACTACGACTCTGTTTGCCATTTAATGATTTACTCCGTTGTTTTTATTTTCGAGGTGCTCCCCAAAGCACCTAAATTACATATGCATTCCGCCGTCAACACTCAATACCTGGCCCGTGATGTATGAAGCATCATCGGAGCAGAGGAAATTGACCGCATTAGCGATATCTTCGGGCTGACCGTATCTCTTGAGCGGGATCATTGCGAAGATCGCTTCCTTCTGCTTGTCAGTGAGAACAGCTGTCATGGGTGTCTCGACATATCCGGGAGCGATTGCATTAAACGTGATGTTTCTTGAAGCAAACTCTCTTGCGCAAGACTTTGTAACGCCGATGACGCCTGCCTTTGAAGCAGAGTAGTTGACCTGGCCTGCCTGGCCCTCGATACCTACGATAGAGGAGATGCTTACAACTCTTCCCTCTCTCTTCTTCATCATGAAGGGTGTGCAGTGTTTGATAAAGTTGAATGTACCCTTAAGATTTACGGCGATTACCGCATCGAAGTTCTCCTCAGTCATCTTGAGGAGCAGGCTGTCTCTTGTAATGCCTGCATTATTTACGAGGATATAGATGCCGCCGAAATCTTCATTGATCCGGTTTACTGTCTCGCCAACCTTCTCGAAATCAGCGACGTTGCACTGATAGGACTTTGCGTCAACGCCCAAAGCCTTGACCTCATCCTCACAATCCTTGCTCATCTCAAGGGGGCATGCGTCAACGATCGCGATGTTATAGCCGCTCTTTGCAAGTCTTACTGCGATTGCTCTTCCGATTCCTCTTGAAGCGCCTGTAACGATTGCTGTCTTTCTTATATTATCTGACATGATTCTTACCTCCTTTGATCAGCCAAGATTCCCGAGTAATTTTTCTATATCTTCAGGTGAAGCAACACCGATAACCTTGATCGAGGGAACCGTTTTTCTCACAAAACCTGCGATGGTCTTTCCCGGACCGACTTCGATTATCGTATCTACGCCCATCTTCTCAAGCTCATAGAGTGTCTGTTCCCACCTGACGGGACTTGACACCTGGGCCATAAGAAGATCTTTTATCTGTGTTTTATCTGTTATTTTCGAAGCATTTGCATTTGCGAAATAAGGGATCTTCAGATCACCGAACTCAACGCTCTCAAGCTTTTTACCGAGTTCATCACCGGCACCCTTAAGAAGAGGTGAGTGGAAAGGACCGGAAACTTTGAGTTCGACTACCTTTTTCGCACCGGCTTCCCCGAGCTTTGTCATTGCCTCATGGACAGCTTCCTTCTTACCAGTGATGACGATCTGGCCGGGGCAGTTAAAGTTAGCGGGCCAGACACCTTCGATCTTGCTTGTAACTCCCTCAATAGTCTCAGCATCCAGACCGATTACCGCTGCCATTGTACCTTCGCCTGCGGGAACGGCATTTGACATAAGTCTTCCCCTGAGTCTTGTAAGCGCAACTGCATCCTTGAAGCTCAAAGCGCCTGCAACGTAAAGGCTGCAGTATTCTCCTAACGACAAACCTGCTGTTACATCAGGCTTGATCCCTGCGTTCAAAAGCGCATCGGTTATGATGCAGCATGCCGTGACCAGTGCGGGCTGAGTAAATTCCGTGATGTTGATGTCTTCGTTGGGCTCGAAAAGGAGCTTATTCATATCGACGTCAGCCGCCTCGGATGCCTCGTTGATCATTGCGGCATAGCGGCTGTCCGACTTAACAAAATCTTCGGCCATTCCGACTTGCTGGACACCCTGGCCTGGGTAACAAAAAGCAATGCTCATTATGCTTCGATCTTCCTTCCCAAAAGTTCATCTGCCTGGGCAAACATCGATTCGATGATGACTTTGGCAGGTCTTACCTCATTTATAAGGCCTGCGATCTGTCCGGCCATAAATGTTCCTTCCTTCGTGTCTCCTTCAACAACAGCCTTACGGAGACTTCCTACCGTAAGTCCCTCAAGTTCTTCGAAAGTAACACCGTTCTGCTCCATCTCAAGATATCTGTTGGAAAGAGCATTTCTAATCTGTCTTACAGGGTGACCGTAGGATCTTCCCGTAACTCTTGTTGAGTTATCTCTTGCCCTGATGATCATATCCTTGTAGTTATCGTGAACGTTAACTTCATCGCATGCACAGAAGACAGTTCCGCACTGAACGCCTTCGGCTCCGAGCATGAAAGCAGCTGCAACGCCTCTGCCGTCAGCGATTCCGCCTGCTGCGATAACAGGAATGGAAACCGCATCAACGACCTGCGGAACAAGAGTCATAGTTGTTGCTTCACCAATGTGTCCGCCTGATTCCGTACCCTCTGCGATTACCGCGTCCGCGCCGCACTGCTGCATTCTCTTTGCGAGAGCAACACCTGCAATTACAGGAACAACGATGATGCCGGCTTCTTTCCACATATCCATGAACTTTTCGGGTGATCCGGCGCCTGTGGTAACTACCTTTACTTTCTCTTCTGCTATAACTTTAGCAATCTCAGGAGCTCTCGGATTCATGAGCATGAGATTAACGCCGAACGGCTTATCCGTTGCTTCACGGCACTTTTTTATCTGGTCACGAAGCCAGTTTTCATCTGCTCCGCCAACACCGATGATACCGAGTCCGCCGGCTTCAGATACTGCAGCTGCGATATGCCAGTCTGCTACCCAGGCCATACCGCCCTGGAAGATTGGATACTTGATGCCGACCAAATCTGTAATTCTTGTCATGATCTGACTCTCCTTTGCTCTTATTTCATTAATAAACTATATAATTCGCATCCCAGGTAAGTCCGGCGCCGAAGCTTGCCATAACAAGTTTCATGCCGGGTTTGATCTTTCCTTCCTGTTTCAATTGGGTAAGAAGCATCGGGATGCTTGCTGAAGATGCATTTCCGTAATTCATTATGTTCATGGGGAATCTGTCACGGGGAATTCCCAATTTTTTCGCCGTAGCTTCAATGATCCTTGCATTTGCCTGGTGAAGGATAAAGAGATCGACATCATTTTCGAGGTCGAAACTGAACTTCTCAGAAAGATCCTTGATGATCTGGGGAACTTCAGTAACAGCAAACTTGAATACTTCTCTGCCCTGCATATAGAAGGAAGTAGCTGTCTTAAAGCCCTCTTCTTCCCATCTGTCAGGCTGTCTTGCAGCTTCGCAGCGAAGGCATCCGCCTCTTGCGCCTGAAGACCTCATGATGAACTGGTTCGGCTTGGCAGTCCCGTCAGCCTTAAGAACGGCTGCGCCGGCACCGTCACCAAACAGGATGCAGGTTCCTCTGTCCTGAAAATTCGCGAAATTGGAATTGCATTCTGAACCGATGCAAAGAGCATATTTTGAATTGCCGGTCTCGATGAAGCTCTGAACCGTATTCCATGCAGCGACAAATCCCGGACAAGCGGAATTGACATCGAAGCATCCGCAGTTCTCGGTGGCGCCTATTGCTTCCTGGACCACGCAGGACATCGAAGGAATGACAAGATCAGGAGTCGTGCACGCGGTTACGATAAGGTCGATCTGCGAAGGATCGATCCCCGCGTCCTCTATGGCCTTCTTAGCAGCTTCGACTGCCATTGTAGACGGCTTCTCGGTAATGTGATCTGCTATATGTCTTTCCTTTATTCCTGTACGCTCGGTTATCCACTCGTCACTGGTATCAAGGAATTTCGCGAAGTCGTCATTAGTAACGACTTTCTTCGGAATATATGATCCGAGCCCAATAATTCTGCCTGTCATTTGACTTCCAACCTCTTATTTACATTCACACGGGTCTATGTGCAGACATAGTAGTCCCTTATTTCGAATAGTTTGATTGTCAAAGTATTCCACAGGCATGCTTGTTTGTCAAGTGTTTTGATGCTCAAAGTATTTTGCGAAATGCGGGATTTATGCTGTTTTTGTCGGATGCGAAGTCTTTTTATGTGTTTCCGACATACCTTTAAGAAAAATGTTTATTTTCCGACACACTAAAGGGAATTTTGTTTAATTCCCGACACGCTAAAGAGATAATTCAATGATTTCCGACAAAAAAGACCCGGAGAACCCCTCATTCTCCCTGCTTCTCAAACCTGCTCGCAGCCCAGCCGCCTTCATTCATGTGAGAGCTCGTCAGGGTCTCGAATCCTTCGGGAGATAAGATCGGTATAGATATTTTACGCATTGTCTCGGAACTGATCTTAAAACCGTTCGCGCAGTACTCGCTGCCGGCATCCTTAATGCTCTCGAGGTACATCTTGATCTGTCTTTTCGCTCTTCCGGTCATGAAGATCTCTCCCATGGCACAAAGGATTGCCGTATACCTGTCCCTGCCGCCGCAGATCAGATCGTATTGGGCGAGGAGTGCCGGATATACAGGTTCAAGTTCAACGTATCCGCATGAACTGATGATCACAAACTTCTTTTCGAAGATCGAAGGATCCCTCATCTTGTTGAAGGTCTGGCCGTCATCACTCCTGCCTCCCATATATGGCTCAGCAAGAGATAAACATCTGTCTGTTACTGCCTTGAGCTGTGAAGGCATTCCGTAAAAATACAGAGGGAAACTCTCGATAATGATGTCTGATTCTTTGATGGCGGCAATTATCTCAGCCATATCATCCCTGATGGCACAGGTTCCGTCAGGAGAAGCCCAGCATGCAAAACAGCCCCTGCAGGGCTTGATATCCTTTGCATAGATATTGATCCTTTTAACTTCCGTGCCTTCAGGAAAACCGGAAACAAATGCATTGGTAACATTAAGGGTGTTGCTTTTTTCGAGCTTGGGACTGCCGTTAAGTATTAGTACTTTCATAAATATATAGATATGCCTCGATATATTTTTTTATATCAGATCAGAGACTTAAGCCTCCGTCGAGAACGATGACCTGGCCAGTCATGTAGGAGAAAGCACCGGAAAGAAGACTTGCGACACAATCGGCAACATCTTCCGCCGTACCAAAACGCTTCATGGGGACCGCATCAAGATATTTCTCTGCAAGATCACCGGGAATCGATTTGATCATGTCTGTTCCGATGAATCCCGGAGCGACCGCATTGACCTGGATGCCATAGGGAGCAAGCTCCTTTGCCATGGTCTGTGTCATGGAATTGACGGCTCCCTTGGTGGCACTGTATACACTCTGGCCGGGGACTGCCAGGATCGAACTTACCGAAGATACGTTAATGATCTTGCCGCTCTTTTGAGAGCACATCTTAAGACTTGCTGCCTGGGCGCAGTTGATATATCCCTTGATGTTTATGGCAAGACTTCTCTCAAGTGACTCCTGCCTTATCATGAGAAGATAAGCGTCATCTACGACACCGGCATTGTTGACGAGGACATCAATAGTCTCAAAGTTCTTCTTGATGGCTTTGAACATATCCTTGACCTGGATGATATCTGATGTGTCGGCTTTATAGATCTCGCAGCGGACGCCCAAAGCGGTGATCTCATTTTGAGCAGTTTTGGCGGCTTCATCGTTGTTAGCATAGTTAAGCGCTATGTCATAGCCCTCTTTGGCAAGCTTTAATGCTATTGCCTTTCCTATTCCTCTTGAGCCGCCCGTAACAACTGCTGTCTTACTCATAATGTACCCTCTTTCTTATGCCTTGGTCAGCAATACTGCCGAATAAAGCGCACTGGTTCCGTATGAGACTGCTATTCCGTTCTCTGTCCTGCCTTCATAGATATCTTTTGCGAGCATCGCGAACTGCAGTGAAGATGATGCAGCTCTTGCTTCGCCGTAATCCTTTTTGACAAGCTTAACTTCTATATCTTCTCCGAAAATCTCTTTATATACTTCCATCTCGAAATCATCGATTCTCTTTATGCCGTTTCCGAAGCCGTAGATGCAGGATATCTCAGAGGCCTTCATTCCGCCCTCTTCAAGAACACTCCCGATAGCCTTTTTAAGGGCTTTTGCGGACAATCTCACATTATCGGTTCTGTCGCCTGAAGTATCTCTTGCAGAAGAGAAACCCGCGATCTTAGCATAGCGCTTTGCGCCTCTTTCAGCAGCGCTTGAATCCTTCTCGATGATGCATGTTGACGAGCCTTCTCCGAGAGTCATCTTTCCTTCACCGGTAAGGCCAAGGTCACTGTAGATCTCATCATCTATTACCGTACATTCATCCGTTCCGGATGCGAGCATGATGCTCTCATAACCGAACATGATCGCACCTGCCGCCGCACATACGCTCTGAAGACCTGACTGGTAACCGTTTGCAATAGTGACGTTGTATCCCTTTATGCCTGTTGCGATACTCAGATATCCGCCTGCTGCATTGTAGACAGTGTTCGGGAATGCAAAAGCGCTTCCTTTCTCGATTCCGTCTCTGATGATGCCTTTCTGGAAATTTGCTATCTCAGTCATCGGTCCGTCATTGGTGCCAATGCAGATACCGATGATATTTTCGTTTTCTTCGGTAACGGTAATACCTGCATCTTCCAAAGCCCTGAGACCGCTCAGGAGCTGAAGCTGCGACAGTCTGTCAAGCTTTCTTAAAAATGCTGACTTAATACCGTAGTTTTTGAATTCTTCATTTTCGAGTTTTGCAATATAATCGCCTGAAGCCTCATCATAATCGCCGCTGACGATTCCGATGCCGGTAACATACAAACACTGCTTCGGGCATGTAAGATTCAAAACATTAGGATCTTTAGCGAAAACGATGCTCGCATTATTGCCTCCGAAGGCAAAAGAATTGGACATCGCGTATTTGATCTCTTTTTCGGCAGGCTTATTGGCGATAAATCTGATACCGCCGGACTTTTCCTTCAAAACCTCGAGATCTTCTTCACTATAACCCGTCGTCGGAGGAAGTTTTCCTTCCTTAAGTGCCTTGACCGTAAGTACGGCCTCAATGGCGCCTGCCGCACCTAAACAGTGACCGGTCATTGACTTTGTCGAACTTACATAAAGATCTTTATTCTCTCCGAAGATCGTTTTCAATGACAGGAACTCCGATTCATCATTCTTTGCAGTTCCCGTACCGTGTGCATTCACGTAATCGATGTCCGTAAACTTAAGTCCGGAGTTCTTTACCGCACGGGTAATAACGCTCATCTGGCCCTCGCCGTCGGGTCTTGGGGCAGTTATGTGATAAGCATCCGAGCTTACGCCTGAACCCAGCACATCACAGTAGATCTTCGCACCGCGCTTAACGGCATGCTCATAACTTTCTACGACAAGTACTCCGGCACCTTCACCTAAAGTAATTCCGTCACTGTGATTGAACGGTGAGCATTCTGAAGGAGACAATGCCCTTAACGCATGGAAACCTGCATAGGCAAGAGATGAGAACGAATCGCATCCTCCTGCAAGGAAGATCTCTCCTTTGCCTCCGCGGATAAGGTCTATCGCCAGAGCGAGACTTAATGTGCCTGCGGCACATGCATTAACAATATTTGCGGTTATTCCGCCTGCGTTGTAGTAATCTGCAACATTTCCGGCAATAACCGTGGCGGAGATGGACATAATGTCATTAGGATCGCCCTTCTCCCCTCTTTCCTTCTGGTTGTAATACTTATCGACACATGCCGCGCCGGCTATGCAGCTTCCAAGCAGAACACCGATCTCTGATGCATCTTCGGAATCCATATCGAGTCCTGCATCCCTGATCGCTTCGCCCGCTGCCTTGATTCCAAGGGCAGTTGTTCTGTCATATTTCCCGCCGGCAAGCTGCTCATCAGTAAGCTTAACCTCGGCACCCTTATGGGAATAGCATTCGGTAGTATCAAAACTTTTGGCATCTTCTATGCCGGACTTGCCGTCAAGAGCTGCCTGAAAACACTCATCTGTATTATCTCCGGTCGCGCAGACAAGTCCTAACCCTGTGATTACACAGCGCTTTTCATTAAGCATCTTCAGTCCTCTTTGTGAGCTTCTACGTAAGCTGTAAGTGTTTCTATTGAACGGAAATCCTCTTTTGCAGCGCCTGAGAGATCAACTCCGAAAAGATTCTCGACTCCGACTACGATCTCGATAGAATCGATGGAATCAAGTCCTATATCTTCACCGAAAAGTTCAGAATCGTACTCTAGCTCATCTGCCGGAATTCTCAGTCTTTCAACCAGCATGCCCTTGATCTGTTCGGCTATCTCTTTATTCATTTATAAGACCCTCCTAAATATATAAAAGATAAATCTCCTCAAATAACCTTACACTATGTTGCTCGGTTTTTCCAACGAAACAGAATAAAAGTGCAAAATAACATTGAAGCGCCTTAATTCTTTTACCGACATTTTGCACTTATAACCCCAGGAAGAAACTGTAAGGGTATCACCGTCTATTTCAGTAATCGTCACCCAGTGAAAACCCAGCTTTCCCTTGGTTCCGGTCGGCATCTCGATGGAAACATTTTCGAACGGTGCCGTTACGAGCATTACCAGGGGATCACCGCTCTTAAGATATTCCGGGATCTTCTTCCACCATTTGAAGCGGAAAGGCTTGACCCGGATATTAAGGCCCTCCTTGACCGCAAGTTTTTTGACGCCTTTTTTGAACCTTCCGGCACTGACACCCAGTGAGCCCAGAAACTCTTTGCCGAACAGCTTTCTCGGCTCCCTGTTCTTACCGACCGTTATAGGTCTTATGTAGTCTTTTGCATCGAAAAACCTTTCAAAATACTCTTCCCTGGGCATGCGTTCCTCGCCCTTAAGACGCATGATGGCATCAAGACCGGCTATTATTCCGCATCCGCTATTAAGCAGCATCTTATCCGGAAGCCACATCTGGCTTCCTCCGAATGACTCTAATCCGTATTTATCTATTATCTTCGGGGGAGAACTCATCTTAACAACACCTCACACCATGCTCCTTCTATGGGAACTCCGGATAATTCCAAAGCCCCGGCATCCCTTAATCTCTTTCTGCTCTCATATACGCCCGAATCAACGGGAATGGGTGCCATAAAGCACTGTATCCCTTTTGATGTCCAGTTTCTGATGAGCGGCTCTAACTCTATGCTCGCTGTACCCGAATGATTACAGCAGATAAGCACCCTGTCAAAACCCGTATCAGGCACCACTGCTCCCGGAACAGCCGGAATAACCAATATCTCCGGGAGCTTATCTTTTGTCAGGAAATCCGTGCAGTCTCTTATTTCAGGTTCGGTGCCATCCTCATACTCGGAATAAATACCGTTTATGTCCGGCGAGATAATGCCCCATGCTTTGTAAAGCACAGGTTCTCCGTTTCTGTCTCTGAATACGGCACCGCTCTTCTCATCTTCCAGACACCTGACCGCAAATGACAGATTGCCTGAGGCTTCATCAGGACAGGCATCGGGAGCTTTAACAGATCCGGTAATTACAAACGGAATATTTAAGCCTGATAAGACCCTGTATGCGAGCTGTGCGAAAAAAGCACATGTATCGGTCCCGTGGGTTATTAAGATCCCGTCAAACGGAGAAAGCCCGGCCTCTCTGATAATATTCTTAAGTGCCTCACGGTATGTATAAGGAGTTGCATCTTCAGATGAGTATGTGGAAAACTCCGGGAAAACAAACTCGTGTTCCGGGTATTTATCCAAGAGGGAACTGCGGACAAAAGAAGGCTCTCCAAGCTTGATCGTGCCGGAGGAATTATATGAAGAGATAGTGCCTCCGAGCATGGCGCCCATTATCCGCATAAGTCTCTTTCCTTTCAATGCGCAATTTAGAGTAAAATATACGCATCAATTATAATTCACGAGGTTATTTATGAGAATAGCGAGCTGGAATGTCAACGGAATAAGAGCTGTAGCAAATAAAGGTTTTGCGGAAAGCCTCGAAAAGATCGGCGCGGACATCATAGGGATCCAGGAGATCAAGGCACTTCAGGAACAGCTGGGACCTGAGATAACGGATATCCCGGGTTATAAGAGCTGGTTCTATTCGGCAGAACGCAAAGGCTATTCGGGAACAGCCCTTTATTCCAGGATCGATCCTGTCAGTATCGAATTCGGCTTCGGGGTCGAAGAATTCGACCATGAGGGACGTGTCATCAAAGCGGATTTCGGCGACTTTGTGCTCTTCAATATCTACTTCCCCAACGGCGGAAGAGGCGATGATTTCGTTAAGTTCAAACTCAGATTCTACGACTGCTTCCTGGATCAGGTGGATGCCCTCAAAGCAAAAGGCAGGGAGGTCATCTGCTGCGGGGACGTAAACACCGCTCATAAGGAGATCGACTTATCCAATCCCAAGGCAAATTCCAAGATCTCCGGTTTCCTTCCGGAGGAGCGTGCATATATGGACAAATTCATAGAGAGAGGCCTCACGGACACTTTCCGCATGCTCCATCCCGACGATAAGGAATGTTATACCTGGTGGTCATACAAGACGGCGGCAAGAGAGCGTAATGTCGGCTGGAGGATCGATTATTTCTTTACGACAGACGGTCTCAATTCGCGCGTAAAAGAATCAAACATGATGACAGACATCATGGGTTCTGATCACTGTCCGATTTATCTGGATATCTGATACCGGGTCAGGACTTATCAGTCTTCACCCTTCACCGCGTTCACTCATGGTATTGTCGTTCATGACGGTGCCGTTGATATCAAGTTTTGTAAGGGAACCCGTAACCTTGAAATCCATGTCGTTTGCATGGGCGGGAATTTCAAGTCCGGTGAAGATGGATCCTTCGATCTTGGAATTGGATACTCTTACCTTGACACGCTTATCCATGCCCCTGTATATACCGGCCTGCTTGCCGCCGAGATCGACTCTCAGTGAGACATGATCAATGGAAATGTTCGAAGGAGCGGCAGTACCGGAACCTATGGCAGTTATGTCATGCGCTTTGGACATCATGTTAATTGTCGCGCTGTAGATGCTGACCTGCAGCTTTTCGCTGTGCTTCGAACCGATCATGACGACTTCATTCCCGTTGAAATCCATCTTCAGGGATGAATGCTCGATCATCATGTCGCATCTTCCCATTATGGAGCCTATTCCGATGGCCGCAAGGGCAACACTCGTTACCTCAAGGTAGCAGTTGCTTATGATCGGATCGATATCACCTGATATTGAACCGATTCCGACAGACGACTGACCCATGAGATTCAGCTTATACATGCCTCTTCTTACAGTCAGATGGCCTCCGAGACCGCTTCCGATAGCAACGCTCTTATTGGCATTGACTGAGATCTCGATCCTTCCGTCCTGGTCAAAGATGATATCTCCGTGATAGGAATCCATATCATTACCGATACCGAATGTCTCAACTCCGGTAGAACTGATAGACAGATTACCTGAGCCTTCAAATGTCAGTGACGATGTGGGCGATACCTTTATTCCGCCTCCGCTTAAGGAGTTCTCGCCTGTAAGTGACAATATGACTTCGCAATTATCACCTATGGTAATCGCTGCATCATGCATCCTGCCTGTGAAAGAACAATTCTCGATAGCGATCTTTCCCTTGTATCCGCTCTCGATCTCCAGACTGATCACTGCATCATCTCCCGGTACACCCAGAATATGCAGATCCCTGTGGGTCACATGGCCTGATGTAACATGAATGGTGTTATAGCCGTCTTTCATAAGGAGCGGAAGCGAAATGCGTGCCTCTCTTCCGGCAACATAGTCTCTTCTTGTACGGTTCTTTGCCTTGCTCGAACTGTATCGTACGATCTCTTCCTTAATCTCGGGAGCAATCTCCTTGATTATGTTCTCTGACGGGCGGGCAGTATAATAACCCTGGATCAGGTCAACGCCGAGATTGATAACGGTCTCAATCTCTTCTGTAGTCTCAATACCCTCAGCCAATGCCAGGATATTGTTATCATGTGAGAACTCGATGATATCCTTTACAAAATGCTGTTTTTGCGGTGAATCCTGAATATTTGCAAGAAGTGCCCTGTCGATCTTAACGTAATTCGGCATATAACGGAGAAGATTGCTTACATTGGAATAACCGGTACCGTAGTCGTCAACAGCGGTTTCAAAACCGAACTTCTGATATTCTTTCTTCATCTCGGACAATTCCTTGTCATCGATCTCAGACTGCTCCGTAAACTCAACTACCAGCTTGCCTGAAAGGGATTTTGCCAGCTCATAGACCTTCTCCATGTCATCCTTCTTCAGGTGCTGTCCAGGAATCGAATTAAGGAATATCTTGGCATCGGAATTAAACTTATCCGTATTTTTCTTAACATAAGTCAATACATTATTGAAAGTAGCAAATTCAATATCATAAAGTCTGTTGAAAAGCCCTGCATATTTTAAGACAAGCAAAGGCTGGATATAAGGGCTGGTATCAACTCTCATTAATGCCTCATATGCATAGATCTCGCCTGTATGTGCGTCAACAATAGGCTGGAAATGGTAATTGATCTTGTTCTTATCGATAATATCATTTACCACCTTGGCTTCTTCTATCTGTGTATCATCCAAACCGCCGGCATTCATCTTCTGGAAGTTGAGCTTCTGACCGTTCTTTCTGGATAAAGCCACACTGACGAGATTCTCATAATCGGCCTTTGTTCTCGGCATTCCTTCGGCAGTACCGTAATATACTTCGAGTTTTCTCGCTTCGGGACCTAAAGAATCGTTATAAGATTCGATCTTGGCATAAAGCTCTTTGACTTTATCTTCCAGGAAACTCAGCGTGTCATCGCTTTCTTCAACAACTTCCAATGCAACCATCTCGCCATTACCCATACAATAGATCCGGCCGTGCGAGAAAACATCTGCTAAATACCGGCCGATACTGATAATGGCATTGTCGCCTGCAATTCTTCCGTCATCGTTATTGATCTTAGCAAGGTTTTTGATGTCGACCGCAAGAACTCCGACCTTCTCACTTTCCCTGAGAGGATTCATGACGATTATGTCTTCCGTCTGCTGCAGGAAACCGTTGTAGTTATAAATACCGGTAAGCGGATCTCTTACGAGACTTGCTTCCAGTTTCTTATTAATTGAGATCAGCTCATCGTATCTTCTGTAATTCTCAAGGCCTCTCATTATGCTGTGAAGCCAGAAACGGTAAGACCTCTTATAGGATCTGGGTTCTGTAAAAGACAAAACCGCATAACCGAAAGTCGATTCCTCAAAGTGCATACTGGTAAAGAAAAACGCTTCAGGCTTGACTCTTTCTGCATCCAGTCTCGGGATAAGAGTATTTCTGTCAAAGAAAACATCATCACTGACACGGTCACAAGCCAGACTCTCAGGTCTGCACGCAATGATATGCATCATCTTCTTAGTGAAATATTTATCCGTATCAGACAATCTCTCCGGAGAGATCCTTGAATCATCTATGGCACCGGCCAACAACTTGGCCTTCTCCTGCCAATTATCATTGAGGCATAAACTGAAGCTCTCAAAATCCCTTATTTGGAAAACATAGGAAAATGTTGTTTTTATAAGACTCTCGAAATCATTCTGGATGACAAGATCTTCGTCCAAATGGTTAAAAGAAGAGAAAACACTGTTGTGTGATGTATCTGTATCCCATACCTTGCGGAGCTTAGTCTCATATTGAACCTTCTCTTCAGCACACCCGCATGTCCTTCCGCAGAAGAATTCTCCTAAGTCTTCGAAAGGTCCTGTTTCGCGGCCTTCCATATCATTGAACAGCTTATCGGCTGCATAAGCACCCATTTCCCTGGCAGGGAGCTTTACCGATGTAACAGGCTTTGGAGAATACCTTCCCTCTTCAGTTGAATCATAGCCTGATACTGCAATTTGCTCAGGAATGCTGATCCCGTTCTCTTCTAAAACTTTGGATAGACCAATTGCCATGCAGTCATTCGCACATGCTATCGCCTGGGGAAGCTTATCGCCTTTCTTTACCAGACGGGCACCCAGACTCTCACCGCTCGTGTACCAGAAGTCACCGTAAAATACCCTGTCTCTGCCAACCGTCAGATTATGCTCGGACATAGCATCAATAAATGCCTGAAGTCTCTGCTTTGAATAATGGTGCCATGCCTTGCCTGTAAGATAAGCAATATCCGTATATCCGTGATCTTCGATCAGGTGATTGATCAGTTGCTTTACTGCTCCATAGTGGTTCGGGAAGATCGACGGAAAATATTTGCTCTCCTTATCAATAAAGACCACCGGACACTTGCATCTGTTGTGAATGATCTCTTCAAGACTGTCGGCCAGACCCGGGGACTGTAAAGTATCAGCCATAACCGCAATAGCATCAAACGTCTCAAAAGGCACAAGAGTAAAGATCGAAGTCTCTCCGACTTCTCTTCCCATATTATTCTGATATTTCAGATAACTGCTGAAAACCAGGACATCACAGTCTTTTTCGAATGCCCTGTCTATAAAGCCCTCAATGAACCTGGACTGATAATATTCATCAGCCTGAGCTACAAGTAAAGCTATTCTCTTACGGTCAGCCATTAACAAACCTCACCGTTAATCCAAAAAATCCAAATAAAGCACTTATGTTGTTAGTCTAATCGGCAGAATTGCTTAAATCAATAAACCTTGGCTTTTGTTATCACGAAACAAAATGAAAGTTTACACTCTGTCAATAAAAGGAAGGTTTTCAAGCCAGAATTCTGTCAACCGGAGCGTATCCTGCCGTCTTTCTGAACTTAACATTGCTCTCAAAGCTCTCCAGGCAGTCAGAAGGATCTATGCGTTCGAAATTCAGAGTAGCCATAGCATCTCTCTTGATCTTTACCGAGCATATCGTAACTTCCTCATCGTTGCCTGTCGCAGGATTCAATACCTTATCAACCGCATGGATTATAACCTGCTGGACAGGAAGGAGCGCGAAAGTATCCCTTGCAACCCTGAGCATCGTGCTCGATACATAATCCTGAACGAGTTCATAATATGCTGATTTGCTGAAAGCCTTCATAACGATCTCCCCGCTGGCTTTCATATTGGGATATTCTGTCGGGATGATCTCACCGGACTTAACCTGGAATTCGATCTCCATCATCTTCGGATCATCGGTTCCTACTTCAAAACCGCTGCCGTATTCAAGAAGGTCATCAAAAGGATCGACCTGTTCGATAACCTTGAAATAAGCATCTATATCTCCTGCGAGAACGCTCTGCGCAAAAGGCTGGAGTGACTTAAACTGACCGGATACCGCGCCGTTTGCAATTGCCTCCCAGTCGATATATCCGTCAGACTGCTTATGGACGGACTTAAGAGCCTCGATCCCTGCTGCAAACTCTTCAAGTTTTGCCTTGGACTGGGCAATGAGTTCTTCATTGACCTGCTTTGCTGCGGGAGCTGCCTTTGCAGACTTGGCTGCTGCCTTGCCTGAAGTGCCCTTTGCGTCTGCAGCCTTGCCGGTTCCCTTCTTACCCTTTGCGGAAGTATCCTTATTTCCTGTCAGACCGCCAACCAGATTCTTTACGTTATTGGTCTTAGTGTAATAAATACCTGTTCCCGGAATGCCTACCGTGGTCCTTGCCTGTCCCTTCAGGTTAACAGACTGTCTGAATCCGCTCTTGCCGAACGATACACTGGGCCCTGACTTGCTCAGATTGAGCTTCAAACCCTTGCCCAAAGAGATAGATTTACGGAAATTAAGTCCCATATGCGGTTCCTCCGGAATAAATGTTAAAGTAATTTTACCACACTCACAGATATTAGGATTAGTTTTCGGGAATACAAAAAAAGAGAGGCTGTCTCATCTGAGTCAGCCCCTTTGGTAAACGTATCAGTCCGGATTATTTTAAGAATCCCTCGATGATCTTCTGCTCTGCTTCCTGCTCGCTTAATCCGAGAGTCATGAGCTTTACGATCTGCTCTCCGGCGATCTTGCCGATCGCTGCTTCGTGGATCAGAGATGCATCTACACAGGTAGCCTTGAGTTTTGGCGTTGCAACGATAACACCCTTATCCATAATGATGGAATCGCACTCGGCGTGGCCCTTGCAGCGGGCATTGCCGGAGATGTCGATGATGACGTCCTGCTCGGATTCGCCCTTGGCAACACCACGGCTTACGATGTCGCAGACAGAGCCGTCGCCGTTGAGATCTACCGTGATCTCAGCCTTGGCTGTCTGGTCGAAGTTTGTGAGGATCTTATCGTGCATGATGAGTGTCGCATCAGCTCCGATCTCAGCCTTTGTGATCCTGTAAGTGTCGTTGATTCCTGCAATTTGTGAGGTGTCCATATCCATAGTTGAACCCTCTTCGAGATAGACAACGGTTGTGGGGTTCATGAACCTCTTGCCCGTTCCGGTGCCCTCACCGTAGTGCTTCTCGATGTACTTTACCTTGGAATTCTTTCCGATATGGAAAGTATGGATTCCGTCATGCTGGCTGTCATGGCCGCCGCAGTTGCTGATTCCGCAGCCTGCAACTATGGTTACATTACAATCTTCACCGATGAAGAAATCGTTATAAACGCACTCTTTGTGGCCTGTCTTACTGATGATTACAGGTATGTGGCATGACTCGTTCTTAGTGCCGTCCTTAAAATAGACATTGATGCCGTCGCCTGATTCCCTGGACTCGATCTGTATATTTGCAGTAGAATTGCGGCTCTCGCTCTTACCGTTGCTCCTGATATTAAAGGCTCCTACGGGAAGGCTGTCGAGTTCTGCAACTTCCTTGAGCATCCGCTTCTCTAATTCATCCATTGCAAGTAATTCCTCCCTGTCCGTGAGCGCAATCACAACCGCCCCTGCGTCTCATGTTGAGTTCATCCATGACCTTGGCAGAATCGTCATATCTGTCGACAACGCCTTCTTTCAGATAGATGATCTTATCGGCGATCTCAAGGATCCTCTCCTGGTGGCTGATTATAAGGATATTCCCGTTTGTGACGTTTCTTAAGTTCTCGAAAACTTCGATCAGGCTTTGGAAACTCCAGAGATCGATCCCTGCCTCAGGCTCATCGAAAAGGCTCATCTTTCCGCCTCTCGCGGCAGCCATGGCAATCTCTATTCTCTTCATCTCGCCGCCCGAAAGGGTGTCATTGATCTCTCTGTTGAGATAATCCATCGGACAGAGACCGACAGCCTTGAGGTATGAACGGATCTTGGAAGCACTGCCCTCTTCGCCGGCAGCTATCTTCAGCAGGTCTATGACCTTAAGTCCCTTGAACCTTACAGGCTGCTGGAAAGCAAAACTCAATCCCAGGTTTGCGCGCTCATTGACCGCAAGGCTTGTTATATCCTGACCGTCAAAGATTATCTTTCCCGAAGTAGGGGTGATAATACCCATGATCACTTTGAGCAGCGTGGATTTTCCGCTTCCGTTAGGTCCGGTTATTGCGACAAATTTGTCATCTATCTTGAGATTTATATCTTTAAGTATGTCTTTGTCATCAGCATGAAAGCTGACATTCTGCAGTTCGAGCATATGCCCTTCCCCCCCCGTTCAGGTTATAGGTTGTGCTTATGAAAACTTAATTACTATAAATGAGTAAGTCTCAATTAACAATAGACATTTTCGATATAAAGCTAAAGATTTCGGAATGATCATCATGCTTAAAGAGTATAATACGGCATTTTTCCTATGATAAAATATATGAATTAAAAATAGGAGAATGCTTACTTATGTGCGGAATAGTCGGTTACACAGGAAAGAAAAAAGCAGCTCCCATCCTATTGGACGGTCTTGCTAAGCTCGAATACAGAGGTTATGACTCTGCAGGTCTCTCGGTCAGAGACGGTGACAAGAACCCTGTTGTCGTAAAAGCAAAGGGCAGACTTAAGGTTCTTTCCGAGAAGACTGACGGCGGTGCAGCTCTTAAGGGCACCTGCGGTATCGGTCACACGAGATGGGCAACACATGGCGAGCCCACCGAGAACAATGCCCACCCTCACATCGTCGACGACTACAACGTAGTAGGCGTACATAACGGAATCATCGAGAACTATCAGGAACTCCGTGACAAGATGATCCGCAAGGGATACAAATTCTACTCTGAAACTGATACAGAAGTAGCAATTAAGACGATCGATTACTACTACAAAAAATATACACACGATCCCATCGAAGCTCTTGCTAAGACAATGGTCCGTGTAAGAGGTTCTTATGCTCTTGCCGTAATGTTCAAGGATCATCCGGGCAAGATCTTCGTTGCGCGCAAGGATTCCCCGATGATCATCGGTTACGACAAGGATGCCGCATACGTAGCTTCCGATGTCCCTGCGATCCTCAAGTACACAAGAACCGTTTATTACATCAACGATCTTGAGATGGCATGCCTCGAAGCAGGTAACGTAACTTTCTATAACTTAGACGGTGACGCGATCGAGAAGACTCCCACGGAGATCGAATGGGATGCCGAGTCTGCCGAGAAGGGCGGATTCGAGCACTTCATGATGAAAGAGATACACGAGCAGCCCAAGGCAGTATCCGATACATTGAATTCTGTCATGGTACCTGACGGAGATAACTATAAGATCGATCTTTCTTCATCTAATCTTACCGATGAAGATATCAAGAGCTTCAACCAGATCTACATAGTTGCATGCGGTTCCGCTTATCATGTCGGCTGCTGCACACAATACATAATGGAATCACTTGCCGGCATTCCGGTAAGATGTGAGCTTGCATCAGAATTCAGATACAGGACGATCCCGTTTGCAGATAAATCTCTCTGCATAATTATCAGCCAGTCGGGCGAGACCGCAGATTCTCTTGCTGCATTAAGAGATGCCAAGACTAAGGGTATCAAGACTCTTGCTATCGTTAACGTCATCGGCTCTTCCATTGCCCGTGAGGCAGACTATGTCCTTTACACTCTTGCAGGTCCTGAGATATCTGTTGCCACGACCAAAGCATATTCTGCCCAGCTTGCGGTATGCTACGTTCTTGCCATCAAGTTCGCACTTGCAAGAGGCACCATTTCGGAGGAGACAGCCGGCGAGCTTTGTGCTGAGGTCATGACTATTCCCGCCAAGATCAATAAAGTACTTGATGATAAGGAACGTCTCCAGTGGTTTGCTTCCAAGCTTGCCGCACAGAAGGACATCTTCTTCATCGGCCGTGGCATTGACTATGCCATTACCCTTGAAGGAAGTCTCAAGATGAAGGAGATCTCCTATATCCACAGCGAAGCTTATGCCGCAGGTGAACTCAAGCACGGCACGATAAGCCTCATCGAAGAAGGCACATTCGTTATCGGTGTTCTCACGCAGAGCGCTCTTTACGAGAAGACATTAAGCAACCTGGTAGAGACCAAAGCGCGCGGTGCTTATCTTATGGCTCTCACTTCTTTCGGCAATTATGCGATCGAAGATTCAGCAGACTTCGTAGTCTATGTTCCAAAGATCAATGAGCTCTTCGCAGCTTCACTTGCCGTAGTCCCGCTCCAGCTTATGGGCTACTACGTATCCTGCGCAAGAGGTCTTGATGTTGATAAGCCGCGTAATCTCGCGAAAAGCGTTACTGTAGAGTAATCCCGCCGCACAAAAACAAATCAAAAGATTATTGTACGACCCCGGTTTCTGTCCCATTATCGGGGTTGTCAAGTCTTTAATACCATCATGTGCGCGTTTATAATATATGCATGAGTAAACGTAAACCTTTTATCTTTATGACACAGGATAAACTGATCGATCTCTGCCGGTATGATGTCGGCTGGATCGAGACCGTCGGAGGCACCGATATAGATGCCTATCCCGAATCAGGCTTTGATGTCCAGTGTGAGAATGAGTATCCGATACTTTTATCGGATCTTAAGACTGCGCTTCAGCATTTTGAAGATGAAAAGACTTCGTTCAAGGATTTTTCCTTTGACTGGTGGTGTCCGATTACCACTTATTTCTATGAGGACCTCTGTCTGGATGAGCTTTTAGGACCTGATCCTGACAATATTTGTGATTTCCCGCTTCCTCCCCTGCCTGAGACTGATGAGGACATGATAGCAACTGTCATGATCAGGATCGCAAGGATTGCGGACACAATAGATGAAGATGATAAGTTCCCCACAGGAACAGCCTCCGAGATCATCGGTATCCCCGGACTTTTGAACCTTATAGACAACTATGAAGAGAACAAAGAGCTCCCTCCCGAAGAGAGAACATATACCAGAGACCAGATGCTCGTTTTCCTTAACCACTGGGACAACGACCTGCTCCTGTCCGATTCATCCTCCGATGTTATCGCGCACTTTGCCGAGTTTACCAACATATTGTGCGAACAGCACGTTTTCGAAGCTTTGAAGATAAAGGCATTTGCATGCAATGGCGGCAACTCGGTCTTCAAATGCGACTACGAAGAAGCCGTAAGACTCCTTACTATCCTTCTCAAAGAGTTCGGATTCGGCTATGCTGCCAATGCTTTAGGCTTTATCTATTACGACGGCAAGCTTACGGGAAAGCCCGACTTCGATAAGGCATTCGCTTATTTTGCTATTGCCTCCAATTACAACGTAACGGAAGCAAAGCTCAAGTTTGCAGACATGCTGCTTATCGGAGATGCCGGCAATCCGGATCCCATCCTTGCCTACAATATGTACCTTCAGGTATACCACGATGCAAGGATCAGATTTGAATCCGGTGATTACAATGCCCACCTTCCCGAGAGTTCGATAAGGATAGCCAGAGCGCTTAAGCTCTTTCCTGAGCAGAAGGTCAAGAGGCTCAAGCTTCTTCTTGAAGCGGCTTATTCTTCATTCGTGCGTTATCAGACGAACAAGCTTTACACGGATCTTGAGTTCTCCAAGGGCGTTCAGGAAGAAGTTGACAAGGCGATCAATGAGTTTACCGCCAAGGATCCCGTTAAGATCAATTCCGGCTGGCAGATGCTCGGGATCGATGACATAACCGATGTTTTTGATGATTTTACCGGTCCTCCGTTCCCGGCTTATTACACTGTCAATGTAAAGAAGCTGAAGAGTAACAGATACAAGGTGACGCTCAAACGTCATTCGATCTTCCCCGGCGTTAATGCACCGCTGTCACTTTCCGTCCAGCCCTGGCTGCTCAGGGCAGGCCTTTGTGACAGGCTTGATTTCTCTATCCCGGGAGAATCCGGTAACGATACATTGGATTATCTTGCGAAGTCCGGAGAAGCCGGAACCTTCGATAAGCTCCTGGTAAGGAATGACCGGGACAAGTCATCATCAGTCTTCTCATTCTTCAGGAACGGCAGTGTCGTTCTGGGCTTTACTGCCGGAAAGATCTTCTTTAATAAACCCTCCGGCAATATTCTCAGGTGATCCGAACTGGACTATCCTTTACGATGGTATATAATTGCACATGTTTTTGGTAACAGGACAGGAATGTGCTTTATGAACCGCAGGAAAAGTCATTTAAAACTTAAATCTGTTATGACCCTGATAATCTTATCAGGCTTATTGATCAGTGCCTGCAGCGCCATTCCTTCTGACACAGCTTCACCAGGCACGGAAGGATCTTCAGAGACTACTACTGTTTCTGAGACAACAATTGAGACATCCGCAAGTTCTGAAACTTCAGCGACAACTGTCGCAGCCACAACTGTGACATCCGAAACTGATGTTACGGACAGTTCTGATCCTGACATTTTATCTTCCGGTGAATCATCTGAAGAGACTGACTCTGATATCGGTTACGGCTCATATGGTTTCCAGAAGGGAGATAAAATACTGCATTCCCAAAATGACATCTCTATGTTGGTAGCACCCGAGGATACGACCATTTACGACCAGGAAGCAAGAAATATACCTTGTTACTGGATAGATATCTTTTATGTTGAAGATTCCTTTGATATGACGGTCTATGATTATACGTACCGTTTTCTGAGTTTCTATAATATGGACACTTCACTTGCTTTTTCGGGTCATACGAAAATCGGCACCTGGAAGACTCCCAAAGGTTCAAACTTAGATCTTTATATTGCTGAGATCTCCATTATCTCCGACAATCTCGAGATAAAACTCCTGCCGAAAGAACCGGGCAAGCCCGAGAACTACAAGGTGTCGGTTAACGGCAGAGGCTACTATGTATCTGAAGAACAGCTTCAGATGGCAGATTTTGTCTTAAGCTCACTCAAGGAAAACCCGGGCGTTGATCCCCTTGAAGGTATCATACCAGGTGTAGATCACACTTATTATTTCTGATCAGACCAGGCAGATGCCGCCGATAACGGGGCAGTTATAACAGTTGCAAAGTTCGTAAACTTTTGCAATATCTTTGTGATCAGTAACATCTTTTTCGACACAGAATACCGCTGCTTCGATATTCTCAAGATCCTTGTCTGCAACCTCTCCGCTGATAAGCTTAACTGAGATCAAATTCTCCTTCTCAAGCTTTTCCGCAAACTGCTTTACTCTCTTGTCATCTTTACTGCCTACAGAAATAAGAACGATCCTGCTCAGATTATTATGCTTGCAGCTCTGGACGATCGACTCCGAGATCGAATCTACTGTCGTATCACCCTGATAACGTTTGTTATGTAAGTTATAGAAGATCTTGCTGTGAGCCAGTTTCTTTATTCCCTTATATCCGTACTGACTGTTCTTTCCGAGAAGGCGGATGCCGTATGACTTATTAAGGTGGTCTCCACTCTGAAGTTTTGAATTAAAGAGAACATACATAAGGCTTGCAAAGACGTAGATAACGATTCCGATTATAAAACCGATCACCAGTCTGCCCTTTGTAAAAGCAGGTGTTATCGAAACCGCAGATCCTGTCACAGCAGCATTATCCTCTGCGCCTGAAATAAGGCTGTTCAGGACGTTAAGCTGCAGATCTGAGAACGTAAGAAGATTAGCTTCGTATGTTTCTCTCAATAATTGGAGCGCATTATTTCTCTCAAGTATCTGTTCTGTCAGTTCGAGATTATTAGTATATATGATCTCGTTTTCAACAATGACCATATTGTGATCTCCGAGTGATGATGCGAATGAATCACCGACAGAAGCGACATTTCCTTCGACCGCATTTCTCAATCCTTCATCGTCAGCACCCTGGGGGATAAGCACGAAAACATCAAGAGCATTATCAGCTGTTACGGTTGTAACAAGTTCTCTTATATAAACTTCTTTCACATCCGAATAATCTGTTCCGAGCCCATTCCTGATCGAATCGACAGTAACCGAATCGTGAAGGATTGCATCGTAAGCTGATGTTATCCCTGAAGCATTTTCAGAACCTGTAATGATCCATTTGATGTGAAGGGTTTTCGCATTATTGAGATTAATGTGTGCCAGTAAAGTATTGGCATTATAATCGTCCATGTTCGATATGACATTTGCCTGGTAAGCAGCGGTCAATACGGCCTGACGTGAACTGTCATCTAATTTGTTGAGGATCTCATCTCTGGAAAGGCCTGCATACTGCGCCTCAGAAGCAGCACGTTCTGCAGCAGCTTTTTTATCCTTCTGAACAAGGATAAGCGGAAAGATAACGGCAAATGCCAATCCAACTAAAAGCATAAGTTTCCACTGCTCGAGAAGAGACCATAAAAACTCCTTAATGCTTACATTTATGACGTTGTCAGACTGCATCTTTCCGTCCTCCTATCTGATTGAAAAGTATAACACATTTTCCATTCATTTCATTCTTCACCAAAAACGCCAAAACTATTGCTATTGCGAACGTTCTGTATACCTGCGCATCAAGGCTGAAGCCCTCTGTCAGAAAACCCGCAAGCGCCATCATGCCCAAAGGATTCTTCACCCTTACAGAGTGGATGAATAAAGATATAAATCCAGTGATCATCAACGCTAATCCGGTAACTCCTCCTTCGATCAATGCGTTAATAAACATATTGTGAGACATATAAGTATCGCCGTGACCTATTGCGACATATCTGACAGCTGTACCGAAGCTTCCGTGTCCGTATCCGAAAAGTATATGAAGCGGGTCAGATGCCAGGAATGATTTGATCGCAGCTCCCCAGATCAGTGTTCTTCCGGCACCGCCTTCAGACAAGATATGAGAAATGCTGAACCTTCCCAGGATCTTCGGGTCGATCCCGCTCTCGGCAAGAACAAGAAATGCAGCAATAAATGCTCCCATGATGATCAGGATCCTGTGCTTTTCGATGCCTGCGATATTCAGGATAAAAATGAAAGCAACAACCAGCAAAGTGAGAAGGCCTCCGCGTGATCCTGTGCAATAGATCAGGAAGGCTACAACGCCTATCAGGCATACATTCAGTATCATCTGTTTTTTCTTCAGGATGTTGTCGAAAAACAAAGCAGACAGTATTGCAAGACCGTTGGCAAAATCATTAGGATCCATATAACTGGTTCCGTAAATGACTAAGCGGTGCCCCTTCTCCGGGATATTCAGGATTGCCGCAACAACAGCTACTGCGATACTGAGATAGATAGCCGTCTTGTACAGTTTTATCTTCTCATCTGTCATATGTCTCATAGCTGTACAGACAACGATCGCAGCCGTAAGGCAGAACTGCTGGAAATACCAGTCGAACGTAAAAGACTGATACCAGATACTGCTGATGATCGTGTAAATGAAATAGACCATGATCAGTATGATCGAACGGTCGATCTGAAGATCATCATCCTTGATCATCTCGATAACCGATACTCCCACGTATATTATTCCCAGGACTGAGACGATCGATGTGCTGATAAGAAAACCTGCTATGGCAGTGCTGATGGGCAACAGCAAAAGATACATGGCAAACAGCCATGAACTTAAACTGATCTTACGCAAATACGACAACTGACCATTCATATCTTCTTCGCAGATCTCCTTGCAAGTCCGGGCAGCAACGCGATCAAGAGACCATACATTTTGCTTTTGAACCTGTATCTTGAGAAGAGATATTTGAAGATACCTTTTCTCACCGTCTTAATAACATATTTAACGTCTTCACTGTCATTATAATCGCTGATCCCTATATCTTTGAAATACGATATGGATTGTCTTGTGACCCTGTTCCTGATAACGGGAAGCAGATCAGGATAGGTTTTCCGGATATCAGATGCAACCTGTGAAGTTACATCGTAAAACTGCATTCTCTTATGAGTGAAAGCCGCCTTTGTTATGCTGTTTGGATTAGGTCTGTAGTAATAGTTGTAATCCGCAAAAGATACTATCTTTTTCTCAGAAGCCATTATCACCTTATATATGGTCGCGAAATCTTCAAATATCCTGTCAGTAGGAAAGCGTATGCTTTTCCAAAGCTCCGCAGAATACATTTTCCCGCTGGATGAGGTTACGACCGGACCATCGGAGAAAATGCTTTTCAGCGCTTCATAAGGAGTAAACAGTTCAACGTCTTCCCTGTTGCCTGTCTCAAGGAGCGAAATATCTTCGGTTATCAGTGATGAAACAATATCCGTTTCATACTCTTTGGTCTTACTGACCATGGATTCCACCATGGAAGGTGAGATAACATCATCGCTGTCGACAAAGATATAGTAATCTCCGGTTGCTTTCGCGATTCCGGCATTACGGGCAGATGAGAGGCCCCCGTTCTCCTTATGGATGACAACGATCCTGTCATCATTAAGGCTCATATCATCACACATCTTTCCGGAACTGTCCTTAGAGCCGTCATCAACAAGAACGATCTCTATATTCTGATATGTCTGGGACAAAATGCTCTGGACGCACTCTTCCAGATACTGCTCAACATTATAAACAGGCACGATGACCGAGACCTTGATATCATTTGCCTTCAGATTGGTTTCTTCCTTATTCATAAGCCGTTTATCATTCCGGTTATATCAATATATTTGCTTCCTACAAACGGTTCATGTGATGTAGTAACAAAATCTTCTCCGGTACGTTGTCTGACCAGTATCAGTCCGTCCCATTTATCTAAGGACCAGTCGTGTACGGTAAAGAATAATTTGTGCTCAAAAGGAAGCTTTGCATATTTTTTTGCATGTTCTTCAGTGCATCCGTTCTGGTCATTAAACTTAACTATCAGTTTATCCCAGTTTATCCTTTTGCATCTGCGCTCCCACTTTTCTTTTGCTTCCTGTTCCGAATGACCATGTAAGAACATGATCTCAACATCGCCGATCTTTCCTATCGGATAAGATCCGAATCTGGAATCTTTACGGAGTTCATCGGCATAGCGGGAAGTCTCAGGATCTATAAATGTCAGTTCTTTGGATGTATATCCCCTGAGGTCACTTAAAAACTCGATATAATCATCAGCCATAAAGAAAAGGCCTGCGGTCGGAGTGTTCTTCCTCAATCCGTAACTCTCATAGATCATACCGCCCCAACAATTATTGGAGATGATAGTGAAGTCTTTATTTACCAGTTTCTTATTACGGCTTTTGCGGAAGAGCATTCTGTCCAATGACAAAAGACGTAATCTGAATCCTTCGTATGTCATCAGTTCTCCCTCAAGAGTTCAGAATATTTGCTGACAGCTTCCTGGGCTACCGCACTCCATGAGAAGTTGTCCTCTACAAATCTTATACCATTTTCCGACATTTCTTTGAAACGGTCCTTGCTGTCGATCATGCTGATCATTTTCGCAGCAACACTTTCCGCATCAGTCTCGGCCATGAATCCGCAGTCGCTTTCTTCGATCTTCTCGCCTAATGTGGTGCCGCGCGTAACAAGACAGGGAATACCGTAACTTAAAGCTTCAAGAATGCCCAGCGGCATGCCCTCGAAGCGCGAAGTCTGAATAAAGATATCCGCATTCAAAAGCACTTCTTCCTTATCTTTACCCGACACAGGATCATGGACTTTGACCACATCACCGACGCCTGCCTCTTTGATCAGTTCATTCAGGTGCGCAAGCCTTCCTTCAAAATCAGGTCCGTATATATCAATGACCGAATTGCTTGAGACTAATTTGTCATGCGCGATCCTGGCCGCATCGACCAGAATATCAAGGCCTTTATGAAAAGCATCAAGACGGCCGATATAGGCAATTACCGTCTTATCGTTGTTGAAAGTTTCCTTGCGTCTTTGGGGAACGGAAACACCATTGGTGGCGATGATCTTCTTTTTCCCGAAATTCGTATTATCAAATTCGCGCCCGGACAGACACTGTATCGCAGCGGCATTATCCGTAAATCTGTTGAAAAGAAGGATATTGGCAACAACTTTTTTGAGATGCTTTTTCTTTTGGGCATCATTGCTTAATTCGCCGTGCGGGATCACCACATAAGGGATCCCCTGTGATACAAATCTCTTGCCGAGATCAAGATAATCCTTCCTGTAGCATTCATGGAAAATAACGATGTCGGGCTTTGCAAAATCATCAGGTTTTTCTATCTGGCAATTTATCGTTTCAGGCTTGAATCCGTCGAAAATATTATAAAAAGCCACTTCATGACCAAGCTCCTGCTGGGCCCTGATATGCTGGGGAACAACCACGCAGACACCATTAAACGGATCATCTTCAAGATATGCTATATGAAGTATTCTCATGATTTTTTCTTCCCGTGTAACATCTTCTTAAATATCCAGCCGCGAAGTTTCCTCGGAACCAGGGCAACAATGAACTGAACCGTTATAACAGAAAAATAGTCAAACCGGGATATATATCCGGTGGCATATACCCTCTTAAAAGCAGCCTTGTACTTTTTGAAATAAGACCAGCCGCCTCTTCTGTTGAACATATCTTTTCCGATCCTGGCATATACCAGCGGCTCACCAATGTTCTTACATTTTACCCCGTTCTTCATCATGCGGACCCAGAGATATGTATCTTCCATCAGCGGGCAGGGCTGGTAATTGCCTGCTCCGAGGACCGCACTCTTTTTGTACATGACGGTCATATGATTAAATCCGTCACGTCTCTTCTGGTATTTCTTTATCTCCGCATCTGTCAGCGGAACATTCCTGCTTGCAACGATATCTTCAGGAGTATCTTCAAACTCATCGATATTGCTTCCGATGATGTCGAGGTCAGGATCTTTCTCAAATTCGGCAAGTTGTTTCTCGAATCTGTCTTCCCTGCAGATATCATCAGTATCCATTCTGGCGATCAGTTCGTTGGAGCACTCGGGAACACCTGCCTGAAGTGCTATGCCCAGTCCCTGGTTCTCCGGTCTGGGGATCCTTTTTATCAGCCCGGGATATTCTTTCCCGTATTTATCCAAAACAGCATACAGACCGTCAGTAAGAGGGCCGTCTTCCACGACCACCCACTCGTTTGCCTGAACAGTCTGCCTCAAGAGGCTTTGGAAGCACTCTTCGACGTACTCAGGTTTCTCCTTTATATAAAGCGACATCAATACACTAAGGTCAGCCATACTGCTTCTCCCCGGTATCCAGCACTTTATTAACAAATGATCCGTTGAATTCCATCGTGGAACTTCTCGGGAACTTATCCTGCTTTATTCTTTTAAACATCAATGACGGGTGCTTTAAAAAGAACTTTCTCGTCCTTTTGCTGTCACCGCTGAACCGTTCTTCAAATGCCTGTTTCAGTAATCTGTTGAACCGGTTGTCTTCATTAAACATCGATACGATTACTTCGTTGGACGCTTTGAGATCATCAAGGAGCCTTTGCGCCCATTTATCGTTTGTGCCTGTTGATATTCCAAAGCCGAAACCGTACATTGCAACGGGTCTCCTGCAATAGATCATTTTCGCGCCGTCATATGCCATAAGCCTGTAGCAGTGATCTTCACAGTATCTGACTTTGCCTTCGATCATCCTGAGGTATTTTTCAAATGCCGTTTTCAGTACAAGCGTCGATACCCCGTGGATATTGTCATAAACAATAAGATTATTGCGTCTTACCGCATCAGCGTCATAGCTGCCCTCTTCATAGCACTTTGTGATGCAGGGCAGGGCTGATCTCCTGATCACCGAGAACTTTTCCGAATTGGAATCGAAGAAGAGTATATCCCCGAACACAAGAGGCACATTGTTCTTCTCTGCGCAGTCAAACATGATCTTGAGAGAATCGGCATCATAAAGATAGTCACCCGGACTGATAAGTTTTATGTATTTCCCGCGGCTTGCGTTCACACCGCTTAATACATTGATGACCGTCCCGTGATTCTCCTCATTTAAGGCAAGTTGATAATCAGTAAATCTGTTTCTTTCAAAGAATTCAACTATCTCCTGAGACAGGTTATTTTTCGACCCGTCATCAGCAATAACGATCTCAAAGCTTACACCGTCCTGAAGCATTACGGATCGGAGCGTTCTTTTGAGATCGTTAAGATCAGGATTATAAGTTAAAACGATTACGGAAATATCAACATTAGCCATACATGCGTTCGTAATATGTCTGGTATTCTCCGCTGATGATCTCTTCCCACCAGTCGCGGTTATCAAGATACCACTTTATAGTTTTCTTGATGCCGTCAGCAAACTTGGTCTCAGGAAGCCATCCAAGTTCATTATGGATCTTTGTGGGATCGATCGCATAACGCATATCATGACCCTTACGGTCAGTTACATATGTGATAAGGGATTCAGGTTTTCCCAATTCCTTGCAGATGAGCTTGACGATATCGATATTTCTCATCTCGTTGTGGCCGCCGACGTTATAGACTTCACCGACTGTTCCTTTGTGAATGATGAGATCTATTGCCCTGCAGTGATCTTCTACATAGAGCCAGTCACGGACATTGAGACCTTCACCGTATACCGGAAGCGGCTTATCGTTCAGACAGTTTGCGATCATGAGAGGGATAAGTTTCTCGGGGAAGTGATAAGGTCCGTAGTTGTTGGAACAACGTGAGATCGTGACAGGAAGACCGAATGTACGGTGATAAGCCATAACCAGAAGATCTGCGCCTGCCTTGGATGAACTGTAAGGTGAACTTGTATGAAGAGGTGTCTCTTCAGTGAAGAACAGATCGGGACGGTCTAAAGGAAGGTCGCCATATACTTCGTCCGTTGATACCTGATGATATCTCTTGATGCCGTATTTCCTGCATGCATCCATAAGCACGCTCGTGCCGATGATATTTGTCTGAAGGAATACCGAAGGATCCTCGATGCTGCGGTCAACGTGGCTCTCTGCAGCGAAGTTAACGATGATGTCGGGATGCTCCTCTTCGAAGAGTTTATTAACGCCTTCCCTGTCGCAGATATCGAGCTTTACAAATCTGAAATTCGGATTTTCCATAACGCTCTTTAACGTTGACAGATTGCCCGCATATGTCAGTTTATCAAGGCAGATGATCCTGTAATCAGGATGCTTGTCCAGCATATGGAAGATAAAGTTTGAGCCGATAAAACCCGCGCCGCCTGTAACAATAATGTTCATATATCAGTACCTCATAATTCCCATGGCAACATTCTCAAGATGCTTGCCGTATGGTGATTTTCCGTATTTCTGTGCAGAAGCCAATAATTCTTCCTTTGTTATCCATCCTTTACGGAATGCGATCTCTTCAGGTGCAGATATCTTGACTCCCTGCCTCTTTTCAGTCATCTGGACGAACTCAGCTGCTTCGATAAGGCTGTCCATCGTGCCTGTATCGAGCCATGCAAAACCACGTCCGAGGATCTGTGCTTTAAGTCTCTTCTCATTCAGATATAACTCATTAAGAGATGTTATCTCATACTCTCCGCGTGCTGAAGGCTGGACTTTCTTTGCCATTTCCGCAACGCCTGCAGGATAGAAATAAAGTCCTGTGATGCAGTAATTGCTCTTCGGATGTTCAGGCTTCTCTTCAACGGAAAGTATATTCTTATCATCATCAAATTCCATGATGCCAAATCTCTCGGGATCGTTAACATAGTATCCGAATATCGTAGCATCGTTATTCGCGGCATTCTGAACCGCTTCATGAAGGAAGGACGACAGACCGCCTCCATAGAAAATATTGTCTCCAAGCACCATCGCACACGGGCTGTCACCGATGAACTCCTCGCCTATAACAAAAGCCTGTGCAAGACCGTTGGGAGTTTCCTGGACCGCATAACTTAAGCTGATGCCGAATTGGCTTCCGTCGCCTAAAAGCTTCTCGAAATTCTTTATGTCAACAGGAGTGGAGATTATCAATATGTCTCTTATTCCGGCCAGCATCAGTGTGCTCAAAGGATAGTAGATCATCGGCTTATCATAAACAGGCAGAAGCTGCTTACTCGTAACCATCGTAAGAGGATATAATCTTGTTCCTGCGCCGCCGGCAAGTATTATTCCCTTCACTTCTCCGATACCTCTTTTTTCTTATATTTTGCAGAATCTGTATAAATGTATTCCACTATAGCTTCTGATGAGTGATTATACTTCAAATTCAGCTCATTTGAAATCCCGAGACGCTTTTCCCTGAGAGGATCTTCTCCTGACAAAAGCATCCTGACGGTACTCTCTAGTTCATTCCAGTCATTGGCAATGTAGCACCCTGAGACCGTCTTATCGAACAGCTCGAAATAATCACTTCCAAACGGACAGTAAATTACCGGTTTGCCGGTCATGATAAAGATCGACATGACAGATGACCTGTCAGAGATCAGGATATCCGTATCGTTGAACGTATCGAAAATACTCGTGTTGTCATCGATCGCGATGCCTTTTTGCTTCCAGTCTTCGATGATATTGTTCTTCTCATCTTCGGTTATGATGTTCTTCCTGATAAAGTTCTCCCACATAAGAGGATGTGGTCTTATCACCAGCTTATTATCTCCCCACGGGAAATCACTCAGCTGTTTGTGATAATCGGGAAAATGACTGCCTCCGATAACCGGATCAGTGCTCCATCTCGGTGCCCACATAACTTTTGAATATTCACATTTTTTGTTAAGGCTCATGGCCTTTTCCTGGGTGGGATTGCCTATGCTTAAGAATCTCTTTCCGTTATCCGAAGGATACTTTGAATTCAAAAGATCAGCTATGTCATCACTTTCATGGAATCCCAAAAATACATTTCTGAAGAAATCATCTTCAAAAAGTCCCGCATTCTTAATGTCTTCGATCGCGTACGGAATATAGCATACCCGTGCATGTGCTGTTACCTGACCGCTCTGAAGGTGTTCGGGCAGATAATAGTTATAAGGTCTCTGGTAGAAGATGTAATCGAATGAATCAAGATCGATGTCACTCCATTTGCCGTCTTTTCTGGCGATGATCATTTTCGAGTTCTTGCACTCGTTGATGTAATAACCTCCGACGTTATCTTCGATCTGACCGCTCGAGATATCAAACTTCGGAACAATGATCAGCCACGGTTCAAAACGGCTGTCACTGCACATTATCTCGTAGACGGATTTCTCTGTACCCCAAAGCTCGGGCATCTGAACTATAAATCCTGTTTTCAGGATCTCATTCACCGGCTTTGATTCCAGTTTGCGGATGAGTTTATTGGAGCGGACATTGTCCCCTCTGTGCTTTATATCCCTAAGCTTTCTTACCACAAACGAATCAGCCATTTTAATTACCCTTGATCTTCTTGTACATACCGATAAAGTAATTACGCTTAATGATCATTGCAATAAGAACGACAGCGGCAACCACGATGCGGATCCACAGGAAGCTGTAAAGGAGCACACCGGCTGCAGAGATGATACAGAACGCTACAAGAAGGAGAATGAGCATCTTGTAGTCAAACATATTGTCCTTAACATTTTCCTGCTTAAGTATCTTCTTCATTGCCACGTAATTGCAGAGAACAAATACTATATAGCTGACAAAGGTCGTGTATCCTGCAGCAACGATTCCGAATCTCGGAATAAGGAACCAGTTAAGAACAATGTTTATGATCGCAGATCCGATAGATGCCCAAACCAGTTCTTTTTTCCTCTCATAATAGAACTCGACATTGATGAACAACTGTGAGTAGAAGAGCAGCAGGACGCTCATCGCAACAGGCATGACGACATATACCGCTCCGTCATACTGGTCTCCTGCGTATATGAAGATAACTTCCGGAGAGAACCAGATGACCGCCAAAAGAAGAAGGCTCATAAGCAAAGCTATTGCAAGTGATACACTTCTGTTCTCATCATGTTTTCCTTCCTTAAGCTGGGAGAAGAACCACGGCTCATAGGAATTATTAATGGCATTCAGGACAAACGTCAGTATCATGGCAAGCGTGTATGCCGCACCGTAAACGCCGGCAGCATCCTTGTCGATAATGTGGCTTATCATAATCCTGTCGCTCATGTTGAAGACAGTCTGTGACAGATAATAAGCGATAAGCGGGATGTTGAATCTGAGTGCGTATTCCCAATATTCTTTGTTAAGCGTTTTCTTTCCGCGGACAGCATTGATCGCAAACAGTACCAGACCGATAACAACGCCGGGAATCGCAAAACCGTATATTCTTCCCAATCCTCTCTGTTCGGTATTCAGAACAATTATGAATGCGAGAAGGGGCGATAAAAGAGAATTTACAAGAGTCAGTGCGACTATGGACTTCCACTTATATTCGAATCTCTTCTTGCCGGACCAGAGTGTCCAGGAATTGAGCGTGATTATCTCTGCGATCATCAACAGGATTATCGGTGTAGGGAGTTCAAAGACCATATTGAATGAATCTCTTAACGGCAGATAGATCGCAAGGAACACCAATGACAGATAAATGCTTATTCCCTGTACTGAGGAGATATAACCATCTCTGTCATTCTCGAATTTGACCATCGCCGTCGCGAAAGATCCGTATGCAAGATTAAGTGTAAGGAAGATCGTTATAATTCCGGACCAGGTTCCGTAAAGGGTTACTTCACCGAACTGCTCCGTGGAGAGCATTCTCATAAAAAACGGCATAGTGATAAAAGATATGCACTTTTGTAAAATGCTGCAGACCGCATAAGCTGCTGAAGCTTTTACCGTCTGCGGCATATTTTGCCATTTTTTTATCAGTGAAGACATAATTTACCCCGAAATATAATCCTTGAACTCATCATAATCTCTAATGTAATCCGCAGGATCATAATAATCCGATGCCGCCACGCATAAGACAGAATCCTTCTGAAGCCACAGCATCTCACGCCATGTAGGCTTGTCTATCAGCACACCGATAGAAGGATCGTATAATTCGATCTCTTCCCTTCCGGAAGAATTCTCGAGAACGAGCTGTATACGTCCGTACGGACAGTACAATAACTGTTTCAGTTGTTTGTGGGCATGAAATCCCCTTCTTACTCCCTCCGGAACTTTGGAGATGTAATATATTCTCTTGATATCAAAAGGGACATCATGTTCAGACTCAAAGAACGATAACTCTCCGGCATCAACAGTAGGAATAGTCTTGATATGGACTACTTTGCATCCGGCAACAGTTTCTTTGGCATCGAAATCATCATCCTTGAGGACCGAATACCATTTGAGGTCATCAATACCTTCGTACCTCTTGAGCACTTCTGAAGGAATATCAACAGCCTCATGGAAATTATGCTTGTCATAGAACCTTACGGCTCTTATATTTTTTCTGCTTACGCACCAGTAAACACTGTTCAGATCGAGTTCATCAAAAGCTTTCTGCAGGATGGCCTTCATGCCGTACCACGAATAACCTCTGCCCATTGCTTTGTTTCTGACTGTGATCGCAAACTCGGCGCTGCCGTTCTTTATGTCGCGGAGACTTACAGTCCCCATATATTCATCTTCATCAGAAGCAATGGCAAGATGGATATCCTCCGAATCATTCAGACTCTTTGTTATGAATGATTCAGCATCGCCCAATGTCTTGGATGCAAAATCCGTGCGGAGCAAACCGACAACACTGCTGTCGTGCATCCATTCAAGCATAAGCGGGGCATCTCTGAGTTCCAATTGTCTTAGATGCATAATGTCTCCTTAGAAACTGTTCACAGAATCGATAACAAATCTGATCTGTTCATCGGTCATGCCATAGTATAGCGGAAGGCTGAGCTCAGTAGCACTGATTTGTTCGGCAATCGGCAGGCAACCTTGCGCAATACCGAGATCCTTATAGCATTCCTGAAGATGGATCGGAATCGGATAATGCTTATTTGTACCGATACCGAGATCGTTCAGGTGCTTTTCCAGAGCGTCGCGTTCTCCACATCTTACGGCATATATATGCCATACCGGCACGCAGTCTTCCCTTACATACGGAAGGATCACTTTGTCATTTGTAATTCCCTCCGAATATGCCTTTGCGATCCTTCTGCGGTCTTCGTTCACCTTATCGAGCAACGGAAGTTTTGCCGCAAGGAAAGCAGCCTGTAATTCATCAAGTCTGCTGTTGTTACCCTGGTAGATGTGATGATATTTATAATCCGAACCGTAATTGCCCAGAGCCCTTACTTTGTCTGCAAGATCTTTGTTATTTGTAACTACCGCGCCTGCATCTCCAAGCGCTCCGAGATTCTTTCCGGGATAGAAACTGAATCCTGCGGCATCGCCGAACGTTCCGGCTTTTCTTCCTTTGTATGTGGCGCCATGCGCCTGAGCGCAGTCCTCTATAACATAAAGATCATGTTTTTCCGCAATCTCCATGACCGGATCCATATCACATGCCTGACCGTAAAGATGCACCGGCATTATAGCTTTAGTTGCAGGGGTGATCTTCTCTTCGATCAGTGAAGGATCGATGTTGAATGTATCGATAACGGGTTCAACAAATACCGGCTTCGCGCCGACATAAGTGACCGCAAGAGCTGTGGCGATATATGTGTTTGAAGGAACGATGACTTCATCGCCCTCACCGATTCCCAAGGCCTTTAATGCCAGCATGAGAGCATCAAGTCCGTTGCCTGTGCCGACAGCATATTTTACGCCGCAGTAATCAGCAAAAGCCTGTTCAAAAGCCTTGTCCTCTTCGCCTTCGATATACCACGATCTTGCAAGGACGCGGTCAAACGCTGCCCTCAGATCTTTATCAAGCTCTTTCTCGAGCGGAATGAATGATACAAAAGGTATTCTCATTTGATGTAATCCATAAATCCTTCTTTGTTTTCTAGAGCTGTGGTGGTCGGTCTTCCGAGATCGTCTCTTGCACCGATGGAGCACTTTACTTCGATGAGCGAGAGCTCGTTTCTTGCCTTCGCATTTTCGAGTTCCTTATCAAGGTCTTCGAAATTATCTACGCATACAGCATTCGGATAACCGCATGCTTTCGCGATTGCAACAATATCGATAGAACCCGCAACAGTAGGCATTCCTCCGACAGTCTCGTGAGCGCCGTTGTTGATAACAACATGAATGAGATTTGAAGGCTTGTTTGCGCCTAATACAGCCATGGATCCCATGTGCATGAGAACCGCACCGTCGCCGTCCACGCACCAGATGCGCATGTCAGGTTTATTTATCGCAACACCCAAAGCAATGGATGATGAATGACCCATTGAACCTACTGTAAGGAAGTCGTATTTATGGGACTGGCCGTTTGCGACTCTTGTCTCGAAAAGTTCTCTTGAAGCTTTACCTGTCGTTGAGATGATCGGATCTTCACCGGATGCTTTTACGATATGCTGAATGATCTCTTCACGGACCATCTTGTTATCGTTCTTGTATTCGACTTTGCCGTCGAAAGAAAGAGCTCCTTTGCGGATGACAAAAGCAACATCTTTTCCCTTCGCGAGAACATCCCTGAAACCTGCCATTGCTGCTTCTACTTCTTCATCAGCAGTATCCTTGCCGATGATGAATGTGGCGATATCCATATCCTCAAGAAGTTTAACGGTAACCTCTCCCTGGTAGATATGCTGGGGCTCGTCGTGGATGCCGGGCTCGCCGCGCCAGCCTACGATAAAGACCATCGGGATCGCATATACCTTATCATTAAGAAGTGATGCAACCGGATTGATGATGTTGCCCTCACCCGAGTTCTGCATATACACTACAGGCACTTTGCCGGTTGCAAGATGATATCCTGAAGCAAGAGCCGTGCAGTTACCCTCATTTGCCGCAATAACATGATGGTGCGGATCTATTCCGTAAGTTGCCATCAGATAATTGCAAAGAGCCTTAAGCTGACTGTCCGGAACACCGGAATAAAAATCAGCACCTATGATCTCTACCAGTTTCTCAACCTTCATTGTTATCTCCAATCAAAAAGCGTAACTAATATTATAACTCATCTATAAGAGTAATAATCTGTTTAATAGACATCAGCCTGTCATCGACTTCCTTTGCCCTGTGGTATCTGAGGATATCCTCGGCAGTCTGCTGCATAGCCGGGAAAGCGCTCCTCGTAAGCTGGTTAGCGTAGATGACGATATTAACTCCGTGCGCAGCTAGCTCCTCTTCCGTAATCGTATTGAAGCTTGAAGGAACGACAACAATAGGTGTCTCCTTGTTGTCTGCCCTGAACTTATCGCAGAATTCAAGGATCTCGTCAGGATCCTTTTTACGTGAATGGATCATGATTCCGTCTGCGCCTGCAGCTACAAATGCGTGTGCGCGCTTCAAAGCATCTTCCATTCCCTGCTCAAGAATAAGGCTCTCGATCCTCGCGATGATCATGAAATCATCCGTAAGCTGGGCTTTCTTTCCTGCAGCTATCTTTGCGCTCATCTCTTCGATGGTTGCCTGTGTCTGCTTTACTTCAGTACCGAAAAGGGAATTCTTCTTAAGTCCCTTCTTGTCTTCAATGATCACCGCAGATACTCCCATCTTCTCAAGTGAACGTACTGTGTAAACGAAGTGCTCCGTAAGTCCTCCTGTATCTCCGTCGAAGATAATAGGCTTTGTTGTTACTTCGGTAATGTCATCGATCGTTCTGAATCTTGAAGTCATGTCAACGAGTTCGATATCAGGCTTGCCCTTTGCCGTGGAATCGCAAAGTGAAGAGATCCACATTGCATCGAACTGATCGAGCTTGCCTTCATGCTCAACTACCGTCTTCTCTACGATAAGACCAGTAAGACCGCTGTGTGCCTCCATTGCCTTAACGATAGGTGTCATTGCGAGCAGCTGACGGAGTCTCTTTCTTCTGTATTCCGGCATGGCAAGCTTTTCGCGGAGCTGCATATCGATCTTCTTTACTTCCTCGTTATACGTGTAAGGAACATCGACCAATTCTCCGCCGTATGACTTGACCAGCTCTTCTACATGAGTCCTGATAAAACTCTCGGGTCCGTCCTTCCAGTTATCGCCATGAACGATATAGTCAGGCTTGATAAGAGTGATAACATCGTCATACATCATGTCGTTCTGGATAACGACTTCATCAACGCCTTCAAGGCTTCTGTACATTTTGATCCTGTCATCCTGAGCAACAGTCGGGAACTTGTTGTAACGGATAGAAGCCTCATCCGACAGACAGCCTACGATAACTCTGCCGAGCTTACGCGCCTCATTAATGATGTTCAAATGGCCAGCATGAATAACATCTGTGCAAAAACATGTATAAACAGTCTTCATCTTTATCTCCAATCAATTCTTATAGTTAACCGGTATCTGAACTCCTGTGGATACAAGAGCTTCTTTGAATACAACAAAGAAATCCTTGATATCGTCCTCATCTATCGCACCGAGAGAACAGAGGCGGAAAGTATTTGTAGTGCTGATCTTTCCGGGATAGATGGTAAAGCCTCTTTCGTAGCAGTAATCGTGTACCTTCTCGAAGCTCCAGTTCGGATCATCGGGATAGATCGCAGATGATACGAGTCCTGCTCTCCATTCAGGCTTTATTACCTGCTTGAAACCGAGCTCATCCAATCCGTTATTGATAGCATTGAATACACGTGTATGACGTGCCCATTTTGCTTCCTCACCTTCTGCCCAGTATTCCTTGATTGCCTGGATGGTCGCATAGATCGTCTGGACCGGAGGTGTAAAATGCATCTCTCCTGTCTGCTCAAAACATTCATACTGAAGATAGAGATTGCAATAATAACTTCTCTTCGGAAAATCCTTGGATGCTTCCAGTATTGCTCTGTTTCCGATAACAAATGAGAGCCCTGTAAATGACATAAGGCCCTTCTGCGCAGAAGCCATGCAGAAGTCGATATTATCCTCTTCGATATTGATAGGTCTCATCGCATATGTGGAAGTGGTATCTACGGTAAAAATAGCATTGTACTTATGAACGAGCGCGCCGATCTCGCGGATAGGATTCAACAGACCTGTTCCGGTCTCGTTATGAGTAATATGAACCAGTCCGATATCGGGATTCTCTTTCAAAGTCTTCTCAACAATATCAAGATCGGGCCTCTGGTCTACAGGAAACTTCAGATCGATATGGGGAAGACCATAGAACTTACAGATCTCAACGGCACGTGTGGAATATGCACCGTTGTTGATAACAAGGACCTTCTTATCCGCAGGCAGAAGGCTGTTGATGCATACATCGATATTGATCGTACCTGAACCGCAGAACAGAACGCTCGTATACTTTTCGAGATCACCGTGAACGATCTTAACAAGATCCTCACGAATGCCCTTCATGAGTCCTGCGAATTCTTTCTCACGGGGACAGATATCAGGAACGACCTGCGCATATTTAACCGTATCCGTTGTTGTGGACGGACCGGGATTCAATAAAACATTTCTCTTAACTTTTTCCATAAATTATTACCCTCCATCAGACATCGTAAGTAGGATCGATCTTCTTGAGTTCTTTGAACGTGTCTATCTCTACGATATCGTCATCAAAGCACTCACGGACCTCAACCGCATAATTCTTTTTCCTGTAAACGAGAGGAACCTGTTCCCAGTATCTTTCTTTGCCGCCGGGTGTCGAGAAAACTTCAGGTATATCCTTTGAAAGTTTGAGGCCGTCCTCTTTATTCCAATAACTGATGCCGACCATCTGCCAGCAGTCCTCGCCTCCGACCTTCTCCTCAGTGATCACACCGTCCTTAACTTCAAAGCACCAGTCATCTGACCTTTCCTTCTTGATCGCAAGAAAGTCAGAAGTGTAGTGATACTTTGTGATTATCTTGGGATTTGATAAGAGGAGATCCGCTTCGAAAACATAAGCATTTGACAACAGATCCTTGGCTATGAGCGAGGAGCTGATATTATTCGCTTCGTTGTAAACGGGGTTTTCCAGGAACTTGATCATGGGATATTTATAAAGCAGCTGGTCGAACTGTTCAGCCAGATATCCGCGTACGATATAGATCTCTTCTATGCCTGCTTCCAGGCACGCATCGATAAGATGGTCTATTATCCTGCAGCCCTTAACTCTTACAAGGGGTTTAGGTGTATTAAAAGTGATCGGGACCAAACGCGATCCGAATCCTGCAGCTATAAAAACTGCCCTCTTGGCTCTATAAGGTTCGAGTGCGTTCATTCCTGCTGTAGTGATTCCGCCATTTGAAACAAATCCGAGATCCGTCAGTTCCTTTATGACCCTGTTGACCGTTCCCAGACTGTGACCTGTAAGTTTTTCAAGGTCTCTTTGAGTATATGAGGTGCCTTCCGAGGTCATCTTCTCCAGCACTTCAAACTGTTTTCTTGTCAGGCTCATAAAACCTCCCAAATGTTTAATTTGGGAAAATTTAACATCATTTTTGAACAGAAGTCAATAATTGTAACCGTTTTGCCTTAGAACTCTGCCACATATGCCACATGACGTTCACGGTCTTCCGGGGCAGGCAGCTGCATATAATCCCCGAATAAACCGGTAAGGACTTCGTCATAGGCAGCCGGTATGGGGAACTCAACACCGCAGAACTCCGCCATGATGGTATTGCACAACACGTCTTCAGGGTAATTCTCGTTAATATCTCCGTCCGAAGGAAGGCCGACCCAGCCGGTATGGCGCTTCATATTTGCGATCTTCTCACAGAGCTTTAAATAGAACTTCATTCCGCCGACATGAGAGAAGAAACTGCCAAGCCTCTTTCTCGTCTTCATGTATTTTGCGACTTCCTCATTCTCTTTCGCCTTCTGTTCAATTATCGGCGAAGGATACTTGTAATCGACACAAACGCTGGCAGCCTTGTAGAAAAAGTTGTATGTCCTGCAATGGATACTGCGGAAAAACCTGTTCGCAGGAACATTCTCGATAACAAAAACGTCAACGAAAAGCATGTCAAACGCATCTATTCCCGCATAAGGGATCTCAATATATCTCGTTCCCTTCTTGAAGATCTTTACGGATTTGACCACATACTTCTCATCACAAAGGGGTTCTGCCACAAGATACTTATCGGGAAATTCTTCGCGGAATCTTTGCGCAAGCTTCTCCGCTTCTTCCCTTTTCATCATTATGTCGAGATCGTCATCCCACGGGATAAAGCCCTTGTGCCTTACGGCCCCTAACATGGTCCCGCCGTTCAGGATATATTTGATATCGTATTTCTCACAAATATATTTAACGTCAAGCAATATCTTGAACAGTTCATTCTGCATCCTCTTAAGGGAATCATCATCCAGGAAGTATTCCGGAAAAGCTGTGGAATATAGTTTTTTACTGCTGATCAAGAACCCGCTTCCTCCCAAATGATATTAACTCGCGTAATTATAACATTTTATTGATATTGAGTCTGCACAGCCATGGCGGGCCTGGTCTCTGATCCTGCAAGGAACGTATCGGGCGACCGCTTCGGTCACCGAAGTGCGTAACTGATATTTCTGAAACTGATCATTTCAGTTACCATTTCCGAAGTGAACTCCCGAAGTTTATTCAACTTCAGGGGTTCACTTCATTCCGGGGCGAATATTTCTATCGGAAATCTTGAAAATAGACTTTTCCGATAGAATTCTCGCGTTTTTCTATCGGAAATCCCGAAAATAAACTTTTCCGATAGAAGTTGAGTTTTTCGTCCGTTATCAGTTGCTTTTTCAGCCGTTCGGGAAAATGTATTCTCCATTTTTGTTTTTCTCGCTCATGGTTTGTATCTTGTCATGTAGTGGTAAGCCTGCAAGACCGGGAACAAAGTCAAAAACCTTTCTTTACATTTCATATCCCGAGTGTATAATGTGAAGCGTCCAAGGCGGAGTGTGATTCTCCGACCGGCGGTGAGCGCATAAGCGTAAGCCCGCAAGCCTCATAAAATTTTTACACATGAGGTTGACCCGGTGTGATTCCGGGGCCGACGGTAAAGTCCGGAAGAAAGGAAGTGTTTTTCTTATGTCAGAAACCAATGTAACTGTTAAGGCGGATTCCCGCGTTACGCGCAAGATCATGATCCGTCGTATTGCAGCATGTGCCATCCTTACAGCCATGGCAGTTCTTCTCATGTACCTCGAGATACCGCTCCCATTCATGCCGGTATTCCTTAAGTTTGACTTCGCAGAACTCCCCGTGCTCATCGGCACATTCGCATTGGGACCCGTCTGGGGTATCGTTATCGAACTTTTGAAAAACCTCATCCACCTTCCCGTTACACAGACAGCAGGTATCGGTGAATTGTCCAACTTCATCACAGGCGTAATCTATGTCGGCGCTGCTGGTCTTATCTACCGCAAGTTCAGGACAAAGAAGGGCGCGGCCGTTTCAATGGCAATTGCAACACTTGTACTTGCCATAGTTGCCATCCCTGTTAATGCGTTCATCACACTTCCTCTGTATGGTTCCGTGATGAACTTCCCCATCGAAGCCATCATCGGCATGAGCGCTGATGCCAATCCACTTGTTAAGGACAAGATATCATTGCTCCTCGCTGTATTCGTTCCTTTCAATCTCTTCAAAGGAACAGTCGTAGGTCTCATCACATTCTTCGTATATAAGCCGATCTCAAAGATTATCAACAAGACTTACGATCAGACGCACGAGAAGGCGAAAGGGTAAGCAACGGCTTTTCATAGCGCACACATCGCGCCGCGCTAAATAGACTTAACACGGTCATTTTCAAGATTTGAGACTATATAATTGCGAATATATAGTCTCTTTTTTGCTATACACATTGCAAAAAATGAAAATAATGCAAATGTTTCACACGGGCCTCTAACCTCTAGAAATTGCCACCTAAACAATATAATCAATCTAAATCAAACTAATTAAAATATATCTACCAATGATCTTGATCTTTTAACCCAGATGCCGTTTCATTGCCTAAGACTATAATCTCAGTTACTATATCGCTATCATCAAAATATAGAACAGCACAATTACCGTCATCCATACTAAGGAAAATACGTTTATTGTTGGCAATTATACGATTCCCAGAATAAATGTCATGAGCTCCAGCCATTGCCAAATACTGTATAGTCATTTCTCTGCTCATTCCGGGTCTGATACCATATACGCTATATGAACAATCGGCATCGTTTATAATTATTTGATGAATATATTTGTTTGAATCATAGGCAGAAGCATCTATTTCAATATAATCATTCTTAAATCCAATAGCCATGTCTGTATAGCCAGCACCCTTTAAATCACCTATTTCATCAACGGCATCGAATATATTGATGTTAATATAAGGAACTAATTCTAGCGAATCGTTATTTTCATAAGGCTGTATTGGATCATCAAGATAATCCCATGCGTTAAAATCATATTCTCCTTCAGAAGCAATACCACGAGAGAGTTGTGTGCCTGCATATTCAATGGAAGTGGTCATTCCACTTGTCAAATCCATAGTATATTCAACACATATATTCCCGTCACGTTCCCAACTGAAAGTGCAATACTCGTCCGTTTTTTCTAAGTCATCCCATCGCAGATTATCATCAAAACTATCATAATACTTAGGGATAATCTCCTTAATCATGTAATTTCTAAAAGCTAACACCGCCTCATCTTTGGAGAGGATTTTAATCTCTACAGGTGTTATCTCTGAAGCATCTTTTGAATCTGGAATGATATCTTCGCCTTCCCATGTAAGAGTTGCATTCTCACAGCCTTTGCCTCTTAGGTATATGTATCCCGTATTTTTATATTCCCCATCATACTCATGAGGATCACTCTTTTCGTATTTCAAATAATACCAATCACTATCATTATTTCCCCAAATTGACACAGCTTCATCAAATGATTCTCTAGTAGTTTTTCCCAAAATAAGATTATCCATGAAGACATCAACAAAATCTAAATTGAAAAAAGTATAGTTTTCATTATAAATTCCAACAAAAGCCGGTACAGATAAAGCGTTAAGAACTGTTTCCATATCTTTGCATTCTTTGCTATCACCAGCTCCCAATAGTTGACAACAACCAAAAAACATAATGCTGTTTTTCAGGACTCCGGAATCATAATGAACTCTAAAAAAATCAGGAGTAATAAAATAATATCCTTCACCACTAACACCTACTCGACCCTTTTTTCTATCATCTTTATATTTGTTATATACTTCCTCGCTTTTTTTCTGATTAAGGATAACGCATGATGTATTATTTTTGAAAAGCTTATAATATCCATATATTCCATGCGTTTTAAAATAAATAAATTCATAATCATTTAATTCAGTGAGGTCATCGAGAGTAACTGAATCATCAAGTCTAGTGTTAATTCCTGAATTGCTCCATTTTGTTGCAAGTTCTTCGCACCGTTCATTTACTCCTTCCTCATCGCCCCTAGTATTTAGAATGATCGCATCTGCCGTTTTTTCTGTCTCCATAGCTGGAAAATCCATATCATAATGTATTGTATCCGAATAGTCATATGCACCATCTAAACCATCTTCAAACCCACAAACGATGTCCAAACCTAAAGTGCCATCGCTGTATTCAAAAGTAATTACATGTTCATCCTCATCACAAAAGATAGATTCTTCATCAATTCGCCCTTCTTTTGCCTGCTTTTCAAGTTCTTTCAAAACCAATTGCGTCATAGTGTTTGGATCCGAATTCAAAAACACATCGCTTTGTTTTAGTTCTTGAATACTTGAATTCACTTTCGAAATTTGATCAAAACCACCTTCATTGATGCTACTATTTGAAACAGGTTTTATAACCCGTGCAGTTATTATTACTCCAATTATCAATAAAACACCAGAAATAATTATGAGTATTAATGTTAACTTCTTTTTGTCTTTAGTTATTTTTTTTTGATTATTTTCCATGCAGAGCACCATTATGCACTTTCTTCAGCAACCTGATTATCTATAGAGTCTCCACGGTTACCATTATAATTATGTCACAGATATTTATCCGTCTAGAAATGGGGAAAATATACATCTTTCTTTTCTTCACTGACAACACCTATATAACTAATTACACCATCGACATCTATCTGCTCAAATTCCTTTTTGAATTTTGCATCTTCAATCAACCGACTTAGTGCAAAAATTCCGCCAGCCAAGAAAGCCATGCCCAGAACAACCAATACAGTAACTGTGATTTGCTTCTTGCTGCTGTTCATTATCACTGAAACTCCTCTATTGCATTGTCACCACTTGAATACTGGCCCACAGGTTAATTGCTCATACTAATAATAATTTTATCACGATTTAACAGCTGGTTTTTATGTCCGGATTTTTGTTTATCTATTTTCGAAAATGCATTGGCAACAATCTGTATTTCCTGTGGTTCACAGTTTTTTGCACAGGTATATTGAAAAAAGCATAGACAATAAACTAGACAAGGCAGACTGTAGCCTTGAGATTAAACCCTGCTTACCTTCTCCCCACCGCATTCTCCGCGATGGTCTCGATGGCCTTAACTGACTGGGGCCATTCGGGATGTGCGACCGGGAACACGTGGAACATCTTGAGCTCACCTTCGTTCCGGCCTTCGTAATACATGACGTTGGAGAGGTTCTCCTTGAACTGCCTGTTCTGTTCGAGCAGGAAGCATTCCTCACCGGCAATCACCGCGACCCTCAGACCGCTGTCCTGCTCTGCGATGAGATTGAGATCGTACGCATAATCCGGAAGCCTTGCAGGCTCGGTGCTGTTATCGACATGCTTCTCGAAATATATGCCCGGGAATCCCTTGGGATTATTCTTTATCCCGGGACAGATCAGGCCGGCTGATTCGACGGTGCCTTTAAGCCTGTCGAAAACCCAGAACCTGTGTGCGACGTGTCTGCTCCTGGCGGCTATTGCCGTTACGTAAGCAAGATATCCTCCTGCGGAGTCGCCCACGGTGTGGAATTTTTTAAAGCCATACTTAATGTATACAAAATTCATTGCCTTGAAGATCTCTGTGATTATCTGTGAGATATCAGATTCAGGAGCAAGCGTATAGTCGACGTTAACTACAGGAATACCGGCTTTAATTGCCAGATGCATGCCGAAATTCTGGTCGAGTTTCTTGAAACCGTAAACGAAGGCTCCGCCATGGATCAGGATAAAACACTCTTTTGCCCCGACGCAGCCGAACGGTGTATAGACATCTAATTTGAGAGGCTTGTTTCCTTCCTTGTAAACAATATCCATGTCAGCTTTGCAATCAGCCGGGAATGTCTCGTTCTCGAGCCTGGGCGTGTCAAAAGCCGTGCAATTCTTTATAAAGAGCTGTCTTTCCTTCTCGGCTTTGTAACGGATAAGAGAGTTGAACATGGGGAAGCCTCCTTCCTTATGTCACTTCTTCTTCAAAGAAATGGGCTTTGTCCTCGGAGTCACGATACCTAATATCAGCCAGTAATAAGGCGCAACATTCATGATGCTGCTGCTTGCCAAAGACTGTGATACATAGGCGGCAAACATGCAGAAGAAGATCCACAGAAGACTGCGCTTAACATCATCCTTCTCTTTCATAATGGTTTTGACGGAATTAACAGTCGCATAGATAAGCAATGCCAGATAATTGATAAGAGCGAAGACTCCCTGAGTAGCGAGGGTATGGATAAATTCACTGTGACCCTTATCCTGGATGTAATCACCCTGCTGCCAGCCGGGCATCTCCCTGAATGCCTGTGCAAGATTGTCGAGTCCGATACCGGTGAGCCAGTGATTGGGAACGCTCATCAGGGCAGCTCTCCATATCTTGCCTCTTCCGTTACCGAGGTCGCCTAAGTCCTCTTCTCCGGCTGACACATTGCTTGCTACGTGCGAATCATCTACGGTCTGCTCAACTCTGTCGGAAATATAATCGTCGAAGATTATCGTTATTATGATCACAAAAATGAAGCCGACGATCAGGGTAAGAAAATCTATCGTGATCTGTCTTAGTGAATCCTTATCGATCGCGCCTTTACGCATGATGATGAGCGAAATGATGTAAGTAAGGATCATGGCAGCCATTCCGACCCAGGCCATACGTGCGGCACTGGCGATCAGTGTATAGAAACTGAGCAGGGCTACTGCAAAAGAACCCCACTTCAAAACCTTGGATTTGGTAAGTTTTGAACTGAAGATAAAAAATCCTGAAGCAGCAGCAGTGAGAATGCATGAGAGCGAACCGAAGAAATTCGTGTTCTGGAGGGTTCCGTATGCTGCGTTGTCAGAAGGCATGTCATAGAGGTACAAACAGTAGTTGATCTCGATGCCGCGTGTCTGAAGGAATGCTACGATTCCTTCGATAATGGCAACGATGATATACGAATAAAGAAGTTTTCTGCGGAGTTCGGAATCCTGTATCATGGAGCCCGCATAAAAGAGTCCGTAATAGCAGAGAAAATGCAGCGGGTGCTCCATATAGTATCTTAAGCCGCTCGCGAAAACTCCGAAATTGACAGAGCAGAACATCGATATCAGCATGAATGCCAAAAGCGTAAAGTAGAAGACATCTGCCACATAGAACTTAAACTTGCCTGATACCGCTCTTGCTATGAATGAAAGGATCACGAACAAAGTAAGCGCAATACCGAATACGGCAACGATATAGGGCTGATAATATGAAGGATACATGTGTCTGAAAGCCTTGTTCTTTGTGGTCTTCAATAATTCCTGTATTATCTCTGCAACCGGCAGGAAAATAAGCATTGCCATGGACATGTAGCATAACACTTTGTCCGAAGTGATCTTTGCCAGGAACGGTACCTTAGCTTTAGCCTGATCAGTCATTTTATCTCCCCTAAAGTAAAAAACAATTAATATATTGGCTTATTATATGTTATTCACAGTTGTGTGGGTACCCATAATGTAACTATGTTATATAATTGACACATCATTGATTTTTCGGAGGATCCCTTATGTCAGCCAACTTACAGCAGGAACAGCTGTCGAAGCTTGTCGCATCCTTTATGAGTTACTCGGCAGGCCATCTTCCTGACGACGTTAAGCTTCGTCTCGCACAGATGAAAGAAATAGAGAATGAAGGCTTTGCTCCCGATATTTATAACGTTATGGAAAAGAACATGCAGCTCGCAGATTCTTTGAAGAGGCCTTCGTGTCAGGACACCGGGATACCGCAGTTTTTCGTACGCGTCGGATCGAAATGGCCTTATATGGACATCATTGAAGATGCGCTTATAGATGCTGTAAAAGAAGCCACCGCTAAGGCACCTTTAAGACCGAATGCGGTAGAAGTTTTCGATGAAAAGAATACAGGAAATAACATCGGAACCCACAGTCCCTGGATCGACTGGGAGATCGTTAAAGACAACGACGAACTGGAACTCTATTTCTATATGGCAGGAGGCGGATGCTCACTGCCCGGATTCTCAAAAGTCCTTATGCCTCTTGAAGGATACGAAGGAATTGCAAAAGCAGTTTTCGAACAGATGACAACATACGGTGTAAATGCATGTCCTCCCTGCCTTGTAGGCATCGGTATCGCAGGTTCCTCCGAAGTTGCTGCCAAACTCTCGAAAAAAGCCCTCTTAAGACAGGTCGGTTCACACAATCCGAACCCTAAGGCTGCCGAGATGGAGAAGCTTATAGAAGACGGACTTAACTCGATCGGCCTGGGACCCGGTGGATTCGGCGGAAAGCTCTCCGTTATGGGCGTAAACATTGAACAGGCTTCAAGACATCCCGCGACTCTTGCAATGGGTATGTCTACCGCATGCTGGGCACACAGAAGAGCGGCCATCCGCATAAATCCCGATTTCACATACGATTTCTTCACACATAAGGGGGCAGTCTTATGAGCACATTTGAATTCAAAACACCCGTATCTGAAGAAGATATCAAAAAGGTACATATAGGCGATGTTATCTATCTCACAGGTGACATAGTTACCGGAAGAGATGACGTGCATCACAGAGTCGTAATATCAGGCAAGGAACCGCCTGTGGATCTTACCGGCAAAGCGATCTTCCACGCAGGACCAATCATGAAAAAGATCTCCTCTGAAGGAGAGCCCGATAAATACAAGGTCATCAGTGTCGGACCCACCACATCTATGCGTATGGAAAAAGCCCAGGCAGAGTTCCTCCAAAAGACCGGTGTAAAGATCATCATCGGCAAGGGCGGCATGGGTCCCAAGACCACTAAGGGCTGTATAGACAACTGTGCGATCCACACTATCTTCCCGGGCGGATGCGCCGTTGTTGCAGCTGAAGAAGTTGTTGATGTCGAGGGAGTTGAATGGCTCGATCTCGGTATGCCCGAGGCCATGTGGAAACTCAAGGCAGAACGCTTCGGTCCTTTGATCGTATCGATCGATTCATATGGAAATAATCTTATTGAAAACAACAAGATCGAGTTCAATACCAAAAGAGAACAGGCTCTGGAAAACCTCAAGGGCAAACTCTCCTTCATGGAATAAAAGATGGTATCAGGCAGGTCTTCTTTAACCGATAAATATCCCGATCTGAAAACGCTCTTGAAAGAGGGTGTCAGACTTCTGATCTTCGATCTTGACGGAACGCTCCTCGATTCAATGAGCGTCTGGCACGATGTCGATAAAGAGTTCCTGGGACGCTACGGTTATGAAGTTACGCCTGAATATACCGATGTCGTTAAGCGTGCCTCGATAGAAGACGCTGCAAGATACACGCAGACAAAATACCGCATTCCCCTTACATGGCAGGAGATCGCAGATACATGGGAATCTATGGTCTATGATTTCTACCGTTCTGAAGTAAGTCTTAAAAACGGCGCAAGAAAGTATCTGGATGAAGCAAGAAGGCTCGGGTTTTCTCTGGGTGTAACGACTGCCCTTTCGCGCAGAAACGCAGAAGCAGCACTTATTCATAACGGCATAAAAGAAATGTTCAACTGCATAATCACACTGGAAGATTTCGGCAACAAGATTGATAAGAGTTCGCCTGATGTCTTCCTTCGCGTAACTGATTATATCTCTGCATCCGGAAACATAATAAAGCCTGAAAAAGCACTGGTTTTCGATGATGTTCCGCAAGCCATGAACGGTGCCCGGAAAGGCGGTTTCCTGACCTGCGCCGTATATGATGAAATCGGCTGCGGAGGTCCCGATGGATGGGAGAGCTTCGCAGCCGGGTGTGATTTCTCTGTATATGAATTCTGAAAGTCCTCTTATTCCTCCTTTTTCCTTTACCCCCTTAATTTACGGCTTTGATCAGATTCCATTTACAGAATATTTCTATGCTTTTTTGGATCATTTTTTTGAAGTTTCTTTCTTGTCCTCTTTCTTGTCTTCTTTCTTATCCTCCTTTACATCTTTTTTATCTTCGGAATGCTTTTCTTCTTTCTTTTCTTCTGCTTTCTTCTCTTCAGCTTCTTTTGCTTCTTTCTCTTTTGCTTCCTTGGCAGCGAGAGCCTTTGCTCTTCTTGCTCTTCTCTTCCTGCGTGCAGTGAAGACTATGATGAGCACTACTGCTGCAATGATCGCCATGAAGATGATACCCGGGATTATTGCGATGATTCCGAGGAGGAGATCCTGGAAGAATTCAACCGTGTTTTCCCACATATCCTTGAACTGGTCCATAACTCTCTCGCCGTATGTAACAATATGAGGTTCTTCAATTTCTTTTTCTTCAAGGACTTCTCTTAACGTAAGTGTGAGCGTAGCATACTGGACCTGGTTCTCAAGAACTCTGATCCTGGACTCGGAACTCTCGATCTGATATCTGACATCAGTGAGTCTGTTCTGAAGAACGATTATCGTATCAAGATCTTCAGCCTTATCAAGGAGTTCAAGAAGCTGGTCGTACTCAACTCTTAAAGATTCGATCTTTGACTTCGTATCGACATATTCCAAAGTAACATCTGATGTGTTTTCATTCGATGCAATTACCGTGCAGCTGTTTCCGACACTTGAAATAAGTTCATCGAGTTTATCTGCAGGAACCCTGACCGTATAACATCCTGTACGGAGATCCTTGTTGTTGCCCGTTCCGGTCATGGAAGAATATTCAATATATCCTCCGGCAGCTTTAACCTGTCCTTCAAGATTAGCTGCAACTTCCGCATATCTTGTAGTTTCAGCGGTGATCGATACGGTCCTGATAAGCAGTCTTCCGAGAGACGGATCTACATTAATATCACCGGCAGGATCCGGAGCGTTGGAAATGACTGAAGGGTCGTTGTTAAAACCTTCATATTCAACATCATATGACTTGTCAGCTGAGTAGTTGTAAGAACTTCCGCTTGTTATTCCCCGGCTGCTCATCGACAAAGTATCTGATTTGTATTCAACTGCCGTATCCGCATTGTGTACGCGTTCAGACTGGGTATTATTTTTCCCGGCAGCACAACCTGCGATCATGGATACCGCAATAATGCCTGCTATTGCCGCAACGATTATTCTCTTTTTCATATTCTTTCCTCCATCAGGGACTTAAGGATCAGTCCCGCTTTCTTACCCTGTAAACAGATAACATTTGCAAAATGTTGCACTGAAAAATAAAATCTTTGCAACAAACTCCTGTTTTTGCTTGTATATTGGGCAGAAGCACGTTTGAAAGGGTTATTTATATGAAAAAGAGCTTGGTATTTGCTACATCACTTTTGTTGATCAGTTCCTTATTATTCTCAGGATGCCGGCGTGACACGCCCATCACCCCCGAGCAGGAAGAATGGATAGAGCAGATCGAAGACTGGTATCCTGATGATGAGTTTACATATAACGGACACACCGTAGGTTTTCTCGGTTCACGCAACGAAAGTGCCATCATGATCAAATCCGGGAACTTCCCTGACTTTAGTTTTGAGGTATACAAGAAAAACGGAGAGTTATACAGCACATATCCGGGCGCTTATCATAAAAAGGCCGTTGAAGATTACTATAAAGAAACACTTGACGGTTTCTTCAGATGCGACAAGCTTAAGGTCGAATATATCGATCCCCGTACAAAAGCTTTGCCCTGCGAATACATAAGCGATGACGAATTCCTCGAAAAATATGCCGTAAAGGAATTCTCGGTCTATCTGACCTACAAACAGGGGAGCAGCATTCCGGAGCAGGACGAGATAGTTCCTTCAATCCTGAAGTACGTTGATTCCATCGGCTGCGACTGCACTATTCACTTCTATTTAAACCGCGCCTCCAAAGACAAAGACCGCGAGACACAGATCACATACTATGTCGCCTGCAAAGAAGATCTCGTCCAGACCCTTACCGTTAAAGAAGGCAATGATCCGACAGAACGTCCGGAAGTGATCGTTGATCATGTTGACATCCAAACAGCTTTGGAACAACACACATAAAACCGATATACTTATTCCTATGAGCATACCGAGAATAAAACAAGACCTGTGGGAATACCTGTCTGAAGTCCGCCGCCCAATAGCCTTATACGGCACGGGAGACGGTGCTGACAAGATCATAGCCGTACTTGAACAATACGGGCTTAAAGACCTCATCGCTTCCGTATTTGCAAGCGACGGGTTTGTCAGGGACAGAATGTTCCGCGGATTCAAGGTAATGTCTTACGACGAATGCTGCAAAGCCCTCTTCCATGAAGACTTTATCGTTCTTGTCTGCTTCGGTTCTTCAAGACCCGAAGTTCTCTCGCAAATAGAAAAGATCGCTACCGAGAGAGAACTCTATGTTCCTGATGTTCCCGTATATGGAAATGTCTTATTCAACAGGAGTTTCTATGAATCGAATGCTGAATCAGAAGAGTATGTTTTATCCCGTCTGTCAGACGATATCTCGCGCAGCTGCTACACAAATTACATCAACTACAAACTGTCCGGCAGCCTATCTTATCTTGAGAAATGCGAGTCTGATCCCAAAGAAGAATTTGAACTTCTTAAAGGCATGTCAGGAAGCGTATATGTTGATCTCGGAGCATACTACGGTGATACGTTAAATCTTTATCTTGATAAGTTTCCGCAGCTCAGAAAAGCTGTTGCAATCGAGCCGGAACGCCACTCGTTCTCAAAACTCAACAAATGTGCGGAAGACCTGAGAAATGCAGGATATGACATCACATGTATCAATGCTCTCGCCGGAAGCAAAACGGGAACCGAACTGGTATCCGATTCAAGAGGAAGAGGAACAAGAAGTGTTTCCAACAGCAATGTTGTTATAAACAAGACAAAAGAGATCAGTGTCGTAACCGTTGATTCACTGATGCTAAGCGGTGTAGGTTTTATTAAATTCGATGTCGAAGGATCAGAACTTGAAGCGGTCGAAGGCGCAAAAGAAACTATTCTCAGAGACCGTCCCGTTTTGAAGATAGCATGTTATCACCGGAGCGAAGATGTTTTCGAGATAGTAAAAAAGGTGCTCGGGATAAGACCTGATTACAAAGTATATATGCGCCACACGAGATGCATTCCCGGATGGGATACTGATTTCTACTTTATGTGATGAGGGATAAATGAAGATACTTATCGTCAGTGACTCGCACGGAATGAACGGACCTCTGAGAACAGTGATCATGAGGGAATCTCCTGACATGCTCATTCATCTGGGCGATGCGGAATATTCCCAATCAGAGATTGCTTCATGGGCCGGCTCGCCCAAGACACCCTGCATCTTCGTTAAAGGTAACTGCGACAGTTATTACTGCGACCAATCCTTAGTCAGGGATACCGCTGTTTTCGAACTCAAAGGGCATAAGATATTTTGCGCGCACGGGCACAAACAGCGGGTAAATTACGGTCTCCTGACACTCTCGCTTACGGCGCAGGAACAGGGCTGTGACATCGCTATGTTCGGTCACACACACGTGCCCTACGACAGCTTCGGAGATGCAATCTCAAAATTCGACCGGTTTTATGATTCCGGCGGATACGCTCCGGGGCCAAGGAACCTTAATCCCGGCTCATTGTCACTGCCGCGAGGCGGTTCCGGACGCGGATACATGATCATGGATATGGAAGAAGACGGCAGATACGAAGTAAGGTATTCGCTTGTCTGAGGATCATTTATCCATATTGGCAATGATGTGCATAACTATGTGAGCGATCCTCATGATACCGCCTGAGCTGTCAGCCTTTTCAACAGCATTGCTTATCAGCATGGGATCATCGGTACCTATTACATCGACACCGCAGCTTACCAGATACTGAACCGTATCATCTTTATCAACGGTCCAGCAGAACACTTTCTTGCCCTGTTCATGCATGCGGCGGACCAGCTCAGGAGTAATATAAGATTCTTCGATCGAGATATTATCGGAGTATTCAATATCTTCCAGATCACCCATTCCGATAACGATGCAGTATGCTTTTGTTATCTCGGGATCAAGCATCTTTATCCGCTTTAATCTGGCAGCATCCTGTGCGATTACCATGACGTTGTCATGCATGCCGGTCTCATTAATAACATGCAGAACATTTTCCTCAAAATGTATATCATTCGGATGTCCTTTCAGCTCTACCTGGACATGCATGTTGTTTTCTTTGGCAAACGCAAGAACTTCTTTAAGTGTCGGAATGACAACATGCTCGTAATTTCCCGGCATCCATGAACCGAACTCACAGCTTACAAGCTCTGCATATGTGTGATCGTGGATCGAGAGATTCTGTCCTGTCACCCTCTTGATCGTTGAATCATGATTGCAGACAATAATGCCGTCAGAGGTCTGATGTACATCAAGCTCGATCCATTCAAGATTCTCACTTGCCGCAAGTTCAAAAGCAGGCATTGTGTTCTCGGGAGCATTGGTATTATCCCCTCTGTGTGCGCAGACCAGCGGTTTTTGCACGTCATCGAAAAGGAACGAATATCTGTTGAGAAGATATACAGCCGTTACTCCCGAAATAAGTGTAAGCATTGCCAGGAAAGCGGCAACAACTTTAGGTGAAGCCTTCTCGATCTTGAACGTACTGCTGTTAAGCGTCAGCATCATTTCCTTCTCATCGACATACCTGTAGAAAAGAACGGTAAGTGCGGCATTATTAACAGCGGGCGAGATAAAACTCTTCAGGAACTGCCTGATCGCATAAGTATACGTTCCGACTGCTTCGGATTTGAAAACAATATTCTTGCTGTTTCCCCTGAAAATATTAATAATCTCATTCCAGTTTACAACGATTACGGAAGCAACAGAATTGATAACGAAGTTCAAAAGGAGCGTCAGAAGGAACAGCGTAAGGAAGATTTCTATGTAATGCCCTTTTCCTATTTTTCTGGACTCTCCGCAGCTCCTGATAAAACTGTCATTCTGCATTACAAAACAGTTTATTGAGAAAAGATAGACGATCAGTCCGACGATCAGGAATGCGTAGATGGTATCGTAAAGAATGCTGAGGCCTTTTGTATAACCGATCGTCTGATCGACAAAACCCGGAAGGATAAGTTTGAACGTGGAACTCGAAAGGGGCAGGAGCTTGGTAAGCGGGAAAAGAACAAGAATGAATATCGTTAAAAGCCAGTTCTTCGGATGAAGCGCTTTCCTGCATGCGCGGATCCCCGCCATGAACATACTTAAAAGATTTGTATCACGCCCCGCCTGACCCATCGAGAAAGCATGTATCAGTCCGGCTATCTCAAACAGCGACATAAACATTATCAGAATGGCGAAAACCACCACCATCAGCAAAGACGCAGGGCTTAGTAAAACCTGTTGTACATTATCCGGAACGATATATGTAACGCCCGACGTTTTCATCATTGCATCAATGAGAACCGCCTTAAAGGCAGATGTGGCAGTCATTGTAAATGCCGAACAGAAAAGAATAAACAGCATAACTTCCTTGAAGTTCTGCTTGAAGAGGACCAGAACCTGTTTTAAGAAAGAATCGAAATCAGCAAAGAATCTCTTAACCCTGTTTTCTACAGTTGTCAGTATACTTTTTGTGTTCGATGTAGCAGACATTGTTTATGCCTTGTCCTCACGCTTTATACTTCTTGACATATTCCTGATACTTCTTCTCGTCCTTATCTTTACGCTGCTTGAAGTCATGCATGTATGTGTCAGTATTTGTAGTTCCTGGTGATTTATATCTGTAGGCAATAGCGGCAATGTTAAGACTGTGCTCAGCGATCCTTACACAGCTGTATAGGATGTCATTAAATACAAATCCCTGTTCAGTGGTGCAGATGCCCGCAGCAAGCCTCTCGACGTGATTCGCCTTGAACTTGTCGCACATCTCACTTATTACGATCCTTAAAGGACCCACATCTCCGGCATGCTTTGCGTCCTTGGAAAGATAACAGTCCAAAGCCATCGTATAAATATCGCGAACGGCCGGTATCACCCTGTTAAGCTCCTCGCGTGCGGCATCCGAGAATTCAAGATGCTTAGTATCTATCTCTTCTGCAGAATCGGAAAGATAATTCGCATGGTCGGCAATTCGTTCAACTTCACCGATTGCCTGAAGGATCCTCGATGATCTGTTCTTATCTTCAACGCTGAGATGCTGCGTGGTCGTAAGCTTCATGAGGTAAGAACCCAGAAGGTCCTCGAACCCGTCCACTTTTTCCTCGTTCTTCTTAATGAACTCAAAATCTGCGGAATTATAGCCGCTTGTCAGCATACCCATTGACTTATCAAGACCCTCTTTGGCCTTTTCAACCATCTTGGTCATCATATTACTGCATTCACCTACGGCAATCGTCGGAGTGAGCATGAGACGTTCGTCGAGCTTGAAATCCTGCTCCTCATCCGTTTCTTTGACGATAAGATGTGCGATCTTAACAAGGAGCTTACTGAACGGGAACAGAAGCACGGTATTGGCAATGTTGAATATTGAATGGATAGCTGCCACGCCGACGATATTTACGGTGTTATCCATAAATCCGAAATCTAATATGGCATTTACCGTATAGAAAACTATGAGCCATATGACGGTTCCCAGAAGCTTAATCGTGACATGGATCACAGTAACCCTCTTTGCATCCCTGTTAACACCGATCGAAGAAAGTATGGCCGTCATACATGTTCCGATATTTGCACCCATTACAAGCGGGATAGCCATTCCGTATGTGAGCTGGCCGGTCAGGGAAATACTCTGCAGGATACCGATAGCAGCAGCTGAACTCTGGATGATACCTGTTACGACCGCACCGGATAAGACGCCGAGAAGCGGATTCTTGAAGGCTGTCATGATGGATACGAAGCTGTCCATCTCCTTGAGCGGTTCCATCGATGCCGACATCATAGTCATTCCCTGCATCAGTATGGAGAAGCCCACGAGCATAGAACCTATATCCTTGTGTCGCTGCTTTTTCGCCACCATGATCAAAATTATTCCGATCAGAGCGAAAATGAGCGAGAAGCAGGATGGCTTAAGAAGCTTTAAGAATACGTTGTCACCGCTGTCGATACCCGCTAATGACAGGATCCATGCGGTGAGCGTCGTTCCGATATCAGAACCGAATATTACGCCGACAGTCTGCGGAAGATCCATTATGCCGGAATTAACAAAACCGACGAGCATGACAGTCATCGCGGATGAGGACTGGATAGCGATCGTAATTACCGCACCGACAGCAAGCCCTTTAAACTTGTTGTCTGTTGCCTTATTGAGGAGTTTCTCGAGTTTGCCGCCGGCAGTTTTCTTCAAAGACTCAGACAAAAGCCTCATTCCGTAAAGGAAAAACGCCAATCCACCGAAAAGTGTTACAAACGAAAAAACATCCATAACTTTCCTCGCTCCAAATACTGATATAAACAAGCTGTAACGCCTGTATTTTATCGTCAAAAAAGGAATATGTAAAACAATAATTGTTACATATTCCATTATATTGACGGCCGTCTATATATCTTTATTTTCTCCCCAGAACCTTTGGAAGCAGGAGTGATACAAGGAAACCGATGGCAAAATTGATCGCCGCGCCGGTCAGGACCGCGATCGAGACGTGACCGGTCAGTACACCGATGATGACGGCTGCTCCCGACGGTGTCAGACCGAAGTAGAAGAACATCATCTGGACTAAGAAAGATACCGTCTGCATCTGGTCCTTTGGGAGCGAGAGCGAGATCAGGGTTCCTATAACAGTCGCAAAGAAACTTATCGACAGGATGAATATGAACCATACGATCACGCTGACCGGGCTTGCGCCCATAATGACCGCCGAGACAACTATCGGGAGCGAAAGATCGATCGCCGTTACGGCAAGGCAGCCGAGGAGCGAATAGATGATCTTCGTATAGTGCTTCTCAGGAATGAGAACAAAGAAATCACGTGAAGTATCTTCCCTGATCGGATCGCCAAGCGTCCTGTAGAAAGCCATTGCTCCCAGAACTGCCGCGGGAATAAAGAACGCATCTTCCATCGGCGCGGATCTGGCAAACCAGGCAACAACACCTGCGATGACCGTGTATACGATCATTGTCGTCGAGAAAAACTTCAGCTTGGCGAATCTGAATCTGTTGAAGACCGCCTTGTAGAAGAAGACATTTGCACCGGATCCGTAATTGAAGCCTTCTCTGTCGACTTTTCCCTTACGCTCTTTTGTTCTTTGGGCAACAGCACCCTTTGAAGCCATCTTGGCGCTCTCGATCATCTCAGCCTTGTGTTCTGCGGCAAACATGGCGTCTTCATAGAAATCAGCCTTCATCTTCCAGACAAACAGGATAAGCGCCGCACATGCAGCGATGAACAGGCCAAGATATATCAGGGACGTTGCAGTATCACCGATTGCGGCATAGTATGATATGCCTCTGAGCCAGCCCCAGAAAGGGATCCAGTGTGTCGACGGGCTTGCGAAAAAGGCAAACAATCCGTCGATAACGCTCATCTTGTTGATAATGGTAAAAGCCGCAAACCCTATAGCAATGGCGCCGTAGAAAACAGCGAGAACATTCTTGATGTTTCCGGTACCGTTTTCCATTTTCGATGTGATCGTATAGAAAACGACCTGGACCAGAGTACTGAATATGAGTGTCAGCGCATACACGATGACCAGCGATACCGCAGCCCAGGCAGAAAGCCCGATGTTGAATATCAGGTTAGGAAGCTGGAACAGCATGAACAGTGAGACGAACAGCGAGGTTCCCAATGTGCAGGTAAGTCTGAACATAAGAACCGACTGGGGTTTTAAAGGAGACGCAAAAAGCATCGGAACATCTGCAGGCAGGAAGATCTTGCTTGAATTCTGGGCATTAAGGATATTCGTTGCCAGCAGTAAAAGGAAGACTGCCGATATGGCAATATCCACTATCTGCTCCGTCTTAAGGTCATACTTTGCCATCAGGTTGGAAAAGCGCCATTCATCCAGAGAAGAATCGATATCGATCTCAATTTCTTCGTCATTCTCATCAGCGGACTGCTCCGTTGTAACGGTCGTATCTTCCGCGTCACGGTCTTTGTCCTTCGAGCTGAATAGAGATCCGGCAAAACCTATCATGGCGCCAAAAACCATGATGATGACCATGAAGGCGACCCACGTCTTCATCAGCTTCTTAACCGAGTTAAGAAGAGTGTGCGTTATATAGTAAAAGAACAGTCTCATTGCTGTGACTCCTCTTCACCGCTGACGGATGATTTATCAACACCTTCCGTAACCTCAAAGAACAGATCTTCCAGAGTCTTTCCGCTCTCCTCAACTTCACTTCTTGTGACGTTGGCGCGTATCTGTCCGTTCTGCATGATTATTGTCCTGTCCCAGAGCATATCGACACTGTCGATGATATGCGTACTGATAAGCATTGTCTTGCCGGCTTTTCTCATCTCTTCAATGTAATTCTTGAGTTCCTTGATGGCATGGGGATCAAGGCCCAGCAAAGGCTCATCAAGAAGAATGATATCGGGATCGGGCAAAAGACCGAGACAGAGATTGAGTTTCTGCTGCATACCCTTGGAGAGCTCATCGCCGAACTTCCTGCGCTTATCATCAAGCTCGAAACGCTCAAGCAGAAGATTGATCCTGTCCTTATAGTCAGTCAGCTTATATGCCCTGGCAATAAACTCCATGTGTTCTACGACAGTAAGAGTCGGATAAAGCGACGGCATCTCAGGGATGTATCCCAATACTTTACGGGCTTCAACGGTCTTATTATTCATTCCGTTGATAGTGATATCTCCCTGATATTTCAGAAAGCCGATTATTGATTTAATGATCGTACTCTTTCCTGCACCGTTAGGTCCCAGGAGAACGGTAAGTGTTCCCGGTTCGAGCGTGAAAGATACATCATTGCATGCGACATTTTTACCGTAACGCTTGGTTACGTTTTTGACTTCTAACATTCCGATTACCCCCAAGATAAATCCTTTGCCTAGTTTGCCATTAGGTATTTCGCTTTTCAATAGAAGCGGAACCAAATTAAGACAGCGTTAAGGATAGATGTCAAAAAAACGATATTATTTTACAAAAACTGACAATTATAGAGGTAAGCGGTTCCCTTATATGTTATTATTTAAAATACTAGTGTTTTACTATGGTTATCAGGGGTAATCTATTATGGCGAAGTGGATTATAGTCGTTGACGATGATACCGCCAATCTTAAAATGGCCGGTCATATCCTCAGCAAGAACAACATGCGCGTTACTGCGCTCAAGTCCGGAAGTTCTTTTCTCGAATACGTAAACGAAAACGGCATGCCCGATCTGGTGCTTCTTGATATCAAGATGCCGGTGATGGATGGATTCGAGACTCTCGGAAAACTCAGACAGCTTGAACAGCAGAAAGGTCTTATGAAGACCCCTGTTATCTTCCTGACCGCAGACGAAGATGTTGACACGGAGACCAGAGGCTTTGAGGTCGGCGTGTCTGACTTCATCAGAAAGCCGTTTAATCCTGATGTTCTTCTCCGAAGGATCGACAATATCATGTCTAATTCCCAGGAGATGCAGAGCCTTAAGAGCGAGGCTACGATCGATAAACTGACCGGACTCCTTAACAAGGGCGCTACAGGCGTTGAACTTTCAAAGATGTGCTCCGAACAGACCGGATGCCTCATGATGATCGACCTCGACTCATTTAAACTCGTAAACGACATTTACGGACACGAGATGGGAGACAAAGTCCTTATCGCGTGTGCTGAGATCATTCAAAAAAATGTTCCTTCGGGAAGCAAATGCGGAAGGATCGGCGGTGACGAGTTCACTTCTTTCGCATTAGGCGTAACAAATGAGAAATCCGTTGCGGAAATATCGGCAAGGATAAATGATGATATCTTAAGAAGAGCCAAAGAACTTATGGGTGATGATATGAATATCCCGCTCGGAGCTTCGATCGGCGGCATCTTCGTCCCCAGATTCGGCAACGATTACAATGCTCTTCTCAAACTTGCGGATAAATCACTTTATACCGTTAAGAAGAACGGCAAGCACGGTTACGGTCTTTACGATGATGATTCCGATGGTGCTGATGATCTTCCGGTTCAGGATATCCATGCTCTTTCCGAGATTTTAGGCGAGCGTTCGATACAGGACGTTGCCCTCCAGCTCGACAAGGATTCATTCTCACCTGTTTACCGCTATGTAATCAGATATATCATCAGACACCATATTAATGCATGCAAAGTCCTCTTTACCCTTGCTCCGCAGAACGGAAAGAACGATACGGAATTCTATGATGCTGTTGATGAATTCGGCAATCACATAAGAGGCTCGCTCCGTAAATCAGATATTTTCATGAGGAATAACAAGAACCAGTATTTCGTCTTCCTCACGGACATCAGAGCGGATTCCATCGATAAAGTCGTATCACATCTCGTTGACGGCTGGAACAGTAAAAAGATCTCAAATCTTGCCATAACACAAGAGACAGAATTTATCGGAAACAATTCCGATCATGTAAAGACCGCCAAAACAAAGAAGGTCATAGTAGTCGACGATGACATTATCAATCTCCAGGTTGCGGGTAAGATCTTAAGTTCAGGCGGAATGCATGTTGTCGCGCTTAAATCCGGGGCAGCTCTATTCGAATATCTGGAGAAAGAGACCGATATGCCCGATCTCATCCTGCTCGATGTCAAGATGCCGGATATGGGAGGCTTTGATGCAATAAAGAAGCTCCATTCGCTTGAGACAAAGGCTTCGAAGATACCTGTCATCTTCCTTACTGCAGATGAGAGTGCCGGAGCTGAGAGCGAAGGATTATCACTCGGTGCCATGGACTTCATAAGAAAGCCTTTCGTTCCGGAAGTGCTCCTGATGCGTGTAAAAAATCTTATTGAACTTGTTACGCTGCAGAAACAGTTATACTTTGAGGTCGAGCAGAAAACACGCGAGAACAAGGACCTCTTTATACAGGTCATAAGCGCTCTTGCCACTGCTATAGATAAAAAGGACGTATATACAAAAGGTCATTCTACAAGAGTTGCCGAGTATTCGAAAATGATCGCCAAGAGAGCCGGTTTTTCTGATGCAAGACAGGACGAGATCTACATGATCGCCATCATGCATGACATAGGCAAGATAGGAATTCCAGACAATGTGCTGAATAAACCCGGCAAGCTCTCGGAATCCGAATACGAACTGATAAAGAAACACTCTGAAATGGGTGCTTCGATCCTGAAAAACATCGAGAACGATCCTAAGTTTGAGAAAGGCGCGAGACATCACCACGAGCGTTACGACGGAACAGGATATCCTGCGGGACTTAAAGGCGACGCTATTCCTGAAGAGGCGAGGATAATTGCCGTTGCGGATGCTTATGATGCGATGTCGAGCGACAGGAGTTACAGGACCCATCTTACCCAGGATATGATCAGGGATGAGATCACAAACGGTATGGGAACACAATTCGATCCAAAATTTGCAAATATAATGTTGGAAATTGTTGAAGAAGATAAAGACTATAAGTTCAGAGGTTAATCAGTATGAGCAGCACGACAAAAGAAAGCAATGATCTGTTCCAGTCTTCGCATCTGACGCTTCTTATCAGCTATACGATATTCGCGATAATCCTTATTGCCGAATCCCTTCTCCTGGGTTGGGAAAACTGGGCTATTATGATCATCATTGTCGGCATAAGCATGGCATGGGTCCTTCATTTAAGACATAACACACCGTCAAATGTCCGTATATGGGTTTATGCGATACTCATGATGGGCTGTTTTTTCTTCTATGGAATCCATGAGACGAGCACCTTTGATCTTGCACTCGTAATGGCAGCGATCATCATGCTCAATACGATGACCGGCAAGAAACAGCTTATAACACTCTGCCAGTTTACTTTCTATGTGACGATGATATATGAACTGGTCAACATGATCATTTCAGGCGAGATCTTTGATGCCCTCCTGATAACCCGTTCGCTCCTTCATCTCTGCATGATCTACTTCATCGGAAGATTCGCCAAGGTTATTATCGATAAGTGGCTGCAGGTATTGAACAGATCCAACGACGAGATCGAACAGCTCACCGAAGCTACCGAACATCTTAATGACTTCCTTGCGAACGTATCACATGAATTGAGAACACCTGTCAATGCGATCATCGGACTTACCAGTCTTTGTATAGATAAATCAAGGCATCGTGAAGTCGAAGGCGATCTTATCGCAGTAAGAGACGCCGGCCGTAAAGTAGCCGATCAGATCAGCGATATCCTCGACTATTCCGAGATCGACAGAAAGAAAGCCGTCTGCAACAACGAAGACTATATGCTTTCTTCCGTACTTCACGATCTCGTTACCGAAGTTAAACAATATAAGCCCAAGAACGTCGAGCTTATCATTGACGTCGATCCTTCGATCCCGGCAGTCATGAACACAGATGTTGCAAAGCTCAAGAAGATACTCAAGGCTCTTATAACAAATGGTCTCAAATACACTCAAAAAGGCGGTGTATATGTAAGGATCACCACAGTAAACCATGAGTACGGCATCAATCTCTGCATCGAGGTAACTGATACGGGAAAAGGTATGACGGAGTACGAACTCGAGAAGGTATACGACAGCTTCTATCAGGCTGACTCCAGCCGTACCCGTCAGGGAGGCGGCTTAGGCTTGGGTCTCGCCATCACTTCCGGATTTGTAGCACTTATGGGCGGCTTCATGACTATCGAGAGTAAGCCTGACGTCGGCACTACGGTCACCGTCAGCATTCCACAGCGCGTAATCGATCCGCTGAGCTGCATGTCAGTCTCAGCGCCTGATAAGCTTTGTCTGGGTGCATTCCTCCACTTCGAGAAATACAATCACCCCGCTGTCAGAGATTACTATAACTCTATGGTACTTAATATCGTTAAGGGGCTCGGTATCCAGATGCACCGCGTTAACAATGCAGAGAACCTGAAACTGTTAAGAGACTCTGTACACCTTACCCACCTCTTCATAGCAGAAGAGGAATATAACGATAACGTTGATCTTATCGAGGATCTCGCGAAAACAACGGTTGTTGCCGTTGTTGCCAACGAAGGGATCATCCTTCCGAAGAATACCCGCGTAAAGGTACTCGAGAAACCTTTCTATTGTTTCCCTGTTGTTTCGATCCTGAATTCCACTATCGACAGTAAGGAAGAACGCGTAAAGAAAATGCGCTGCGACGGTGTCAGGGCACTTGTTGTTGACGATGAATCAATGAACCTTGTTGTTGCAAAGAGTATCTTCGGAAGATACGGTATGAAGGTCTATACCGTAACGTCAGGTCAGGAGTCGATCGATATCTGCCGCGAGAAAGTTTTCGATATCATCTTCATGGACCATATGATGAGCGGCATGGATGGTGTTGAAGCTATGAAGAGGATCCGTACTGACGTCTCCGGGCTTAACGGCTCGATCCCGATAGTAGCACTTACCGCGAATGCAATGAGTTCCGCAAAACAGATGTTCCTGTCTGAAGGCTTTGACGGTTTTGTCAGTAAGCCTGTCGAAGTAGAAGAACTTGAACGTGTTTTGAGACAGGTCCTCCCGAAATCGTCCGTCTCATATGTAGATGCCGATAGTGAGGTCCAGGAAGCTGAACCTGAAGAAGAAATCGAACCTGTTGCTTCTGGAGTTGAAGAAAAAGACTTTATGGCCGAACTCAAAAAAGATGGTATCGATACAGATGCCGGTCTCAAGTATTGTGTCGGAGACAAGGATTTCTACAAGTCCCTCCTGATACAGTTTGCATCCGAATCGGCCGACAAGATCGCATCAATGAAGAACTATTTCATTATCCGCGACTGGCACAATTACGAGATTTTCGTCCATGCATTGAAGAGCACATCCAAGATGATCGGAATCGCAGATCTCTCTGAAAAAGCCAAAGCTCTGGAGCAGGCAGCAAAGGAGAACGGAGAAGCCTATATTCTTGAGAACCACGAAGATATGATCCGTGATTATGGTCGTATCACTGCAAATATCAGGGAACAACTCCTGTCAGAAGAGGGGAGCTCCAATGACGATGTGTTTGAGTTTGTTCCTGAGAGTGAAGGAGGTGATAAGGCATGAACGACATAATCAGATATCTTTTCAAGCCTACAGCTAACGATCGCGAGGCAATAAAATCCGCGTATTATGAGTCAGTCAAACCTACTCATGTTACGATGGTCATTACACTTATCACAGCTATCGTTTTCCTGGTTATTACTTTCGTATATCCTCCTTATTTCGGAGGAACAACTGTCCTTTACCATCAGATATGTTATGGCTGGGTAATCTCGGTCGCAATTACATGGATTATAGGTGCATACTACGCCATGAAGGATTATGCTTCGAGATATCGTGTAATATATGCGCTCAATCATTTCATGGGTATATCACTTTATGCGTGGGTCATATCACTTGTTATCGTCAACTCCCTTGCAAGAAACACCATGGATACAACGCTGTTCATGACTGTTGCGCTGGTAGTTCCTCTTTGTGTATATCTTAATCCTATCGTTTACGTCATCGTTGCCCTGCTGTCAAATGCCGCAATGGCTGCATTCCTGTATTACATGGTTTCGACAGGCTTAATAGAACCCAACAAACTCGCAAACTTCACCATATTCTCAGTATTCCAGATCGTAATGGGAATCATCATGTACTATACGAGGTTCAGGCTGAATGAACAGCTTGTTACCGCGGAGAAGCAGCGTAAAGAGATCGTTATGCTCAACAAATCCCAGAACAGCTTCTTCTCTAACATGAGCCACGAAATTAGAACCCCTATCAACACGATCATAGGACTCAATGAGATGATCCTCCGTGAGGATGTCAGCGAAGAAGTTATCGAAGACGCAGTCAATATCAAGGCTGCCGGTAACCTTCTTCTCAACCTCATTAACGATATCCTCGATATGAGCAAATTCCAGTCCGGAAGCATGCAGCTCCTTATTGAGCCCTATCACACAGGTGATATGCTCTCTGATATCGTCGGCATGCTCTGGATCAGAGCCAAAGACAAGAAACTCGACTTCAACGTCGATGTTTCTCCTGATATTCCCGCTGAACTTGTAGGCGATGAAGTCAGGATCAAGCAGGTCCTTATCAACATCATCAATAATGCCATCAAGTATACACGTGAAGGTTCCGTCTCCCTGACTGTCCAGTGTGAACGTAAAGAAGACAAGATCTGCAACATGATCTACATGGTCTCCGATACGGGCATCGGCATTAAGTCAGAAGATATACCTTATCTGTTCTCTGCATTTAAGAGAGTTGATGAGACAACCACAAAACATATCGAAGGAACCGGCCTGGGACTCTCGATCGTAAAGCAGCTCGTGGATCTCATGGGCGGTAAGATCACCGTTAACAGCGTTTACAAGAAAGGTTCGACTTTCATTATCGAGATCCCGCAGCGTATCGAAAGAGAAGAGACCGTCGGTAAATATGACTTTTCGAAGGCCGGCAGCTCAGGCCGCAAAAAGGAATACCTGCCGAAATTCGAGGCTCCTGAAGCAAGGATCCTTGTCGTTGACGATAACGAAGCAAATCTCATGGTTGTAAGCAAACTCCTGCGTGATACCAGAGTCCGTATAGACACTGCAACCAGCGGCGAAGATGCGCTCAGGAAGACACTCAATATCAGATATAACGTTATCTTCATGGACCATCTCATGCCTGAGATGGACGGTGTTGAATGCAGAAGAAGGATCAAGGACCAGACAGGCGGAAGATGCCGTGATTCTGCAATAATTATCCTCACAGCAAATGCCGATGAGGAAAACAGGGCTCTGTATGAGAGAGAAAACTTCGACGGTTATCTCTCCAAGCCGGTCAGCGGTGAAGCATTGGAGAATGAGCTTTACAACCATCTCCCGAAGGAGATCGTACATATTACCGGTAACAGAAGCGAGATCGCTGAAGAATCTATCTCATGGATGAGCAGCACCAAAAAACGTAAGAGTATTGTCATCACCACAGAGAGTGTCGCAGATCTTTCTCCTGAACTCATTGAGAAGTATCAGATACCTATTCTTCCCCACAAAGTCCGTACGGAAGAAGGTCTGTTCAAAGACGGAAAAGAGATCGAGACACAGGGCATTCTCAAATACATGGCAGATCCTAACCATGTGGTTCTTCCTCAAGGTCCTGCTGTAAGGGAAGTTGAAGAGTTCTTTGCAAAACAGCTTACCTATGCCAATAACGTTATTCATATCTCCATCTCCAGCAAGATCGAACACAGCGGATACAAACCTGCAATTGAAGCATCCAGATCTTTCGATAACGTCTTTGTTATAGATTCCACTCATCTCTCGAGCGGCCAGGGACTCATGGTCGTTGCGGCATGCCAGATGGTCGAAGCCGGTCTTACGCCGGAACAGATCATTGAGGAACTGGATGCCCTCAAGAAAAGGATACATACGAGCTTCATCGTTGATAATCTCGATTTCCTGGCCCGTGCCGGACAGGTTGGAAACGGATCTGCTAATATAGTCAAATCTCTTATGGGACGTCCTGTTCTTAAAATGTACAAGGGCAAGTTAGGACTCGGAATGACCTATTTCGGCCTGAGGGAAAGTGCATGGAAAGCATATATCAATTCCGCCCTTTCACATTCCGGAACCATAGACACAAGTATCCTCTTTGTTACCTATGTCGGCATTACCAAACGTGATACCGAGTGGATCCGCGAGCAGATTGAGAAGACGATGCATTTCGATGAGATCTACTTCAAGCAGGCATCACCTGCCATCGCGGTCAACTGCGGTCCGGGAACATTTGGTTTGTTGTTCATGGAGAAGTAAGGGATTAGGCCGCCTGCTTTAACCGATGAAATTAAATAGGGGCTGCCTTCGCGGCAGCCCCTTCAAATTCAGCATTCTGAAAGGTATCAGTAATTCTCTGCGTTGATCTCGAAATAGCTCTGGGGATGAGCGCATACAGGACAGATCTCAGGAGCCTTTGTGCCGACTACGATGTGACCGCAGTTTCTGCACTCCCATACCTTGACCTCGCTCTTAGCAAAAACTTCCTGAGCCTCAACATTCTTAAGGAGAGCTCTGTATCTCTCTTCGTGGTGCTTCTCGATGGCGCCGACCATTCTGAACTTGGCTGCGAGTGCCGGGAATCCCTCTTCCTCAGCAGTCTTAGCGAAACCTTCATACATGTCTGTCCACTCGAAGTTCTCACCGTCAGCTGCAGCAGCAAGATTATCTGCTGTAGATCCGATGCCTTCTAATTCCTTGAACCACATCTTTGCATGCTCTTTCTCATTGTCAGCTGTCTTAAGGAAAAGTGCTGCGATCTGCTCGTAGCCTTCCTTCTTAGCTGCGGATGCAAAGTATGTATACTTATTCCTTGCTTGTGACTCTCCGGCAAAAGCTGCCTGAAGATTCTTCTCTGTCTGTGTGCCTGCGTACTTGCTCATTTTTGTTTCCTCCTGTGTATTTGACAATTTTGTTTCTTTTACTGATTCTTTGGCGGGAGTTCCGTTGTCCAACGGAACGAAATAGCTTGCGTCATGCTTACACCAGGGACAGATGAAATCCGGCGGAAGCACATCACCCTCGTAGATATATCCGCATACCGTACAGATAAAACCTTTCTTCGATGCAGCTGATACAGATGCCGGCTTTTGCTTGATGTTCGCCTGGTAAAATGCATACGTTACTGAAGGATCTCCCGAGATTATCTCTCCGTCAGTAACATCGGCAATGAAAAGCGTATGGGTTCCCAGATCTGTCTCACTTACGACTTTTGCCGAGAGATATGCATTGGTCTCATCAGCTGTATAGGTAATGCCGTTAGCAGCGCGCTGAAACTCAATGCTCTCGAACTTGTCGATATCCTTACCGCTCTGGAATCCGAAATGTTTATATGTCGCGAATTTGGATTTCTCGGTAAGAATGGAAACATTGAACTCTCCGGTCTTATGGATCATGTCATGAGTAAAGTTCAGTTTGTTGACTGCGACACATATCCGGTTTGGTTCTGTTGTAACCTGAGATACAGTATTAACTATACATCCGTTGTCCTTCACGCCGTCTTTTGCAGTCAGGACAAAAAGACCATAGGTAAGGTTGTACATAACTTTGTTGTTCATATCAGCCCCCCCTATCTAAAGATGAAACAGCCTCCGCAACGAAAGCATAGACTTATTATAGAGTAATCTGATGTGTTTTTGGGTGAATAATAAATGAATTTTTACTGTTTACATAATATGCCGGTTGCTTGCGGTCAAGACTGATTGTTTCTATAATTGGAACAACTATGTCTTTTTTTGATTATTTATTCTTTCTGTTTATTGAACCATTAAAGCTTCTTTTCGAAGTGGTGTTCTTTTATGCCTATAAATTCTCGAACAACGTAGGCCTGTCCATCGTAGTTATCAGTCTTGTAATAAACATTCTTGTATTGCCGCTTTATAAACGCGCCGATAAGCTCGAGAAAGAACAACGCGAGAAAAAACTGAGCATGAAGCCCTGGACTGACCGCATAAAGGCTGCTTTCAAGGGTGACGAGCGTGTCATGATGCTGCAGGCTTATTACCGCGAAAATAACTACAAGACAACAAGCGTATTCAAAGAATCAGTTTCCCTTTTCCTCCAGATTCCGTTCTTTATGGCAGCCTACAGTTTCCTCTCAGAACTGAAGATCCTGCAGGGTGTCTCGCTGGGACCCATAACCGATCTCGCTTCTCCCGATGCCCTCATAAAGATCGGTGCTCTCAGCATAAACGCATTGCCGATCCTGATGACCGCCATCAATATTGTCGCAAGCTTTATCTATTCGGAGAAAGGCAATATCAAAGACAAAGTCAAACTGGTACTGATAGCCCTGGTCTTCCTTGTATTGCTCTATAATTCCCCGGCAGGACTTGTATTCTATTGGACTCTCAACAATGTATTCTCGCTCGGGAAAAACATCGTCACACACTTCAAGAAGCCCGAACCTAAAGAGAAAACAAAGAAGGAATCATTTGCATTCGACAAAAAAAGCTTTGCCGTAATAATGCTCTCATGCGCAACGCTTGCGGTCCTCACAGGCTTTATGATCCCTTCTGACGTAATATCCGAGAACCCGACAGAATTAATAAGGCCTTTCGGCGTCAACCCGTGTAACCCTGTGTTATATCTTCTGAGCAGCGGACTTACCGCTGTCGGGACTTTCATGATATGGACTCCCCTGTTTATCGTGCTGACAAAGAACAGATTCCACAAATATCTTGAAGGCATAATGCCCGCTCTGGCCGTTGCAGGCATATGCAATTATGTGCTCTTCAACAAGAACTTCGGAAACCTTTCCAAAAAGCTGATCTATGAGCACAGCATGAAATTCAACATAACGGATATCCTTCTGAATCTTTTCGTTGACATCGCAGTTATAGTTCTGGTCACACTCCTGTTTATGAAGCTCAAAAAGTACAAAAAACTCCTGATCGGAGTTGCTATGGCCGGAGTTATCTCCATATCAGTGATCAATGTCTCATTAAGCCTTTCTATGACTGTGGGTCACAACTATACATACGGAAATACTGAAGAAGATATCGTTATCCCGATGACCTCTACGGGAAAGAATGTGGTCGTCATAATGATGGACCGTATGATAGGAGGTTATATTCCGTATATCATGAACGAGCGTCCGGAGCTTGCAGAACAATTCGACGGATTTACTTATTACCCCAATACTGTGTCGCACGGTCACAGCACAAATAACGCTGCACCGGCACTTTTCGGAGGCTATGAGTATACTCCCGCAAATCTTAACAAAAGATCTGACGAACTTCTGGTCGATAAACACAACGAAGCCCTTAAAGTCCTTCCTACTATATTTTCGGATAAAGGTTGGAAGGTATCGGTGGGCGATCCGCCTTACGCAAATTACGAATGGCTTTCCGATGTAAGCATATATGATGATAATGACAAAATAAATGCATATAACATGTTCGGAGTCATGACCAATCCTGTTCTTACCGAATTGGGAGAAGAATATGAGATCCGTCTTAACCGCAATCTGTTCTGCTACGGATTCATGAAGACATTGCCGTATCTTTTCCAGCCTGTCATTTATTCCCAGGGAACCTACGATGATATGAACTTACTTACCGGAAAAAGCGGCAACATCTCTGCCATTTCCGACCCTCTTCACACCCAGGTGGGACTGGATGAGACACATCTGGGTTCAAGACTGGTTCTTGAGTCTCTGGATGACATTGTCGAGATCAACAACGAAGATAACTGTTTCTTCATGTTCGCCAATAATACAACGCACGACATCACCCTTCTGGAAGAGCCGTCTTACAGTCCCGCATATGTTGTAGACAATACTGAATATGATCTTGCAAACGAAGACCGCTTCGTGCTTGACGGCAGAACAGTACATATGGATGACTACCTGTCCTATGCACATTACCAGACCAGCATGTCTGCATGCATCCTGCTCGGGGAATGGTTCGATTATCTCAGGGAAAACGGACTTTACGATAACACACGCATTATTATCGTTGCAGATCACGGATATTCATTTAAACAGTTTGACGACATGGTCTTACCGGATCTGGGCTATGATGCCGAACAGCTTAATCCGGTTCTTCTTGTAAAAGATTTCGGCAGCGCCGGATTTACTGTTTCTGATGAATTCATGACCAACGCAGACGTGCCTTCACTCGCACTTGAAGGTATAGTTGATTCTCCGGTAAATCCTTTCACCGGCAATCCGATCAACATGGATTCCAAAAACGGCGATCAGATAATCTACATATCGGGAAGCGGAAGCGTTCTGACAAATAACGGCACACAATTCGTGGAAGCAGACCGCCGCTGGTTTACTGTTCATGACAACATCTTTGATAAGAATAACTGGGGCATGCTCCAGGGTGACCCTGACTGACGGACGGAGGATTATTGGTGATAGATAAAGTCTTATACATCGATCCCGGAACGGGAAGCATGCTCTTCTCTATAATAATCGGAATTGCCGGCGTGTTGATCTTTGCAGGTCACGCTCTGATCATCAAGCTTAAATTCTTCTTCCTCGGTGGAAGGGCAAAAAACGATGCCGGAAACAAGATCCCTATCTGTATTTTCTCAGAGGGAAAAAGATACTGGAACGTCTTCAAACCTGTCTTAGATGAGTTCGAAAAGCGTAAGAAGGGAATAAAATATCTTACGGCAAGTCCTGATGATCCGGCTCTTACAGCTGACTACAAGTATGTTCAGGCCGAATTCATCGGTGAAGGCAACAAAGCTATCTCGAAGATGAATCTGATACGTGCGGACATTGTCCTCTCGACTACTCCAAGTCTTGATGTTTTCCAGTGGAAGAGATCGAAAAGCGTTTCTTACTACGTGCATATTCCCCACATGCCGAATGATATAACCACTTATAAAATGTTCGGACTGGATTTCTACGATGCCGTAATGGTATCCGGAAAATATCAGGAAGAACAGATAAGAAGGATCGAATCTATAAGATCTATCCCTGCAAAAGAAATAGTTCTTACCGGTATCCCTTATCTTGATAAGATGAAGGAACGCTTAGACAGTGCCGCAAAGCCGGATTCCGCCAATAAAGAGAAAACTATCCTCCTCGCTCCTTCATGGGGCAATAACGGTATCCTGAAAGCATACGGGGCATCTATTATCGAGAAGCTCGTTAATACACAGTATAAGATCATTATCAGGCCTCATCCGCAGTCTTTCACATCGGAAAAAGAGCTGATAGATAAACTCATGAAGCAGTTTCCCGAATCCGGAAAGATCAGCTGGAACCGCGATCCTGACAACTTCAACGCGCTTAACGAAGCAGATATCCTTATCTCAGATTTCTCAGGTGTATTGTTCGACTTTTCGCTTGTATTCAACAAGCCCATAATCTACACCGAACCAAGTAGTGACTGGTCACAGTACGACTGCAGCTGGGATACTGAAGAACTGTGGACTTATCAGATACTTCCCAAGATCGGAAGAAAGCTTACCCAAGACAACTTTGAGAACATCGGAGCATTAATCGAAGACTGCATCAGCGGTAAGAATGCTGATGAACTTGCTAAAGGACGTGATCTGGCCCGTGAACAGACATGGTGCAATATCGGACAAGGAGCCGTGAAAGTCGCAGATTATCTGATCAATAAACACGATGAACTGGTCCGGGAAGCAGAAAAAAACGCATCAGGAACCGGGAAGCCCGATACCCGCAGAAAGAGTACAAAGCGCCTGTTTGCGTAAAAAATTATTCTGTTCTCAGTGCTGTTACAGGATCCTGTCTTGAAGCCGACTTGGACGGTATAAGACCTCCGATGAGTGTCAGGAATATGCTCAAAACGACGAGAATGATCGCCGCTTCCCAAGGCATGATCGCACTTACATCTTCGGATTCGGCAAGCTTATGGATTAAAGCATTAATCGGTATAAGCGCAATAAGAGATAATCCGACGCCGAATATTCCCGCAAGGAAACCCGTGATCATGGTCTCGGCATTGAAGACCTGAGCAACGTTATTCTTGGAAGCTCCCATGGCGCGGAGGATACCGATCTCTTTCCGCCGCTCGAGAACGCTGATATAAGTAATAACGCCGATCATGATGGAAGATACGACAAGGGATATTGCAACGAATGCGATGAGAACATAGGATATCGTATTGATGATCTTGGTAACTGACTTCATCAAAGCACCTACTATATCGGTATAAGTGATGCTCTTATCATCTTCACCGACGTCTTCTACCATTTTGTTATAGTCTTTCAGGATCGTGGTAATCTGGTCTTTAGATTCGAAATCCTTGGGGTAAATGGTGATCGACGTAAGGTCTTCCTTATCACAGTATCCGAACGAAGAAAGATTGCCTTCGGCAGATGACACTCCTCCACCCATCATCTCGGTCATGAAAGACTGGAGTTCATTCTCTCCCATATTGATATTAAATGCATTGGCAAAAGCATCCTGATCGATCGTCAATGCACTGCCGAAGTCTTCAAATGTGCTCTGCAATGCTTCGGTCATGTTATAAGCGATCCTCTCTATGACCATGGAGATCGCACTCTCAACTCCGGAAGCTATCTGCCCTGTGACCTGAGTCATTACTCCGGATATATTCGACATGACAGTAGATGTTATCTCGTCTGCATTAATAGAAGTCGTAACAGTATATGTAATGATCTCCTTCGCCCTGTCAGTACCGAGATACTCAAGAAGAGATTCCTTGAACATACCCGGATCAGGCAGTTTATTTTTCCATGCATACTTGCTGTAACCGTCGAGGAGCGCATCAGCGATCTCCTGTGCCTGATAAGGATTAATGTCGATCTTCTCAGACAATTCAGTCATTATCTTCTGAGTCTGTTCATCGAGCAGCTTCTGTCCTTCTTCACTCTCGGAGAATTCCCTGAAAAGCTGTGAATATGTTTCCTGCGTCATATTGGCAATGGCATCAGGTCCGTATTTGGTCAATACATATTTGATAAATCCGTCGGAAATGGATTGGTTCGCATCACTGATGACCTGTCTGTCTATGTTAGTGACTCCGCTTTCTTTAATAACCCTGATAAGCTGTGCCCTTAAGATCGCGCTTCCTTCAGGTGATGAAATATACTCGGAGATCGCATCCGGCAGCTTAGCATAATCAGTGTATGGATTATCTGATGAGTAATCCATGTAATCCGAGAAAAGGCTTGTAATTCCCAGTTCTAAAGCATCTGTATCGACCTTCAGTTCAACACCGTCAAGAAGTCCGGAGATCTGATCCATGGACAATTCGGGCATTACACTTCCGAATGCTCCGGACAGATCGATCCCGCTCATATCGCCGAAAGCATCTTCATCAACATTAAGCTTAGTCTCATCAACCTTGAATGCATCCTGTATCTTGTCCTCATCGATAGAAAAAAGAGAACTCATATCGAAATCGGATTTCTCTTCATCAAACCTTACACCTGTCAGAACATTTACTTCACGGTCGGCAAGCTGGGCTTTAACGATATCTGCATCTTCCGCAGAATCCCTGAGTTCCTCAACAAGATCCTTGCCATAGTAGATTCCGGAATCCAGCATCCAGATATCTTCACCCTCTTTAGGCTGTACGATTCCTACGATCTTGAGATCCTGCGCATCATTCAAAATACCGCGCATGTAATCTTTATCATTTCTCATGTCGGTATAGATCTTGTTGGTGCTGTCGTACTTGTAGAAGTCATATGCAGGCACTACCTTAAAAGTCATGCCCATAAAATCTTCATAATGCCATGTGTAGTATTCCTGATCCGTCACGACTTCCAGACCGTTACTGAAATCTCTGATCATCTTGTCGAGTTCTTCAGTATCTCTTAATCCGAACGCATAGATAATGTAATCAGATACAGCGCCGTTCTGCGTCAGTACCAGAACTGCTTCCTGAGAGTTTTCAGGCCATCTGCCATCCTTGATGTCGTATTGGTTGACATAGAGGTCCTCATTTTCGGGCATCTCGAAAAAGACATTCATGCTGTATGCTGAAGTGAACACACTTGACGAAGAAAGACCCATCGAAGCAAAGTCATTATTCGGATTAACCTGTCTGTATTCTTTGGTGCCTTTGTTATAACGGAATATCTGCGGATCGATTCCGTAGGAATACTCAACACCGTTTGTAAGTTCATAAATATTCGTTTTGCCGCTGTCAAAATATTCCTTAAGAGAAATAAGATCATTGGTCTGAACGGTGGAAAGAATCTGTCCGACTGAAGGGACTTCGGTAATCTCACCTTCTCCCGCAGGTTCCCATGAATCTGTCGATACCATCATCATTGACATAAATGAGATCGAAGACCGTTCGATAGAGAGCGGATATTGCGACAAGGTCTGGGCTTCGATCCTGTCGATATAGGTGTTTACGCCGTTAGACATTGATAATATCAGGGCAATGCCTATGATACCTATCGATCCTGCGAATGCGACCAATACAGTCCTGGTCTTCTTTGTCCAAAGATTATTGAAGCTTAGGGCAAGCGCGGTAATAAAATTCATCGAAGCCTTGCCGAGATTTTTGTGAACAGGGGCTGCGCTGTTCTCATCCTTGCCCGGCTCGAAAGGATCGCTGTCATCAATGATCTTTCCGTCTTTGAGCTTTACGATCCTGGTTGCATACTCCTCAGCCAACTCAGGGTTGTGCGTAACCATAACAACAAGACGGTCTTTTGCGACTTCTTTGAGAAGATCCATTACCTGAACGCTTGTCTCAGTATCAAGCGCACCTGTAGGCTCATCTGCCAGGAGTATGTTAGGATCATTTACAAGCGCTCTTGCGATCGCAACTCTCTGCATCTGGCCGCCGGACATCTGATTAGGTTTCTTATGTGCCTGCTCACGGAGCCCGACCTTCTCCAAAGCATCCAAAGCTCTTTGAGTACGTTCTCTTTTTGTTATGCCTGAAATGGTAAGAGCCAGTTCAACATTGGATAAGACGGTCTGATGGGGGATCAGGTTATAGCTTTGGAAAACGAATCCGATAGTGTGATTTCTGTAAGAATCCCAATCCCTGTCCTTATAACGCTTGGTAGATACCCCGTTAATTATCAGGTCGCCGGAATCATAGCGGTCCAAACCGCCGATAATATTAAGGAGCGTTGTTTTGCCCGATCCTGAAGGACCCAGGATAGCAACGAACTCATTATCCCTGAGATTCAGGGAAACTCCGTCCAGAGCCTTCTGGATAAGGCTCCCTGTTTTGTATTCTTTACGTATATCTCTTATTTGAAGCATTGCTCTTATCCCTTATTCCATTATCTGAAGCTCAGCTTGCTGTCCTTTATTGCGGAAGTTTTGAATAAAGCCAGGTTACCTTGGCAGGAAACTTATCCTTGTCGATCTTAGAGAACTGCTGGAACTGAATCCTCCTGATTCCCTTAAGGAAAGGCCTTATCGCTTCGGCAAGGCCCTTGCACTCGGTCTCGAACGGTTCATCAGGGCAGTCCATAATGCAGAGGTAAGACTTGTCATTACGGTTATTTGCAGGAGAAGTTACCAGGAGCAGCACCTTGGAAATATCCGGATGTACCCCGCAGTATTTCTTGACGGCATTCTCAATTGCCGCAAACTCAGGAGTATCAGAAGGATTAAAAACGAGAACCTTCTGAAGACCCGGAATATCGGGACCGCCGTTTGCCATGAAGTTATCAAGGCTCCTGTTGCCTGAGCCGGCCGGTGCCGTTGTGTAATTATCACCGGCTCCCGCACCGAATCTTTCCTTAAAGATCGCTGTCTCAACCATTTTGTCTATCAGATCCTTGGGGATCGTTATAGTAACAGGGCCGCCGGGATTAACGATAAATCCCTGATGATGTTCATCTCTTGCGACTGCGGCAACCTGTGCAAAGTTCATTATAAGTGTCTGGCCGGCTCCGCTTTTACTCGAAAAACCGCTCTTGGCGGCGATCCTTGCAAGCCTTTGATCCGTAAATACCGGAAGGAAAGGAGCGTCGGGATTCTTCTTTGTGCTTATTCCCATAAAAGATACGGTGCTCTTGCCGTTTTTCGAAGCAGAGATCTTAGCAAGGGTAACAAACTCCGATGTCATAAGGCTGTCCATTGCCGTGCCGAAAAAGACCGGTTCCTTGTTGAATCTTCCGTATTCACAGAGCATTGCTATCGTTCTGGGGTTTCCCGCAATTGCCATTCCCTTGCACAACGGATCATCCATATCTTCGATACCAATAGCATCTGTAAGAACGGCATATCTTTGAACAGGTCTTGATGCATCCTCGTCCGGATCTGCCGGAAGCGGGATATCGCCTCTTGTTATCTCGAGTTCGGCTCTCTCGTAAGATGCTTCATCAACAAATTCCCTGTTGTCATTTCTGATCTTCTCGATCCTGACCTTGAACTTGTTGCCTCTTCCCTGATAAAGATAGACATCACTGTCAGTCTTGACGGTTCCTCTGATATTGCCGCGGATGACAATATTGCCTTCCTTTTCGGGAGCAGCGCTTAAAGGGATCTCATCGCAGACCATGAAGAAATTCATTCCCGTAGGAACAGTCTTTCCGGAAAGAATCCTCTCAGCTGCCTGTCTGGCCTGTTCTTCCATCAGGTCAAACTGCCTGTCAGCTTCCTCTTGTGCCAGCTGTCTTTCTTCAGCTCTGGCCTGCCTCTCCTGTTTTTCCTCTTCACGTGCCTCAAGGATGACCTTCATCTCCTCTGTAACACTGTTACTCTCTTTATTTTCAGCGGCTTCGCTATTCTGGGCTTCTGTATTTTTTTTCTTACCGAAAAGTGCCATCTTAATTCCGACTCCCTTTGTTTAAATTATATCTAACAAAAAATTATAACACATCCCATTCACACTTTCCTTTTTTTGCATATCACATCATGTAGGAATAAAATATCGCCATGAACTTTACAAAGAGGTAGTCCTAATGGAATACGACAGACAGGAAATATTGGATAAGGCTGCTGAAGCTTACGATCACGCAGAGATGACCATCAAGGCAATGGATGGTGTTTTTCAAAACATCACCGGCAGCAATTACGATGCGGAACTCACACTTGCTCAGTTTGACATGATCCTGCAGGGTGTTCTCCTGAGTGTCGCATGCGCGGACGGCGTTTTCGATCCTATAGAACAGGACTTCATAAGGCAGTTTGCCATGCATGGTGATCTTCTCGAATACATCAGATCAGATTCAAACGGCGAGGTCGGGATAACATGGGACATTATTGCAGCGCTTCCCGAAGATGTTTGTTCAACTCTTATCAGCGTTCTTCCGCAGGTCCTTGACGACCAGTGCGAGAGTTTTGTATATCCCCTTGCAGCCGTGGATTTCTCATACAGCCAGTTTGGCGGAATAATGACAACTCCCGGTGATTTCCTGAAATCGATAGAAACCGACATGATAAAGATCGCAGGCCTTTTGTCCCTCGTGGATTCAGACGGAACAGAAGACGAGTTAAGCGCTGCCGTCTCTATGATCTATGAACTTGAAGGAAAGCATTGGAGAGATCTGCTGCAGGGAAAAGCGTTAGGCCCCGGTCAATATCCGAATTCCTCGATCCAGTAATAACCATATCCCGTTTCTGTCTGGTAAAGAGCTACGGCAAAAGTCTTGTAGTTCGGATTTATCATGTGTTCATAGTGTCCCGAAGTTGAATTGAGCCAGTCATTGAATACTTCTTCAGCAGATTTCTGACCATAAGAAATATTTTCAGCGTACATAATGCTCGGATTTACCGTATACCACTCGGAGCCGTCCGGTCTCAAGTGATCCTTGTTCTGTTCATAAGTCAGCTGCGGCAATTCGGCTGCACGGATCGCTGCACAATAAGCGAGCGAGCTGTCCCATACCAAAGGTGCTACTCCGACTCTTTTGCGCTCGGCATTCGTCATGGTAAGAATATCTCTGGCATAACCCTCAGGAGCAGTAGCGTTTGCCTCCTCGTAAGGATCAGGTACAACACTGGTGGATTCTGACGGTTCTGTAGATTCAGAAGGCTCCGTAGGATCTGAAGGAGCAGTGGGATCCGGAGGTGTGGTGGGATTGGTGAATTCGGGAATAACCGGCGTCTCTCCTAAAGTTACTCCGTCTGAACTTGCGGTGTCAGAGGCACCTGCATAAGAGGCGCTGATCACGGCCTCAACCGTTCCTGCCGGAGGATATCCCGTGTTATCCATGATCTCCTGGTCAGGATTGTTGGCAATAAACGAAGATCTGAGTTCCAGATATCCGAGCATATAATACTCGGCGTTCATGTAGATGATCTTATACCAGTTGACACCTGTTGCCACAACGATAACTCTCTCTCCCTTGAGAAGATCGATCGAATTGCCGCTGCTCATGACGTCAGGAAGCGTGAATGCCTTTGTATTCATCGTTACAACGTACTCTATTTCTCCGGCATTCGGGGCGAAAAATCTTACTCCCTGGGAATCCTGCGGATCAATATGCTTCTCGGCATCATTTCTCGGAGCATCCGTCTGGGTAATATCGGCGCTCTTGACATAATATCTCTGGCCACCGTACTCGATGGCTGCCCATCCGTCTCTGCTGAATCCGAGGACTTCAAAAGAAACGTCTTCAACAAGTGCAGGTCTGTCTGCATCCGTCTCCTTCGGATCGGCATACAGCTTAAGCCTGCCGGTCTTTGACTTGTAATAATTGTTGCCGGCATCAGTTAACGTAAAGATGTGGATATCATCGTGTTCGCTTAATACCGTTGAAGCCGCATCAGTCTCGGAAACCGTCTCACTGCTCTCATCAGTTGTCTCATCAGGACTTGTAGTCTCTCTGATCTCAACTTCGATGAGAACCGTGCCGTCACTGGCTTCAAGAGTAGTCTCGGAATTATCTGTAGCCTGTGCTCCATTCAGATAACCGGTTATCTTGAATGCAACAAATGCAAATATGCACAAAACTATGACAACGATTCCTGCAATCAGGAATTCATACCTGGTCTTTATATCTGTTTCTTTCCTTTTATTGGTCATAACAACCCGCTTCCCTAGGCTTTCCCCCAAGCTTTTTTAGAGCCTGCCCTTCCGGAGAATGCCCTTTACCTCACGATAATAATAATATCGGAACATGATGTTTTCAAGTTTCAGACTATTGACATCTTGCAAGCAAGTTGGCCGATATAGTGATATACTTTTCTACAATAGAATAAGAGGAGGGACTCATATGGACAAGAATAAGAAGCTTCTTATCATCGGCGGTTCAGCCGGAGCTGCCGCACTTGTCGCATTAGTAATCGTGTCTATTGCGCTTGCAAACAGACCAAGTGCTTTGATAGTCAGAGCCTTTGCAAACACCATTGAAGATGCCAAGAAGATCGAGGCTTACGATGTGGCCGAAGATGTTCTGAACGGCGGTTCGGTTGCCATCTCGGCTAACCTCGAAGAAATTGCGAATGACGACGTAACGGTTCAGGCAAAGATTTACACTGATGCCGAGAATATAAAGGGAGCCGGCGAGTTAACACTTACAGAAGACAATGATGTTGTCCTCCAGGCTTCTCTCCTCATGAATCAGGATAAGTTTGCCATGAAGTGTCCCGAACTTTTTGACGGCACTTACGGAATCAACTTAAAGAATCTGAAGAAGAATCTCCCGGGTTCCATTTTCGATCCGGATGAAGAGACAGACTATTCGCTTGATGACGACAAATACGAATATTTCATGAATCTTCAGGATACCATCAAGAAGGACCAGAACTTACAGCGTGACTGCGAGAAAATGGCTTCCCAATACAGAATTGTCTTTATCGAGAAACTCATAAAGTACAGCAGTGTAACAAAATCAGGCAAGACCATTACCATCGGCGGTGAGAAGATCCCCTGCACCTTAGTATCGGTCAGCGTTGATGAAGAAGCCTTAAAGGAGATCACCAAGGCCATGATCGAATACGCTGAAAACGATGAGGAACTTGAGAAGCTCCTCTATCGTGTTGCTTCCAACGGCTCCTTATATGATGATCCGGATGAATATGTCGATATGTTTTTCGACTATCTGGATGAGGCCGGAGATGAGATAGAGGATGCTGCTGATTTGGATATTGATATAAAGCTCGATTTCTATATCACAAGATCCGGCAGAAGACTCGCAAGACTCGATGCAGATATGGAATATGACAAAGATGATATTGAGATCTCCTTAAATCTCGGAAAGAATGTCTCCAAATCCAAGGAGATCAGTCTGACCGCAAAGGATAAGCAGAGTGATGAATCATATTCATTTACCTACACAGTCAAGGAAAACAGCAACAGTGCCTATGTAGCCGAATTCGAGATCGAAGAGAGCAGCAAGTCTTACCGATATATCGACTACGACGGTGATTATTATGATTACCGCGACAATGATCAAGAAGAGTACATGAATAAGACCAAGACCACCGTTAAAGTCGATTGGGACAGGAGAAAAGGCGATTTCTCGCTCAAGTATCAGGACAAATGGGATGATTATGTTGTTAAGGGCACCCTTCTCGAAAAGGGAGATACTTACACTTTCGTCCTCAACAACATCAGGGAAGACGGAGAAGCAGTTCCCAATATCAAATCCCTTGAACTGACCGTTACGGTCGACAGACATGACTCAATGCCCACCATCCCCGTTAACTATACGGAGATCACAAAGATGAGCGAGCGTGACTTCAAACACTTCACAGAAGATATTGAAGACGGTATCGAAGACCTCTGGAATGAATATTTTGATTCCTGGTTTTAAGAGTTTAAGGAATTCTTTTAATAAAAATTTTAGTTAATTAAAGCCTCGCCCTTTAAATCGGCGGGGCTTTGTTTTATACTTTATAGGCTTAAAGTGTAGATTTATGTCTTTACTTAAATCTTAGTCAGAAGAGGTGTGCAAATGAAGAAAGTTCTGGTATGCAAGGAAAGTCTGCCTGCCGAGACACGTGTTGCCCTTATCCCCGATGACATCAAAAAGCTTATTGGAATGGGCTTTGAGTTCACGGTAGTAAGCGGAGCAGGTCTCAAGAGCGGCTTTAAAGATGAGGATTATGAACAAGCCGGCGCTAAAATCGTCAAGAAAGAGAAAGACGGTCTCTCCGATGCCGAAATTGTCGTAAGGATCCTGAAGCCCGACACAGCTGAGGGTATGAACCCCGATACGGTTCACATCAGCTTCTTAGACCCCTTCAACGAGAAGGACCTCCTTAACGGATTTGCCAAGAACAATATTCAGGCAGTTTCTCTCGAGATGATCCCCAGAACGACTCTGGCACAGAAGATGGATGTACAGTCATCTCAGACTTCTCTTGCAGGCTACGTAGCAGTTCTTAATGCAGCTGCACATATGCCCAAGATCCTTCCGATGATGGTTACTCCTGCAGGAACTATCAATCCTGCCAGAGTATTCGTAATCGGCGTAGGTGTTGCTGGTCTTCAGGCAATCGCAACCGCTAAGCGTCTCGGTGCCCGTGTTGATGCATTCGATACAAGACCGGTCGTAGAAGAGCAGGTCAAGTCCTTAGGCGCAAACTTCGTTAAGATCGATCTTGGCGAGATGAGCCAGACCGCCCAGGGATACGCAAAAGAACTCACTCCCGAACAGATCGCAAAGCAGCAGGAAGCTCAGGCTAAGGTCTGCGAGAAAGCCAATATCGTTATCACGACCGCTAAGGTATTCGGCCGTAAGGCTCCTGTCCTCATCAAGAAGGACGTTATCGAGAGAATGCAGCCCGGTTCCATCATCGTTGATATGGCAGTTTCCACAGGTGGAAACGTTGAGGGCAGCGATCCGGCAAAGGAAGTCGTTACAGATAACGGCGTAATCATTCTCCCCGGTGACGAACTGCAGCGCCAGGTTCCCTGGGATGCTTCGAAAATGCTCTCCGGTAACATCTCTGCATTCCTTACACACTTCTACAACAAGGAGTCGAAGGAATTCGAGGTCAACCTGTCAGATGAGATCATGAAAGGCTGCCTTCTCACACAGGGCGGGGCAATCATCCACGAAAGATTTAAGGAGGCTTAATATATGGAGATCACCACTGATACAATTATGCTCTTGATCTTCGTCTTCATTATCGCTGCCTACTTAGGCGTCGAGCTTATCTCGAAGGTCCCTTCACAGCTTCACACCCCTCTCATGAGCGGTACGAATGCTATTTCCGGCATCACGATCGTCGGTGCTATCGCAGCTACGGCTATCAATGCTTCAGGCAACCACGTTTTCGGAATCATTCTCGGTGCGATAGCTATATTCTTCGCAACCGTCAACGTAATCGGCGGTTATTTCGTAACTGATAGAATGCTCTCAATGTTTAAGAAAAAGGAGACACCTAAGAAATGAGTGATTATATTTGCATAGTACTTTACATGGTGTCCTGTGTCCTTTTCATTATGGGCATCAAAAAACTCGGAAAAGCAGATACCGCACGTAAAGGTAACCTTTATTCTTCAATCGGTATGCTGATCGCAGTCGTATCAGTCCTCATCTCACAGGATGTTATCGACGGCGGATTCATAAGCTATCTTCTCATCGTCCTCGCAATTGCCGGCGGAAGCGTCGTAGGATTCATCTGGTCCAAGAAGGTCGAGATGACAGGAATGCCCCAGCTCGTTGCACTCTTCAACGGTTTCGGCGGTCTGTCCTCAATGCTCGTTGCCATTTCCCAGTTCACAGCAGGAGTTACGGAGGATGCCTTCACCGGACTCACTCTGGGACTCACGATCCTCATCGGCGCTGTAGCTTTCACAGGTTCACTTATCGCATGGGGCAAGCTTGCAGGTCTTAAGATCTTCAAGAAGAATATCTCCATCCCCGGCAAGAACTTCATCAATGCAGGCATACTCTTTATTGCCGCACTCGGTATTCTCTTCATCTGCATCTCACCTGACGGCGGCCTTGGTGTTGCAGGTGTCATTATCACAACCATCGCATCTCTGGTATTGGGTGTCACACTGGTCATCACGATCGGCGGCGGAGACATGCCGGTTATCATCTCATTCCTCAATGCTCTCTCAGGTCTTGCTGCTGCATTCGCAGGCTTCCCTATCGGCAACACGGTCCTCATCGTATCCGGCTGTCTCGTAGGTGCTTCCGGTGTAATCCTTACACTCATCATGTGCAAGGCTATGAACAAGACTTTTGTAGCTCTCCTCTTCAAGACAACAAAGAAGAAGTCATCTGCTGCTGAAGGCGAGCACAAGGAACCCAAGTCAATGTCTGTCGAGGACGCTTTCCTTATCCTCGAAGCTGCAAAGAGCGTCGTATTCGTACCCGGTTACGGAATGGCTGTTGCGCAGGCACAGCATGCCGTTAAGGAGCTCTGCGACGTTTTGGAAGAGAACGGCTGCGAAGTCAACTTCGCCATCCACCCTGTTGCAGGACGTATGCCCGGTCACATGAACGTTCTCCTTGCAGAAGCAAACGTTCCTTACGAGCAGCTTAAGACAGCTGACGAGATGAATCCCCAGATGCCTAACACGGACATCGCTATCGTCATCGGTGCTAACGACGTTGTTAACCCCGCAGCTATCAACGACGAATCTTCACCTATTTACGGTATGCCTATCGTAAACGCTTACGAGGCACGCACGGTATTCGTTCTCAAGCGTGGTCAGGGTACAGGATTCTCCGGTATCGAGAACCCGCTGTTCACAATGGATAACACTGTCATGATCTACGGCGACGCCAAGCAGACAGTATCCCAGCTCGTTGTCGAGTTCGAGAACTGAAATTTTTAAGATCCGGTTTTCTAACGGGTGTCTCCGATGTGAGGCACCCGTTTTTAATTGATAAATGACTTCATGTTATAATGTCAGAACCCGTTGATCCGATATGCATGAGGATATATGAATAACAAAAACTGGAATCTTAATAATATTATCTGGGTACTTGGAGAGGCTGTCGCTTTTATCTCGATCGTACTGTTTTTAATACAGGGGGAATGGCTCCGGGCTGTACTCGCAGCTTCAACCATGATCTTTGTGTGGTTCCCGAAGCTTGCAGAACTGTTATTCAAAAAGAAGCTTTCACTCTGGACATATTTATTGTGTACAGCATATGCGCTCGGCCCTATGCTCGGACATGCCTATTATCTTTATTATCTTATTCCCTGGTACGACGACGTTCTCCATCTTACGGGCGGAGTAGTTTTCAGCCTGCTGGGTATTGAATTCTCGAGATCTCTTTGCCGCGGAAAAGATTCTGAAGTGAGCATCTGGCTCATGGCAATCTTCGGATTCTGTTTTTCCGTTACTCTTTCGGTATTTTGGGAGTTTGCGGAGTATTTTGCCGATATACTGTTTCAGGTTGACATGCAAAGCGATACCATCATCCATTCGATCTCATCTTTTAATCTTTCTCCGGAACCGGGGATCAGAGGCGAGATCTTAGATATCAGTGAGGTCATAATCAACGGGAAGCCTATGGGTGTGGGCGGTTACATTGATATCGGGCTGATCGATACAATGGATGACTTGCTGAGGGAAACAGCAGCCTCTGCCGTAGTGGCGGTCATTTTTGCCGTGAGTAAGGACCGCTTACATGTTTTCCGCAGATCACAACAAAAACAATAATAAACAGAACGATCGCAGCGATTACATCAATGATCGAATGCTGCTTGATGAACATCGTGGAAAGAACGATAAGGAATGCAAGGATATCGCTTGCAATGAGAAGCGCTTTCTTCTCTGAAAATGCAAGGTGGAGACCTGCGGCAACAACAAGCGCATCATATACATGAAGACTCGGTAAAACATCTGTAGGTGTATCTATCGAGTGGAGATAATCAATCAGGTCCATGAAGATATTTTCGCGGTCAGGTATGGCGCTGCGAAGTTCAAGCTTATTAGGATATGCCAACGAAATTATAATAAATAATGTCATTCCGGCCATGAGCATATAAGAGGTCTTACGTGAAATAGTACGGCTTCTTACGGCTATTCCGATCATTCCAATGACAAGATAAGGAAGCCAGAGGATATAAGGAATTATGAAGACTTCGACAACGGGAATCATGTCATCTGCCGCCGTGTGGATTATGTGAAATCCGTTTGCGGGAGACAGACTTTCGACCCAGAAGAATGTGGGCATATAAATAACCATATAGACAGCCATCGGCAGCAGGGTCACGATGATAAAAAGTATCTTCTTAATAACGCTTTGTTTCTCTGACATGAGACGTTCTTAATCTCCAAGATAAAATACGGAGCGTCACCCTTGATGACACTCCGCATATTATAACCTCCCAAAGGCTGAAATTTGATTGACTTTTAATACAGTTTTATATGTTTTGTCTCTGCTCAGGCTATTAATTCTGCATTAAACCTCGTTTACGGTTCCGATGAAAACAGGTACCATCGACTCTGTATCTACAATTGCATAGACAAACGGCCTGTTGCAGTTTACGACACGGTATTCCTTCTCGTCCTCCCGGGAAAGGCCCTTTTCCAGAGTAACCACGGTAGCTGCAGATGCACGTGTTCCCTTTGCATCCAGCTCAATATGTGTCTTGTGGATAACCTTTGACACATAGATATCTCCGGGCATTCCCGTAATACCGGACAGATCCGCTGTGGATGGATCGAAAATATCACTTGCGCCAAGATCTTTCAAAGTATCATTCATGAGCAGCTCAAAATCCGATTCGAATTCCGGCATTTTGGAATAAACCTCATATTTGTATGTGACGCTGTTTATAAACTTCTCATAATCTTCAGCCGAGAAATTCATTGCGAATTCATTTGCGCTGATACTCTCATCCGTAGGAAGGATCGCAAGGAACGCAAATTCTCCGCCCTTGTATTCCTTAATGAATCCTGTTGCCTTATCGGTCTCATAGTAAGCTGAAAGAGTATCATTCAGGAAAGTTGCCTGCTGGATGTTCCCGTCTGCGGCTTTGAATTCTCCTTCCCTGACATCGTCTTTTTCATATGGCTCATTCCACTCTGCGTCAAAAGAGATTGCATTTACAAGCACCATAACAGTGCCCTCATCCAGATCATCGATAACTTCTTTTATCATATGATCAGTATGTTCATCGACCCAGGAATTGATCTTGCCGGCTGTCTTTGAATCAAAATCCGTGACCGTATATTCGGCAAGAAACGTCTCCCTGATATAGTCAACATAGTCCATGTTTACCTTGTCGCCTAAGATCTTTCCGTTATTCCAGACAGCATTGGCACATGAGAACTTGACCCGTTTTGCACTGTTGATCTTATCCATCAGATCGGCTGCGTAAGCCTGCTGGGTAAGAGGTCCCTGCCCTGCTGCAAAAAGATCTGTCAGCTGCTCTAAGGATCCCGCTTTCGCGCCTGCCGCAACCATATCAAGTGCGATCATTATCGATGCAGGAGAGATCATGACGTTTCCGCCTGTACCGTATTCTTTTATGGTCTGGCTTAAGAGCTCGAAACAATATCTTCTGTATTGCTCATCCATGACCTCTTTGTCGTATCCGGTATTCTTTACCTCATTGAGATCGATCCCGGATTTTATTGCCGGATCATTATGAAGGGGCTTGCCCGACGGGGTTTTTCCCGCACATCCGCCCAGAAACATCAGTGCGGCCATAGCTCCGGCGATAATCTTAATGTCTTTTGCTGAACAGATCTTCATTTCCGAATCTCCTGAATATGATCAAACTTCATTTACCGTTCCGATGAAAACAGGTGCCATTGTCTCAACATCTACAATAGCATAAACAAATGGTCTGTCGCACTCGACATAACGGTATTCCTTCTCTTCCGGCATGGCGCATCCTGCGTCAAGCGTTACTGCCGTAACTGCAGCTGCCTTTGTTCCGTTCGCATCGACCCTGATGAAGGTCTTGTGTATTACCTTCGAAACATATATGTCGCCCGGATTGCCTGAGATGCCTGACAGGTCTGCAGATCCCGGATCGAAAACGTCCTTCACGCCAAGATTTATGAGAGTGTCATTCATCATGCAGTTGAATTCAGATTCAAATACCGGCATCTCGGTAATAACATCATAATCGTATGCCGCACTTCTGATGAACTTCTCGTAATCTTCAGCGGAGAATGACTTTGCGAACTCGTTAGTGCTGACAGATTCATCTGCAGGAAGGATCGTAAGGAAAGCATACTGGCCGCCCTTGTAATACTTGATGAATCCGGTTGCCTTATCTGTCTCGTAATATGTATTCTCTGTGCCGTAGAGGAAATCCGCCTTCTGTGTACTGCCGTCGAACCTGGTGAAATCACTTTCTCTTACCTGGTATTCTTCATATGGTTCGCTCCACTTGGCATCAAATGCTATCGCGTTTACAAGAACCATGACCGTATCAGAATCGAGACTTTCTATCACCTCCTCGATCATATGGTCAGTGTGTTCATCCACCCATCTGTTGATCTCGCCGGTTGTTTTGCCGCTGAACTTGCTTAAATTGTATTCAGCGCTGAAAGTGTCCTGAATATACTCTATATAATCAAGATTGACCTTGTCTCCTAAGATAGTCTTATTGCTCCAGACCGCATTTGCGCAGGAGAATTCAACCTCTTTGGCTCCATTGATCTTGTCCATAAGTGCAGCCGCATAAGCCTGCTGCGAAAGAGGTTCCTGGCCTGCAGCGAAAAGATCTGTCAGCTGCTTCAGCGAATCGTTTTTCGCGCCTGCCGAGACCATATCAAGTGCCATCATGATCGATGCGGGAGAGATCATAACATTTGAATCCGAACCGTAATCCCTGATCGTCTGGCTGAAAATATCGAAACAGTATTTTCTGTAGAGTTCGTCCATGACTTCGCTGTCATACGTGGTCTTATCCACATCTTCCAGATCGATCTCAGTCTTAACGTCAGGATCACTCTTCACATTATTTTCCGTGATAACTGAGCACCCTCCGAGAAGTAATACGGCTGCCATAGTGCCTGCCACGGTCTTTATATCTTTAGCATTGCAAATCTTCATTCTTAAAACCTCCATAAAGAATTTGATGTTTGCTTTATGCCATATATACAGAGCAATTCCCGAAAATGTTGCATCAACTCACAAATGCCTTAATCGGCTCCTATTCTAATGATATAATTACCAAAATCCTATAATTTAACGGAGTAAAACATGAAAAAAATCTTATCAGTATTCCTTTGCATGGTCATGGTATTGGCTGCTGCATCCTGTGACACCACAGAAGAAACCAAAAAAACAAAACATAACGGTGAAACTCATTCCGAACAGAAGATCGATTCTGACAAACCTGTCTTGATCGAGGCATCCGAAATTGACGTAAATTCCAATTCGGGTTTTGATCCTGATTTCACATTCACAACAACAGACAGAGACGGCAACACCTGGGATGAGAGCACATTCAGTTCATATAAACTCACAATGATCAATTTCTGGGAACCCTGGTGCGGTCCCTGCGTTGGCGAGATTCCTGATCTTGAGCGCCTTTATGAAGACTATAAGGACAAAGGCTTTCAGATAATCGGTGTGTATTCTGAAGAATCCATGGAAGAAGATGTTGATGAGATCCTTCGTGACAGCAAAGTCAGTTATCCCATCCTTCATTACACTACGGAATTCGACCAGTTCCAGTCAGGTTATGTTCCTACTACGATTTTCGTTGACGGAAACGGACATGTGTTGAAAATGCCGAACGGAGATCCGAATGTTATCGGTTCAAACTCTTATAATGATTGGGCATCAATAATCGATAAACTGCTCTGACATTTACTTATGCGCAAACGCATCATCACAATATCCCTGATATCTGCGGGCATAATCCTCATTATTGCGGGTATAGTTTTGAAACAGCCTGAATCCGTCCTGGCAAAGGCTGCAAAGATCTGCATGGAGTGTGTCGGAATTGGCTAAGAAATGGGTAAGACATTCTATTCAGGCCGTAGCCACCTTGCTCCAGAATGCCAATTTCAAGGGTTTTCTTGAGGGTAAGATCTATCAGGGACCGTCAAAATCCGTCTGCGTCCCGGGACTTAACTGTTACTCATGCCCCGGTGCCATCGGCGCCTGTCCCATCGGTTCTCTCCAAAGCTACCTCAGCGGATTAAAGTTCAAGGTTCCCTACTATGTAGCCGGAATCCTTATCTTTGTCGGCGCCCTGATCGGCCGTGCGGTCTGCGGATTCCTTTGTCCCTTTGGCTTTTTGCAGGATCTTATCTACAAAATTCCTTTCTTCAAGAAAAACGAATTTAAGATCGACAAATATCTGCGCTGGTTCAAGTATGCCGTACTAGTTCTCTTTGTGCTGATGCTGCCCTTCTGCTTCAAACTGACACCGTTCTTCTGCAAATATATCTGCCCGTCCGGAACGATCGCCGGCATTTGGCTCGCTTCCGCAAATAAGCAGATAGCAGACCAGTTAGGCGGCATTTTCAGTCTCAAACTCGTAATCCTCGGACTGATCCTTACCGGAAGTCTCATCATCTACAGACCGTTCTGCAAATACATCTGCCCTCTGGGCGCGATATACGGTTTCTTTAACAGGATCGCCCTGTACCGTCTTCATCTTGATAAGGACAAGTGCGTAGGCTGCAAAGCATGTGCAAAAGCCTGCAAGATGAATGTCGACCCCAGCATCTCACCTGACAGCTGCGAGTGCATCCGCTGCGGTGAATGTGTTAATGCCTGCCCGCACAAAGCTCTCAGGATGGGCGTGAAAACATCTAAAGCAGAAAAACAATGTCCTGCTACGGAAAAGGATGCCGTCTGAATAAGGTTACTGTGCAGGCTTGAAAGCGTCTTTTTGAAAATCTATCGGAAAAGTTAATTTCCGGGATTTCCGATAGAAAAAAGCAAAAATTCTATCGAAAAAGTATATTTTCAAGATTTCCGATAGAATAATTCGCCCTCCGGAAGTGTTAACTGAAACGAGCAGTTTCAGATGTTTCAGCTGCCCGAATTAATCAATGCAAATTAAAAAGGGTTGCCTCAAGGTGAATCTGCTTCACTCATGAGACAACCCAAATTATATTGCTCAATAATTCAGACTGTTTCGATTACTGTACAGGTCTTGCCATGCCGCAGTCAGGGCAGAACCTTGAGGTAATGCCTGTCTTTCCGCATGAAGGACAATTCCAAGCGCCTTCAGCAGGAGCCGCGGGTGCTGCAGGTGCCACAGGAGCAGCGGGTACAGCCGGTGCAGTACCTGAAGGTGTGTTGCCTGCAACCACATTGCCAAAGCCTTCGCCTACTTTCTGGGACTCGCCCATGATAGGAGCCATTGCGTCTCTTGTCATGTTGATAACACCGCCCATGGCGCCCAATGTAACACCGAGACTTGCAACATCACCGATGCCGCCTGAAGCGCCGCCGCCGGAACCGCCGCCGGTGATACCGTTCTGCATTGCTTCGAGGCCGACCTGACGTGCTGTCTCGTCACGGTATGTGTAGCCCTTCATCTGCATCTCTGCAGCCTCTGCCTCAGCCTTCATCTTGTATGCTTCAGCTTCAGCCTGAGCCTTGATACGGATAGCGTCTGCGTCTCCCTGAGCGTTTACGGCCTTTAGCTGTGCTTCAGTCTGGGCCTCGACGATCTTTCTCTGCTGTGCAGCTTCTGCCTCAGCCTTCTTAACTTCCTCTTCGCGGACCTTCAAAGTCTTGTCAGCAAACTGCTGCTTGAGGCGTACAAAGTTCGGATCGTCATCAGGAGTAACAATGGATGTTACGTAGAACTCGGGCATCGTGAGACCGTATTCTTCCAAAGTCTGGTTGATGTCGACCATGAGCTGGGAGGACAATACATCGAGATAAGCATCGATCTCTAAGATGTTGAGATTCTGTTCTTTGATAATGCGTGCAAGATTTGCCTTGACCTTGTTTATGATCAAAGCCCTGAACATGCCCGTACCGTAGGATTTTCCTTCGCCTGTTACATCGCTCTGGAGAAGTCCTTCAGTCGTTCCGACAAGCTTTAATACCAGCTTGCTCGAATCGGTAACTCTCATGTTGAAGTTGCCGGAAGCTCCGATCTCAACATGAAGTCCTGATGCGGGATCGAAAAGTCTTACCTTACTGTCGGTACCCCATCTGATACCCATCTGGGTAACCATGTTGATGAAGTAAACTTCGCAGTGGAAAACGTTAACGCCGCCTGTACCAAGCTTCATGTAGTCACGAACCTTGGGAATGTTGTTCGTAACGAGCGTATGCCTTCCTGCAGTGAACTGATCGAAAACCTTACCGTCACGGAAGAAAAGCGCTTCCTGGGTCTCATGGACGATCAGCTGGGAGCCGATCGTAAAATCTTCTTTCTCATGCTTGTGAGCCAGTACGTCATTACTGCCTTCGTACTTGATTACACTAATAGCTTCAACCATTTCCTAATCTTTCCTTTCTATTTATTTTTCTTTGTTATTTGTTCTGTAAATGATGCAAACAAAATAAACAATGCAATCGGACCTACTATCGCGAGAATGACCGAGACGGCGGTAGGCAAATGCAATGCATATTTAAGGATCGAAAAAACGATAAGCGGTGTCGCTGCCAGGAATGAGATGACCTTGATTATCACTGCCGGTACTCCGCCGCGGTACAAAACGTATCCAAGACCTGCCGAACCTGCAAGGAACAGTATGATGCATACGGCCCACGGGCATCTGAAGGTTTCTCTTAAGAACAAACCCAATGCCGCAGGAATGATAAGGCTGAAGATTACAGACCACGGGAGCTGTCTCCTGCGCTCTGCTTCGATCTCGAGCTTACACATTTCGATGATCACATCGGCATCTCTGTAACCGGGAACTTTTGAAAGATCATGAATGGCGCTTCTGAAAGATTTATGGTCGTAATTGTTCTTGCCCTTGATGTAGTTTGAGAACTGATCGACCTTCTTTAAGCCTTCATCACAAAGTCTGTTAAGATCTGCCGCAACATGATCATTGATTCTGTTGCAGTCCATCTGGGCAGTCTTAAGAATGATCTTTGCTTCGTTAGCTGATGCCGCCTTTGTCTCATTCTCGATAATGTCGTTTACCTTGTTGATGTTGGCGATTATCTTGGAATACTTGGCATAATCAGGAATAACGTCAGCAAGAGACCATCTGGTCCCGCAATTCATGCAGACACATGTACCGGCGAGATAATCGTTCTTAATATCTCCTCCGCATACCTTGCACTTTAAAGAAACCGGTGTAGCTAATACATCTGACATTTCTCTATCCCTACCCTTATTAATACGTGCGCATTCAAACGCCCGAAAATAATTATATCAAATATTTTTTCAATCTGCGATATAAGTAAAACCGGTATCCGTATTGAAACCGTATTTCCAAACAACTGATAAGGGGCTACCCTTTTCAAGGCAGCCCCTGTCAGATCCATTAATTGAAAAATCTATCAGAAATAATTTGCGATAAAGCCTGTGATCGCAACACATATAACAAGAACGAATCCCTTCTTGTTTCCTGTAAGCTTTGTAACTGAACCCATACCCTCATAGATCATCATGAGGTAATAAGCATAAGCTGCGATCGTGAAGATTGCTCCGAATCTTACGTAAGGAATGAGTCCTGCGAATGATCCGAGAAAATCAGAAACGATATATGCAGGAGCTGTTGCCATGGCAGAAATAGCAAGGAGCTTGGAGAAAGACCACTTCTCTTTGATGATCAGGCCTGCAAGCGTGAAGACACCTGCACAACCGAATACACGGATCGCATAATAGAAGAACGGTGAGAAGAAGTCTTTAACGATCTCCCATCCGAGGTTGTCAAAAAGATATCTGCCGTATTGTGCATAGTGGATGAGATCTATCGTCATAGACGTAAAGAATCCAACCATCCAGCAGATCACGATTACGATTCCCGCAAGGAAAAGTGAATTACCGATCTTATCGTACTGTTCAGAGATCTCGGCAGGGCCGGTAACAGGATGCAAAGCAGCATGAATAAGGTTCTTGAAATGCTGGCCGAACGGAAGCATTGAAGACTGCTTCCCGGGTGCTGCCTGTGGCTGAGGCTGGGGCTGTCCGGCGGGAGCATACTGTTGTGACGGCACCGGCTGCTGCGGAGGAATTATCGAAGAAGCCGCAGGCTGGGGCGCAGGAGCTGCAACAGGCTGAGGTGCAGGCTGATAAACGGGAGCTGCAACAGGCTGGGGTGCAGGCTGAGGTGCACGTGCTCCGAATGCCATACCGCATCCGCTGCAGAAAGCAATACCATCAGGATTTTCTTTACCGCAATTAGGACAAAACATATTCATATCCTTTCCTCGGACATAAGGCCCGAATAAGATGATATTTTCATTTTATCACACGGATATCGCGGTTATACCAAGTAATTCAGCGGATTTTTGTTCCGGGCGGAAAACCGTCAGACAGCGTCAATAACCTTGCCGATTACATCCTCAGACTGAATATCCGAGAAGATCATCAGATATGTTTTGCCACCCTTGGTGTAAACTGCAGCATTAATTTCTTCTGAAGTCTCACCTTCTGCAAGATCATCCACATTTCCGAAAGCTATACGGTAGTACTTAACAGCCGTTCCTTCAGGAGTTGTTCCGTCAACACCTGCAGCGTTCTCTATATGGTAGACCTCATTTAAGATATCTGTTCCTCCGGGTGCGCTGAAGATTACAACCTTCTCACCGTTATCACCGAAAAAGACTTCTTCGGTAATCGTATCTGAGAACGTGCCTGTGCCTGAACCCTTCATATCAAACGGGAGAGCCCTGGAAATTTTTTCAATGCGGGCATCACCCATTCCCTCTCTTGTATCGCCGCTTGCGACAGTAGTAATATTTGTTGTCTCGGCAGCTAAAGTATTTTTGTTATCACCGGAAACTGAATAATTGTTGTTTTTTGTGTGCTCATCTTCAACACCGTCAGTCACCGCTTCATCAGCCGCAACGATTGCCTCTGCTTCCCTTACCGAATCAGCCTGCGTCTCTGCAGCACTGTTGTGCTGGCCGGACAAACTGTGTATATCCATTGCCTTTGTACTTTGGGGTGATGTACTTGCACTCATATTACTGAATACAAACAATACTCCTGCGATAACAAGAATACCGGCAGCGATCGAAGAAATAATAACGACTGGTGTTTTCTTGGCCTTTTTCCTTACAACCGGAGCTTCAGTTTCTTTGTCCTCTTTCGGGATATTTGTAACAACAGCAGGTTCCCTGACCTTTGCTTCTCTTACAGGTCTGGCTGTTCTTGCTGTATCTGATCTTTCAGTTCTCTCAGTTTTTTCAGTTCTTTCGGCTCTCTCGATCCTTTCGGGTCTTCCCGCGCTTCCGGACTGCTTGCTGATCGAGGCGGACACAGCACTCATGATCCTGCTCTTCATCTCAGGATCAACAGTAATGTTGCTCATGATCTCGTTATACTTATTCAAAATCATCCACCTCCTTCAACAGTTCTCTCAGTTTGTCGCGGGCGCGCTTCAGATCTGAACGCACTGTAGCCTCACGACGGCCCGTAATTACGGCGATCTCTGAGGTCTGATAACCTTCCTGATAGAAAAGGTGGATTGCTTCACGCTGGTAGACGGGTAAACTTCTTACAGCATCCCAGATGGCTTTGTAGGTATCGCCTCTGTCAAGATCCTGCTGCACTTCGCCGGCTATTTCCTCATTGAGTTCCATCGTGTCGCGAACCTTGTTGTAATCAATACGGTTCTTGGCAAGATTTGATGCAACTCTCATAAGCCATGCTTTTCTGTGTGCGTCGTTCTCGAAAACAGGTCTTACAGTAACGAACTTGATCATCGTCTCCTGAAGAATGTCTTCCGCGTCCTCCTTGTTGTGAAGGTAAGAGATTGCAAGACGCAGGATGGAATTACCATGAATGTCCAGTATCTCTTCCGCTTCCTTTTCTATCTGCTCGTCAGACTTACGTGGTGCTCCTGAAACAGGTGCATCATCCTGAGACCGGGCTGCTTCCAGGCCGGACATATCGAACGGATTATCGTCGTCCAGACCCGACACTGCAAGCAGTATTGCGAGCTTTCTTAAAAGCGGTAGATTGGCTTCGTAAGTTAATTCCATTTTTATCCTTGAGTTACTCACCGCTTTCACCCTATATACAGGCGAAAAAGCGGATTTGTTGCACTCAAATTATACTCAAGCAAACAAATCAAAGCAAATTGTCAAACAATATATTAAAATAGTATCCGACATGCTTTGGGGGAATCAGGATAATGGATTCAAGATTCGAGAGAGAAGAGCTTCTTATAGGACGGGAGAACCTGTCCCGTCTGGCAGATTCCAGAATACTGCTCTTCGGTGTCGGCGGTGTCGGCGGGTATACTGCTGAATGCCTTGCCAGAGCCGGAATAGGACATCTCACTATCGTTGATGCCGATAAGGTAGATATCACAAATATCAACCGTCAGATACTTGCTCTTGATTCCACGATTGGAAGATACAAGACCGATGTCTGCAAAGAACGTCTGCTTGATATTAATCCCGGAATCGATGTTGTTACAAAGACCATTTTCTATCTTCCGGAAACAAGCGGAGAATTTGATTTCTCCGGTTACGATTACATCGCAGACTGCATTGATACGGTCGCGGCAAAGATCGATATTATCTGCCGGGCACAAAAAGCAGGAACAGCAGTCATAAGCGCGATGGGTGCAGCAGGCAAAACGGATCCGTCGGGATTCACTGTGACCGATATTTCCAAAACCTCTTATTGCCCGCTTGCAAAGGTCATGCGCCGCGAACTCCGCAAAAAAGGAATAAACCACCTTAAAGTCGTTTATTCACCTGAGAGTCCTGTCACTCCTAAAGAAGGAAGGCGTCCCGGCACTCTCTCCTTTGTTCCTGCCGCATGCGGGATCACTCTTGCAGGCGCGATCATAAACGACTTGCTTGAATAAAATGAATCTTTGTTAATAAGATCGTAAGAGTTCAAAATATCTATTTTTAATATTTAATTAATATACGGGTAACACATTTATACTCTAAACGTAGGATAATAAGGCGTATGGGAAATAGTGACAGCAGACTTTTCATAAAGAGCGATGCGGTATATGTTACCGTTGTTTTTGCGAGCGTTTTGCTCTTTATCGGTCTGCTCGCTGCCCAGATCTTTTCCAGCGTTACATCAACAAGATATTTCATTGGTGCTGCCCTGATCTTCGTGGCATTCCTGATGAACATATTTGAAGGAAAGTTCGGATACTACATTTCATTTGCCTTAAATTTTGTCCAGTTCATGATCTATACATACGAGTACATCATGATGCGCAACGAGTCTGCGCCGCTTCTTCTCGTCATGACGATCGTCAACATGTTCGTTGATCTTCTTTTGCAATATTACGTTATCAAAGTCGCAGAAAAGATCAGAGGCATTGAGGACGCAAAACGCAATGAACGCGGCAAGGCTATCCGGAAAGAATTGGAAGACGAAATGTTCTCCAGAACTTCCCTTATCGTTAACCATGAGTCCATGGGAAGCCACCAGGTATTAAGCGAAGCTATCGGACGCAATCTTACAAGTTCCATAGACCCTCTGACGACTCTTCCCGGCCGTGACATGATCACCGAAAGAGCAGATAAATTGATCAGGGAAGATATTGCGAACATGCAGGAAAGCGAAACTCCGGATTCTGTGTGCAGACCTTTTACTGTCATATATCTTGCGCTTGATCATTTCGACATGATCACAAGAGCTATCGGACATAAGTCCATGGACCTCTTCATCCAGAATATGGCTCACCGTCTCCGTGAAGCGGCAGACCCGACGGATATGGTCGCCAGAATAGATGATGCTGATTTTGTGATCCTTTTCAGAAGAGCTCTTTCCGGAGAAGCTGAGACAAAATATGCTGACAAGCTCGCGAAAGAAGCTTCAAGAGCGTTTGCTGCCGGAATAGATTCAATGAATGCATGCATTCATTACGGTTTTTCTCATTATCCGTCAGATTCGCGCCACGCAGGAGAACTGATAGCAAAGGCCGAAGAGCGGATGAGCAAAGCCGCAAACATCACTTCCGGTGTTCCTGATAAGGAAGATGAGACTTATGAACTTCCCGGAACGGAAACATTTAAGGACAAGACCAAAAATGAGATCGTAGCTGTTTTCGAACGCGCAATATCAGATGGAACTATCTACATGGCATATCAGCCGTGCTTTACTGCTGAGCGCAAGCTCACAGGATTTGAAGCTTTCCTGAGATTCGACAAAGACGGTAAGACAATTCCTCCGCAGGTATTCCTCGCAGCTGCCGAGAATGCGGGATACATGAGAAGGATCGGCAGCTTCTCAATGGAAAACTCGTTAGGCGCACTCGCGATGATCAACAAGATCGATCCTAAGCTTACAATGAACATTAATATCTCCAATTACCAGTTAAGAGAACATGATTTCATCCAGTCTTTTTCAAATATAGTCTCTTCGACTGACTGCAACGTTAATAATCTTATTTTGGACCTGCAGGAAGAAAGCCTCATCACGAGTCTTGCGGACATCCGTATGACTATCGAGGAACTTGCCACGACAGGAGTCAAGATGGCTTTGGATAATTTCGGAAGGGGATATTCTTCATTTAATGCGATTCCTCTTCTTCCGGTCTCGGTATTAAAGCTCGACGGTAATTTCACTTCAAGACTTGCAACTGACGCTACAGTCCGTATCCTGACGCGTTCTGCCATAACGCTCATGCACGATATCGACATAACTGTTACGGCAACGGGTGTCGGTCAGGAAGACCAGTTTGATATTCTGGCAGGCAGCGGCTGTGACGGATTCCAGGGTCTTTTCATGGGATCTGCCATCTTAACTGATGAACTTGAATCATTCATCGCTTCGAGCAACAGGTAATATCTGACCATATTCATTTCATACAGCAATCCGTCCTCTATGCTATAATCACCCTATCTGAATAAGGAGTGCGCGTTTTCTATGGCTGATTCTATTGTTGCTATCGAGAATGTCTCGTTAAAATATAAGAAAACCGTCTTAAATGACGTCAACATAACTGCCGGAAAAGGTGAAGTCATCGGACTTCTCGGTCTCAACGGTTCCGGTAAATCAACTTTGCTTACGGCAATCGCAGGTCTCAGGAAGCCCGCTTCAGGTGTCATTAAAGTTAACGGCAAAGCAGGTTTTGTCACTCAGGAAAATGCCCTGATAGACGAACTCACGGCAATCGATAATCTGAAGATGTGGACACCCATGAGCAGACAGGAGATCATCAGGGACCTTACGGAGACCGAACTCTCGATCCTCAAGGTTGCTGATTTTATTGATATTAAAGTAAAACGTATGTCTGGCGGTATGAAGAAACGGCTTGCATTGGCATCCGTTCTTCTTTCCAAACCGGATATCCTTCTCATGGATGAGCCTTTGGCATCTCTCGATATTCCGGCCAAAAACGACATCATTGATTTTATAGATTCATTTAAAAACAAAGGCGGCACAGTTTTCGTTGCCAGCCACAACGAAGAGCTGTTCAAGCACTGCTCGAGGATCTATCTTCTTAAGAACGGGGCCTCGATACTGCTCCCTGCCGGCTCGTCTCCCGCGGAGGCACTTAAATGATCAAGGCGTACTGCAAAAGAGTATTGCTTTTTATTCCGTTCCTGGTGGCCTACCTTCTGTCACTCGGTCTTTGCATGCTGGCTTGTATTGTATTTGCGTCTGAGTTCCTTTTCGAAAACAACGAAGACAGCATTTTATCAGTTGCGTGTTATGTTCCTGATGATGAATCATACACCCGTTTGGGACTGAACTTTGTCAAGCAGATGGACAGCGTCAGACACACTGTTGATATCAATATCGTAAACAGCGAAGAGAAGGTCGTAAAGCTGGTTGAGAGCCAGGAAGCTGTCGCAGGACTGATCGTTCCCGAAGGTTTTCTGGAGAATATGGGAACTAAAGAGTCAAAACATGTATCGATCATTTTCCGTGATGCAGACACCTACGATGAACACATGGTCAACGATCTTATTTACGCGATGAGCGATTTTCTCGGCACCTCCCAATGCTCGATAATCACTGCCGGCGAATATGCCGAAGAGATAGGTCTGGATATAACCGAAGCAGATTCAATAGAAAACTCGGTTTTGAACAAGTGCTATGAATACGTTATGGGTCGTAAATCGAAGTTCAATAAGATCGATGCCGAAGATCTGGTTGAAAAATTTGAAGTAAGAGAACAAATGACCGCGTCATATGTGCTTTATATTGTTATGATGTCGATCTTTATCATTTCTTTCTTCTTCAAGGGCAACAGTGAGATCTTCAGGGCACGTGCGATGCTTTCAGGGATCAAAAACTGGAAGCTCTTCCTTCTCGAGGCAGGCTGTGCGACTGTCATGATGTATTTTCTGTATGTCATTATGTTCATTGCGTTGTTTATTACCTTCGGAACTCTTAAGATCGCCGCTCTGTTCACGGTCATTCCGTTCATAATGGTCATTGCGCTTGCTGGAACGGCACTCTGTTATCTTGTAAAAAGTCCCTCCACGGTATCTTACATCACCTTTGGTGCCGGAACAGGTCTTATGTATCTTGCAGGCGGTCTTTTGCCGCTCGAATACATGCCCCGCTTCTTCCAGACCGCTGCGGTTTATAATCCGCTTTACTATCTGATCACATACTTTATGAGGGCGATGTTCATATGAGACTATTCCTTAACAGATTATCGGTGCTCACAAAACGAAGCTTCATCAATCCGGCAATGTACGTTATGTTCGGTGTGATAATCATCATGGCCGCTCTTGTTATTTTCGTGCCCGAAAAGGAAACATCGATCTACATTCCGATCGCCCTGATAAACCAGGACGATTCAAAAGAGACAGATGAGATCGTTGACAGTCTCTGTTCCATGAATTCGGTATTTGATTTCTACGAGGTTGAAGACGAAGAAGAACTGTATCTTGATCTGGCTTCAGGCAAAGCTAATGCCGGCTATATCTTTCCGGCAGGTTTTTCCGAACATATCACTGAAAACAGTTCGCGCTACAGCGTCAAACAGGTTGAGACACCCGGTTCGCGTTTTATCCTGCTGTCAAGAGAAGAGGTCTTCCGCGTTTTCTACAAGTACAGTGCGCGTAATATCATCTGCGAAACATTTGCCGAATACGGCTATGAAGTAGATGTACATGACCCGGATCTTGAGCGCATATTCGGCAAATACATCAATGACGCGTCCCTTTTCGCTTTGGAAAGTATTGAGGGTTCTGTATATAACGAGATCACACGCTCAGAGAAGATCCCGATCCCGCTTTATAAGTTCGCAGGATTCTTCATTTTCACTGCAGCGCTTCTGGGCACCCTTGCGTTCCTTAACGACCAGGATAACCGGATCTATCTGCGCTTTGGTCTTTTCGAGCGCATATACTTAGGACTGATCCAGGTTGCAGTCTTCACGGTCCCCTCATACGTAATATCAGTAATCTGCTTCTTAGCTTCAGGAACGGAATTTAAGTTCCTTCATGTAACGGTTTACACGCTCCTCGTTACCCTGCTCGGATTTGTCCTGGGAACGATCATGACGATCCTTCCCATCAGGTCAAACCGTTCAAGGATATTCTCTGCAGTGCTTCCGGTCTACCTGATCCTCTCATTTATTTTCAGCGGAATACTGATGGATCTCACAAACTTCGGATCGGTATTAAAGACTCTGTCAAGGATATTCCCCCCGTCGATGTTCTAAGGGGGTCAGACCCCATCAAAAAGGGCTGCCTTTTGAAGACAGCCCCATATTAGATTTGGATTAAATTATTGACTAATTATCAGATTCCGTCGTCATCATAATCGTAGTCATCATCGTAGTCATCGTAATCATCAAAGTCATAATCATCGTAGTCATCATAACCGCCGGATGATGCGAGATCACCATAGTTGTCTATAGTATCCTGGACAAGACCCTCAACGAACTTATTGTTCATGGGGAGCTTCAACGGGTTGCTGGCAACACCGAATGCAGATGAGAAAGAATTAAGCACGGTAGGCTTTGAATTAAGTGATCCGCCCACGAGAATGAAAATGTTGGAACCGTTGACCTCGACTGTGACCGCAGCATCACCTGTAAGGTTCTTGAGAAGATCTTCAAAATCATCTTCATCGTATACAGCGGAAACGAGATCCATAAGATCGTCATTTTCAAGAAGGATCTTTGTGAGCTTGCTTACATCAACATGGAATCTGATAAATCCGTCATTCTTGGAAACATAGTATTCCTTGTTTGAAAGATCCTCGGTATTGATATCATATTGATCGAGCATATCATCAACATAATCCATGACATCTCCGACATAGTTATTATCAAGCTCCATTACAAGGGCAAGAGCGCCGTCGAACGTTGCATCTTCAATATCTTCGGGATCTTCAATGTTATCAATGTCGCTAAGACCTACCAACTTCATTGCAATACCCATGGATTTGACATCATCTACATCTATGATTCCGCCAAGACCCATATCGTCTAACATATCCGCCATGGAATCTTCATTGTCCTCGATATAATCCTGGTCTGCGATTACATAGAGACCATCTTCAAAATCATCCTCATCCGGACTGTCATCATCATCGATGTCATATTCCTCGAGCTTTAACTTCTCGCATGCTTTAGCGAACTTTTCAGTAGAGATCTTTGTTGTCTTGCTGCATCCCGCGAAAATGCCTGCAAGCATAGCTACTGTAAGAACACATGCTATAGCCTTAATTTTCTTCATAATCATTTCCCTCCTTATAGGAATAAATGAATTTTACCACATAATCACGATATTTTGACTTTTTTCAATAATATGTAGAATTCCTATTGTTTATGCCCCTGCCAACCGGTGTTTACTGCATTTTTCACTAAAACACGCATATAACCGGCGGCCGGGAGCAATAATTACAATTCCTTTGCGCTCAGATCAACATGTCTTCGGTATAGTAGCCGGAGTCGATCAGAATAGTTCTGTAGTTATTGGCATCAACAAATATCGGATCACAGAGGTATGACGGAACGAGCTTGGCGCCATTGTTATATGTTGAGGTGTCATTAACGTCAACGTCCTGTCCTTCCAGGATCTGTTCAGCCATCTTTACCGTCTGTGAAGCAAGGGTACGGGTATCCTTGAAAACGGACATAGCCTGCTTGCCTTTGATTATATTTTTGACATTTGCAATATCGCAGTCCTGGCCAGTAACGACCGGATAAGGACCGTAATAGCGGGCTGCAAGTGCGTTCGTAACACCTAAAGCCGTTGAATCATTCGAACAAAGCCATGCATCGATTATCGATCCCATAGGATAATATGCAGCTATGATATTCTCGGCTCTTGCCTGGGCCTGCTCTGTGTTCCAGACGGGAGTGGCAACATCCATGAAGTCAGTCTGGTCTGAAACGATGACGATCCTGCCTGAATCAATGTAAGGCTTTAGAACAGAATATGCGCCTTCATAGAATAATCTTGCATTCGGGTCATCCGGATCACCGGCCGTGATCTCCATGTTATATGTTGTTTTGGTATTGTCTATACCATATGTGTTCACTATGTATTCTGCCTGAAGCACACCGACCATAAAGTTATCGAAAGACACATAATAATCAACGGATGTACTCTCCATTATCAGACGGTCGTATGCAATGACCACAACACCTTTTTCTTTTGCCATGTCCAGCTCATCTTTCAGCGATACCGAATCAATGGAAGCAATAATAAGGACCCTGCAGCCTGAATCGATCATGTCCCGGATCTGTGCCTTCTGCGTGGAGACATCGTTCGAAGCGTACCGGAGATCAACATTATAACCGTCAGCCGTAAGTTCACTCATCATTCTGTCGCCGTCACTGTTCCATCTCATGAGATCCTTTGTGGGCAGCGAAATGCCGACATCAAATTCAGAATCATTGCCGGTAATAACAGTTCCTGACGTATCGTCTTCGATCTTATCGGATAAATAGTCGATCAGATCTTTTGCGACTTTCTCATTCATCGGGATCTTCATCGGATCTGATGTCACGCCAAAACCTTTGATAAATTCATTATAGACAGTGGTTTTCGTATTCAGCGAACCACCGGCGACGATGAAAAGACTTGAGCTGTTGATCTCAACCGTAACTGCAATATCACCTGAAAGATCTTCAATAAGATCGTCAAAATCATCGTCTAAAGAAGCCTTTGCGGCATCCATGAAATCATCATTGTCAGCCAGGAGTCCGGCAAACTTCGCAACATCAATATGGAACCTGAAATAGCCCTCATCACTTGATGAGTAAAACTCTTTGTCCGTAAAATCCTTTTTGCTGATATCAACTGCATCAAACCAGTCTTTAAGATAATCCATTACATCTCCGGCATAATTGTCGTCAAGTTCCATCAGGATGGCGACCGCACCGTCAAGCTTTGCGTCTGCAAGACTTTCAATATCTTCCAGTTCATAAAGATCTTCAGCGCCTTTAATTTTCGCTGCAAACACCATGGACTTAACATCTTCGGGATCAACGACATTATCGAAACTGAATTCCCTGAAGAACTGTTCGATGCTGTCTTCATTATCTTCGATGTAGTCCTCATCATATACAACATATGCGCCGTCTTCGATATCATCCGCTTCCGGCGCGTCGTCATCGAACTCAAATTCCTTGAACTTTAATTTCTCGCACGTTTTTATGAACTTGTCAGTTGAGATCTTCGTTGTCTTACTGCATCCGGAAATAATTCCCGCAAGCATGACAAGTACCAGTAAAAATGCTGTAGTTTTTCTCATATTCATAATCGTTACCCCCATAACGTACTGTGGCGATTTTACCATACTATCAACTGTTTTTGACTTGATATCTATCAATGAAGTATTATTATTTTTGTGCGAGGGGGTGTTTATATGCGCGAAAAATGGTCATCAAGATCGTCATTTATCCTGGCGGCGATCGGCTCTGCTGTAGGATTGGGAAATGCCTGGAGATTTCCGGGACTGGCTTCTAAATACGGCGGCGGTGCTTTCCTTTTCGTTTATCTGGTGGCAATGCTTGTTATCGGCATTCCGCTTCTCATGATGGAGATCTCTGTTGCCAGATACACCAGACAGGGTGCTCCCGGTTCCATCCGTGCCATGAATAAAAAGCTTGAAGGTGTCGGCTGGCTCGCCGTTTCCAACGGTATCGGCATCTCGATCTATTATGCGGCAGTTTTCGCATGGGTCATATTGATGTTCTTCATGAGCTTCAAATTTGCCGGAATGACCGGTGACACCGAAGCCGCAAGTTCCCTCTGGTTAACGACGATCAAGACGACAGGCACGACAGAAGGCTGGACGACCATATCATGGCCCGTTCTCGGCTGTCTTATCCTTGCCTGGGTTTTTGCTTATCTCTGCATCCGCAACGGTACGACCTCTGTAGGAAAAGTAGTTAAGTTCACTGTATCACTCCCGGTAATCTGCCTTTTGATAATGGCAATCCGCGGAATGATGCTCCCCGACGCAATGGCCGGCTTTGCAAAACTCTTTATACCTGACTGGAGTGCACTCGCTGATTCCAATTTGTGGGTCGATGCCATAGGCCAGGTCTTCTATTCGCTCTCTACCGCAATGGCGATCATGTTCGCATACGGTTCATTCCTCGACAAGAATTCCAACATCGTTGTCGATACCTTGATCATCGCTTTCTCCGATCTTCTCATAAGCGTTCTTGCCGGTATCGTTATGTTCACGACAATGGCAGGCGTAGGCATGCTCGACAGCATGTCGGCTTCAGGTATCGCGACAGCATTTATCATCTATCCTCAGGCTATCGTCCAGATCTCGGGCAGCAGTATCTTTAACATGATCTTCGCGTTCATCTTCTACTTCTGCCTGATCACTCTCGCGATCGATTCACTCTTCTCCATCATCGAAGGTGTCTCCACCGCAGTATCCGACAAGTTCAATCTCAATAAGAAGAAGACCACGCTTATCCTCGTCATCATCGAAGGTGTCTGCAGTCTCATCTATGTAACCGGAGCCGGACTTGCCATTCTTGACATCGTAGACTATTTCATCAACAGCTATACGCTCCTCATCACGGGCATTCTCGAGATGATAGTTGCCGGTTGGTTCTTCAAGACAACAAAGATCCTCGAAGAGCTGAACCGCAATACCAAGGGCTTCAAGATGCCCAAGTGGTGGTTCCTGCCGTCGATCAAGGTCATCTCCCCCGTTGTCCTCGCCGGACTCTTCATATGGAATCTGGTCAATCTCATTAAGAGCGGTGGTATTTACGGTGCAGCCGACGGCTACTCTCTTAAAGCAAACATCATTTTCGGATGGGCACTCGTAGTCCTGATCCTCTGCTCCGGCTTAATTGTCAAGCTGATCGTCAAGATCAAAGCGGGTAAAGGCTATAAAGAAGATGACAGAACCTGGGATGAATTAAAAGAGTCGTGATGAACAAGTAAAAGTTTTTGCAGGCGTCTTCCTGTCCGAAGTGCCCCTGAAGTTGGACAAATTCCGGGGATTCACTTCAGTCCGGAAGGCGCCTTTTTGACGGTTTTTGTATTAATTTCAGTGAAAGATCATTTCTGATGCGTGTTATTTTCCGAAGATGGACAGCGATCAGCCCCAGTTTCTGACGAGTGCCGGAAACAGACCCGATTTTGCTGAAAAACGCCTCTCTTTGTCTTTAAACCCGCAGATACTTTGATTTCCGAATGTTGTTGTATAATTAGTTCGTCAAGAAGCAAATAAATCAAGGATGTTTGGTCCGACAATGAACATTACTGTCATATGCGATGTGCTCGGCAGGGCCAATAACGGGACGAGCGTTGCAGCGTATAATCTTATAAACCATTTGAAGTCGCAGGGACACAATGTCACTGTCGTTTGTTGTGATGCGGATAAAGAGGGCCAGAGCGGGTATCGCATTGTGCCTGCCATGAATCTCGGACCGATCATAAATGCTGCTTTGGCGCGAAATGAAGTCGTGCCGGCAAAAGCCGATCTCTCAATACTTGAAGATGCCATTAAGGGTGCTGATGTGGTTCATCTTCTGATGCCGTTCCCGCTGTCGTGGAAGGCAGTCAAAATATGCGAGAAATATGGTGTTCCCATGACTTCAAGTTTCCATGTTCAGGCAGAGAATTTCACCTGCCACTTAGGCATGATGAAGTCCGGTCTGGCTACAAAAGAAGTCTATAAGTATTTCTACAAAAAGGTCTACAGCCACTGTGCTATTACGCACTATCCGACGGAATTCATAAAGGAAGATTTTGAGAGCAACATCAAAAAGCACGTGCCATCTATGGTCATCTCAAACGGTGTATCGGAATCTTTCTTTGAGCCGGCTCCGGCTGAAGCCGTAAATAAACAGAAGGCGAAGAATAAAGATAAGTTCACGATCGTGGTTGTCGGAAGATATTCATCCGAGAAAGCACAGCAGGTGCTTATAAAAGCTATCGCAAAATCGAAATATAAAGACAGGATCAAGCTGATCATGGCCGGGGAAGGCCCGAAGGGCAGGAGTTACAGGCGCCTTGTAAAGAGGAACGGTGTTGACTGCGAGATGCGCTTTATCGATCACGATGAGCTTAAGGAAGTTCTCAATGCCGCGGATCTCTATGTGCATACGGCATATGTCGAACTGGAATCGATAGCATGTCTTGAAGCGATCGTTACCGGACTTGTTCCCATCATATGCAACTCCAAAAGAAGTGCGGCAAGGTTTTTCGCGAGGGATGACAGGTGTCTATACAGGAAATGGGACTCAGAGGATCTCAAGAACAAGATCGAGTATTTCATGGATCACCCGGACGAACTTGACGCCTGCAGGGAAAAATACAGGACCCAGGCAAATGTGTCGAGGCTCGGCGAATGCATGAATAAGATGGAACAGATGCTCACGGAAGCTTCAGGTATGCGCCGGAAAGAGGCCTGAGCCATGAAGGAGAAAACGTTCTATTACGCGGATCCATTAAATGATGATTTCGCAGGAACAAATATCAACACTAAAGAACTCCCCGACGATTACAGTTACTTCCCTAAGACAGCATTAAGGCGCGGATTCGCGTGCGGTCTGTACCATGCGGCAGGCCCGCTTGTGTGGCTCCTTCAAAAGATCGTTTACGGCGAGAAGATCGTCGGACGGGAAAAGCTTAAAAGCTACCGCAAGGAAGGTTTCTTCCTCTACGGCAACCATACCAGGATAATGGGCGACGCGTACTGCCCGGGACTTTTGGCGTGGCCGAAAAAGGCATATATCGTAGCAGGCCAGGATGCTTTCTCAATCCCCGGAATAAGAAGGATCGTGGAGGATCTCGGCGGAATAGCCCTTCCTTCAGGCAGAAAGGGATTTAAGAAATATTCGCAGGCAATTCACCGCCATTCAGAGCTTTGTCACATTGTTACACTCTATCCGGAAGCGCATATCTGGCGCCAATATACCGGAATCAGGCCTTTCAAGTCAGCTGCCTTCCACTATCCTGCCGAGACAGGGAAACCCGTCTTCACTTTTACTACGACATGGCAGAAGAGAAAGCTGCTCCCAGGCGCAAGAACGGTCGTCTATGTTGACGGTCCTTTCAAACCGGACATGGATCTTCCTATGGACAAGCGTAAGGAAGCCCTGCGCAATCAGGCTTATGAGGCCATGACAAACAGTGCGAAAAACTCAAATTATGAGAAAATACATTATGTTTACAGGCCTAAGGAAGAAGCCGCAACACCTTCATAAAAGCCCCGGATCAAAGGAGCCGCATTTTGAATAAACAATCCGTCAAAAAGCTCATTCCGATACTCATGCTGTTATACACAGTTGCAGGCTTTCTGGGCTTTATTTACGAGGAGATCTGCGTTTACATAAACGACGGTGTCCTGGTCAAGCGCGGCACAACGTACGGTCCCTGGATACCGATCTACGGATTCGGCTGCCTTTTGATATATTTCCTGACAGTCAGATTCAGAAAGAAACCCTGGCTGGTGTTCCTCGTAAGTGCCCTGTCCTGCGGCGCTTTGGAACTTGCGACAGGATTCGTGCTCGATAAGTTCTTCCATATCAGACTTTGGGATTATTCACTGGTTATCCTCAATTGGGGCAATCTGAACGGCTACATCTGCGTAAGGTCGGTCATAACATGGGGACTGTTTGCGCTGATCCTGATGTATGCTATCCTGACACCTGTGGAAAGATTTCAGAACAAACATCCGAAAGTGTTTAACATGATCGCCATAGCGCTTTTCTCACTGTTCGTGCTGGACATTATCTTAAGTCTTACAGTCAACAAAGCGCTTCAGGCCTGATAAAGGAAACAAATGGATAAAGAATACCTCAGAAACAGATTCCCGATGCTGATGCTGATATTTGCTTTCGGCGGGATATTCGGGTTCATTTATGAAGAGATATTCTATCGTTTCGATCTGGGCGAATGGGTCAAAAGAGGTACAACATTCGGTCCCTGGATACCTATCTACGGCTTTGGAGCGGTCATTATCCTCGGATTGACCTACAAATTCAGGAAAAATCCGTTTCTTGTATTTCTTGCGGCAACTGTCACTTCGGGCATCCTTGAGTTTGCGACCGGCTGGGTAATCCTTACTCTTTGGGGCGTGAGACTGTGGGATTACAACGAGGAGATCCTTAACTGGGGCAACATAAACGGTTTTGTCTGTGCAAGATCTGTGCTGTTTTTCGGCGTATCAGGCATATTTTTGAGGTTCCTGATAGTGCCGCTTTTCGAGAAGCTCGAAAAGAAAATGCCAAGGAAAGCGTGGTATGCGCTGTGTTTTATACCTGCAGGGCTTTTCATTACGGATATAATTGCCAGCCTTATTGTCAGGGCTTCGGGCTGAACTTTGAAATAATCTCCTGATTTACGGCTCTTGATATAAATACTTTTTTACATTATGTTAATGGAAGTTAACATATCGCTTTGATAGTATATATTTATTATTTTGGCGAGATATTAATGACGTTCAGGCCAAGGGGGCCGGTTTATGTCTGATAACAAGATAAAGCATGATGACAATACAATAAAGCTTGATCTCAGCTTTAACAGGTCTAAAGATGACCTTAAACTGATTGGGCTTGTAATTGTCTGTCTTGTGATCAACCTGGTCTGTAATAAAGTAGTCAATCTGTTAGGCCTTTCTCTGTATTGTGACTGTATCGGTACCATAGCGGCCGCTATTATCGGCGGTTTTATGCCTGCTGTTCTGGTCGGCTTTTTTACCAATATTCTAAGCAGCCTTTCAGATTCCTCTAATCTTTATTACAGCGTGTGCAATGTCCTCATTGCCATTGTAGCCGCAACGTTCTCCCAGAATAAGTATCTCCGCAAGCTTTCCTGGAAGATTATCATACCCACCGTTTGTTTTATTCTCGTAGGCGGCGGTGTCGGCTCGTTAATTACCTGGGGTCTTTACGGCAACACAATGGGCAAAGAGCTTGCTTCCTCTTTGGCAGGCAGGATCTATACCAATGTGGTACAGGATGCTTTCTGGGCGCAAATGTACGCAGGACTCATAATGGATATTCCTGATAAGGTCATTAGTGTTATTCTGGCCTTCATAATCTATAAGACATATCCGAAGAAGTTTAAGCCTGAAAGAGACAGGGTCAATCTTGCGTCTATTGCCCAAAAGGGTATTTCTTTGAGCGGAAAGATAATCATATCGGTAATTCTCATCTTCTCAATAGCAGCTACTGTCGTTACTTTCGTAAGTTATAATCAGTTCAGGGATACATTGGTCGCTTCCGAAGCACAGTATGCTACTGATACTGCAAAATTTGCAGCAACCCTGATAGACGGTGACAAGGTCGACGAATATCTGAGACGCAAGGACAGTGCAGAAGGTTATTTCCGTATCAAACGTTACTACAGCCTGATATGGAACAGCTCTGACAGGATCCAGTATCTTTATGTTTATCAGATCCAGGAAGACGGCTGCCACGTAGTTTTTGACGTTGATACTCCTGATACACCGGGTTCTGAAACAGGAACGGTCATTCCTTTCGATGAGAGTTTCGCTCCTTATATCGATGATCTTCTTGCAGGTAAGGAGATCGATCCGATCATTACAGATGACACCTACGGATGGCTGCTTTCATCCTATGTCCCGGTTTATGACAGTAATAACAGGTGTAAATGTTATGTCTGCGTAGATGTCGCGATGCCTAATATTACGGAAACTGAGAGAACATTTACGTTCAAGATCACAACTATCCTTTTAGGTTTCCTAGTTACGGTTCTCACTTTGAGCATTTATCTTGCCAAACGCTTCATCGTCTCTCCGGTCAACAGTCTTGCCAAGCTCGCAAGCGATTTTGCTTACACCGATGACGAAGCCCGCAAGGAAACACTCGACAGCATCAGGAATTTCGAGATCAGAACGGGTGATGAGATCGAACATCTCTATAATGCCATGGCCAAAACGACCCGTGATACTGTTGATTACATCAATCAATCACAGCGTAAGAATGAAGCCATCTCGACATTCCAGAGCGGCATGATCAATGTCATGGCAGACCTTGTCGAGAGCCGTGACCAGTCGACCGGCGAACACATCAAGAACACTTCATCTTATGTAGAGATCATCTGTGACGAGCTTATTAAGGAAGGAAAGTTTGCGGATATCCTTGATGAGGAATTCAAGAACAATATCGTTTCCTCCGCACCTATGCACGATATCGGTAAGATCAAGGTATCTGACACGATACTCAACAAACCGGGCAAGTTCGAACCTTGGGAGTATGAGATCATGAAGACCCATGCCGAAGAAGGTGCCAAGATCATCCGTACGGTCAAAAAGACCGTCGACAATAAGGAACTCAAGGAAAACTATCTGGGCGAAGCCGAGAACATGGCTCATTACCATCACGAGAAGTGGAACGGCCAGGGCTATCCCTGCGGTCTTAAAGGCGAAGAGATCCCTCTGTCCGCAAGGATCATGGCAGTGGCGGATGTTTTCGATGCTCTGGTAGCAAAGCGTGTATATAAGCCGGCAATGCCGTTTGAAAAAGCATTTTCAATAATCAAGGAAAGTTCCGGTGAGCATTTCGATCCGGTTATCGTAGAAGCATTCCTTAATGCTGAAGATAAGATCCGTGCCGTTACTGAACAGATCCACTGACGGATAAGAAAAGAGGATTGAGATGGACAGGATCGATATCTGGAGTGCCGGTGAATATAATTATCCTTTAGCTTTTGAATTTACACCAAATTTAAGACCTTATCTTATTAATGACGGCAGTGTTCATCCCTGTATGCTTGTCCTCCCGGGAGGCGGTTATGCCGTGGTAGTACCTCCCGAAGGTGAACTGGTCGCAAAGAGATTCAATGAGCTCGGATATAACTGCTTCGTCATGACCTATACAACAAATCAGCTTATGCGAATTCCGGTTATGGATCAGGCGATGAAGGATCTTGCCAGAGCAATAAGGTTTGTGAGAAAAAATTCTGACGGATACCTTATTGACCCGTCCCGTATCTATGTCTGCGGCTTTTCTGCTGCAGGGCACGTCTGTGCTTCAGTATGTGATTATTGGGATGAGATCTCTGATCCGGATACATCATATAATGACATCTTATGCCGCCCTGACGCGGCTATACTGTCTTATCCCGTTATCACTTCTGGCGAGTATGCCCATAAGGATTCATTCCGCTTCCTTCTTGGCTCAGACATATACGAACGCGACGACGGGGAAGCAAAATATCTGCTTGACAGATACTCACTCGAAAAACATGTTAAGGCTGCAAACCCGCCCTGCTTCATCTGGCAGACCGAGACGGATGATCTGGTACCTGTAAAAAACAGTTATCTTTATGCTGAAGCGCTGAAAGAGAAAGGTGTCCGTTACGAGCACAAGACCTTCCCGAGAGGTTTCCACGGGCTGTCGATCCCCACAGAGGACTGGGCAAAAGGAAAACACGGAGAACCCTACACCGCAGAACAGAGTTTTGCGCTCGTCAATGCCATTAAAGCGGGTCTCATAGAAGCACCGGAGAATGGTGCTGACAGCCTTCTTGATTTCCTGAAGCCCTGGCCATACGATCCTGATGCGGAGAGATTCCCGGAAGTCTGCGTCTGGCCGGAACTGGCAGACGCTTTCATAAAGTCGCTGTAAAATTCAGAAAGAAACCGTCACCCTTCGTCGGGAATAATGATCCCTCCGAAGTACTCGGGAACACCGTCCCTGTCATTAATGATGAATCCTCTTGTATGAAGGACGACATAAGTACCGTCGTTTTTACGTGCCCGGTATTTGATCGGCTTCATTCTCGCAGCTCCGTGCAGAGCCGTATCAACCGCGTCTTTAAAGATCTCAACATCATCGGGATGGATTCGTTCAAGAAGAACCTTATCAGCCTGATACATGTATTCAGATCCGGCTCCGAAATCATTAACAAGCGGCAGTGACCAGCGTGAGTAGTCGTATTGCATGTCGTTAAGATAGATATATCCTCCGCCTGCCACGGTATACATAGCTCCGAACAATGCGTTGAGCAGGCGGCGTCTCTCATCAGGTACCGGAGTGCCGGCAGTTTCCGTGTTCCTGAAGGCACCTGTAGTCTTTCTGGCCTTAAGCTCGCTCTTGTTAATATACATTTGGGAATCCGCACGGCTCAATACACTTGCCAGCTTCTTATCGCCCTTTTCATAGACAGCCATTCCGGCTGCAACGACAGGACCTGTTCTTGTCTTCCTGTTGACCTCCACTTCTTCCCTGAATCTTTCCAGGAGTTCATTGCGGTTCTCATAATCACTGTCACTTATCACCACGACAAATTCATCACCGCCGACCCTGAAGACCGGGCTGTGCTGGTATATCCTGCAGATCAGGCGGCTCGTCGCCTGAATGGCTTCATCTCCGAAGTTATGTCCTCTCGTATCGTTGATGTGTTTCAGGTCATTGATGTCACACATTACAATGCCGAGTTTAAGTTCTTCTCCGGAAATGATCTTACTGTTGGTCTTTTCCTCAAATTCCTTATATGCGTTGCTGTTTTTCACTCCGGTCATTTCATCGCGTCTTGCCATGAGTTCTGCGGACATGAGATCCTTCTTCTGCTCCTCTTTCTCAAGGAATTCCCTCTCAACGTTTTCGAGACAGAAAACAACATGCTTTTTATCCTTGCACATGATCTCTATGTGACGCATATGAGTTACTTTGCCGTCGATCACAGATCTGAAATGTACGGAATAATTGCCGGTCTCCGAGAGATTCCGGAGCACGTTCTCTTTGTCGTACGTCTTGTTCATGATCTCAAGATCAATGGGATGGACGAACGCGTGCGCATTCTTAACGGCATCGGCAAAGAAGTCTTCGCCTTCGCCCGGGAATTCCGAGGCTTCAAGGAATTCATCATCGGCAAATACGATATAGTGCCCTGTCTCGATGTTTACATAGTAAACACATTCGAAATGTCCCGCGAACGAGAAAGCTATCTGGTTGAATATCTCAGGATCCTTGATCATATTTCTGTTCCTCCACTCTGCTGCTTCGGATTATCAGTCAAACCACTGCTTCTCGAATTCATCAACCGGTTTGGGCTTCGAGAAATAGTAGCCCTGATAGAGCTTACATCCCATCGCATAAAGCTTCTCATATTGCCTTGCCGTCTCTACACCTTCGGTAAGCGTATCTATCCCGAGGTCTTCCGACATATTGATAATATTCTTGATGATCGTATTTGCCTTTATGTTGCTTTCGGAATCCTTAAGGAACTGCATGTCGATCTTGATGACGTCAATATCCATATCCTTAAGCAGATTGAGAGATGAGTAACCGCTTCCGAAGTCATCCATCTCGACTATAAATCCGTATTCGCGGAGTTCTTTTACAAGTTTAAGTATGTCTACCGAACCCGTCATTATGGCAGTCTCCGTGATCTCGACCCTGAGCTTGACAGGTTCGATGCCAAACTTCTCTACAAGTTCCTTAAGCTCTGAGACAACATCCATGTAATAGAAATCTTTAGGTGAGATATTGATCGAGATGAAATTATCAATGCCTCTTTTCTTCCAGTCAGCGAGGATCTCACAGACGCATCTCCACATGTGCCTGTCCACATCTGCTATCAGGCCGTTGCGCTCAAATACAGGTATGAACATTCCGGGGTTCATGAAGCCTTCATCAGGATGTATCCATCTTACTAGCGCTTCGGCTCCGGCGAGCATGCCGCGCGAGTCTACGATCGGCTGGAGATAAGGGCGTATCTGCCTTGTCTCAATGGCTTCTTTGACCTGGTTGGAAATAAGCTGGTTGTGGATCAGCTCATTTCTCAGTTTATCGTCATAATAGATTATGTGCTTTGTGTAATCATCTCTGATCATAGTCGCAGCAAGCCTTGCGCTGTCGAAGAACAAAGGAATGTCTGTCTCATCATCCGGATTTATATCATAGATTCCTATGTGGATCAGAATGCGGTGCTCGAGGTTATCATCCTTAACCGTAAAATTCTCAAGCCTCTTCTCAAGGATATCCGGGTTCAGGGTATTCTTGTCGAGCAGGATGCCGAAAGAATCAGTAGACAATCTGCCGTACAATACTTTTTTGCTGGTGTTGTTACTTATATAGTCGGCAATGTGCTTGATCGTATAATCTCCGAATTCACTTCCGAATACGTCATTTATCAGTTTGTAATTGGTAACCTCGATAAACCCGATCATATAATTTGTATTACGATCATTTTCGAGCCTTTTTCTTATATTCTCATAGAGATATTCCTTTGTATAAATGCCCGTGAGCGAATCATGTGTTGCCCTGTACATCTCGCGCTTCATCTCACGCTGGTCTTCAGTAATATCGCGGACACTTAAGTATGAACCGATCACCTTTTTCTTATCGTTAACTACGGACTTCATCGAGAGAAAAAAATTCATTTCCTCGTCACCTGTTCCGAGTGTTATTCTTTTTGACCACCCGCTGCCGCTAAGATCTATGTTATCAAACAGGAAATTAAGATCGTCCTTTACTTCATCGTAATTATCCTTGTTGATCCCGACAAGATGTTTGCCCGGCTCATTTACCCATATGCACTCCCCGCTTCTGTCAAAGAAGAACAGTGCATCCGGCATTTCCGACGCCATGCTGGCGAGCATACGGTCCAAAAGCTTAAGCGGCCTGTATTTCAAAGCAAAGAAATATACAAGAAGTCCGAATATTCCGAAGCCTACCATGGAGATATCAAGCGGCTGTCTTGAGAATATGTAATATGATTCGACCGCAACCGTAGCGATCATAGAGAAAAGGATTACCCTGTATTTCTCCTTGTAGATCTTGGTTGCCTTTATTGTCTTAACAGCGAAAATGATCAGGATGACAAAGAATAATCCGTAGCATATGACCCTGTGGTATGTCTGACCCAGATAAGGAACAAGTCTGAAGTAAGCCCGGTTCTCCACAAGGATCTTCTCGATCGTAAATGACCAGGTAAAGAACGGATTCAGCGCATAAAGTACCACATCGATACCGAAAAAAATAAATAAAAGTATTCGGATGATCTTTTTCGGTTTGCCTAAATCACAATAAATATGAGTAAAGTACCAGACTGAATAGACTGCAGTATCCATTCCAAGGAAATAAATATAGTAACCGATGGTCGAAATGAGTCTGTCAGAAGAGATTATCAGTATCAGGTTGCCAAGGACCGGCGTAGCCATGCCTGCCAAAAGGAAAGCCACGGCACTGCCGACAGACTTTTTGGTACGCCTGGATAAAACCATGCAGACGACAAGCGAAATTATCAGTATGGAAAAGATCACTGATAAAGCTATTCTCATAAAGCCCCTGCCCTTCAGAATAATACTATTATTTTAACAGGTTAAATATTTTCTTTCCTTTACAAGCATGTAACTTATTTTTAATTAATCGTGTCAACTCTGAGTTATAATTTTTAAACAGACAAAATGAATCGGAAGGAAGATCTATGGATATAAAAGATAACCGTATAGACGCAGGAAAAGCATTTGACTGGGGGAAGACATCCGAGTTTTATGCCAAATACAGAGATATCTATCCGGACGAATTCTATCAGAAGATTGCGGACAGAGGTCTCTGCGTTAAAGGACAGAAAGTGCTCGACCTCGGTACCGGAACAGGTGTATTGCCGCGCAACATGTATAAATACGGGGCAGAATGGGTCGGCACCGACATCTCTCCCGAGCAGATCGGACAGGCAAAACGCCTGGCAGCCGAATCGGATATGGATATTGATTTCAGGACGGTTTCAGCCGAGAAGATCGATTTCCCTTCTGAATCATTTGATGTCCTTACTGCCTGCCAGTGCTTCTGGTATTTCGACCATGAGAAGGTCGCGCCTGAATTCCACCGGATACTTAAGAAGAACGGAAAGCTCGTTATTCTTTATATGGCCTGGCTCCCCTTTGAAGATGAGATCGCAGGCAGGAGTGAGGAACTCGTTCTGAAGTACAGCCCGAACTGGTCAGGTGCCCGTAATACAAGACGTCCCAACTGGGTGCCTGATGTGATGTATGATTATTTCGAGATGGAAGAACACGAAGAATATGATCTTATGGTCCCTTTTACCAGGGAATCCTGGCACGGACGCATGATAGCCTGCAGAGGAGTCGGCGCGTCATTATCCCCGGAAGAACTCGCAAAATGGGACAAAGAGCACAGAGAACTTCTTAAAGACTGTCCTGAAGAATTCAATGTGCTTCATTTCGCGGCAATTACAGTGTTAAAGAAGAAAGACTTATGATCGAATACAGAATTGCAACCAATGATGATATCGAACTGCTGATGAAAAGCAGGCTCGAGATGCTCCGTATCGTAAATGGTCTTGCTGATGATTATGTGTTTTCGGATGAGATCGTTTCCGAGAGCCGTGACTATTTCCTTAACGGTGATCAGACTACCGTCCTCGCATTGGACGAAGGTGAAGTCATCGGATGCGCATCCATGAGCTATATGCGTATAATGCCAACGTTCTCGCATCCTACGGGTAAGCGCGCCCACCTCATGAACGTTTACACAAGGAATGAATACCGCCGTCAGGGCATCGCCCGCAAGATGGTGGAAATGCTGATCGATGAGACCTGGAAAAGGGGCGCAACTGAGATCAGTCTTGATGCTACAACAATGGGAAGACCTCTCTACGAGAGCCTGGGATTTACGGATTCCACTGAATGCATGGTATTAACGAGACAGTAATGAGCGTTTCATTAAGACAGGCAAAAAGAGAAGATCTTCAGACGATCTGGGAAATGCAGGTCGAAGCTTTCCGCGGGCTCCTCGAAAAATATCATGACTACGATCTGAGTCCCGGAGCCGAAAGCATTGATAAGATCGCTGCAAGATTCGGGCAGCCCTGGACAACATATTTCTTCATTGAAGCTGAAGGATCTGATGTAGGCGTTATCCGCGTAGTTGATAAGAAGGATGGTTCGAGAAAAAGAATATCACCGTTGTGGATCATGGAAGAATACCGCGGCAAGGGATACGCACAGGATGCGATCCTCGCTGTTGAAGAGATCTACGGAGCTGACCACTGGTGCCTCGATACCATTTTGCAGGAAAAAGGCAACCTCCATCTTTATGAGAAGATGGGCTACCATCAGACAGGCCGCACGGACCATATCAGCGACCTGATGGACATAGTTTATTACGAGAAGGACTGATGATATGAACTACAAAGTCATAGATAAAGAAACATACTACCGCAAAGGCGTTTTCCGCCATTTTACAGAAGACTGCAAGTGTTCTGTCTCAATGACCGCGCGCATTGATGTGACTGATCTCGTTAAGTATTCAAAGGAAACTGACACTAAATTCTACATCAACTTCCTATACCTCTTATGCAGGGTCCTGAATTCGAGAGATGACTACAAGATGGCTTATCTCTGGCAGACGGATGAGCTGGTCTGCTATGACGTGATAAATCCCACACAGTACGTTTTCCACGAGGACACCGAGACCTGCACACCTGTATATTCCTATTACTCGCCGGATTATAACGAGTTCTATAAGAATGCGGCCTCTGATATCGAGATGGCAAAGAACACGCGTGAGTACATGCTCGATCCTCAGAATCATCCTAACTGGTTCGATGCATCCTATGTATCATGGCTGTCTTATGACTCTCTGAATGTCGAACTCCCCGACGGATATATTTATCTTGCACCTATCATCAACTGGGGCAGATACAGAGAAGAAAACGGCCGTCTCATGATGCCCCTCACAGTCCGCCTGAACCATGCGGTCGCCGACGGATTTCTGGTGGCAAACGTTTACCGTCTATTGGACAAGGAGATCGAAGCATTTTGCGGAGGCAACATATGAAATTACGCGCATATACAAAAGAAGATTCACCTGTCATCGCAGGTTGGGTTAGGACAGAAAAAGAGCTGTATCAGTGGTCAGCTTCCATTTACGGTTTCTACCCTCTCCTGCCGTACAGCATCGACGACAACTACGTTAATGCCATGAAGAGCGGACGTTTTATTCCTCTTACGGCTATAGATGACGAGGGGAGCCCTGTCGGACATTTCATCATCAGATATCCTAATGAGAACGACGATTCTTCAGTAAGGATCGGCTTTGTTATCGTAGATCCTGACATTCGCGGCAAAGGTTACGGCCGGGAACTAATGAAGCTGGCAGTAGGTTATGTGAAGGACAATCTTACTGCGACAAGAGTTGATCTCGGTGTTTTCGAGAATAACCCGAAAGCTAAGAAATGCTATGCATCTATAGGTTTCAAAGACTACGGTTCACACGAGGTAGAAACGCCGTTCGGTCTATGGTACTGCACTGATATGGAATTGTATTTGTAAGTTGAAAGTTTCATCTGTTTTGATGTCCTGCTTATGTGTCCGACGGACCAGATTGGTGTTTTCCTGTTTTTGATCCGTAGGTTTTATGCCTTGTGAAGGGGTGGGACGCACATTTCGACGGATCAATTTGTAGTTATCTTGGTTTTGGTCCGTCGAAAACAGAATCCAGGGTTGCTTTTTGGGCGAAATTGACGGACCAAATTGCAGTTTCCTCGGTTTTGGTCCGTCGAGAACGAAGTTCAGTGTTGCATATGAAGCAATGCTCAGTTCTTCAGCGCACGCTGCAGATAGAAATTTATATTGCGGTTCTGAATCCTGTATTCCTTGGGTGTCAGGCCGCAGTCTTTTTTCAGCACATTCGTAAAATAGCTCTGACTTGGAAATGCAAGTGACGCTGAGATCTCAGCAATCGAATAAGAAGATGACGCGAGCATCGATTTGGCAGTCTCAAGCTTTTTTGCAAGGATGTATTCGCTGACGGAGTAACCGGTTTCCTGCTTGAACAATCTCGAAAAATAGGGCGCGGACAGATTAGTAACGGACGCCAGTGTCTCCAATGTGATCCGGGTGTGCAGATGCTCATAAATATAGTTGATCGCGGTGCTGACGGCTTTTGAAGTGATGGTGCTCCTTTGAAGGTTCTGCATCTGCTTCGTGTAGTGAAGGCACATCTCATTATGTATCTCTGAGATCTCTTCAGGCGTTGCGGCTTCATCTGCAAGGCGGATGTAGTAGTCGCTCAAAGAATATGCTTCAGCCTGGGAAAGACCGCCTGATATGCAGAATCTCGCAACCAGGGCGACCGTGATCGTAAGATGGTATTTGAGATTTTGGAGAGAATCGTCAGAGAGTACTCCAAGGCCTTTTTTAAGGTGAAAAGGCTCTGTGAGAAGAGTACGCAGTTCACGGAGATTTCCGGACCGGATCGTCTCGTAAAAGTCCATCTCCGGTGCTAACGGCGCACGGAATAATTCATATTCACGATGGAGAAATTCCTGGTAGGATATTTTTCTTCTGGGTGAGGTCATGGTCATTCTCCGGCATGCATAAATCAATTATGTCTGATATATATATTTCCGGTGCTTATTATAGCATGAAAACATAAAACTAAGATAACAAAAAGCAATAATGCCTCAAGGTGAATTTGATATTTTGAGGGCAGACAGGTTAATAAATTAAGGAGGCACTTATGAAGAACAAGAAGTTATTAAGTTCTGTCATGGTCATAGCCATGCTTCTCCCCATGGCTGCATGTGGTACACCGAAGAAGACTGAAACGCCTGCAATTGACGGTTACAATCTCCTTTGGAGCGATGAATTCGACGGCAAGGAATTAGATGCCACGAAATGGAACCGCGAGACACATGAACCGGGTTGGACAAACAACGAGCTGCAGGAATACACGAATTCTGATGAGAACATTTTCGTGCGCGACGGCAATCTCGTATTAAAGGCAATCAAGACCGAAAAGGACGGCAAGGATTATTACACATCCGGCAAGGTCACGGGCTGGAACAAGACTGATTTCCAGTACGGCAAAGTAGTCGTCTCAGCAAAGGTTCCGGAAGGACAGGGCTTATGGCCTGCGATCTGGATGATGCCGAATCAGGAATCCAAGTACGGTCAGTGGCCGAAATGCGGTGAGATCGACATCATGGAATCTCTCGGCAACGACACTTCCATCTCTTACTCAACTATCCACTATGGTGAGCCCCACGGTGAACAGCAGGGCACGATCACCAAGGAAGGCGATGAGAGTTTCTCAGCAAAATTCCACGAGTATTCCGTCGAATGGGAACCCGGAGAAATGCGCTTCTACACGGATGACGAACTCGTTCTTACATGCAACGACTGGTTCACGGCAGTTGAAGGCGGAGATGAAAAGCCCTATCCGGCACCTTTCAACCAGCCCTTCTATGTTCAGCTTAACCTTGCAGTAGGCGGTAACTGGCCCGGAAATCCTGATGCTACAACAGATTTCAGCAAGGCTGAATTCCTCGTAGACTATGTACGCGTATACCAGAAATCAGAATACGACACCAACGTAACCAAACCTCCGATGACATTCCGTGATGCTCTCCCGGACGGCAACTTCATCCGCAACGGAGACTTCTCGGTAGCGGAAGACCTGACTGATGATATTGACTGGAAGTTCCTCCTTTTCTATGAAGGCGAAGGTGCTGCAGAGATCAAGGATGGCGAGATGATCATAACTTCGACCAACTGCGGTACGGAAGAATACTCCGTCCAGCTCGTCCACCCTGATCTCCCTATGCTAAAAGGTCACTCGTACAAGATAACCTTCGATATACGAGCGGACGAACCGCGAAAATGTATCGTTTGCGTCTCGGCCCCGAATGCCGGATGGATCCGGTATTTCCCCGACACCTCGATAGATCTCACGACTGAATGGCAGACGTTCGAGTTCACCTTCGACATGAAGGAGAAGGACGATAATAACGGAAGACTTGAGTTCAATATGGGTAAGCACGGTGACACGGCTACTATCCATATCACTAATGTAAGAGTAGAAGAGATATCATAAGGTTTAAAAAGCTTTAGAACAGACCGTCCCAAAAGTGCCAGTCACTAATGGGACGGTCTTTATTTGATAATGTTTCCGATAATGATGAAAGCGTCCGAAGAGTGCGATATAATATCATTTAGTGCTTTTAACAGTAATTACAACTGAATAGGGATTTTGGAATAAGGCAGGATGATTGGCAATGGCCAAGAAAAAAGATAAGGATAACATGGTCTCCTATGACCGTGATTTTTCATTGAACGGAGACCGGGCCGCTGAAAAGACTATGGCAATATGCGGTTTGGCAACCGGCATATCATGTTTGGTTTTTGCAGCCATTCCGGTTGCCGTTTGGCTCTATATCATGGCCATACTTGAAAGAACCAAAGCGTATATCAACCAGTCGGTCTTCATTCTTGTTGTTTGCGGAGTCTCGGTTGTCGGGAGTCTTGCCGCTTCGATCGTTGCCAAGATCAAAGACAAGAGAAGCAGATGGGCTGTATTCAATATCGTTTTCATCAGTATTAATCTTGTGATCTCAGCACTTGTCAGCTGGTTCTTTATCTGGGTGGTAAATACATACGGACATTAGATCCTGATATGAGGTAAAATATTAAAAAGCCAAAAGGAGGCATATCATGTCCGCAGAAAAAGGCAAAAACATATCCAAAGTTTTTTGCGGTATCTCTACCGCTCTTATGATAATTTGTGATCTGATCGCCCCCGTCTGTATGTTCGTATGGTACAGTACAGCTTCTCAAAGACAGCAGGACACCGAATTGATGGATGCTATGCTCGCTGTAGTAGTCTGCTGCCTGATCGGCATGATCACAAGCCTTATCCTTGCAATCGTTGCGAGGATCAAAAACCGTCAAAGCAAATGGGCGCTTATCTGCATCATTATCTCGGGCATTCTTTTGGTAACAACATTGCTGTCCGCGTTTTTCTTTATCTGGGCTGCAAGCCAGTATCACTACTACACGTAATTTCGGAGAAGATTTCTGATGGGATATATTTTCGATATTCGTAAGAAACTCGGGCATGACCCGATAATACTTACGGGAGCAGGAGTAATCCTGGTAAATGAGAAGAATGAGATCCTTCTGGGCAAACGGACGGATAACGGTTATTGGGCATACCCTGCAGGATCGATGGAACTGGGCGAGAGCTTTGAAGAGTGCGCACGCAGGGAAACGCTCGAAGAGACCGGGCTTCTTTGCGGAAAACTCGATCTTCTCATGATAAGGTCCGGCAAAGACACATACTACGAATACCCGAATCAGGATAAGGTATATTTTGCAGGCGTGGTCTATATCTGCTTTGAATTCTCCGGTGAGATGAGAGTACAGGAAGAAGAAGTCGTCGAGCAGGCCTTCTTCCCTATAGACAGCCTTCCGGATAACATGTCGCCCGGAACCGTCGAGATTATTGAGAAAACAAAAGAATACCTGTCGCAGTTAACGGAATCAAATACATAACAGGGGCATCAATATGAAAATAGGAATCATCGGTTACGGAAGCATGGGAAAGATGCTTCTTTGGAAATTCTCTTCAAATAACAAGCTCGCAAAAGACGATCTGCTTGCCGCCAACAGGACGCCTGAAAAACTTGAAGAAGCAAAAGATATTGCTGTTATCTGTGATAACAAAGAGCTTGCCTCTACGGCCGATATCGTATTTGTCTGCGTGCGTCCTTCCGACATGAAAGCCGTGCTGTCAGAGATAAGGAACTGTCTTAAGAAAGATGCTTTGCTCGTAACACTTAACGGAAGCATTACTTTCGATATGATAGGTAAGATCATTAATGTCAAAACAGCCAAAGTTATTCCGAGCCTCACTGCTGAGATCGACCGTTCCCAGACCATCGTGTGCTATAACGGACTTGTGGAAGAGCAGGACAAGATCACACTCCGCAAGCTCCTCGGAACTATCGGAGAAGTCATTGAACTTCCCGAAAATGAGGTCGGCATGGGTTCTGAACTCGTCAGCTGCATGCCCGGTTTCATCGCCTCGATCTTCGATGTTATCTGCACATCCGCAGAATCACACACAGAGATCCCGCGCGAACAGATAGTAAAGATGGTGTTAAATACCATGAGTGCAACGGGAGACCTGATGCTCGCCAAAGACCTTTCTTTCGATGAGGTGGTCGGACGCGTCGCAACAAAAGGCGGGATCACGGAAGAAGGTACCCGTGTCATCTACGATACATTCCCTGATTCTGCTGACCTGATGTTCGACAGGACGCTCGAAAAAAGAAGACTTACTGCCGAGAAAGCCGGCGCAGCATTTGAAGAGTAAACTTCTTTATCACCTTAACGAATTATCGGAATAGGAGAACCAGAACTGGCTGTACGAGAATCCTGTGTAATAAGCTCCTACGGTTACATAAGAATCATCAGTGATATGGAAATCGTAGAACTCTATTATGGAGTTATCCTCTTCAAGCGGGAATTCAAAATACGGTTCGCCCAGATAGTCAGTCGCCAACTCCTTATAGTACTGGCAGTAGCCCATCAGAACGTCATCCGGATCCATATCATTAAAGAAATCGATATAGTAGACGATGCCGTCCATGGAAACATCGAGCTCGATATTGTTGAAAACAACACCGCCGATCATGACAGCCGCACTGTATGTATATGAAGTGGAAACACCTGACTCGCCTACATTCTCGCTCGGCTGGCCGAGATCAATATCAAAGTAGTTCATGATCGTGTTCTCTGCCTCAGGGAGAGTCGATCCGGCAATGCTTTCCATCAGTTCGTAAACTTCCTCGAAAGGATAATTTGTTAGATCCTCAATATTGACTGAGGTTGTAGGTGTCGTTGCAACGGTGCCGGCCGGAGTAGGTGTCGGCGTCGATGTCGGATCAGAGGGCTCAGTCGGAGTCGGTGTCGGATCGTCAGGTTCTGTTGTTGTCGGAACCGGAGTTGCCATGCCGGCAGGATTCTCGGGTTTGCTCTCCGCATCATTATGTTTAACGCCCGATCTGGAAGGTTTTGCCGTGCAGGCACTGATCGTGGTGATCATGGCAAAAACAAGTACCATTGATATGATCTTCAGACTTTTTCTCATTCTATTGCCCCCTTGCAAAAACAAATACTTATTAAGAATATCAGATATTGTTTACAATAACCATCAAATAATCATTTACAATATAATAACGGTGTCCGCTTAAGGACATAAGGTGATAACAGGTTAGCGGAGGTTTGCAGATGCAAAGAAATAAACTCATATCCGGAATCATTGCTTCAGGTCTTATCTTAGGGCTTCTTGCCGGCTGCTCGGAAAGTAAGATCAGTACGATTTCAGATGAAGATGTCGTAAACACTTTCGGACATGATATTTCCGTAAGATCCCATAATGCCGTAAAGATAGAAGATGATCAGTACCTTGCAAAAGATATCGTAAGCGTATCTTATAAGACTGATGATCTCGGCGGTCTCCTTCCCCAGACAGTGTCAAAAGATCTGGAATACAGCATGAATAAAACTACCAATACATGGGAGTTCACAGGAGAGACTACAACGGCATGCGCAGTTGATAATTCCCTGCTTCCCGGAAGCAGCTGGAAATGCGGTCCGTTATCACCTGACGTTTTATCCCCGTTATTTGGAGATGAGATACCATCAGGTGACGAAGGTGTTTTATACTTCCGTTTTATGAAGAAAATGGGACAGTTCGCATTCAACTTAAGCAATGAGAAAAACACTTCCTCCGAAAGATTTTTCGGAACAGTCGGAACCGGCGCGAAAGCCGTCTGGACCGGCTCATCCGGCAACATCGAGAAAAGCTTCACCATAACCGAAGGATCAGTTACGGACGACGGAGACGTGTTCCTCGTATTTACCTCGGACTGCGGCAGCGCAACCATCAATCTGAAAACTGACGCAGTCAATATCTCCGAACAGGAATACGATGAAGCTACCGGCAAAGAAGTCGACAAATCGAAAGTATATATGGACAGCCTTCCTGTTTTTGAGGTGACTACGACAAGCATCGAGAACGGAGAATGGCGGCAGCCCTCCGGACTTAAAGAAGGCAACGAATCACCAGAACTTACATGGGAGCCTGTAGAAGGTGCAACGAAGTATGCGGTGATCATGATCGATACATCGACGACAAACTGGCTCAGCTGGTACGTTGTAGTCGATAAAACGCATCTTGATGAAGGCGAATACCGGGACCAGTCTGTGTATGTCGGCCCATACCCCGCCGAGACACATACATATGAACTCTATGTAGTTGCATTAAGGTCTGAACCCAAGACTTCGGGCTTCAAGATCGATGCTCCGGGCGGAGATATCCAGGCAAGACTCGACTCCCTTAACACAGCATCAGACGGAAGCACAGGCAACGTCCTCGCATATGGTACAATTAAAGCGCCGTATACATCGCCTGAACTTTACTACGGGTACAGGTAAAACGGAATCGGGGGGATATCTGTTATGTTTACTAAAAAACTGTCATCACTGCTCCTTATCGGAGCAATAGCTTTATCTTTTGCAGCATGCAGTCCGGAAGGATCACAGCCTTCAACATCTGATACAACAGCCGCAGCCGGGACAGCTGCAGCGCCGGCCGCTGATAACAGTGACGATAAATTCGTAAGTGCTTATCCGGCTTTCACAGTTACATCACAAAGCCTTCACGACGGCAAATGGGATGAGATAACGGCTAATACCATTGATGGAAAGAATGCTTCTCCGGAACTTACATGGGAACCTGTAGAAGGTGCAACAACATATGTTATCTACATGATCGACATGGATACCGCTTATTTTATCCACTGGAAATCCAGCGATATTACCACAACTTCACTTCCTGAAGGCTGGGCGCCGTCCTCCGAATATGTCGGAGCTTATCCTCCGCCGGGAAGCACTCATAAATACAACGTTTACGTCTTTGCTCTCAAGAATCCTGTCGAAAGAGCTAAGGGCGGTGTCAATTCCATATCACCAAAAGTACAGGAATTTATGGATGCCTTAGACACTGATATTAACGGTAATACCGGCAACATCATCGCTGTCGGCCGTGTGTCAGGAGATTATACGGCAAAATAATCCTTCAATATTGTTTTCGAAATGTTTACAGCGTCAAAACCCATATAACATCTTAGAAGTTATAATTAAAATAAGTTGGTTTTTGGGAACTCTTGGAACGACGCGGGTAATCATTTATGGAATCAGCTATCAACTTGCAGGCTGTATATGTTACCGATCTGGTCGGAGTCGCCATCCTCGTGGTCATACTTGTATCGAGAGGATGGATCCTTCCTGCGCGTAAAACTGAGAGCCGCATCCTGCTTATCATGCTGATCGTATCGATCTTCAACTGCATCGCCGACATGATCACTTTCGGATGTGACGGCAAACCCGGTGCGTTCAATTACTTTATCCTGATAACAAACAATACATTTCTTTATGCCTATAACCTGATCATAGGCATAGGCATCATCTACCTGATAATCAAGCACATCGACAGTAAGACAAGCGGAATGCACATGCTGCTCTTCTGGATATTGTGCATCATCGAATTATCTCTCCTTGTCATAAACCTTTACACGCCTATCGTTTTCGAGATCGACGAGAACAACGTTTATCAGAGGGGTGAATACTACATGCTGTTCGTCATATTCGGATTTGTACTTATCCTGTACGGCTATGCATTCTATATCGCCAATAAAATCCGCAAACCGACTCTGAGATATTTCCCCGTGTTTGAGTTTCTTACACCTATCCTTCTGGGAAACCTGGTGCAGATGAAGATCTACGGGATCTCACTGCTGCCGATCAGCTTTACTGTCGCATTTGCATCGATAGTAATATCACTTCAACATGAGTGTATTTACATTGACAAACTCACGGGTGTTTATAACCGTTACGAGCTTGATAAGTTCCTCAAAAAGCCTCATTTCAGACGCAATGTCCGCATCGCTGCAATGATGCTTGACCTGAATGATTTCAAATCCATCAACGATAATTTCTCGCATGAAGAAGGCGACAATGCCCTTGTTGCTTTTGCGGGGATCATTGCTGACGTTACCGGTACAGAAGGTCTGGTAATCCGCTTTGCAGGCGATGAATTCATTATTCTCATTCCCAAATTCAAAGATGTTGATCTTAACGAATATAAAGACCGGATCCATAAAGGTCTGAATGAATACAATGAGAATTCCGGCAAGCCTTATAAACTCTCCGCTGCCATAGGCGCCAAGGTCTTCGATCCCAACAACGGGGAAACTGCCGATATGGTCAAAACGATCGACTCACTCATGTACGAAGACAAGCATGCATACTATAAAGAGCATGACAGAAGAGGCAGACGCAAAACGGATAAAGAGCAGGCCAATTGATCCCCGTCATTTTTTATATGCTTCCAGTGCGCGCTCATAGTAATTCCTGAGCCTGACCTTGAGCGATGCGGGCTTTATGACGATGGCATCCTCACCGAACCGCCTGAAGTAATCTTCGAGCTGCACTTCCGGCCAGTCGAAATAATACACATCGCCGCAGATCTCCGTGACAGCCGGCCTGTTCTTTACGATCATCTTGTATTTTCTCATGCCGGACTCCGTAAGGCGGACCGCTGCATGCACGTCCGGCGATGCCGTATGGGGACTTCTTGTCGCGAGCGTGCGGAGCCTTCCGGCGACCTGCTCATCCTCTTCGAAAGTATCGGAAGTGACAAAGGAATTCCTGATCCTTGAGATCCTGAACGTTCTGGTCTTCTTTGTTTTCGGATCGCGGCAGAGAAGATAGTTGCACTGTTCCTCTTTCGAGGGCGCGATAATATATGGCTCGACGGTGAACTTATATCCGGTACCCGAGGATGTGAGCGATAATCTCTTATGCTCTGAGATTGCTTTCCTGATGTCCTCGTATGTGTCCCTGAATATTATCTCTTCCCTCCTGCTCCGCGGGATCGAGAGATAGGACGCGAACATATCCTTCATGTATCCGGACAGGGATTTTTCCGCGAGAAGGTTGTTCTCGATTATCCTGATTATGTTGTATGAAGCTCCGCTGACAGTGAGCGTTATCACGGCCTTCTTTCCGGCAGAACCGGCATCGCCTCTTATGTATGAGCTTATTATCTTATCCGCGATAGCGGCAGCGTCTTTGGGCTTTATCGCTCTCACCGAAGTGATGTCCTCCGCTATTCCGTTCATGAGGTCTTCGGTGTCTTTTCTGTACTTCTCGAAATAATTTACGATCAATTCCTTAAGAAATCCGTTGAGGTTAACGGACTCATCTTTTCTCGTGAATTCAAAGAGCTCGGCATCGTTGATAAGCCTCGATCTTATGTCTTCCGAAAGGTATATCTTATATTTCTCGGTCATAATGTATCTCCTTTTTGGGGTTGCTCATTTCAAGTTATTTCAAATATTTACTGCATTTTCTCAATTATATTGGGGTTATATTCCTGCGTCAATCTGCATCTTTAAGAACCCAACCGGATGGATTACCATAAGGGTGCGATGAGGTCCAAAGACACACACAGCAAGATTTAAGGATGTGATTGGTCAATTGCAGGTTCGAATCCTGCCGCATAATAAGCCCTTCGGGGATAGTGTCTTGAAGATCCGTTGCACAAAAGGTGCATACAGCAAAAATAGCAATAATAACCTGTCACGTTATCAAACCGGTGCAAATCCGGACGCACCTTGATCATATAAAGGAGGAATAAGACAATGTTGAGATTTTTAAAGAAAGAACTTAACAGAACATATACAGAGAACGGTGCTGTAACTAATATAAGCACAGAATCTTTCTGCCTTGATCTTTTCGCGACTGCAGGCGCACTGAGGTCCGCAACAGACGACGAGATCGTCACAAGATTCATTAAGGCTTTTGCCGAAGACAGAGACATCGCCATGAAGACTCTCTTCTTTGCGCGTGACATCAGAGGCGGCCTCGGCGAGAGAAGATTCTTCAAGGTCATCCTTGAATACCTTGCAAAGGCAGAGCCCGGAACTGTCGTAAAGAACATTGCAAACATCGCCGAGTACGGCAGATACGACGACATCCTCGTCCTCATCGGCACACCCTGCGAAAACGTTGCGATGACATACATCAGAACCATGCTCGAGACAGACATGAATGCTCTTGCAGAAGACAAGGCTGTCTCCCTGCTCGCAAAGTGGCTCCCTTCCGTCAACACCAGCAACGAAGAGACGGTAAAGGCCGGCAGAAAGATAGCAAGATTCTGCGGCATGACCGAAGCACAGTACAGAAAAACATTGTCCGCTTTGAGAAAGCAGATAAAGATAATCGAGAACAACCTGAGGGAGAAGGACTACACTTTCGAGTATGAGAAGCAGCCTTCAAAGGCTCTCTTCAAGTACAGGAAGGCTTTCATCAGAAACGATGAGGAAAGATACGGCGAGTTCATCCACAAGGCCATAGAGACGCCTTCCGTAATGAACACAGGCACACTTACGCCTTATGACATCATCGCTCCTGTCGTAAACTACAGGATGAGAGACAGCATAAGCGAGGCTGAGAGAAAGGCCATGGACGCAACATGGAATGCACTTGAGGACTTCGCAGGTTCCGACAACTCCCTCGTTGTCGTCGACGGTTCAGGCTCGATGTACTGGTGTACAAATCCCTCACCTGCAGCCGTTGCGCAGTCACTCGGAATCTATTTCGCAGAGCGCAACAAGGGTAAGTTCAAGAACCACTTCATCACGTTCTCGTCCAACCCTCAGCTGGTCGAGATTAAGGGTAAGGACATTGTTGAAAAGGTCCGTTACTGCATGAGCTTCAACGAGTGCAGCAACACTGACCTCGAGAAGACTTTCGACCTGATCCTGACCACTGCGGTCAAGAACAGAATGAAGCAGTCCGACATGCCTGACAAGCTCTACATCATCTCCGACATGGAGTTTGACTGTTGCGTATATGACCCTGAGAAGACGATCTTTAAGAACGCGAAAGAGAACTTCGCAAGACGCGGTTTCAGACTGCCTCAGGTAATCTTCTGGAACGTAAGCTCCAGGAACCGCCAGCAGCCTGTCACAAAGAACGAACAGGGCGTCGCACTTGTATCCGGAATGTCTCCGCAGATATTCGGTATGCTCAAGGAAGGCACACTTGAGCCATACAAATTCATGATGAGCGTCCTCATGTCCGAAAGATATGAGAGGATCGCAGCCTGAAACAGGCGGATCCTCTTATGTCCCGGGCGTTGGGGACAAGCTCTCCCGGACGCCCCATATGAAAGGACAGATATTTATGGAAGCAATCGAAATAAAAGGTAAAGTAAACACAGCGATCTGCTACGCGAAAGTGGTGGAAGACGAAGCGATCGAGCAGATCAGAAGAATGTGCGATTATCCCATGACCGAAGGTTCAAAAGTGCGCATCATGCCTGACGTACACTCCGGCAAAGGCTGCACGATCGGTACTACAATGACGATCTCGGACAAAGCTGTCCCAAACGTTGTAGGCGTCGATATCGGCTGCGGAATGTACACTGTCTCACTCGGCAAGGGCGACATCGATCTCGAAGCGCTTGATGCCGCAGCGCACTTCATTCCTTCAGGAATGAATGTCTGGGAAGGCAGAACCGAGAGGTTCGATCTCACAGGTCTCAAATGCTACAGAGAACTCAAAGACACAAAAAGACTCGAAAGATCATTAGGCACTTTAGGCGGCGGCAACCACTTCATCGAAGTCGATGTCTCCTCTGACGGCACGAAATATCTTGTCATCCATTCCGGATCAAGAAACCTCGGCAAACAGGTTGCAGAGCTCTATCAGAAACTTGCCATAAACCTCAACAGAACAGGTTACGTCGATTATCTCGAGAAAAAAGAAGAGATCATCAGAACCTACAAGGAACAGGGCAGAAAGAGCGAGATCCAGAAAGCTTTAAAAGAGCTTCACTGGCAGGCATTTGAATCTGAGACAAGCATACCCGAAGATCTCTGCTATCTGTCAGGCAGACATCTCGACGACTACTTAAGCGACGTTGAGATCTGCCAGGCTTTTGCCAGAAGAAACCGTGAAAAGATGGCCGAGATCCTGATCGAAAAGACAGGTCTTGCGGCAGGTGATTCTTTTCACACGATACATAACTATATCGACACTGAAGAAATGATCCTGCGCAAAGGCTCGATCGCCGCGCACAAAGGCGAAAAAGTCCTGATCCCGATCAACATGAGAGACGGTTCCGTCCTCGCAGTCGGCAAAGGCAACCCCGAGTGGAACTTCTCCGCTCCTCACGGTGCCGGCAGGATAATGTCGAGAACTAAAGCAAAAGACACGCTTTCGTTGGAAGAATACAGGGAAGCCATGAAAGACATCTACACAACGTCAGTCAACGAGAAAACGTTAGACGAGGCACCGATGGCGTACAAATCGCTGGCGGACATCATAGATGTCATCTCGGAATCCGTCGAAGTCATCGAAGTGATGAAGCCGGTCTATAACTTCAAAGCAAGTAAATGATTCAGTCCGGCTTCGGGGGCGGTTCTTCTCCGTCACCGCCGGGGTCATGTCCGCTGTCCGGAGGCTCGCCGGGGCCTCCATTTCCCTCACCTGACGGCGGGTCACCCGGTATGTCGCCGAAATGACCGCTGCTGTCTGATGATGTAGCGAAAACAATAGATTCACCGGTAGAAGCACTGCCTTCGCCATAAGCAACACCATTTATATATAGCTTATGCCCGTTAAGATCGATGGCATCTGCGTCGCAGGTGAGAGATGTTATATACGAGTCGCCTGTAAGTATCCACTTGGAACCGCTCTCGATCTCGACATATACTTCGCCTTCATTTCCGGAATTTATCGCGCTGGTATAAGTTGTACCCGAAGCAAGATACATGTTAAGGCCGGATACATCATCGACGATGATGTCACCTTCAAGAGTCAGGTTGTTGAGATAAAGATCTACTTTGCCGCCATTGGATCCTTCGGAGCCCCAGCCTGCCGCAGCAGCCCTCAGGAACACTCCGTCAGGATCCAGATTTTCGATATCAACGTCCTCTAAAGTTATGGTTGTAACAGTGTTATTCACAAAGAAAACGTCGCCGTTTTTGTTGGTCAGAGAGCCGCCTGTCATTGTAAAGTATGCATGGCCTTCTTTGGCATCTCCGGACATCGACTGGTATATCATTACAGCCTGGTAGTAAGGGGATTTGTCGCTGTTTTTGCTGTTGTTATCGGCAATCAGCGTCACGTTATTGAGCGTAACGGAATTCCTGCCCTCGACTACCACACCCTGTGAAGATGTCGACTCCAAAGCAGCATCATTTACCGTGATGTCTGCGGTGGAATAAATTGCCGGCGAACCCTTTCCGTCAGTCACATAAAGGCCGCCTGTTACGTTGACCGTTCCGCCGCCTCTGTCGGACCTGATTGCCGCAGATGAATTGCCTGTCGTGTGGATGTTGAGATTATCGGCATTCATCGTTCCTCCGCCCGTCGTCATGAGACCGCCCGAGCAGTTACCTGTGGTCGTGATCACGGAATCGCTGATATTGACCGTGGTTCCCTCACCATAGGAGAAAACTCCGTTGGCATGGAAACCGTCCGTATCGACAATGACATTAGAAAGGGTAAGTGTTGCCCCGTCAGTTGCGAAAACCGCAGCGTTGTCACCGTAAAAATCAGCTTTGTCACCTTCATCCGAATCACCTGTTTTTGTGACTTTTACATTGGAATAAGATGCCGTCTCCCCACTGACTTCGATCGCATGCTCACTGTCATTCGAACTACCGATTTCTTCATTTATCGTGATATCAGCTTCAGTGATCACGGGCTTAACTGTTTCCGAAGCCTCAGTCGTGACTTCAGTGGTTTCAGCTACCGTGGTCCGGACTGTCTCCGCCTGTGTTTCTGAAGTCGTTATGCTTGTATTTTCAGAAGCATTGCATGCGGTAAGACAAAGCGAGCCGGCAGCTGTGATTGCTAATAATTTCAGATATTTATTTCTTTTCATTCATCGTACCTCCTTTCGGTTGTATGACCTAAGGATACAATGGCTACCTGAACTCAGCTTTAAATCAAACAGGTTCGCATAATTCCGACTTTTCGGGGCGGAAAACTCGGCAAAAAAGTCGGAATTCCGCATTTAACGAATCCTTCCTTCGCGAGAATCTTTCGGCAAAACTTGCCAGGTTTAAGATACCCAGATATTTCTTCGTCTACGACGCCTTCCCTGCCCTCCCCAACGGCAAAGTCGATATGGTCGCACTGAAAAATGACCTTGCTCAGAAAACGAAGAATGTCACTTAAATACTATTAAATTGACTGATGATGCAGGCGCTGCTGTCAGAGCAGCGCTGCTTCGTTCATATTAAGTTTTCCCAGATAATTCCTACTACCGTTTAAAGATTAGCATGTGCTAAATAATCGGAACAAGGGACAAAGTCTAACGGTTTTACCGTGAAAACAAACAAACGGACTGACTTTTATCACTCTTTTCACAGTTAACCCGGCAGTAGTGCCGGGTTGCTTCATTGTTTGGAGAATTTTTCGGGCCAAAACAACACACGCAGCCCAAAGTTTTGCTTATGCATCAGATCGGCAGGAGATTACTGATTGTTCAGGCTTTTGTCTCCGCACATAATGTAGCCATCAAAAACATTTCAAGGAGACAGAAAGCGGAAAAACCGAATGGTTCTGGTCCAAATCGGATAACTGAAGGACCGGTCAAAAAGATATATATGTATGATCAACAAACATTTTGATGCCGACGTGAAAACAATAAGAAAGATCCTGATGTGATCATTTGCCTTCATCTATAAACACGATGCTGTACATATCTTTTATCGGCACGGATTTACCGTCAGTGAACAAAATTACATTGTTAAATTGGTCTACCACCCTTGCATTTCCAACCTTTGATGCATATCTGCCTCCGGCTTTCTTACTGTCACGGATAAAGTAAGTGACTCTTATCTTCGGAAGGTCTTTGAGATGTCCGGAGAGCTCGCCGAGCTGACGGTTTAACTCTGCGATCTCATCCTCTTCCATCTCGCGTCTGACGTCAGTAAGTCTTTCCGTCTCTTCAACTGCATCCTCATATCCCACGAGTGCGGCAAACGGAGAGAACTGCGCTGCCCTGTCGTGGATGGACATAGGCGGAAGATCCGGATACTGCGGTCTGGACAGACCTTTGATGTCATCGTAATTCCTCATGCTTTATGACCGCCTATCTGACTGTTTCTCTCGATCGCAGTACCGCCCTTATTAAGGTTCTTTGCTTTGACAACGGCATTCTTTCCATACTTGTGTTTTATCTCGAGCATCGCTTCCTGAAGAGCACGTTCTTTTGCAAGCTGCTCATCCTCTGCCTTCTGATCTTCACTATCTTCCAGATCGAATAAACTCATCTGTTCATATTTCTCATTCTCGGGAATATCTTCTTCCCTGATAACATTGCATGCTGCAATCCCGATCCTTCTGCTGAAAAGACCTTCTTCGGCAATGCTGTCAAAAAGCTTCATCGCAGCTTCCGTAATGACCTTCGTTGATGAAGTATGCCTTTCAAGGTTAATGGTTCCGTGCGCGTGCTTCGGAACTTCCCTTCCATAATAATCAACAGTGATCTCGCCTGTGTATTTCCCGCCGGCAAGACTCTCGCGGTCGTATCCTATCGTCAGCACCAACTGGTTTGTAACGATGCCTTTCTCGACAAGATCGAGTGACAATACATCTGCCATCTCCCATGTGATAAGACGCGTTGTCTCGTAATCAGTCGGTTCCTTCAGGACCTGGCCAGTTGAAACGCTGTTGTTATCAGGACTGTATTCCTTAACATCCGCAATAGTTGTCGGTTCGATCCCCCACGCATGGTCAATAAGGAGTTCTGCATTCTTCCCCAACAATTTGTACAGCTGACCGATACCGTTTCTGTTAAGGGAACACCTGGCGATATCACCCATAGTATAAAGACCGATCTTTTCTATCCTGGAAGCCGTGCCTCTTCCGACTCTCCAAAAATCCGTAAGGGGAGTGTGAGTCCACAACTCTTCTTTGTACCGTTCTTCATCAAGCTCGGCGATCCTTACGCCATCGTCATCGGCAGGAATATGCTTCGCGACTATATCCATCGCGATCTTGCAAAGAAACATATTTGTACCTATACCCGCAGTGGCAGTTATTCCCGTAGTCCTCAATACATCCTGTATCAGCATGCGTGCAAAACCGTGTGCAGTCGTGTTATACAATTTCAGATAATCCGTTGCATCGATAAAGACTTCATCTACCGAATACGCGAAAATATCTTCCGGTGCAACATACTTCAGATATATGCCGTAGATCTTCGCGCTTATCTTCATGTAAAGAGACATCTGCGGCGGAGCTACTATGTAATCGACTGCAAGTGAAGGATCCGATTGGATCTCCGGATAGAAAAAACTCTTTCCCTTAAGTCTCTTGCCGGGAGCCTTCCACCTTCGTTCGTTGTTAATAAATTCGACACGCTGTACGACTTCGAAAAGTCTCGCTCTTCCAGATATTCCGTAACTCTTAAGCGATGGTGACACGGCAAGACAAATGGTCTTTTCTGTTCTTGAAGGATCAGCAACAACAAGATTAACTTTGAGCGGATCAAGCTTTCTCTCCACGCATTCAACGCTTGCGTAGAAAGACTTGAGATCGATTGCGATGTAAGTTTTTGCCATCATGATTCCGCTCCGGAAAATCGTTAATTAAAGTCTAACAGAATACAACTTTGATTAATGGGACAAAATATATTAACAGTATATTTATTGACGTTATTTCAAAGATTGGTAGAATCAAAATATGTAACTCAATTAAATCTCAAATGCATAATACTATACGGAGGAATTATTAATGGCAGACGAGAAGAAAAATGAGATCATCACTAAGGTTGATGAGGTTAAGAAAGAAGTTAAAAAAGCAGTAAAGAAAGTTGCAGCTAAAAAGCCTGCAGCTAAGAAAGCTGCTGCTAAGCCCGCTGCAAAGAAGGCTGCTCCCGCTAAGAAGGCTGCTGCTAAGCCCGCTGCTAAGAAGGCTGCTCCTGCTAAGAAAGCTGCTGCTAAGCCCGCTGCAAAGAAGGCTGCTCCCGCTAAGAAGGCTGCTGCTAAGCCCGCTGCTAAGAAGGCTGCTCCCGCTAAGAAGGCTGCTGCTAAGAAGCCTGCAGCAAAGAAAGCACCTGCTAAGAAGGCTCCTGTTAAGAAGCTCGGAAAGATCATTTTCGAGATCGACGGCAAGCAGATCGATATCAAGGCTATCGAGAAGAAGGCTGCTAAGCTCGGCGGCGACGTTTATGTCGTAGCAGCTGAGAAGAAGATCTTCGATGCAAACGGAAAGTCAGTAAATCTTTTCTGATATCACTGACATTATCAATTCATTTGATGAGCAAGGGGCTGCCAAGCGGTAGCCCCTTTTCTTATTCATAATGCTATAATCTTGTAAGTCTCGAAAACGGAAAGGAACCGGCGCCGGATTTATGAAGATCCCAAAGATATTTTTATCGCTTATTATTGTCTCTGCAATAACATTGCTGTCAGGCTGTTCAAATAATATAAGCAGCACTTCAGCATCTTCGGATAACACGCTTTCCGAGATCACGGAGACAGACGGAAATGCGGTCGGAAGATATCTTAACGGACTAAATACATTTGATGTAACTTCAACTGATCTGACTGATGGTGTCTGGAACGATTCAATCTCCAAAACCCATATCGGTGATAATGCGTCTCCGCAGTTATCGTGGACACCAATAGACGGCGCGAAAGCATATGTGATCTACATGGTCGATGACAACACAAACGGCTTCCTTCACTGGAGATCCAACAACGTCACAGAGACGGAACTTCCGCACGGATGGGCATCTGCAACAGAGTATGCAGGACCTCATATCGGACACGGTTACACACACACTTTCAATATCTACGTTATTGCTGTTAAGGAACCTGTAGAAACATTAAGCGGTGCCGTCAACAGTGTCAATCCGAAACTTGATGAATTCATCCAAAGTGTCGATACCGGTATCAACGGCAGCTCAGGAAACATAATTGCATACGGAGTAGTATCGGGGACATTTACCGATGCAAGGTTCCGCGGCGACAGGACCGTTGACAAGAATAAACCTTATTATATGTGAGCGCCTGCGAGATCCTCTTTTCTGGAATAATCTCTTACCATAACAAGAATATAGATTGGTATGATAAGACCTGCCAGCGCGCCGATCAATTCAGACCAGATAGATATCAGCTCCGTATTTCCTGACCAGATCTGGGCGAAGATATTCAAATCTGCCTTCCCTGTTCCGTATGCTGCTGCGAGCAAAACAGAGTATGAGATCATTCTGCCGAAGGCTAGTACACAGCTAATGATAAAAGATATGATCTTGAAGAACCAATACTTGGGAATAACCTTCTCGGTATTTCTGTTCTTATAAAAAATACCAATGACTATGACAGCCAGGACAATTCCCGTAACAAGGTTGTTTATCTCATTCGTTAAGCTGATCCAATATCCAAGTGTGGGAACGGACAAAGAAGTGGACTTGCTTAACGCCATACTTACTATATAGTTTACCGCAATGAGGCCTGCACGAAGAAGCAATACCGGGATATAGATAAACTTCTTACCATAATTTTTATGAATAAATACACAGGTGCATATTGCACCGGCAAAAGTTGCGATCAACGTCACGATAGATGAAAGAGTAGCATAACGTGCATATACCTCGATGTTTACATACCGAATCAAAAAGTTGTGCGCATTTGATACTATGGAAGCGGCCGCTGAAATGATAATACCGATGCCAAGGACCTTTGTAGACTTTACTTTATTTGAAGCAATCAGTATGCCAAAAATAAGTCCTGCAAGTGCGGAAGCAAATACAATTATGATCTTCATCCAAAACAGAATTAAAATACCAATGTCAGCATACATATATTTATCCCCTTGAATATCATTAATAATTCAGGTGAGATTATATCACTGCAAAAGATAAAAGCCTAAAACTAAGACTATACTGTTTTAACAAATCACATTTTTATCAGTATAATTCATATATTGCATCCGATCGGAGAACAAAAAACATGGAATGCAGCAGCATTCTGAAAAATGACAAAGATTCAATTAAATACCGCAGAAACCTGAATACTCTCGTCGTTTTGGGGACGGGTGTTATTATTTTCGGTTTCTGGGGCATTATAAAGATAATTGCCCAGGCATTTTTCGGTCTTCAGATCATAGATCCGGCGGATCTGGAAGGACTGGGACCGGTCGGTGTGGTAATTACGATGATCCTCACAGCTGCAATCTTATCTCTGGACGTAATACTGAGATTATACGTCGGTCTCAGGGCCCGCCGTGAAGCTGGCGGAAAAAAATACGGTGTCGGACATCTTATTGTCTGCGGCTGGCTTATCATCGGCTCGGTACTATCCATAGTTGCTGTTTTCTGGGCCATGACAGAGGCAATAGGCGACTTCTTCGATAACCTTACAGCTATCTTCCTGGAACTTTCATCACTTGTGACCACTGTCGAAGTTTTCGCGGCGACAATAAGTGTCAGACATTACAGAAGAAAATACGGTATGGAGGTCGGGTAATTTGCAGGCTGATTTCCACTACTATGCAACATACTGCGCTGCATTTCTTGCAGGCTACTCTCACGAAGAAGCGCTCGAAATATGTTACAGCGCGCAAATGGTTGATTGCTGCACAACGACTTTCTTAAAGTCGATATCCGCCACTGTCCACGCTGCTTCAAGCCAGTCGCAGGCCGAGCTCGTTGATATGAAATCAGACATAACGTCACTTCAGGACATCACAAGGATATGGGCTTCATTCCATTTCCTGCCGAAGGATCTTTATGCCAAAACTCCGCTCGCAACCAAAAACTACAGGAATAAATACAGGCTTATCTGCGGCCCTGACGGAGTTCTCGTAAAAGATACCGTTGAGCTTGCCAAAGACAAAAGCCTGCAGGCCGCAGGCATCGCTATGCACGTTCTTGCAGATACATGGGCGCACTATAATTTTGCAGGAACTCCGTCTCTCGTAATCAATAATACCGACAACAACTTTTTTGAGATATTTGAAGACGGTTCTTCGCGCAAGATCTCATTTAAGCATAGTCCGGGAGCCGAAGACGATCTCGAAAATTCCGCTTTTAACAGCACCATTTTCAATATGATCGAGAACTCGGTATTAAACCTTGGGCACGGCCATGCAGGACATCTTCCCGACTACAGTTTTATCAGATACAAGTACATGCCTGCATGGGATAACTACAGAGAATGCCTTAAGGATAATCCCTCCGATTACCGCAAAGCTTTCTGTCAGATGATCTATGCGATGAAATTTTTAAGAGGCCTTAATGATATTTTCGAGACCGGGAAATATGATGAGGAAGCGGTCAGTCCCTATGAAGAAAGAATCATGAATATCCTCACCGTTAGACGTCCTGACGCTTCATCGGACTGGAAAGCCTTCGGAGAGGAATTATCGGGAAAAGAAATCCCTGATTTTGATGTATCAGCTTATGTGGAAGAATACAAGAATGCCCCGGAAGAGTCCCGGGACAATACCGTTCTCGGAAGATTCATAGTGGCATCGCTCTCACAAAAGAGCATGGTCACCAGCAAGATCTACAGATCCAAAAACATGCTTGCAGGATTCTCGGTAAAATACAGCAGGTTCGGAATCAGCGGCATAAGGGAATACCGTAAGCTCGTTAAAGAAAGCAAGAGGCAGGAAGCATGAGCAAGACCAGACGCGTATTTAAAGTGATCGGCGCGATATTTGCGATCCTGGGTGCTTTGGCACTGATGATAGTGCCTGAGTACGGATTCGAACTGATCGCGGCTTTAGTCGGTTTATGGCTCATCTTCAAAGGAATTGGATACATCATCTACTATCTGACACATGCAAATCATATGATCGGCGGAAAACGGATCCTGCTCATCGGACTGCTTTTATTCGATGCAGGCGTATTCGCATCTGCACTCGTTGACCAGGCTCAGGCGGTATTGGTCATATATGTTGTTGCCTGCCACCTCATCGCAGCAGTACTGAATATTGTCCGCACAGTAGGCAACAAACGCGACGGCAATCCCGGCTGGAAGATCGATCTGGCACAGTTCATCGGAAACATCACGCTTGTCGCACTGTGCCTGATATTCATCAAGCACGTCGAGATACCTGTCTACATTTACTGCGCAGGTGTCATTTATACTTCGGTACTCAACATAATATCGTCATTCAAGCGTACGGCGATCGTATATATTCAGTAACTTATCAGATTATCTGACCCATCCTGCTACATTATGGAGATCTTTGCCCTGGGCATCGTACATTCTGTAATACCATTCGCCGCCCGCATATGAGGCAATTCCGGAAACAAAAAATATCGATCCGTCATTCATAAGCCCGATCATCATGTCATCATTAAGTCTTTCTTCGGAGAAAGTGTCTTCTACGGCTTTAGCATAGAATTCATCATCAGGGGATACCAGCTCATAATTCTCAACAACAAACATTCCTGAATTATTGAGGTAAGCCTGTGCGGCATCCATCGCCGTCTGTCTTATATTGCTGATACCGGCAGCCGATGCGATCTTATAATTCGGAACTTTCTTTCCCGTGGTTACATCAAAGTTCCAGACATGGAAAATGTCGTCATCCCATTCGCCGTTCTCAACGAAAACTACCGTTAAGATTCCGTTTTGTGTCAGGAAGGCAGCATAATCAGTGCTGTAGTAATGCGTATTGCCGTATTCTGCTATATCAGCAGCATAACCTTCAAAGCATTGTTCTATTTCTTTTTGCATATCATCTACATCAGATGAATTTAAAAGGACCTTCGGAACATGATATTCGCTGTAGATCTCAAGATGCTTGTAATCTGAACGCACATCAATAACATAATCGGTTGCTCTGCCAAAACCTGCAACAGTTGTCGTGGTGGCTTCTGTGGTAGCTTCCGTAGTAGTCTCTGAGGTTTCAGTGGTTACCGTGGGTTCCGTTGTCTCATCGGTCTCTATCGTCGGCACATCGGTGACTTCCGGATCGCCAAATTCAGGCTTATAAGCCAGGGTTTCTTTTGAATTACGGTCACGGTGTTTTGAGTCCTTACTATTATTTGCAGTGTCACAGGCTGCCAGTGAAAGAACCATTGCTGCCGCAAGAATTACAGATATCAGCTTTTTCATAATCTCACACTTCCTTTTCCGGTTAAAAATGCTGCTGACTGATCAAATATGTTTACATTATAACTATTAAAAAATTACGAAAGTTATCTCGAAAATGTAAACAATTACCCTTCAGCCGGAATCAGGATCGCTTCGTATGAATAAACTTCCATGCGGGTAAATCTTCCGTCGATCTCCGTAACTTCGCAGATCAGCAGTCCGTGTTCATCGTATTCATAAGTATCCTTGGATTTAAAGCTGCTTTCTTTCCCGTCATTATCTACAGACCAGAATTCTTTTTCGAGCGAGACACGGTTGCCATTCTCATCGTAAACATATGAACTGGTATTCTTTGCGCTGGGTTTCCCATCCTTCCAGGCTTCGTAACTTGTCTGATCACCATGCTCATTATATGTATAACGCCACATAAGATTTCCGTCGGCATCTGTGCAGGACAATACTCTGTCTTCGGCATCTGTGCGGGTACAGTAGCCCCATTTGTCCGTTGCCGTTTTGCCCGTAAGAACACCTTTCTCATACTCATAGTTTGTTATGGTCTCATTGTACTCTTCAGCGATCAGGATCCGGTTCTCATCGTAGAAATATTTAACGATCTGTATATCTCCCGACGAACTGGAATCATTGACCAGAACGACGTACTCATAATAAGGTGCCGCTTCATCGTTGTAGTCATACGTCCTATCTCCGTCACTGACCAGATGTCCGTTCTCATATTCATATTTGTAAACTGTCTTCCTGGATTCTTCGCCTTCATCGGAAAAACTGACCCTTGTATAGGAAACAAGCTGGGCATTATCGTTGTATTCATAAGTTACTTCGTAATCCTGTATGTGATAACCGAAGACCTTTCCGTTCGTTTTATATTCTTTCCTGGCGAGCGTTCCGTCATCGTTGTAGACAAGGGAAGCACGTGTCGAATATTTTTCTTCAACGGATATCTCAGCAGTCTGACGGCCTTTCCCGTCGTACTCATATCTGAGATCAGAGCCGGTTCCTGAGTTATCCTTATAGACTTTCCTGGTCATGACATAACTTACTTCCATGCCGTCAGAAACCGGACCGTCCCAATCCGTTACTGTAATCGTTTTTCTCAGTTCCTCAGATACCTGATCATAAGTGTATTTCTTATTTACCGGAAGAAGAAAACATCCTGACAGTGATGCCAGACAGCCAGCTGCACAAAGGATGCTTACGGTCTTTCTAATCTTAAAACGCATTTTTCCGCCTCCCCATATAAACGGCGCACAAGTTCTAATGCTTTATGGTATTGTTCCAAACAACAGGTTCATTATACCAAAGGATCAACCCCATTTTTTCATCGCTTCGACAGACAGCTCCACCACCTGCTCACTCGCTGCGCCTTCCATGGTGTGCGTCGCGCCTTCGATCCTGATCAGTTCGCATCTCGGGAAAGCCTTCATCGCATCATCAAAAGCATGCGGATCTTCCCCGAAGCTTCCCGCCGTTCCCGTGATAATAACCGCAGGGATATTGCACTCCTTAAGAAGCGGATAAATATCAGTCGTGATGGTCGGATCATTTTCGAAAGACATAAGATCGGTAGCATAAAAACTCGGATCCACGAGTATGAGACCCTTGACCTTGTCCTGCCTCATTGCTCCTGCATACGACGTAACAAGTCCGCCCATACTATGCCCGTACAAATACAGGTTTGATGTGTCTACATATGGCAGGTATGACATGGAATCCATGACTGCGAAAAGGTCTTTTACCTGTTCATAGATAAAGTCTCCGAGAAATTCAGGATCGTCATAAGACTCGGGGGGTTCTCCGTTCTGATACTGAAACTCCACGACGGCATATCCCTTCTCACTATAGCTGAGCGCCTTGTTCGAGTATCTTCCGAGCGGAGCATATAAACCGTTGGAGATAATGATCGTTTTGAAAGGACCCTTGCCTTTCGGAAGGGTTATCTTTCCGTAGATCGGCTTGCCGTCACGGTAGAAGACCATCGACTTTGTTAAGCTCTCTGTCTTTTCGATATCCGGCATGGAATAAATATATGTTATCGGCGGAAACTCGGATCCCGGTGTCTCGATCTCAGTCGTTTCAACGGAAACTTCAGTCCAGACAGTAGTCTCTGAGGTTGTCTCTTCGGAAGTCTCGGGCTGTGCACTGCAAGAAGCCAGCATAACCGCCGCAAGGATCAGCACAGCCGCCCGCTTTACACTATTAATCTCTTTTTTCAGTTCATGATTAGGATCCATGACTGAATTATAGCATTACAGTCCTTCCGTGAACTTACCCCGGCTTACTCAGGTTTATCCCCGCTTACCCCGGCTTACCCCAGAGCCACATCGAGCGCCATCATAAGGCTGAAGCCGATCGCGAAAGATATTACTCCGATATTGGAATGCTTTCCCTGGCTCATCTCGGGAATCAGCTCTTCCACGACCACATAAAGCATCGCGCCCGCTGCAAAGGACAAAAGATACGGCATTGCGGGAACCACAAGACCTGCAATAAGAACTGTCAGCCCTCCGAACACCGGTTCAACCGCACCTGAGAGAACACCGAGCACAAACGACTTCGGTTTGTTCTTTCCTTCCGAGAACAGAGGCATCGATATGATCGCGCCCTCAGGGAAATTCTGTATCGCAATTCCAAGCGCGAGGGCCATCGCGGCACCCGCGGTAATATTTCCGGAACCGTTCATCAGTCCGGCATAGACAACACCTACGGCCATTCCCTCAGGAATGTTGTGCAGCGTCACTGCAAGTACGAGCATGGCGGTACGCGTCAGTTTGCTCTTGGGACCTTCCACCTGGTCAATGCTCACATGAAGATGAGGAATAATGTGATCTAAAAGCAGCAGGAAAAGTATTCCGAACCAGAAACCTGCAAACGCGGGAAGGAACGCGAATCTTCCCTTGTCAGAAGACTGCTCAATTGCAGGAACGATCAGGCTCCAGATCGACGCCGCGACCATTACGCCCGCCGCAAATCCGGTCAGCGCACGCTTGATCCCGTCCTTCAGATCATTCTTCAGGAAGAATACGCAAGCGGAACCTGCGGCAGTTCCGATGAATGGGATCATGAGACCTAAAATGACCGTCTTTACCATTGTATTCTCCTTTGTTTTCCGCTGTTTAATCTTTTGGTTAGTTTAGACTAACTCTATCATTTCGGAAGGGTGATGTCAAATTGAGATGCAAAAATCAGACCCGATTTGACGACATTTTGGGTCTGTTTTCAGCACTGGAGATTATTCACAAACCTTGTTTCACAAATCTCATACGTTCAGCTGCCAAATAAAAAATCGGAACAGCTATTTTTCCGAACACTCAATCCACTCGCAACTACAAGGGCTGTCCCGCCGTGCATTACGCACATTTGGAGACAGCCCCTTAGCGCTATATTTTCAGAATAAACGTTATTTAATACCTGTCAGTTTCCCGGCTTTGAATTGTTACCGCCAGGGAACTCACCGGGGTTCGGGAAATCACCTTTGCTCCCGTTCTTCTCATCCGGCAGAGCGTCCTTCTGACGGACCCCGAGCTTGACCTTTATCTCAATAATCCCGCCATCACGGTATATGGTAAGGGTATAATTGTCATTTTCTTTTCCCAGCGAAAGAATCGAGCCGAGCTCCGAATAATCGCTGATCTCCGTTCCGTTTACGGCTGTGATCACGTCGCCGGTCATTATACCTGCCTTCTCGGCCGGGCTGTCTTCATCGACTTTGCAAACCACTACGCCCTTAATATCAGAATCAGAGTCAACAGGAAAACTGTTACCGGAACCCCACATATTTGCGTTCCGGTTATAACTCTGCACGTTGCTGACACTGATACCTATATAAGTCTTCTCGATATAACCTTTTTCAATAATTGATGTGATAATGTTGCTCACGTTGTTGATCGGGATTGCAAAGCCGATGTTCTCGATAGCGGCAGTCATGGAAGTACCGGAAGAAGAATATTTCGCATTGGTTATGCCGATAACTTCGCCATAAGAATTGAAGAGCGCGCCGCCGGAGTTGCCGGAGTTGATCGCACAGTCGGTCTGAATAAGGTTCATCGGAACGTTGCTGATAGAGATCCTGCGGTTAAGAGCGCTGACAGAACCCGATGTAAGCGAGAACGCAAGCTGTCCGAGCGGGTTGCCGATAGCCACCACGCTGTCGCCGACATTCAGCCGGTCGGAGTCACCGAGAATGACAGGTGTCAGGTTCTCAGCATCGACCTTAAGGACCGCAATGTCGCTGCTCTCGTCATATCCTATAAGTTCCGCATCGTAGGATTCATTATCGTATGTAGTGATCTGTATCGCATTCGCGCCTTCGACGACGTGATAATTCGTCACGATGTAGCCGTCATCAGTGAGGATAAATCCGGACCCCGCAGCGGAAGCCTGCATCTGGTAGCCGTAATAATTCGCCGTGATCGAAGTGGTAATGCCGACCGTGGAATTAACGTTATTGGCATAGATCTCAGATGCGGTCAGTTCATTGCTTGTGTCGACCGAGGTGAGTTTGACCGAGACATCGTCGCGGCTTCCTACACGGATCGTGGAATCTGTTTTTGTGCTTTCAGTTTTTGTCTCATCTTTCCCGTTTAATCTGTCTAGTGCGAAAACACCGCCCGCGCCTGCCGCTCCTCCGACAAGAGAGCAGCAAAGCGCGAGGGCTGCGATCTTTGCTGCCGTTCCTCTTGTCTTTTTGGGGGTGATCTTTAATGAGGAAATGTCTTGTTGTTCTGTAAATATGTTGTCCGTTTTCTCAGTGTTGTTTTCCATTTGAACCGCCTTCCTTTTTCCCATTGGATATGAGCCAATTATTTGACCGGTACTTGAACTTAACCTGAAACAAACTGTGGCAAATCTCAAAGAACGGAAAAGCCTTGCGGTATTGCTTTTCGGACAGGCAAGAATAATAGGATTTGCTATATAATTAAACAGAAAAGCATTTCAACTAGGTTTCAGGAGCGCCAATTAAGATTTCTTCAAAAAGGAGAAGATCAATGAAGATACTGATTGCGGAAGACGAGATCTCAACAGCTAAAGCACTCAAAGTGATCTTGGAAAAATCCAAGTTCTCTGTTGATATCGTTCACAACGGAACCGATGCATGGAGCTACATACAATCAGGACCTTACGAAGTAATAGTTCTGGACATCATGATGCCCGGAATGAGCGGTCTGGAGGTTCTTTCCAAGATGCGTGCCGAAGGTATCAAAACGCCCGTTCTTATGCTCACCGCAAAAGCTGAGATCGAAGACCGTGTTGCCGGCCTCGATGCAGGCGCGGACGATTATCTGCCGAAGCCCTTTGCAACTCCGGAGCTCATTGCCAGAGTTAAAGCACTCGGCCGCCGGAGCGAAGTCTATTCCGATTCCGTTAAATCGATCGGAAATCTGGTCCTGGACACCAACAAATTCGAGATGAGTGTCGGCGGTAAATCCGTCAGCCTCACCAACAAAGAATTCCAGCTGATGGAGCTCTTTATCCTGCATCCGGGCTTCGTGTTCTCGACTGAGCACCTTATGGAAAAGATCTGGGGTCTGGACTCGGAATCCTACATCGACGTCGTGTGGACCCACATCGGTTTTGTCAGAAAGAAGCTGAAATCACTTAATGCCAATGTCGAGATAAAAACAATCAGAGGCGCCGGCTATTCGCTGGAGGCCATCGAATGATCAAGAAGCTCCGCTGGCGTTTCATATCCGCAGCAATGCTCGCTTTCTTCCTCGTGATCGCGCTGATCGCGGGCCTTGTAAATATTTTTAACTACTGCGTTGAGACCCAACGTTTAGACCGGACCATTGATTCGATCGTCACCTACGATGCTTACAGGCCACAATTTGCGGGACCTGACATGCGCGGCCCCGGTCCCGGCATGAACGGTGATAACCCTCCGATGGAACCTTTCCTCGCACTGCCGGATCTCGAAGCCAACTACATGACACGTTTCTTCATCGTTGCTGTCAGCGATGATAACTCGGTGCTTTTCGCATCAATGGATTTCGTCGCGTCAGTCGATGAATCTGAAGCGGTCGATTACACCCTCTCTGCTCTTGCGAAAAACTCTGACCGCGGATATATCGGCGGTTACCGTTACGCAAGGATCGATTCTGATGACGCGACCGTCGTAGTCTTCCTTAATTGTGAGAACGAGATAAGGTCAATGAATTCCATACTCTGCATGACGCTTGTCATTTCAGCAGCTGCATTGCTCCTGGTCTTCATCCTCGTCATGCTCTTATCCAAAAAAGCAATCCAGCCGATTGCCCAGAACATCGAGATCCAGAAGCGTTTCATCACCGATGCAAGCCACGAGCTCAAGACACCTCTTACCTCCATTTCGACCAGCATCGATGTCATCGAAATGGATCACGGAAAAGACGAATGGACAGACAATGTCCGCTCCCAGGTCAGCCGCATGTCCGGCCTTGTCAGCGAACTTGTCGCACTTTCCAAACTCGACGAGATCAAGCCCGTTCCCGACAAGGAACAGTTCGACTTAAGCGGTGCCGTCTGGGAGACCCTCGAAGTCTTTATTCCCCAGGCCAAAGCACGCGGCAAGGAGATAAAGACAGACGTACAGGAAAACGTATCCATCATCGGCGAGAAAGTATCCATCCAGCAAATGCTGTCAGTTCTGATCGATAATGCGATCAAATATTCGGATGATGGCGGGAAGATCTCATTTTCGATGCACAAGAACAAGAACAGAACTCACATCGAAGTCTATAATACCTGCAATTACGAGAAAGCACCTGACGTAAACCGTCTTTTCGACCGCTTCTACCGCCCTGATGAATCCCGCAACACAACCACAGGCGGCAACGGAATAGGTCTCGCCGTCGCAAAAGCCGTCGCAGAAGCTCACGGCGGCAAGATCCTTGCGATCTGTCCCGACGGCAAATCCATGAAGATAACGGTAGATCTGTAATTATTTATTCTGGTCCCGGCCTCTATGACTAATTTTGTGAGTATTTGCCACCCTTGCTTGGATTAATCCGACTTTTTTCCGACTAATATGCTTTGTAAAGTCGGACAAATAGTCGGAAATCCGGAAATCCGACTTTTCTGCCGAGTTTTTCAACACGAAAAGTCGGAAAGATAGCGAACTGCAAATGCTGCCGGTAGTAAGATTGCAATTGCACAAAATAGTCGTTTTCGCAATGCAATGACTTTTTTGAGAGTATTCAACAGTGTTTTAGTCACAAAAACTGTATTTCTGTTTTTCGCACCGGCGGAATTCTTCATATTTCTTACTTCACCTTCATTTCAGGTAACCCTCCTACAATGGCGCTATCAAGTTAAGGAGGGCTCTTAAGGATAACTATGGAAAAAGACAGGAATTACCGGCAAGAGCTCAAGTTTGAGATCCCGTACGGAGAGTATGTGGCAATGCAGAAGAGGCTCAGGCTGATAATGAAGCCGGATCCTCATGTCGGTGAATACGGGGCAGCCTAATTTATTGGTGAAAAATCACAGCCGAATTCACTACCTGCTGTGATTTTGCTGTGATCTTTCCTGGAAACGAGACTCCGTTGAGCACGCGAGGCTCGAAGCGAGCGTAACAAAAACCCGCCCTCCCCTTAATCAGCCCCGGTTTCTACGCTATAATATTAATATTGAGTAACAGAAATAGTTTTCAAAAGAATATATAGGTTTTGCAACATTTTTCATTCCTTGTCTGTATATAGGACAAAGGCACAAACAAGGAGGGCAAGACAATGAAGATTACACCTGCAAAAGATTATAAGAAGCCGGTTTACGCTATCGGCGTCGCAACAATATTAATGGCAATGACAGTTACGGGATGCACGGATCCTGTCGGATATGACGGAGACGTTGCGATCAATACAGACAACACCGATCAGGTCGATCTTGCCGGAGCTGCAGATATCCGTCCGGATGAGACAGAATACAGCAAGACAGACGGAGACAATCCTGTACTTGCAGGAGAGGTTGAATTAGACGGAGATGTCGCTATAGAGCCCACAAATGAGATTGAATTAGAAGGGGTAATCGCTATTGACGAGACCGAGAAGACCGAATGCACCAAGGAGACATAATTCATGAATCTCACACTGCACCTCACTGATAATTGCAATATGGACTGCAGCTACTGCATCCGCGAGAAATGCCCCAAAGACATGACCGAAGAAGTTCTCTTCAAGGCTTGCGATCTCGCATTTTCCAGAGGGCAGCGCGCAGGTCTTTGTTTTTTCGGAGGCGAACCTCTGCTTAAGAAGGATCTCATCTACAAGGCGTTGGATTACTGCGAGGAGAAATCCGCTAAGACAGGAATACGGTTCGATTGCAAGATGACGACCAACGGATCTTTGTTGGAAGAGAAATTTCTTGAGCGCGCGAAAAAAGCTAATCTCGGAATAGGTCTTTCTTTCGACGGCAAAGCGCAGGACATCTGCAGGATATTTGCCGGCGGCAAGCCCACGTCATCCGTGGTCGAAGAGAAAGCAAAGCTCCTCCTAAGTTATATGCCTGATTCGACCGCCCTGGCAACTATTGCGCCCCAGGCGGTTCCCTACTATTTTGAATCCGTAAAGTATCTTCACGATCTTGGTTTCCGGAAAGTGTCGTTTGTCCTCGCATACGGCAAAAAGGTCAACTGGACTGACGAAGATCTCGTTGCTTTGAGAGAGCAGCTTGAGAAAACATCAGCTTATCTGAAAGAACTGTTCCTGAACAAAGAACGGTTCTTTATGTCAGCATTTAACGCAAAGATCAGGGACTGCATCAGCGGCAAGAACCCGGCAGAGCGCTGCCATCTTGGCGTCAGGCAGATGCCTGTTACTCCGGAAGGAAATCTTTATCCGTGCACGTCTTTCATCGGAGATGATGATTATCTGCTGGGCAATGTTTTCGACGGCATCAATGAAGCAAAAGTCATTGAGATCGCCAAGAAAGCGGCAACACCGGAGACTTGTGTCAACTGTGATCTCGTAAAGCGCTGCACCAATTCATGTGGCTGTTCTAACCGTATGAATACCGGTGACGAGAATAAGGTCTCGCCGCTTCAGTGCACATATGAACGCATGCTGATCGAGATCAGCGATGCACTCGGTGAGGAACTGTATCAGATCGACCGTGACCGTTTCATTAAGTATTACGCTTGAACGGCGATTAATCAGGATAATACTTTTTCTCCCAGGCCTCAAATTCAGACTCGGAATCAAGAATATCTGTGACAGGCTGAACGGCCGGTTCAGTTTCATTCTTTTGCAACTGCGAATCGTACTTTTTTATCTCCTCGTCAGTTAATCTTCTGACAAGTTCGGAGCCGGAAGGGCCTGCGGACGGAGAGTCGATCCTCTCGGCATACCTTGCAGAGAACCCATCCCTTTCAGCGTTCGACAGTTTGTCTTTTCTGGCAGTGAAAGTAACGTATGCTTTGTAATCGGTGTTCTTGCCGCGGCTGTCACCGATGTTATTTGATTTGTCGAGTATCGTACCAAAGATCCAGCATGAGAGTCCGAATCCCAATCCTGTTGCAAACAGAAATGCCATTACATTTATCATAGTGTCACCCCTGTCTCTTCTTCATGAAATTGAATATTGCCTTATCCTGCGTAAGGTTAATATTCTTGATTACCTTGACTACCTTGCCGATGCCGGTCGAAAACAATGCAATGATTCCGGCAATGAGAATTCCTATGATCTTGCCGTTACCGTCATTGCTGCTGCGTGATGATCTGCCCGTGAAGAAAAAAGGCAACGTTTCCTTGAACACGAAAAACAATGCTACTGATGCAACGATTCCCAAAGTTATCAGAAGCGAATAGAACAGTATCTTGTTCCAGGGAAGTCCGCAAACGACTTTTCCCGTATCGCCGTTTACAAGGATAGTGTTCTGTTTCCCCTTGTATTTGAATGTGATAAACCATGCAGGAAGCATCGCATATATCATGTCATTCTCGAGCTTCATGGACGGGAAAGAAGATATGATCTTTTTGCTGCTCGCTTTTACATCATTTATTGCTTCGGCATTGAAGTATTCCCTTGCCCTGTCGAGCGTTGCGTGTCTCAGATCACTGTAGGTGACATCCGAGACATTAGAGTAGAATCCTGCAAGATAATCCTCATCGAAAGGCTTCAGCCTCGATAACTCGAACGGTTCAAGTCTTGAGCTGCTCTCATCAGACAAAGCACATGAAGCATCGATCGGAAGATTATTAAGATTCATCCTTCCCGCACGTCCGAAATACCTGGTCACGGAATTCTTTCCGCTCTTTACCTGACCCTTAACAACAACGGCATCCGTGTAAGATGCATTTACGATCCAGTATGGAATATAGATTCCTCTTACGCATTCGGGCGAGAAATTTTTTATATCCTTCGGGATAAAAAAGCCTCTGTCGATCTTCTCGTGAACAAGCCTTATGGCTCTCTCTTTGGTGATCGAGAAAGGAAGCACGAACTCAGGGCATTTCTGCTTGGCGATCCTGCTGAATACCACGTTGGAATTACCGCAGTAAATGCAAGTCGTTGAAGCTTCCGTGCCGTTAATTATGATCTCGCCGCCGCACTCGCTGCACGAATAAACGTAACAGTCCATGAGGTCCTGATCTTTTGTACCGTAGATCTCTTCTGCTGATTCAGCCTTCAGACCCTGTCTGTATTCTTTTGACTCGGATTCAACCTCATCAGCTCTGAACGAACTTCCGCAGGAAGAACAGACAAGCTTTTGAGAAGCCGGGTCAAATACCAGCGGATGGCTGCAGTTCTTACACAGTGTTGCCATTTCTTTACCCCTATCCCTTAAATTCAATTTTCGAAAAAAACATAAACCGGCAATAACAATTATACATTAAGTAAAGTTAAGTAAAGCATGTTCCCGAGACGTGATATAATGCAGTTAACTAAAGATTTTTTTAGAATATCCGTGCTCCGGGGTACATATGGAAAAGAAGAAACGTTTTCATATTGACGAGCGTTATGTCACAGTTAATCTGACACAGAGCATTATCGTTTATTCTGTGGTCGTTCCTTTCTGTGTCTATCTGAGCGTGGATAATTTTATCCGCGGCAATATGCTTGTCGCGAGATACGCGCTGTTCTGCGCGATAATGACGGCAATTGCGATCGTCAACTTCTCGATATGTAAGTTCGGCAAGAAAGAACGCCGGTGGCTCATGCATGTGGCGATAAACATCCAATGCATTGTCTATTGGATCACGTTCACGTTTTTCATTTATACCGGAGGAACGGAGGGAACGAGCATCTTCCTGATCTTCCTGGCCGTGCCGGTCGTGTTCTTCTTCTTCAACCTGTCGTACTCGCTTTATTTCTGTCTGGTCTTTTTCGTGATCATGTGCGTATATATGTACACGCCTCTGAAAGATATGGGTTATCAGTTCCCTTCATCTTATTATTCTCGTCTGCCGATGATGTATCTGGTCAATGTTTTCATGTGCGCCCTTGCCCAATATGAGACCGTAAAAGCGAAAATCAAGCAGGACGAAGCTCTCAAAGTGGCAAGACACGCGAACGAAGCAAAAACGGACTTCCTTGCTAATACCAGCCACGAGATCAGGACACCTATCAATGCCGTTCTCGGAATGAATGAGATGATCTTAAGAGAATCCGTCAAAGCAGAGAAACTGACAAACGCAAATCCTGCGGTCTACCACGAATCGTTCAAGAAGATAAGAAATTATTCCGGCAACGTTGACAGTGCAGGAAACAATCTCCTTGCGATCATTAACGACATCCTTGATTTCACTAAGATCGAAGAAGGAAAGATGGATATCGTTAACGGTGAATACCAGCTGAGCTCAGTAATAAACGATGTCAGCAACATGGTATTTATCAAGGCTCAGGAGAAGAACCTGACATTTGAGACGGATGTTGACGAGAAGCTCCCTGACCTTCTCCACGGCGATGTCGTAAGGATCAGACAGGTCATCACAAATATCCTGAACAATGCGGTCAAGTATACCGACAAAGGAAGCGTTTCCCTTAAGGTCAGCGGCAGGATGAAAGAGAATAAATCTCCTGACGGAAAGCCCGTAATTGAACTCATTGTTGCCGTATCAGACACCGGTATCGGTATCAGCAAAGAAGACATAGGCAAGCTGTTCGGAAAATTCGAGAGAGTAGATCTTGAGAAGAACAGCACCAAGGAAGGCACCGGTCTCGGCCTGGCGATCAGCAAGATGCTTGTGGAAATGATGGGCGGAAACATAAAAGTCGACAGTACTTACGGCGTCGGATCCACGTTCACCATTACTATCCCTCAGACGGTCCTCTCGGATGAACCGATTGGTAATTTCAAGGAAAAATTCGAGAAGAGCATCGGCAATAAGAAGGCATATCACGAGAGCTTCAGGGCACCCGATGCTCATATCCTCATTGTGGATGATACTAAGATGAATCTTATCGTAGCAACGGAATTTCTCAAGGATACAAAGATCTGCATCGATACTGCAGGCGGCGGCAGAGAAGCGGTGACTCTCTCACTCAAGAATAAATACGATGTTATCCTCATGGACCAGCGTATGCCTGAAATGGACGGTGAAGAAGCATTCCGCATCATCAGGAGTCACAAGGACGGTCCTAATATCAATACGCCTGTTATCTGTCTTACAGCCGATGCGGTCGTCGGCGCGAGGGAACGCTATCTGTCAAAAGGCTTCGACGATTACCTTACAAAACCCATAGACAGCACTTACCTCGAGATGATGCTGAAGAAATATATTCCTTCAGACAAGATCGAGATCGTAACAGATGAAGAGAAGAAGATCGCCGAAATGGCTGCCGAAAATGCCGTAGATGATCCCGATACGATCTTCCGTTTCCTTGGAGACAACGGCATCAACGTCTCAAAAGGCATGTCTAACTGTGCAGGAGACAAAGAATTCTACTTCTCGATGCTGAAGGAATATGTGAAAGGATCTGACAAAAAGAAAAATGATCTTAAGAAGTTCCTTGATACCGGAGACTTCAAGAATTACACCATTCTCATACACTCCATTAAGAGCACTTCCGCCACGATCGGAGCGATGGCTCCTTATAAGATCGCACAGGAATTGGAAGCCGCTTCCAAAGAAGAAAAACGCGACTTCGTTGCATCATTCCATGTAGTATTCATGAAGGAATACGAAGCGATGCTGGCCACCATCGGAAGCGTTCTTCCAGCAGACGATGATGATCAGGCGGGAGATTTTACCGACGAGAACGGTGTCATGGAATTCTCGCCGGATCCTGAATAAAATCAGTGTACTCTTTCAGAGCCCTGTACTCACGCCTGTAAAGCCCGTAATCAGCTATATTGTCTTTGTGGAACTTCTCATACTGTCCGAAGATCTCCACCGCTTTTTCCAGCGGGATCCACGCGCTGATGCATCCGGCTTCCTCTTCAGCTTCCGTCAGATGCAGGCTGCCGGTATTTTCGAGAAGTTCGCAGACAAAATAATGACAGATATGCCTCCAGTCCTCGAAAAACTCTTCTATCTGAACAAACTCCTGTGTCGCCCTGACTGCCATCCCGGTCTCTTCAAGCATCTCGCGCTCGCAGCATCCGGCAAAAGTCTCGTCACCCTCGACACCGCCTCCGGGAATGATGTATTTGTCGTAATTCGTCTCGTAGCCTAACAGCACTTTCCCGTCATGGACAAGCACACCCCTGCAGGCATGGCGGAGATGCTCAACGCGCCCCGAATAATCGTCATTGATAAGTTGTATCTGCTTCATAAGCTGTACCGCAATTTATCCTCGTTCATTCAGAACCTTCTGAACTCTGTCCTGAGCGATATTGATTACCTCTTCAATTGACTTTTGCCCGGAGAAATAAGAAGGCATCTCCTCGATGAGGACCTTGTTGATCTCGGAATCTTCAGACAGCATTATCGAACAGTTCGAGATAATATTCTCAAGATTATCAACGTGCTCTGTTGTGTACTTGACTCTGTTGTCAGGAACATCAACACCGTAATAACCGCCGTAAAGGTTGTTAATGCTGGTCTCGTTAAAGTACTTGACGGCTTTCTCACCTGTCTCCCTGAAGGCCTGACGGTTAAGAACGAAATTACCATGCTTGGCATATTCATTCTGAATGTCGTCTGAGATCAGGAGCTTAACGAATTCTCCGCATGCATCAACATCGTATGCCTGTGCGGAAACCGCGATCGAAGAATAAGCACATACCATCGGGCCGCGGCCGTCTGCAGAAGGAATACCGAGAACGGCATTAGCGCCGTTCAATCTGTCCAGTACCTGGAAATAATCCGAGAATCCGTAACTAGTCGTATAAAGTGCAGTCTCGATCTCATTTTCCATACTCGGATCACCATAGATAACTACGTTGCTGCCGTATTCGCCTTCATCCCAATCAGGGCTCTTCTCCTGAACGTTATCTTTTACATATTCCGCAAGGGCTGCAAATTCAGGACCTGAGAAATCGGCCTTGCCATTGAAAATGAATTTATCTCTCATCGCATTGAAAAGAGTTGTGAAATAGTATGCCTGGCCTTTTGTTATAACATCCTCACCGTTTAAGCCCTCACTCAGGAACTTAACGTATTCGTCCGTTGTAAATCCTACTCCTGATGCGCCGGCATATTTCGAATCAGTATGGATTCCGGTAATACCAAAGCAGATCGGAAGATTATAGAGCTTGCCGTCAACCTTTGTACTGTCAATGACATTCGTGAAATACTTATTACTGTCAAGTGCGCCGACATATGGCGTCAGATCTGCAAGATAATTACCGTTGTTGAGCTTGTTCAGATAACTGACATCCAGGAACATATCCGGACCGTCGCCGTTCATGATGTCCATGGAAAGCTTGTTGCTCATCTCATTATAGAAATCATTTGTCAGCCTGCTCTCGTCATCATTGCTGTGAACATTTTCGTAACTATATGTGATCTCTGAAGAGTAGCGGTCCGTAACTTCAATAAAGTATTTGTCGCTCGAGTCGTTATACTTCTTTATTGCTTCACTCATTACGTCATCTGTATATCCATAGGATGAGAAGAGCTCAAGGATCCTCTTGCCTGCATGAGGATTCTTATCGGCTTTTGTGAATTCAATGATCTTAAACTGTGATGCGCTCCAATCGTATGTCTGTGTGAAAGGCGTGTTCGTATAGACCTCGCCGCAAAGAATAAAGGTATCATTGTTAAAATCAACCAGGCCGAGATCGGTAAGCGTATTTCTGTCAACTCCGCACCAGCTGTAATTAAAGACTTCCTCGACCTTCTTATTCTTCATATCGATCTTTGAGATTCCCGCAGGAGAAGTGCTGTAAACACATCCGTCAGATCCGTTAAACAGATTATAGAGATTGATCGAATTGAGCCACTCATATTCTTCAGAATCGGCTTTTGCAATCTGCTTTGTCTCAAGATTCAATTCGTAGAAAGCATATCCGATATCTGCACTTGCAGGAATAAGAATATTCTTATCGTCTATCGGAATGACCGAATCGACACTGTAGATATTGGTCTTCTCGTCTTTTATCTCAACCTTATCTTTGCTTCCGTCAGGTGAGGTAATGTAAACATTATAAGCTGCTGTTTCCCCGCTCCAGTCTGCCGTTGTTTCCAACTGGTAATCACCGATGTCGAAAACGCCTGTGACCTGATTGCTCTCTTCTTTTACGCGGGTATCTGTAACGTTTCCGGTTGCTGGATCAATATCGATTTCCCTGTATGTCATCGCATAAGTCTTCTCATCGTACGAACTTGCCGAGACCGTGATCTTACCGTTACGGTATATTACAGTATCCGCATATTCATTGGCATTCAGAAATTCCTTTATATTGATCGTCTTAACCGTCTCTGTTGTAGCCCTGTCAATAACCGACAGATTGGCAATCAGGTAATCGTAGTAGTTGCCCGTCTCCCAGTTAAAATCATTCGGGATCCGATAATTTCCCTGGGTATAGACGACAATATTCTTGTCATCGGTACCTGCCATCTGGGAATAAACATAGTCTATATTCCGGCTTTCATCGACACCGGTTGTAACCTCAATTGTTCTGGTGTTAAACCAGGGAGATTTTTCCGAGATCAGCGTGCCGCCTCGCGCACCTGACTTACCGCTCTTCTTTGAAGCGCACGACGCCATCGAAAACAACATTGAAACAGCAAGCACAGCCGTTACTGTCTTGCGCATGATTTTTTTCATATTACCAACTCCTTTCTCCCCATAGACAACGTGTTGGCCAATATTGTCCGTGCATCATTCTATCACAATAAAAGAATTAAATATATTAAAAAGAAAAGAGATGCCCTTATGAGACATCTCCTTAGGATCTTATAGCGATTCTACATACAATCTATGCTTCCGTTCGGATCTTAACCTTCCAGCACTTCGCCGAGTTTTCGATAGGTGTCGAAAATAGTCTTGACGCTGGTCTCAAGTGTCGCACGTACGTCATCACTGATCTCAAGGGCGGCGCAGACTTCGTTTAAAATTGACTGCTCTTTCTCGTGAAGTTCCGTGTCGGCGTAAGCGACGCTGTACAGCTCGAAATAAACGATCTTGCGGTTCTTCAGATTGTCAGTCCTGAGAACGTCAAGCTCACTCTTAATGTCAATGGCGGCGGGATCATCAACGAACTTGAAATCGACGCCCATTTCTTCGCTGTATTGTTTCAGGACCGACTCTTCCTCCGAGATGTTTCCGTCAACAGCGGCCAGTACATTGGCAATATTCCAAAAAGCTATTTTCTCTTCATGAGATAACCCGTTAAGCAGCATATTTGTCCTCCGAAATTGATTTGAAATTTCTGTCTGTTTGATTATATCAGTTTTTAAACTGCATAGGCATCCGTTGCAAGCGCGATTATAGTCAGGAGGATAACGATCAATAACATGATCACTATTGCCGACGCGGTAACGAACAATGCTTTGAATAAGCTCCGCAGGAACGGGTTTTTGTGTGTGATAAAAGGAAGATGGTCGAAAATCCCTGTCCACGAACAGCATATGTCAATGGCGACGAGAATGAATACCGCCCAGAACAGCTTCAATCCGAAATTGACTAACGGATCTTTTCTTCCGTCAAATGTAACTGTCCAGACTACCAGGAAAGGATAGCCCAATGAGGCCACTATCATCTTCCACAACTTGCGTGTGCGGTAACCCGGCGGCGGAAACGGGTTCTTGAGTTTTGACTTAAGACAAACTTTTCCCGCGAGAACATCAGATAATTCACCGGCATTTGCATAACGGTCCCGGGGATCAAAACTCGAGGCTTTGGCCGCAACCGTCTGTATCCTTTTGTTATCCGGAAATGCATTCGCGAGCATTTTCCCCACGGCATAGACATCGCTTCTGGTATCGGACTGCATGAACCCGTATTGCTCCGGCGCCGCTACGCCGTCTGTTCCGAGATGCGTGGTATCGCCACTGCTGTCCGGCTTATAGATCTTTGCCGCATCGTAATCGATGATCTTGACTTCACCATTCCCGGTGACCATTATGTTGGAAGCCTTTAAGTCCCTGTGAATTATCGGTTTTGGAGCGTTGTGAAGGAATTTCAGGCCTTCGAGCATTTCCAGGAACAGCTTCAGCTTATCATTTTCGGGCATCCTGTTATCGAAAATAATATTGTCAAAAGTATTCCCCTGCACTACTTCCTCGATCACTATCAGTGTATTGTCATCAGCTTTCCAATAATCGTAGATCTGCGGAATATGTTTATCGTTATGTGAAGCAAGAAATGCATAAACATCTTCGTCGTAATAAGTAAGCCTCTTCATCATGCAAACATCGCCTGTAATCTCATTTCTGACCAGGCTCCGCTTACTGTCGTAATGATATAATTCTTTATACTCGGACAAGTTATGCATATAACGATTATACAACGAGAGGAAAGAACTATGGCAGAAAAAACCAGTGACCTGATGAACAAGCTTATCTCCACGGATTCGCCTGAAGAACTCAGTCAATATCTGAATGAGATCAGGGACAAGTATCCGAAAGATCTGAGCTCATACATCAAGGCGATCCTCGCGGAAAAAGACATGTCCATTGCTGATATGCAGAAGAAAAGCTGCATCGACCGCACTTATATCTATCAGATCATGGACGGAAGCAAGCACCCGGGCAGAGACAAGATCATCGCAATGGCCATCGCATGTGAGATGACTCTTCCGGAATGCCAGCGCGCATTGGAGATCGCTCAGGAAGGCATACTTTACGCAAAGGACCGCCGCGACAGTCTTGTGATCTATGCCATCAACAAAAAGATGAGCATTATGGATCTCAACAGTCTTCTTGAGGAATACAAATTCCAGGCTTTGGACTGACGTCTAATATTTTTTGATTTTCGTTGCCCTGACAGCATCCGGCCTGTCAGGGTTTTTCATGTATGCCGGCAGCATACCTTTTCGCTTTTTACAGGTAATAGAATCAAAAACAAGAAGGGTATGAAAGAGATAAGAAAGAGACGGAATGCCATTTTCCAATGGCTATAAACTCTTCTGATAACGTGCGGATGAGGTGATATTGTTTTCATCACCCGTTAACAAAAGGTTATTAGAAAGGTAATAGCTCTTTGGGTTATAATAATGGTGCGACACAACTAAATTAAAACCTATGACAGTTTCGACGTTCGGCAAAAACGCCGGTCTCTTTCATACCTGTCATAGGATGAGTTGTGTCGCAGCAATCGAGGCTGACGGTTTTCGGTGCGGTAGCTTCGGTTACCGCACTTTTTATTTGCAAGGTTTTTTGTCAAGTAAGTGCATAGTTGCTAAGCAACAAAGACTTTGGTCGAAAGGAGGTTCTATGACGATTCCTAAAAGGAATAGTCTGTTTGCAGTAAACACTATAGTTCCATTGATATGCGGGTTGCTCATTTATATGACAAAAGCAGAAAGCACTTACTTATCAAGTTTCTTATCTGGTTTTCGGACATTATTACCAACAATAGATTACCCGTATATAATCCGTAGTTTTGCTTGTGATTTTTTGTGGACATACTCAATGTTTTTCTGCTTCAGACTTACTTTAGGAGACAAGCTAAAAGGTAAACATAACCAAGTGGTTATAGCATTAACTGCTGTCGTCGCAATAGTCGTTGAAACAATTCAACTCTTTAAGATCATACCCGGAACATTTGATCCGATGGATATTCTGGTCGAACTGATTGCAATAGCAGTTGCCCTTTTAATAACAACAATAATAGAACGGAGGTTCAAGAATTATGAAGAAAAATGTATTAGTTAGATCTATCTGTACTATCCTGGCCGTATGCGTATTCGCCGGCATGGCTATGGCATCAGGATCAAGCAGCAGCAGTTCAAAGGAGACCGGCAGCGTAACAATCGGTGATAAGGCAACCAAAGAGACCGAAGAAACAACAAAAGCTACCGAAGCTAAGGCTGAGTATGAAATCACCCATACAACTTTTGTTCATTACACAAACTCAATTGATATAGAAGAGTATTGCGGAATCATTGAGATTAAGAACACTGGTTCATCTTGCCTTTATCTCAAGGATTGTACTTTTGATTTCGAAGACGATGATGGACACCTTCTCCAAGCAGATAAGATGATTTCCACTGCTCCGGATGTAATTGCTCCCGGTGAATATGGATATTTCTTTAATGATGGATCCCTTGATGATGGCGTTTCATTAGAAAATGGTGTAAATCTTGTACCGAATTTTACTGTAGAAGTTGCTAGAAAAGGCAAAGACGCTGTAGTTGATTACGAGGTTTCAGATCTTGATATCAGAGATAATGATTACGGCATCGGAGTTAAAGTTACAGGCCGAGTTGCTAACAACACATCTGAAGATACGACTTCTCTTGATGTTAAGATATTTGCTATTTTCTATGACAGCAACGGAGAAATACTTGATGTTGGTTATACATATGCTGACAGTATGAGTGCAGGCGGTAAGGCAAGTTTCGAAGTATCTACAATGTTTGGAAACAGTGAGTTCTCTGTTGATGATATTGCTGAATACAAAGTAATAGCCAGGAAGACACTTCTTTATAATTTGTAAAACATACGTCATCACAATTTATACTTTGAAATAATCTAATTATAAAAAGGGAGTGTTTCAAAAGTGAAGAAATTCACTAGTGAGCACTCCCTTTTATATGTGGGAATATAGTTGAGGGGGTGTACCTTTAAAATTCTCACAACAAAATCACAGCCTGCAATGTAATCGGCTGAGATTTTTCCCCGTCAACAACAGATTTTGCCCTTCACAGCACACAAAATCATCCGCATTTAAAAGAATATGTGCCCGTTTTGGCTATTTAGTCACTAGCATACTAATAAAAATTTAGCGATTCATGCCTTATGACAAAAGAAAAGACCCGGTCTTCAACCGGGTCAAATTCTCTTTAACATCTTTATCTTTGAAAGGAGGCGACGCGATAGAGAACCACTTCTATCGGTCACATTGATATTATAACATTGAGGTAATTTTGTGGCATTTTTTAAATGGACAAAAACAGACTTTCAAGTCTGAACATATTGCACAAAAGAGTCCTCAGTTCTCCTTCTTGTGCTGTTTTTTCTCGTCGTACATGGACTGGTCGGCGATCTTGAGGTAGTCGGCGAACAGCTGGTACTCGTCGAGCTGCTTCTCTTTCACGTCCATTGCCGGGTTGGCGATGTGGATGCCGGCGCTGACGACGACGTCGAAATGCTTATTCTCCGATCTGACCTTGTCGGTGATATAGTCCCTTACTTTCCTGATGAAGTCGGCCGCTCTGAGCTGGTCGTAGTTCTTTGCGACGATGACAAACTCGTCACCGCCTGATCTGACGCAGATCTCGTCGTATCCTGAGGCGGAAGACAGGGCTGAAGCGATCGCCTTGATCGCATAGTCGCCTTCGTGGTGGCCGAAATTATCATTTATCTGCTTGAGACCGTCCATGTCGACGATCATGACGGCCAGGCCGGTTCCGTTTTCGAGGCATTCATCGAAAAACTTTCCGAAGAACTTCTCGACGCCGTATCTGTTGTATAGGCCGGTGAGCATGTCCTTGGTGTACAGGAACTCAAGGCGGTTGACTGTCGACTGGAGGTCACGCTGGATGCGGCGGTTCTCGAAAATCATGCCGAGGTCAACGAGCCATGACTGCTGCATTTCCTGCTCGTGATAGTCAATATCGGACGAGACGATGAGATAGCCCATGTAGTACTGCAGATGGTGGATCGTGAAGATGTAGTACGGGTTCGGATCTTCGAGGAGCTTTGGCGGAAGGATGTTCTTTTTCCGGAAAGTCTGGACGGGAACGTCCTCGTCGCCGAGGTAACCGGTGACGATGGTCATGTCTTCGTCGGTGGTCGAATAATCCTTGCCGACGATCCTCTGCTGGTCCCAGCCGGGCGCGAGACACAGGAGCATGTTCTTAAAGCCGGAATTCCATTTAGCGTTTTTCTTGACCGCGTCAAAGAACTCCGTCAGTGACCCGGCTTCCGCGACGCTCAGCATCAGATTGGTCGTGGATTGCGCGATGTCAGTCGTATTCCTTAAGCGCTTAAGATAAACGTCTCTTATGTCCAGGATGTTATCGGCCGACAAAGGCACACATCCGCATGACTGGTTTTTCAGGAAATCAGCAGGGATCAGGATATTCTCCGGGAGCTCCTTTCCTTCGAACTGTTCCGTGAGTGCCTTTACTGCCTCGTATCCGGAACTGTAAAAAGGCTGCCTGGAAGTCGTGATCGTGGGGAAACCGTTGATTGCGTCATCAACACCGTCAAATCCTGTTACTATCAGATCTTCCGGAACTCTGATGCCCTTGTTCCTGCATGCGGTCACAAAACCGACCGCACTGTAATCGTTCGCGCAAACAACTGCATCCGGAAGTTTCTTGCCTTTTTTCTTACAGTCTTCAAGTATGTATTCGAGTGCGCCCTCGCCGCAGTCACGCCAGAGATTACCTACATAGACCTTCGATTCATCGTATCCGATACCATGCTCTATGAGCGATTCTTTATAAGCTTCTTGCCTTTTCTTCGCGAAGAGTTTCTCAGGGATGCCTGCAATATGATATATGTTCCTGCAGTTGTGCTCTTCGATAACGTGATCGACGATCTCTTTAAACGAGAGCTTGTCGTCGCACACGATATTTCTGTAATCCGGATCGAGAATGCCGATGTTGATTATCGGTTTGTCCGTCTTGGAAAGTATCTGCCCCAGGTGCTCCTTGACCGTCGGACTTAAATACGTGCTTATCCTGATGATACCGTCAAAATCGTTTAGATCCGGGATATCAAATGAGACGCAGTCGCCCAGATCGTACTTGGAATATTTATCGTAGCTCCTGCCAGTATATGAATCACTGAAGCTCGCGAAATAAATGACTTTCACGCCAAGTTCCAAGGCAGCGGCATTTATGCCCTTCTGCGTCAGTCCGCACATGGGCTCGTAAACATGAGATGTAAAAACGGCTATCTTTTTCATGGTCTTTATATCCCCAGACAAAATCCTCAATAGTTCCCACAACTATAGTTTAAATTATAAATTCTTTTTATGACTTTTGAATGAAATGAATGTTAATTCTGGGGCTTCCGGTTTGTCGTTTAAGAAATCAACTGATAGAATCGTTAAGAATAAAGTGATAGAGGGATCTGATCTATGAAGAAACTTGTTAGAACCGTTTCCGTTTTAATATGTGCGGCAACCGTCCTTTTCAGCGGGACTGCCGTGTATGCCGCAGACAGATATACACCGTCAGGTGTTGCTTACGGCGATATCGGGAGCACGATCGAGAATTGGGCCTCCGAGAACCCCAATGAATACGTGTCTTTCGTAACCTCGGTCTTCGATAAGGATGAGGTGCTCTACGAGGGCGCTTTCGGATATGTTGACCGCGAGAACAACATTGCTGCCGGTACAGATTCGGTCTATGAATGGGGAAGCATCTCAAAGCTCACCGTCTGGGTCAGCGTCATGCAGCTGTATGAGCAGGGCAGGATCGACTTAAATGCCGACGTCAGGAACTATCTCCCCGACGGTTTCTTCCAGAAACTCAAATATGATGACCCTGTAACAATGTTAAATCTCATGAATCACGATGCGGGATGGGGCGAAAGCACCTGGGCGCTTCAGGTTGCTTCTTCGGATGAGATCGTTCCTTTGGGACAGGCGCTTCGCGATACCGAGCCGCCCCAGATCTACCGTCCGGGCGAAGTCTGCTCATATTCCAACTGGGGTGCTGCCCTTGCCGGATATATCGTCGAGTGCATAACCGGAGAATCCTACGCAGATTATGTTCATAAGAATATTTTCGAGCCTCTCGGGATGGAACATACGGCGATCCTGCCTGACCACAGCGACAACCAGTGGGTCATGAACAAGCGTCAGGAGCTCTACTCTTACAGCAATATCGACGGCACCACATGGAACAACAACGGCAAACAGCTCGTTTACATCAACATCTACCCTGCCGGCGCATGCACCGGAACGATCTCTGATCTTGCCAAGTTTGCGCAGAGTTTTGTAAGTGATGATTGTCCCCTTTTCGCGAAAAAGGAGACCCGCGACCTCCTTCTCTCGCCCTCATCATTCCTCGGTGACACCGGCATCGTCTGCTGCTGCCACGGTCTGTGGCCGGAATATTATGAGAATGCTCAAACCATCGGTCATCCGGGCGGAACAAATGCCTGTGCTTCGAATCTGCTTGTCGATACGGAAACCGGAATCGGAGTCGTCTTCATGACCGCAGGCGGAACGGAAGCAGTTTCAGAACTCATCTTCGGCCAGGCTGCAACGCCTGACCTCAGTAATTTCACTTCGCAGATCACTTCACAGGGCAATATGGCCGGCATGTACGGCGGCACAAGAGCTATACGCCGCGGCTTCTTTAAGTTCTACGGCATCCTCAGCATGATGCCCGTAACCTATAAGGATAATAATGAGTATGACGTCGGCGGCATGGCCACGATCTATCAGGTATCGGATGATGTTTTCGTGCTGGAGCAAAGCAACAAATATCCCGGATGCGTCTATCAGACTTCTGACGGAACAAAGATCCTGACCTTGGGAATGCAGAGTTTCACAATAGATAATACGATCATTCCCTCTCTGGTTCTGCTGGCCGTCTTCATAGTAATGGCCGTCGCGGGCGTCGTTTGCCTGATGATAAAACTCATAGGACGCCTTGCCCGAAAATACGAAGGATACAAGGGCTCTCTGCTCATTACTCTGTCGCAGATCTTCAGAGTCATATGTCTGGTGCCGCCCATCTGGCTCATACCGGTTTACTCTGATCAGTACGGTATTACGCACCAACAGGGATATATCTTCTTCGGCGTTGAGGCAGCGTGCTTTGCGGTTTTCGCGGCAACGCTTATCTCATCCGTCCTCGGATTGTTCTCCAAGAGTGAGAATGCGGGACCTAAGTACAAATATGTCATGAGCATACTGGGCAACGGTGTTGCCATTGTCATGATGCTCCTGCTCGAGTTCCTGAATATTTGGGGGATTTAAAGAATTGTTTGTATGGGGCTCGGGAATACCCACCAGGAAGTGATATTTGGACTTTTAGTGGGTGCAAACAATAAAATAGATACTGTTATGCCCGTCAAATCACCCGCCGAAAGAGCAAAACACTCCAGTCAGTGGGAAATTATAGTATTAATGTAGTCAGTCAAGCCATTCATATTGCCGACGATTTTCGAAAATCGAAAAATAGTCGGTATAAAAACGCAATAAAATCATCTTGATCCGCCTGATAATACCGTTGAATATCGAAAAATGAAAAAACGTCGGTATTTCCAAGCAAAACTTGATCAGAATCATAGAGAAAAATACCGTCGAAAATCGAATAATGCAAAAACGTCGGTATTTCTGATCAAGACTAGACCGGAATTATCGAAAAACATACCGTCGAAAATCGAAAAACGAGAAAAAGTCGGTCGTCATAAAAAACTTCAACCTGAGCAGGCTGCAACTTCAAAGCCTCGCCGTCAAGGAACGGCAAGCTTCACCTGCGGTGTCCTTGACTTCTTGCCTTTACCGGTGCTGGCTCTTCTCGAATCCCCACTCATTTACGGTCTCCGAATAATCGGTAAGACCGATATAGTATGCCGTAATATCCGTAATTTCATTAGTTATGGAATCGTATGAATACTGATATGTGTCAGGATCATAATCAACTCTCATAAGATCATTTAACCTGATACTCTCAACATAGTCGACATATTCCTGTGTGATTCCGTAATCGCCTGCATAATAGAGATCGGGAGCACCGAATGCATGGAGGATCTCATGTGCAAAACATGCCGGCGGTTCCGTTATTCCGTTTTCCTTTATCATGATGTAGCAGACTTCGTAAGGATACTCCATTCCGTCATAGTAATTTCTTGTACAGCTGCGGGCAGTGTTTGAATCGGGGGAGTTGTAGTATGCCATGTAAACGACCTGCCTGGCACCGGTTTTCGAGAGGACATCGGCAGTGGGAACGTTATTGCTTATCGCATCCCACATAATATTGTCGAAATTCATATAATCGCTTGAATATTGCGAATCGTCTGCATAAGGATCATCCTGAGACTGTCCCAGAACTGTGTAGTCCGAATTGACGGAAAAGTTGTAGAACAGCTCGTTATATTCGTTCCAGTCATAAATGAAATCAACATTATGACCGTAATCGCTGCTGACCTGCTCAAGATATTCAGAAGCGACCTTAAGGTTATTCATAATCGTCTGAACAGTCTCCAGATCTTCGGAATTCTCGAAGTCCCAGCTTGAACTCCGGTCATTAATGAACATAGATACTATTGCGATCTTGCCGCTCAGTTCTTTTGCCGAGCCTATACTTGTATCGAAAGGATAATCCCCGCCATAGGTTACCGTGGATTCATAAGCGTCATAAGAATCTTCATAGTTGAAATACGGGTCTTCATCGCTGTATCCGCTGTAATCACCGTATTCATCGTCGTAATTATCGTTATAACCATCGGAATCATCAGAATCATAATCAGAATCCGAATCATCGTACCCGTCGTAAGAATCATAGTCATCCCAATCGTCACATGCACAGAGGCTGAATGTAACTGCGATTGCAAGGACGGCTGCCGTCATTTTCCTTTTCATATCCTTACCCCTCTATGTATAATTGATTAAAAACCGTTTTGAATTATACATCACAGGTCAACTGGAAGGTACACTGACCTCAAATACAGGTATTACATAAGATCTTAGAATCCCCGGAGGACATTTTTATGAGATTCACGGACGGCGCATGGAGAATTGCAGAAGGCTTTAATATTCACCCGGCACGCGAGGTCCGGTTCGTCCAAAAGACCGGAAACAAAGTGACTCTTACCATGCCGTCATACCACGTCTATGTTAGGGGTAATACCCTTAGCGGACCATATATCACGATGGAGATCTCTTCCCCTTGCGAAAATGTCTTCAATCTCAGAACCTATCACTTCAAGGGCGATAACTCCCTCGCTCCATCCTATTTCAGGCTTAATGAAAGCAGCACTCCGCTTACCGTCACGGAAGAAGAAAACAGCGTTTCCGTCACGAGCGGAGACAGCACCCTCACATTTAACAAAGAAGATTATGCCTTTGAACTCAAAAGAAACGGACGCACGATAACCGGCTCCCGCGAAGGCGCGCTGGCATATATCGACGGCGATCACGGCTGCTTTATGAGAGAACAGCTGAACCTCCGCGTGGATGAGCATGTTTACGGCCTGGGCGAGAGGTTCGGAAACTTTGTAAGGAACGGCCAGAGCATCGATATGATCAACAAGGACGGCGGAACATTCACTGAACAATCCTACAAGAATATCCCGTTCTATATAACGGATAATAACCTGGGCGTTTTTGTAAACCACTCCGATGAGATCAACTTCGAAGTCGCTTCCGAGAATGTCTCAAAGGTCCAGTTCTCCGTGCGCGGCGAATGCCTTGATTACTACCTCTTTGCAGGCACTTCCATGAAGGATGTCATCACAATGTACACAGGCCTTACAGGCCGCGTTCCGAAGCTTCCGGACTGGTCTTTCGGGCTCTGGCTGTCAACATCTTTCTCAACCGACTACGATGAGAAGACCGTGCTCTCATTCGTTGACGGAATGCTGGAAAGAGGGATCGATCTCAAGGTGTTCCATTTCGACTGCTTCTGGATGAAGGACAGCCACTGGTGCAACTTCCTGTGGGACAGCGAGATGTTCCCGGATCCTTCAGGCCTCATTGCGAAGCTCCACGACAGAGGGATTCACGTCTGCGTTTGGATCAACCCGTATATTGCGCAGCAGTCCGAGATCTTCGATGAAGCAGTTCAAAACGGATATCTCATTAAGAAGACCGACGGAAGCGTTTGGCAGACTGATCTTTGGCAGGCCGGAATGGGGATCGTGGACTTCACGAATCCTGATGCGCGTACGTGGTTCTGCGCCAAACTCAAGGCGCTTCTCGATATCGGTGTCGACTGTTTCAAGACGGACTTCGGTGAGAGGATCCCTGTTGAAGACGTCGTCTTCGCAGACGGTTCCGATCCGCTGAGAATGCATAATTTCTATACATATCTTTATAACGAATGTGTATTCGAACTGCTCGAAAAAGTCCGCGGCAAAGGTGAAGCCGTTGTTTTCGCAAGAAGCGCCACGGCAGGCTGCCAGAAGTTCCCGGTCCACTGGGGCGGCGACTGCCATTCGGACTACCCGTCAATGGAACAGACCATAAGGGGCGGCCTCTCGCTCATGCTGTCCGGGTTCTCTTACTGGAGCCACGACATCGGCGGGTTTGAAGACAAATCCACCCCTGACGTTTACAAGCGCTGGTCGGCATTCGGGCTCCTGAGCTCCCACAGCAGACTCCACGGAAGCAGATCTTACCGCGTCCCGTGGAACTACGATGAAGAATCCGTAGATGTCTTAAGGCACTATGTTGAGCTAAAAAAATCGCTTATGCCTTATATCAATACTGCCCGTGAGGATGCAGAAAACTCCGGCCTGCCCGTAATGCGCCCGATGGTCCTGGAATTCCAGGACGATCCCGTCTGTTCATTCCTGGACAAACAGTACATGTTAGGCGATAAGATCCTCGTGGCACCGGTTTTCGATGAAGACGGATGGGCACAATTCTACCTGCCGGCAGGCACCTGGGTCTCAGTTGACGGCACAGACAAACGAGTTGTTGAGACCGGCAGATTCTTCCGCGAGAAACGCGGATATCTAGAGATGCCGGTATATGTGAGGGAGTAAATTCGTTTTTGAAACAGTTTTAATCCGTATCCAAAAACTCCTCCAAACAGTTATTCGCAAAGTGCCATGCGCCGTATAGGCAGAGCTTGGTGTTCTTTTCGGCAAGAGTCTTGTTATCGTCAATGATCTTCTGGGCGGCAAGGCTGGCGCCGCCGGTTGCGACTGCAAGACCAACGGTTCCGACTGCCTTTGCAACCTTGGCAGACTTGTCCTCTGCAACCGGAGTGAAAATAGGATCAAGCGCGTCGTTATAGCTGGACATGAATGCCTTATAACGGTCAGCATCCTTGATATAAACGGTATCAGCCTTGATCACCGCATAGCGTGGATTTGTTCCATAGCAGATGCCCCAGCGCTCGTAAGCAATATCGATGAAGCAGGAAAGGGATTCAGTATCTTTAATTTCTCCGACAAACAGTACTTTGGAATCAACGGGACCCGACTTGCGTTTGACATCCCAGGTCTTCTCCTCCCAGCACTCAATATCCTCATACGATATGTTTCCTGAGATCACCAGTATTCTACAGACATCATCGATTGTCTTTTTATCTTTGCATACAACGATCAGTTTGTTTCCCATGTTAATCTCCTCGTAATATGTATCCCTGCTTTACTCATTTGACTCGTGGATCCGGGTGATAAGTGCCTGGATTTCTTTCTGGATACGCTCGAGTCTTACACATTTCTCGGATCTGCCGGAACGCGTGTCGCGAAGTTCGGAGATGTTACTCTCCACCGACTTGATTGACTGCTCCATCGGAGCAACAACGCATTGCTTAATGTAGTCAGCAGAATAGTCTTCCAATTCTTTTGCTGCAGCATTGAATCCGCTTCTTATAATCTGGCGGTTATTCCTCATGGCTTCAAGCTGAAGCTGCTCTTCGTAGTCTTCCTTGATCTGGAAAACCATATCGATCCCGATACCAAGAATAGAAGCTATGGATGTCGTTCTTGAAATGTTTGTTGCCGCGCGGGCTGATTTGACGAAGCTGCTTGCGATCTTGCCTCCGCTGTATACCATGGTCGAGATCGAATTTCTTAAGAAATGCTGCGTATTGTCAGTCAGCTTAATTTCATTGACAGCAGTATCGTTAAGTGACAGTTGTTCGGGAAAACCTGCCTTCTTGATAACACCGGCAAGAATATCGCTTTTCTTTTCGAGATCGGTTGCTGTAACAAATACTTTCTTTATCGAATCAGGAAGGCTGTCGTATTTATCCACGAGTCTGATCTTAAGATTCTGGTTGAACTCCGTCGATTCCATATCTACAAATGCCTGACCGAGTTCAATGAAACGTGAATGAACGTGATCGTCAGCTTTTAAACGGGACTCTTCCATAATGCTTTCAGCTGTCTTGGCATACTGTGAGATCTGTTCTTCTGTTTCTTCACTTATACTTTTTGCATCCATCAAAGAAGCGGCATCAAGTCCGAGTTCTCTTATCTGCGAGGATGCATCACTGAAAATGTCCTGTACTTCCCTCTGCATTCTCGTTCTTGCATCGATAAGGATGTGGCGCTGCTGCTTAAGGTTTTCTTCGAGAGCATCAATATCTGCATCCTCCGATCCGGGCGTCAGATCAGAAATAGCCTTATCCAGTCCATTGTCCAGAACATAAAGGTCTGTCGTAAGTTTGGACGAGAGAGCCTTCTCTGCCACAAAGAGATTGAGTGTCTCAATGAACTTCTCATATCCGGATCTCTCCAGCAGTTCATCAGCAAGTTCGGGATCCTCTTCACGTTCCTCAACACTGTCAAGATAGGACTGTGCATCCAGGAAAGACAGATGCAGCTGTTCAGGCGTGTAAGGTGCCAGCACAGGCTTAAGGGCTTCACGGATGATATCCTGCTGTGAAGCGGTGTTTCCGCCTGCAGCACGGTCCATCTTGTTAACCACAAGGATCATCTCGCCTGCTTTATCTTTATCGATCGCAAGGCGCCTAAAATGATCAGCCATATATGAATCGAACAATTCATTGGTAACTACGAAAACCAGTATATCAGCAGACGCGATAGCATTGTAGGATATCTCATCGTGATCGGGACGAAGCGTCGTATGAACACCGGGAGTATCAACTATCTCAAGACCGTTCCACTCATAAGCATGGGTTTCTTCGGTAGTGATCTTAGCACCTGTGGCAACCGTATCGTCACCCGTAAGCATCTTGATGATGGAAGACTTTCCGGCAGAATACTGGCCTGCGAAAACGATCTTAACCTTATCGCTGTTCTCGGCTTCAGCATCACGGCTTACGCCTGCATCGTTCAGCGCACGTACAGCTTTCTCTTTCAGGGCTTCTTTGGTGCGTGACAACTCGGCTATCTTTAACATAGGTTACCCTCCTATCTTGTATGGCATGAGCTGCTCCAACAATCTCAGTTTGTTATACAGCATAATGTCCTTTTCGCTTGCCTTTATAACGACAACTTCGCTTTCCTCATCTTTGACAATGTCATCCGGCTTAACAATACCGTCAAGTATTGAAGACACTAACAAAGGAATATCTGAGGTGCCTTCTATAAGTCTAACATCTTCTGCTATAAGTTCTTCCATTTTTGAAGCGAATTCAGGCTCAACAGAACCTGAGGATCCTTCCAGCAGCAAGGTGCGCACACCGGGGATCCTGACGGCAGTCCCAATCTTCGACATATGGTCAGAAGCCTTTTCCCCGCCAAAAACCGCATTTGAAATTTCCTTAATGAACGTCAGGTTCAGAGAACGGATCTCTGTTCGTAAAGAACCTGCAAGAGAGAACTGCGTTGATGCAAGAGAATTAATGACATTTCCGAACTTTGTAAGCTCCGAGATGACCAGGTCTATCTTTCCCTTAACAAGCCTGTCGAGATTCTTTTCAAGCTGGGTCCAAATGTTATCGCAGGTGACGTTAACGGACTTGCCCAGTTCCTCTTCGAGCTTGGCGCGGGCACGGGCCTGTTTGTCTCCGCGGGTTTCAAGAAGGAACACTCCTACCAATCCGGTAACTCCGATTGCCGAGGCTATCCACCCTACAGGACCCGCCACACTTACACCTGCCAGAGATAAAACAACGGAAGCTATGGTGCCGCCGCTTCCCAGTATTAATCCTGTCCAACTGAGAATGCCTCTGGTATCAACAAGAGTAGGCGTCAGGAAACTTCTTTCGAGCGCCTCCACAGACACATATCTGAGTTCGCTCGTCATCTCACGGATCGTTTCCTGAATGATCCCGTCAACTTCGGCTTCCATATCGTCAAGGAACACACGGCACCGGCCTTCAATATCCTTGCTCTTTACAAGGTCAGCCCATGCGATATCGGCCATCTTATCCTGATAGTGGTCTTCCGCAAAAGTCGCGATATCAGCACGGAATTCAGTCTTTAGGCGCATCATGAAAGATTCGATCCTCTGCTTGCCTGACTTAACGAAAACAGCTTTCTGCTTCTCAAGAGCGCGTTTCTTATCAGCAATGATCCTTCCCTGCGACTCGTTCATCCTGCTCTGCCAGTCAAGTTCAGATAAGACTTCTGTCATAGGATTCGAAATGATGTCAGCGAAAGTCTTGATTCTTATGTATCTTCCTCTGACCTTAACCTCTTCACAGATAAAAGATTTAAGGTCATCAATATGGCTTATCGCACGCCAGAACTCTGCCTGAGAATTGATCTCAGGATCAGATGACTGCTCACACTTAACTGCCTCATAAGCAGACTTGAGATGCACATAAACGAAAGGCACGGAAGTCCAGTCCTGACCATAAGGCTCAGCAAACTTACAGAACTGCTTTCTGATCTCTTCAATACGCTCGTAATCGAATGCGCGCTTCATGTCGCGCTCGATAAGCTTCTTGCTCTTGACCGCATCGATGGATACCTTAACATTCAATATCACAATTACCGGCTTGCCCAGATCCTTGACCTGTCTGAAGCAATCAGCTTCTACGGCCTGAGGAGCATCATCGGTTAAAAGAAAAACAATGAGGTCAGCAGTCTTTGCGGCATCAAACGCAAGACGCGTATCTTCTTCTCCCTCAAACGCTCCGATTCCCGGAACATCCGTCACGGAGAGCCCATTCCACTCGTAGCTTCTTATGTCTCTGGTCGTTCTCTGGGCACCCAATCCTATCGCTGAACCGTCACCCTCAGTGAGGACTTCCATCAGCGTGGACTTACCTGCCATCGTTCTTCCGAAAAGCGTAATCGAAAACTTCTCAAGGTCGCCCTTAAGATTTTCCAGATCCTCAGAAAAAGACAATCTCAGATCATTGACCGCGCCCTGTATCTCAGAAAGCTGCCCTTCCAAAGCGTCCCCGATACCGATTACTTCGCAGGGTGATGCCTTATACTCTATGGCAGTATTACGGATCTTATCTTCAGCAGAGCTCAGAATACCATCAAGGGCATTCTTCTCATTTAAAGCCAATTCATACCCGCTCTTCGCAGCTTCATAGCATTCGGCAAGGGCTTTGGTAAGATTCGTATCGGACATAAAAACCTCAGATCATATGGACTGAGCCACAGAGAATTAATAGCGTTTAAATACGAATCAATTATAACATTAGTGATTTATAACGACTTCAGATACTCTTCAACATTTATATATTTGATCTTGTTTTTCAGGACCGATGTGTCGCCTCTGTATATGACAATCTTTTCGATGATCTCTCCAAAATCATGTGCCGTCATTGCGCACTTTTCCTCATCGGTCAGATGATGATATTGATCCTTAACTCTTTCTTTGCTGTATTTGATCTCATATATCTTGCAGTTCAATTTAACGGGATTGAAAACAACCATATCGAACTCGCCAATGGCGAACTGAAGCTTAAAGACCTTCTTGTCAGGATTTGCGATCTTCGTTTCCAGAAGCACGATCTCTTCCATCATCCTTCCGCTGATCTCGCTGAGGAGCCTGTCAAGAATACGCTGACGTTCCTGTAATGACAGCTCATGAAACTTAATATCATTAAGCAGGTTAGTAACGATAGCGCGGGCCTGGGCATATCTCAAGCCGGGCTGTGCTATCACATTTATGGAATTCTTCCCTTTAACTCTCGGCAGTGACTCAAGATCTATCTCCATTATCAAATCGAGTAAAGTGAGGTATTCCTTTATCTGTATCATGTGACTCTCATCGATCTCAATGCTCTGTTCTTCTTTATTCAGAATATCCAGCATCTGTTTTATTCCGCGAGTAACATTATCCAAGTCGATATTATCTTTAAGATCTATGGGTTGTGTTCTGTCTCTGCGCAGGTTCATCGCTGTCACAGCAAGGTCGTGTGATTTGAATGTACTCTCAATAACACTCTTCGTAAACCGGTGATTGATATTCTCAACAACACGATTGATAACATTAGTCAGTTCACCCTTCTCATAGAGTTCAAGTAGCGATCGGAAATGACCGCCGTATTGATATATCTTCAAAGAATGCTGGATATTTCTTGCTATGGAAGTATCAATATACTCTTCAGCTTTATCAGCATCCATAAAAGGAATATCCGCGTTATAGTTGATACCGCTAAGGCTCATTGTGCCACCATACTGAATGTATTTATCGATGCCTTTGATTCCGAGAACTTCTTCAAACTCACGATACGGAATAAACGTGGTGTGCAATACTATGCATCTGTCATATAACTGGTCTTCTTTCGAAAAGGCAAATCCAAGAGAATCCGTGCCTGACAACACGATCTTCATCCCGCTGCTTGCATAGATATCTGCGAAAATAGCTGCGCCCTCAACAAAGTCTTCCATAAGAGTCACTTCATCAATGAACACATATTTATAACCTTTGTCCTCAAGCATTCTCAGATCTGAATCAAGATCTGCCAGCGTATCCCTGCCGGTGATCTGAATAAAAGCAGCTTTGTTGAATTCATCGTCAGGAAGCTCAGCAAGAATCTGACGGATCATGGTAGTCTTACCCGTGCGTCTTAATCCGTAAACAATCAGGACCTTATCATTGCAATCTCCGAAAATATAATCCCTGAGTATGCTGAAGCATTCTCTCTTCTTGTATTTCTTTACAGACGCAATCTGAGCCTCAAGATTCCTGCCGTATCTTACAATTGTTTTGTAATCTTCCTTTTGAACCGGACCACTAGCACGTTCAAAAGAAGAATAATCAGATCTGAGCTCCTTTAATCTCTTTTCCAGAAACTTGCGTCTCTCGATCTGAGCCTTAAGAACTTCTACACTCTCAAAATTTATATATGTCTCAAATCGTTTCCCGTTACGGGTTACCCTGTGATAAAAGTAATCCCTGTCCTTGATCTTCTTCCTGGTAACAGTGCCTTCGGGCAAGCGCGCAATCTCGCGTTCCAGATCCGCTATCTGCATCATCAGATCATCTTTATCCATATCCGGCACCGCCTTTCCAATAGTTATACCCATTATACCCCCTATAATTCATCATTCAAGGGTATAACGGGTATATCAGTCCGGATATTACAGTTTCATATCATGTAAATATCAATGTCTTTTAACATGTTTTTATGCTATTATTATAAGGTGCGTTAGAAGTACCGAATCCAAAAAATGAGGTCTTTTATGAGCAAAAAAATAATAGCCATCATCGCCGGTGCAGTAGCGACTATAGCTGCAGTTGCAGTTACATTTGTTGCTGTCGGGAACAAAGAGAAAACCTACCGTCTTCTCAAGATGTTCGAATTCGAAGGCACGGGTATTGTTTCCAGGGAAGGCAAGGGCGACATTACGCCTTATGCGAATATGGTCCTCGAGAGCGGTGATAAGATCTCACTTGATACCGGTATACTTACCATCCAGGCAGATGATGACAAGTTCATCCATCTTGACCCGCATACAACTATCCAGCTCATAGCTACAGGTACCAGCAGCAACAGTAAGACTTCGATAGAGATAATCGAAGGCGGCATTACGAGCGATATCCGTAACAAGTTATCCGTAGACTCCACATATGAAGTCAATTCGCCGAACTCGGCGATGTCCGTACGCGGTACTATCTTCTACACATACACATATGAGATAGACGGTGTTAAATACACAAGAACATGCTGCTTCGAAGGAGAAGTAGTATCTAAACTTGTTTATAAGGACGGCAAGGAATCAGTTGAAGAAGTCTCTGTATTGAAAGGCAAGGAAGTAATCGTATATGAAGACGATACAACTACGGATTACCTTTACAGCGAACCGCAGGATATTGATTATGAGACACTGCCGGATGATGTACTTATATGGCTCAGGGACATGATCGATAACGAGAACAAGAAATTCACGATCACGAGTCCTGAGATCACACGAATCCTTGAAGGACCATTCTACGTAACATTCGTATATAACGGAATAGAATTCGGAAGACAGACAGTAGGTAGGAATGAACTTGCAGAAGAACCTGTAATGCGTCCTGCGGGAACAGGATATTGGGGATTTGATTTCTCAACACCCATAAAGCATGACACAACGATCGAATGGACAGAATAATCTGATAAGCCAAATGA
>JAFWMQ010000007.1 GCA_017510605.1 Clostridiales bacterium
ACAAGGGTTTCAGGGATTCCCTGACAAGCTATTTGCGCATTTGTATATACATGCGCGATGCTTGTTCGTCCGTTCCGAAGTAATATGATAACCAAAACAATGAAGTCCGTAAGCAAGTCTTATTACTTCTTCCAGAAGTAACGCCTTATGACTTTTGACACTGCGCATCAAAAGTCAAGGCGCCCTTCGGGATCATTTTACGAAATAGACCGACAGGATGTATTATAATCCTATCGGTCTTATTGCATTTAAACTGATGCTATGCTTTGTCTTTGCGTAACTGCCTTATGAATACAAACCAAGGGATTTGTGCTATATTACGTTTGATGAAAAACTAAGCTTTTTCATTCATTTTGCATAAGGGAGGAAACATTTATGGAATACAACAATATACCTGAAGAATATCGTCCGATATCTATGTGGGGTTACTTCGGATATGAGTTATTATTCTCTATCCCGGTAATCGGATTCATCTGCCTGATCGTTTTCGCGCTCGGCTCAAAAAATGTCAACAAGAAAAACTTTGCAAGATCTTACTTCTGCTACACGATCATCGTGTGTCTTGTAGCTTTAGTAATATTTGCTGTTGCGATGCTTACAGGAGCCATTGAATCATTTAATTTCTGATCAGCCTGGTTCTTCAACAACTGTTTCTATCACGACAGGATCTTCGTCATTATCGAAGTTGCCCGTAATTCCGTAACCGGTATTCGGAACCATCTTTGAATAGACAATATCAACAGAAAGCATCAACAGAAGGGTTACTGCAACAGAGAGCAGGACCCTTCTGTTTATTCTCCTTATAAGACTGTCAAGGAGCGGCGCAAGGACATATATAAATGCCAATGCACATATGCCGAATACCAACAGTCCCTCGGCGCAGATACGGCCGTTCAGATTAAGGAAGTAACCGTCATAATTCCACCATCTTGAATGGAAGATAGTTTCCAGTGCCCATCCGGTAAAATATTCGACCGTACCGCAAAGGATTATTGAAGCCACAAAGAAAATAAATGGTCTTTTGCGCAGTTTATTAAGCAGGACCAGAACGATCAGACCGCCTACACCGTATATCGGAAGCCACGGACCGTGCAGAACTCCGCGGTTGATCAGTTTTCCTTTCATAAGGAAGTAATACAGCAATTCCCATGTCCAACCGAAGTTAGAGAAAATAAAGAACATTAGGACCAAAGAACCGACAGAATAATGTCTTAAGTAGTGAATGCTCTCGAGTGACGGGATCTTGCGCTGGTCAGGTATCGGTGAGAGTCTGGAAGGATATACGAGACCCTTGGCTTCGTTCTCATATGCAAGCATCTTCATTTTATTTGCTTCGTGACTCTCATATTCCCTTTCGTCCTTGCTGTTCCAAAGAACTACTCCGAAATACTTTGCAAAGAACTTCTCACGTCTTCCGTCAAGACCCTTAATGGAATATTCAGGTTTGGAAAGCTCCTCTATAACATCCGAGTACAATTCATTCAGGACATCAGAATCCGCCCTGGCAAAAAGATGCTCATCGTTAAGGAGTTCTGTCCCGGGGACATTGTTTTCCTTGGAATGCTGCCTCACTTTTGCGTAGAACTCAGCGTAACAGCATACGATATAAGGGTTGGAATAAAGAATATTAGTTATACCTAATGTAAAGAATCCTAAGAAATACCAGCCTATAAGGCTCAAAAATAAATAAAACACTTTTCTCTTATTGCCCTTCATCATCCTCCATGACAGCTGCAGCGCTTCAACAGGTTTTACATCAGGGTTCTCAGCGATGATATAAGGAACAAGGATAAAACCGCAATGGATTATCGGGAAACCAAAAACAGTCACCATTCCGAAGAGTTCAAATATTGTCTTCAAAGCCATAACCATCGATGCTCTTGTCCACCTCTTAACTCTTATGAGAAAGAGATATCTCGAGAATGGTACTTTTTTATATACTCTTCCCTCTAGGAATATTCTCCGGCAGGCAGCAACATAAACATTACGGACATAAAGCCAGACAAATCCTGCAAAGATCAGGATAAACATTGAGAATACTAGTTGTGCGACAGTCTCTGAACCGGCAAACTGGGAAATGACAGAATAAATATTCGATACTATCGTATCCTCAGTAACAAAATTTATCAGCAGATTAAGAGTTCCTCTGGTCCTTCCGAAGATCTCATTGGTATGCTCATTTTCGAAGCTCTGGTTGTACAAAGCCAGTTTAATGCCGTTATACAGAGAATCGGCGTCTTCATCTATTTCTTTGTAGGTCTTCTCAATACGTCTGAGATCCTTAGCTTCAGTGAGTTCATATATGGAATTAGTCACATCATCAATTACCTGTCTTCTCACGCTGATGAGGTTATCTGAAGTAAGGAATTCCGCCTGCATGACCAAAGCGAAAAGACATGCAACAACATACATCAGATAATGATGCTTAAGGTTTCTTCTTGCGTTATATTTCAGTTCTTTCCGCGAGAAAAAAAATCTGTTGTCGTTCTTGTCCAAAGAGTCACCCCCGTTAGGGCATATTCTAACAAAAAACTGCGCAAATTCTCAATCGTTTGCGCAGTTCTTCATATTATAAAACTTTACAGTAGGAACCGTCCGTTATCACATGCAAGTATAACCGCCGTCTACAGGGAGATTAACACCTGTAACATATGTTGTCGCAGGAGATGCGAGGAAACATACTGCCGTATCAAGTTCGCCATCGTTTCCGTATCTTTCAAGAGGAATCATGGTTCTGGCATTAGCCTGGAAGAACTCTGAATCCAATGTCTCTTTTGTAAGAGGGCTGTAGAAATAACCGGGGCAGATACAGTTAACTGTAATGCCATACTTACCCCACTCGGAAGCGAGTGCTCTTGTAAGATTAACAACACCGCCCTTAGCTGCGTGATAGGGAGAACAAGGAGCAACCTTGTTTCCGACAAGACCGTACATGGAAGAAATGTTGATGATCCTTCCGAACTTTGCAGGTATCATTGCCTTCTTTGCAGCTGCCCTTGCAAGTCTGAAAGAACCGAAGAGGTCGATGTCGATCTCATTCATGAACTGCTCATCCGTGATGTCTTCAGCGGGTGCTACAGCACCAGTGCCTGCGTTGTTAACGAGGATGTCAATCCTGCCCATCTTGGCAATGATCTCATCGATAGCAGCATCAACTGCTGCTGTATCTGTAATGTCGAGTTTGATCGCGAGTGTCTTAACACCGTAAGTCTTTTTAATATCTGCGCAAACTTCATCGAGCAGATTCTGGCGGCGTGCAATGGCTACTATATCACAGCCCTGATTTGCAAGAGCCTTTGCCATCTGAACACCGAGTCCTGTGGAGCAGCCTGTAATAACCGCTACCCTTCCCGTAAAATCAAAAATGTTAGCCATAACTATTCCACCTTTATTGTTATTTTGGCCGGAGTTTTCTTAACTCCGCTGAAATTATACAAAATGGCTTTAACATAAAAAATCAGGATCTCTTGTTTTTTCAGGCATTTTCAGCATTGTATGTACTGTTTCCATTAAGAAATAATCCTGTTTGCTCATTATGTGCGCCTAATGATTTTCAATTGATAATTTGCTTTTCATTTCACGTTGAAATAAAGCATTGTCTAAGGCGTTCCTTTCCCTCTATGTTATAATGGTGTTAACTACAAATCATCGGGAGGACATTTATCATGAAGTTTTTCATTGGCAAATGCGGAACTGTTGTAACTAAGCTTTTCGAGACCGATTGTGAAGGCGGTCATCTTGAAGAACTTATCCCGAACACTACTGATGCCGCAGGAGAAAAGCATGTTCCTGTAATCAACGTTAACGGTCAGGAAGTAACAGTTAAGGTAGGCGAAGTAGCTCATCCCATGATGGATGCACATTTTATTACCTTCATTGCATTAGAAACTGATAAAGGCTCCGTCATCAGACAGCTTAAACCCGGCGAAGAGCCTTGTGCAGTATTTACGATCAGTTCAGATGAAAAAGTGATCGCAGCTTACGAGTACTGCAATCTTCACGGACTGTGGAAAGCTGAAGCTTAAACGACCTGGAAAATATAGAATTTCAGATATTCTGTCTCAGGCACATTCCAAAGGATCGGATGATCCGGAGCCTGGGTCCTTGCTTCGATCTGCCTAAGACTCACCGAGGCATCTCTGGCTGCAGATGCCAGCATTTTTCTGAACAGTTCGTCAGTCATAAAGTGAGAACATGAGCAAGTAGCAAGATAACCGCCTCTGGGCAGAATCTTCATCGCCTTAAGATTTATCTCTTTGTATCCCCTGCCGGCCGAATCAATTGTATCTCTTGATTTGGTAAAAGCAGGCGGATCAAGGATGACGTAATCATAAGAATGATCCTTTTTTGCTGCAAGATCTGTCAAAAGCTCAAAAACATCTTCGCAGACATAATCGATCTTGTCAGTCAAACCATTTCTTGCGGCATTATCTTTTGCCATCTCAATCGCCTGGGATGATATATCTACGCTCGTTACGTGCTTTGCGCCTTTATATGCACAATTCAGACCGAAAGATCCCGTATGGGTAAAACAATCAAGGACGTTCTTATCTCTTGCTATCTTCGATGCTGCAAGCCTGTTATATTTCTGATCCAGGAAAAAACCTGTCTTCTGACCATTCTCTACATCAACAGAATATCGTATTCCGTTTTCGGTTATCTCTGTTATGCACGGATAATCTCTTCCGGTATACCATCCCTTGTAAAGTCCCAGACCTTCCTTTTCTCTTAACGCAAGCTCATTCCGCTCATAAATACCTTTAAGAGGCTCTCCTATCTCATCGAAAACATCCATCAGAGCCTTGTAGATATCATCTTTGTTTTGCTCAATTCCAAGACATGCTATCTGCGTTACGGCAATATCCCCGTATCTGTCACAGGTAAATCCGGGAATCTGATCGGCTTCTCCGTGAATGATCCTGCAGCACTTAAAATCTTCACCCTGCATTACCGTTCTGCGGTACTGAACGGCGTAGAAGATCCGTCTGTACCAGAACTTCTGATCGAAAACATCATTGCTGTTCCTCGATATGATCCTTACAGTGATCTTTGAATTCGAATTATAAAACCCTGATCCCTGCCAGCTTGAACCTTCAAAACAGTCAACTATGCCGCCGTCAATAAGTTCACCTTCAGATGAAATGATCTCCTCCCCGTAAACCCAGGGATGACCATTCTTCAAAGATCTTGCGGCCTTTGAAGATATACTGACTTTGGGAAACGCTCTCTCAGTCTTCATTTCTCGTCTGCCTGTCCGTCAAGCCCAGGGATCCTGTGACTTGGGAGTCCTAATCTGGCTGAGCAGCATCTGATCTTCAACAAACCACTGATTAGTCGACACTTTATGACGGAGTAAGATGTGACGCTTAGTATCTGCTCCTGAAGACTTGATAAATATCTTCATCCTGCCGTCGATCTCCTGGTTAAAGCCTCTCTCGGTCTCGATCGTATAAGGCATTGAAGGGGTATAATCATTGTCGGGTGACGTACCGTTGAAAAACGAACGTACTACATGCTCACCATCAGCCATTCTGTCAGCGAGGAACTGCTTCTCGTAAGTGGATAATCCGTATGGGCCTTTAAGGAATTCGAGCATCTCATATGTCTCTTCCTTATTGGCTGTATAATGCATCATTACCGCCAGAAATAGGGCAGCACCATATTCAGGCTCGTTAAGTGAAGCCTGCGGCATAGCTTTAAGCTCTTCAAGATTTGCGGGAAGTTTATCAAATACAATGGTCATATTATTATCCTCCAAAATGTTAGAAACCTTAATTACGTTAGATAATTATACCATTAAGACCGGGCATCGGTTTCAACTCAATACCCGGTCTTAATTATACGGAGGTAAATAAGATATTAAACTGCACTTCTCTTCTCGGAAGGAATGTCATAAGCAGTAACAACTGCACCGAAATCCTTTACGATCCGCTTGACTTTGTCACAGCCCATCCCATAGTTATTGCTGATATAGCTGACGGACATATGCTCACTGAAATGAACTATAACGGCACAAGCATTCTCTATGCTGCTGTCCATCAGGGAATTTACCTTCTCCCAAAAAGAACCCGGGGACACCCTGCAGTCGATCGCTCTTGTATCAACAGGCAGTAATCTTATGCCCAGCTCATTTGTATAGTATTCATTTATTAATTCACAGGCCTTACGAACATAACGCCTGACAGTTCTCAATGTATAGTACATATTCTGTGCAACAGTCTGTTCCGAATCATCAGACTTAAGATAAGCTGCGGCAACTCTGTATTCATGATCCTTCATATTGGCAGCTGCATAAGCCAAAGCATTGACCAAATTTGTTCTGATCCTGACATATATAACAGCATGTTCCGCATAGTCATTATCTGCCAGACTCCAGACTGCCTTCGAGATCATGTCGCGCCTTCTGAAAAGATCTTTTACCGTACAATTAAATTCGATCATAAAAAATACTCCTAACAACTCAATACATCTGCTACAATAGAACAAATGTCCGTTTTTCTTATGAGGTAATCATAACACCTCATCCGCTAGAAGTAAACCGTATTTTTGTGACATTTATCAACATATTGGGGTTTGCCCGTCGGTTTATATCATATTACCTCTATTATATATTTTGTAAATAGCTAAATTATATAGTAAATATTTTGTTTTCATTTTCTAATTTATTTTTTTCAATTCCGCGTTATCGCTTATGATACAATAATCTTGATAACTTCTTTTCGAGGGTTCTATGAGAAGTAAATATCTTTTAGAATTGGTTGTTTTTTCCTTGTTTTTAGTGGCGATGATTGTTGCTACTTTATTTGAACGGAAAAAGCATCTTGAGAAGACATCTCAAAGTCTACTTAATGTTTTCCTTTCTATAATTATTCCTTTATCCGGAAACTTTTTAGCCATGGTTACCGATAGTGAAGCTAATGCGTATTTCGGGTATACGATCATGCTTATTGGTGATTGTTTTCTTATTTACAATCTTACCGTTTTTGTTATGGATTACTGCGGATTCAGATTCAAGCATTCCATCGTCCAGTATATTGTTTCATTTGTATTAGGCGCGCTCGCTGTTTCCGTTCTCTTAAATCCTTTTTTCCATCATATGTTTACGGTAGAACATATCAGCTTCTCCGATGGCAGCACATATTTCGGCCTGGAATCAGGTTTTGGCAAGCTTCTTGTATTCTGCCTGCTTCAATCGCTGTTGATATTATTTATTGCTATTCTTATTGATAAATGTTTAAAGATTTCCGCTGCATATCATGAGCGTTATATCGTTATTATCATTGCCATTATTACCTGCATGTCGTTCCTGTTTACTTCGTTCTCCGACGGTCCTGTCAACAAATCAATTATAGGCTATCTCATCTGTGGTTTCCTTCTATTTATTATTACGTTTAAATATAAGCCTATCTTTATCCGGAGACGGCTTGCAGATTCTGTTGTAGAGAACCATATTGACGGCATTATTTTCTATGACACTGATGTTAACGCGATTTATGCCAATGACAGGGCCTATGAGATCCTTAATATCCCCTCCGGCAAGCCGGACAAGTGTACGGATAAACTCATCGATGTAATGGGCGGCGGTGATCTCGGAACTAACTTTGATATTTCAACAAGATTCAAAGATGACTCAGGTGAATTCAGATATCTCCGGATCAATCACCGTTTGATGAAAGACGCACGGGATAAGGACGTCGGCTCATTCTTCTCTGTTCATGATGATACCGATCAGGTTAAGCTCAATGCCGAGAGGAAATACATCGCTACTCACGATATATTGACCGGTCTGTCCAACAGGCTCAGTTTTGAAGATCAGGTTAATGAAATAATCAAAGCAAATCCTAACGAGACATATTATATGCAGGTCTCGGATATCAATGATTTCAAACTTATAAATGATATTTTCGGTAAAGACAAAGCTGATGAGATCCTCATGAAGATCGCTGATGACCTCAAACAATATGCTCATCCGGGTTCTGCAATCTGCAGATGGAGAGGAGATATCTTCTGTGCATTCCTGAAAAAATCAGCGGTCGATATTACTGCCTTGGAAAAACAGATAAAAGAAACATGGCGTTCTTCTGATATCATTAATTCACCTGTTGTTATTCATGTAGGTATTTTTGAAACTTCGGATCTTGATAAAGATCTCTCTGTCAGTGCAATGGTAGACAGGGCTCAGCTTGCCATTGCCGGAATCAAAAATGACTTCAACCATGTTGTCGCAGTATATGATGATAAGCTTCGAAAAGATAAGCTTTGGGAACAGCAGATCTCCAGCGAGCTTGATACTGCACTTGCAAACGGAGATATCATCCCTTATCTGCAGCCACAGTACAGGGCTGACGGTCATCTTGAAGGCGGAGAAGTCCTGGTAAGATGGAAGCACCCGAAGGAAGGTCTTATCCCTCCTTTCAAATTTATACCTGTTTTCGAAAAGAACGGAAAGATCGCAAGTATAGACCAATATATTTGGAGATCTGCATGTAAGATCCTGGTTGATTGGTCTAAGAGGAAAGACGGTCACGAGAAACTTAATCTTTCTATAAACATATCTCCAAAGGATTTCTATTTCCTTGATATCTATGAGGTAATTACATCCCTCGTGGAAGAATATGGTGTTGAACCAAGGCATCTCCACCTGGAGATAACGGAAACATCCGTCATGAATAATGCCAATGAGCATATCAAGACCATAAACATGCTTCGTGATTACGGGTTTACGGTTGAGATGGACGACTTCGGAAGCGGCTATTCTTCACTTAACATGCTCAAGGATATGCCTGTCGATGTTCTCAAGATCGATATGGTCTTCTTAGGCAAGACGGACGACTACAAGAAATCAAAGATCATTCTCAGCAGTATCGTTGACATGGCCAACAATCTCGATATGCCTCAGATTACCGAAGGCGTTGAGACCAAAGAACAGTTTGACATGTTGAAGGAAATGGGTTGTAAACTGTTCCAGGGATATTACTTCTCAAAGCCTGTTCCTCTCGAAGAATTTGAGAAGCTTCCGCTGATCTGGAAATAAAGCAGCACTGTTTCAGCGCGTGTATATTATTTCAGTTATTATCGCCATTATAGTAAAAAAGTGAATTGGGCATCATTCTGTTCTTCACCCATTATGGTAACGGTAACACTTTCTTCGTTCCAATCGACTTTCCAATTTGATTCACACATGGCTTTTCCGTCATTAGATAATACAAAATTTGTGCTGCTGATCTTTTTGTTCTTGTTATCCTTTAAGACAATCCTGCCGTCTTGAGGGCCAAAAGGCCATTCCGGACTGCTTATAGCTTGTAATTCAATAATGTACTGCCCGTTGGTTTGAGTGTCGATCGTGCGGGGTATGTGGTCTGCAATTTCTATGAGGACCGGAATAGCGGCAATATGAATTATTATTCCTGCAAATATTATCAAAAACCATATAAGACAGCCTTTGTATTTTGGTTTTGATTCATTAACAATTGTATCTGTCTGATCGTTCATACTTAACCTTTTTTCAGGTTTTGAAAACCGTGCATCATATAACTAATGATTCTCTCCGGAAACTACAATCCCGCACTAAAAGAATAAACATTACTATTTCCGATTCTGTCTACTATGCCTATCTGTGAGTTATCGTAACCCAAGCCGGGAACCGTCAGAGTACCTTTCAATTCTTCATCCGAAACAACATATCCTTTTACAGCTTGAAAAATCACATCCGTGACTACTAATACCTTATTATCTTCAATCAGGTATACATGATAATGCTGAACATCATCGTATTTCTCAATTGCCTTATGTAAATCGCTGTTTTTATCAGCCAATTCATCAATTTCAGTCATGCTGATATCATACGGAGTTTCCACATCATCGCTTGAGTAATTTTCGTTTACAATTACTGCTATGTCTGAAATAACATCAACCCGTTTATCAGCCGGCACCATGTATCTGCATGATGATAATAATATGCAGGTAAACAAAACCAATATTACGATATTAGCTTTCTTCTTTACTTCTCTCATCACAATCTCCGAATACAAAATTATTTCCGATCTATTATCCTTATCATTTCTGAATCCGTATTTAAGCCGGGAGCCTGATATTTCCAAAGACTCCCGGCATTCATTTATGCACCTATCGCTGCAAGCACACCAGATAATATGCAGATAGCTATGTACGAGATTGAAGTGAATATCACGCCTGCCCTGAAGTGAGGCTTTCCGCGGTGAACAGTAAATATGGTCAGACCTGCTGCAAATCCCAAAGCAAGAGTTGCCCACATAGCAAGTATCCTCTTAGGAGTATAACCGTAGATGCTGTAGTAAAGACCCAGCTTGCTCATTGCAATAACAGCGAAGATAATACTTTCAGCCATAAGCAGTGTAACCAGTATCTTTGCGGGGAGGGAGAACTTTCCTCCCTGATCTGTTTTTCCGAAAAGAATTATCGCCAGATATACGCACATATTAACTGCCATGATCCCGACTAGCTCGAAGAATCCTTCCCTGGCATAATGCGATACCAGCATGCCGTCAGGAACATCACCTACAAATCCGCCCATCATGTATGCCAGACGCTTTACGAAGAACAGGATGTATGCCAGCACAAATACTCCGGCTGCAATATATACTATTGTTGCAGAAGCGGTCTTACCTTTTCCCATAAATCCGGTAAGCCAGGAAGCAAAACGCTTCTCTTTTCCACCGTCTGACTTTGCGCTTCTTGACATAAGCCCGTAAAGATAGAAGCAGACAGGAATAGCAAATATAAGCCTCGGAATGATCTCGTAAAGCTCTAATTCCGTAAGATAGTCTGCCAGGAAATTGAAGGCATCATTAAAGATCAGACTGAGATCTTCATCTATTGATGCCATCAGGCTCACTGATATCATCAACAGTATGATCATTACGACTACGAAAATCACAGCACCTAAGAAATTCTTCTTTGGAACGGCAGGAGCATCTTCATCATTCTTCGGTTTCTTAAAGCATTTCCAATCGATAACGAAATTAGGGAAACCGGCAAACGACTTTACATAAAAGCCGTGTATAAGGTCTGCAGGAATGAAGCCGGAAGTCTTCCCGCCAAGAAGAAGACCGTTGGAAACTAAAACTGAATATACCCCGCAAAGATGCATTGCAAATACGGATAACTCAAGTTCCGGTCCTATTGTTGACGTCAACCCGGCAAGGATCGTCATTATATACCAGAATACAGTCTCCTTCGAAGGCCGGCTCATCACTCCCCTTCTGCTTCTTCTGATCAATTCATTTACGATTATGAAAAGAATGGCAAATACCGGATAAGTAACTGCGATCGTCATGCTGCCGTCCAGGATCGAGATCCCCATTTTCGATATGTCATCGAAATTAAATACCAGCCTGACGTAAGCGTATGCTAAGGGATAGGCCAGGAGGATTCCCAGCCTTTGAAGTATAACTTTTTTGTCCATTTGTGATCAGTCCTCTCTGAACTCGAGAATATCTCCCGGCTGGCAGTCAAGTGCCTTACAGATATCGTTTAATGTAGAGAACCTTACAGCCTTTGCTTTCTGGTTCTTAAGTATTGAAAGATTTGCCTGCGTGATCCCGATCTTCGCTGCTAATTCACCGGAGGAGATCTTGCGCTTTGCCATCATTACATCAAGATTAACTACTATCATGTTTCTCCTCCTTTCCTCAGATCGTAAGATCCATTTCTTCCTTCATAGTGATCGCTTTGACGAAAACGACCCTTATACTCAGAACGATAACAGCCATAAACATTGCAACTATAGATAATATCCAGCAGCCGTTCCATAAAAATCCGCCGATGATACAATCAACAGCTATACCTGCCAGCGCACAAGTAATAATCATCATAAGTTTTGTATTCGCTCTGTCAAAGACCTTATCCTTACTCATGTTATTGAGCATCTTAAGCAATGGAATAAGGACCGTATAACCGCCTATTGTCCCGACATAGAAAATAACTATAAGTGCTATAAGCCTTGGCATATCAAAGATTCCGGCCCAGCAATAAGCTATATATTTTGTGATTATCACACCGAAAACATCAGCTACTACGGCCATTGCGGTAAATAAGATCGTTGCTATCTTCGCCCATCTCAGGATAACATCATCATATCGCATAGACTCTTTTCCTCCAAAAACAGATTAAGCATGCTTTATACACAGCATACTAACACAGCGTTTTTTGTTTTTCAAGAGTTTTTTATCGTTTTTCGATATATTTTTCTTGTTAAGCGGTTTCACAGCGTTTCAAAAGCATCCGGTTTCGTAAGTACGCATTAAAACTAACAGAGGCTGCCCGTTTTCGAGCAGCCTCCAAAAATAATTATATCAGTTACCTGTCTGATCATTAATCTGACAAACCAATATTATTTTTTCCTGGTTACGCCTTCTCCGTATATCGTAGTCCAGTCATTCTTCATTGAGATTGCGATCCAGTTATTTTCCTTGCAGAGATTCTTCATATTGTCTGCTTTGGAAGTATTGCCGTTCTCACGCTCAAGGTCATCACAGCAGAGCATAAACGCCAGGCTCTTATACTTGTTGTTTGTAATCGTGAAATTCGCCATTGCGGAATCACCCGTACTGTTTCCGAAAGAGAGTACAGGCTGAATGCCGATTTCTGTCATTATTGCCGTCACCTTATTCATGTCGAGGGTCTTGATGATAAATTCGCCGCCGGTTACTACCTTATCCTTATCGGTGAAAGTATATTCCATACCGTCAACATCGCCCTGATTTGAAGCTACGAGCAGTTCATCTGATCCGATCAGCTGATTTCTCGGGAGATTAACGGAGTTCTTGATAAGGCCTCTGACGATCAGTCTGTCCGTACCGCTTACAATATAGACCTTGAAATCATTTGCCTGGAGATATTCGATCACTTGAAGCATCGGCTTATAAAAAGCTTCTCCTCTTGTCATTCCGTTATATCCCGGAGCAGGCTGGTTCTTGAACATCTCAACATAATCTTCGAATTCATCGATCGTCATACCGGCAAATGCCATCGCCACTGCCTGACCATGCTCAACCATGGATACTTCGACAGTCTTGTCTCCGTCAAACTTTGCCTGGAGACGTGTTGCAACATCCTTTTCGAATGCAGAAGCCTTATTCTTATATGAAGGATCTTCGAGCACACGGTAAACCAATAGGCAGTGATCGAAATAATAAGGATCCGTCTCACAGAGGATGGTACCGTCCATATCAAACACTGCGATCCTGTCCTCCACCGGTATATAATCCGGGCTGTTCTCATCCGTAATTGCTTCCATATATGAGACCAAAGCTTTCTGTGCTTCGGCATCAGATGTCCACAATGACAGATAATCGATGTCTTCTGCCACTTCCGTTTCCGTAATTTCCGGCTCGGCAGTTGTTTCCGTTACTTCCGTTATCTCCGTCTCTGAAGACTCGGCAACCGTTGCATCTGTCACCACAGTGCTTTCTGCAGCCGGCTTAACGAAAGAATCTCGGAATTCCTTTACGCCGATCACCAGCAGAGCAATTACCGCAGCCAAAGCGACCACCACTGACGTGGCTGCTATCGCCTTCCAATTTCTAACCTGTTTATCCTGATTATTCATGTTTTCCTCCCGGAATCTGTCATATAGGTCTATTCTATTGTTTTAATGTTTTCAATTTATTGGCATAAAGCAAACAATCCGTATATTAATTGTGTCCATGTTTTGCCATAAAACATAAAACGTCAGGAAGGAAATACAGAATGATCTGTTATTTCATTTTGACAAGTTCATACTCACGCGAACCGATCCCGATCTTCTCGGCATGTTCGAGCGTCTCGGCCCATGAGACATTTGGATTACTGTTATGCCATACATCACCGTGATCATGGAAATGAGGACTAGCCATATTGTCACCTAACTGACTGTTCCTGATGGGTTCAGCTTTCGAGCAAAGATCAACACATGCCTGATCCAGTGCAACCGGATCGAATGAAGCGAGCATGCCGATATCCGGAAGGATCGGTGCATCATTCTCGCCATGACAATCACAATTCGGCGACACATCCGTTATCAGACTGATATGAAAACAAGGCCTTCCGCTGACAACAGCAGCAGTATATTCAGCCATCCTGCAGCCGAGCATCTGCGGTGCGTCCCAGTTATCATTCTCGATGGCATCGAAAGCACAGGCTCCGATACAGCGTCCGCAGCCTTTGCATTTTTCGGGATCGATCCATGCTTTATTTCCGTCGTAACTGATGGCATCGGAGCCGCATTCTTTTGCACAACGGCGGCACCCTCTGCACATGTCCGTAATAACATGCGGATGTCCGCTCTGATGCTGCTGCATCTTTCCCGCGCGGCTCCCGCACCCCATGCCGATATTTTTGATCGTTCCTCCGAAACCGGCAGCTTCGTGTCCTTTAAAATGCGTTAAGGAGATAAAGATATCCGCATCCATTACCGCACGTCCGATATAAGCTTCCTTGCAATACTCTCCGTTAGGGACAGGAACTATTATGTCATCTGTACCGCGGAGACCGTCGGCGATAATGATCTGGCATCCGGTTGTAACAGTGTTAAATCCGTTTATATTGGCGCAATCCATGTGTTCCAGAGCGTGTTTGCGGCTTCCCGGATATAATGTGTTGCAATCCGTAAGGAACGGCAGTCCGCCCTGTTCTTTGACGACATCGGCAACAGCTTTGGCATAGTTCGGTCTCAGATAAGCCAGATTGCCAAGTTCACCGAAATGCATTTTTATCGCTACAAACTTGTTATCCATATCAATGGATCCGATTCCGGCAAGTCTGATCAGTTTTTGCAGTTTAACTGTAAGAGGCGTTCCCAGGCCTGTTCTGAAATCTGTAAAATACACCTTTGATCTTTCCATGTTCATGCCTCCTTATTTCTGATTGCTTACAAACAATGCCCTGTATTCTCCGGGGGCAAGCCCCTTCTCCTCACGGAATACCCTGTTAAAGCTGGGAATGCTCTGAAAACCTGATAACATGGCTATTTCCGTCAGAGTCCTGCCGTCTTCGGCAAGCAGTTCTGTCGCTTTCTCAAGCCTTATCGTATTCAGCCATTTACTGTAGTTCATGCCCGTGACATTCTTGAATATTCTCGAAAAATATTCGCGGCTTATTCCGGCCATTTCCGCCATGGCACCCTGTGACAGGTCATCTGCAGTCAGGTTATTTTTTATATAATCGGTAACCGTCATCATACGCCTCATGACATCATCACTAAGACTGTACTGATCATCACTGTTAAGCTCCGGATCCAGTTCTTTTCTGTATTCAAGCAGCGTAAGCATAAATTCCATAAGGAGCATACAGCATCTGATTTCCTTGTCAGGCCGCTCCGAAAAGAATATGTCCTTCATCTGATAGGTTATGGATTTAAGCTTTGCTGCAAGTTCAGGATGGGTCTGAACACAGATGATGTGAAGGTTGCGGTACATGTGCATAATGCGCCGCAGATCAAACAGCGAATTGATGAAAGCGCTTGAAAACTGTATTACCAACGAATCTTCGCGGTTAGCATCAACGATGGAATGCATTTCCATCGGCCAGACCAGAACCAGATCATCCGGGACGAGTTTATAAGTATTCTTGCCAACACTATAAATATTGGTCCTGCCCGGGCCTACAAGCAGGATCTCACCATAAGAATGCCAATGCGCCTGATAACTTCTTTCCTTGAAGCCGGTAGACATATTGAAGGCACTTACGTGATCAAAATCGTATATCTCGTAATTACTATAATTCATTATAATGCCCTACCTTATAAATATTTTATAATTACAACATTTTCAAGGCTTTCAGAATTGTGTCATTTATTGTTCCACTTTTTGTTTTTACCGCATTATGTCAAAAAATGATAAATCATATGGCGATTCATGAGAAGGCTGATCCGTTAACTAATACTATAATCGCTTCCGTTAATAACTCGAAAACGGAGCAGGCGAAGAATGAAGAGCAATATAACAGACATGACGCAAGGCAGCCCTACAAGGCATATCCTGCTGTTTGCGTTTCCGACACTCATCGGCAATATATTCCAGCAGATATATAATCTTGCCGACTCGATAATCGTCGGTAATTATGTCGGTTCTGATGCATTCGCCGCAGTCGGAGCCACCTCTTCTATCACTTTCCTTTTCTTTGCTCTCTGCAACGGCATAGGCAGCGGCGGAGGCGTCGTTGTTTCCCAGTATTACGGAGCCCGTGACGACAGGAACGTCAAAAAATGCATAGTAAACAGCGGTATCATCATGCTTATCGTACCGGTTATATTCGGTCTTCTCGGCTTTACGTTAAGCCCGCTCCTTTTAAGGCTGCTGGACACACCGGAAGCAATTATGGGCGATGCTGTCCTTTATACCCGCTTTATGAGCGTCGGCCTTCTTTTTGTCTCGCTCTATAATTTCCTTTCCTCTATGCTGAGAGCACTTGGTGATTCCAAATCACCTTTGTATTTCCTGATTATTTCTACCATTATCAATGTCATCATGGATATTCTTCTGGTCGTAGTATTCCCTATGGGCATTATGGGTGCTGCATTGGCAACAGTCATCGCTCAGTTTATTTCTGTTCTTCTCAGCGGTATTTACGCATATAAGAAGAATCCTTATTTCCGCATCAGCCGTGAAGATATCTCTGTTTCCTTAAATATGATCATAAGGATCGTACGTCTCGGCGTGCCGATGTCTCTTCAGTTTGCCCTGATCGCCGTATCTTCAATGGCACTCCAGCGCGTTGTTAACGGATTCGGAACCACGGCTATCACGGCCTTCACTGCAACCAACAGGATCGAACAGTTCATTCATCAGCCTTATATGACTCTTGCCTCCTCCCTTGCAACATTCAGCGGCCAAAACTTCGGTGCCAAAAAGAACGACCGTGTACTGGAAGGATATAAGAAAGGCCTGCTTATCATGGTATCCTTAACGGTCATACTTATGCTTGGAATGCAGTTGTTCGGCAGAACTTTGATAAGTTTCTTTGTATCTGATGAGGACCTCATAGCCCAAAGCGTCATTGATCTCGGCGCCAAAGGGCTTAAGATCACAAGTATGTTCTATCTCCCGCTTGGCATGATCTACGTTGTACGCGGAGTCCTCACCGGCCTTGGAGACGCTTTCTTCGCTCTGTTTAACGGAGTAATCGAAGTCATCGGAAGATTCACCATCCCGCTTCTACTCACAGCTTATCTTGGATACGGGGAAGCAGGAATATGGATCTCATCAGGCCTGGTATGGCTCTTAAGCGGTGTAACTGCCTGGATCAGATACAGGTCATTTTTCCATGCAAAGACCGGCATATCCGCTTCACTTTTCAGAGGAACCGTAAGCATGAGAAGAAAGGGACTGCAGAGCAAATCCCGACATGCGCTTTCAAACAAGTATCATTCCTGATTAAAAACCGGATTATCTGTTATCGATCTTCTCCGGATACATATCATGATGGAAAAGCCTGTCTTCGGCTACCTTTTCCCACTTGGTGCCGGGCTTGCCGTAATTGCAGTACGGATCGATCGATATTCCGCCGCGTGGTGTGAACTTACCCCAGACTTCAATATATTTGGGGTCCATAAGCTTTATCAGATCCTTCATGATGATATTCACGCAATCCTCATGGAAATCGCCGTGGTTGCGAAAAGAGAACAGGTACAGTTTCAGTGATTTGCTCTCAACCATACGTTCCGAAGGGACGTAGGATATGGTGATCGTGGCAAAATCCGGCTGTCCGGTTATCGGGCAGAGACTTGTAAACTCCGGACAATTGAACTTGACGAAATAGTCATTATCCGGATGCTTGTTAATAAATGTCTCAAGCACCTGAGGATCGTAATCCTGACTGTATGTCGTTCCATTACTGCCGAGCTTTGTAAGATTTTCCTTTTCGCGCATATGATCACCCCTTTAAAAGGTTATATTTGATACCTTCATCGTAAATATCTATTCCTTCCGCCCTCTTGACCAGCTTAACAACCAGATAAGTGACAGGAGTAAAGAGCACTTCGTAAGATACTTTAAAAAGATACTGGAAAAGGATCATCTGAAGGACAACGGAGTTATCCATGGTTCCCCAGAAAGAGATCATGATGAAGATCACAGAATCCAGGCCTTCGCCGACCACAGTTGAAAGGATGGTGCGCATCCAGAGATTTTTACCCTTGGTTACAACCTTTAATCTGGATAGAATGATCGAATTTGAAAATTCTCCGAAGAGATATCCCGAAAAAGAAGCTAACGCAACTCTGGGGGTAGTTCCCAATACTGCGGCATAAGCTTCCTGACCCTCCCAGAAGCCGGGATGAGGAAGAGCTATGGTTATCAGGTAGATGACTACTGCAAAGAAGCTGCAAATAAATCCCAGCCAGATAATAGTCCTGGCCTTACGAAATCCGTAGACCTCGGTAAACACGTCTCCGATGATATAAGTCAGCGGGAATAGAATGACCGCTGCAGGCAGCGTGATGCTGTCCGTAACAGCCCACATCTTCCCTGCCACAAGATTTGAAAGCAGAAGGCAGGTCACAAAGACAATGCCGATGCACATAAACAGTCTTGATACGTTTTTAGTCTCGTTCATAAATAATCTCCAAATAAAAAGGCTCCCAAAAACAGGAGCCACATTTAATCAAATCAGCAACAAAAGATAATGATTCAAATGATTGTCCTGGTTTTGTTTAACGACAGGATGGCACAAACGAACTGTCGGCGCGGTTTTCGCGCACGGATAAAATACCATCATGTTCTGTTGCGGTCAAGAAAAAAGCCTGTGTTATTAGGACACAGGCTTTAATAGCAAGAATATTTGATTTGTATATCAGAGCATCGGTGTATCGTTATGCTGTGTTCTCGCACTCTTGTTAACGTGAATGAACATGTTGTGCAGGAGGTTTACGCTTGTGAGGATAACTTCACCCTGATTGAGTTTTCTGACATGCTTGATAGCATAATCATCAAGGTGGCTCTCTACAGCATGGATCTCATCGTTAAGCATGAGTCTGTGGATCAGCATCGTACCAACCTGACCAAAGAGGATCGGTGAAACGTCCTTAGGGTTCTGAGTTGTAAGGTAAAGGAAAATACCCTTCTTACGGCCCTCTCTTGCAAGGAGCGTCAGACCGCCGTGATATTCTTTGTCAGAATATCTGGACTTGGCATATCTGTGAACCTCATCGATAAAGAATACAAACGGATTTACATCGTCCAATTCCATAACATAATTACTTACAAGGTCGATTACCATTCCGCCGATACCTTCAGACGCACCGAGTTGTGAAGTATCAATGTAAAGGCTGACGTCAGGAAGATGAACGAACTCTTCTATTACATCGAGCAGGTTGAACATATTCGGATCATTCGAGAAGAAGTTCAGGAACTTGGTATTAGTCATCTGATACTGGATCTTCTGAATGAGAGATGCATTGAGGTTAGCCTTGAGTGTATCGTAACGATACTTGAAGTTATAGTTGTTGTCTCTGTCAGGTTCACAAACAGATTCAGCCTGGATCTGTTCCGGGAGAAGATCGAGATTGAAATCGGTATCATCCTTAGTAACAGATGCAAGATTCTCCTGAATCTCCTCGATATCCTCACCGACCTTAGGATAATATGTGTCTTCGCCGATCTTCTTCATATAACGAAGTGAAGTAATTGCCTCGGAAAGAACCGCGCCCTGGCTGCTGTTCTCAGTCTCGAAAAGCTTCTCCCACTGCTCCATGGAGATCTTACCCGGAGAAACTGTCGTATCGATACCCAGAGTCAGTTTTGTAATCTCTTCTTCAGTAAATGCGTTTCTGTACTCACCTGTCGGGTCGATTATAAGAGCCTTACGTCTGGTGGAAACTACCTTATCAAGGATAGCAAGGGCCGTAGTGGACTTACCGCTGTTTGTAGCGCCGATGCACATAAGATGACGGTTGAAAAGCGTACTGGGCTTGAGTGATACTTCTGCCTGTGACTTATTAAGATATGTAGCAAAAGGCGGAAGCGGATCCTCTTCACTGCTTGAGAACTCAAGGGACTGAAGGAAGAGCTTATACACTTTATCGGTTGCAATGTATACCTTATCCGTAATACCAAGCGTCTTGAAGCCTGCAAGCTCGAACTTATTGGATTCAGGTGTCATAAGAGCAATGGTATCGATGAGGATTTCCTGATAGTCACTGACACGTTTATCATTAGAACCGACTTCGAAAATGCTCTTTCTGGATGCCTTGTTCTCGAATACTTCTCCAAGGAACACACCAACGACCGAGTCGATCAGGACGAAATAGTTAATGGTATTAGGAAGGAAAGAAGTGTTGAACCTGCTTCTGTCAGACATCAATTCGAGGTTATCGATCTGAGCGGTACAGTTACTTCTGTATACCTGTGTAACCTTTCCGATATAGTAATCCTGAAGATTTGCGCCTTCATACAGTGATTCGATAGTCATAGATAACCTCCAAAAAAATAAGTGTGCACCGGCCCAAAAAGGCCAAGCAAAAGATACCATTGAAAAACGGCTTTCTTTTGTGTAATATTAGCAAATTACTCTTAATCCGAAGCACAAATTTAAGATAATTCGCCAAATAATTATACCACTTAAGTTACAATGTGGGAACAAATTTAGAACAATAAAACATTAAATTTGATGAATATCAAAAACCAGCTTCTCACCGTCGAAAACAGTATAATTCGGAACTATCGTCGAATAATTGTCGCTTTCGAACGCTTTACAGGAATACCACGGGCCTCCGCCGAAGCTTTCAGCATCAACTTTTCCGAATTCGAATTCAGGCGCCTTGACCTCTTCCCAATCGTATTTTTCCCACAGCCTTTCCGCTTCTTCATCAGTCAGGTAAACAACACCTCTGAATCTGTATTCTGTAGGACCTATGGACCTGCTGCCCCAGTCAAAATATACCTGTTCATAGACGATATGGTCATAATCTTTGACCGCTTCCATGTATTTGTCCACGATCACCGAATCGTTAAAGAGCTCAATAACCTGTTCAGGCTCTTTTTGTCTTCTCCCTATGCAGGCGGAAAGAAATAACGTGGATACAATTAATATCAATATGATTAGCCTTCCGGCCGTTTTAACTCTTTTATTCATAAACAACTCCCGTTTAATTACCTCTTTTCCTTTCGTCATCTTGTTCCAATTCATGACGATAGTTGTATTCATCGACTGATAACTTCGTACCGCGTGCCGTATCAAGATAAGAATCCATTCCCGGAGCCTTATCAAAATCATTAACGCTGTCTACCGTCTTGTGGATCTTATTAGAAGCATGGTCTGCAACCGAACTGACTATATATATAAAGGCAAGAAAAATAATAAGCAGAAACTCAATAAACCCCAATACACATAAACTGACATAGAAAAATGTATTGGTATTGAATGAAAAAGTAACCAGGAATATCAATACCGGTATTACTACTGCTGCTGCATAAGCAGGAACATTTCTCCATTTGCTTCTCGTAAACCGGATCAAACCGTCCAGCTTGTCAATAGCACTGGTCGTCGGTGCCTGCCCGCTTGCCTCACCGGTCTGGCCGTTAACCGCAAGCTGGTAATTCCTGCCGTCAAATTCAACTGTCATAAACCATACGGGCAGCAGACAATACTTGATGTTAAGTTCGCTCATCCATGTAAAATTCTTAGTGGTGTTGGGCTCATACTCGTCATATTTCGCAGAAATGGTATCATTCATATCCATCGAGATCCTGTCCATTCTCTTAATGAATCTTTCCATCATCTCGGTCGGACGCTGGTCATACTTGTCGGCAAAGAAGCCCTGAAGATATTTGTTATCGAACTTTACCATCCCGCTGTAATCAAAGGGTTCGATCGCTTCCATCAGTTTGTTGGCGATCTTCAGAGAAGCATCAAACGGTACACCTTTAACATAGTAAGTGGCTGTAGCTCTTACAGAGTGTACCGTTGTCATTTCGCCTTTGATATTCTTGCCGGTGCCGTACATATCGGTGTTAACGCCACAGTCCAGGATCCAGAACGGCACATATAATGCCGTCATCTTGGTCAAGCGGCTTTTAGACTTAAAGCCCATCGGCGTCATCTTTCTTGACTTTATCCATTTTTTGATATTATTTTCGGCAGTTTTCCTGTCGATCTTAAAAGGCACAATGTAATCCGGTTTGAATTCGCGCGTCAGCCTTCCTGTTATGATGGCAGGCGAACCGCAGAAAGGACACATCGTCGACATCATGTGTTCGTCGGCTATCATAGTGGCGCCGCAGCTGTCACAAATGATCTCATGACGTTTCTTGTCATCTTCAGACAATTCACTGTCGCTCGTATAATCGTGCTCTATGGTATATCCCAGTGAACCTATCTTCTCAAGCGTAGACGGATTGTAGATATTACCGCAGTTGCGGCAGACCATGCCCTGTACCTCAGGCTGATAGAAGATATTTGATGCACAGGACGGACACTTGGCAGACTCAGCCGAGAGCACTCCTTCGCTACTCCTGTCATTATTCTTGCCGAACGGATCCGGTGTATCAGAATTAAATGGTCTTGCACTCCACATAAAAAGCCCTTATTCCTTAGCAAAGCAAAATCATTCGTTTATTGATGAGTATTATATCACGCAAACTGATTATTCTATTAATTCATAGATTATAGGATCTTATATCCGCATTGCAGGCCGGACAGAATTCCAAAGGAATTTGTAAAGGCAGCGGCATCCCGCAGAACGGACATGAAGCAGGGGCTGCCATGCCTATACCTGCGAATCCGGTCATTCCCCCGGCAGAATTAGATGCTGCGGCGTTCATGGCATCAGTTATCCCTAAAGCTACCAGCGCACTGAGAGCGCCCGGATCGTCACCTAAGATCTTCGCCGAATCGAACTGTTCGACACGTTTTCTGGAAGCTTCATCAAGGGTAAAATCGGTCAAAGCGATCGACTCGACCACCATTCCGCGCTGTTCGTACCAGATCTTTGACACCACTTCATTTACGGCTTCTTTCAGCTTGCTCTTGTTTGAGATGAGCTTAGGGAAAGGCATCTTATCGCGGACGGCGCAGAGATTAAGCGCTTCCTCCATGTGATCCTGCACTTCATAAAACGGAATTTTCGGGCTAGAAGGAGAACCCATGAAATCACTTACGCGGGTGTCCTTGCCGGTCTTCTTGAAGAATCTGACCGGGTCAACGATACGGAATGAGAACATTATCCTGAATTTGAAATAAAGGTTCCCGTAAAACGGATCAGGATAAGGGGCGTGAATGAACTCATTGCAGGTCTGATTCATAATCTCGAGCCCGTTGACGTAGTAAATTCTTTGGCTTTTTGTGATCTCACCCGCGAATCTGAATCTGTCGAAAACATCTCCCACGGCACTTTTGACGCCTCCGGAGAGAATGGATCCGGAAGATGAGTTTTCCCATGTGTATGTACCGGGTGTGGTAACACTGTCGACAACCTTGCCGTTGTCGATCATAAGCGCATAAGTGCCTTCAGGAACGATTATCTTGGATCCTGCCGAAATGATCTCACTGTTTCCCTGATTGTGTCCGAAGGTATTCATCCGGACCGCACGTTTTACGAGTATATCCTGACCTAAAGAATCAGTTCTGAATGTCTCAAGATACTGGTCATTAAGGGTCGAGTTTATTGAATCTGACAGAGTTCCTGTGATATTGCTGATAAATCCCATATCAACCGGTTTCTATATCAATTATTCAACGTCAAAACCGAGCATGCCATACATAGCCTTGTAAACACCATTGGAGAAATCTCCTGATGTTACAAGAACGCTGCTGCCGGGCATGAATTCAAGATCATCGGGATTGAATTCATTGAGTACCAGCGTGAGGTAATCAGGATCTGATGCTGCTTCATCAAGATCGCCTTCGTACTCATCTGCTGCGGCACCGATAGCTGCACTCAATACCTCTTCCAGATTTGTAGGAGCATTGAAGACAATGAGCGTGTTAAATCCCTTGTCCTCAACAGTGAATGTCGTCTTTGCATAGATGGCATCAATGATCTCATTGGTTCTTGCATACTGCTCATCAGTAAGAGTTTCATATTCAAAACCGATAGAGTACACAAAATCCTCAGCAAGATACTTACGTGTCTCGTCAATGAATTCCCTGCCGTTCATAGTGCTGTCGAGATCCTCGACCTTGGAAGGATCATTGTTCGCAACAGCAAGGATCATTCCCATTGCCGCATCAACATAAGCAATCTTGAATGCGCACTCGTATTTGATCTCCTTCAAAACGATCTTGCCGTTGGAATCACCAAAATAGAATGTAGCTGTGCAGTTCTTACCGTTGCTGCCCTTGAAATCCTTTGTATACACGTTGTCGTTGGTACCGACACCCTCACTGAGTTCAAGTTCGAATCCGTCTGCACCATGCTCACCGAGTTTGCCGTTTTCTTCGAATGTTGTCGCATAGAATTCAATGCCTCCTGAGAGCATAGCATTACCTCTGAGGCTGCTGACACGGACTTCACCTACGGTTGCTTCGGCAACAGTAGATTCTGAATCACTAGTGTTATAGACAGCGATCTCTATACTGTTATTCTTGGAATTCTTGAGCGTAATATAACTCGTATGCCATGTATTGGCCGGGATCTTAGTAGTTCCCATAGTATCCGTGCTGAATTTCCAGCCGTTATCCGTAAGATCCTTTACCGGCATCGGAAAATCGTACTTTACTCCGTCGATAACGAACTTACCTACATTCGTGTCATCCATCTTCTCCGCAACGAGAGTCCTGGCTTCATCCTGCCAGGGAGTCGTATTCCTGTTACAGCCTGCGAAAAGGCCAACCGTCATAATAACCGCCAAAACAGCCGCAAATAATCTGATTTTCCCCATAATAATCCCCTCCTGTAATATCCCCACAATTGTATCAAAGCTGTTATAATACCGCAATGCTTATTGACAATTGATATCAATCATAAACAGAAAGGTTTAGGGACAAATAAAAAGGAGCTTTAAATCTTTGTAGAATTGAACCATCGCAACCTGCCATAGTTTTTGTACAGAGCCGCCTTTAAGCAGTCAAGGCTGCCTTCGGCACATTATTCCGAATGCTTCGGCCTTGACTGCAATTGGCTGATCTGTTTTTGGTGTTTAGGCATGTTGCGAATATTGGCGATAGTCATAAAGACCGGCTTCTTAAATGCGAGGCTACGACGATTTCACATGCTAAAGAACTTAAAGAAATATACTGTGACTGTTTTTCGATTTCAGGAACAAAAAAGTGCAAATCATCGTCAAAATGTATTTATTTGTGACTGATTTTCGAATTTAGGAACTGAAGTCTTTTTTACATAATGATATATTCAAATCATCTTTGAGATTATTCCCACTAATTTTCCGAAGAGCCTATAAAAAGGAGCTTTCCCGTTTTGAGAAAGCCCCTAATAGATAAATTATAAATTCGACATTGAATCAATCGAATAACATCTGCACTTTACTGTCTGCTCGGGAAAAAGACCCTCTACACATATGCAATATCCGGGTTTGTTCGGGAGGGCAAAAGTGTTTAATCCATCACCGCCATACTTCGTTATGTTTTGAGTATGCTTTCCCGAAAACAACTCAGGATTAAGAAAGTTTAACGATTGTGTAAGCAATAAACAAAAAGACTTTCAATACGTTTTATTTCATCAGGTTCAGAATATACCCATCTTATGAAGCTGATAATATAAAAGGAAGCCACCTAAAACAATAGCGGCAATACCATAAATGTATTCAGTAGCTGATCCCTCGATATCAACAAACTTTCTGTTGGAAGGATTGAAAACGATCCTGACAGTATCACCTTCCTGATATTTGAACTTGGAGGGATTAGCAGGAACACCGCCGGGAAGAATTAACTCCTCACCTTCATAATTAAATTTGAAAACAGGATACTGTGTTCCCCTCTCGTCCTGGAAACCCGTAAGCGTTGCATCAATATGAGCACCCTTCTTACGATGGATCGTACACTTAATGATAAGATAAAAACCGACAAAGACTATAAGTCCGTAAAAAATTACAAAAAACATAATTTCTCCTTCATATATTTTTATAGTTTTATGGAAAACACTTTAATACCTTAACAATTCATTATATTTATATGTAACCGTTCTTTTCCAGAATGGCCTTAATGTTATCCTTTTCTTCCGTAACCAGGTTTTGGATGGCAGCGCTATTTAGATCCGCTGAAATGATTATCGTATGTGATAAGCCTTCTTGAATAAATCCTATTGCGCTTATCTGCTCACGGGGTATGATACGCTCGGTAGTGTTTAATGTACTCTTTGTGAAGAAGATAATCCTTTTGTTTGTTATGGCTCCAACAAAAGGGACACCCGCACCGCCCGCATATCCTTTGGCTTCTTTATCCGTGCCTATCATCAGCTGACAAGCAGTTTCGAATGCGAGCAGTAATTTCTCATCCTCTTCGAACATGTCCATGATAATCTTCATGCGTTCACAAAACCAACCCGAAAATGCCCCAAGCTCCGTAAGTGAATGAGATTTACAAAACTCAAATATCTCTAGCGGATCTTTCATTGTCTGAAGGCTTTCCGCACCGGTAAGGAATGCTTCTTTCAACATCCCGATTACTTCAGCTACTGCCTTTAGGGCTTTATCAAAATCTGCCTTATCGATCTTAAACCCCTTATGTTTTCCTTTATAAGTAATATCAACAGTCGCTCCAAGGAAAGGGTTAACCCATATATTTGAAATGTGAATATAAGGATAAGCATCTTCTCCGCATACAAGTCTGTCATCAAAGAAATGCAGATCAGGGTTTTTCTTATGACCGCGAATGATAACATCCATATTGTTTTTCCTCCGGCAGACGCTTCAATTAAGTAATTATACCCAACGGATAAATTATACCAACAATTGAAATCTAAAACATTCATGGATAAACTGACTTTATTCAACATCTTTATAACATGAACTGTTATCATGATATCAGAATTATGAGGGAGCAGTATTTGTTATAAATATCAGGAAAATTACGGTTGTTTTATTGATTGCTGTAATCTGCATATGCACATGATTTCACTCTGTATCCTATGACAAAAGAGGGCTGATTATCCAATCTTATTCCCAAAATAGTATTTGGTCCCGGGCTCGGGATTTATCTCAGCTAACATTTTTACGAATTCGAAAATCCGGGCTGTCTTTTCATCCGTTATTATTTCTCCGCTTGAGACAGGACATTCAATACCAAAGGAATTCGAAAGTATATCCGTAAGAGTCGAAGCATAGAATGGGCGGTTAGCACTCCTGCAGCTCATCACAATTGTAATAAGTTCTTTGGTCAGGCTGCCGTAATTGATCACCTGGCCTTTGAAATAATACTTTTGCAGGTCATTGGTTTGGGAGAAATCCACAAATTCTTTTCCGCACTCTTCTACGTCAGAGATCTCCTCATCACAGTATTTTCCGAGCATTTCCATTATGATCTGATGAATCCTGATTCCCGGTTCGGTATCTTCCCATTCTTCTAACAATGCCAACAAATAAGGAATCACCTGCAGTGAAAGGGATTCCTTAACATAAGCCAGGAAAACCTGAAGATATTCCTCGTCACCGGAAACGAAGAAGTCATTTAACAATACAAAATCTTCGTGTGTGCAAACAGCCATAAATGTCCGGCAGCCTTTTAAGAAAACGCTTTTATCTTCGCTCTTAACAAATTGGTTTACGAATTCTTTCTTGTTTTGGAAATTTCCGCTCTTAAACTCTGCAATATAATTATCCATAGAAGTTACCTTTCTTTACCACGGACTCATTATAACATGTGAGTTATTACGGTGCCTCGATCATGAACAGTGTCCCGTCAGATAGAAGTTTCTGAAGGCCATCACAGTCTCTCACGGAATAGACCTTATCGTTATAAACAAGGTATTTTCCGTCAACAAAATAGTAGTCGTGGACAAAGCCGTTCTCCGCCGTGAAGGAGATCTTAGTTACGTTATCTGATGCAAGAATTGTCGACGCATCCTCATTGCGTTCGGTCGCACTGAGCTCATGCATTGCATCAGTAAAGAGTACGATTACTTCCGGGTTAATAGTGTCAGTAGCAAAATCAGGCTGCGTCTGCCCGGGACGTATTACTTCGATCCTTGTCATGACCGGCTCAAGAAACTTAAGAAGGAGATCCTCCCTATCTGATTTCAGATATGTCGAATCGAAAACATATCTTCCGGACGGATCGAAGAAAATCGGTCTGTAAATACCCTGAGGTCCCGTCATCGAATAATTACCTTCTGAGCAGTCCCAAAGGAAATATTGGGTCCTGTAGATTGTAATGCTGTAAGTATTACTGCGATTTTGCTCATAAATAACCGTTCCGCTGTAGTAATCCGGGAATCCAGGCTCTCCCGTTTGAAAACCCACATCATCGCCGAACTGTCTGACAAACGCCTCGAATTCTTCATCAGAACCATCGATCTTGAGATTGCAGTCGGTAACGTAATCGTAGTACCAGCGGATATCAGTATCATGTGTGGTTGCACGGTAAGATTGTCCGCTTTTCCTGTATCCGCCGCCTCTGAGGATTATTCCTCTGTTGGCTATATAATCAGGGACCTCGGTAAGAACGTTTTTCCTGGTGTCTTCAATCGTGTATGCGGCTTGTGAATCATCGTGCGAATCATGGTCATCGTATTCACCGTTTGCACGCGCAAGACTAACCGATACTTCAATCTCTTTACTGACCTTTGCTGATTCGATTATCTCCGGAACGATTGCAATCACTCCGAGAAGGCTGAACACTATCGCTGCTACAATCAGCAGGATGTAAATCCAATGTTTTTTGTTTTTCTTTCCGTCAGCCATGTCCGCACTCCAGTTCCTGCTTTAAAAGCTCAAGCACCTGTTTTTCTCTTTTGATCATGATCTCATTGGAAAAATCATCTGTGGCATATACCGAATTAGTTGTGATTGCTTCATCTAAAGAAACTATCTGCAAAACAAATCTCGCCTCATTCTCGTAATCATCAAGTTCCTGGCTTATAGTTCCATCCTCGACATCACAAAAGTAATAGTAGTTTTCCTGTTCAAAAATCGTATTGTTGCCTTGTGTGCTCTTTTGTCTCCGTAATACGCTTCCATATTCAGTGATAGTCTCTGGAATCACAACAAGACCGGCTTCTTCTCTCACCTCTCTGATGAGTGCTTCTTTCTTGTCTTCATCAACGTGGATCCCGCCGCCGGGAAACTTATAGTATTTTTCCTTCTTGCTGTAAACGAGCGCAATCTTATCACCCTTCAAGATAATTGCCCTTGCAGACGGTCTGCGAAAAACGTTATCTGTATCGTTATAGTCCTTGAGATCCATCTCAAAAAGCCGTCTCATCGGATCCCCCTTCGAACATTATTTTGTTATCTTGCTTACTTTGAATCTGTCCACCAATCCACTTCTTTACGAGGGATCTCAGTCTGACTCAGCAGAGTATAATCTTTCGTTTCATACTCACATCTGCAGTGTATATATTGCCCTTTATCATTATCGTATTTACTGACAGGAACCGTCAGTGTCTTGCCGTCATCAGAATATGTGCAATACACATCCGTTGCCATAAATGTCCGTGGCAGCGAAACCTTTTTAACTACTTCAAAAGTCTCCAAAGATATTACATGAAAGTGTTTGCCGTGTTCCAGGACAACCATCTCCGAACCGTCAGATTTTACGTCACCGGTTACAAGATTATGGAATCCCATGATCGGATCTAATCTCTTCTTCGTCTTCTTATCAAGGAAAATAACTCTTCCGGTTTTTATGCCGATCACATAACGATCCGTTATTATAATGCAGAAAGCTTCCGACCCTTCATAAGGATTGATCACTCTTCTCCAATAACCCTTGGGAAGATCGTGCTCTTTAAGAGCCCACGGGGCTTCCGCTGCTTCTTTCTGCATCTTATAAAGACCTAACAGTAAATCTTCTCCACTAATTTCCATATCAATCTTTCCCCCGTGTCTCCGCTCTGCTTACCGTTCCATCATGACTTTGTACTCAGGAGTTCCATCTTCAAGCTTTTTATTATCGGTAAGATGAAATCCGTGAGCCTCATAGAATCTTATTGCATCCGTGTTCTTTTCGAGCACCCATAGGAATTTGACGTCATATTCCTTTTTTGCAAATTCGATCAATTTCGCACCTATCCCCTGTCCCTGAAAGAAATGCTCCACATATAACTCTACCACTTCTTTTCCCACTATCCGGATAATGCCCTTAACAATGCCTTCATCTTCATAAACCCTGATGCTATCCAAAATCTCCGGGTTTGAATACTCCTCCGCCACCGGAATTACCTGAATCTCGCCAAATGAAACTGCATCGTTCCTGAAGATGACACGATAATTCATACGCTTAACAAAAACCAGGATCTCAGCAATTCTGGATATGTCTTCAATTGTTGCTTTTCTTATCATAAAATCCCCGTTTGTTTACTTCATATTATTTCCCAATAATATTGTATAACATATTTCAGAGCTTTGAAAAAACTCTTGAACTGATCCTCTCCCTCCTCTATTTCGCAATCAACAAACAGGCCTTCTTCTGAATATGCAGTGACATGTCCGTCATATACAAAGATCAAGTACAGATTTCCATTGTGTATATTGGAACAGATTGGAAACATCGTTTATCTCTTCGCTATCGGCTGAACAATCGGTATTATAGATCTTATAGGAATTACCTTTTACCCGCATGCAATAGAAGGTCTGTTCTGAGATATTGTTTACATATGTATTACCAATAATGACAGAAGGCTGTTCAGAACTGCTGTCTTTGGAATTATTGCTTTTCGCAGAATCGTTTGAACATCCTGCTATGAAAAGCGTAATAAGAAGAAGTATACAGATCGATAAACGCGATTTAATCATTATTGCTTTCCTTTTCAGTTGATTACAAAGACCTTGTTTTCTCCGGTCCCGGCTGAAACATATTTGATCTGACCATTATTAAGATCAAGCTCATAATTTGTGGAATCAGAAAGTGATATAAACCTGTCATCCTGTGATCTGAACTTTCCTTCCGGGTCATCAAATGATTCAAAACCGTATGTGAAAGGAAACTCCTCATAGTTGTCCATACTGGATCTTCTTTCATCAGTAAATCCGAAGTACCTGATCGTTCCTGGATTTGATAATGCATATGTCGGATCCGCATGATAATACTTTCCGTCTATTCTTATAAGAGACCAGGAATGCGGAAACTGCTTATTAAGCATCGAGTTGCAAACACACGCATCTATTCCGGCCTGACCGAGCAGGTAATCATAAGCACTTGCAAAATCCTGGCAGATACCATTCTCTTCCATGATCGCAACATAAGAAGAAGTGTAGGTCGTATAAGTGAAATTCCTGGCAAAATAATCATAAATGGCGATTGCATTCTCCGCATCAGAATAACCGGCCTTGCACGTCTCATCCAGGATCTGAATCACCTTATCATCAAACGCTTTAAGTTTTGTGAGGAACTCATCAGTTGACATACCGTAATCGATGTGCGCGACATTATCCGAATCGATATTGGTGACATTCGCATAGGCAAAGGCAATCGGCATATACTCACTCGCAAGCATTTTCAAGCGGGTTACAATCCTGAAATCACTGCTCTTGCAGATAAACTCAGTCTCTCCTTTGATCACGGCCTCGCAATAAGCACGGAATGTCTCTTCTGTATCTTCATCATATATTTCCCTGTAAAAATCAGAATAGACAAAAGTCTTCAACTCGTGATGGACCGCATCACCTTTGTTAGTTGCTTCCGTCTTAGTAACAGAACTGTTGCAGCCCGTACAGAATCCTGCAGCTAAAATTGCCATTGCACATATCAAACAGAATAATCTTTTCATAATAATCCCCATACAAAAAACTTAATATTCAAACACCTTCATTATACCAATATCAGAATAAATCAGAGCAACTCGGATAGAGAATGGATCTTCGTAAATGATGTATCCACATCGGATGCCGGATTCGCGGCAATAAGTACAGGTGTAATACCAAGTTCAGCTGCAGCTGACAGATTTACAGGACTGTCATCAATAAAAACAGTATCTTTAGCATCTTGCCCGCATTTCTGCAGCGCATCCAGATACATCCGTCGGTCAGGCTTAAACACACCCAAAGAGGAACTGTATGTGGCGAAGGAAAAGTATTGCAGCACATTCAACGCCCGCAGCTGATTATCAATACTTGGCCATGTATCCGAAATGATCCCGAGACTATGCGTTTTGCTGAGCGTTTGAATAACACTTTTCGCATCCGGATAAATGACATAATTATCCATGTTGTACGTTCTGTCTCGTGCTAAAGCCGAGATCTCATCATCAGTCAGATTCAGCTGTAAGCTCTCGGATATAATGCGGTAATATTGATAGAACTGTTCTGCTTCATCCTCTTCAGTAAGGACCAGATGATCTTTTTCCAGATAAACCGCCCCTGCTTCTCTTGCTTTGCTGATCTTGGTCTCTGAACACCGCTTCAGACGATCTCCGGCAATCTCATAAAACAGGTTCGTAAACATCCAGTCTCCGGAAGCCGGATAATCTATGGTATATCCGACGTCGAAAAATATAACGGATTTATCTGACAAAAGATCGTGCATATCAAGAATATATTACAGGACTTTCTATATTGTCCTCTTTCTGATTTATGATTTGATGTATAACTTTATTGGTTCATCAGTCCATACCTGAGCTTCAATATAGCGTTCCGGACCATGTGATCCATCATCATTCCAGTCCTGCGGCAAACCGTAACGGTCGATGATGACCAATATTTCTTCGTATGTATAAACCTTTTTTCTGTATTCTTTTCCGTCTTTTATGCGCGGGCTGAAGGCCGGCATGGAATCACCATAAGTAAACGAGATCTTGCGGGTGTCAAACTCCTCTATCGGAATCTTAATAACACCGGGATCTTCGAACCATGCACTGAGCCAGGGGCTGTGTTCCACGACAAGATAATGCGGCGAAGGAATATCCATTATGATGCCCTTATTCTCCGCTTCTTTCCGGACTATTCTTTCGCAGTTCATGCGCTTGGAGATATACCCTGTATCTCTTTGGGCAGTCTGCGAAGACGGCCTGTCGAGCTTTATCCTCTCGAGGACAGAAAATGCCTCATCCTTCGGAAGCGCTGTAAGGCTTCTAAAAGGACCGGAACGCTTATCATAATAGTGATAGAGATACATTTAACTTATTAAAACCTCAACGATCTTACCTTCGCCAACGGCTCCAGATATTATTGCCTGTAAACCAGATCAGGATGCTCCGTATAGAACCTGTCCTTATCCTCATACATGTGCTTATCGGCTAAGCGCATGGCCTTCAGGATATCGGTCTCATCATCGCTTGATGAGATGCCTACTGCGAGTCTTACATTCTCTGTTGCATTAGCCCGTTTGATCAGATCGGCAACACGCTTTTCAGCGGTTTTCTTGTCCATCTTGCAAGCAAGGATCATAAACTCGTCACCGCCGGCACGATAGACTTCGCCATCGTAGAAAACATCCGCAAGGAGCGAAGCGGCATCTCTTATCATCTCATCACCGCTTTGGTGTCCGAGGGTATCATTGACACGTTTAAGGCCGTTAAGATCGGCAAATATAACCACATAAGGCTCATCAAGCTTATCCTTGCCGGCGACAATGCGGTCAATACGGTTATTCATAAGATTACGGTTGTTTATGCCTGTCAGCATATCTATAGAACTCATGACTTTGAGCCGCTCCATCAGTTGATGATTCGAGAGTTCAGAGGCAACGAAAAACGCAGTCAGTTCAAGCGTTTCTTTGATCATTACCGTATCATCGGTATTAAAATTCTTTGCCCAGATGTAACCTAAAATCTTATCTCCGCGCTTCAACGGGAAAAGAACGATACTTGTAACATTTGCCTTTTGCAGTGATTCATACCATACGGGATCGAGCTTGCCTATCGCCTGCATATCATTTTCATCTTTAATGATAATACAGGTGCTGCCATGCAGTGTATTCTCCCAATTCACGGCCATGTTATAAAAAGAATCATCGGCATAACCTTTCAGAGGCATAACATCATCGGAAATCCGCGATTCCGCGGCAACATGACATATCTTAGCCTCATAGTCAAGGATCAGGACACAGCATGCATCAGCACCGCAGATATCCCGGATATCGCTGATTATCTCATCCATTGTCTTCTCAAAATCAGTTGAACCTCTGAGTTTTATGCAAGTCTGCAAAACCTTTGATGAAGCCTCTAAGGACAGATCGGACATCTTCTCGATATTTGCCTGAGGAGTTACCTCATATGAATATATGCAGTATCCTTTATTCTCTTCGTCAGACTCCAGAGGGATCATAAACATGTTGAGCCATAAGCCCATTTGGTAAAGGTTAACGTAAGTATGCATCGGTTCTCCGCCTATTGCGGCACGATAACAGAAATCTTCGAAGTTCATATTCTTCGGGAAGCACATCTCATAAGGACAACCTGCCTCAAACGGGTGACCGGTTATGTGCAGGATATCTTCGCAGTGAGCCTGATTACCCGCTACAACACGGATATTGCCCCAAACGGAACCTTCTAACCTTTCAATGGAAAGAATACAGGTCTTTGTTTTATATTTTTTCAAAATTACATCAAATGACATGTCAGGATTCTCCGATCTTTTCTTACCTAATAATACTCGCTGTCAGTCTTTACCCAACTGTCAAATTCTCCTATAGTACTTGCCTCAAGATAGTTATCCACTATATCCCGGGTTCCAACTACAGCCAACGCTTCCCGAAGTTCTTCGGGATCAGTATCCGGATAACAATCCTTATATCCGCTGAATCCTCCGCTCCCCATCTCTGCATCATACCAAAAACAAAGAACAGCCATTCTTTGAATCTTATTTAGCGCAGACATGTCTTTATAACATATTTCCTCAATAAATCTATCCCATCTGTTTATTCTTTCAATATCAACACTCATCCTTCGTCTCCATAGCAATCCCTTTAGATAAAATAATTATATCACGCTTAAACACCTGTTCTGTTAGAACACTAATCGTGATAGTATTGAACTTGTTAGACCCTGACACACGCGAAAAGCTCAGCAAAGAAAGAACAGACTATGTATTGCGAATCTTGCGGAACATTTATTCCTGACGATCAGGCCTTTTGCTCCAACTGCGGAGCGAAGGCACCGGTCATTTTAAGAGCGGGTACGGCAGCACAGTCAGTCCCGCCCGTACAGTCTGTTGAGCCTATACAGCCCGCAGAGCCTGCCCGGCAAGCCTATCAGCAGACCAACGCCGAGCCGGTTTTCGATCAAAACATACTGATTCCTGTGCCTGCAAAATCCGTTGTAAATTACACCGCCAGGGCAGGCCTCATATTTGGTATTGTATCAATGGTTAGTTTTTATATTCCTTATACAAATATTGTTCCTGCGATCCTTGGCATCATTTTCTCGCTTATGGGAATGAAAAAGACTGACGAACTCGGAGGCAGAGGAAATTGCATAGCCGGATTAATTCTCTCCGGTGCAGGCGCTACGTTATGGACAATACTAATTATTTCCACCATTGTCAGAAATATAAACGGCTAGAGTTGTTCCTGACTTATCATGCTTACATTGAAACTTGATCAATGCTTAAAGTCAGGAGTTAATTTAATATCCTGTATATCCAGAAAATCGGTGAATCCGGCAACAGATACATTAGGCCAAAATATATGGCCAAAACCAAAATGCCTCCTATAGCAGCAAGCAGTATCATTTTAGTAAGGTATCTGGGTACCGGGAATAAAGTCTTTCCGGTCTGTCCGTTTATGACTACCTGATAGGTTTTCTTGCCAAATGTATACGTAGCAAAGTACATAGGTGCCAAAAGACATCTGAACTTCACATTATAGAACTTGGTAGTCATTCTCGAGATACGGAAGATCTCTTCGTTCTTACTCTCTATGGCTTTCCTCAGTTCTTTATCTATCTTGGATACAGCTTTTCCCCAACCTTCGTTAAGACCGACTGTGTATCGTTCGGCAGGAATACCTGCGAGATATTCGGGTGAATAAGGAACCGCCTCTTCAAAATTGTATTTCTGCAATTGCGGCATATATGGACTGCGGAACTTTTTAGAAGCATCTACGATGATGTCATCAATATACTGATTCCACACACCCTTATAGAAATGTACACCTTCCGGGGATTTGCTGCTTGAACTCGCTATATAAGTCGTGACTGTATATGCATCATAAGTCCAGAAAGGAAGATAGATTCCGGTCAGGTTTTCGAGTTTACAGTCATAGGCCTTCTTATAAACGCATTGGCTTCTTTTCAAATAATCAACAAAGATCTGCTGAGCCTTTTCTTTTGAGATCGAAAACGGAATGACGGCATTAGGCGCCATGATCTGCTCATACTCAGCAGCAGGTGCTACGCTCGTTGAGCCGCAAAACGGACAGGCGCCTGTAATCTTATCAGCGTCGTAAAGACTCTGACCGCCGCAGTTCGAACACTCTATCAGCTTCTTAAGCCTGCCCCAATTTACACTGGCGCGCTGCAAAGCAGAATTAAAATCAAGTTCTTCGACAACTGCACCGTCTTCCGGCGCCGGAAGCTTCGAAGATAAACCACAGAAAGGACATTCCAATGTTGCAGTTGCGGGATTGAACTTTACGCCGATAGTGGCACCGCATCCCGGACACCTTACATCTGTACTGGTTACACTAACTCCGTCAATTACACGAAAATTCTGTGACAACGCTAAAGTCTCCTCTTTTTACAAGAAAGAACATGATTGGTTCCCGAACAATAGAATTATACCAAAATCAAAGCTTCTTATCGTTATAAACCTCTTTGATCAGCATCCGCTTTTCGCCGGTGTCCAAACTATTCCACTTTGTATAGCTTACATTGAAGTATTCAACATCATCTGCAGGCTCATTCCTTAGAAGCGGTCCGAAAACATCGCCTCCGCATCCGCTGCAGGCTCTGGGCTTAGGAGCAAAGATAACTCTGCCTTCATCTATAGGGTCGCAGGCAATCGCAAACATACGCTGCATCCTGATTATGTCGCCGTCTCCGCATTCTTCTCCATATAGTTTGCAGAATTTCTCATAACAATCGTTTCCGATCAATTCGATAATGCAAAACCTCGTGCCTGCTTCATTTCTTCCGGCCATGTAACCATAACCGCCAAACTCAAACGCAAATGAAATAAACCCGTTCTCCAGGCCGCATTTACTGCACTTTACTATTTCTCTCCGAAGTAACATATTTGGTTTATGAACTGCCTTTTTCTTCATTTTCTTTAATTATTATTTTAGACCCTCAATCTCTTCCTGTGTAAGATTATTTAACAGTTCATCAGCCTTCAGCAATAGAATAGAAAACCACCTGTGATACTTCAGACAGATCCTCGGTGCTTAAGTGCCTGCGGAACTCGTATCACAGGTGTGTTTCTATGACTTTAGTAATCGTGAGCGGATTCGAACCGCTGGCCTACCGCTTATGAGCGTCCAAAGAACAGCTAAAAACATAGAAATGATATAATAAATGAAATTGGGGAGGGATATATGAACGAAATCAGATCACATAAGTGTCCGTCTTGCGGCGGTAACCTGAGTATCAACGTTGAAAAGCAGATCTATTACTGTCCCTTCTGCGGCAGTACTTACGACTACGAATATTTCAGAGAAGATCAGATGCTCGAGCTCTGTGAGACTTATCTTTCCAGAGGTGAGTTTTCTGCTGCGATCGATGCATACAAATATCTCCTGCAAAAAAATCCTCACGACTTTCTTGCCTTGCGCGGAACAGTACTTGCCGCAGCCCGTATGAATGGCATGAAGGATATTCGGAAGACTGACTTCAGAGGCTTTACTTACAATTCAAAACTGGCTGAGAGTGCTGTGGAAAACAGTTCGGCTGAAGACAAGGATTACTTCGTGGAATTTGCAAGGATCCTCCGCGAAATGTATGAACTATCCAAGCTTCACAAGGAGTATGAGGCACTTGCCGTTGAGAAGAAAAGGGCAGACGCCAGACTTGGCGTGGCGAATGCGAATCTCGGAGAGCATCATTTCGCTGATACCAAATGTAATACGCATGATCCGTTGGTTACATTTACATTCTTGAGTGTGGTAACAGGTATTTTTGCTCTTTCCACCATATTCGCCATTCTGTATGTCATTCTGAGCGCGGCCAATGGCGACGATGCTGTGCCGATGATCATACTCGCGATAATCGGCGCTTTGGTTACAGGTGGTTTTGCTTGGGTAACGTTTAAGATCGTTTACCCGATCGTCCAGTCTTCCGAGCACTACAAAGCACGTCTTAAGAAGATAAATGTCGAACTCAGTGAAATCACTCGAAAACTTGAAGACATGGAAAAGGATATTCATGCCCGCGAATCGAAAGTAAAGCACGATTGTCTTCTGTTCTTCAAGGAAGATGAAAAGCGAATTGGCGATTTAAATACCGCTGTGATACCATAAATCATCTGGAATACAGTTTTTATTTAACATCATTATTATATCAGCAGGATGCATTTTTCCGTGCTACCAACTTATTTACGGCATGCTGATGTTTTGGAACATTAGGATGTTCATCATCAAATACATATGTCTTAAATTGCAGGACTTCCCAGTCTGAATAAAGATCCAGTATTTCACCTTCATCTGCCAATCCAATCGCGAAAGGTGCAATGTCAGGAGAAGCTGGAACTGTATTCGTAAATGAATGAATAATGTGTATTCCATTGGGATTTGTATGCTCTTTTGCATCTTCGATAAAGTGTCTCCACTTATCCTTTTCGACAAAGCAAAGTGTAGCGAATGTCATAACTAAATCATATGATTTAGCAAAATGAAACTTTGTAAGATCATCTACAAAAGCATTGATCCTTAACCCTTCTCTTTCGCAAAACCACTTAAGCTTTGAGATTCCGGTCTCTGACAAATCAAAAGCATCAATATCAGAGTAACCGTTTTTTGCAAGATATCTGACATTCTGACCTTCTCCGCAGCCGGCTTCAAGGATAACCGAATCTTTTCTCAAGAGATGTTCAAATTCCAAAATTGTTCCGTTTGGTTCTTCTGGAAAAGTATTAAAATCTCTGTTTCTATATGTCTCTTCCCAAAATGGTATTTTCTCCATATTACTCTCATCTCTTAGATATACTTATTGTTATCTTACTATTACTTCATCCAGACAAATTTCGAAATTATCAAATCAACGTTTTTTCCAATGGTATGCGGATGATATATTTCAGATCCTTGAAATCTCCAATGATTTGACCGCCGTTTTTCAGCATGATCTTTACGGTAGGCTCATTGCTTTTCATCGGAAACAACTTAATTTCTTTATATCCGATCTCTTTGCACTTTTTCAATAATTCTTCGAATAGAATACCGCCGTATCCTTTTCCTCTATATTCCTTTGCGATGCCGTACCCCAGATTTCCTGCGCCGACAACCGTTTCCAGATACTCGGATGACGAATGCCTGACTCTGCCGTAACCGGCGGGAACATCGTCGACGTATAAAATATAAGTCGTATACGGAATCCAGCCTTCCGGCAAATCGATGCCTCTGGAATTGTTATCCGTTATTCGCAGCCACTCTTTATACTCGTCATAAGACAGGTTGTACGCCGGGTTCGTAAAACCGTTTTCTACAGCAGGAATTCCCTGCAGCATATTATATTCCGGTTTTCCCATATCAACCGATAATTGTTTTAACGCTACATTTTGCATAATCGTCTGTCCTAAATATGCTGCATTTCTTCCTCTATAAATATCGATTTATCATCGTCTATCAAACTGTTGGTTTACTGTTCCATTATACAATAAGGCCGGAAGAGTTATCTCTCCGGCCTCTATAATCGGGACTTTGCCTGCGGGATTTCAGATCATTTTTTCGAACTTCGCGAAATCTTCCTCCTCACACCAGCTCTTCAATTGGCCCAGCATGAACTGAAGTTTTCCGTCGATATATTCGCGTGAATACTTAATCGTAGTTTCTGCTGCGTGTTGTTATGTACTTGGATACAATATGCAGACTAACGAGAAGAATTATTCATTTGGTGATGAAAGAACGGTTGAAAACGTCAAAAATAGATTGCTTAATGTCTCTTAGGCTGTTTTCAACCATTTCAACCACTTTCATCAAAAATAAACAAGGGGTCAGAATGACTCCAACCCCTTGTAAATACTGGTGATCGTGAGCGGATTCGAACCGCTGGCCTACCGCTTAGGAGGCGGTCGCTCTATCCAGCTGAGCTACACAATCATGATTTTTAAAAACTGTCCGAGATTATATCACAAACCCGGAAGACTATAAAGACAGGTCTCTGCAAGCATAACTACCAAAGAGATCAGGATAAGGTAGAACGGAAGTCCTTCAATATATTTGGATTTAGATACAAAGATCAGTCTTCTCCTGATCACGGACAAAAGACCTGTAATAACAATATCAGTAGCACATATAAATACCAAAGCGATAAAAAGATGCAAAACATTCGGAATCTCTTTATTTATCAGGAACAATAATGATATAAAAGCCGCTGCCATTGAGACTTCACTGATAAAATATCTAAGGCCGAATATCGATCTTCGATAGTTGTGCCTTGCGGCATATACGGCAATGGAACCTAACACTAATACCGTAGATACACTGACAGGTATAGCCAGGATCCTGAACCAGTCATCATTAAAGATAACCTTCAGGATAAAGAGCAGCAAAGTGCAGGCAAAGCAGATAGCGGCAAATTCGGCTCTGGCGCTTAAGAATCTTTTAAGTTCAGAGACATCCGCTACCGGAATATCCCAGAACTCAGTCAGTTTCTTTGAAGTGGCGCATCTCGGAACACCTGTCATCCTTGATATCGCCCAGCTCATAAGTATCAGGAACAATACAGAAGCCAAAAGAGATACGAATAAATACCGCTTTTCGAACAGGAAAGCTGCCAGTGTTCCAAACAATGAACATCCCAGTGCTATCGCATAAGGAAGCATTACTTCTCTTCCGAAATCCGGTCTCGTGAAAACATCGTTGTCATCATCTTTAAATCTTGCAATAGACATTATTCCTATGGCCATAGGGACGAAACCTACTGAAGCATAAGGCGTGCAAAGGCCGAATCTGTATGAGATCTCACTTACCGCAATAAAAAGTGCCATTACAAACGCAAATGAAAGAACGGAAAGATTACGCGGCATAAATATTCTTAAAGTCAGAGACCAGATAAGAATACAGACCAAAGAACATGCAACAGGCCACCAGAAAACATTTCCGGAGATCATATATTCCAGACAAAGAGAAACCATCGAATAACCCAGCAGCAAAGAACTTCTGGTCGACAGATATTTAGTGGGCTTGATATGAGCAGCCGAGATCTTATCGTCTAATTTCCTTCTGGTCTGCTCATTATCGAACGGTGAATTGTACTTCTCGGTAAAAAGGCCCATGCGTCACACCTTCCAATTCAGATACTGCTTAAGGAATTTATAGCAGGTGTTACAAGCCTTGATCACCGTTCTGGTCAGATCATAATTATCGGATATCGGCTCGACAAAAGACTGCATTTCTGACATAGGGATATCATCCAAACTGTCCGTAATTATCTGGTCATCAGTATTACCGCTGAAAGTTAAGCCGTCTTCACTTGAGTCATAATCAACGGTACTGCTGTTCTGCATACTGTCATTATTGTTTACCGTATAATCGTCTGTATTATCGGAAACATTAGTTCCCGTAATCTTTGCTGCAGCCTGTCTTACTCCCATATAACCGACAGCGACTTCGTCATCGTTATATATAGTGTAGATTTCCGGATTATCTTCAAACGAGAAAACTATATGTCCGTCATCTCTGATATATTCAATCTCTTCAGCCTCATCCATGTGAAGATACAGGAAGATGAAATTGAGGTCTCTCGTGTATTCATCCTTGTCATAACCGGCCCTTGAATTGCTTATACACTCTTTAGACAGTTCAATGAATGGTCTTATATCACAAGTAACCCCGTTAACAATATCAGTCGTTCCATCTGACTTCATGGCCAGACGGTCGGGATCCTGACATTCAAGCAGGGCATGACAGAGATTATAAGATTGTGTCGCCCAGTCAAGACCTGATATCACATATGCGCCCCTCAGGGATGCCACGCTTCGGTCCTGGTTGGTCTTATCAGTACTGAAAGCGTCCCACTTGACCTTTGTAATGATTCCGTTCTCAACTTCCATCTCCACATAATCAATGTAACGGTTCCTGTCATCAAACAGGCGCTGGGCATAGTAAACACCATCCTTTAATCCGACAATGGTAGGTTTCTCCTCATTCTCATCATCACGTTTTTCCTCAGAGGCAAACGCTAACGGGATCTGTTTACCGATTATCTTCTCCTTGATAAGTTCCATATCAGCGTCGCTGACCGGATATGAGTTACCGTCTTCATTCGGATTCAAAGCAAGCCCGATAATTCTTGTGCTCTCATATTCAAGTGCTACAAGCAGGTTGAGCGGTTTTGAATCTGAATACTGAACTGTCAGATCAACGACATATCCCTCAGGAGCTCCTGAAGCGTTATAACCTATGTATACGCCTTCTATCTCAGGAAAATCATTAAGGGCTTTGCTCTTGACCTTTTCATATGAATAAGAGTCCAAAACAGTATCAAATCTGGCATGATACTCATTCTGCATACGCTTATTGGATTTGTCCTGCGAAATGAAGAACCCCCCGATGACAATAGCGGCTCCAATGATCAAAAGGAAAACCGCTTCTGCAATAAACTGCTTAAGCTGGGCATGTGTCATCATGGCAGATCCACCTCCCTTGAACGGACCTGACGTCTGGAAATGGTTTTCGAGAAGAAATCCAATACAAACGAAAGGAAGTTAACTGCAAGGACGGGAGACAATATAGAGATCATAGGACTCAGGAACGGTTTTGTGATCAAGGTCAGAACACCGCAGACCACACCCGCAAAAACACCTGACGCAAATCTTGAAGGCATGGTAGTCAGATCCCCCAGGAAGAATACCGCAACAAACACTGCGCTTGAAGACATAAGGTATATCAGCAATCCTTCGTAGCTGAATACTCTTGTTTCCACAAGCATCGAGAACGGATACAATACCATGAGCGTAACAATATATGATATAGGCGAATAAAGCCTTATTGAGCCCTTAAGAGTCAGATATAATGCTCCGATCATTATGCAGATAAAGCATGCGGTTCCTATAAATCCGGGGTAATTTCCGCTTAACAACTCCGAAAGAGAGACCTGCGAATATGAAGGCATGGCAGCAGGATCTTTCTGAATGAACAAGGTCATAAACGAGAACTTTGAATTATCCTCGCCAAATGAGAAACCCTTTGTTCCGGACGGCCAGACGAGTTCTATAAATAAACGTCCTGCACACGCAGGATTGATTATATTGCTTCCCGCTCCTCCGAAAACCTGTTTTGTTATCACTGAAGCAAATAATACTGCAGTCAATGCAGTCAGGAGCGTAGTGTCCGGAGGGAGCATCAGTGAGATCAGCAATCCTTCAACAAGAGAACTGAAATCGAAGTAATCCCCGCCGGTCCTTCTGTGCGTCAATCTCATGCACAGGTAGTCTGAAAGCACAAAGGTTGCCATGCAGAAAAGGATAAGGACTACAGCTCTGATTCCGTAATAAAACATAGCATTAACGACACACGGAACCAATGCTGCCAGAAATGTCATGTAAATATACGGAGCATTTTTCTCCGTATGGATAAAAGGAGCAAGCTGTCTTGTATCTGCACTCATACTTCTTTATCCTTTTCGAACGGGAGCGTAATCGAATCAGGGGATTTCTTGCTGCTTCCCTCATCCTCTTCCGTATAATTCTCAAGAAGAGAAGTCTCTCCAACATAAGATGGTGTTAATTCCTCGACGGACATCTCTTCAGCGCTGCTGTTATCAAGAAGCGAGTTGATCTCAATGATCCTTCCTTCTCCTGCAAAGCTTGCTATTGCCGTAGTCAGATTAATGCCAGCAGGGCAGACATAGGAACACGAACCGCATGCAATGCACTCTCTTGCTCCTTCTTCCGAAGCTTTTTGCCTTAATCCCTGATTAAGCATCTCATAGATCGTATTAGGAGAAAGATTCATAGGACAACATTCTGAACAAAGACCGCAGTGAATACACGGTGTTCTCGGGACTTCTGCCTTTCTTACAACAGAAATGACCGAAGTTGTCTTAACTATCGGGGTATTCTCAGGATTTCTTATCTCTATTCCGGTAAGACAGTTGCCCCAAATAAGCCTGTAACTTCCGTTATTTATATCCTGAACATTTGAAAGGACCTCAGATACCGGTGTTCCAATGGGAACAAGCATATTGTGTCCGCCGGAAGCGTCTCCCGTAACAGATATTATCCTGCTCATCATAGGAATATTGTCCGACAATGCTTCCCAGCATGCGAGCATGGTCGAACAATTGAAAAGCACTGCCCTGCATGATTTTTCCAAAGTCTCGCCAAGCGCAAGATTCTTGCCGTATATGGCTCTTGCAACAAGCCTGTAATAGCCTTGCGGGAAACGTTCCCTGAATAGTTTTATCTCGAACTCAAGATCCTTGAAATCCGCTCTTATCTTATCGATGGAATTCTGCAGTGACCGTCTTTGTTCAGTTCTGTTCTCGGAGATTAGGAAAACACATTTCGAAGCTCCGACCACTCTTGCGCAGGCACAGGATCCCAGGACCACATAATCCGGGTATTCCGTGATTGCTACGAGATCTGAAGTTGAATATGGTTCACTCTGAAGACAGTTGACCAGAAAATCTCTTACGACTTCCGTCCTGGCTCTCTTCAGTTTTGCTGCCGTAGGCAAGCCCTCTCCGCCCATACCGCAGATCCCGGCATCCCTGATTATTCCTATCGATTCCTGGGCAGATAATTTAAAACCTGAACGGGGCCTTATGGAATCAAGCCTCGTTCTTTTCATATCGTTTTTGATCGTAACGGACGGAGTCAATATTCCGTTAGGAAGTCTTATATCTGAAATATCCGTTACTTTTCCCGACACACCTGTGTGAACCGGGACCGAGAAAGTACCCTTCTCAGGAACTCCGACACACTGACCGACTCTGACATAATCACCGACTTCAACGGCCGGAACAGCAGGAACACCTGAATGCATCTTCATAGGAAGGATTATCTTTGTGGGATATATCCTTTCAAACATAATCTCTTTGACAAAAGGGGAACGTTTCGAAAAATTCAAAACGTCCCCTGTAAAAAGTCCTCTGTAGAATGAATAACGCCTGCGGTCTGCCACTTTATCTGATCCCGTAACGGAAGGTCCTCTAAAGGAACAAGCTGATTAGTCTGAATAACCTTCAAGTTTCTTCGACTTAGGTGATCTGTTAAGCTTTCTTATAGCTTTAGCCTCGATCTGTCTGATACGCTCACGTGTAACTCCGAGCTTTCTTCCGACCTGTTCCAACGTCATCGGAACACCGTCCTTAAGACCGAATCTTAATTCGATAACTCTTCTTTCTCTGTCTGTTAAGCCGTTAAGGGCCTGGATAAGATCCTCCTTGAGAAGGATCCTTGCTACCTCTTCTTCAGGAGCTGCAAGCTCATCATTGGAAATAAAATCGACCAGATGGCTGTCCTCTTCCTCACCGACCGGCTTGTCGATCGAGATCGGATCCTGTGAGATCTTCTGGATCTCCCTGATCTTTGCGACCTCCATGTTCATTGCCTCAGCAAGCTCTTCAGTCGTAGGTTCCCTTCCGAGATCCTGAACAAGCTGACGCTGAACTCTTGTAAGCTTGTTTATTGTCTCAACCATATGAACGGGAATTCTTATCGTTCTTGCCTGATCGGCAATAGCTCTGGTGATAGCCTGACGGATCCACCATGTAGCATATGTTGAGAACTTGAATCCCTTGGTGTAGTCAAATTTATCAACAGCCTTGATGAGACCGATATTACCTTCCTGAATGAGGTCCAGAAGCGAGAGTCCGCGGTTCATGTATTTCTTTGCGATTGAAACAACAAGTCTCAGGTTGGAATTGATAAGAAGTTCTTTTGCCTCCTCATCACCCTTTGCCATCCTCTGGGCAATCTCTTTCTCCTGTTCGGCATCAAGGAGTTCGATCTTACCTATCTCTTTGAGATACATCTTGACCGAGTCATCGACTACATTCGCATCTTCACCATCTGTATCAACGCCATCGTCATCCACGCCCAAATCAGGATCATTGATCATAACGCCGCTGTTCTCAAGTTCAGCCCTGAGATTGATCATCTCATCGGGTTCTATCTTATATGAGTCGGTCAGAGTCTCGAATTCTGCCTCTGTAATCTGATTCTCATTCTTCTCTGCAAATTTCTTTGCCTGTGCCAATGCTTTCTCAAAATCTGTCATCTGAATGATCACCTCATAGAATATCAATTGAATATTGTCTGCAAAAAACTGAACAGCCGTAAGACTGTCTTGGAAAATTACTTGGTCGTTTCAGTCGGTTCTTTGATCTCAACAGGAGTCTGGACATCCGTTGTAACACCGTCTTTGTTTACAAAATAAATCGTATCCGGCGTATAAATGTACATCTCGACTTCTCCGGAATCCTCGCCGCGCTTATCAGAACGAAGCTTAGTATAGTTCGTATAAAGTGCTTTAGCCTGAGTATCCGTGATCTCATCAGAAAGACCGAGTTTTATAAACTGACATGAAAGGCCGTAGATATTGAACTGTTTGTATTCAAAATCAGAATAAGACACTGAATCCGTGGAATCGAAAATAGTTCCGATATCTGCAGTAATAGCCTGCTTCAAAGCCTTACGGCTGAAGTATAGCGGCAAAGAAATAGCAAGGATTATCGCTACAATTATTACCGCGCCTGCTGCCATTCCTATTACCAGCTTTTTAGGAGCTTTTACGTCATTAGGAGATATCTCGAATTCGCTGGCCTTAAGCTTGGCACTGTCCGTTTGTGTCTTGGAAACCTTATCCCTCTGAACTGCCTTCTCAACAATATCAGGCATTACGGGATTAGAATAATAGTGCTTCGCGCCCTCCTGCTTCTCGAACTTCTCATTCTTAAATTCATATCCGTCCGGATTAGCAAGAATCTCTGCTGCTTCCTTTGATGGGAAAACGCAATTGCAGAATACACACTCACAAAGCTCGTCCCTGTCATCGAACATAACCAGAGAACCGCAGTTCCTGCACATACCTTGTTTAGTCGCCATTAAAAATCGTCCTTTACCTTGAAGTATGCGCTTTAAGCAAACTTGGCGCCCGACTATGTTACAGGGATAATGATTATAACCGGGCCGTAAATACGGCATTCCCTTTGTGTAGGCATAGTTCTACTTATAGCAATCGTAAATTATAATATGCTAATATTTTTTCGTCAAGCATTATTTACATGTTGCTTGACACTTTAGTCTAACCGTCTGTATTATCTGTCCTAGCATCCCGAAACAGCGAGGTATTACCGTGCCAAGGTCAAGATCCAAGTTATATCCTGACTTCAAGCCTTCCAACGACAACGAGCGTTTCATGCTTGAAGCAATCAAGGAAGCCGAGAAAGCAATAGATCTTGGCGAGTGCCCTATCGGCTGCGTTCTCGTAAAGGACGGAAAGATCTACGTCAGATCACACAATCTGCGCCTTACCCGTGGAAATGCCATAGCCCATGCCGAAGTAATAGCTATAGATAAAGCCTGCAAAAAGCTCGGTGACTGGAGACTCGAAGACTTCGATATGTATGTTACCTTAGAGCCCTGCACCATGTGTGCGGGAGCGATCATACAGTCCAGAATACGCAAGGTATATTTTGGTGCTTATGAGCCCAAGAGCGGTGCTGTAGTGTCATGCAATGATATTTTCGAAGTATCTCACGGTCACAACCACAAAGTAGAATTTGAAGGCGGCATCATGGAGAAAGAATGCTCGCAAATGATGCTCGATTTCTTCCGCGCTATCAGAAAACGCGATGCCGGCAAAAAGAAGTCCGGATATTAAACCTCAACAAACTCACCGTAACGGACAAGATATAAAAGCTTATGAGCGACATTTATGCCGTCTTCTTCGCATGCTGCCGCATAACTGTTAAGCTGGAACGCATGCCTCTCCAGAGCTTCTTTCGCGCGTTCTTCAGCATTGATTCCGGAAAGCCGGTCGGTCTTATAATCCAAGATCGTATACCCTTCTTCAGTCTTATAGATCAGGTCAATGATTCCCTGAACAAGGGCTGAATCGCCGGAATCTCCGCTTATATATACCGAGAACACGATCGGTTTTTCCGATCTTGCCGTTCCTTCATTAATGCTCCTGATGATATCTTCGCACCTGTCGCTCTTACAGAATGCCTCTATTCCCTCCCTGAACTCAAAAGCAACCTCTCTTGCCTTATCGGCCGGGCAGATATTCAGGTATCCGTCATTTATCAAAGCTTCGATCTCGAACTCGAAAGAGCCAAAACCGTTTTTTATGCCTTCAAAATCGATAAATCTCATGATCCTGTGGAGCACCGTACCCTTGGCAGCTGCCGTAAGCAAAGAAACATTATCGCTCTCAAAATCATCTATGCTTCTGATAGCCATATCCACATGTGTTGTCTCTGTAGGTTTTCCACTGCCCGAAATGCCCGTTACAGACACTTTGAACGGAACATCAACGCTATTCATGAATTTATATTCCGGGAATACGAGCTTGCCGTCATTATCAAACATCGGTTTGTCGTCATTATCCGGTTCATTATCTTCTGCACCTGCACTATTGGCTTTCTTAGCTTCATATAAAGAAGTCAGCAATTCAGCATCTAACTTAACAACCTCAAATCCTTTTGTCTCATTGCCCGTAAAATCACGGAATACCACGGTATTACCCGTCGTTAAGTCACCGCAGCCGGCAACGTCTCTTAAATCATTGCCGTCCTTACTTCTTGCGAGAGCACTGAAAAGACAATAAGGAAGCTTCATATCGCCGGCTAGCCAGTGTTTCTTATCGAACGACTTTTTCTCATAATCAAGAGAATGAATAAAAGCCTTTCTGACAGGACTTGCCTTAGTCGTGTCCTTAAAATCCGCGCAGGTAATTACCGACAGATTCTCTTCGGCACGGGTAAGTGCAACATAAAGGAGCCTGCATGTCTCTGCATTCGTTTTAAGATCCATATTCATCTTGTAAACAAACTGCTCAAATGAATGGTTCCTTACAATAGCATCACTGTCATAGTCCTCAGTTATAAAACCATAGTTAGGGTCAAACATTATGCTTGACAGATTATCTTTTTGCTCATCCTGCTCGCCTGTCGCAAGCAGGATAACAAACGGGAATTCAAGTCCTTTACTCTTATGGACCGTCATGGTCGTAATCTTATTCTTGCTTGCATCGGTAACCTCTATATCAGCCTGCCTGATCTGGATCTTCATCTGTTCGAGGCTGTCAGCAATTCCTGTTACATCAGATCCCCTTCTCTTAAAGCTTTCCGATAACCAGTCTTTGAAAACGTCAAACTTTGTGCTGTCGCCTTCTCTGGCTTCTATTGTTGCCTTAATTCCGGTTTCCCTGTAGATCAGTTCAATAATGTCATCGATATCCGTAACCAGAGAATTCATTCTTATCTTGTCAAAGACATCCACAAATGATTTAACTCTCGGGACAAGTTCGCTGTCAGATCTCTCACTGAATATCCTGAGTCTCAGCATCAATGGTTCTTTCTCAAGAGAAGGTCCTTCCATCTCATGAATAAAAGCCTGTATCTCCGCAAGTTCATTAACGGTAAAGTTCGAAAACTTATAGTTTGACAGCATTACCGATGCAAGATAATCATCTCTGTACGAATTGCCAAGACAGATAAGGAAATTGATGAGTCTGTGAATATCAAGATCTTCAAAAACATCTGTCGTGAATCTTCCGGATGCTTCTATTTTTCTTCCGTCGTTCAGGGTGCAGCCATTAAGGTATTTCGCGATCCTTTCAGCCTGGCCGTTAGTTGCTGTAATGATACAGATATCCTTGAATTCCGGCTTTGAACCATCTGCTCTTTTTCCGCTCTCAAGATATCTTCTGACTTCACTTTCTACGGCTGCGAGAATCGCTCTTGTTTCCGGTTTTGTCTTATCGCCGTCATCAGTCTTAGCGATCGATTTATCGGCGACAATAATTCTCGGGAAATCACCTTCTTGAGCCTCTTCTGCCCTGCTTAAACGCTGGCTGTCGTTATACTCGATCTCAGAAGCTTCCTCACTCATTATCTGCTCAAAGATATAATTGGCAAACGCAAGGATCTTACATGTGCTTCGGTGGTTCTCTTTGAGATAATGTATCTGTCCCTTCGATCCGTCTGACTCATATGCCTTCATTTTATCCATAAAAATCGTGGGATCGGCAAAGCGGAATTTATAAATGCTCTGCTTGACATCTCCTACACGGAACACATTGCCTTCGGGCCTTTCAAAACATTCGATTATCGCATCCTGAAGCTTGGTATTATCCTGATACTCATCAACGAATATCTCTATGAATTTTTCTTGATAAAATTCTCCTGCTTCACTTAACTTACCATCAGCTCCCGTATCAGCATTTTTTACCTTCTTCAAGATCTCATATGCAGTATGTTCCAGATCGGAATAATCCATACAATGCATATGGTTCTTAATATCCGCATATTCCTCATCCGTCTTCTTAAGCAATTCGACAAATGAACGGCATGCTTCAGTACCGGTCTTCTGGTTTGCAAGTATCTGTTCTTTATCAAATCCGATGAGTTTAATATATTCATCAGGAAGGTCATAGGGATTAGTATATTTCGAATCAGACAGACAGCCGGGAGAAATAAAATGTCTTAGGGTTACGACAGCGAGAATCGGTCGGTCATCCCCATTAAGATCTGCCTTCTGGAAAAAACTTTTAAAGGTAAGACTGTTCAGATCTTTGACCGGAGCAAGACACTCAAAGAAATCAATTCCCTTATGTGTCTCAAACTGTTCAACCGCCTTTTCTATAGAGGAAGTAACCAGGCTCAGGAATTCATCGTTCGAATATTCTTCCACGATCTGATACTTGGGATGTTCTTTCAGGACAGACGCAAAACTGCTGTCCTCGAACAGTTCTTTAACTTGAATCAGATAATCCTTTATCTCCCCGGAAATCTGTTCTAACTCAGAAGAGAACATGATCTGATTATTCTTATCACATTCTTCACGCTTCTTGAGTAATGCATCGCATTTTAAGAGATAATCCGGCAGGCTTCGCAGTGTCTTAAACGTGCTCTTTACCAGACCTGCAAGAGAATTGTCACTTCTGCCGTCACCAAATCTTCTGGTAAATCTGATAAACGGATCGTCTTCAGATCTGCACTCCGCATACATATCTTTGATTGCATATTCGATTGCTGTATTGAGCAATACATCCTGTTCGCTGCCTGACACTATCCTGCATGAGGGATCGGTAAATTCAGCCATCTTCTCATTCTTGATAAGATAACCCTTTTCCCTGATGACTCTCGAACAAAATCCGTGCATAGTCTGGATATATGCGTTAGGCAGAAGATCGATCTGGGAAGATAATCTGGATGCTAATTCGTTATCACCTGAAGCAGCCGCTTCATTTCTCTTGTTTCTGAGCTTTTCTTCGATCTTATCTGCCATGTGGGAAGCTGCGTCTTCAGTGAAGGTAACCACGAGCATCCTGTCAACGGATAAAGGACCGTTCTTAACTTCTTCACCGATCCTTTCAGTAAGAACCGTTGTCTTACCTGAACCCGCGGATGCGGAAACGAGATTGTTCTTTATATCTGCATCAATGATCTTTTGCTGTTCATCAGAATACTTCATGACTTATCCCTCCTTCCCGCTGTTATCTTCAGCTTTATCCAGAATATCCTTCATTGCAAGGATCGTTCTCCTGACTTCAGACTTCATGCTCTTATCTGCGCCGATCCGCTTAGTCTCATCATCGTAACCGGGATCCTTATCCGGCTTTCCTGATTTGGCAAATGCTTCGCATTTCTTGACCATAACTCCGTATTTGCTGTCACTGCCTGTATCGATCTGCGGCCTGCCCTTGGAATTAGAAGGGTCATTTCCGCAGAAGCCTTTATAACTGCAGAAACTGCAAAGATCGATCTTATTGGCGGAGGTAACTGCATCTGCCTTGCCGTTTGCTATCTGATCTGCGCTTTCCTTAATGATGTGTTTTGCATATCTGACAGCAACTGTTATTGCGTCTTTGTTATATCCTGAAAGCTGAGGAACACACACAACGGGGTCGCCTTTATCATTGGCCTTCAATCCTACGAGAACATATCCGTAATCATCTACAACAGCCTGCTTATCCTCTTTTGAATTCATGTCAAGGATAGCTCCCGAATATACAGGCAGCTGGATCTGCGTACCGCGTAAAAGCTTAGCCGCATCAACTGCTTTATCACCGCTCTTATAATCAATCGTTCTGATATGGATCTTTCCGTCTTCATCAGTTCTTACATCATATCTGTCTATGAAGCCTGTAAATTTCAATTCCATTCCTTCATAAGGAATATTCAGGACCAGATCACCCTTGCCTATCTGAGCTTCAACACCTTCAGGAACAAATCCGGTATTATACGAATCTGTAAGAACATCCCTGAACATCTTGGTAAACATTCTCCTAAGCTTTGCGTAAGTATCCATCTCAAAGACTTTGTCTTTAGGATTACCTTCACTGTCAACAGAACCATATACGGCTCTGGAAGCTACGGCTTCTTTAAGACATTTATCCGCAAATTCCCCGTACTTTATGTCGTTATCAAGGATTTCCTTAGCCTTTTGTCTGAATATCTCCGGATCTTTCCCGCTCTCATCACGAAGGGTTCTGTATGCAGCCTCAAACATGCCGTGTATCAGAGTTCCGAATGAATTCGTCATTATCTTAGTGTTGTCATCTCTTTCTCTGATCCTGAGCTGCTTATCCATCATGAACCGGAAAGCGCAGTCCCTGAAATTCTCGATTGAAGAAACACTGGCGTATATGACCTTGTTTTTTGTCCCGTCTTCTTTTTTTCTCGTAAGAAGTCTGGTCATGATGTCCGAAGAGATCCTGGCATCCTCGTAATGATGCCTGAACTTAACAGCTTCGCCTGCAACAGGATTCTTAAATGAATTCACAATGTGGTGTTCAGGATCAACAAATCTTTCCAGGTATTCAAACACACGGCTCTTCGGCTTGCCGTATTCGTGAACCATATACAGCATGTCTTCAGCCGAACCTAAGAGCAGACAAGCTGTTACAAATTCTTCTCTCATTTTGCTCTCGGCCTTATCAGGCAGTTTGATATTCTCTGAAGCGCCGGATAAAGATTGAAGTTCATTACCGCTCAAAAGGCCCTCCCTCATCCTCACATACGGGAAGTTATCCTTCTGTGCGCCAACAATAAATAACACCTTGCAAGCCGTTACAAAAGCATGTTCCGGAGTCGTTATCTCAATTGAATCAACTTTCAGTGGAATCGTGCCTTCAGTCCGGTTCCTCATATCGGTCCTGATCATTGCAATGAAATCCTGCTGACTGATCTCGCAATCATTCATCTCATGTATTGAACACATAAGCAGGCTTACAAGTTCATCATAACCCCTGACAAGAGCAACAGCCGCACTGCTGTCTCCTCTTCCGAGCAATTCATCCCGCAACGGCTCGATGAAGCCTCTCATACTGTCAAGATATTTAAGACAGGCATTGGCCTTTCCTGCCAATGTCCGCTCATTATAGATCGATTCGCATGCCGCTTTGAGCGGGATTAACGTACGGACTACAATGAACTTATAAAAGAACTCTCCGCTGTCAACAAAGCCCTCCTTGTAATCCGGAACCGTATTTCCGATTATCCATATCTTCGGTCTTTGATCTTGTCCTTCTTTATCCGCACTGATATATGCACTCTCATCAAATATTCTTCCGCAATCCGTTATATTCTTTGCATAGCAGTAATTCTCGAAGCTGTCGGCAATATATGGCGGAACACGGAGCATTCCGGAGCGCATTGCCTTCATAAACAGTTCTAATGTATAACCTGCCCTTGGCAGTTCCAGCAGGACCTGCATCATATAAGGAACTACAGTTCCGCCCAGAGCTATCTTACGGTCAATAAAGAGATCCAGGCCATATAACTCAGCCGTACTCCTCATTCTGGTCATGATATCTTCATTACAGCAGACGATCCTTATATCACGATATCTGTATCCCTTATTCCTGGTAAGATCTATGATCTCATTGAATATATATCCTACTCTGTCATCAACGCCTGCAAGTTCGGCGAGTTTTATGCTGTCTTCAGGATTGATATCCTCAGGCTTAATATCAGAAGCAAAACCCTTTACTATCTCACTTAACGCATCTGTCTTCCCAGGTACTGAAAGACTGCTTCCTGCAGCACCTAATCCCTCAAGCATAGTTCTGAAATCTTCACCGTTTTTACAGACGGCAGAAAATTCCCGGTCAGACTCTGAAACAAGAACATTAAATCCAATTTCCGCGCCAAGTTCAGACAGGAGAGAAATCAGCTTGATCTCCTTCGGGGTAAGCATTCTGGTAGATCCGAAACCCACAAAACACACTTTGGATCTTAAAAGTGATCTAAGATTGCCCATGCGTCTCCCTGAGAGCTTATCGGGAGTCAGTTCTGATAACTTATCACACGCAAGAGCAATAGGCTCTCTCAAAAGATTAAGACCATATTTGGAATTCATTCCTTCAAGTTCGCTCATTATCAGATGAAGATCGTTAAGTTTCTTAAGGAAGGCATCAGAAGATGTCGTCTTATCCAAAGCCTTGATCGCTTCTTCGATATCATTAACGCCTACGCCATATCGGGAAAAGTCTCCCAAAAGAGCAATCATCAAATTGATGTAGTCGATCCTTGAAGATAAAGTGCCAAACGCTTTGAGTTTATCCTTATTGCCTGCAAGAATATTATAGATTGCATTGCGAAGCATAATATCTCCGCCCTCGGCAATATAATTCGTTCCAAGATCATCAAGGATATTGCCTGCAAGCTTGCGGAAACTCAGGACATCTCCTGTTACAAGCGAAGAAGATAATGTCAGGCTGCCTTCATCAGTTTTGATAGTGCTGCTGTCATGAGCAATGCTCTCCTTATAAGAAAGCACCTCCCGTTCGACCTGTGCTTTTGCAAATTCCGGTGCTACAAAAATAATCTCCCTGCCCTGTGAATTACTGACAGCATCTTCTATCACTTCACGTGAGACAGGCCTTATCGTACTGTAAGTCTTAAATCCAATCATACTGCTACCTCGAAAATCTTTCTAACATAGATTTTACGATTTAGCAGACTGATTTTAAAGCGATTAATGGGACAGTTTGGGCTGTCAGACACTTTTTCCGGTTATGTTGAAAGTCTTTTTTCGACTTCTGTCTGGGCTTCGTCAAGGAAGGCCTGAGGATCACATTTCTGATAGGCTTCCATGTATTCTTCCCACGTCTCATCAAAGTCATTACTTATAACAAGCTTAGGTAACCATTCATGTTTACACAGGCCCATCCTGTCCCATGCCAGACCGCCCGGAGTGTTATCGGTAAGACTGTTAGACCATGTCCAGAGCGGATACCAGGGTGTATGCTCACGATATTCCGATCCGATCATTTCGACATAATTATTCACGCCATATGCTTCAAAGCATTTAACTACCGGTTTTGACAGACCTTCTTTAAATATTGAAGGCTGGTCTTCAGGCATCATGCAGTTTCTCCCATCCCTGCTCATACCTCTCCATTGAGGCATATACGAGTATTCACATGTATGGGAATTCTTATATCTGTCAAGGCTCCAATTATCCATCATCTCCTGAGACCTGTAATATGTGCCCTGACTGTCCACAAGATAATCAACACCTTCAATACCCCAGAAACGGAGATCGTGTATTTCCTGATCAAGGATATCGTTCATGAACTTGAATGCAAGATCAGGATCCACACAACTTGTCGTAACGGCAATACCTGAAGAATAATCAATCTCACTGCCGTATGTATGCCACTGCTGCGGCATGCCGGGTTCAGAAACCAGACCAAGAGGGATATAATCGCATCCTATCTCAGAAAGGCTGAAGCTGCTTCCGTCAGATGCCGGTCTGAGCGTAGCAAACTGATCTTTTATGGTATATGCAAAATCCCAATATTGATCGTTCATACCGAGAACGCAGCCTGTCAAAAGCTTGCTGATATATTCATCGTATGTCTGAACGGCAAAGTCCGGATCGATAACACCCTTATTATATTCTTCGTTGAGTTTCCTGAAGTAATTCTCAGCTGTGGCAGTCGTATTATAATCAACGACCTTCGGATTATTTATACCATCTTCAACATTAACTATTACGCAGCCGTCATACGGATAACCATCAAGATACATTGGGGCATTTTCCAGGCAGAAATATCTCCAGCTATCACAAAGACAAGTGTATGGAATTACAGGTGTTCCATCCGGAAGTTCCGGGTTGGCTTCAGCAAAACTCTCAAGAAGATCAAAATACTGGTCAAGTGTCTCAACTGCCGGATATCCAGCCCATTCAAGAACACGTGCCTGGATCCAGAAGGCCTGCCCTGTATGGGTCGTTGTCGTGTCTCTCAAATATTGGTTATCGAAAACATTTGCCCAGTAAATATGTCCGTCATCCATCCGGAATCTTTCCCATTCCTCATCCGTGTACATCTCCTTGAGATTAGGGTATTTCTCAAGATATTCATCCCATGCTACGAGCATTCCGTTATAGTACAGCTCAATATTAGATTCGCCTCCGTCAATGAAATCAGTAAGTTCTCCGGATGCCATCATAACAGAGACCGCTTCCTCGGCATACATCCCTGTAAGCCATGTCTCATCAACACGCACACCTGTTTTCTCTGCAATAAGTTCCTTAATGTCATTATCGCCGTTCTTAGCACTGCCGACCATAGTGATGAACATCGTCATATCAACTATTCCGGAATCAGGTTCAGCAGTCGGCGTCGGAATAATATCTGGATCGGAAGGATCAGTCTGAATACTGTTCTTATGCTCAGGCTTCGACATCTCAGAATTCTTATTAACCCCGGATCCGTGTCCGGTGGTCTTATCACAGGCACACATCAACAGCACCGAAACAACCATCAGACATGCTGTTATCTTGCGGAATCTCATCATCATATTCTTTTCCTCCAACCCCAAATAATCAATTATCCATATGTAGGATAACAAACATTCCGTTATTGTGTTAGCGGAAGAACTTTCTTCTCGATAAAATCCACCCTGTCGAATATTCTCGGCTTAAAAGTTCCCGTAACTCCGACAGAAATATTCTTTTCTTTATCGACATAGATCACATTGCCGCCGTCACCTATTGCAGCAAATACTTTTCTGTCCTTATACGGTTTATACCAAAGATAACCGTAATCCATAAACCCGAACATCTTTCCGAGTTTTATATGCGGCGCTGTCATATCATTTAAATACTTTTCTGAAATTATCTCTTTGCCGTCGTAAACACCGTTATTCAAAACAAGATGTCCGATCTTTGCAAGATCTATAGCTGACAGGCATAATCCCCATCCTGCGGTTACTGTATCTTTAGGATCTGAATACCACTCGTTTTTTCTCGGATTCTTATTCATGAGATAATCAAACTGGTCTTCTTTGGAACTGTCTCCGTGAATAACATGTTCAGGAATACCAAGAGGAACAAACAGGTTCTTGTTGGCAAAATCAATGCATTTTTCACCGGTCACGTTTTCGATGATCCCGGATAAGATCTGGATGCCGAGCGTAGCGTATTTAAACTCACCTGTTATTCCTGTCCGGCCGCCCAAAAGATCAAGCGCTGCTACAGTCCAATCATCAGATGTGCAGACCTTTTTCCAAGGCTCTGAGCGGTATTTATATGGTGCTGTCATCGTCAGGAGATGCCTGAGTTCCACATCATAAATGGTCTTTTCTCCCCGTTTAACCTGATAATCAGGAAAGAAATCAATTACTTTCTGCTCAACGTCTTTGATATAGCCTTTATCTATAGCGATGCCTGTCAGTAAAGACATAATGCCCTTGGTTACTGACATGACATTAGCAGCATCCTGTGCCGAAAAACCGCGCCAGCAGTCTTCATATATAACAAGGCCGTCTTTTATGGCACATATCTGACAGATATTGCTCTCATTTCCCGTACTGTTTAAAACGAACTTATGAAACTCTTCTTTGTTCATATTCATACCTCATTTAATCAGAATCAGGACGTCCGATTAGAAGCGTAATATGATTAAAAATTGTTTTCAAGTACTATTTCTATGGAAATTACCGGTATTAAATATTCTCTTTGTCTTTATAGACTCTTGAGCCTGTAGCGCCGGTCTGTCCCTGATATTTACCGTTATATGGATTGATAGCGTGATCGTCCATTTCAGCAAACACCAGCTGACCGACTCTTCTTCCAGCTTTTAATTCTATGGCACATTTATTTGCATTATAGAGTTCCAAAGTAATTTCCCCTTTGAAACCGGGATCGACCCATCCGGCGTTCTGGATAAATAAACCCATCCTGCCAAGTGAGCTTCTTCCTTCAACGAATGCAGTCAGATTATCAGGCAATTCGAAATATTCCATTGTTGTCGCAAGAACGAACTGTCCGGGCATAATAAGAAAAGTATCTGAAGTAATGGATTTATACTTGATCTCGTTTTCCAGAGTGATTATTCCTGAAGGAGTGTCATCTACTACGCTGAAAGTGCGTCCAAGCCTTATATCCACGCTTGCCGGCTGGATCTGTTCCTGTGTAACAGGCTCGATCTTAAGCGTTTTCTCTTCTAACATCTTCATTATCGTCTTATCTGAAAGTATCATCTAGTTATTCTCCCCTTTATTTTTCGAACTGCATTACAGATTGTACTGCATAAAGTTTCCGTTGTGTTTAAATCCAAATGACGTATAAAGCTTGACTCCCATGTCTGAAGCAGTGATCTGCACTGCACCGCAGCCGTAATTCCTTGCTTCATCAACTACGCGGCCAAGAAGTTCTTTGGCTATTCCCATTCTCCGGTAATCCGGATCAGTAAACATGCTGGACAACAGGCCTATCCTGCCTGTCGGGCAACTGAAGTACGGCGGTTTCTCAACAAATGACATTCCGCTTGTACCAATGATCTTATCGCCGTCTAAAGCAAGCCAGGACACAAAAGTACCGTCCGACAGATGACGGTGATAATAATCCTTAAGTGCCGGTACAAGATCGATGTCTTCCGTGGCACCCTCTTCTCTTAATTGTGTGATCCTCATCTTTATGAAAACATCAAGATCGTCTTCAGTGAGTTTCCTGTAAGAGATTTCCATATTGATTCCCCTATCTGCCACTTAATTATGATGGCTATTGAAAGATTCTAACATATAAAATCCTAAATTGCTCTTTGGTTTCAAGTGCTGAAAAAAGGCCTGTTTTTCAGTTATTCAGGTCTCTTTCCCGCCTTTTGGGTCATAGTGCAAAAATCAGACCCGATTTCACACGAAAACGGGTCTTTTATCAGCACTCACAGATTTTAACGGATATCAGACTATGTTTTTTATACCCTCACATATCCTTCTTGCAACCAGAGGATTATTCATGGTGTAAAGATGAATGCCTCTGATATCGCTTACGAGGAGATCTATTATCTGACTTAAGCAATATGACATTCCGGCATCGAATAATGCTTCTTTGTTATCTTCATAACGCGAGATAATACGCTGGAATCTTTTCGGAAAAGATGCATTGCACAATGATACCATTCTCTTGATCTGGGCTGCATTAATTACAGGCATTACACCGGGGATCACAGGAACTTCTATTCCTGCAATCTCGCATTCCTCGTGAAAACGGTAAAATATGTCGTTATCAAAGAAAAGCTGGGATAACAGCACCTCTGCTCCTGCATCCACTTTCTTTTTGAGACTTTTGATCTCAGAAACTGTGCTCGGTGATTCGGGATGACACTCGGGATAACATGCCCCTAGAAAACAGAAGTCGTTATCAGTTTTAAGATAAGAGATCAGATCTGACGAATGTCTGAAGTCATCCTTCGCGCTCACGTTAGGATTCGGGTCCCCGCGAAGCGCGAGAATATTTTCTATTCCTTCATCTTTCAGGACATTGGCAAACTCGTCGATCTCTTTCTTATCGTAGTGAAGACATGTAAGATGCACCACAGGCTCTATGTTGTATTCATACTTGATCTTCTTTGCAAGTTCGATCGTCCTGTTGCAGTTGGATGATCCGCCGGCACCGAAGGTAACACTTATAAAGTCAGGCTTAAGTTCAGCCAGGACTTCCAAAGTCTCATCGATATTGTCGAGTTCAGTATCTTTCTTAGGCGGAAAGATCTCGAACGAGAGACTTCTTTTGGTGTTGTAGACCTGTGATACTTTCATACCTTATCCTCTTATCTGTTTAGCTGCAGCAACAAGATTTGTAAGACTCTTTACTGTCTCTTCATTTCCTCTTGTCTTAAGACCGCAGTCAGGATTTACCCAAAGCTTAGAATCTTCGATCTTTGCTCTCATCTTTGTCAGAGCATTAACTATTTCTTCAACCGAAGGAACACGCGGACTGTGGATGTCATAAACTCCCGGGCCGACTTCTGTCTTGAAGTTGTTCTCTTTAAGGGAATCAAGGATCTGGAGATCGGAACGTGATGCCTCGAAAGTGATGACATCTGCATCCATTGCATCTATTGCCGGAATGATGTCAGTAAACTCGCTGTAGCACATATGAGTATGGATCTGAGTCTCCGGTTTTACTTTGCTGTGAACGAGTCTGAATGCGGGAATAGCAAAATCAAGATATTCGCTGTACCAGTCACTCTTTCTGAGCGGCAGTTTCTCACGAAGGGCTGCCTCATCGATCTGTATAATGGTTATTCCGTTTGCTTCAAGATCAAGGACTTCATCTTTTATAGCAAGAGCGATCTGAAGGATACTCTCCTTGATGGAGATATCTTCTCTCGGGAATGACCAGTTAAGGATTGTTACAGGTCCTGTGAGCATACCCTTTACAGGCTTGTCTGTGCATGACTTGGCAAACTTTGACCACTCAACAGTGATGGGTTCTCTTCTTGAAACATCACCCCAGATGATAGGCGGCTTAACATTTCTTGTTCCGTAAGACTGGACCCATGCTTTTTCAGTGAAGACATAGCCATTCAGATGCTCACCGAAATACTCGACCATGTCATTACGCTCGAATTCACCGTGTACAAGGACATCGAGTCCGATCTCTTCCTGAAGTTTTATGCATTCAGCGATCTTTTTCCTGTTGAATTCGATATATTCTTCTTTGGATTTAAGGCCCTTCTTGAACTCCTGTCTGTTCTTTCTGACATCCTGTGTCTGGGGGAAAGATCCGATCGTCGTTGTCGGGAACAGCGGAAGATTCAATATTTTCTTTTGTATCTTTTCTCTCTCCTCGAAAACAGGAAGTCTTACATAATCTGCGTCTGTGATTGCCGCAACCTTTGCCTGTACATCCTTATCCTCACTGTCTTTGCGGCCCTCGAAAAGTTTCTGATTATTCTTATAGATATCACTGTTTTCATAGTCACTACCTGCAATCTGAGCGATCTCGGAAAGTTCTGTCAGCTTTTCTTCCGCAAAAGCAAAATGCTTCTTATAATCGTCTGAAAGCTTCGTCTCGTTTTCAAGTGTGTAAGGAACATGGAGAAGCGAGCAGGAAGTACCGATGACTACGTTACCAATGCCTGTCTCGCTTAATACCGACAATGTCTTCTTATAGTCGTTTCTCCAGATATTCTTGCCGTTTACCAGACCTGCAACAAGGACCTTATCTGCAGGAAAGCCGTTTGTCTTTACTAGATCAAGAGTCTTTCTGCCTTCAACAAAATCAAGACCGATAAGATCAAAATCAAGTTTGATGACTTCAGTGTAAATATCCCTGATATCGCCGAAATAGGTCTGGAGCAAAACTTTGCTCCCGTTCTTGTTTGCAAGGATCTGTGAATAGATCGACTTGAACAGTTCGATATCATTGTTATCAAGATCTCTTACGAGATAAGGTTCATCGTATTCAATAACTTCAGCACCCTTGGATGCAAGAACCGATACAAGCTTTATATATTCATCTGTAAGTTTTGCAGATACATCACCTATCTTCCTTGAACCGGTAAACTTTGCAAGCTTTAGGAATGTAAAAGGTCCGATAAGAGCAACCTTTGTCTCAACACCAAGAAGTTTTGCTTCGACATAATCGCTAACCGGCTTATCACCGGTAAGTCTTATCTCTGTATCATCATCGATCTCGGGTACAAGATAATGGTAATTTGTGTTGAACCACTTTTTCATCGCGAGAGCTTTAACATTACCCTTATCTCCCTGATATCCTCTGGCAAGTGCAAAATATGTCTCAAGTTCAGACAGACCAAGATCCTTATATCTCTGCGGAATGATATTGAAAAGAAATGCCGTATCAAGAACGTTATCATAGAAAGAAAAATCATTAGAAGAGATATACGTGATCCCTGCTTCTTTCTGCTTAAGAAGATCTTCTTTCCTGATATTTTTAGCGACTTCCCTAAGAGCATTCTCATCGATCTCGCCTGCAAAGAACTTCTCCGAAGCGAACTTGAGTTCCCTGTCTTTACCGATTCTCGGATATCCGATTACTGATGTATTCATTTGAATATTCCTCCAACAGATTCTTTTTTATTGGTTAGGAGTATATGCCCACTGTTTCAATAGGTAAAATACGATTATCCTGCGTCAGTCCATAGATAAAATCTATTGCAAGTGATAGACTATTATCGCAATCTATCAAAGGAGAACCATATACATGACATATAAACAACTTCAATATATAGTCACCGTTGCAGAAGAAGGAAACATTACAAGCGCTGCAAAGAAGCTGTTTATTGCCCAGCCCAGCCTCACTTCTGCTATAAGGGAACTCGAAAGCGAATACGGAATAACGATCTTTTCGAGATCCAACAAAGGAATAAAGACCACACCGGAAGGTGAAGAATTTCTGGGATATGCAAGGCAGGTCCTGGATCAGACAACACTTATAGAGGAACGATACAAAGGCAAAAACTCAGGAAAACTCAAATTCTTCGTATCAGCACAGCATTACTCTTTTGCCGTTGAAGCGTTTGTTGAACTGCTTAAAAGGACCGGTGCAGACAAATACGAATTCCATATGCGCGAGACACAGACCTTCAACATTATTGACGATGTGGCACATCTGAGAAGTGAGATCGGGATACTATATCTGAATAAGTTCAATGAGGAAGTAATAAGGAAAACTTTGAGAGACAACAACTTATCATTTACTCCCCTTTTCACTGCCAGACCACATGTCTTTATCGGTAAGAATTCACCGCTCTCAAAGAAAAAAAGCCTGACATTAGAAGACTTAAAACCTTATCCGAGACTCTCATATGAACAGGGAAGCCACAACTCATTCTATTTCTCCGAGGAGATCCTGAGCACTGTTGACAGCGACAAAGAACTAGTCGTTCTTGACCGTGCCACGCTCTTCAATCTGCTTATCGGTCTGAACGGATACACAATCTGCAGCGGCGTGATAAACGAAGAACTGAACGGTCCCAATATCATCGCTAAAAAACTGAAAGTCGATGACTATATGGAGATCGGCTATATTCTTCCGGGATCGATCCATCCGTCTCCCCTGACCTCGGAATTCATCAGCATACTTGAAAGCCTAACCCGGAGATCAAAGCAGCATCACTGATCAAGATGTTCCTTTTTTGAGTTTTTCAGCAGATGTTCCGGATACCGGTGTTCTTTTCCCTCATAAGGATTCTCACCGAATTCGGAAAAAAGGAAATTCTTCTCAATAGATGAAACATTATCGACCTCACGGAGGTATCTTATGCCTCCGGCTGAGTACTCGTCAATTATGGGAGCAAAGTCTCCGAAGTTGTTATTCCTGTTCAGTATCAGATAAGTAATGAATAAAGCCAAAGACAATGCAGAGTAAACCCACATTCCAAAAAACATTGCATATATTAGAAAAAGATTGTCTGTCATGATCATCCCTGCCTTTTTCTTACAAATTTGAACATTGCTTCAGACTGGGTCAGCTTCAGATTATTCAGTATCCTCCGTAGTCCGGTAAAGCCTTTGGCGAAGAAAATAGAAGACATAGTGAACAATACGGCAAAACCCTGTGTATAGAAAGACGTCATACCAAGCAGCTTGTTTATCGATGCCCAGGACAAAAAGACGCACAGGGCAAACGTGAGAATGAATACTGATATGGTAATCGAATAAACCTTTTTCTTCTGCCACGGCATCGTTCCGACAACTTTGCCGGTCTGTCCGTTGACGAGAATCGTATAAGGCTTGTTATCATATTTAAATGTAAAAAACCATACCGGCATCATCATGTATATCGGATCATCATGAATATCAACATGATAGATCGAATCCATTATCTTTATGTTTTTTGCTTTGATGGTCTTTACTACTTCATCTTCAAATAACTTATGACATCTGTATGCCGTTGAAGCCCGCAGATCAAAATAGTTAAGGTCAGAGGTATTGGAATAAAAGCCGTTCAGATAATCCTCATCAAAATCCTTTGCCTCCTCAAGATAAAAAGGTTCCAGTTTGCGGCTTATATCATCGTTCAGAATATTAGATCCGTCGATGGGGATATTCTTGAACTGCACTTCCCCCGCTCTTGAATAATACCTTGTCTCGGTACTCTTGCCGCGCTTTACCTCACCTTTTATATAATCCGCTTCGGTATAGTCTGCATTTACGATCCAATAAGGAATATATATCCCCCTGAGATTCTCCGGAACACACTTGCTCTTGATCTCTTTCGGAATGATGGGATTCTTCAGGAACCTGAGCTTGATGTATTTTACCGCTTCCTCTTTGGTTATCTGAAAAGGCACAAGTCCGTCCGGTCTGTACTCTTGGGAAACCCTGTTGAATACAATAGCGGGATTTCCGCAATAAACACAGAAGGTCGATGACTCCGTGTCGCTTGTAATGACCTCCGCACCGCAATGACTGCAGACATAGACCCTCGTGTCGTAATACTTTGAATGCAGATCGGCGTTTTTGTCCTCTACATCCTCAGGCCTGAAGGAACTGCCGCAAGTGGCACACTCTAATCTTTGGGTAGCCGGATTAAAGATCAGTTTCCCGGCACAATTACTGCATACAACTGCCATTTATAGATTCCCTTCCCTTTTCCATTTGCAAGATTATATATCATAATACGCAACTCAGAAATACATTTCAGCAGTTTCCCGTATAAACATAATTCAGCGTTTCTCTTGCAACTTCCGCAAGTTTATAAACTGTACTGACAGGTGTGGACGAGCGGTCCGTCATATGAAAACACGGAAAGAAACGGGAAACATGAAACGGTATGTTTTTCCCGTCTTTAAGAGATGCTATCCATTCCGTCATCTCACGCATCATTTCCACAGAATCATTCATGCCGGGAACTATCAGACAGGTCAGTTCCACATGAGATGTCTTTACGGCTTCCTCAATAAATCTCATTGTCATATGAAGGTCGCCGTCAAGAGTTTTCGAATAAATATCCTGATCAAAACACTTAAGGTCAATATTCATGGCATCAATATACGGACTGATCTCATTAAGAACGGATATTTCAGCCGTACCGTTGCTCACGATCACGTTCTTCAGCCCGCGCGAATGAGCCAGTTTTGCCGTATCACGCACAAACTCGTACCCGATAAGCGGTTCATTATATGTAAAAGCGATACCGATATTTCCGTTACCTTTCTGCTTTTCGGCAATGGCCACGATCTGATCGGGCATTACCATTTCTGCAGTCACGGCATATTCTTTAGTTTCTTCTCCCCATGAGATCTCATTATTCTGACAGAATGGACATCTGAGGTTACAGCCATAACTCCCGACTGACAGTATCATTGACCCGGGATTGAAACGGTGAAGCGGTTTTTTCTCGATAGGATCTAATGCGATCGATGTTATCTTCCCATAACTTGATGAAGCGACCTTGTCTTTCAAGCCTATCCTGGCACCGCAGAATCCGATGCTTCCTTCTTTCAGATCACAATGCCTGAAACAAACATGACACTTTGTCATCTGCCCCTCCTCCTTTGATGGGATCTGACCCCATCAAATTTTCCGTCAAATTTTATACATGACGCACTACTTCAAATCTTTGGAGCTTAAAGTCATCGCTTGGCCTGATGCCGCCCTTCTGCATGGCGATAGCTATCTGGTCTTCAACTGTATCAACGCCTTCCAGATCTGGCAGCAAAAGGCCTCTTCTTCCGCCTTTTCCAGATACGATCACACCATATCTCTTAACATCAAGTTGATCTGCTGACACTATATCCTCAGGCTCTCCGAGGACATCAACATTTATCTCAAGATCAGGAAGTTCATCTTCCGTAATGGGATCAAATCTCGGATCTCTAGTTGACGCACTGATCGCATTAGCTGCAATTTCTTGAGCAACATTAGGCGTACAAGGAAAAATCGTTCCGATACATCCTCTGAGGTTTCCGAACTTATGGATAGATACAAAAGCACCTGCGCGTGAATTCAGGAGCTGGTCAGGAATATCATCTCCGCCTGCTAACTTTATAAGATCATCCGGTATGCTGATCACCTTCCTGTCCCTTATATAACTTTCCAATGAAAGTCTTGCAAGCCTGACATATATATCCGAAGCAGTTATTTTTTCATTAAGTTCTTTTTCCTTATTCTTGAGGAAAATATCCAAAAAACATCTCTCAGGACACTCCCCTGGTTCAGGATAGAAAGTGCATATTCCGTACCCTACCCCGGTAACATCTTCATGTGACAAAGCTTCCGCGCGGACATTTTTCTTATCCCATGCACCGGCCATGATCACAAAAGAACGGTGTCCGCATTCAGCCGCTTTGTCACAAAAAGATTCGCTGAAATCAAAAAGATCTCCGAAAGCGGCCCGTCCCATGACATCCATGATGCGTTTATCGTATTCGGGACCTTCTTTCGCAAAACCATACGGACCATAATCCTGAAGCTTATGCGACAGATCTCCGCTTGCCACGAAAACAGCTTTTCGTTCCAGTTTTTCCACCGCATCACGAATGATCATCCCAAGCTTATAATGATCTTTCAAAGGAAGTCCGGAGAGTCCGATTCTGACTATCTTTCCGCCTTTATACTTATTACGGATAAACCAAAGAGGAACCATCGTCCCGTGATCCAATTCACTGTCCTCTTCGCCTAAAGTTCCGCATGGTAAATGCTCCCGGTCAGCAAGTTCACTGATCTTATCAACCAGATCTTCATCGTATTCCTCTGAGAACTTAACACCAGACACCCCAAACCGCTTGAAAGAGCCTTTTGCGCGCTTTCCCGGGGATATATGAAAATAATCGGCATACATCGTCTGATGTGGACTTGTGATTATTATCGTATCAGGACACAAAGAGGCAATCTCATCTGCGACCTGCTCATATGACCTGATCGTCTTTTCGACCTGTTTCTCGCTGCCACGGCCGACTTCAGGCACGATCATGGGCGGATGGGGAACCATAAACGAAGCTAATATGGACATAATGTTACCTCGTATAATTTTCGCCTATTAACCTACAGCAAAATTATAGCAGATAACGCTGCCGTTACTTAATTCGTCTCATACACCTCATGGCATTGAGGATGGCAATGATAAGTACACCGACATCACCAAATACAGCTATCCACATGTTCGCTATGCCGAAAGCTCCGAGCGCAAGGATTATCGCCTTAACACCAAGTGCAAATATGATATTCTCCCAAACGATCTTCATCGTCTTTCTGGCGATCTTCATGGCATCGGCGATCTTCGACGGTTTATCATCCATAAGGACAACATCCGCAGATTCGATAGCAGCATCAGAACCCATTGCACCCATTGCTATTCCGCAGTCTGCACGCATGAGAACCGGAGCATCATTAATGCCGTCACCGACAAATGCCAGTCTGCCTTTTTCCGAAGAGATCAGTTCTTCCACTCTGGCCACTTTATCTGCAGGTAAGAGTTCAGCAAAAAATCCTGTTAATCCGAGTTTTTCAGCAACATTCGCAGCAACGCTCTGCTTATCTCCGGTAAGCATTACAAGGCGCTTAACACCTAACCGCTTAAGATCATTGATCGCAGATCCGGAATCCTCTTTTATCTGATCATTGATAATAATATGTCCGAGATAATCCGTTTCACCGTTATTCTCACAAGCAACATGGATTATCGTTCCTGTCAGATGACAGTCGTGCCATTTTGCCCCGCACATATCCATAAGCTGTCCGTTACCGCAATAATACGTCTTGCCGTCAACAACTGCCTTAACACCCTTGCCGGCGATCTCGCTTACTTCACCTATTTCAGATTTATCTATATGCCCTTCGTGAGCTCTCACGATCGACTGTGCGACCGGATGGCTCGAAAAGCTCTCACAGCAGGCTGCAATATCCAATAGTTCAGCTGCGCTTATGAGATTCGGATGAACATCGTCAACCTCAAAAACACCTTTTGTAAGCGTGCCTGTCTTATCGAAAACAACGGTATCGATTTTGGATAAGACTTCCATATATCCCGCGCCTTTTATAAGGATTCCGTCTTTGGAAGCCCCGCCGATTCCGCCAAAGAAAGAAAGCGGCACGGAAACGACCAAAGCGCACGGACAGGATACTACAAGGAATACGCAGGCTCTTGTAAGCCACGTTTTCCATACCTCAACATCTCCAATTCCCATAAACAAGGGCGGGATAATGCCAAGTATCAAAGCCGCTATAACTACTATCGGAGTGTAATACTTCGCAAATTTGGAGATAAAATTCTCTACCTTTGCTTTCTTGTCAGATGAATTCTCAACGAGCTCCAATATCTTCGATACCGTACTCTGTCCGAATGTCGAAGTCGTTCTGACCTTGATAACACCGGTCAGATTCAGCGTTCCGGAAATTACATTATCACTAAACGCCTTGTCAACAGGTGCTGATTCTCCTGTAAGCGCAGCCTGGTTGACCGAACTTGCGCCTTCAATTATCACACCGTCAAGAGGAATCTTTTCGCCGGGTTTGATAATTATAATCTCTCCTACTTCAACCTCATCCGGTGATACTTCGGTCTCTTTTTCATCTCTTATTACAGTAGCGCTGTCAGGTCTTATATCCATAAGTTTGGCAATGGATTTACGTGATCTTCCTACCGCTATGCTCTGGAACAATTCACCAACCTGATAAAACAGCATTACCAAAGATGCTTCAGGATACTCTCCTGTACCGAAAGCACCAATCGTCGCAACCATCATGAGAAATTTCTCATCAAATACCTGGCCGTGAATAAGATTGATAAACGCTGTTTTCAGGACATCATAACCGGCAATAACATAAGGAAGCGCATAAAGAATGAGTTCAGCCCACCACGGGAGCTCAATAAATCTTAAAATAACGGCAATTACCACTAATAAAGCAAAGGCGGTAATTATCCTTATAAGCATCTTCTTCTGTTTTTTTGTTAGCTTATACTTCATTATTACTTCCTAAATGTAAAAACATCATTACTCGAGTTCCTATTTTGAGAGTAAATGATGGTCAATTACTCTCAAAAAAGTCATTTTGGGTAAGAAATGACTTTTTTGTGTAGTAAACCACCGCAAATTGGTCACAAATTAGTCATTGGAGTTTGAATAAAATATTAGATTAATACCATGCAGTCAGGCTCAACCTTAGCAATTGTCTTTACGGCCAGCTTTACGATCTTATCAAATTCAGCATCTTCGGCCTCAATGGTCATCTTCTGTTTTATAAAGCTGACCTCACAGTTCTGAACACCGGGGATCTTTAAGATTGCTTCCTGCATCTTCATAGCGCAGTTAGCGCAATCCAGATCTTCTAATTCAAATGTTTTTTTCATAATATTTATCTCCTTTAAATTATTATTCAGTAATATGCTCATATCCTTGAGCGATTATTGATTTGACATGTTCGTCAGCAAGCCGGTAGTAGACAGTCTTTCCTTCTCTTCTGCTGCTGACAAGATTAGCGGCTTTAAGCGCTTTTAACTGATGCGAAATAGCAGACTGGGTCATGCTGAGAAGATCAGCGATTGCGCAAACACACATCTCATCTTCATAAAGCGCATACATGATCTTAATTCTTGTAGTATCACCAAAGATCTTAAACAGGTCCCCGAGATCTTGAAGAAGTTCATCTGCAGGCATATCAGCCTTAATATTCTTCAATAAAGCTTCGTGATTATGCGCCATAAGCATTCTCCTTTCCGGATAACATATGAACGATTGCTCATATGTTCATTTGTTCATAATAATATCATTGTCTTTTTACCCTGTCAACAGCCCGAAAATACTGCGTAATAATGTTACAAATCCCGAGAAATAAGGCTTCTTTGCAAAAAAATCTTTCAAAACCTCTCAAATTCTCTTGTTTTTAAAATCAAAGAACTTTATAATATCGGCATTGTCGGTGGCTAAAAGCCCTTTCCGGCAAAGTAATTAACCCATATTCAGGGAGGATTTAATAATGAACAGAACAGAATTAGTTGATGCTATCGCTGTTAAGGCTGACATCTCCAAGAAGGATGCTGATGCTGCAGTTAAGGCTTTCATCGATGTAGTTTCTGATGAGCTTCAGAACAAGGGTAAGGTTCAGCTCGTTGGTTTCGGTACATTCGAGACATCCGAGAGAGCTGCTAGAACAGGCCGTAACCCTCAGACAGGCGCTGCTACAAAGATCAAGGCTTGCACAGCTCCTAAGTTCAAGGCTGGTAAGGCACTCAAGGATAAGGTTAACACAAAGCCTTCTAAGAAGTGCAAGAAGTAATCTTACTTATCAACTGATTTACTAATAGAAGAGGTTGTCCGGCCAGACAACCTCTTTTTATTTTCGAAATGATCAGAAATTAATAACTACCAGAAGAATAAGGCAAGAAAATCCGGTAAGTAATAAGTTATAAACCTCAACAGAGCAAAGGTAAAGAACACCCACATTGCAACGCTGTGGGTCATTTTATGAAGAATGATCTTTCTTCCGGGCTCCCCTTCCCTAGCAACAAGCTTAAAATTCTTCCTTTTGACAATTAAAAGAATAAAGCCGGCAACCTGAAATCCGAAAAGGATAAATACCCATAACATTATCAATAAAAAGATCGGGATAATTGCTTGAAGTAACACTTCTTCATCAATACCCGGATCGATCGTTCCGGTATCGAAGTTGATCCCTGCGCGTTTCATAAACGCAGCCAACAACTCTATAGTCACTGAAGACGTAACAAGATTCATGCTTGCATGAAGTATCATGGTATAAATGACATTCCCGGTGCGTATATATACAAAAGCAAACAATACACCTACAAAAAATGCATAGAAAAACTGCTGAAAGTTACCGTGCCACAGACCGAACATGATGCCTGACATAGCGCAGCTTATGAATTCACCGTGACGAATGGTCCGGTCGATCAAAAACTTGCGGAATATCAGTTCCTCAAAAATAGGGGGAAGTATTCCTATCGTAATAATCCTGATAAGCGTATGGTCAGTTAAAAGCAAACTGTTCTGTAAACCTGCAAGAGCATTTCCATCGCTCGGAGCAAAAGCTACCGGAAGACTGAGTGCCATCTCAAGCGGCATGCCCATCATAGAACCGATTTGCGCCATTCCATACATCATCATGATAAGAAGAAACAGTTGTTTGAACTTCAGGCGCTTCTTCTCTATCTTGGTTTTAGGAAGCCCTTTAAGGGCAAGCGCAACACATAAGGTGCAGATAACACAGACATTAAATGAATTCGTCAGAAGATATATCAAAGTTGAATGACTTGTGTAGAAATCCAAGAAAAAAGCAGTGAACACAGCCCCAGCAAGCCTCATAACAAATACAAAAAGCCAGCCAAAGATAGAATATCTTACAGCAACAGCACCGATCATTTCATCCATAGTGTCAGTATTGTTGTAATAACGCGTAAGTACAATGAGTATTGCAATCAACGGTATTGCGAATGCAAATATAAAAGGGATTCCGTACAAAGTTGATTCCCTTCCAAAAAGTTTTTCGTGTGCATCATTGAAACTGATCAAAAGGCAAGAGATTACAATCAACACGATTGCCGTTACAGATAAGCCTTTCCGGATAGCTTTGTCTTCCATATTATCCTCCCTAATCCGACAGGGTCTGACCCTATCAAATTATTGTAATACTTTTTTAGTAAAAATGCGTGTATACTGACGAAGTAATAAATTATAAGAGGGAATTATCATGACAGATTCTAATGTTTACCGCATTTTTGTGGTCAATCCGGGCAGCACTTCAACCAAAGTCGAGTTTTTCGAGAACGAGAAAAGCATTGTCGAAGGCAACGTGTTTCACGATTCGACAGTTCTAAAGACTTTTCCGACTATCAACGACCAGCTTGATTACCGCATGGAATATGTCAGAAAGTGGCTCTCTGAAAATAACATCGACCTCACAGGCGTAGATGCGATTGTCGGCAGAGGCGGTGCCTGCTATCCGATCGAAGGCGGCACATACGAAGTTGACGACAGACTTGTAAACGATATCCGCGAAGCAAAAGGCGGCGTATATCACTCGAGCATGCTCGGTGTCCAGATGGCAAAACAGCTTCATGACGAATTCGGCGGAAGACTTCTCATGGTGGATCCCATCGTTGTAGATGAGTATCAGGATGTTGCAAGGATCACAGGCGTTAAGGGCATCTACAGAACATCAGCCACTCACGCACTCAATCTCCGTGCCACAGCCCATAAATATGCGAAAAGCGTCGGCAAAAAGTACAATGAGATGAACCTCATCGTCTGCCACATAGACGGCGGCATTACGATCACCGCGCATAAGCACGGCCAGATGATCGATGCAAACGACGGCAGCGGCGGCGACGGCCCGATGACTCCTACAAGAATGGGTACAATGGCTATCACTGATGTCCTCACAAAACTGTACGACAGCAGAACCAAAGACGAGATCAGAAGCCTCTGCCTTGCAACAGGCGGTCTTTCATCATGGTTCGGCACATCCAATTCGGACACTATCCACGATATGGTCGAAGCAGGTGACCCTAAAGCACAGCTCATCTGGAATGCCATGATCTATCAGATCACAAAATGGATCGGATCAATGGCATGCGTGCTTCACGGAGAAGTTGACGGCATCGTATTAACCGGCGGACTCATGCGTTTCCAGGATGTATACGACGGCATCAATGAAGCCTGCGGCTGGATCGCGCCTATCGCTTCTTATCCCGGCGAACTCGAGCACGAAGCAATGAGAGCCGCTGCACTCAGAGTATTAAGAGGCGATGAGCAGGCAAAAAAATATCCCGGCAAACCCAGATTTGACGGATTCGATTTCCTTTGATAGGGTCTGACCCCATCAAAATATTTAACAGGAGAATACAATATGAGTTTTATAGAGACAATCAAGCAAAGAGCAAGAAATGATATAAAGACTATCGTTCTTCCTGAATCAGAAGACGACAGAACTATACTCGCAGCAGCAAAAGTACTCGCTGAAGGAACAGCTGCCCCCATCATCATTGGAACCGAGGAAGAGGTCATGGGTTCCGCTTCAAGACTTGGTGCAGATCTTACCGGAGTTCAGATCCTTGATCACACAAAATCAACTGAGATCGATAAGTATGCAACACTTCTCGCAGAGATCAGAGCAAAGAAAGGCATGACTTTCGAGAAAGCAAAAGAACTCATATCAGGTGACAAGCTCACATTCGGAATCATGATGGTAAAATCCGGTGACGCCGACGGTCTTGTATCCGGTGCATGCCACACATCCGCAGATATGCTCCGCCCTGCCCTTCAGATCATCAAGACAGCACCCGAGAGAAAGATCGCATCCATCGCATTCATGTTCGAACTTCCCGACAAATCCATCGGCGAAGACGGCATCATCCTCTGCGCTGACTGCGCACTCATGCAGGATCCCACTCCCGAAGAACTCGCTGAGATCGGCGCTGAATCCGCTGCCTCATTTGAAGCACTAATAGGCAAGAAAGCAAAGGTTGCCTTCCTCTGCCACTCAACAAAAGGTTCAGCTAACCACCCCTTCGTTGACAAAGTCGTCGAAGCAGTAAAGATCGCAAAAGAAAAGTATCCTGATGTTCTTTTGGATGGTGAACTTCAGCTCGATGCCGCTATCGTTCCCGAGATTGGTGCTTCCAAGGCTCCCGGATCACCCGTTGCAGGTCAGGCAAACGTCCTCATCTTCCCTAACCTTGAGGCAGGAAACATCGGATACAAGCTCATCCAGAGGATCGGCAAAGCAGAAGCATACAGCTTCCTTCAGGGCCTCGCAGCTCCGGTCAATGACCTTTCGAGAGGCTGCAGCGTAGATGAACTCGCAGGCGTAATCGTCATCACAGCTGTCCAGGCTCAGCAGAAATCCTTTGGGGTCTGACTCCATTAAATAAGGGTGCGAATGCTTTGCGTTCGCACTCTATTTATTATATTATTCTCACTTCTCAAGCTGACTTTTTCAGCTGATGGAGTCTGACTCCATAAATATATTATCGTTATATCTGGCTTTTGCTGATCCTTTTACCTCAGAATCTTTAACTACAGCTCCAGGAATATATGATAAATCAAGTGGTTCTTCACCAAATATTTCAATATATTGTTCTCTAGTTACTACCTCACCAAATTGAGGGCAATTATCAAAGCCATAATACTCTCTTAGGAATCCGTTATATATTTCTCTAGCTTCTGCAGCTTGTGGAAATTCCGGATCATTAGTTAATAAATCTAGGTTTTTAATTCTTTCATCATTACATAATCTATATACCTGAGAATTATAACCTTCTAGTATTGCAAATAACTCATAATTAGAGTATTCATATGATGAGTCATAATTTCCTAATTGCATATATCCATTATCAAGGATATAGCCAACGCCAGAAAAAGTGTTAATGTCGTCAATTTCAAGAGATATGAGATTTTCATAAGGTATCCTAGCACCAAGTGGAATTTGATTTTGATAAAAGTAACTCATAATTAGCTTATTTACTAAAGAACCACTAAGTGCAATTTTTTTGGAATTTAGGAACAATGAGTAAAATGAATCATAATCTTCTCTTACAGTTCTATATCCAACTTCTTTATCAACCATATAAGTGTGAAAGTACGAAACTTTTGAAAATGGTATTGATTCGTAATTTAAAGAATATTTATCGTTAACATAATTTGTAAGTACTTTATTTAAATCATCTGTAAACCCAAAATATTGTATATAACCACGCATATTAGGATATCCAGTAGTCTGTTCAAAGTATGTTGCAAAATTTCTGCTATCATCAGCGCTCCATGAAAATGCATAAACAATCGGTGTTGGAGTTGGTGTTGATGTAATTTCAGCGGAAATCGGTTCTGTAGCGATAGTTTCACTTGTTATCGATACATCCGAAAAACTTCCAACAGTTATTTGTGTATTTTCCAATTGCGAACAACCAGTTATAAGCATTATGCCTGCCATTAAGCTTGATTGAATGATAATTGATTTACCACTCTTGTTAAATTTATATTTTTTCATATTTAATCTATCTCCATTCCACATACTTTATCAGATTTATGGGGGTCAGACCCCCTTACTGCCTGAAACTCAACCTTCACTCAGGCCTGTCATTGCATGACCGGCTTAATCAGGTCGTGTTATTTGATGTGGTCAGACCACATCAAATGTACGTACATTTAATTATATAATATGTTTGGGTCAGACCCCAAAGGAGATAATGTTATGTGGAACGGACTTAAGATATCTGAAGTATTTTTCGAAGAGTACGGGCTTCCGATGCTCGAAAAAGAATTTCCAGAATACAAAGATGAGATCGCTGCAGGACTGGTTGGACAGACCTCTGAGTGTTTCGGATATGATGATTTTATTTCAAGGGATCATGACTATGCGCCGGGCTTTTGTCTCTGGCTTCCCGAAGAACTGAAAAAGGAAATCGGTGACGATCTTCAAAAAGCTTATAACTCGCTTCCGGTGGAAGAATTTATATTGAATCACAGAGCGGATGTCGGCATGGCCGGACCAAGTAATATCATGACCGGGGCAAGAAGCCACAGGGTCGGTGTTCACAGCATTGAAGAATTCTATTATGAACATACAGGAATGACATCTGCGCCTGTGACTACACAGGACTGGCTTGCTACGCCTCAGATGCATTTAGCCGAAGCAGTCAACGGAAAAGTATTCCGTGACCCTTCGGGTGAATTCAGTTCTATTAGAAATGTATGGGAAGGATATTATCCTGAAAACGTATTAAAGAAGAAAGTCGCTGCAGACCTTGCCATGGCGGGTAAAACCGGGCAATTTAATTATGATCGCTCTGTTAAACGTGGTGATTTGGGGGCCGCTTATTGCTGTGTTACAGAATTCATATACAAGATAACTGCGGCATTGTTCCTTCTTAACGGCCGGTATATGCCATATTACAAATGGCGCTTCAGAGCGATGAAGGAGTTTACCACCTTGAGCTGCGTTATTGAACCGCTTATGAAACTTTCTCAAATGAGCGAAGAAGAAAGTAAGGGTAAGGTGAGTATCATAGAAGAGATAAGCGGTGAGATTGTCAAGGAACTGGTTAAACGCGGTTGGTCTTCGGGCTACAGCGACTATCTTCTCGACAATGCAAAACTCATAATGAAGACCATAAGTGATACAGAGATTGCATCCTGGAATATATTCGTCGGTGAAGATTGATTGGGAAAGTACTGATCCGGTCAGGTCACCGTTAACCGGATCAGTACGTATTAATTCCCGCTATTATCAGGCAGTACTTTGAACCAGCGGTCCATATGTTTTATTGAGGTCTCCACCCTCGGCTTATCAGTATCAATGCTGTAATCAGGAGTCTCATTTTTGACTCCGTTCCAGCGTGCAAAAACCATAACAAACACCATCGTGACTGCGAGCATGAAACCCGCGATCACAGTAAATCCGCTCCCCATATTTGCGGCAAAATTTTTAACTCTGAAAGCCAGATCCGGAAACATGCATTTCCCTCCTTTGCTTAACTTCTGAGGTTATTATTGCAAAGGGAAAAATCAAAAAAGTACTAAATCGGCATCAAAACGGCATCAATTGTAAACAATTAATATGTTTCGATATTGCCGTAAGGGATAGAGAAATTTACCGTAAGCTCAAAGGAATAATTCCTGTCATCCTTGAAAACAAGCAGATATTCGTTACTGTCATATTCAGATTCATCAGCTATCAAATGATAAGTAACGATCTTTGCTCCAAGACGGGAGGCATAATGATTATAGATAGCCGTACGGAATTTGCTGCTCAGATAATCATTTTGATCATAAGCGTTATCAAAACCGAGAACCAGATTTTCCCAATCACCGGAATCGCCATAGAACGAACAGCGGAGTATCGCACCGGTCTTATCATCAACATAGCATTGGAATTCCCAACCGTCATTCAGCCATATCTGGACTGCCCATACGACGATATTGCCTCTGTTATTTGAAAGATTGACCAGCATAGGAGTCGCAAACCAGTCTCTTGTTATGTCAAATCTGTATCCGGTAAAATCTGCCAGAAAATCTCCCAGGATCTTTGCAAGACCTTCTTTTTGGACAAAAATACCCTTATCAAGTTCAATAGCACTGATTAATTCATCCTCAAAATTAGCAAGATTTATCTTTTGATTCATAGTAAGATCGTCTCTGTATGACAGGTTTATCTGCTCGATCTCCAGATCCATTTGCCTGCCGTCGTTGATCTGATCGTAAGCATTAAATTCTGCCAAAGGCAGACACCAGCCGAGCAGCGCTGCCATAATGATGAAGACCGCAGTTATGACTGTATTGAATCTTTTCATTTTGCGATCTCCTTTATAGTAACGGTTACACATGTTCCGTTACCTTCCCTTGAAGCAAATGCTATAGTTCCGTTGTGAAGTGTGATTATCTCTTTGCAAAGATTCAGTCCAAGTCCTACACCTCCCTGCGCTCTGGAACGGGATTTATCTACACGGTAGAAAGCTTCAGTGATATGCTGCATCGCTTCTTCAGGCATACCTCTGCCATTGTCAATAACCCTTATGCGGTAATTGCCTTTATCACTGTCTCCAAGGATCATAATATTTCCGCCGTTGTCCAATGCTTTACGGGAGTTGTCCAAAAGGTTTGTAATAAGAGAACTGAACAGGTCCGGTTCAACCATACAGATCCCGGGTTCAATGCGGCACGAAAGTTCTATTTTTTTCTTCTTATAAACGGGCTGAAGATGTGACGTAAGATTCTCGATCATGCTCTTCATATCAGTGGGAACAAACTTGATATCCTGCTTCTTCATCATAAGAAGGTCTAATAATTTCAATGACAGGGATTCCAGTCTTTTTCCTTCAGAGAAGATATAATTTGCCGCTTCCTGTGTCTCATCTTTATCAAGAGCCTGACTTCTCAGAAGATCCGCATAACCTATAATGGATGTCATAGGTGTTTTCAATTCATGAGCAAAACTTCCCATGAACCGGTTCTGTTGTTCCATTGACATCTTGAGTTCGTTTATGTTTTCTTCCAGCCTGTCAGCCATGTGATCGAAGTCAGAGCCAAGCTGTCCTATCTCATCCTGTGTCTTCGGCTTAACTCTGGATTCAAGATGACCGGACGCAAGTGCTCTGGCTGTTTTCGAGACTTTCGATAATGGCATCGTCAGATAATAAGACATCAGCCATGCCGTAAAACCACCTATAAGGATCAGCACCACTAACAACTGATGATAGACCCTGACCTGATCGTCTCTGGCCTCATATACAGAAGAAATATCATACATGACCACGAGTTCCAGGGGAGCACCGTTAGTCTTTATAATTCCGTTGATCTGATAAATATGACTGGTACCACTTGTATAAAGGAATGATTCAAAATCCGAATCTGAATCATAATCCGCCTTCTCTTCACCGGTCTCATATAAGACCTGGTTGCCTTGTTTAAGACTGATTCCGACAAGACTGTTTGCAGTATTCATACGTTCAAGAACAGTACTGATATTCGAAAAGTCCTGCTGGATATCAACAAAGTTAACAAGCTGGACTGACTGCAGAAGCATTTCGTATGATCCTGCGCAATTGTTCTGGACCTGTTCAAGACTGCTCTTGAAGTTTTGTCTGATCAGAAGAACGCCTCCCACACCATAGCTTAATGTGAGAAGCCATACCATTACGAGGAGCATCTTCTGACGAAAACGCATTATTATGCCTCCAGCCTGTATCCGACCTTCGGAACGGCGTGGATCACTTCCTCCCAGCCGAGTTTTTTACGAAGTCTCTGGACATGAAGATCGACCGTTTTACTGCCGTATGGAAAAGGTTCATTCCACACACGTTCATAGATCGTCTCTCTGTACATTGCAATCCCCGGATTTCTTGCGAAAAGAAGAAGCAGTTCATACTCCTTCGGTGTCAACGGGATCGGATATCCATCCCTGTATACGATCATCGCCTTCGTATCGATCACGAGACCCGCGATCCTGATCTCGGTATCCGTCTTGTTATAACGCCGCAGAACAACATTGACTCTTGCAAGCAGTTCAATGATCTCAAACGGCTTAGGCAGATAATCCTCCGCTCCGAGTTCAAGTCCTCTTACCCTGTCCTCAACCATATTTTTAGCTGTAAGGAAAATAACAGGAACCTTCATCGGACGAATATACTGCATCAAAGAAAAACCGTCTATCTTCGGTATCATGACATCAAGAAGAATAAGGTCATAGACATTATTCTTGATCAGATCCAACGCCTCTTCACCGTCAAATGCGCACGTGCATGAATAACCTGCCTTAGTCAGGCTCATCCTGATCAGATTAGAAATAGGTCTCTCATCTTCAACTATAAGAATGTGTATCATAAATTCCCCCCAAGCATATTAATTATACATTTATGAGGGAAGAATTGCTTTTGTTATTTTATTTCAATAACTTTGAAGTCTTTCTCTTCAACTGCCTTAGTAAGAACATCGTCAGAAACATCATTCTCAAGCTCGATAACAGCTGTTCCTTTATCGTGAGATACTTCTGCGGAAATGACTCCGTCTGTTGCTTCCAACGCCTTCTTAACCGTTGCTTCGCAGTGTCCGCACATCATGCCTTCGATGGTGATTGTCTTTTTCATTTTTGTGGTCTCCTTTATGTTTTCTTTTTCAATATCTTTCTCAATACCGGAAATCCGGCTTCTTATATCGCTTTTTTTCCTGTCACGTTTGTTTTCGTATGGTTTTATCATATTCAGTCTTAATGCGTTTATGCATACTGTAAAACTGGATATGCTCATGGCAGCCGCGCCCAGCATCGGTGACATTGTGATCCCGAAGGCCGCATATGCGCCTGCCGCAACCGGAATGAGAGCAACATTGTAGAAAAACGCCCAAAACAGATTCTCATGAATGTTACTGATCGTTTTTCTTGAAATCCTTAAAGCCGCTGCCGCATCTTTAATAGATGACTTCATGAGCACGCAATCTGCCGCATCAATGGCAATATCCGTGCCTGCGCCTATTGCAATACCTATATCTGCACTTGTCAAAGCGGGAGCATCATTTATGCCATCACCAACCATGATTACCTTGCCGTATTTCTTAAACCTGTTGACTATCCTTTCTTTGTCACCCGGCAGAACATCCGCAATCGTCATATCAACACCTGCAGTCTTTCCGATACTGTCCGCAGTCTTTTTGTTGTCGCCGGTAAGCATTACAGTGTAAAGTCCCATATGTTTTAATTCTTCAATAGCCGCTTTCGAATCCGGACGTATTGTATCTGCCACGGCTATCATTCCCGTAAGTTCACCGTCTGAAGCAAAGAAAAGAGGTGTTTTCCCCTGCTCTGCCAGTTCATTAAACTTTACGATCATTTCCTGACTGACTGTACATGCTTTAGAAATATAGTTAAGATTGCCGCCTCTTAAAAATCTGCCCTCTGAAAATCCTTCAAGCCCGTTTCCGGAATGGACCTTGAATCCCTCAATTTTTCTTTTAGTTAAAGCATTCGCATTACAATAATCCGTTACGGCTTTGCCCAAAGGATGCTCACTCCCCTGTTCCAATGTGTATGCATCAGCCAGCAGATCATTTTCATTTTTCCCGGGAGCAGGAATGATATCCGTAACAACAGGCACACCGTTTGTTACAGTTCCTGTCTTATCAAGAATGATAACTTCCGCTTTACCTGTCTGTTCCAAAGATGCGGATGTCTTGAACAAGATGCCGTTCCTGGCAGCCACTCCGTTACCGACCATTATCGCAACAGGTGTGGCAAGCCCTAAAGCACAAGGACAGCTTACTACAAGTACCGCGATGCCTCTCGTGAGAGATACTCCAACGGAAGCACCTGATATCATCCATACCGTAAAAACGACCGCTGCAATGATAAGAACCCCCGGGACAAATACACCCGATACTTTATCAGCAATACGCGCGATCGGCGCCTTCGAACCTGACGATTCACTTACCATCCTTATGATCTGTGCGAGTGTCGTATCCTCACCGACCTTTTCTGCACGGCATCTGATAAAACCTGATCTGTTTATGGTAGCGGCAGACACTTTATCTCCATTGGTCTTATCAATCGGCACAGATTCTCCTGTCAGAGCGGATTCATCGACCGAGCATTCTCCCTCAACGATAATGCCGTCAACAGGGATCGATCCGCCGGGTCTTACGACAAATATGTCATTCACACCGACTTCTTCAATGGGGACTGTCAACTCTTCACCATTTCTGATCAGAACCGCAGTCTTTGGCTGAAGATCAAGAAGACCTTTGAGGGCATTTGTGGTACGTCCTTTCGAGATCGCCTCCAAAAGTTTTCCTATCGTAATGAGTGTTACTATCATAGCTGCCGATTCGAAGTAAAGATCCTTCATATAAGCCATTTGAGCCTCATGAGAATGCTCAGAACTCATTTGTAACAATGTTACAAAGCTGTAAATAAAGGAAATTCCAGACCCCATGGCCACCAATGTATCCATATTTGTGCTTTTATGGATAAGTGCCCTGAAACCGTTAACAAAGAACTTTTTGTTGATCGCTATAACGATTCCTGCAAGCAGCATTTCTGTTATTGCAATTCCGGTCATGTTATCTTTCAGGAGAGTCGGAGCAGGCCACCCCCACATTGATACTCCCATTGACAGATACATGAGAGCCAGCAAAAAGACCAGTGAACTGATAAGCCTTTTTTTCAGTATGGGAATCTCTTTATTCTCGAGTTGCTCTTCCATACTGGTGAAAGAAGTTGTATTAGCCTCTATCCCCTCCTGAGAAGCTCCATAACCTGCATCTTCAACAGCCTTGATGACCGCTTGGGGATCAGCACAACCGGTTACGCTCATAGAATTCGTAAGCAGCGACACACTGCATGAATCCACGCCGTCCACAGAGGTGACAGCCTTCTCAACATGAGCCTGGCATGCAGCGCAGCTCATACCTGTAACGAGATATTTTTCAGTCTTAGCTTCTTTGTATTCCATTAAATCTACACATTCTAAGGTTATATACAACCGGTGGTTTGACTTATTTCATCAGTTTCTGCAATAGCTCAACGAGTTCTTCAGTCTTCTCATCTGATCCTTTCCGGATATCTTCAGCAACGCAGGTCTTGATGTGATTCCCGAGCAACACCTTCGAAAAACTGTTCAGCGAACATCTTGCAGCACTTACCTGAGTTAATATATCAACGCAGTAAGCGTCTTCTTCGACCATCTTGCGGATACCCCTGATCTGGCCTTCAATACGGTTCAACCTTGTGATAAGGTCTTTGATCTCCTCATCAGATCTGTCTTTAGTCTTACAATGCGGACACTTGTTATCAGGCATACATCCACCTCCGAGCATACCCCCGTAGGGTATATTGATTCTGATTGATTATATACCCCATAGGGGTATTTGTCAAAACTAATATAAATAGGAGAAGTAAAAATATCGTGATATAATCGCTATGAAAAATCAGCTGTTCAAGGTTCTATCTCATTTTATGAATAAGCTTAAACAAAAAAATCTATCGGGCCTGATTGCAAAATACTCATTGAGTTTTTTTGTTTTCGCTTTTTTTTGCGTAATAATCTTCTTTCTTCTGGACAAAAAATCCATTATCGATATAAATGACGGTCTTCAGATACGATATACAGGCTTTATATATTCCGGAAGGATCGTCCGTACCCTGTTTAAAAACATATTCGTTGATCATGTTTTTGAATTGCCGATGTGGGACAGGACCATCGGCATGGGAAGCGATTACCGCACTATAACAAGTCTTATTGCGGATCCGTTTTATAGTCTTGTTTCTGTCCTGATTCCGGTTAAATACAGCGAATATGCTTTTAATTTTCTCGTTATTGTCCAGTTATACTTTTCAGGATTTTCTTTTCTGTTATTCGTATATGAGAAAGGATACAGCTCCATAAACGCCTTAGCCGGCTCTATGGTTTATGCCTTCTCTGCAACGGCGTTTATTATATTCACACAGATCAGCTTTTCTTCGTCATTTATCCTTTTCCCGCTCCTTTTGCTTGCTTCTGACAGAGTATGGAAAAAGAAAAGCAGTCTTTTATACTTTGTTATTCTGACATACAGCACATTCTATACTTACTATTTTACTTACATGATGCTCATCCTTCTGGTCATCTATTGTCTGATCCGATTCTTCTGCGAGGAAGATCGTTCAATAAAAAGGTTCCTCTCGTTGCTCAGCAGATTCGTTATTCCTACCCTGATATCACTTATCACGGCATTCGGACTGATCTTACCCACTCTGACCCGTTTATCCAAGCTGAGCAGGATTAAAACACATTATGATATTGCTTTCTTTGATCTTGAGGTAATTAAGCGGCTCTTCACATATGCTTTCTCCTGTATTCAGGCCGATGGTGATTCCCTGATAGGTATGTCCTCTTTTGTATTTGTCGCTATAGTCTGTCTGTTCGTCTCCAAAAAGAAAGAACCTGTAATCAAATGGTGCCTGGCATTACTCATACTGTCATTCGCATTTCCTTTTATCGGATCAGTGTTTAACGGATTTAATTACGTGTCTTACAGATATATCTTCTCGTTCATTCTTTGCGCTGCTTATCTTGTTACTGTCTCATTTGATTCAACAGAATTATTCAAAGGCAGGTTCTGGTATGCTTCTTTAGGCGCATCCGCACTTTATTGCATTATCTGTTTTCTGTTCATTGAAAAACATTCCCTGATCTCAGCTTTTTCACTGCTTGGTACCGTTTTACTAGTCGGCATAATTAATCTTTTCGAGCGCTATCTAAAAAAGATAAGGGATAAACTCTATATTCTTGTTATTCTTATATCATGTGTGCTCGTCGGATTCGCATGTATTCACATATCCAAAAAAGATTCAATGACAGACAGCGGCACTGTTTATGAGACCGTTTTCCTCAACGGCGGAATGCCGCTAAGGAAAAAAGTTGATGATCCGCAGTACAGGACAGACACGATAAGCGCTGATTTTTCCGACAGGGTAATGAACTCTTCTATGGCTAACGGAGTCAGCGGATTTGATCTTTACAACAGCGTACAGAGCCAGCTTACCGAAGATTATTACACCATTCTTGATGTGCTCGGAAACCCGATGGAGTTTTCTCTAGGCGGTTTCAGAAGCCGCTGTTATCTGGAGATATTGAATGCGTGTAACTTCATTGCCCGTTCCGATAAGAGCAGCACATGCATAAGGGCTCCTTATTCATATGATTATGTTGAAACAGATGGAGAGTACAGTCTCTACAGATCAGACAGAGGTGTATCTTTGGTATATTACTACGATGACGTAATCTCTTATGATTCATTTATGGAGATGAATTCAGTCATGCGCGAGACCAACCTTATGTATTCTATGGTTGTCGATGAACCGGAACAGCCCGAAAACGAAGTTGTTACTGACATTATTTCAGTTCCTTATGAGATTGAATCCTATGACAACATGACTGTTGAAGGAAACACCATTACTGTTCAGGACGGCGTAGGAATGGTCACTCTCAAACCCGAAGAGATAGCAGCCGGTCAGGTTGTTGTTTATCTTTCCGGATTACGTCATGAAGATGATGTTATCTGGCATTACCGTAACGCGGTCGCGCTTCTTGATTCTGAAGGCAATCCGATAGTCATTGATTATTCCGCAAAGTGCACGACAAATTACAAATACTATCACGGTAACGATAATGTTGTATTTTCTTTTGAATCAATAGACGAGAAAACAGATAAGATCTGTATATTATTCCTTACACCCGGAGAATACACGCTGGATGATATCCATGTTTACTCCAGGCCTTATGAGCAAATGAGTCAGACACTTGATGCGTTCTATGAACACGCGGACATGGAAGATATCTCTTATGAATATTCGGGAAATCATCTCAATATTTCCACTACAACAGATTCTGACAGTTATTTATATATCGCCATTCCATATTCTGAAGGATGGAAAGCAAAGGTTGACGGAAAAGAAACCGGAATAATCAATGCCAATATTACTTTCATGGCTATCCCGCTTACAGCCGGAAACCATGTTGTGGAAATGACTTACTGTACTCCGAGGCTGTATCTTGGATTATGCATATCTGCATTCGGAATTATCCTTACTGCCGGATATTTGATTATTGAAAAGAAAATGGTTCTAAAGAAATCCGCATGATCTTATAACGGTTCCATATTCCCGAATACAATGACCTTATTCCACTCAGTAACACGGAAATCGAAAATAACCTTAGAACCTGATAAAGCATAAAGGATTACCAGATCAGAATACACTGCCTCGACATCTTCCTCTGCAGCACTAATAACTCCGCATGTAAATAAAGATGTTGAATTCTGATAAGCCGCATTTAAGTCAATATCAGATTTAACACTTGCGAAAACATCCGGGCCATACCTGACACATTTATTGCCCCTTTGAATCACTTTCACACTAAATGCTGTATCAAGAGCGAGCTCACAATCAGTATCAGCTGCGTCACTTTCGCTAACAGGAGTATCCTGATAAATAATCAGGAAACTTTCAAGCGAAGAGGAGTCATAAGAATAAGCTCTGAGCTTATCTGTATTTTTCGGATTGGACAACCAATTCAAATATACAAGACATGCTAAAGGATCCGAGCAGGTTGATGTTAAGAATATCTTCCTGCTGTTATCTTCAAGATAATCCTCCTGCCAGTATGTATACTCGCCATCAGTGTTTTCAAAAGTATTAACGGCAATATAGCGTGCATCTTTTCCCTTATTCTTCTGTAATGCACTGATATGTGAATTCTCTCCGTTTTTATAGAGATAATCATATTGGGCGCAAAATGCTCCGACAAAACCATTCTCTATAGGCTCGTATGACTCTTTAGTATTTGGAAATATATTTTGAAAATCTTCAGGTAAGAGATCCTGATGATACCATTCATTAAGTGTGATCAGAGCATCGCGGTATTCATCTTGAGTAGCTCTGCAATACCCATGTATGTAAAAATCGCAGTCAGATATTGAAGGGTCATAGAAAGAATCAAAAAACGGCTTGCAGCTGATATTAGGTTCATTATCAACAAAGAACGGAATGATCTCAGATGCATCCTCACCCAAAAGAAGATCAGCATTATCACGGAAAGCTATAAGACAGTCGTGAAATTCTTCTTTGGTAGAGGGAATGTCCAATCCTAAAACATCAAGCCAATCAGCCCTTATAAAGGTAACACCTGAATCAGGTGTATTTTTCTTTGCCTTCAGATACCATACTTCCGAACGGTCATCTGTACAATAATATATGTTCTCATCCCCCAGCAATCCCTTAAGATCGGAAAGAGCCTGATCGTTTGCTTCAAGATAAGGAGATATGTTTTTCACGGAATTCATCCTGTAGTATGTTGTTATCTTGTCAGCGTTGCCCGTATATGCAATATCCGGCACAATTCCATATTCCATTGAGAAATAGTCTGAGGATACAAACTTAACATCTATATTACAGTCAGCCAATACCTGGTCATGAATATAGTCTGCCAAAGGATCCTCAGGAGAATCAGCAAGGACTGAAATATGTCTTGTACTGGCAAATTTTGTTCCATCGAAACCGCCTCTGTTACCGGTGCATGAACAGAGAGAACACATGAAAGAAAGCACCAACAACAATGATGTGATACTTCTTATGTAACTGCGAACTGCATGTCTATTATGTTCAGCCATTAACAACACCTGTGCTATATCCCTCTTTAATCAGTACATCAGATCTTAACCGTCCGTCTCTGTCATCCCATCTTCCATTTTCGATCACATAGCAGCCCTTCATCTCAGAATACCAGACTGAATACACTTTTCCTGAGATCACATCATATTCGATAATGGCACTTCCCTCACCTATCAGTTCTTTTACTTCATCATTTATCATCAGTTCAATAACAGAATCTGCACTTCCGGACTTACCGGAATCATAATAAACAGAATAATATGCATGTTCCTTAGGATCATCAATTGCATCATTCCAATCTAAACCGGTCACTCTGCTAAAATCGTCAGGGGATTTTAAAACTGCACCATACTGATCAGAACTCATAGAAGAGGTCTGCTGCTGCCAGAAATCATTTTCAGACAATTCATTAAGATTATTCTGAACGGCATTATAGATTAATCCTGCTTTTGAATCCAAACGGTCAAGTTCTTTTACAGCCTTGTATCTGGGATAGTAAACAGCTGCTGCAGATATACAAAAAACACCACAAAGAAAATATGCGGTAATACTGATCAGTTTTTTAGTTAATTTTTTATCGGAAATTGAAGGATTATCCTGTATCTTATCTGCTCCATAGTCAGCAAATAACAGAAGCATAAACATGTTATACGGCAACTCCGGTAAGTGATGTTCCTCCACACAGGACAATGCGCAAACAGCAAGAATAACAACACCATATATATACTTTTTATGCTTTATCTGAATAGCAGACATTGAGACCAGGTAAAACAGCAAAGCCAAAATACCATTTCTTAACAGGATAGAGACATAGGAACAATCTAAAAAGTTATAAAAGCCGTCAAATGAAGATGACATGCCATAAACAGGCACATCGGATGCTATCAAATGAATCCCGTATTCTGTGATGCCACGATGCCCCAGACTCAGCCTCCAATGGAGAGATTCATTCAATTTCAATAATAACGGACTTGAACAACTGAACAAAACAGCAAGCAAAACGCATATTGCAGCAAAGATTACATAAGAATATCTGCAGCAAACCACAAACACCTTAGATATTATTTTTCCGGCATTCGATAAAACTGATGCATTGCCGGAAGCGGTGTCTGATTTTTGTTTATTCTCAGATTTCTTCCTGAAAATCAGAATCACTTTCATTGCCAAAGAGCATAACAGTAGAAGCGAAATACAGAACAAGGCAGTCTTAGATGCAGTAAGAGCGTAGACCAGTATATTCAGTCCCCACAATGCAAATATCTCGCCCCAGGATATCTTTTTGCCGCGAACCCAAAGATACGCAGCAAACATCCAGAAATAATGGGCTGCAAAGTCAGTGGAAGATGCATTATTCATTTTCGACACATAAAAAGTGTTCTTACCCAACAATAAAAAATGCCGGTCCTGATTATCTACAGTAAAGATTCCGGGCTCCCGGATCAATGACATGACAATATTATTGATAATCATTACGACGTTTCCGGAAATCCCTGCCAGCAGTATCTGATCCGCACTGACACCCATTCCCGCAACAGCAATAACAGCAGTCAGTACAACATTATTATCGCCTGACACCAAAACGATCAGCAAACCTAACAGAATAACGGAAAAAGGCAAAATAACCTTTTTACGTCCTGAAGTATATATAAAGAACAAACGGTAAATAGATATAAGCGCCAGAATGCTTGTGCCAACCAAATATAAGACATTAAAAAACGACGCAGCGTAGTAGGTCAGTTTGCATGCATAAGAGGCCAAAAACAAGAATAAAGCTATGACATAGATCTTATCGACAATTTTCTTTGTCTTAGCACCAATTTCACTTATTTTGCTGTCGACCTGCATTTGCGCCCTCAAAAATAAATTTAAAACATAAAATAATTATAACAGTTTTTAAACTTAACGAAACAATCAGGTCTTCAAAGCCAATGAAAGAACTAGCCGTTAACCTCATTCTTCGTTTTCAAATGCCCGAGTATTTCTACTAATTCATCCATGGTATCAGGAACAATGAATCGCTCTTTCATCCGGTACATTTCTCTTATATCAAATTCAAATCTGTCTGTTTTCAGATCATCCGGCACTCCGCCGGTGATTTTATGAAGGAGTATAACGGTAGGCTCCAGATCAAATACCAGTTTGGGTGTAAAAGCCGCAGTTGATTTATTGCATATCAACACTTTATTCTCCACATCGGAATTAGCACAGATCACCTCGAACGGAATATCAGAATACTTATAATATTCGCATGAATACTTCGGTTCCCTGTTATCACGCGGGTGTTTCTTAATTACCAGATCCTTCCCGAAACTGTTTACACATATATCCAGCAGTTTCTCATATATTTCCTGCCCTTTTGAATCAAAATCCTCACTGGGGATAGTATCCAGCAACACATATTCACGGCCGATCTTAGCCTTGTCATCATATCCGCAAATAGTATTGATCAGATCCAGTAAATGCTGATCATTTGCCCAATTGGGGATAGATGCTACATCATCTGAATCACCGAATACTTTTTTATACAGATCAGGGCAATACAGTATTCTTTTATCGCTTAACCCGACCGTTTTCTTTCCAAACAATATCGTGCGGACAGTTTTCTCAAGTCCAAAAGCTTTATATACTCTGGGATTATCATAGCTTCCTACACCATCATCATAAAAAACAATATCCGCACCGCGTTTCAAAAAGAAAATACACAGATATTTGCCGATATTATGGTGATTTGAAATATATATTTTCTTATAGTCAGCATCACCCGCAATGCTTTTAACAATTTTGTTTACCCGGAAATAGTTAAAGAAGTATCCAAAACCATACCTGAGGCGGTTTTTACTCTGTCTGTATGACTCAAATCTTGATATATCAACCAAAGTCACTTTAGAAAAGAGATCAAGATCACGAATCCTTTTCTCATATTCTTTTGCCTGTGCAAAATCAGGTATGATATACAGATCAGATTTGATCTTATAAGTATGTGAGATAGAGACTGCTGCTATTATCTGATATGGTGTCGCACAAATAAAACAAGTATCTGTCATATATCACCCTCCAATTAGCAGCCTTAATCAAATAACAACAACTATTCCTTTTTACTGCTTCTTTCGGAACAAAGCCTTAAATATATTAAGGCATGCCCTATACTCTTCAGTTCTGCCGAAAATGACAATAACAGATAAAGCAGAGATTCCAAAACATACAAGTATGTTGACTATTATACCAACAATCCCGTCTAAACCTATTATAGTCGTCAGCATATAAGATACTGTTACTAAAACTGCTGCAAAAACAAAATACAACATCTGCTTAATGAGATAAGAGGAAGCGCTTCTTTTGAAATATTCCCTGAAAACAACGACCGTCTGCCAAACAAGGCCGGAAAGCAGACTTGCGATCAAAGTAGCTAATATTATTCCTGTAGTAGAGAGAAGATGGCACAAAAGCAAATTCAACACAATATTCAAGATAGTACTGCTTATATATGCCCACTTCATCTCCAGCCAAAGTCCTGCTGCATTTAAGTACAGATAATGAGCATGTTGGACTGTTGAAATAAAGAACAACACAGATAACAGGACAACATCAATGAACGGCAAAAGCATTTTTTCGCCCATCCAAAGCTTCATAAAGGGTTGATATACACACACCAGACATGCGGAACAAAATGTTGCGATCATTGAAAATAAGAACTGCCATTTTTTCAAATCATTGTGGTTTTTCTCAACAGATTCACTGGCAACACTGTTCCCGACACTGGCCTGCATGGCATATCTGATCATAGATATAACATGAGATATTCCATTAAAAACGAGAAGATAATTGTTATATACAGCAACAATAAAAAGGCCTTTGAGTGCAGAAAGAATAATACTGTCAAAGGTAGTATATGTTACTCCGCTGATATTACAGATCAGCAGTCCTTTTACTTTGCTGGCAATATTGCTTTTGATCGCGGGCTCAAGATCGCCCGAGCACTTATAAACAGGGAACTTCTTATGAGAAATATAAGCACTGATGATATTTTTAAATGCCGTGCCTGCGATTGAAATACCGACAAAAAGGTAATAATTTTGAAAAACAGATATCGACAGTATTTGCAAGACATTTTGTACAATACTTACAATGCAGTATGCAAGTTTCGTCAGATCAAGACGCTGAAGAGCATTCAACAATGCTGTTCTGTAAGAAAATAAGAAATAGCTTACAGCGGTGTTGGAAAGATAGAGAAAATACAGAACATATATGTTGATACTCTCCGGATAACCGCCCTCGATCAAATATGGTATAAACGGCATTACTATTATGCCCACAACAAAAACAAGAGATCCGATTGCAAAGTATATCTTCCGGTAAAAAGCCAACAACGCATTAACCGTAACAGTATCATTCTCCGCAATCGGTTTGTACATATTGTAAGTAACAGCTACTGAAAAACCCAGCTCGGCAACATTAAGGACCTGCAGAATAGAAGTAAACAAACCTGAAAGGCCAAGATAATCAACACCAAGGTAATGAACAATTACCGCATTGGAAATAAAAGAAAACAATATAAGGATCAGATATTCAATAAATGACCAGATAATATTTCTTTTTGTGTTTATTACTCTCGACGAACTCATTTTGTATTAATCACTTTCAAATACGGATTATCCATGCTGAAACTTTCTTTTGAGAAATGATGATCCCTTTTTGATCCAATTCTGCTTTTCCATAAAGATATAAGGTATCTCTTTATATTGGATGTTATTGGCATTTATCCATACATCCAGAAGTCTTTCACTTACAAATCCGAAAACGCGGGCATCATTAACGCTATATTCTGAAATGTCCAGACGTTTTTCAAGTTCAAATAATATGCTGAAGATCCACTCGCAGTAATCATCAAATAGTTCTTTTTTCATGATGAACATATTAAATCTGTGACCGCCGGTCTTACTCATAACATCATTAAATGCATTGACATAATCAGGATACCTCTCCTTAATGATATCAAGAGTAATATCAAGGTCTTCTTTGTGATGGGCATGAACATAATGATTATAGGTAGTCTCGATATAGTATTGTCTCTTGCGCGGAAGAATGACATCATACTTTTTCAAAAGCCCGGTAAGTTCATCTTTACTGAGAACAGATGATTGCTTATCACTCTTCCTTTTCAGCACAAAATGTCTGCGGTAATGCACTAATCCCAAATAATCTGCTTCAAGATTTTTCCAAGCCCAATAAAGGCCGGTCAGCTCACAGTAATTTTTATTTTTTCCGCTGATATTGTCTCCGGAATCATCCCTGACAAACCCAAGTTCCTTATCAGAAACAGCAGAACCGACCTGGATGGGAATATACATTTCATCATCTGGCATCCAATATGATTTATGTGTAGCGACCAGGATCTTAATATCCATCTGATACTATTCTGCCCCTTCCCGATTGATTACGGCAAATAACGTTCTGACCAAACAAAGAACATCCAAATAAAAACTGACATTTTTAACATAATAATATTCCAGTTCCAAACGTTCACGGTATTCGATATTACTTCTGCCGTTGCAGCCCCACCATCCGGTTATTCCCGGTTTTACCTTTTGATAAAGCTTTAATCCGTCATGCATAGACAACTCATTTACAATAAGCGGACGCGGTCCTACAAGGCTCATATCACCGAGAAAGACATTAATAAGCTGAGGCATTTCATCTATAGATGTCTTCCTTAAAAATCTTCCGACACGGGTGATTCTGGGATCATTAACGATCTTTTGGTTCTCTTCCCATTGTTTTCTGTATTCTTCCTGTTTCAACAATTCCTCTAACTTAGCATCGGAATCAGGAACCATCGTCCTGAATTTCCACATCCTAAAGATCTTGCCGTTCTTACCGATGCGGTTCTGTCTGTAGAATATTTTCGCTTTATCACCGGAAGCTAAAGTAGCAATCTTAACGAACAATGTAATGGGAAGCAACAAAACAAGCCCTATAAGCCCGCAAAAGATATCGAGCAGCCTCTTGATCCTGAGATATATCAATTGGCTTTGTGTAAATGAGAAGTTTCTGATGCTTAATACTGGATAAACACCCATACTCTGCACGCTCTGATCTTCAGACATAAATCCTATTGAATTCTCAATAACGAGATTTATCTCGATTCCATTAAGCGAAAGACGTTCGCAATCCTTCTCTGAAACTTCCGACGGTTTAACTGAAATCAGAACTTCTTCAATGTTATTATCAAGAACGAATTTTACATAATCCTCATGGACAGTAGGTATTCCCTCGATCTCAGAATCAGAATCGGTCAAATAGATCCCTTTTATATCATAGAGTTGAAAATCTCCGGAATTTACATTTTTCAGAGTTTCTTCAATTGTCTTTGAACTGCCGACAATAAACAGAGGAATCTTCTGTGCAATATTAGAGCGCTTCAAAAACTTCAACCTTAACTTCTTCCAGGCATATTTAAAGATCAAAGAAGTTATGAAGTAGAAGGAATACATCCAAATGGTCATTTCTCGCGAATATGCAGCTCCAATCTTTAAGAGGTAAAAGAATACCGCCGCAACAAGCAGATTGTACATTGCAAGAGTTAAAGCCCTGATACCTTCCTGATAATAGCTTCTCTTAAATATTCCGCTGTATGGATTGGTAAAAAGCGTAATGGATATATTCAAAAGGACGATTACCAGCAGATAAAGATGCCATTCATTCTTATAGATAAAGCTGAAATCACCAAATTTTATACGATAAGATATAACAAAGCACATCAAGAGTGACAGTATGTCTACTATCATGAAGTCCAGATGTTCGAGCCATGTATATTTCTCTTTAATACGCATAAAATAATAATAAAATAAATAAGAAACTTCGTCAAAAGTTTGTGACAAATCGCAAACTGGCCAAATTGCTTGCAAATCCCAATAGCATAATATATATTCCTTTTGCCTGTTAAGAAAGGAAATGTATATGCGTCGGACAAAACCATCCGGAATAATCTGCCTTCTGATCACCGCCATCATTTGGGGATCTTCTTTTGTTGCCCAGTCGATCGGCATGCAGAGCATCGATGCATTTACATTTACAGGGATTAGGACTCTTCTGGGCGTGGTGTTCCTTCTTCCCTTTACACTTATTATCAACAAAGGCTTCGACTTCAGCAAAAAGTCTTGGCGTGCCGGATTGATCTTAGGAATCGTTTTCTCGTTCGCACAGAACTTCCAGCAGTTTGCGTTTTATTATTCGACCTCGGGGAAAATAGCTTTCATCACGGCATTCTATATGTTTTTTGTGCCTCTTTTCTCAGTTCTGTTCTTGAGGAAAAAGATCGCTGTCCTTACGTGGTTATCAATTGTATTGGGACTATTAGGTTTATTCCTTCTCTGCCTCGATCCGACAGATCTTACTTCTGTCAATCTCGGCGATATCCTTGCCCTGATCTGCGCGGTCTTTTATGCCGTACAGATAATGTTGGTAGATAAATTTTTAGAAGATGGTATAAACGGCATCCAGTTATCGTTCATGCAGTTTGTCGTAGCATCTGTCCTGTCTGTTATCGCAATGTTTATTTTCGAACAGCCGAATCTCGCGGACATAAAAACCGCAGCCCCTTCCCTTCTTTATTCGGGAATAATGAGCTGCGGCATTGCATATACTCTTCAGATCGTGGGACAGAAAAACGCAAGTCCCGTTGTTGCTTCTCTGTTGATGTGTCTCGAATCAGTTTTCGCAGTCATCACTGCTGCAATTGTCCTTCACGAGAACCTGCTGCCCAGAGAAATGGCTGGATGTCTCATAATGTTTGCTGCGATCATTCTTTCGCAGGTTTCTGAGACTTTTTCTGCAAGGATTCGGAATCAGGAACCGGTAAAGCCTTCTTGAGAAGGAATACCATACCGACCATCATACCGATACCGACGATAAGTGAGATCACTGCATTCTTGGCAAAACCTGCAACCAGGAATGTCAGGAATGATACGGCTGCTGCAGTCAGTGCGTACGGAAGCTGCGTGGAAACGTGAGCAATGTGATTGCACTGAGCACCTGCAGAACTCATGATCGTTGTGTCAGAGATCGGTGAGCAGTGGTCTCCGCAAACAGCACCGGCCATACATGCTGATACGCAAATGATAGCCAGAGTATTTGAACCGTCGAGAGGGAAAGCTTTCAGAGTGATCGGGATAAGGATACCGAATGTACCCCATGATGTACCTGTAGCAAAAGACAGGCCGCAGGCAATGAGGAAGATTACCGCAGGCATGATTCCGATGAAAGAACCCTTGGTCCTGTCAACGATCTCCGCAACATAATCAGCAGCGCCCAAAGAATCGGTCATTGCCTTCAAAGACCATGCAAGAGTGAGGATAAGGATCGGAGGCACCATGGCCTTGAAGCCTTCCTCAACACTTGACATACAGTCCTTGAACTTCAGGACTTTTCTGCAAAGATAGAAAATAACCGTAAAAACTATACCGCCGAATGATCCGTATGCAAGACCGACTGATGCGTCACTGTTGGCAAATGCATCTACGAATTTCTGGAAGAAACCGCCCTCCAATTCATCACCGAAGAATCCGCCTGTGTATATCATTCCGAGAACACAACAGAAGATGAGAACAACTACTGGGAGAACAAGATCCTTGACCTGACCCTTCTTCTCAACTTTTTCATCTGTCTTTATTTCTGATTCCGCAGGCTTAACCGTAAAGATGTCACCATTCTTGGCGTTGATCTCGTGACGAGCCATGGGACCATATTCAGTCTTAAGCAATACCATGAGGACCATCATGACGATAGTAAGGATCGCATAGTAGTTATATGGAATAGCACGGATAAAGAGCATGAGTCCGTTCGTACCTTCAGGGGCAAATCCCGATACTGCCGCAGCCCATGATGAGATAGGTGCGATAATGCAGACAGGAGCTGCTGTTGCGTCAATAAGATAAGCTAGTTTAGCTCTTGATATATTCTGTCTGTCGGTAACAGGTCTCATAACTGAACCTACTGTTAAGCAGTTGAAATAGTCATCAATAAAGATCAGCACACCCAATCCGATAGTTGCGAGCTGTGAGCCGACTCTGGAATGAACGTGTTCCGAAGCCCAGTTACCAAATGCCGCCGAACCTCCCGCTTTGTTCATCAGTGCAACGATTATTCCCAGGAATACAAGGAAAACAAGAATACCAACATTATAAGAATCTGCGAGTGATGCTATGATGCCATCATTGAAAACATGTTCCAAAGCAAGTACCGGATGTCCTCCTGCATAGATCAGGCCTCCGACAGCAATACCGACAAACAACGAGCTGTAAACTTCTTTGGTAATAAGAGCCAGCACGATTGCCACTATCGCCGGTAAGAGTGCCTTAAAAGCAAGTAACAAGAGTTCAGAAAAACTAATATCCATATCAGCCCTCCCTATTTAGAATATGGTTCTATATTAGCACTATGGCCATACCGTCTCAAATTGCAAAACCAATAAAATAAGGTATTTCAAGTCGGCAATCTGCTCGAAAAAGGATATCATCACAAACAAAGAAGTGTCTCCTTAATCAGGAGACACCTCTTGAAATAACAGTAATTAAAGTTCTATCAGAACTTGCCAGCCTTAGCAGCTTCCTCAACGGATACTGCTGTGGAAACGGTCATACCAACCATCGGGTTGTTGCCTGCGCCGATGAGACCCATCATCTCAACGTGAGCCGGAACCGAAGAAGAACCAGCAAACTGAGCGTCAGAGTGCATACGGCCCATGGTATCTGTCATACCGTAGGAAGCAGGACCTGCAGCCATGTTATCAGGGTGAAGTGTACGGCCTGTACCGCCTCCTGATGCAACGGAGAAGTACTTCTTGCCTGCCTCGAGGCGCTCCTTCTTGTATGTACCTGCAACAGGGTGCTGGAATCTTGTAGGATTGGTGGAGTTACCTGTGATGGAAACGTCAACGTTCTCCTTCCAGAGAATAGCAACGCCTTCCTGAACGTCATCTGCACCATAGCAGTTAACCTTTGCTCTCGGAGAATCAGGATTCTTGGAGTAGCATGTTCTGGAGAGTTCCTTGAGCTCGCCTGTCTTATAGTCATACTCTGTCTCAACATATGTGAAGCCGTTGATTCTGGAGATGATCTTTGCTGCGTCCTTTCCGAGACCGTCAAGGATAACTCTGAGAGGCTTCTGACGAACACGGTTAGCCTTCTCAGCGATACCAATAGCGCCCTCAGCTGCTGCGAATGACTCGTGACCGGCAAGGAATGCGAAGCACTCTGTGTCCTCTTCGAGGAGCATCTTGCCGAGGTTACCGTGACCAAGACCTACCTTACGTCTGTCAGCAACGGAACCGGGAATGCAGAAAGCCTGGAGACCTTCACCGATAGCTGCAGCAGCATCGGAAGCCTTGCGGCAGTTCTTCTTGATTGCGATAGCAGCGCCTACTGTGTAAGCCCACTTAGCATTCTCGAAGCAGATAGGCTGAATGCCTTCGATGAGGTGATATACATCAAGACCTGCATCTTTTGTGATCTTCTCAGCTTCTTCAATGGAAGCGATTCCATATTCAGCAAGCTTTGCATTGATCTGGGGGAGTCTTCTCTCGTATGATTCAAATAAATCTGCCATTTGTCATTCCTCCTTATTCCTTACGCGGGTCGATGAACTTAACGGCATCATCAACACGTCCATACTTACCGGAAGCCTTTTCAAGAGCTGTAGCCGGATCGTCACCCTTCTTGATGAAGTCCATCATCTTACCGAAGTTAACGAACTTGTATCCGATGATCTCGTCGTTCTCGTCGATAGCGAGGTCTGTGATATATCCGTCTGTGAGCTCGAGGTAACGGGGACCCTTAGCGAGTGTACCGTATGTTGTACCTACCATCGAACGTGCACCCTTACCGAGGTCCTCAAGACCTGCGCCGATCTGGAGTCCGTCCTCAGAGAAAGCACTCTGTGTTCTGCCGTAAACGATCTGGAGGAAGAGCTCTCTCATTGCTGTGTTGATAGCATCGCAAACGAGGTCTGTGTTAAGAGCCTCAAGGATCGTGAGTCCGGGAAGGATCTCAGATGCCATAGCAGCGGAGTGTGTCATACCGGAGCAGCCGATCGTCTCAACCAATGCCTCCTGGATGATACCGTCCTTAACGTTAAGAGACAGTTTGCAGGCGCCCTGCTGAGGTGCACACCAGCCGATACCGTGTGTGTAACCGGAGATGTCCTTTATCTCCTTGGAGCTTACCCACTTTGCTTCCTCAGGGATCGGTGCGGCACCGTGATGAACACCCTGATGAACAGAGCACATGTTCTTGATCTCTGTTGAATAAATCATGTCTATTTCTCCTTTCCTTTCAAGGAATTTGTTGGTGGAATGAAATAAAGTTTCCGAGTAGATATTATATAAAAACAAGGGGGGTATTTCAATCAAAAGAAGCCAATCTTATCATGACATTCTGCAAGTATCATCAAAAACACTTAATACACAGGTTTTTATTGTTCTTTTCCTGCCTGCAACATATAATTATATTAACAAGAACGGTTTCAAAGATCTTTGAGAGGCATTCTGAGTGATTACCGAATACATTACAAAAAATTGGGCACTTATCCTTGTCCTTTTGGGATATACCGTGTCCCTCATATCTACTGTATTTCTGGATAAGAAGACGATCATGCGCATGTATGCCCTGATCATCGAGGTCATGATCCTCTCGATCCTGGTATATGCCGAGTTCTACATGGCAGACCACAATGACCATAAACTGGCAAGGACTGTTCTTATCGCAATCAGATACAGCACCACGCCCTTCCTTATCGCTCAGATCATCATTACAATAATCAAGAAACAGCGCTGGTATGTATTCATTCCTGCCATTGTTCTGACTTTGATCGATTTTATATCGATCCCTACCGGTATAGTGGTCAGCATCGGTGATGACGGTAAGATGCAGCGCGGCCCGCTCGGTCTCTTGCCGTATATAGTGGTTGGTCTTTACTGCGCTTTCCTGGTCTTTCTCATGATAAAGCACAGCAAAAAACAGTCTACTGAGAGAGTTCCGATAATCTTCTTCTGTTTTGCTTTTTTCTCGGGGATCATAATGCCGTTTTTGATCGGAAGTGATTATTCACAGCTTTTCTGTGCGACGATAGCGATTTCAATGTTCGTCTACTATGTGTTCTTGATACTACAGGTTACCAAAAAGGATCCACTCACGGGACTGCTTAACCGTCAGGCATACTATTCCGATACATCCAATGAACCTGAAGAGATTACAGCTCTTGTATCGATCGATATGAACGGGCTCAAGAAGATAAATGACAATGAAGGCCATATAGCCGGCGACAAAGCTATCTCAACACTTGCCAACTGTTTTCTCCGAGCAGTAAAGCGTAAGCAGTCTGTTTACAGGATCGGGGGCGATGAATTCGTTATCATATGCCGAAAGGTACCTGAAAAAGATGTTATCGAACTTACGAAGCGCATACACAGGCTTGTCGCCGAGACTCCTTACAGCTGTTCCGTGGGATACGGCTATTCCAGTGACGGTAAAAAATCTATAGATGAACTCCTCAGCGAATCTGATGAGAACATGTATGCCGAAAAGCAGCAGTATTACAAAAACATGGTTACCTGACCGCGTCGACCATCGACTTCACATACTCACCTACATGTCCGGGTGCATCTATTCCGTACTCTGCAATTATCTTAACGATTGCAGAACCTACGATTACACCATCGGCACTCTGTGACATAGTCTTTGCCTGTTCAGGAGTCGATATTCCGAAGCCTATAGCACAGGGTACATCAGTGGCAGCCTTTACCGCAGCACACAACGACGGAATATCCGTCGTGATATTGTTCCTGACACCCGTGACACCAAGACTTGATACTATGTAGATAAATCCTGTTGCCGATGAAGCAACCATGGAGATACGTTCATCCGATGTCGGTGCGATCAGTGAGATCAAGTCGATCCCGTACTGCCTGCAGATACCGTCAAACTCATCTTTTTCCTCGTAAGGAACATCAGGCAGAATGATGCCGTCGATACCTGCTTCAGATGCTTTTTTGCAAAATCTCTCAATGCCGTACGAAAATACGACATTCGCATATGTCATGAATACCATCGGCACGGTTACTCCAAGCTCTGTTCTGAGACGAACCACCATATTGAAAACCTTATCCGTGGTGCATCCGTTTTCGAGAGCCCTCAGACTTGCCTCCATGATGACCGGGCCTTCTGCAGTCGGATCAGAGAAAGGGATTCCGAGTTCGATCAGGGAAGCACCTGCTTTCTGCATCTCAACAACACAGCGTGCCGTCGTATCAAGGTCAGGATCACCGCAGGTTATAAAAGGAATGAACGCTTTTCCGTTCTCAAATGCTTTAGCTATATTACTCATTGATATTCTCCCCTCTGTAACGCGCGATAGCAGCGCAGTCCTTGTCGCCTCTGCCCGAGATCGTGATGACCATGATCTTATCCTTACCAAGTGTGGGTGCAAGCTTCATTGCATGAGCAACGGCATGAGCAGATTCAATTGCAGGAATAATCCCTTCTGTCTTTGAAAGATATTCAAAAGCCCGAACCGCTTCCTCGTCAGTTATTGCAACATACTGAGCTCTTCCGGTATCGTGGAGCATCGCATGCTCGGGGCCGATGCCCGGATAATCAAGGCCTGCGGAAATCGAATAAACAGGCGCGATCTGACCGTATTCATCCTGACAGAAATAAGACTTCATACCGTGGAAGATGCCGAGCCTGCCGGTATTGATCGTGGCAGCCGTCTCAAAGGTATCGATGCCTCTTCCTGCCGCTTCACAGCCGATAAGGTTAACACTCTTATCCTCAATATAGTGATAGAAGGATCCAATAGCGTTAGAACCGCCGCCGCAACATGCAAGAACATAATCAGGAAGACGTCCTTCCTTTTCCAGTACCTGAGCCTTTGATTCACGCGAGATAACAGCCTGGAAATCCCTAACGATCGTCGGGAAAGGATGAGGACCCATGACGGAACCCAGACAATAGTGAGTATCGTCGATCCTTGTGGTCCATTCGCGCATGCATTCCGACACGGCGTCCTTAAGCGTTGCTGTTCCTGAAGTTACAGGAACGACTTCCGCGCCTAAAAGCTTCATTCTGTATACGTTTAATGCCTGACGCTCCGTATCGACCTTGCCCATAAAGACAACGCATTCCATACCGAAAAGTGCTGCAGCCGTAGCAGTGGCAACGCCGTGCTGGCCTGCACCGGTCTCAGCGATGAGTCTGGTCTTGCCCATCTTCTTTGCAAGAAGTGCCTGACCCAAAACATTATTGATCTTGTGCGATCCGGTGTGATTCAGGTCTTCTCTCTTGAGATAGATCTTCGCGCCGCCCAGATCTTTGGTCATCTTCTCAGCATAGTAAAGATTAGACGGACGGCCTGCGTAATCGTTCAACAATTCCGTGAGTTCCTTATTGAACTCAGGGTCATTCTTATAGTGGTTATAAGCCTCTTCCAGCTCTATTACAGCGTTCATCAGAGTCTCGGGGATGTACTGTCCTCCGTGAATTCCGAATCTTCCTTTTGACTCAGGCATAATTACCTCCATGCTTAACTGCTTTTATAAACTTTGCTATTTTCTCTTCATCCTTGATACCGTCTGTCTCAACGCCGGAGCTTACATCAACGGCAAATGGTTCCAATAATCTTATCGCTTCTCCGACCGATTCGGGATCAAGACCTCCTGCGAGGAAATAATCTCTTTTAAACCCCTTGAGTATACTCCAGTCGAACTTCTTTCCCGATCCGGCACCGGAGTCGATCATGACATAATCCGCATTACTGTTTGAGGCTTTCTCCAGCGCGCCCTCTTCCGATGCTTTGTATGCTTTGATAACAGGACGCTCAAGAGTTCTTTTTACATACTCAACATATTCTTCTGACTCATGCCCGTGAAGCTGGACCATCTCGACTCCGCTTATCCTGGCGATCCTTATGACACTGTCCAACGGCTCATCCATAAACACTCCGACAGGTTTTATATCTGACCTGAGCAATTCTATCAGTTCGTTTGCTTTATAAGGATCAACGTATCTTTTTGACTTTTGAAAGAAAACAAAACCCGCATAATCGGCACCATGCCTGTTGACGGCTATAATGTCTTCCAGTCTGGAAAGTCCGCAGATCTTCAGTTCAGTACCAAACATTATGCCAACCCCTTCAAAGTGTTAAGGAATGCCGTCTTATCTTTTGCCCTCATCATCGATTCACCGATCAGGACCGCATCTACTTTTTCTCTTTCCAGCAATTCTATGTCCTCTCTCGACTTCACTCCGCTCTCAGCAACGAAAAGAGCCTTATCACCCACATATTCCCTTAGTCTTAAGCAATTGGACGGATCAACGGTAAAATCACGCAGGTTACGGTTGTTTACACCGATAACCCTCGCACCTTCACCCAGAGCCATGTCGCATTCATTTTTATCGTGCGCTTCGACAAGGGCGGTAAGTTCAAGTTCATCACAGAGTCTTATGTATTTGCCGAGTGTCTTGGAGTCAAGGATCGAGCATATAAGAAGAACTGCGGATGCCTTGTGTACACGTGCCTCGTAGATCATGTATTCATCTACCGTGAAGTCCTTTCGGAGAACCGGGACCGAAACCTCCGAAGCGATCTCATCCAGGTAATCAAGAGAACCCATAAACCATTTCGGTTCGGTGAGGACAGAGATGCATGAAGCTCCTGCCCTTTCGTAGTCTCTTGCTATATCAAGATAATGAAAATCCTCAGCGATAACACCCTTTGAAGGAGACGCTTTTTTGCACTCACAGATAAAGCTGATACCATCCTCTTTGAGTTTGTTCTCGAAAGCAAATCCCGTTCCGGACATGGCATATGCCATATCCATCACTTTGGAAAGAGATACATCCAGTTTCTTATCAAGGTATATCTTCTGATTATTCTCAGCGATCTGTTCGAGGATGTCTGCCATGGTATGTCCTTCTGATATCACTTGTTTGATTCTTCAACAAACTGATTAAGTTTTTCCAGAGCCTTTCCGCTCTCGATAAGGTGCTTGGCCTGTCCTACACCCTCTTCGATCGTCTTGGCCTTGCCTGCGGCATATATTGCTGCACCTGCATTCATGCAGACAACGCTCTTTCTTACGTCTGTGATCCTGCCATCAAGTATACCTCTTGTAACTTCGGCATTCTCGGCAGGAGTGCCACCAACAATATCATCTTTTGTTCCTCTTGCAAATCCGAAATCCTCAGGCTTGATCTCATAAGTGGTGATCGTTCCGTCGGGCTTGAGTTCAGCAACAAATGTTTCAGAGGATACAGAGATCTCATCGAGCTTGTCCTCACCGTAAACAACCAGGGCTCTCTTTGCACCCAATGACTTCAATACATGTGCAACAGGCTCTGCAAGATACTGGTCGTAAACACCCAAGAGATAGAAATCAGGCTCAGCAGGATTCGTCAAAGGTCCAAGGATATTGAATACTGTCCTGAAACCAAGCTCCTTGCGGATAGGTCCTACATATTTCATGGATGTATGATACTTCTGTGCAAAGAAGAAGCAGAAACCGACATTCTTAAGAAGTTCCACGCACTTCTCGGGTTCAAGATTGATGTTTGCACCCAAAGCCTCAAGGCAATCAGCTGTTCCTGACTTTGAAGAAGCTGCACGGTTACCGTGCTTTGCTACCTTTATTCCGGCTGCGGCAGCAACAAATGCGGATGTTGTGGAGATATTAAAACTTCCTGCACGGTCTCCGCCTGTTCCTACGATCTCAAGGACTTCCATGCCGCCCTTGTCTACCTTCATTGCATGCTCACGCATCGCTGCTGCGCATCCCGTGATCTCATCGATCGTCTCAAATCTTGCACTCTTTGTTGAAAGAGCAGCAAGGAAAGCCGCATTCTGGGTGGATGTTGACATACCGCCCATAATCTCGTTCATTGTCTCGTACGCCTCTTCGTAAGTAAGGTCTTCCTTGTTTACGATCTTCTCGATTGCTGTTTTGATCATGTTCTTTCTCCTTCCGGTTGGTTCTGCCGGAAATAAAAATCCCCGACAGGAATATAAGTGTTCCTGCCGGGGACGAATTAACATATAATCCGCGGTGCCACCCTGGCTTTGCGTTTGTGAGACGCACACTCAAAGGATACCAACATATCCCGGACTGCTTACGCGAGTCTTACGTTGCACATTTAATGCACCCTCCGCGGTCCATTTGATAATCCGGTTCCCGCTTCACTCTCAGCATCGGAAGCTCTCTGTAGGGCCTTTTACTACCTTTATCTCCGCATCAACGGTTTGATTGTTGTAACAAAAATAATACTTAATTTTGGAAAAGTCAACATTTTTCTGAAACTACATATTGTGTCTATGGTAAAATCTAAAAAACATTTAGGAAATCGGGAGATTTATGATCCACTTTAATGAGCCCACATTATCGGGTAAAGAACTTGAATACATAAAAGATGCCGTAACTGTCGAGCATAAGCTCTGTGGTGACGGTAAATACACACATAAATGTAATAAGTGGATCGAAGAGAATACCGGTGTTGCTAAAGCAATGCTTACTACATCCTGTTCCCATGCACTTGAGATCGCAGCTATACTCTGTGACATCAAAGACGGCGATGAGGTAATAATGCCTTCTTTTACTTTTTGTTCGACAGCTAATGCTTTTGTCCTCAGGGGCGCAAAGATCGTTTTTGTCGATATCAGACCGGACACCATGAATATTGATGAGAAAATCATCGAGGATGCAATTACGGATAAGACCAAGGTCATCGTCCCCGTTCATTATGCCGGTGTTCCCTGCGACATGGATAAGATAATGGATATTGCAGCCCGCCACAACCTGAAGGTCGTAGAAGACGCAGCACAGGGCGTAAAGGCTTCCTACAAGGGCAAAGCTCTGGGTTCAATCGGACATTACGGATGCTTCAGCTTCCATGAGACCAAAAACTATTGCATGGGCGAAGGCGGTGCTATCCTTCTCCGCGATCATGATGATGTTGAACACGCTGAGATCATTAGAGAGAAAGGCACAAACCGTTCCAAGTTTTTCCGCGGCGAGATCGATAAATACACATGGGTCGATATGGGAAGCTCTTATCTACCGAGTGAACTAAATGCAGCTTATCTGTGGGCTCAATTGGAAGTTGCTGATGAGATCTTCGAAGACAGGATGAAGAAATGGAAACTTTATTACGAGATCCTTAGTAATACGGATATACTCAAAGACAGGATCGAGCTGCCATACATCCCTAAAGAGTGTGTTCACAATGCGCATATGTTTTTTATAAAGCTCAAGGATCTTGATGAGAGAACCAGATTGAATAAATATTTAAGGAGCAAGGATATAGGTGCAGTCTTCCACTATGTTCCTCTTCATTCGGCTGAAGCCGGCCTGAAGTTCGGAAGGTTCCATGGCGAAGACAAATATACGACAAAAGAGAGCGAAAGGCTCTTAAGACTGCCTCTGCACTATAATCTGTCCATGGAAGAGATAAATTATATCTGCGATTCAATCAAGGAGTTCTTTACAGGGGCATAAAATGGGCAGAGATAAAAGCATCGAACAATGCGATATATTGATAACTTATGAGATCAGGAACAGAGAGATCGAGAATCTTTGTCTGATCAAACGCGAATTGGAACGCAGAGGCTATAAGGTTCTTTTCCGCATGCAATACGGAACATTTTTTGAAACCGAAAAGCCAGTTGATGCAAAAGTTGTAGTCATTCCCGCTTATTACAGAGAGCGCGCAAAATTCTATGCCGCTTCACACACCCCTCAAGTCAATAAGCTGGTAAATCTTCAATGGGAACAGGTTTTCAGCACAACAAATGAAGACAACCCAGAGTTCCTGGGTTCTATTAAACCTTGGGGACGCAGCGCTGTTCACTTTTCGTGGGGAAACCAGATGCACGAAAGACTGATGAAACAATGGGGTGTCAAAGAAGATCATGCACCGGTAGTTGGTCATGTCGCACTTGATTTTTTGCGAGGACCGTTAAGAAACTACTACATGAACAGGGATGAATTATTTCAAAAATATGGAATTCCCACTGACAAAAAAGTTCACTTATTTATCTCTTCGCTTTCTTTCGTCGGAGGTGATAAGCACGTAATCAAGACATCCGGTAATAAAAACGAACTTCACACGGCCGAATTGTTAGCGGATATCTCAATAAAGACCCGTAAAGCTTTAATGGAATGGTTCGAAAAAGCATTGCAGGAATCAGATGATGACATCATCATTTACCGCCCCCATCCTGAGGAAACAAACTGTACCGAGCTGAACGAACTTGCTTCGCGGGTTAAGAACTTCTACGTGATCAGTCAGGAATCCGTAAAGCAATGGGTTCTGGCCTGCGACAAGATCTATAACTGGATGAGCACTTCTGTTGCGGAGGTATATGCAGCAGGAAAAGGATGTGCTTTATTAAGACCGGTCGAGATTCCATATGAACTGGAATTCAGATTATTTATCGGTGCTCAATTTATTACAACCTACAAGGATTTCTTTACCGAGTTTAAGAAATCCGAGCAAACCATGCCTATTCCGGAAGAGACCATCTTAAACTACTACAAGATCAACAAAGACAAGTATTCATATATGCTGGCCTGTGATGTAATCGAGAAGGTCCTGAAGGATGATTCATATAATCTTGAAGCACCCCTGACCAATCCCTTCCGCAAGGGCGGAATATTCAATAAGCATCGTGTCGGTAATTTCATCAAACGTCGTGTTGCTTCATCAAAGTTAATGTATAAGATCCATAAAAGCAATTCGTTCAAGAACACTACTTTCAGGGAATTATTGGATAACGTATATTACGTTAAAGAAAAATTCCAAAGGAATTATGTTCCTGATGAGGAAATAAACGAGATCGTTAAGAGAATAGATGCAGCACTTAACAGCGATAACGGAGTATCCGCTTTATGATCTTTCTAGTTGCCGGCGCTTGCGGTTTTATCGGAACGGAATTCACACAGTATGCCAGATCAAAAGGTCATACCGTTAAAGGATGCGACGTATTTAGATGGGAAGAAAAAGCGAAAGAACTCTTCCCTGTTCAATCTGATTACTGGTGCATCCTCGATGAGCCTGAAGATGTATTTTTTGATAAAGCAGACAGTATAGTTCTTTTGGCAGCAAAACGTCCTTACAACGGGTTTTGCTCAGAAGATTATCTGTTTAATATCAGAACATCTGACGATTATATCTCGCTCGCGATCAAACACCAGATTCCAAATGCGGTATTCGCTTCTTCTAAAGCCGTTTACTCGGGCGAGAACCAACCTTGGAAAGAAGATGATCTGACGCGTCCATCGAGCTTATATGGTGCATCCAAATCCGCAGTTGAACAATTGGGTCTCTACTACAGTTCAGCCGGTTCTATCAATTTTGTTGCCTTAAGATTTGCACAGGTAATCGGAATGGGCGAGAGGAAAGGATATCTTATCAACACGCTGATCGACAACGCTGTTGCCGGTAAACAACAGATTTTATTCGGTGACGGAAGTCAATACAGACATTACGTTTACATAAAGGATCTGTGCGAAGCTATTGTGCTTGCCGGCAGCTTAAAACACAGCGGCATTTATAACATCGGTATGAAGACCAGTACTACCAACCTGGAATTAGCTCAAGCCGTTAATTCCGCCTTCGGGAACGAAGGTAACATTACCCATGACTACAGTAAACCGATGGCTTCCAATAATGATGTAATGGATATAAACAAAGCTTCTGAAGAATTAGGATTCAATGCCCTGTTCGACGTTAATTCCGCTATGAAAGATATTGCTCTTGGGATGAGGATGAATGGGACAGACGCTTAAAGAAAAATATAATAATCTTCCGGCGGCCGTAAAAGCTTCTGTATTGTTTGTATTCTGCGGAATACTCAAAGATGCCATAGACTTTATCGTTACCCCTATATTCAGCCGAATCCTTGAACAGGAAGAATATGGTCTTTTTAATGTATATAACTCCTGGTATCAGATATTTCATATAGCAGTCTCCTTATATATTTTCAGTGACGGGTTTGTTGTAGGACTCTCAAGGTTCGGAAATAAAAAAGAAGAGTTCACTTCAAGCCAGCAGGGATTGATACTTGTATTGGCCCTTCCCTGGATACTGTTATATGCGTTGAATTTCCGCAATTGGAACGCAATGCTTCAGATGAACACTATAATGGTCGTTCTGATGATCTCTCAGATAGTATTTACTACTCCAATGAACCTCTGGGTACAGAAAAAAAGATATACATATGACTATCGTCCCTACGTTCCCGTAATGATCATATATGCCTTAATGCAGCCGTTACTTGCTTTAGTTCTGATATTTATTAACAATCTCAACCAGGGCAGCTTCAACAATGGTGTGCTCAGGATTTATGCCGGTGTCGGAGTCCAGATTGCATTCGGATTTGTTCTGATGATAATGCAATTCATAAGGACCCCGAAATTCGCTGACAAAGAATACTGGGGATTCAGTCTGTCGACAAATTCCGTACTTGTCCCATACTACTTCTCACAGATCCTTCTGAACCACTCAGACAAGCTTATGATAGACCGTTTTGTGGGCAAGGCTCAGACCGCCGTTTACAGCATCGCACACTCAGCCGCATTCACACTGCTGGTAGTTACCGGAAGTCTTAACAGCACATTTACGCCGTGGCTTCACAACAAGCTTAAGACCAAGGACACATCTGAGGTAAAAAAACTCACGTCTTCTCTTATCATCCTTGTAGCTGTTTGTTCGCTTATTATTTTCTTAATGACTCCTGAACTTATGATGATTCTTGGCGATGAGAAATATGCCGAAGGCAAATGGATCGTACCGCCTCTTACTTTTGGTGTATTTATAATATTCATTTACACACTTTTAGCAGATGTGGAATTGTACTTCAGCGGCAATAAATATGTTACTTTCGCTTCTATACTGGGAGCTGCAGTTAACATCATCTTAAACTATCTCCTGATCCCGAAGATAGGATATCTGGTTGCAGGCTATACGACTATCATCGGCTACCTGGTGATGTGTGCGTGCCACCTCATTTTCTTAAGGATCATTTGCAGAAAACAGGATATCAAAGCGGGTTCTCTATTCGATATACGCATAATCCTTTTGGTAACAGTTGTTTTAGCGGCTCTTCTGATCGGTGTTATGTGCCTGTATCAGCTGATTCTGATTAGGTATATAATATTATTTGGTTTGGCAGCCGCATTATTCATAAAGAGAAAAATGATCATTGATCTGATTTCGGGAATTAAGAAAAAGAGTTAAAGCAGGTGTAGGATGGCATTATATTCAATAGTAATACCGGTATATAATTCCGAGAAAAGTCTCGATATTCTTTATACCCGAATTGTTAATGTATTCGAAAATGAGATCAAACAGCCGTTTGAAATGATTCTTGTTGACGATTGTTCAAAGGATAATTCCTATAAGATCATAAAGGAACTCTCCGCAAAAGATCCAAGGATCAAGGGCATTCAGCTTGCAGTCAACCATGGTCAGCAGAAAGCTGTTTTATGCGGTTTCAGACACGTCAATGGCGAATATATTATTACTATGGATGATGATCTTCAGCATCCGCCTGAACAAATCCACGTTCTTATCGATGAGATGAACAAGTCTGACGACTGGGACGTAATTATCGGTGCATACGACACTAAGCAGCACAACTTAATCAGAAGATTCGGTTCAGGTCTGATGAACCTGAGCCATAATATTATTTATAACAAGCCCAAGGATCTTCATATGACCAGTTTCAGACTCATAAGAAGATATGTTATTGATAATCTTAATAAGATAAACATTTCACAGCCTACAGTCGGTGTTTTACTATTGCAGTCTACAAGACGGATCAAGAATGTTCAGGTCCATCATGATAAAAGAGCATATGGCAAAAGCGGATATGACTTTAAAAAGCTGGTCAAGTTGTTTCTTCGCAATGTCATTACCAATTCTGATCTTCCGCTGCTGGCAGTAATGTATTTCGGCATCTTCAGTCTGATTGCAAGTATGTGTCTGGGATTATTCTTCCTTATAAGATATTTCGCAGTAGGTATTTCTATAACAGGTTGGACATCTTCTGTTCTTCTGCTTTTATTCTTTGGTGGAGCAACACTGTTTTCTATTGGTTTGATCGGCAGATATCTGATCAACATTATGTTAGAAGCCAAGAAGTATCCTGCTTACTTTATCAGGCAGACAGATGGTGACTTGAAAGATGAGTAAGATCTTAGTTCTCGGAACAGGTCCAGCTCAGGCTGATCTTATCAGAACCTGTAAGGCGAAAGGCTGGGATGTCTATGCTGTCAGCTACAGATCAGGATATATCGGAGAGCAGTTTGCTGATCACTTCGATGAGATCAATATCGTTGATGAAGATGCAATAAAAGAATATGCTCAAAACAATAGTATAGATTATATCTATTCAACAGGCTCGGACATTGCCATGCCTACTGCCTTCGAAGTGTCTGAAAAGCTTGGATTAAGAGCATTCTGCAAACCTCAGACTGCTGTAATCTGCAACAACAAACACCTGTTGAGAACAGAATTGGGTAATGACTTTGAAGGAAATGTTCCTTTTCAGTGCTTAACCGGTAAAAATCAGGAAATCAAGATTCCTTACCCATTCATGATTAAGCCAGATGATTCACAAGGTCAGAGAGGTGTTTTCAAAGTAAAGGATCATGATGAGTACTTATCCCGCTTTGATGAGAGCATATCTTTCTCAAGAAGCAAAAAAATCGTCATCGAACAATTCATCTCAGGCGAAGAATTCTCTGTTAATACTTTTTCAGTAAACGGCAAGATCGTTTTCTCTCTGATATCAGGCAGAGAATCCTGGGCAGAACATTCCGGAGGACTGATCCATAAACACTATATTCCTGTTCAATGGAAAGATGACAGCGAACTGACTGATCGGGTTAACAGTCTCGTTTCCCGCACACTTGCCAGATTAGAAATCAACAATGGTCCTGCTTACTTCCAGATAAAGATCACTGAAGACAGGAAACCTTACATAATTGAAGTAACTCCACGGCTTGACGGCTGCCATATGTGGCGGCTTATCAAGTATTCAACAGGTATTGATCTGATGGAACTCACTGTTAATGCCATTGAGAATAAAGAGATTCCTGAGAACTTCTCTTATAATATTCTTCCCTACGAGACTGAATTCATGTGTTCTGCTCCCGGTATCGCTTTCAGCAAGGCTGATTTTGAACTAGGGAACTATGAGTTCCTTGAATGGTATTATCAGGATGGTGACATCGTTCGCAGGATGAACGGATATAAAGAAAAGTGCGGATATGTCATCCGCAGATTAAGCTGAACTGAATTATCCTAAAATACCTTCGATTATTCTTCCGGCTCCGTTCCCGTCAACTAAGGATGCCATAGCGTTTGCAATACGAACTCTCTCATCATAATTCCCGGCCAGCTTAACAGCTTCATTTATTAATGTGCCTGCAAGCGTATGATTGCCTGTTATTCTTATATCACCAAGATTTTTAATTATCCCTTTTTTATCAAATGTCTGTGCTAACGGAATCTGATTATCTGCCAGTATATATGTAATTGCCGGTGTTTGAATTGCACATAATTCGTAAAGAGTTGAACCTGACGCTGAAATTGCAACATCACAACTTCTCATAAGTTTACCCATTTCGGTAACATTTTCATGGATATCTATATTGCTATAATCAGAAACTGATTTTTTGATTATTTCTTTATCAGGGTTCATCATACCCAATACAAAATGGAAACTATAATCCTTATAGTTTTTTGCCTCCTCAACAAGAACTGTTGTAAAGTGTTCCGGATCTGCACCGCCGGTAGAAACAAATATATTTCTGCCTTTTTCCGAAACAACACGCGGGTCCCGGTTCCGGAATTCTTTTCTGAGGGGAGTATATGCCGTCCCTGTTAAAAAGACCGGCTCTTGCTTTCCTTCATATAGATTTCTGTATTCATCAACATCAGCAGATATATTGTAGTTAATTACAGCATCACAGGAACAAGCCAAATTGCATCTGTCATCTATATAGACGAGTTTACAACCTGACTCGGAACAACGCTTATGCACTGTCTTCATATAGTCTTCCGTAATGAAATATGAATCTACAATAACAGCGGATGGCTTATCGGAATCTAACCGGCTAATGATCTCATCAGGATCCGGAACAGAATAATCAGAGTTCAAAACCTCAGCCTGATGTCCATACTCTTTTATGATCTTCTCGAAATCATCAGATGCGAGAAAGAACTTACACTCTTTACCCGTTTCTTTTGCAGCGTTTGCAATCGACAGACAGCGCATGATATGCCCCGCTCCGATCAGTTTATTACCGTCTGCCCTGAAAATAATCATATCAACAATTAATCATTAACATCCATCTCAAATACAGTTTCTTTCTTTAGAAATCCTTCTCTCTCAAAGACTTTTAACGATGCTGTATTATCGGGTTTTACTCTTGCTCTGACAGTCTTAATATCAGGCATTCCTTCTTTTATTTTTTCTACCAGAAGAGAAACAATCTTACTGCCGTATCCCCTGCCTCTGAATTCGGCAGAGATGCTATAACTTATCTCTGCAACTGAATCTGAAATATTAATCCTAATCTGGCCTGCGGGGATATCATCTGCAACCAATACAAACAGGACAACATCATCACGGGCTATTACCTTATTGAACCAATTAACATGATCCTCATAAGGAATAAGTTCCGTATTAAAAGAATTTCTTCTTACTTCAGGATCATTAGCCCATTCGTAATAAAGATCAAGATCTGCTGATTCAGCCTTCCGAAGGTACAGATTGCTCATTCCAGACTCTCCATAAACTCAAGGGTTATCGGTTCTCCGCGCTTAACTTCTTTAGTAGCTTTCCTTCCAATCATTATCTTAAGATTCTTAGGAGCAATACCATAACCCGGTCTTATACTTCTAATATTCTCCGTAGAGATAACGTCTCCGGGATTAATGTCCTTTACTGCAAACAAACTGCGGCGGAATACTGTGGAAGCCTGTTCTTTTGCTGACAATGTATAGTCCGGTCCTTTAGAAATTGCGCATGCATTGTTTGTATCTTTTATCATCTGTGCGAACTCATCCATAGTCATGCTGAATGCACTGTCAGCACTTTCAATACCATCGATCTTTACATGTTTCTCGATAACACGTGCCCCTAAGGAAACTGCTACAATAGCACCTATGCTTCCGAAGCTGTGATCAGACAGACCTACAGGAACTCCAAATCTTTCGCGCATATCAGGTATGTTACCCAAATGCATATCTTCCCAGTTAGCAGGGTATTCACTGCAGCATTTCATAAGGACGATCTGATCATTTCCGACTCTCCGACAGGCATCAACTGCATCCTGAATCTCATCCGTACTTGCCATACCACAGGACATAATCATAGGTTTGCCTTTAGATGCGGCATATTCGATGAGCATAATATCATTCAGTTCAAAACTTGCTATCTTATAAGCTTCTATACCAAGTTCCTCAAGGAAATCAACAGCGCCTTTATCAAACGGTGTAGAAAGAAAATCTATTCCGCATTTATCACATTCATCTTTGATTGCTTTATGCCATTCATATGGTGTGCCTGCGTCCTGATATAAGTCATAAAGCTTATAACCGTCCCAAAGACCTCCCTTGATCTTAAAGTAATCTTTATCACAATCAATCGTGAGAGAATCCGCTGTATATGTTTGTATCTTCAGGCAGTCAGCACCTGCTTTTGCGGTCTGTCGAACGATCTCAAGAGCGTTCTCTAAACTGCCGCCGTGATTAGCGCTCATCTCAGCAATAACATATACTCCGCCGTTCTGTATCTTATCTGACAGATGAAACATTTCTTCTCTCCTAAATTAAAAATGATTCACTTGATATTTCTCTTGAATACAGGATCTACTTTGCCGCCAAGCAGAATACCGTCAACGCTGTCCTCATCAATTGCTTTTCTGATCTGAGCAAATGCCTTGTCTGTTGCATCCAGATAAGCCTGTGCTTCTGCTTCAGTATGATGGGAGTTTAAGAAATAAATGGCAAACACAAGGATTCCGTTCTGGATCATCGTCTGCGAATACACTGACTGGATATCCAGATAAGTTAATGAACCGTGTCCTTCGAAAGCAATGCCGCAATGAGCAGGCATACCGCTTACTGCAAGAACATCATTCAGACCGTACTTATCTATACGCTCCTGAATGCCATCACGAATGATAGTACCGATCTTTGTTATTTGGTCATAAAAACCTGGCTGTTCAAGCTTTTTGAGAGTAGCGAGAGACGCTGCCATGGCAACACTGTCACCACCAAATGTAGTTGAAACAAATACACCCTGCTCAATCTGTTCAAGAAGATCTCTTCTCCCTGCTACAGCTGATATCGGATAACCATTAGCCATTCCCTTTCCGAAAGCGACAAGATCAGGCTGAACGCCGAACAATTCCTGAGCTCCGCCGAGTGCATAATGGAATCCCGAAACGACCTCATCGAAAACAAGGATTGCCCCATACTTATGAGCAAGCTCTTTTACGCTGTCAAGGTATCCTTCCTTAGGACCGTTGCTCTGGATAGGTTCCAGAATAACTGCAGCAACTTCATTTGCTTTAAGCTTATCCTCCAGGTCTTCAAGATCGTTATATGTGAAATTAACAGTAAGATCACATACAGCCTTCGGAACACCCTTGTTATTGGATGAAGCCCCAATCGACCAATCATGCATGCCGTGATAGCCGGACATCAAAACAATTTCGCGTCCGGTATAAGCCCTGGCAAGACGGATAGCAGCTGTAGTTGCATCTCCGCCGTTTTTTACAAAACGGACCATTTCAGCACAGGGAATGATCTCGCAAAGTTTCTCAGCCAATTCTACTTCAAGTTCAGACTGGAGCGATCCGCTGGCGAATTTATTTACCTGCCTGATAACTGCATCATTAACATCAGGATCATTATAACCAATTGTTATAGGTCCTAAAGCACACATAAAATCAATGAACTTATTACCGTCCACATCATAGATATAGCATCCTTCACCATGGTCCATATAACTTGGAGCAATTCCGCGGCAAAAATATCGATAGGATTTACTGTATGTTTGAGCCGCTAGAGGTGAGACCTTTATCTCGCGTTCCAAAAGTTCATTTGATTTATTAAATGACTGCATATCAAATGCCTCCCTTGAATAACAAATTACTATTCACCCGGTTTTACAACATGATCCTCATTAATAGACTTTTGCAGTCCCTCATTACGTGCATACATGCTGTTAATTTCTTTTATCTTCGGATTATCATTTAAATATGCGAGTATATCCTTATAGTTGAAGTTTTCTCCTATATCAGAATTAAGAAAATGCTCGTATATTAACTGAACAACCTGGAAATCTTCTGCTTCATCAACAGTCCAGCGGTTGTCTCCAAAATATCCTATAGGAGACTTAAAATCCTGAAGCTTAAACTTCTCAGGATGTCTGACAATATACTGAGTAACATGTTCACGCTCAAAGGAATGTTCTGCTTCTTTCCATGACTTTTCGAGTGCCGGGAACTTCATGATCTCAAGATCGAGACCATCAGCAAAAGATTCACTTAACATACCCATATAATCTGCATCTTCATCCATCCCGGACAATGCCATATCAAGAAGTTCAGCATCAAAGCATGGACAGTCAGCTGTCAGCCGGATAACATACTCAGGCTTTAAAAGCTTTGCCGTTTGATAGAAACGGTCTAATACATCATCTTCTGATCCAATACCGACACGGATTCCTATCTCTGAACAAAGGTTAAGTATCGGCAGATTGTTGCGCTCAATAGAAGTTACGACCACAACTTCATCAACCATTTTACTCTTCTGCACACGCTCGATCATACGCTGAAGCGCAGGCTTACCACATAAATCCTTAAGCACTTTGTTCGGCAGTCTGGTTGAACCGCATCTTGCCTGAATCATTGCAAGGTATTTCATTTCTTCACCCCTTTACCCAAAGACTTGGAATAACAAGATCGGCTGAAATACCCGAGAACTGTCCGTCTATCTCATCAAAGAGACTGTCCGGAATATCTTTACTGAACGAAACAATATCTTCTTTCAACTGTTCCAGGGTTCTTATACCGAAAACAAGATGATTGACCTCTTTCACGCGCTTAACATATCCCATTGCAAGCTCTATACGCGAATATCCTGTTTCTTTACAGATCTTATCCAGATTCGCAAGAATCGGCTTTGCTTTTATCAGATGCTCAGGGATCTCATTATCTTTTAGTCGGATAAGACCTTTAACAAAAACAGTTCTGACATCAATATCAAAACCATTATCACTGCCTGCCTTAAATACTCCTGATTCTTTCATTCGATGATCGAAAATACTGTAAGGTGCCTGTATGCAATTGATATTCGAGTTGCTGAAGCAAGCCATAGCTTCATCAGGATAATATACTGATACACCAACCTTCTTAGCCAGACCTTCTTTCTGCATTACACTGATAGCTTCAAGAAGTTCAGGCTGAAAAGCATATCTGGAACTGTGAAAATAATACGCATCAACATAATCGGTATTCAGAGTTGAAAGAGACTTCTGGAGATTATCACGAATTACATCAACATAATCATCTTTCTTATGATCATCAAGAATGTTAGGAAGATGTTTTGTGCTGATAAACAGTTTATCTCTGCTAATAGTTTTTCTGGACAAAAACTCCCCGACGATCTGTTCTGCATCTCCGTATGCTGTAGCAGTATCAATCGCATCAATACCGTTTTGCGTGGCATAATCCAGACAATTAATACAATATTCGGGATCTTTCTTAGGTGTGTTAAAAACACCATAATCCAATCCAAACTGAACAGTTCCCAAACACAGTTTCATTCTTATACTCTCTTGTAATTCTCTACAACCTTTTTAACAGCGTGAATGACATCATCAACATCCTGATCGGTCATTTTCGGATAAAGCGGAATGCTCATTATTCCTTTATAGACTTCTTCAGCTTTAGGACATAATCCATTTTCATAACCCAAATGCTGATAAAATGGGAACCAATAGACCGGAACATAGTGTATCTGGCACTGAACATTCTCTGCTGACATTGCATCGAAAAACTGTCTTCTGGTACAAGTCAGCTTATCCAAATCCAAACGGATAATATACAGATGACGGCAGGTATCAGACTGCGGAATCTCTTTCTGCAAAATAATACCTTCAAGATCTTTAAACTCATCGTTATACCTGTTAACGATCTCTTTACGCCTTGCTATAAAAGAATCCAGTTTCTTCAGCTGGCTGATAAGAAGAGCAGCCTGAAAATCTGTTATACGGTAATTGAATCCTAAACTGATCTGTTCGTAATACCAGATTCCTTCATGCGGGGCGCCTTCCATCATATTCTCGTCATGAGTAATACCATGAGCATGTGCTAAAACAAGCTTCTTATATAACTCTTCATTATTGGTTGTAATTGCTCCGCCTTCACCACCGGTTATTGTCTTAACCGGATGGAAAGAAAAAGTGCTCATATCCGCTAAAGATCCGACCTTCCTGCCGTTATATACAGTACCTAAAGAATGAGCAGCATCCTCAATAAAGATAAGTTTATGTTCTTCGCAGATTTTCCGGATCTCATCATATTCAACTGCCTGTCCGGTAAAATCCACTGCCACGACAGCTTTGGTTTTTTCAGTTATCTTTTCCCTGATACTTCTTGGATCGATATTATATGTTTCAGGATTAATATCTGCAAAAACAGGTCTGGCTCCACAGTAGAAAGCACAATTGGCTGATGCAGCAAAAGTAATGGGTGTAGTAATAACTTCGTCACCGGGTCCTATTCCGGCAGCAATGCAAGCGCAGTGAAGAGCCGCAGTTCCATTACTCACAACTACGGCATATTTAGCTCCTGTATAATCAGCCAGTTCTCTTTCAAACTCAGCAACTCTAGGACCGCAGGTAATGTAATTAGATTTCAATGTATCAACTACTGCCTGTATGTCATCATCTTCTATCCATTGACGGCCATAAAAGATCTTGTTGTTTCTTACGGGTTCTCCACCGTTAATTGCCAATTTTTCCATAATAGAACTCTTTATACTCTCTTAAATGTTTCCAATCTTCACTTTGTTCTTCTCGATTCATTTGCGAAGTTCATCGCTTGTCAGTCGTTATTTATGAATTCTGCGAAACCATAAATATCTGTTTATCAATCCAGCCTGTATGTGTCTCTTACCATCTCATAAGAAGCTTTGTCGCTTCCCAAATACTCAACTGAAATGTAATGCAGACGGTTATTCTTATCTACAAAATACCATATCGTCAAATACATTCCATCCTGGTATTGTCCGGTAACAGTATATGCAGTGTAACCTGCCATCGTTGTCTGTTCCATAGTAGTGTTAAAGAAGCCTCCGTCACTTTCCATGTTAGACTTATAATACTCGGCATAAGTTTTAGCTGAACCGGCATCATAACTTCCCGCTAAAACAGAAACACAGAAGATCGTTGCAGTATCACGGTTGATTCTCTGATGTCTGGAAGTATAAAAATCATCCATGTCGTCTGCCTCATACCAATAATCCCACGTTCCTTGAGTCAGGGTTATTGTACCTGAAATACTGTCACCTACTATATTCTCATTTGCTGAAGTAGTGTTTTCTGTCTGCTCTGTCTGTTCTGTCATATATGTTGCGGACGTATCTGTCGTAGGATTCGTAGGAAGATTATCAATATAATCAGAATACTGGTCTTCCCTTATGAATGTGATATATGAGGCAGCTTCCATATTGGTAAGATCAAGAACATCCATTGTTTTTCCGTTCTGATCAGACTGCAGATAGAATCCGCAATAATGGATCGTCCAAGGTTCAGCATCCTGGCTCGTTCCGCCAGTTATCTTCTCTTCGTGATCACAACAGATCAGAATCAGATTATCTTCATCATACATATCATTGCTCCTGATGATCTGACGGAGTTCATCCTTGGTTATTCCGAGATCACTCAGGTCTTTAGTAATGTAATTGAACGCTTCCTTACCGTAATAGATCGTATAATGTCCGGAATAGTAATTATCTGAAGTATCAAGATAAGTCATATAATATGTGAAGGTCTTGTTTTTTCTGTTGAAGACCATATAAGATCCGTCTCCGGCCGTGATCCAGTTATATTTAGAGATCATCTTCTCATAATCCGGAGAATCATCATCAACTGTTGATTCCGCAGTAGTCGATCTTGTAGATCTTGTGGATCTTGTAGAATCGGAAGCCCGATCAATATAATCACCAAAGGCATTTGAAAAGCTGAATATATAAACCAGAATTGCCGTTATTATCGTAAGACCGGACATTACTATTCCGGCGACAGCCTTTCCTTTGCCACTCTGATTCTTTTTGTTTGAAGATATCAATCCGACGATCGAAAATATAAGTCCGAATAAACTCGTAGTTCCCAAAAGGAAGATGCCGATGAGTGACAATACAAATCCTGCAGTGCAAAACCCGTTTTTCTGTGCTGCAGGTTCACTCTGAACCGGCTGCGTTTCCGGCTGGATATACATAGGCTGTATCGGTTGCTGGTAAATTGGTTCTTGATAAACCGGTTGCTGATAAACCGGTTGCTGATAAACCGGTTGCTGCTGTTGTTCCTGAGGCTGAACAGGCTGCATTTCCGGCAAAGCTCCGCCACAATTAATGCAAAATCTGGATCCTTCGTTATTTGCGGCTCCGCAATTCGGACATACTATCATTAATTATCCCCTTCCCTTTTATTTCAAATCAGTCAATTACGTCTGGTCTGCTTTGCTGTCTTTCTGAATTTTCTCTTTTTTCGCTTTCAGGTTTTCTTTAGCCTTTGTTTCGTCTTTAACTTTCTTTCTGTCCTTAAGCCAGGGAAGTACGATCTCGTTGTAGATGTACGTCAAAATAGCTGCTAACGGAATTGCCAGAAGTACTCCCGGAACACCCCAGATCTTTCCGCCTACAACAAGGAAAACAAGAACAAGGAACGGCGGGACATTAAGTGCAGAACCGAAGAGCCTCGGCTTAATTACGTATCCGTCGATAAGCTGCAAAGCAAGTGTAAATACCAGCCAGATAATTACTGAATCGGGCTTTGCCAAAAGGAGGATTACCGCACCGATAAACGCACCCACAAACGGACCGAACGTAGGCGCAAGATTAGTCAGCGCAACAACGACCGAACAGAAAACCGCATAAGGCATTCCGGTAGCAAACATGAAAACGGCATTAACGATACCTACGATAAGTGCATCCACCAGTTCACAGACGATAAATCTTGAGAAGATCGCATTAAGTCTGTTGCAGATATTTTTCCAATCCGAATAGTGTGATGACGGAATAATAAGATAGAAGAACTCACCCAACGTATCACTGAGTTTCTTCTTTGCACAGAGGAAATAGTATGCAAGGATAATGCCTATCATAAACCCAAACGCTTTGGATACCGTTCCTGCGGAAAAGCTTATGAACCATCCGGGTGTGATCTCATCGCCGCCAAACACTTTGCTGACAAGCATCGTAAGATCCGTCTGTTCATCGACAAAACCAAGAATGCTTAATTTGTATTGCTCTTCAAGTTCTGAATCAATTACAAGCTGCTTAAAGCTGTCTATGTATCCTGTAAGGCCTCTGGCAAATGCCGTGATATTCTCGATAAGCCTCGGAGTAATAAGAATTATCAGTACGACAATGAGAAGGAGGATCGTAGTCAAAGAGGCGACTGCTGATATTACCCATGCACTGTTCTTATGATTATCTTTGAATTTTTTCTCTATGTGCCTGTAGATCCAGCTCGCAAGAGGATTAGCCGTATATGCGATAACTGCACCGATGATTACTGTGGAAGTGATAGCAAAGAAAGAATTGAAGAAATCCTTCATGCTGCCTATATGGGATAACAGCATATAGAAAACAACAACGACACAAAGAGATATCGTCAGTCCTGTCCATCTGTTCTTCTCGTACTTACTGAATCGTTCTTTATATTTATCCATGTGCGTATTATATCAGTTAAAAAAAGAGAATTCATCAAAAAAACATAAGAACAAAAAACAGGGTTGCCATAAAGACAACCCCGGAATATACATATTTAATTGTTATTCAAGCTCAGACTAATCTGTTGATTCAACGATTGAGAATAACTCAATATTAAGTGTAAAACTTACCTGACGGAAACATTTGAATCAAGCAAGACCAACCGTCTGCTTGTTTGTGTTTCATTTCCCATTGGTCTCACCTCCTAATACTGTCTAGTTCTTTCTTGGGTAATTTCAGTATAGCATAATACCCGTCAGAAAATGTTACAAAATAGTGAACGTTTTTTGATGTAAATAAGGAGGAAAAAATCACTCCGGAGCATTGATCCCGAAGTCTTTATCTCCGTCGCGGGAAAGGAATGCATTTAAGGGGAGTCCGACCGGTTTCCCGTCTTCCGAAGAAACCGCTTTCATAAAGAAGGTCATCTCAGGATGGGGACAATCGTTAACCGGATTCATATCCTCATCGTACAGTTCAGATACAACGACCGGCGCCATATATCCCTCAGGCATAAGAACATTAAGCGTATCACCCTTATAAAGCTTGTTCTTTTGTGTAACCTTTGTAAGTCCTGTTTCGGGATCGTAACCTTCTGTAATTCCAACGACAAATGCCGGTTTATTATATGACTTATCAGGATCGATCTTCGCGTCATCACACGGGCTGTCGAAGAAGAACCCCGTATCATAATCCCTGTGGACTACCTTATCGAGAATATCTTTCCATCTTTGATCCACTTTATAGTTTTCAGGATCAGCACAATAAAGATCAACAGCTTCCTTATATACTTTAGTTACGGCAGCAGCGTAGTATGCGCCCTTGATCCTGCCCTCGATCTTGAAAGAGTTTATACCGGCATTAAGAAGTTCAGGAATGTGATCGATCATACATATGTCGCGGCTTCCGAAAATATATGTTCCTCTTCTGTCCTCCTCAATTGGAAGCGGTTTATCCGGGCGCTTTTCTTCGACAACGGTATAACCCCATCTGCAGGGCTGAGCACAGGCACCGCCGTTGGATCTTCTTCCGGTGAAATAATTCGATAAGAGGCACCTTCCCGAATAGGAAACACACATAGCACCATGGACAAAGCATTCCAGTTCAACGTCAGAAGGTATTGCCCTTCTTATCATTTTGATCTGTTCGAGCGAGACTTCACGCGCGAGAACGATTCTTTTCGCGCCCTGTGATGCCCAGAAATTACAGGCTGCACTGTTGGTAACGCTAGCCTGTGTGGAGATGTGGATCTCAAGGTCAGGACACAATGTCCTGGTCATCGTAAAAATACCGGGATCCGAGATAAGTACTGCATCCGCACCACTCTCATTACCTACAAACCGGATGGCATGCTCAAGACCGGAAAGCTCATCTTCTGATGGCATAACATTCAATGTCACGTAGCATTTGACTCCGTGATCATGAGCATAAGAGATCCCTGCTTTCATCTCTTCTTCATTAAAGTTGTCTGAAAAAGCACGGAGCCCGTAACTAGTTCCGGAAAGATATACGGCATCAGCACCATATGTCACTGCAGCACGAAGTTTTTCCGGATTCCCGGCGGGGCTTAAGATCTCATAATTTGAACGGTCGTAACCCATATTACTTCCTTTGCAAAACAACAGTTAAACAATCTAAGTTTTATGTATCGATTATCTCGAGTCCGCCGCCTTCGCTTTCAGCCGGCTCAGTGTCAGCAGGTTCTGTCTCATCTGATCTGGTCCAGTTCTCGCTGTACTTCTCGATATTATCCTCATGCTGGGAAAGCGTGGTTGCAAATGCCGTACCGCCGTCAATTCCGGTAGCACAGAAATACATGTAGTTGCATCCCGGCTCAGGGTAAAGAGCAGCTGAAATAGCATCAAGTCCCGGCATGCAGATAGGTCCCGGAGGAAGTCCCGGATGCGTATAAGTATTATAAGGACTGTCAATGTTCAGCTCAGCATCAGTATGAAGGATCGAAGCCTTGCCTCCGTTTATCTCTACAAGATAATTTATCGTTGCAGAAGATCCGAGGAATCTCATATCTTCGTCATCAGAACCAAGTCTGTTATGGAAAACCGCAGAAATAAGCATCATGTCACCGGGTCTGCCGGTCTCCATCTGAATGACTGAAGCCAGAGTGATTATCTCATCCATCGAATAACCAAGCCTCTGGGCTCTTACATAGTATTCATCGTAAAGCTTGCTCTGCGTATTATTGAGAAATCTTCTGATGATAGATTCCGGACTTGCGTTAACATCGAAATAGTAAGTATCAGGATAAAGATATCCTGAAAGAATAAAGTCTCTTCCTTCCTTGACTTCGATCTGGGAGACAAATTCGTAGTCCGTAAAAAGATTCGGAGAATTCATGCATTTATCGAATTCTTCATCGTCAAAATTCAGTCCGGCATCATGCAGGATCTTCTTTATCTCGTAATATGTCGAACCTTCCGGGATAGTGACCTTAACCGCTTCAGGTTCAAGTGTCAGGAAAAACATGAGCTCATCATAAGAAAAGCCCTTCAAAAGGTAATGCGTTCCCGCTACATATGCCCCGTCAAAACCATTTAATTTACTGATGATCGAAAATAAGAACTTATTGGTGATAAGCCCTTCGTCATAAAGCTTTTCAGCAATATCAGAAGTAGAATCACCGTTTTTGATAAAGATCGTAACTGCGCCTTCGGTATCAGCCTTGATCTTGTATTTTCCCGCTTCGATCTCGCTCTTTAAAGTGTTGAATCTTTTGTCCTGGGAAATGACATAGTTATAACCGACGTAAATGCCGCCTACGGCAAATCCGAATAACAGTACGATAACGATCAATATTCTGAGAGCGACCCTGACTTTGCCGGATAACATCAGTTAACAATCACCCCCGATTAAGATTTGCGATCAGGCGTCCTTCTTCTGTTTAGCAAGTGTCTTGGCACGCAGATCATTATTAAGTATCTTCTTGCGAAGTCTGATGCTCTGAGGAGTTACTTCACAAAGCTCATCATCTTCAACAAATTCCAGGCACTGCTCAAGGGAGAAAATAAGGGGAGGTGTAAGACGCATAGCATCGTCAGCTCCTGCAGAACGCATGTTGGTTACATGCTTCTTCTTGCAGACATTAACGGTAATATCATCAGGCTTAGGATTGACACCTACGATCATGCCTTCATATACCGGTGTGCCTGCTCCGATGAAGAGTGCTCCTCTATCCTGAGCATTGTACAATCCGTAGGTTACAGCGGTGCCGGTCTCGAATGCTACGAGCACTCCCTGGCCTCTGGTCTCGATGTCACCTGCGAAGGGTTCAAAGCCCGAGATAACGGAGTTCATTATACCATTGCCCTTAGTGTCGGTCAAAAACTCGGTACGGTATCCGAGAAGTCCTCTTGACGGAATCTTGAACTCAAGACGGGTATATCCTTTTGTCGGAGGAAGCATGTTGAGAAGCTCGCCTTTACGCTTTCCGATCTTCTCCATAACAGGTCCCACAAATTCCTCAGGAACATCGATTACAAGTTCTTCTACAGGCTCTGAAAGCACTCCGTCGATCTCCTTCATGATGACCTTCGGCTTGCTGACCTGGAACTCATATCCTTCACGGCGCATTGTCTCGATAAGGACAGAGAGATGAAGCTCTCCTCTTCCCTTTACGATAAATGCCTCCGTAGTATCTGTTTCTTCAACTCTCATGGAAACGTTTGTCTCGATCTCCTTGAAAAGCCTGTCTCTGAGATGACGGGAAGTAACATACTTTCCTTCCTGGCCTGCAAAAGGACTGTCATTGACCGAGAATGTCATAGCAATAGTCGGCTCATCGATCTTTACAAACGGAAGCGGTTCAGGATTAAGCGCATCGCAGAGAGTATCACCGATGTTGATATCTGCAATACCTGCAACGCATACGATCTCACCGATGGAAGCTGATTCGACTTCCTCACGGCCGAGATTGTGGAATCTCATAAGCTTGACTACACGTGCATTTCTCTTGCCGTCTTCGCCATAGGTTACGAGGGCAACATTCTCACCCTGCTTTATTGTTCCTCTCTCAACTCTTCCTACACCGATCCTGCCGATATAAGGATCCGAATCGATATTGGATACGAGGAGCTGCATTGTACCGTCAGGATCTCCGACAGGACAAGGTGTGTACTTAACGACTGTATCAAGGAGAGGTGTGAAATCAAGTTCTTTTCCTGCTTCATATTCCTTGAGATCAAGAGTTGCTATACATGTCTTTCCGGATGTATAAACAACGGGGAATTCAAGCTGTTCGTCATCTGCACCGAGCTCGATAAAAAGATCAAGGACCATATCAACGACTTCAAGAGGTCTTGCGTCGGGACGGTCGATCTTGTTGATACATACGATAGGCTTAAGGCCTAATTCCAATGCCTTGTGAAGAACGAATCTTGTCTGCGGCATAGGGCCGTCAAAAGCGTCAACAACGAGAAGAACGGAGTCAACCATCTTAAGAACACGCTCAACCTCGCCTCCGAAGTCAGCGTGACCGGGAGTGTCAACTACATTGATGCGGATGCCCTTGTAGTCAATGGCAGTATTCTTAGCAAGGATCGTGATGCCTCTTTCACGCTCAAGATCGTTGCTGTCCATGACCTGCTCAACGACTGTCTCGTTCTCACGGTAAACGCCTGCCTGCTTGAGCATGGAGTCAACAATGGTTGTCTTTCCATGGTCTACGTGAGCGATGATCGCAATGTTCCTTAAGTTCTCGATAGTAGTGACTGCCATAAAATTTCTCCGAAAAAATAGATCAGTTGATCCAGGGTGCTGATACTGCTAATAATTCTTTATTTAAACCGAGTAATATTTTGCTACTGAATAAGCCTTATTTGTCACTGTGATATTTCACAAAATATCAGTCTTGTTCGCCACTCTTATTACGCAAAAGGAGACGGATTGGAACGCCTTCGAAACCGAAGTTTCTTCTGAGCTGATTTTCGAGATAACGCTCATAGGAAAAATGCGACAATTCCTTGTCGTTAACGAAAAGAGCAAACGTGGGCGGCTGGACGGAAACCTGTGTTCCGTAATAGATCTTGAGATGTCTTCCCTTGTCCTGCGGGGTAGGAACCTGGGTAACCGCTTCAGAGATCATCTTATTGAGAACGCTTGTAGTAAGGCGTTTTTTGGAATTCTCATAAACCGTCTTTATCAATGCGAAAAGCTTATCAACACGTTGTCCGGTCTTAGCGGAAATGAACAGAACCGGTGCGTAATCCATAAACGGAAGGCGCTGCTTTACAATCTTAGTCATCTCTTCTAAAGTACCGGTCTCTTTCTCGATAAGATCCCATTTATTAATAACGATCACGGAAGCTTTACCATTGTCATGAGCAAGGCCTGCAATCCTCGAATCCTGCTCGGTAACGCCTGCCTCGGCATCGACAAGGATAACGCATACGTCAGCCCTGTCTACGGCTGCAAGGGCTCTTACCATCGAATAACGCTCTATGACGTCCTCGATCTTTCCCTTCTTACGCATGCCTGCAGTATCAACGATCGTAAATGAACCGTAGTCATTCTCGATCAGTGAGTCAATTGTATCTCTGGTTGTACCCGCAATATCTGATACGATGCTTCTCTCGGCACCTGCAAGCCTGTTGGATAAAGAAGACTTACCGGCATTAGGACGGCCGATAACGGCTACCCTGATGGTATCGTCCTTGCCTTCATTCTCGTCTGCCGGCGGGAATTTGGAAACAATAAGGTCAAGCATCTCGCCAAGCCCCAACTTGTGTGCAGCTGAAATAGCACATACATCTTCAAGTCCGAGATTATAGAATTCATAGAATTCCGGCGGCTGTTCGCCTACATAGTCTGATTTATTAACACAGACAATTACCGGACGGCCTGCTTTTCGAAGCATTACCGCTATCTCCTCATCAGCTGCCGTAAGGCCGCTCTTAAGGTCACACATAAAAAGGATGACATCTGCAGTCTCTATAGCGATCTCAGCCTGGATACGCATCTGCTGCAATATAATGTCATCTCCGGTATCGGGCTCGATTCCGCCCGTATCTATCATTATGAAATCTCTTCCGCACCAGGAAGTCTCGGCATAAATACGGTCACGCGTAACACCCGGAGTGTCATGTACGATGGAGATCCGTTCTCCGTAGATGGTGTTAAACAGTGAGGATTTGCCGACATTCGGCCTTCCCACTATTGCCACGACCGGTTTACTCATGCGTCACTCTAGTCCTTCCTTTGCAAAAATAAGAGGCAGTGCCTTAATTCCATAACACTGCCTCGTTAAATAATTCGTCTTAATTGTCTCAGATATCTTCGTCGACTTTGATAACCTGTTTTCCGTCCAAGTAACCGCAGTTCTTGCAGACCGTGCGGCGAAGCATCTTAGCATGACACTGGGGACATTCAACGAGACCCGGCATGTTAAGTTTCCATGCGCTTCTATGACGGGCTGTCCTTGCCTTCGACCATTTACGCTTCGGATGTGCCATTCATCTTCACCTCTTTCTTTACACAAATGCTTGAAGATAATACATTATATTTCTTCGTTTTGCAAGAGCCTTTTTATCGAAAAGATATTCCTTATCGGTTCTCCGCTGTCAGGATCAAGTGTATAACTGACCTCAGCTCCGTCGATCAGGCCTCCCGGGAAGTTAATATAATCGGTATCGATTACAACATCAATAGGTCCAAAAGGCGTATTCATCGTGCTTGTAGTCTTATTTCCGGCCTCGAAAACCATTCTCGAAGTAACATCACCGTTCCTGACAACTATGGCTTTTGATTCTTCTTTAATTAAAGTCATAACAAAAAATGTCTCTTTTTCATTATCATTATGCTTTTCGGCCCATGAATAAACGATCCTGGCACCTTCTTTAGTCACTGTACCCGGGGATTTGATCGGTTCATCATACATTCCTGACCTGATCTCAAACAGGCACTTCTCTTCAAGTCTCTCATCATCCATCAGATAGTTACCTCATATCTGTCAGTTGAAAAGTGTTTTGTTCCGGAAGGCAGTCCCTCACCAAGGAACGGCGCGGCAACCTGTTCAAAGAGTTCAGGTTCATCACTGGTATAAAACTCCCTTACGGGATTTATGTTGCCTTCTGAGGAGGTTCCTTCACGGCTCAAAAGATCTTTTACGAACTTTGCCGTAGCTTCGCCCGTATTAATGATAACGACATCATCGCCCATTATTTCTTTAATTACCTTTGAAAGCAAAGGATAGTGGGTACATGCCATGACGAGAGTATCGACGCCGGCTTCCTTTAAAGGCTTTAAGTACTCTTCCGCTGTAAGTCTTGTAACTTCAGTATCCCACCAGCCTTCTTCGGCAAGGGATACGAACAGAGGACAGGCCTGCTGGAAGATCTCTATATCTTTCATTCCCAGCTCTTCAGCCCTTTTCTCAACTGCTTTCTTATATACGCCCGTTGATATGGTTCCTTTTGTAGCGATAATACCGATCCTGCCGTTCTTTGTCGCGCGGCAGGCAACATCAGCGCCCGGCGTTACAACCTCAACAACAGGAACACCTGCTCTGTTCTTAAGTTCTTCGAATGCATATGCACTGGCAGTATTGCATGCAATGACGATCATCTTGACATTCTTGCTCTCAAGGAACTTCATATTCTGCAATGAATAACGGATGATCGTGCTTCTGGACTTGGTGCCGTATGGGGACCTGGAATTGTCACCAAAATAGATAGTGTTCTCTCCGGGCACTGCCTTCCAGATCTCTCTGAGGACCGTAAGTCCTCCGATACCTGAATCGAAAACTCCGATAGGTCTGTTATCAGTCATTATTATCCTCTTCCTATTTAAGACGGACAGTATAGTCTGGTCCTATTTTAAAGGTTTTACCCGATACGTCAACGTGCATATTGCCATTAGGGACCTTCCCGAACAAGATCTGGCAGGAGAACAACTGCTGGTATCTTACTTTCTTCCCGTCAAATGTCTCAAAGTGCATATTGACCTTGTTCCTGCCGTAATTGCCGTCCCCTATGACCGGGTGTCCGAGATGAGCAAACTGTGCTCTTATCTGATGAGTCCTTCCCGTTACAAGCTCCAGTTCCAGGTCAGAGACACTCTCACCGTCAGGACCTATATCTTTAAATGTCTTAAGGATCCTGTACTTGGTTGAGATATCAAGATCGCCCGGCTGCTTCTCGTCATGAATATAAACCTTTCCCTGACGGGTTTTCTCAAGATAACCGGTTACTTCCTTATAGATCGTTCCGTCAACGCCGACTGACGGTTCACCCTCGTCTGGTTCACCAAGCACCAGGGCTCTGTATCGTTTTGTAACAATGTTACTTTTGAATAATTCCACACAATCAGCCAGTGCCTGCTTGTTTTTCGCGATAAGGACAAGCCCGCCTGTATTCATATCGATCCTGTGACAGAGTTCGGCATCTTTGTACTTGCCGGTCTCACGTATCTGATCTATAAGCGTATCTTCAATGTCACTTTTACCCGAATGTACGGCAATGCCCTGTGACTTGTTAACGATAAGAAGACCCTTGGTCTCAGCGATGATCTCAAACATCTTTTCAGTAGCCTTAGCGGGGGCTGTTTTTTTCGTGACCTCGAAAAGTTCGTCAGGAAGCCAGATCTCAACCGTACTTCCTTCCTTAACTGCAATATCTTTATTAACCTTTTTTCCGTCGATCCTTATGTCGCGGCGCTTAAGAGCATGAAAAAGATCCGCTGACTTAAGCTGGGGATAAGCTTCCAAAGCAGCCTTTACGACATGAAGTCCGTCCTGAGATCTTGTCACCTTGAAATCACGCATTAAGAGCCTCTTCCGTTTCCTTTTATTTCTCCGTATATAGTCGGAAATTATTTTACCACAACAGGAAAACGAACTTTTTATCCCTTCGGAACAGGCAGAAGACTCCTGGTCTCCGCCTTATACTCAGCATAGCCGGGTTTGGCTGACTGTCTCTTATCTGCCAGCGGAATACTAACAGTAAAGAAAAGCAACGTGTTGGCAGCAGCTCCGGTAATGAGCCACCAACGGATCGGCATTACGGATATCATCTGAACGGCTATTCCCCACCACATCAGGATCTCCCCGAGATAATTAGGATGTCTTGCATACTTCCAAAGGCCCGTCCGGATAAGACCGTGCTGGCCGCTCTTTCTGTATCTGTGCATCTGGGTATCAGCAGCTAACTGCAATGTGGCTGCTCCGGTGCAAATGATCATACCAATGAAACTTCCGATATTTGCTCTGAATTCCCCTCTTGTAACAAATACCGCAGGAAGTGTGCACGCATAGACTATAAGCGTGGGCATCATGTGAATACCCGCGAAATTGATAAGCGGATAGAGTTTGCCGTTCTCTTTCTTAAGCTTTATATAACGCCAGTCTTCATGGTTCAGTCCGCCAAAAACATATGCCCAGTTCCCCGTGAGCCTGATGCCCCAATAGATAATCGAAATAAGCAGCAGCACCGTAGCCGAAGTGATTTTGTAATTGGAGGCAAAGCCAACAATGATCACAATGGGCTGAACACTCCAGTAAGGGTCATAGACTGAGGCATTATCAAACAGAATGCTGAAAACGAATACGATTATGGTAGCTGCAACATCAGCGATCAGAAGATTGAGCCAGAATACAAAAGGCAGAAACAAACACAACAGCACACCTGCAATTCCGGCCAGGGAATATATACAAGCGATTATCAGGATGCTTAGCGGTTTACTGTTCCTGATTTTATCCATAACTTAAGGATCAGCTATAGTTCTTAACTTTACCGACGGCTATATAGTTATCGATAACAGCTCTGAGATCGGTACCTTCTTCTGCCTGCCATACAGGTTCATAATCGATCATGTAAGTTACCTTATCGCCGTCTCTCTTCACTACATTGTAACCGCCGGAAAAGAAGGGTTCCTGGGATACAACACAATCATATTTTATTCCCTTGCATTCTTCGACAGAACAACCGGGGAAATTAACATTCCATATCTCATTCACTCCAAGAGGTTTCCCGATGAGCTCAGAGGCGATCTGCTCAATATATTTATCGGTAACATCATGAGGATCTACGTGATGCTCTGAAAATGCGATAGTGTGAACACCTTCGTTTGCCGCTTCGAAAGCAGCGCCGCAGGTCGCAGAATACTGAATGCTTGAAGCGATATTATACCCGGCATTTATCCCGCAGAAAACCACATCAGGCTTGCAAGGCATTACCGCGTTCAATGCAACGCAGATACAGTCAGAAGGTGTTCCGGAAGTTGCATATGCGTGTACGCCCTCAACGGGAAAATCGACGGGCCATACTTCCAAAGGATCCCAGAAAGTTGCTGCATGAGACATTGCACTGAATTGTCTTTGGGGAGCGACTACCCATACTTCACCGAATTTCTTCGCTATAGCCGCAAGTCTCACAAGTCCTTCGGAATCAATTCCGTCATCATTGGCAACCAATATCTTCTTCATCAAAAGCCTTCCTTTATGCAAGTGATTTTATAGTCTCAATAAATCCGGTGATCTGTTTTTCCTTCTCATCGGAAGGCTGATCCTTCGGATCGATAATGCTCAATGTGGCGACAAACGAATCTGCCTTGCAGGCCTGTCTAACCGCTTCTATACACTTTGAAGAATTACCTCCGGCTGAGGACGCAACGACAGCGATCTTCTTTCCTGACAGATCATTCTCCTCAAAAAAAGTCCTGTGCGGAGGCGTGAAACTGCTTGCCCAGACAGGCGTCGCAATAATGACTAACTCATAATCACCGCTGTTAAACTTATAAGGCTCAAGATCAGGTTTTTTCTTGAAGGTCACAGCGGATCCGCCCCATAAAAACTTCTTCACACCTTTGTCAGGATAGGCCTTGACCGGCACGAGTTCGATCAGATCAGCTCCGAGTTCTTCAGCGATCTTTTCTGATGTATAACGGATATTGCCATTAAGCGAATAATATACGATTGCAGTCTTCATTTATTGTCCTCCGGCCAGTTCTTAAGTTTATATACGGCATTAAGATTGAGTCTCTGGAAATTACCGTCATCAGGTGTCAGTGTCCTCTCAAACCCGATACCCTTATGCTCCAGACAGATATCCATAAACAACATAAATATTCCTATATCGATACTTCCGAAATAAGCCAGCCTGAACGGAGGAATGATCCCGTGTTTGCCCGGTCTTCTGTACCGGTATACATCAAGAGTTCCGTCGCCTTTGTTGATCACTTTCCAGGGCTGTATGTTACAGGCTGTCGGTGTAAGTCTTACAACCTCAGTAATCCCTTCCATGAGAGGTCCTTCCCAGAATTCCTCAACGGGCACACGGTTAAATGTCGAGAGGTCTCCGGGTGTGCGGAATTTGGAATCGTCATCAATCTTACGGATAGCCATCATGATGACATATTCAAGGCCTTCATATTTTCGCTCTTTAGTCCTTCCCACGCCAAACCAGAGCGGACCTATTCCTTTGCCTGTAAGGTACAGGTCAAGCTGTTCTCCGATATAACCGATATTCTGAAGATACCCTGGCTTCTTCTCACTGTAAATGAGGATACAGTATTCTTCTCCCCTGTCGCAGCTTGTCTGCTTGCCGGGAACTATCTTTATCTTTGTCTTAATCCCTTCGAAAAGCGGAGTGAACTTATACCACATTTCAGAGATCTCATCTAATTCTTCAGGAGTGATCTTCTTACCGTCAGGTTCGCCGTATCTGTGGAAAGATTTACGTTTAAAGATAAGATCATAAAATGATGAGTCCATAAATAAGTCTCACCCCTGACTCATAACATAAGCAAACAGGAATACTACAGGAGAGTTCCAGTAGATGGTTACCTCATTGAGCGAATATGCCTGATCACTGTCTGCATAACAGAGAGCCGGAGCAGTTCCTGCAAGAACATTAGCTGCAAACGGATCTTCAAGACTCTCGTTGGGACCGCCTGCAACCATTCCCGGAACGGCTTCGCCTGTTGCCACAGAAGGCCTGTGGTGAGGGGACTTCGGAGACTGTGTACCGAATCCTGTCAGGAAACAGTAACTTGTTGCGTTCGTACCGAGGAGGTAATCAAGCTGGGCTCTTGCAACATCATCACCTTCGTTGGTCTTCTTTATGGAATCGTAAAGAAGCACATACATAGCATTGTTTGCAATAGTCATGTTGCTTCCCCAAGGATATGTGGTAAGAGATGCATGATATGGATCTGCAGCAGTAGCAGCTTCAACACCTGAGATACCGCCCATAAAGCTTGAGAGAACAACGTCATAGAACTTGCCTTTTGCCTTTTCAGCTGATAAGTAAGCATATCCGGAATATGCGCCTACACCCTGCCATCCGAAATCGGCCGCACAAGGAATACCGCTTCCGGCAAGCTCACAGAATGCATCATCATACTTTGAATCGCCTGTTGCCTTGAAGAGTTCCGCATAAGCCCAGAGTCTCTCATCGGCATCAGTTGTATCAGGATATTCTCCCGTAACGATTCCGTCAGGATTAACCGCGCCTTCGAAGTCAGGATTTGCATCCAGATATTCCGCAGCCAGTATAGCTGCATCAAGACATTTCGCTGCATATTCAGGATCGATATCGGCATATACATAAGATGCCATAGCCATTACTGCGGCAAAGTCACCTGTTGCTGTTGTTGATACAGGAGTAACTATCAGCTGTTCAGTCTCATTTTCCGGCATTACAAAGAGCGGGAAACCCTCGCAGGTAACCTTATGGTAAACACCGCCGTCGGGTGCCTGCATCTTGAAAAGCCAGTCAAGCTCGAACTTAACCTCATCAAGGATATCCGGTATACCGTTGCCTGACTCGGGAATATTGAGAGCATCATCAAATGCTGAAGGATAGAGAGCGTACGCAAGCATGAGGTCAGCTGCAGCTTTTGCACCTGTAACAACATATCTTCCATAGTCACCTGCATCATGCCAGCCGCCTGATACATCGATGGTCTCATCTGTACCGTAGATCACGGCCTCACCGGTATGACACTCGGGGTGAGCAAATGTTCCAGCAAGCGATTCATCAAGTTCCACGCCGCATCTTTGCAGATAGAACATGCGGAGTGTTGCTTTGAAAGCTTCATCATAAACTTTATCGGCGATCTTGAATTCAAAAGATTCACACTCACCTGAAACGATCTTGTATGTACCGGGAGTTGTAACACTTGAGAAATCGAATCTTGCTTCATCCCTGCCCGTTGCATTATCGAATGAAGCTGCTTCCACACTGCCTTCATATACACTGTTTCCTGTTGCAACATCAACAACAGAAGCAGTAGATGCGATGGCATCACCATTTAAGACTGCAACCTTATATGCATTAGGAAGATAACCGACCTGGTTGATATTGATCTCCTTGCTTATTGCGCCTCCGATGCCGGCACCTTCTACATAGCCTGAATCATCAACGCACTGAAGATCGAAATTATCGAAGCAGATCGTATGCTCTTTAATCTTATCATTAGTCTCGAATTTACCCATATTGAAACAAAGACGCGGCGCAGGATCACTCGCTTCCTCCATAGTGAATACGATATCGAAATGCTGCATTTCGGGAGTTGCATGGATAACCTCTTCCATGTATTCGTGATAGTCACTTCCGTTGATCTGGATCCTGCAGGCAAGATCACGTTCTACCGAAGAACTGCAGTCAAACTGGATCTCATACTGACAATTCTGATATAACTCAAATCCGTCATAATAGATCTGGCAGGAATGCATTTTAATTCCGAGCATCTTACAGTCAAACTGAAGCTGTCCGTCAGCATTAACTCCCAGCAAACCGTCGCCGCCTTCAAAATAAGTAAACCACGCGTGATCCTTATTTGCGAAATCGCCATTTTCGATCATGTTAAATCCCATGAGCGGATGCTCATCTTCAGTCGGTTCGGTCGTTTCCTCAATAGAAGTCTCTGTACCCGAAGTCTCTGACTCCGTAGGTTCAGTCTTAGTGCAAGATGCCATGCTAACGAGCATAGCGCCTGTCAAAACCACACTAATGATTTTCTTCTTCATATCATTGCCTCCGAATATGGATTGTCTTCATAACAAAGCGATTATATCATCACGGGTTGGCAAATAATATCAAATTATATTAGTGTTTGTTATTATCATTTATTAATATAGGCACCATGCGTTCCGACATATACGAATTTATCAGGATCACCGGATGCAAAAGTATGCTTATATCCTTTACCGGATTCAAGCCGTTCTTCTTCAACCGTATAGTATAAAAGCTGCTTCGTTCCCGGTTCAGGAGCAGTAAAATCCTTGTAAATGACTTTATTGAATGCTTCGTCTGTATAAGAAATGACCTCACCGTCAGGAGTAACTTCTTTTGTGGCAACAACACCTATCTCATAATACCATTCAGAAGTAACAGCCATCTTATCCAGATAGAGCGATTGGATATCATCATCTGTTACCCGGATGAGTTTGTTTTCCTCATCACCGTTTATCTTATCGATAACAGGATTCCATTCCGTCTCTACGGTCATACCTGCGGCCGCGCCGCTCTTAACATATATTCCCAGTACTACAGCAGCTGCAATGCAGGCAAGAGCCATAAACACCTGGAATACAATCGCTCCGGGATGTTTCATGACCGGCGATGCTATATTCTCCGGATGCTTCGGATCGACGCGGATCTGTAAGTTCTGTCCTAAAGCAATATCCGAATCCTGTTTGGAGACAAATTCATCCCAGACAGCCTCATACTGAACACCGCCATATGAATATCTGAACAAAGGAGATGTGTTAATAAACGTGAATCTTCTCTGATTAGACCCTTCCTCTCTGTTGACATAACGCACATATCCTGCGCAGGTTGCATTGATCTCTTCGGTATAAATAAACTTGTCCGAAAATGCTTTCATGACAGTGATCAATAACAGTGCAATCCCCGCCAATCCGAATACCATGACAAAGATCAGGAGAAATAATACCGCTCCGGGAAAATGCGACCTGAACAGAGTCAGAAGTCCGATCGATAAAGAAGCCAGCGCAATACAGGCACCAATGACCCTGTTCATAATGGCTTTGCTCGTGGATTCTACAACTTCGCCCCTCCCGGTAACGATCATTGAGATGCCCGCATACATGAAAACCGCGCATGCAATATATCCGAATATCACGAGCTGCTTAAATATCAGCGAAACAACTAAGGCCGCGAAAACGATCATCACGAGAACGGCAATGATAATGCCCTGCTTTCTCCTGCGTTCCTGTTCTTCAACGGTACCGGGTTCTTTTACACCGTAGAACTTCGCGTTTATATCGCGAATGTCCGTTGAGAGCATGCTCCTGCAGAGCTCATCATACTCTTCGACGAACCTGTAATACTCATCCTGACTGAGGTACTGCTCCTCATTAAACTTCCACCGGGGGTTATCTTTATTGTAAAACATATTCAAATCTCATTAATCCTCAAAAAATTATAACATGTTTTGCGAATTATAAGGAAATAAAAAAATCCGTAAACTTCCAATTGGAAATCTACGGACTTATGGCTGCCGAACAAGGATTCGAACCTTGACAAACGGTGTCAGAGACCGGTGTGCTACCGTTACACAATTCGGCATTGTGTTTTACAACTCACGAATTATAGCAAAGCCATTTACGAAAATCAATATAAGATTCATCATTGGGTTTAGTTTACCGGTAACATCACCCATAGTGTCGGGAATTTGTATTTTAGAAAACAGCGCAACACCATATTAAGAGACCTATCCGTTTACAGGTTCCAAAGGCGGCATTGCTCCGAGTTCCGTCAATTTCTGACGGACTTTGCCCATATCCTCATAGATCGGCATTTTGTTCGCGGGATTCCTGAGAGCATAAGCAGGATGATATGTGGTCATGATATAGTAGCCGTTCTTCTCGATAAAAACTCCTCTTACATCATGCATAACGGGCTTTGAACCGAAGAAGCCCTCATAGGCTGTCGATCCGCAAAGAAGAATAACCTTCGGTCTTACAAGCATAAACTGCTCAGCAAGAAGCGGCTTGCATGCATGGATTTCTTCAGGTGTAGGGCGCCTGTTTTGGGGAGGTCTGCACTTAGCTATATTACATATATGATAATCATTATCAGTAAAACCATAACTTCCCAGAAGATTCTGAAGGAGCTGTCCGGATCTGCCGACAAAAGGCATTCCCCGGATATCCTCGCTCTCGCCGGGGGCTTCACCTATTATCATCAAAGGAGCCTTTCTGCTGCCCCTGTATATAACGACATTAGTTGCTCCGTCTCTCAGGCCACAGTTACTGCAATTCCTGCATCTGGTCTCAAAAGCATACCACTTCTCATCAAAATCGTTCGCCATATATACCTCTTATTTGAACATGATCACTGTGATCCCGTCGTTCTGCCTGCCCCAGTCACGATCCCTGCTGACAGCAGGATGCTTTGCATTCATATCACGGCCTGCGCTTGAGAAAGGTCCGAAATCCTCCCCGGGACAGTATGATCTGATCATTCCGCGTGCTATATACTTACGAAGTTCCATTCCCAAGGCCTGTTTTATAGCACCGCCGGTACCCGAGGAACCATACCCGTGAACTATCTTGGCGAATGGCTGTCCTGTCGCCCTCGCACGATATATTCCATTCTGCAGTTTGGTCATCGCCTGTTGGACAGTCGGATGTCCCTGTTCGATGTTGATTATCTCCATTGGTTTCCTCTCATAATTCTATTCAATTATACATTAAGAGTATAATAATCCTATGAGACTGGACAGACTTCTTGCAAACAGCGGCTTAGGCACCAGATCCCGGGTCAGGGATATGATCACTCACGGATACGTCAGCGTAAACGGCGTAATTGTTAATGATCCTTCTTTACACATAAATGAGTCTGATAATGTAGAAGTTAACGGCAGCCCTGTTAACTGCCAGAGCAGGCTTTACTATCTTTTTGACAAACCGGACGGAGTCCTCACTGCGATGGAAGATAAACGTCTTCCCTGCATAGCAGATTACATACCGTCAGAACTGAAGTCAAAGAAACTGTCTCCCGTCGGCCGTCTTGATTACCATACTTCCGGGCTTCTGATAATTACCAACGACGGTGAACTGTCCCACCGTCTGCAGTCTCCAAAATATAATGTTCCCAAAGTATACCTTGTATCATTTAAAGGAGCGGAATGGACTGATGATGAGATAAAAACCGTCACTTCCGGTTTTACCATTCGTGACAAAGGTTACAGTGAGCAGATCGCTCCTGCCGCACTTGAGATCCTTGATCATTCCGGAAACGGAACCGGCCGTGCCCTTCTTACCCTTCATGAGGGAAAGACACATGAAGTAAGAAGGATATTCGCACACTTTAACAAGGAAGTAGTTGAACTTCGGAGAATTGAGCTTGCAGGCGTAAAACTAAATGAGAATCTTGATTCCTGCGGTTTATTGAGACCTCTTACAAATGAGGAGCTGAGTCTTCTTTTCGAGGCTGCGGGAATGACTGCCGGTTAAGCGAAAGCCGCGTTAAGGATCGTGGTAATTACCAATACTGTCTGATCGTCATTATTGCTGTTCATGCACTGCCCGAAGACCAGCGTTGTAGTTCTTGACATCCACTTAGCTTCAACACCGAGCTTTGTTGCTATCGCTGAATCTTTTATCTCTATACCTATCAACACAGGGACATCGGAAAAAGTTGACGGATCCTCTATCTCCTCGTCACCGATCCCGTTTTCAAGATAAAGCCTGTTAGTATATTCCACGGCTTCCTGTTCAGTCATATAGACCGGCTCAACACCTGCTTTTGCTTCATCAGTAAGTCCATCCATGATCCTGTCATAAAGAGGACCGAGATCTTTAAAAGTGGAAAAATAATATCCATAAGATTCCTTGTCGGATATCAGGACATCAGGATTCGTATAGAACATGGCATTAAATGTCTCATTGCCGTATTCCTGTGCGGGAATATTCTGATCGTTGGGCACAACAACATCAGCTACTCCGATATAAGGTCTTTTAATCCCATTAGCTACCAGTGCCTCACGCATATAAGTATCGTCAAGATACATATGCCCGAAAACAACAATCGAACAGCCGCTCCTGGTATTCGTGGCTACAGCGATAATTACTAATAAAGCAGAAACGGCAACTACTATGCCGAGCAGAAAATTTTTCCAGTTATAGTGAATTATATTCTGCCAGTCGCTTTTATACCTGCCGAAATACATCGGCTCGGAATCATGCTTTATTTTCTCCTCTGCCCTGCGGTCACGTCTTCCTGAAGCTATGTCATATATCTCGGATATCTCGTCATCCTTCTTTTTGGATTCGGGATCATCCTTGCCTCTGTAATGCTTCGACATCTGCCAGAAACGGTCATCTATCGCTTTGATATCCGCTTCTTTTTCAAGCCCCATATAAGCCAAAGCTTCCTCACGTGTCATCGAGGAAAGATCGCCGTCAGAAGATTCATGTTTGGGAACATCATTATTATAAGATAATCCCTCTGATTCCATTTTAGTTTTGCCTTCTTCGTAACTCTTGCAGACTATGGTCTTAAATCTGTCTTCACAAAAAGCGTTGCATTTCCCGACGATATCCAAACCGCAGCTGTCAATGAGTATCAATACCTCAAGGCCATTCTTCTTAAGGTTGGAGAGAAGTATCTTTTTGCTCCAGTTAATATCGCTCTCACTGAGCTCAAGATCAGCCCCGAAATCCACAGCCATGATCTTACATGAATGTCTTAAAACCATATCTGCAGCATGCATCATCGGAGTCCTGAAATCATCTCTGATAACTTTGCCCTTCAATACAACAAGGACGATATCATCGTCCTTCCTGTACTCAACATTTATAAATTCCGAATCGAATACTTCGTTCATCTTTCCCCTGTATTACAGGCACTTCATAATCAAGCGGACTACATTCATGGCAGCTGTCTGAACATCACTTAAAGTAAGTCTGCCTGTATGAACTGCCGTAACTATATCTTTTGCATTCTTAGCACATCCGGGCATCTGCATATCACACCCGGCATAAACACATAATCTGGAGAATGCCGGAGGATACTTGAGGTTCTTCTCGTCATAACCCAGAAATTCAACATCTTCAAACGAAGAGAACCAGTCGGTCATAACAGCACCCTCATAATCCCATTCATCTCTCAGAACATTCTGGAGAAGTTCATAATTGTTTGCGGTATGGATTCCGTTAAGGAGGTTATATGAAGCCATTACGCAGAACGGCTGTGCAAGTTTTACTGCTATCTCAAATCCTCTCAGATACATGTCGCGCAAAGCTCTGACAGATACATGGGAATTGCTGAACATTCTGTTATCTTCCTGATTGTTGCAGGCAAAATGCTTGATCGTTACGCCCTTGCCGTCGATGGACTGAACGCCTTTAGTATCAGCAGCTGCACAAAGACCGGTTACCAAAGGATCTTCGGAATAGTATTCAAAGTTTCTTCCGCACAAAGGATTTCTGTGAATATTCATTCCGGGAGCAAGCCAGAGGTGCACTCCGAATTCTTCCATCTCTTCACCTACCAAACGTCCGAGCTGCTCAACGAGATCCAGGTTCCAGCTTGAAGCAAGTGCTGTTGCAACCGGGATCATGGTGCAATACTGATAGTAGTCAATTGCATCTTCCGGAGTATCTTCCGGGAACGGATTATTTATGAGACCGAAGATCTCTCCGCCTCTTAACAGATCGCCGTTCTTTGTAGCCTTGAAGTGAGGCTGGAGTCTCAGTCCGGCAGGACCGTCAGCCATTACAAGCGGCGGGATCCTTCTCCTTGATTCAAAGAGTGATGTAGTCTCTGCAGCTGCACCGGGAACGTGCATAGCCGAAGAAAAAACTATGTCTTCAAAACCTTCTTTTATATAGTTGCCGACAATGAGTTCTGAAAGTTCTTCCAGTGAGAACTGTGCGATAAACTCAGCTATGCCTGCATTGCGTCCGATTACGGAACCTAGTGTAAGGACCTCTTTTTCCCTCTCATCAAGATGGGTCTCACTAACACCTCTGTATCTTATGATGCTTCTTCTGATATGGTAAAGATCAAGCGTAAATCTTCTTTCGCAACTTGCAAGCTGTGCCTCATCGACAGCACTGTGAATTGCTTTGCCCGTTCCGGGGTTCCTCATATCCTCAAAAAGATATCTGGCATCGTCTTCGAGTATCCTGTCAAATTTCTCTTTTATTACAGTCTCAGGAACTGTCACTACTGCTTCGATCTTTGTCTCACGCGAACTGGTACCGACTCTGATAATGTAGTCACCTTCGGGAATGACTTTTGCAGGATAGTTGTCATCAAAGCAGCAGAAATTCTCGATCGTGAATGAGACTTCAACGTTAACGCTCTCACCCGGATAGATGAGATCGGTCTTTGCATAGCCTGCAAGCTCCTGATAAGGTCTGTCGATATGACCCTCGGGAGCAGAGAAATAGATCTGTATAACCTGCTTGCCGGCAAACTCAGTTCCGGTATTGGTAACCCTGACCCAGATCTTTATATCTGTGCCTTCCTGGGTAACACTCAGGACTTCGTTAGAAAAAGTCGTATATGACTTTCCGTATCCGAACGGATATAAAGGCACGATGCCGAACGAATCAAAATATCTGTATCCTACGTAAATGCCTTCTCTATAGAACTCATCATCCGTATCTCCGTCAAGGCTGGAGAATTCATTAGCGCAAGGATAGTCTTCATAAGTTTTTGCCCATGTATCAACGAGTTTTCCCGAGGGATTTGTCTTACCCGTTATACAATCCGCAACGATGTATCCCGTAAGGTTGCCGACCTGTCCTACAAGAAGTATTGCATTGATACCCAGACGGTGCTTAAGTTGGGACATATCGATCACGCCGCCGACATTGAGAAGAACAATAGTCTTATCGAAGTGATGTGTCAGGAAATCAATATTGGCATTCTCCTCATCAGTCAGATAATAATCACCCTTTGTAGGCGTTCTGTCCCTTCCTTCGGTGGAATCACGTGAGATCACAAAAACAGCGGTGTCGCACAGAGCTTCAGAGTAATCGTCTTCAGTGATCAACGGCATCTTGGGAGCTTCGAAAGCCATCTCGAAATATACGCTTGTCGCGGGGACACCGCGCTCTTTTGCGATGCTCTCAACCTTATCTATATAAACCTTAAGGCTTGTATTGAAAATATCATCATATCTGTCGAGCCAGCCCTTTGAGGCAATTTCAAATCCTGCATCTTCAAGGCCGTCACAAATCGACACGTTATTTCTGGTATTAACTTCACCGGAACCGCCGCCGCCTTTTACAGTATGTCTAGCGCCATTACCAAAGAGAGCTATTCTTCCGGGATTCCTGACAGGAAGTGTTCCGTCATTTTCAAGCAAAACCATGCATTCACTTGCAAGTTCTCTTACAGTATTAGAGTGTCTGATTTCCATTTCGGTAACCGAATCAGTGGTCTTTGCGAGAAAATCCATAAAACTCTCCTTCCATATGGCCGCCGGCATGAGCCGACTATACTATCCAAGTTTACACCAGGATATTATATTATAAAAAGCGAGTTATACAAAATTACAAGTTTGTGATAAAAAAAGCCCCTAAAAGGCTTTATGAATCGAAAAAGCCGGCCGGAAAACTACCTGAAATCGATAACCGGGATGACCCGGTCGCCTGTCACATAATTATAGTTACGTATCTCTCCGCCGCCGTAATATTTGATATCATCCACACCGTAAACATCATATCTGAGCGTTCCGGTCTTATCATCGACCGGTTCAATCCTTATGACCATCTGGTAAACCTTCTGGCCTGTATATGCATTTTCGCCGCCATCAATGCTGAACGGTGACATATCCCTTGTAAAATAGAGCGTTTGCTCGAATGAACCGTTGCTGCTGTTGAGATATAAAGGAAAATCATCCAGATATGCCTGCTCGGATAATTCGCAGCTGCTGCTCATCCTTCCGATATACTGATCACAATCCGGAGTGCTGTAAAACGAATATGAGAAAGCAGCATCACTGTTTTCCGTATCAACACAAAGACCGGTTCTTGCAGGGCGCTTAGTCAAAGGGAGCACGGAAACATACTTCAGATAACCGACGTCGCAGGTAATCTCTTCAAGTTTCTGTTTGATAACCAGTCCCTGGAGAGAAGACGCATGCCAAATCTTTGCATAACCGTCTTCTATTCCGGCGTAAAAACCGATATGTGCCCAATACTTATCATTATTGTCATCATCCCAGAAAAGAATATCACCGGGTTGTGCTCCTAATTCATTAAGGTATTCGATCCAGCCTTCATTGTCCAGACCTTCGACCAATTCCCTGTGGTCGCGTGATTTTACGATCTCATCAACATAGTTGTGATATAACCAGGTAACGGTAGTTCCGCCCGGTCTGAAAACCTCGTATTTATCAACAGGACTGGCTGCAACGATATGTTCCTCGTGATAGTCATACATGCACCAGTACTTATCCGCATCGCGGTCAAAATCGTAAAGGGTATCAAATGTCAAACGGAATACCAGACTGACGAAGCCGTCACACCCGAGATAATTCTCCTGGCCGCCATATGTGTAATCAATCCATTTAAGGCGGTCGCAATTATCCAATACTTTCTGGACAAATACTTCCTGAGACATGAAATTATCAGGATCACCGCTCCTGTCTTTGAACATGTCATACAGGGATTCGTAAAGGACCTCATCGGCGTTAACTTGCGCCGGGCCGGCATAAGTTGTCAAGCAGCCCGCGCCAATCACAGCTGCACCTATCAAAGCTATTGCCTTAACTGCACAATTCCTTATGCCTTTAAATATCATTTAACCTCGCTTTTTCCCCGGATAAATATTTTAGCAAGGTCAAAAGCATAAGTAAATTAAATTTGTGTGTCAGATTAAGGCTACCATGTCCATTCTTCAAAGAACCTTTTCTTCTTTCCGTCCTTGTTATGACGCTTGCCCCACTCGTTTAAGGATGCCATTACAACGAGTATCGTGCCTGCCACGAAAAGATAGATCAGCCAGACAAGTGATGACCAGAAAGCTATCGACAGATATACAGCCACGGATATCATCGAGACGATACCGAGAATGAACCAAAGCCTGTTACGTCTGATAAAGGCATAGATAAAGATCCCGAACGAAGCAGTGCCGACGATAATAAGGTCGAGCACTTCACCTGTGACTGCCGCAGAAACACCTTCAGCGATAAGGCTCAAAGAAACTCCCGTAAACCAGAAGTATTTCATCACATCATAAGGTGCGGGTTTGATCACTCTGCAGATCATGAACAGAGTTCCCAACATGATAATTATATTGACCTCAAGATCTATGACGTCCGGATATTCAAAGAACGGCTGTGCTACAACTGCTAAGCATACAAGAGAAGCGAAAACACTTACTATGACCTTTACCGGTATCTTTATTCTTCCCGCAAGGTTCATTACCAGGAGCGACAATGTGAGGAACACCATCATTGCAACATAGTCTGCCCCGTTGAGGCCAAACAGGAATAAGAATGACGTCAGAGACAGGTAGTCAACAGCTTTGGCCGAGAATACATTCCTGCGGTAGATGAGCCTTCCGAGAACCGCGAATACGACCGCGCTTACAATACAGAGAATGTTGCTTAAATCAGCATTATCAAGATTGACGAATTCATATACCATTGCGCATTCAGCAACGAGAACAGGAATGATCGAGAAGAATCCTGAATCAAACAAAATAAGCAGGACTGCAAAGATAACCGCAATGATCAGCATCTGCCATGCGACATCGAAAAGCGTTCCGGTGATAATAAACCAGAATACCGCAAACCCTACAAAGAAAAACTTCATCCCGGCTGCGTAAGAGGAAACAAGATCTTTTCCCTTTTTCTTCAGCAACGCAGCTGCTCCCGTTGCTGCCATATTAAGTGCCAGGAATACTAATGCAGCAATCTTATAGGCAAGAACCGCTTCCGGCAAATGAGTCTTGTTAATTTCCCAATATGCCTCATCATGGTATCCGATAGTCATAAAGACACCGATTGCAAAAGCATTCAGGCAGACTGAAGTCCAGAACATGACTCCTACGCTTAATACTTTTTCTTTGAGAGGCTTTACCATAATGAACAACGAGAGAACGATCAGTGCCAGAGTCAGGATCCAGGAGCAGACATTGACATGTGAATAGAATCCCGTGTCCGGATTGTTTTTTGTCGTGATAGAAAAGCATGATACAAAAGCTGCTATAACAGATCCTATCGACAATAAAATACCTGAGACTCTGATCCTGATATCATCCTTACGGAAGAATCTTACAGCAAGGGCTGCACACGCCGGGATCAATGCCGTCAATGTGAAGTACAGATGTCCCTGGAGCGGGAATTCTTTTATCGTAAGATAAAGCATTACAACTCCAAGATAATAAAATACCGTTGCCAGCAACGAGAAAACAACCTGTAAAGGAACGGGATTCTCTTTTCTGAGTATTCCTTCAGGAATCAGATCACTTTCAGCCAGAGCAGGTTCTATAAGCATCTGGAACACGAGCAGAACAACCGCAAAGAAGCAGGAGACTACACCTATAACCGGAACTTTTTCGATCGCGATAAATGTCGGCATTGTTCCAAGTGAGATCGTGAACAGAAGATCTGACAATAATGTTGAGAGTTTAAGGATCTTCAGAGTTGCATAAAGAATCACGAAAACAGCAATAGTGATCGAAGTTATAAGAACAGTATCTTCAGTCGCATCTGCGAAAACGATCCACGAACCTGCGATCATCATTCCAACGAAAGGCAGCAGATACCTGATCCACTTCCTGTCAGATGAAAACTTGGCAAATATAACGAATGCAACGAATTCAACGATCGAAGCTCCTAAAATTGCAGCATCAGATAAAAACGAAGAGAAAAGTATCAGGCCTGCAGTAATATAAGTAATTATCTCTGAATATACTTTGAAGAATACTTCTCCTTCCAGGATATTTGTTGCCGCTGCGATCCTGAATACCAATGCCAGCGTTGCAAGGCCAAGACAGATCATACCCCATTCAGTTACTCCGCTGCCGGCATGTCCGATCTGTCCGCAGAGGAATACAACCAGCCATGTCAGAGCAATGTAGAAAGTGCCCTGGTAAATATTTGCCTGTGTCTTCTCTTTGAATAGAAACCTTCCTCCTACTGAAGTTACAGTAAGGACTAATGCCGCGACCGTAGCAACAAGCCATCCAGTTCCACCTGAAAATGAGAATGCCGAACCCAGCAGATTGAATGTTCCCATACCGACAATAACTATCGGTCCCAGGAGACTCGCAAGTGTATATAATGCAAATTCCGTCTGCTTAAGTTTTAGGATCTTTCCCGCAAAGAAAGACATTCCATAAACTATAAATACGATCATTACCAGACAAACCGCTCTTACACCCTCGGTCATCCATGGCCATGATCCGGTCATAAATGTTGCGCCGACTATGGTAAGGAGCAGAACGCCGATTCCAAACGTAATATTTATACTGCTGAAGAACTTCTCACGCGGCTTTTTCTCTTCCAAAACCGGCTGCTGATATGCCGTAACATTGTTAATTTCACCCGGCTTCTTTGCCCAGGACGGTGTAGGAGCCTGTCCCGGAATATCATTATTGCTCTGAGGTTGATTTACTGTCTGAGGAGCATATGTTTGAACAGGAGCAAACGGTGCCGTCTGAGGAGCAACAGACTGCGCGGAAACAATTGCCGGCTGAGGTACAACAGGCTGAGAGGAACTTGCAGCCACCTGAGGTGCATAAGCCTGCACGGGAGCTGAAGATGTTCCTTGAGCCGGCATATATCCCTGCGGTTGAATCTCAGGCAACTGAATATATGGCTGTCCGGGGTATCCCGGCATCATGTTCTGCTGAGGGATATAAGGCTGCTGCGGCACCGCATTGGGTGTATAAGTATTCGGAGCCGCTTGATTCTTATTACCGGACTTAAGGTCATATATCTCTTTTTCGAGTTCTTTGATCCTTTTCCCGCGCTGGATAGATTTAGTAAGAAAAATTATAAACAGGACACAGAATATTACCGGCAGAAATATAAAGGTAAATAGCAAAATATAAATAATACCATCCATACCCTGTCCCCCTTTATCAAGATGTTTTGATAATGGAATATTAGCATTCAGAATATGCTTTGTAAATAGCTTTGATTATCAAAGTATTTTTGAATATGGGGTAATTTTGCGGCACGCCGGGATTAATTGGCGGTCTGTTTTTCGCGGTTTTGGCATGTTTTTGGAAAATCTATCGGAAATCCCGAAAAACTTCATTCGCGATAGAAATCTGCCGAATTTCTATCGGAAAAGTGAATTTTCGGGTTTTGCGATAGAAATCAGAACAGGAGTAATTGCAAAAGTTTACCTCTGCACTCTTCCCGTTCCGTCACCTTTAGCAAGCTTCTCCACTTCATCGACCGTCACCCTGTTGAAGTCTCCGTCGATGGAATGCTTAAGACAGCTTGCGGCAACTGCGAATTCAAGCGCCTCTTTGTCAGAACCAAGTTGATTAAGTCCGTAGATCAGTCCGCCGGCAAATGAATCTCCGCCGCCGACGCGGTCGACTATGTCATACATCTCATATTTGCGGCTGACGATAAATTCTGAACGGTTATTAAGCGCTGCTGCCCAGAAATTGATGTCCGCGCTTTTGCTCTCCCTTAATGTGATGGCAACCTTCTTTACATTCGGATACTCTTCGAGCAAAGCATCACTCAATCTCTTGTAATCCCCGTGATCGAGTTTACCGCCTTCAACATTACTCTCACACTTTAATCCCAAGGACTTCTGACAGTCTTCTTCATTGGCGATGACTATATCGGTATATGATGTCATTATCTTCATAATTTCCTTGGCATCAACGCCGTATTTCCAAAGGTTCTTGCGGTAATTAAGATCAAGAGACACCGTAATGCCCCTTTTCTTTGCTTCCTGAACTGCCATTACCGATGCATCTTTTGTTACCTCAGAAATGGCAGGAGTGATGCCTGAGATATGTATCCACTTCACATCACTGTATATTTTTTCCCAATCGTAACCGCCGGGCGCGAAAAGCGAGAAAGCCGAATATGCCCTGTCGTAAATGACTTTGCTCGGACGCTGGTTTGCACCTGTCTCAAGATAGTAGATTCCCATTCTGCCATCGGTCCTTATTATCTTGTCAGTACCTACACCGAACCTTTTCAGTTCACCTATTGCCGCGTCACCGATTGCATTTGAAGGGATCACTGACAGAAACTCTACATCCAATCCGTAATTTGCAAGAGAAACAGCTGCATTTGCCTCTCCTCCTCCGAACGTAGCTTCAAGAGAAGGAGACTGGAGAAAGCGCTCCCTTCCGGGGCTCTTAAGTCTTAACATCAATTCTCCGAACGTCAGATATTTACTCATTTTCTTGTCTCCTTTATTATCTTTACAGCATTACTTGAAAGCATTGTAATCTTTTCCCAATCGTGATTGAGAATATCATCTTTCTTACATACCCAGCTCCCTCCAACTGCAGCAACGGACTTGTTCTCGATAAACTCTTTAAGATTTGCTTCAGATACACCGCCGGTCGGAAGGAATCTTATCTGACCGAACGGAGCAGATAAAGCCTTAACAGCTTTAATGCCTCCATAAACATCTGCAGGGAAAAATTTAACCACCTTAAGTCCCAGATCTATCGCCTTCATTATCTCTGTCGGTGTGACTGCTCCCGGGATCACCGGTATGTTATTTTCGAGAGCCCACTTTACAGTATCTTCATCCAAACCCGGGGACACAATGAATTTGGCACCTCTGTCAACAGCAAGTTTTGCCTGATCAACATTAAGAACCGTGCCTGCGCCGACGGTCATTTCCGGAACTTCCCTGCTGATCAGGGAGATACAATCTGCAGCGCATTCGGTTCTGAAAGTAATCTCCATAAAATCGATCCCGCCCTTGAGCAGTGCGTCAGCTAAAGGAACAGCATCTTCAACTTTGTTTAATACCACGACAGGAACTATTCCGGTCGCGAAAACCTTCTCTGAAAAAGTCATAACAAATACCTCTCAATCATTAACTAACATTCTACCATGTTTTTGTTTGCGATTATAGGCAAAATAATATATTTTATAGGTAATCGAATAATATGAGGTGACCTATGGACCGCTTTATTAATGACAACTTCCTTTTGGATAATGATATCGCAATTGAGCTTTATAACGAATACGCAAAAGATCTTCCGATCATCGATTATCACTGTCATATCGATGCAAAAGAGATTGCCGATGATATCCATTTCGGGAGCATCACGGAGCTGTGGCTCAAAGGGGACCACTATAAATGGAGACTCATGAGGACCTGCGGCATCGATGAAAAATACATCACGGGTGATGCCCCGGCTAAAGAGAAATTCCTCATGTGGGCAAAGGCTGTGGAGTCCGCATTCGGAAATCCGCTCTATCACTGGACATGCCTTGAACTTGCAAGATATTTCGGTATATATGAGCCTCTAACTTCGCAAAATGCCGAGGCTGTCTGGAACAAGACATGTGAGATCCTTCAGTCAGGAAAACTATCCGCGAGAAGTATTATGACAGGCTCAAATGTTGAACTGATATGTACTACTGACGATCCCTGCGATTCACTTATCTATCATGAACAGATCATGTCGTCCGGCTTTGGAATTAAAGTCCTTCCTGCATTCAGACCTGACAATATAGTTGATATAGAAAAAGACAGTTTTAATTCTTATATAGGAAAACTGGAATCTGTTACAGGCACAAAGATCTACTCATTAGAAGACCTGAAAGCAGCCCTCCTTACAAGACTTGATCACTTTGAATCACACGGATGCAGGATCTCAGATCACGGCATGGAATACATCAAGTACAAAGATGAACTTAACACTACTTCAGATGAGGTCTTCGTGAAAAAAATATCATCTCCCGATGCCCGGTTAACTGACGAAGAACTCACGGCTTATAAGAGCGATATAATGCTTTTCTTCGCTCGCGAATATGCCAGGAGAAGTTGGACTATGCAGCTTCACTTCGGCTGCAAGCGCAACGTCAATTCAAAGATGTTAAAGAGTGCCGGGATCAACTGCGGCTGCGATACTATCACAGGCCAGACTGACTTTGTAACTCCTCTTACAGGATTCATGGACAGACTTAATTCCGAAGGGCTGCTCCCGAAGATGATCATCTATTCCCTGAACCCTACAGACAATACCGTAATTGATACTCTCTGCGGTTGTTACAACGACGGAAGCGTACCAGGTAAGATCCAGCATGGAGCAGCATGGTGGTTCAACGATAACCTCGCAGGGATGGAAGATCAGCTCAGATCTCTTTGTTCGCAAAGTTCACTTCCCTGCTTTGTCGGCATGCTTACCGATTCAAGATGCTTCCTTTCCTATACAAGACACGAATATTTCAGAAGGATCTTCTGCAATTATTTAGGTACTGCGATTGCGTGCGGAAGATTCCCTTATGATAAGAGGATCCTAAAAGACATTATCGAGAGAGTATGTTATAAGAACGCACTCGAAATGTTTAACGCAAAATCTTAATATGCATAGTACTGTAATTCAACCGTTTTCGACGGACTAAATCAATGAATAAACCAATTTGGTCCGTCGATTTCTGCCAAGAAGAAACTTTAAACGCTGTTTTCGACGGATCAAAATCAAGAATACACCGTTTTAGTCCGTCGATTCCTGCCCAGAAAGAGCTCTGAACGCTGTTCTCGACGGACTAAATCCATAGATATACCATTTTGGTCCGTCGATTTCCGTCATGAAGGAACCCTAAACCCGGTTTTCGACGGACCAAAACCAGGAAAATGCCAATTCAGTCCGTCATCTCAGTGTTTTTGAAGCAGTATTTTCGAAAAACCTACGGATCAAAAACCCAATAATCCCATTTTGGTCCGTCGCAACAAATATAAGAAAACACAAATAAGGGGCTGTCATTGCGACAGCCCCTCGATTTGCTTAAAGCGATTGTTTAAGGATCAGTTATCATCCTTTGTAGAGTTCACCATAGATATCAACAAGACCCTGAACGTTGAGTTCATTGCAGGACTGAACATAAGCATCCCACTGAGCGTCAATATCTTCCTGACCTGTTACGAACTTCAATGTCCATGCGTTGACGTTACTGATAAGAGGTGTAGCGATGAGGTTGATCTCCTCGTTCTGATCTGCTGTAGGAGCAACACCGGGTGCGAGCGGAGGTATATCTCTGTCGTTATAATCTCTGCTAACATAATCAGCTACAGGAGGAATAAGGTTGTCTGACATCTCTGCAACTGTACCGCCGTACCAGAAGTTACCGCCTGCATAACCCCACTTAAGTCTGATGTCTGTCATTGACTCAGCTTCGTCGTTACCATAGCCCAAGCCTGAGCAGCAGAAACCATCCATAAGCTTCTTATTGCCGTCTGCATCTACTGTGTAGTGAACGCCTTCAACACCCCACTTTGTAAGGTCATATGCCTCGTGAGAATAGAAGAGCCAGTCAACGAATCTGAGCATCTCGATAAAGCCTTCCTCACCGAGTTCATCAAGAGCCTTTTTAGAGATCATTACGCCGTTCTCAAGTCTTTCAGGAGATACTGTGGAATTTCTTGTAGAACCGATCGGGATCGTGATTACATAGTTTTCGAAGTTGCCTGCACCGAGCTGAGCTGTCATGTTCTGCTCATAGTTTGCCCACTGGCCCTGGTTGATCGACATGATAGCTGTCTTGCCGTTGTAGTACTGAGCCGTAGCTGTAGCGTCATCCTGAGTGAATGTCTCGGGATCGAGGATACCGGCTTCGATAAAGCTGTTTGCTGTCTTTAAGAATGCCTTATAGTTTTCTGTTGTAGGTGAGAAGATGAACTTGTTGGCATTGTGATCGAATCTCATACCGTTGCCCATGTTCCAACCAGCATTACAATCATATGTTGCAGCCATAACGCCAAGGAGGTTTCCGCCGCTGCCCTGTCCGGATTCATTTCCGCACCAGAGGTCAGACCAGATATAATCACTCTCTTCGCACATACCCTGCTCAACCATGTAAGCCTTAACCTTCTTCAAAGCTTCGAGGAAATCAGCCCATGTCCAGTCTTTCTGGATAGCAACAACGTCAACACCTGCTGCATCCCAAATATCCTTTCTGATAACGAAAGAATAGTTGATGAGGTTTGCTTCCTTCATGCCGGGGAGCTTATAGTACTTACCGTTAGCTCTGGTGATCGTCTGAATATCACCGGAGAGGTTATATGTGTTGTAGAACTCTGTGTAGTAAGGCATGTACTGAACGTAGTCAGAAATAGGAACGATAGCACCGCCGTCAACGAATGCAGAATCATCATAGATCTTAGGAATAATGTAAGCTGCGTTACCTGCATTGATATCGAGTGTGATGTTGTCCATGTAGTCGCCGCTGTCGTATGACTTGATGTCGAGCGTAACATTTGTCATCTCTTCGATTTTCTTGAAAATACCCTCCGTTTTCCATGTATCGACCATCGGATACCATGATGCATCACTGAAGAACATTGTGTAGGTTACAGGCTGGTCAGCATGGAATGTCTGACCCAAACCGTATGTGTAGCCCAAATCATCTCCAGCATCAGCTGTTGTCTCGATCTGACTCGGAATTGTTGTAGTCTCGGAAGACTCACCGGGGCCGCCACTACAAGCAGCTAGACTGGAAAGCATTGAAACTGCAAGACCGACAGATGCTACTTTTGCAAGTTTTGTTGTCTTCATAACTGTTTCCTTTCTTTTTGTTTCATTTTTCTATTGCCGTGGGTTACCCCTGAAGCACAAGATGATTATTCTTTTACGCCGCCGAGCATCATGCCCTGGACGTAGTATTTTTGTATGAACGGATAGACGCATATGATTGGAAGAACGGTAAGGACCATTGCGCAGGATTTAATGTTTGCCGTCATATTCTGGGCATCAGGATCCGACGACCCTGCACCTCTGATAATGGTCTGCAAGAAGTATGCAACAGGCCACTTTACCTTATCCTGCAGGTAGAGTTTTGCATTGAACCAATTGTTCCAGTACATGACCGCATAAAATAATGTCATTGTCGCAATGATCGGTGTGGAAAGGGGCCTCGCGATAAACCAGAAAACACCCCACTTGTTAAGGCCGTCAATCTCACCTGCTTCTTCAAGATCTTTCGGGATACTCATAAAGAACGATCTCATGAGGATTACATAATAGGTACTGATGAGCATCGGGAGAATAAATCCCCACATTGAATTCTTAAGTCCGAGTCTTAATACCAAAACGTAGTTCGCGATAAGACCGCCGCCGAAATACATCGTAAAGATAATGAACGGTGACAGGATCTTGTTTACCCTAAGATTTGTTTTCGATAACGGATAAGCAAGGATCGAAGAGAAGAAAAGTGATAATACCGTTCCTACCAGCGTATAGAAGATCGTGTTCATGTAGTAAACGATAAATTCCGGGATCCTGAGATTCGGGAAAAGCTTCGGGAAAGGAGCGATCGGGTTGCGGGTAATAACATAAATATAAGTATCAACATTAAAACCTTCCGGTATAAGTCCGGTATGTCCCGCGAAAATCGCCTGATCTGAAGAGAAAGACTGTGATACAAGATAAAGGAACGGATAAAGAGTAGCAAATGAGATCAATATCATTATGATGGTATTGAAAACCGTGAAAACTCTGTAACCCTTGGATTCCTTGATCCTGTTCTTCGGATTATGTATATGGATATCACGAGTTGAATTATCAATAGTACTCATCTCATTCCCTCCTTACCAAAGACTCGTCTTGGCAACTTTGCGTGATACAAAGTTCGCACATGTAAGAAGCACAAGGTTAATCAATCCTTCAAAGAGGCCAACCGCAGTTGCGAAGTTAATGCTTCCCGATTCGACACCCATTCGGAATACGTAAGTGGATACGATATCACTTGTCTCATAAGTCATAGGACTGTATAAGAGATATACTTTCTCGAATGCTCCGCCTGATCCGACAAGTCCGCCGATATCAAGGATAAGAAGTGTTGCGATCGTAGGAAGAATGCATGGAATAGTAACGTGTATTACCTTCTGGAAATGAGTTGCTCCGTCAACTGTTGCTGCCTCATAAAGTGATGGATTGATACCTGACATTGCCGCGAGATAAAGGATCGTGCCCCAGCCCAGGCTCTGCCATATACCTGATGTTACGAAGATAGTCCTGAACCATTCAGCGAGTGATATAAAACTGATCTTCTCACCACCCATCTTGAATATCAGATCATTGATCGGACCGTGTGTTGAAAGGAGTTCTTTGACCATACCGCAGACAATAACCATAGAAATGAAGTGCGGAAGATAAGATACTGTCTGGACGAATTTCTTCCAGTGAAGATTTCTGATCTCGTTCAGAAGCAATGCGAAAAGAAGTGTAAGCGGAAATCTGAAAATAAGATAAAGGCCGTTGAGGATCAATGTATTTGAGAAAGCCTGCCAGAAAGGCTTAGCCGTAATAAACTGCTTAAAATACTTTAAGGTCAGAGGTCCCTGACCGAAAATGCTTCCGCCCGGATTGTACTTACGGAAAGCAAGGATATTACCGAACATAGGGATATATCTGAAGATAATGTAGTAGATAACAGGAAGCAAAAACATAGCATACAACTGCCAGTTGACCCTGACATCTTTTGTGATTCTTTCACGAGCAGAGATTTCCTTGGGAGACCACTCGGTAACCTGTGCAATTTGTTCTTTCTTACCCATCTTGGTTAACCCCTTGAGACCCTAATGATGTAAAATGCTAACTTACCAAGAGTTCTTGCATACTTGTATGTTAGTTACATTGATATGAGATTATCACCACTATTGTGATATGTCAATAGACTTCTACCATTCTAGCGTGCGAATTTGTGTAATCCGAATAAAACCTTTTTTGCCTGGTATTTTTCTATTTATGTCGGGAAATTACAAAATAAAGGAATAAATTATCGGAACATCTATATTTTTAATCATTCCGACATGATATTGGCAAAAACATTGAAATCCCGACACGTAAAACATGCCGGGATTGAGATTCCAGATCTCTTTAAGACCAATTAAATATTTTAATAATTTATCAGTTTAGTTCCAAAGACGCTGCTGCCACGTCAGCTCCGATCTCACTCTTATTCTGAGGATGAAGTTCATGTATCGGATCAGGACAGGGACTGTTAACCACTTTTATCTTACTGATATATGCCGGAGCATCATCCTGAAGCTTCTGGATCTGCTTCCACCCTTCCGGTATCTTCGTATCAGTCAACGGATTAATATAATCTGCAATTCTTACAAGTACTACAGGAACATCACCAAACAGTTCTCGCATCTTTTTGAATAGAAGGATCATCTTCTTATCATAACCTTCAGGGAATTCAGCATTGGATTCACCCTGGCACCACCAGATCTGGGAAATGCTTATATCCTTTATAGTTAAAAGACTTGCATAGTAAAGTGATGAGGGAATATTCACAGCCATCTTGTTGGGTACGAACTTTTCTGTCATCTTCTCAACTGCCATCTTCCAGTTTCCGGTAAGATCAATATATCCGTCAGAGGTCTCAAGACGGTAAGGATGGCCGGGAACAAAACCGCCGGCACCGTTCTCGATAATAAGTCTTGTGCGGATGGTATTCTTTCCTGTCTTCAGCAAAGAACTGTCAAAAGAATATTTCCGCGGCGGATACTGATACTCGGTCCTGCCGACTTCAACACCGTTCACATAAGTAACATCCGCATCGATCAGGTCACCTAACCGCAGCAGGCATTCGCCTTCGGGGATCTTATCCAGATCGAACTCTTTTGCAAACCATACACTGCCGGAAAAATCTTCTGCAATGATACATGGCATCTTTATATTTACTCCTTCAGCCAAAGCGTCTTCCGGAGAAAAATCTTTATCTATAGTATTCTCACGCCATGTAACAACTTTCTGATTCCCCTCATCGACATAAGCTTTAAGAACGCCTTTGCCTCTGTAAGGATCGATCTCTTCATCTTTTGTGCCGGTAGCGAAAAGATCTTCTTCGCACATAAATGATTCTATGTTTGCGCCGCCCTGTGCATTAAGTATCAGTCCGATAGGAACATTCTGTTCTTCGAAAAGTCTTTTCGCTGCATAAAATCCAATGGCACTGATCTCATACTTACCGGTGCCGCAGGCTTTGACCCAATCAGTCTCAGGTAGTGTGCATATCGGATCTTCGCCCTTGAGCGGGATCTCCAGATCCGGTGTTAATCTGTATTGTCTGACAAAAGGATAATCCTTTGCTTCGATCTCTTCTTTATTAAGATCGATAGTTCTGATAACAGGAAGTTCCATATTAGACTGTCCTGCAAGCATGAAGACATCACCGATGCAGACATCTTTTATGCTTATAACATCTGTGCCTTCGACTTTAAGATCAGTATCGAACATTGTATCCATGGGAGGGAAAACGGCTTTGAAAGATCCGTCATTGACTTCGGCAGTTAAAGTCGTACCGGCCAATGTAACGGCGACCTCGCTCTTTGAACTTTCAAAACCTTCTATTATTATTTCTCTATTTCTTTGGAGAACCATTCCGTCAGAATAGATACCGGATAATCTTGTAGATGTCATATTCTGCACCATCCTTCCTTTAGCGCTATTCTATACATATATCGATTAATTGTCTACCATTCTAGTTGACAAGTCGTCTTTCAAACTTTTATACTGACAATTAGAGGAAGTCAATATGGCAAAGAAATCATTCGACCACATCACAAACGGCTGGCTCTACAGAACCGGTAAAGCGATAGGAGATGTTGTGATCATCTCCGCTCTTTTCCTTTTGTTTTGTCTTCCTTTGGTTACGGCAGGAACTTCGATAACGGCTTTATACTATACCGTATACCACAAATACTATAAGAAAACAGACAACATAAGTAAAGACTTCATCCATTCGTTTAAGGACAATCTCAAGAACGGAATAATCGTTCATCTTTTATATTCTGCTTACAGCGCAGTTGCCGGATTCAATATTTATTTTGCTTTCTTCGGCTGGGGCAATGTCAGACTTCCCGAATGGTACATGTTTGTATCCTTCCTCCCGCTTCTTCCTGTCATTTTTACTTTGCCGTTCGTTTATCCTCTGATGGCTCGTTTTGATAACGGTATTGCCGGAACAATAAAAAACAGTTTCACGCTCTGTATGATCAACTTCCCGAAATTCATTCTTATCTGGATCATCAATATCATTGCAGTCGCAGTAAGCATCGGCTTCCCTCCTGCCGCACTTGTTATTCCTGCAGGAGCAACTTATCTCTGTCAGATGATCACGGAGAAAGCATTTACTGCTGCTATGAGTGTGGAAAGCTCACGCGAAAACACGGTAGATCAAAAAGCAGAGATCTCTGAAGATCCAGAAGATATTTGCATTGAGGCAGAGAAAAATGACTGATTATCTCAACTACATCCAGCTGGTATCCGGGATCCTCGCTGCAGGCCTGATCTTCGCAGGAATATTCATAAGCGTGAAAAAGTTAAACCCTGAAAAATATGAGACCATTCCCGTAAAGACGACTGTAATATCAACAGTCCTCATCACTGCAGGACTTCTTTGTTATACATTAGTAATAACATGTAAAAACATGACAATCGTTACGGAAGAACAGTATGAATTGGGAACTATCTATTTCGCATCTTTGGAAGAAGTTATAAAGATGTTCGGCTTCATCGTATTTGTTCCGCTACTGTTCAGGTTATTCAAGCCCAGATCTCATAAAAACGATCAGCCGGAAGAAATGATCCCCGATGAGGAATAGCATTTATCCGATTTTGTGCATCATAGTATGGATATGCTTAAATCCATCGATAAAGCAAGTGATAAATCCATTGTTCTTCCCCTATTTTGCTATATTTTGAAGGGTAGTTATTCCCCCGGATAAGAGTTAACATTTCAACATGTCACGTTCTATTGACAGAACGCAAGCCTACTAGTATACTAGTGGACAGAATGAGGCTTGAGTATTATCTCAGTATTCTCAGTAAAGTCTTTTTTCGGTGGTAATAGTGCATGAAATTAGTTATACGGTGGTTCCCATACGGTGACGACAGCGTAACTCTTAAACAGATCAGGCAGATTCCCGGTGTAAGCGGCGTAGCCACGCATCTTACCAGGATTCCTGTCGGTGACGTCTGGACCATGGATGAGATCAATCTGGTAAAAGATGAGATCAATTCCCAGGGTCTTGAGATGGAAGTCATTGAGAGTCTGAATATTCATGAAGATATTAAGAAGGGATTACCATCAAGAGATTTGCTAATCGATAACTACATTGAATCGATGAGGAATCTTTCCAAGGCCGGAGTTAAGTGCATCTGCTATAATTTCATGCCCGTTATGGATTGGTACCGGAGCGATCTTGCTAAAGAGCTGCCTGACGGAAGCAACGCCATGGCATACAACCACAACGTAGCAAAGGATCTTACATTAGAGAAGATCACTTCTTCCATGATCGACGGATCACACAATTTCAGTCTTCCGGGCTGGGAACCTGAGAGATTCGGACAGATGGCAGAAGACATTAGGTTCTATCAGAATATGTCTTCTGAAGATTACTTCAAGAACATCAAATATTTCCTTGATGCAGTTATTCCGGCTGCGGAAGAATTGGATATTAATTTTGCGGTTCATCCAGACGATCCTCCGATGCCTTTATTCAACCTCCCTAAGGTAGTAAACAGCAAAGAGTCGATCAATACATATCTTAATCTCAACACTTCAAAGAGGAACGGTCTCACGCTTTGCACAGGAAGCCTCGGCGCAGGAATTCACAATGATGTTCCGGATATTGCAAAGACTTTCACTTCCATGGGCAAGGTGCATTTCGTCCACTTAAGAAATGTTAAGCACGAGAATGAGACTGATTTCCACGAATCAGCACATCTTTCCTCATGCGGAGATCTTGATATGCTCGCCATCGTAAAAAATCTTTACGAGAATGGTTTTGACGGCTATATCCGTCCTGACCACGGCCGAATGATCTGGGATGAAGTAGGAAGACCCGGATACGGTCTTTACGACCGCGCTTTGGGTGCAGCATATATCAACGGTTTATGGGAAGCCGTAACCAAACTTTGTTAATTACTTAGTTTTCATAAGGCATTACCTCCACCCTTGCCAGCAAAACCGATAATCTTATAGTGATTTATAAGATTATCGGTTTTGTTAGAAAAGAGGACTCAGAAAGGAAATCAATATGGACCTGTCAAAAGAGAATCTGAATAACAAAGAATTCTGGAACAGTATAAACGTCAAATTGCCGGAGTATGATATCGACTCCTGTATTAAAGCCACGGCTGTCTCTCCCAGGTGGCTCCATGTCGGCGGCGGAAATATCTTCAGGGCTTTCATCGCAAGGATCAACCAAAGGCTCCTGAATCAGGGCCTGACCGATACGGGAATCATTGTTTGCGGAACACAGGATTATGAGAATTTCGAGAGAGTCTATAAACCGTTCGATAACCTCTCGATCATATGCGATCTCAAATCTGACGGAAATACAGGATATGAGATCATCGGAAACATCACTGAGGCTATCGCTGCAAACTACGACATCCCGGAAAATATCCGAAGACTCAATGAGATAGCAAGGAACCCTTCCCTTCAGATCGTTTCTTTTACCATTACCGAGAAAGGATATGCCTTAAGAGACGCAGACGGGAAATTATATGAAGCAGCCGCAAAAGATATGGAGAATGGGCCTTCACATCCGCTTACATGCATAGGTTTTATAGCGGCACTCCTTCTTGAGAGATACAATGCCGGCAAGTATCCTCTGGCCCTGGTCAGCATGGATAACTGCAGTCATAACGGCGACAAACTCAGATCATCAGTTTTGGAGATAATCGATGCCTGGGCCGGTAATGGTTATGTTGATGATTCTTTCCGCGATTATGCAAATGATCCGTCCCGAATAGCATACCCTTGGAGCATGATCGATAAGATCACACCCAGACCTTCAGATGAGATCCTGAATAAGCTTACCGGTCTCGGCATCGAAAATCTCAGAAGTGTAAAGACTACGACAGGTGTTTTTGCCGCACCTTTTGTAAATGCGGAAGTCCCTGAATATCTTGTCGTCGAAGACCTCTTCCCTAACGGAAGACCCGATCTCGGGAAAGGCGGTGTGATCCTCACAGACAGAGATACCGTTGATAAGGCAGAGCGGATGAAAGTAACTGCATGCCTTAATCCTCTTCACACTTCGCTAGCGGTATTCGGATGCCTTCTGGGCTTCAAAAAGATCTCAGATGAGATGAACGACAGTGATCTGAATTCGCTTGTTACGAAAATGGGTTACGGTGAATGCCTCCCCGTTGTTTGTGATCCTAAGATCCTGAATCCTGAGAAGTTCCTTAAGGAAGTCCTCGAGGAAAGATTCCCGAATCCGTTCCTTCCTGATACACCTCAAAGAATCGCAACCGATACAAGTCAGAAGCTTCCAATAAGATTCGGTATCACATTGAATTCATATCTGACAGAGAAACCTGAGAAATTATGCGAACTTAAGCTGATCCCGCTTGTAATTGCAGGATGGCTCAGATACCTTCTTGCAGTCGACGATAATGGAGAGGCTTTTGAGATCAGTCCGGATCCGATGGCCGGGTTCTTCCAAAATGAACTTAAGGCTGAAGGAATCAGCTACGGTATGAAAGAAAGCGTAAGCGGAAAACTCTCAGGAATACTTTCCAACGAAACGGTTTTCGGGCTCGACATAAACAAGACCGGTCTTACGCCTGTGATAGAAAACTATTTGGATGATCTGATAAAGGAAAACGGAGCAGTTCGCAAAACGCTTCATAATGCTGTTGCTAATTAGTATGTAAGTGGTAGACATAAATTTTATTTTATGTTAGTTTCTTTATAACTATCGATAATATAAAGGGGATTTCCGTTATGATCATCACGCCTAAGCAAACATTCGAACCTAACCGTGAATATGCTTTTCGCATCGTAAAAGACAACATCATCAATATGGAGATCAAACCCGGAAGCCTTATCGGTGAGCAGGAGATTGCAACTCAGCTGGGCATCTCAAGAACTCCCGTTCATGAAGCTTTCCTCGAATTATCGAAGTCAAAGATCGTCAACATCCTTCCCCAGAAGGGCTGCAGCGTATCACTGATCGATTATGAACTGATAAAGGAATCCCGCTTCCTTCGTATTGCTGTTGAAGGCGCTCTTCTTAAAGAAGCCTGTGATGTTGCCACCGAACAGGACATTCAGGATCTCTATGCAAACATCAAGCTTCAGCAGTTCTATATTGAGAATGATCCTCCGAAGTTTCTTGATTACGATAATGAATTCCATAAGAAGATATATGTTGCATGCAACAAGATGCAGTGTTTCTATATGGTAGGTCTGATGAGTCTTCATTTCGACAGAGTAAGATCTTTGTCCCTTAAGACGATCAAGGATACAAAACTCGTATCTGATCACAAAGCTATTGCAGATGCTATCGCTGCCCATGATAAAGAAGCAGTCGAAGCTGCCTTCACAAAACACATGTCAAGATTCGACCTTGACTGGAACATCATAAAGAAGGCATACAGCGAATATATTACAGAATAAGTCAGATCTCTAACTTAATATCTTCAGTATCCGTGATCTCACAGTTACCCTCAAGATCTTCATAGACATATACGAGGATCAGTGAGGCCGCAGCATCCTGCCCTGAAACTGAAGGTATCATCTTGCAAAGGATCGCGTGGTTTGTTCCGGCAACAACCTGGGAACCGATATAAGCGATTGGTTCGTATGCGTCTCCGCCTTTTGCTTCGACAGCTTTATAAACAATATTCTTTATATCATCCGTAATAACTGCGGAATCAGAATAGGACCATCCTCCAACCATCGGAGTGCCGTCATCGTTTGCTGTCTCAGTGCCGGGAAGAGCTAATTTCTTATCTTTCAAATAAGTCGCTTTTCCCTGAAGATCAACATAGATATATGTAAGAACCACAGAACCTGCTGCATTGTTTGCAACAACTGTGGGTTTGCATAGGAAGCAGTAATTCGTGCCTGATACTAACTGGGTTCCGAGTAACGCAACCGGCTCATAGAAGTATCCGTCAAGTTCGCTTACCGCTTCTTCGAAATACTTTTTATGTTCAACACTTACTTTATTGATCTGCGGAATCTCCCATGAATCTGTGCTGATCTTTGTGCTGAATACTTCTTCCCCATTGACTTTAACGTCAGCATTTATATTGACGTGCTTGTTAACCTTGCATGCTGTAAGACAGCCGGTAAGGATTATTGACGTAAGTCCCAATGTCAAAAGCTTGGTTGACAATCTCTTCATAGTATAATCTCCATATTTTCTGTCAGGTTTTATGACATTAATACAGTCTGCCTGACGGCATTGTTGCATTACCCGGCAAACCAATTAATAAGCATATACTCACCGAAAAGAATTGCAAGCATGATAACATTAATGACAGAGAAACTTAAAAGATAGTTTCCCTTCTTTCCATCACCGTCAGATTCCTGATTCTTAGCAAAAGAAGCATGGAATCTGTAAGTAATAAGACTTGCCATACTTGCGATTATCGTACCAAGTCCTCCCAGATTTGTACCGACGACAAGTGCTTTGCCGTTGTCAGTAAATGCCGACAGCAGCATGGCGGCAGGGACATTGCTGATTATTTGCGAAGACAAGACCGCAGCAGGCACAGGCCAGCCGGATACAAGACCTGACAACGCACCGGTTATTGCATCAATACGCCCGATATTGCCTATAAGGATGAAGAAGAAAATAAACGTTACGAGAAGATTATAATCGACTTTCAAAAATGCTTTTAAATCCAATACCGCCATCAGGACAACAGTTATTAAAAACGAGATCAGGAAATCAAGAATACCGATAACGGTCAGAATATTCAGTATAAAGAGCAGAATATAAACAATGAGTTTTCCTATTGAGATTTTTTGAATCACAAGCTTATCATTGTCCTTCAGCTTCTCTTTTCCGCTGACCAGGATAAATGTCATTGCAACAACCAGTATCAGTGACAACAGAGAATACGGAAGCATAAGAAGAAAGAAATCACCAAGACGCATCTTATAATGCTCGTAAAGATAGAGATTCTGAGGATTACCGATAGGCGTCAGCATACTTCCGAGGTTTGCTGCAACCGTCATGATTATAAGCGTGAACATGAGTTTTCTGTTCTCACCAAAAGGCGCGAGCACCATTATGGCAAAAGGAACAAGTGTCACCAGTGAAACATCATTTGTCAGGAACATGCTCATAAAGAAAGCCATAAGTGACATAAGAAGGCTGATTCCTCTGTATGTCTTTACTCTCGAAAGAAGCACATTTGTCAGTACAGAAAATGTTCCGATCCGCGACATAGCTGATACGATCAGCATAAGACAGAACAGAAGAGCAAGGACCCTGAAGTTAATATATCCTGTATACTCCTGATCGGGTTTCACGATAAAACATGAAATACAGGCAAGAAGTCCTGATATAAACAGTATCGCATTATTCTTGATGTAACCTGTAACCTTGTGCATTTTCCACCTCATCTGACAATGGTAGATTGTACATCTTTTTCGGAATAATTAAACTGTTTTATTCTGCAGTACATGCATAAGAAAAGCCCGGTCAGACAACCGGGCTTTAGGTTAATAAGCAATCAAATTGACCGTCAGGGACATTAGAGCATTGAACACGCTTCTTCAACAGTCTGAGCCTTATCTTCTTTCAGAAGATCTATGATCGCACCGACCCCGGAAGGATTACGCAGATTCTCGGGAACGAGAGACTCATACTTGCGCATCTCACCAATATTCTCCTGGAACAGATCGAGCATTCTCTGATTCTGTAATCCCTGGTTATATCTTTCTTTTGCCTGTTCGATCATAAAATCCGCATTGCTGTTAAAATCTGCCTGTTTCCTCTTGGCGATCTTAATACCAAGGAAAATAATCGCAGCTGCTACGATCAGAGCAACGATAAACCCTGCGATGGAATCACCCATAATGGATACTTGTGCTGCCGACGAATTCGAATTGATCCTGCCGCTGGAAGCTGCATTAAAGGCAGTCAGAAACGTTGCACCAATATAAACAACATAGCCTCCGACTATTCCTCCGACAAGGAACGGCCAGAAAAACTTCATAAATGATCTCTTCTTGTATCCGCTGTCCGGCGTTGAAGGAAAATTATTCTGTGGTTTGATCATTGTCTTGAGTTCTTCATTATCAACAAGAAGCTGGAGATACTTCTCTAACTGATCTATCACCACTGATTTGGCAAATCCCGAGTTATTGCTGGCAAATTCCAATTTGTTTTTCCCGGAATTACCGGACATGGACTGGGTTCCGCATCTGGAACAAACGCCATTAGCAAATGAAAGAAGAGCACCACACTTTTTACAAAAAGCCATATCAACCTCCTTAAAAAACTACACCTTATTCTTAGCAAAAGACCTGCGTTTTTAAGCACAGGTCATTTCTGCTGTATAAAATAATACATTAATAAATAATTATTTACAATTAACTTTGTTAATAACAGACTCTGTTTCTTCCCGTTTCTTTCGCTGTGTAGAGTTTCTCATCTGCTGCGCTTACATTTTCTTCGATAGTTTTGGAAGGATCAAAGAATTTACATCCGAAACTCATCGTGCATCTGATCGTATTTCCGTCTGCTTCAATATCACAATCCATAAGCTTGGTCCTGATCTCGTCAGCTTTCCGGACTGCTCCTTCGATATCGGTATCGCGCATTACCATAATAAACTCTTCGCCGCCCCATCTGTAAATGCTGTCTTTCTCACCGCAGGAAGATTCAAGAAGATCAGCAGTAAACTTAAGAACATCGTCACCCGCATTATGTCCGTATGTATCATTGACGCGCTTAAACTTGTCTATGTCGCTGATAAAGACAGACATTGTCTTGCCTGAACCCGGAATAAGGTAATCTTTGAACTTTCCTCCGAAGTCGTAATAGAAACCCATCCTGTTTTTGAGCCCGGTAAGTCTGTCATGATGAGAATCTTCAAGAAATGTCTCGGACTCAAGAGCAATTCCGCAGACTAACGCCGCAAGAGAGAGTTTCCGGGGATCAGCCTCATCGTCAAAACCATTATCATCATTTTTATTTATCAGCTGCAATGCGCCTATGAAGCTTCCGTTGATATCAGCTACCGGGAGAACAAGTACAGACTTTGTCTTATAACCGGTCTTCACATCAATATCCTTATTAAAATCAGGATCATTGTACGGATCATTCGTTATTACCGTCTTCTTGGTCCTCAAAGCTTTACCGACAAGACCGGTATTGTCCGGAATAACGATCTTATCTATTCCTGTTGCAGACATCGTCCAGATCTGGCCTTTTCTCTTATCCCACTTCCAGAAACTTGCTCTGTCAGCATCAACAACCGTTTTCCCGAGATCTGTCAGATAAGAGAACAGAAGACCGTGATCCATTCTGTCATTAATGCTCATATCTTTATAAAGGCTGTCCGATATCTCGAAGATTCTGCTCAGCATCCTTTCATGGTCAACCAATGCATCTCCGCCCTTATCAAGAGGAGCAAACTCTGCTCCGGTTCCTTCCATGATCTGTGCGATCCTTTTCTCATCATCCAAATGCATCAGATAAACATGCATTCCGGAATCCACATAATCCTTAATCTTCTGAACAATATCACTGCAATAAAGGTGGACAGGACTCTTATATGCGGAGATCTCGCAATAAAGATACATATCCTTTTCAAAGTATTCCTCAAAAGGAATAAGCGTATTGGTATCTCCGGTATAAATGACTTTATTACCTTCAACCATAAGATACAAGCCAAAGCATTTTCCGCTTAATTCCTCGGTATGAGTTGTAGGAATAACTCTTACAAACCAGTCTTTTTTCAGATCTTCAACATTGATAAGTTCATACCACGCAGTATTACACCCTTCCACAATTGTAATGAAATAAAACAAGTCCGCTTCGACTTCTTTAGAAGGAGCAATAACCGTTACCGGAGTCTTTACGGAAAACTGCAGCAGATCGATCAGCATTCCGAGCCCGCCGACATGATCACCATGCGTATGAGTAATAAGCACATATATGTGATCGTACAATGCCAGATTCATTTCTTTCAATCTCTGGAATGCACTCATCGGACAATCAATCAGGATAAGCTCATCATTCTCCACGAAGTATGCACTGTTGTGTTCATCCGTAAAAGCAGAACCTCTTCCAAGAAACTTCAGCATTTTTATTCCTCCGGTCAACTGCGGTTCGATATCTTATAATTATATCAAAATATAACGATTAAGGTTATTTGTTCTCACCGGGTACTTTTCGAAGTTTCCTGTCAAAGGAAAGGATCACGACACGATCTTATAATATGCGTTTGATGTCAACTTATAGGTAGCGGCATAGAATAATCCGCAGGCCAACACACATACTCCTGCGCAGGCAAGAAGCAGAGGCATATTGAATAGTCCGAAGAGCATCAGAAGCTTGTCGACGATCGGCAGAACTACCGCAAGGTGTATGCAGGCAAGGATGACCGGGATCATAAAGACAGTGAGCATTTGAGAGTTGATGCTCTTCCTGATATCATCTCTGTTCATACCGACTTTCTGCATGATGCCGAATCTTGCCTGATCCTCAAAGCCTTCCGAGATCTGCTTGTAGTAGATGATTACAACACATGAGACAAGGAAAATTATGCTAAGAAGGATTCCCAGGAAGAACAGGCCTCCGAAAGTGCTTACGAAGTCACCTCGCTCAGCCTCATGGCTCTCGCAATAGTAATTGGAGAAACCCTTTCCCTTCAACTCTTCCGTTACTTTTTCAGAGAGTGTCTCTGCAAGAGCAATCTGGCCTTCGTCATCAAGCCCTGTATCAAATCTGCAGTACCAGAACCACGCAAGCATGGGTTCCCCGTTATAGTCAACATACTGAATAAAATTCCGTGCCACTGTTTCAACATCATCGACGATCATATAGATCGTAGGAGAAGCCGCACCTGCAGCTATGGGATCGATCTCACTTATCGCATCGTCAAACCGGCCGGAAACCTTAAATGAGACATCGCCAATAGTGATCTCATTTCCGATTGCTATTTTTTTCGCAGTGCCGACAACAGCTTCACCGGGATTAACTTTCACATTGTGTCCGAAGACTCTGTTGTAATCGTCATCATCCAGGAACTGTATCTGGGCAACTTTATCGTAATCAATGAAAGCCATGTCGGTAAGTGAATTCAGGTTTACCTCGAGTCTGTCGTTTTCAAAATAACCACTGATCGAGTATACGAAATATGTGTAGTTATTCGTGACAACCGCACCGTTTTCTTCAGCTGCTGCCAATAAGATCTTATCCAGTCTCTCTCCTTGTGAAGGCAGACTCTCATCGAATCCGTACTTGCAGGCAAACGCGCCGATCTCATTCGGATAACGCGCATCAAGGCACTGTTCCTCACCTGTATAAAGAGCAGTTGTGGAAGACAGCGTGACGAGGATCATGGTAAGTAGAATACAAATAGATGCAAGACTTGCGCCGTTGCGCTTCATTCTGTATGCCATTGAAGAGACAGAAACAAAATGATTCGTCTTGTAGTAATACTTCTTATTCTTCTGAAGCAGTTTGCACAAGATAACGGAACCCGCGATAAGAACGAGGTATGTTCCGACGATTATCAGAATGACCGCTACAAAGAACCACATCAAAGCTGAGATAGGCTGCTCGATCTTAAGTGCTATTGCATATCCTGATCCGAGAACAGCAAGACCTATAATCCCTACTGCCCAGTTAGCCTTCGGCGGCTTCTCGCCTGCCTTGCCGGCACTTATAAGCTGGATAGGATTTGCAAATCTGACCTGTCTTACAGTATTCAGATAGATGAAAAAGAAGATTATCGTGAACAGTATCAGTGTTGTTATGACGGAAATTCCTGATACAGAAAACTCGTATCTGGTAGGAACCGCAATAAGCTTGGTGAATCCGAGTTCGGCAAGCTTGGAAAGGCCGATGCCGGTTAACAGTCCGAATCCGATGGAAAAGACTCCGGTTATTGCCGTCTCCCAGAAAATGATCTTCCCGATGTTGCTCTTATTCATTCCGAGAATGCTGTACAGACCGAATTCCTTTTTGCGCCCCTTGATAAGAGTAGACTGCGTATAAAAAAGGAATATCGCAGCAAATATCGCCATAATGTAAGCGCCCATTCCGACCATATCCGTTGCGGTACCTCCGCCCGCCATTCCTTTCATAACATCTGAAAAGCCAAGGAAATGGAGGATGTAGAACATTGCAACCATGAGGATGCAGGTGATCATGTATGGTGTATAGAGACGGCCGTTCTTGCGCATCCCGCTTACAGCCATCTTAGGATAAAAACCGGCCTTCATTTACTTATCACCTCCCTGGGCAAGGAGAGTAAGTGTGTCGCTTATCTTCTGGTACATCTGCCGGTCAGTAGATTCACCCTTATAGATCTGATGGAATATGATTCCATCCTTAATGAACATCACGCGCGAAGCATGGCTTGCTGCTTTTGTCGAGTGGGTAACCATCAGTATTGTCTGTCCCATCTGATTGACCTTCTTAAAGAGCGAGAGAAGTTCGTCTGATGATTTTGAATCGAGTGCTCCCGTAGGCTCATCTGCAAGTATGATCTTCGGATTCGTGATCAAGGCTCTCGCGACTGCCGCTCTCTGCTTCTGACCGCCCGATACTTCATAAGGATATTTCTTAAGAAGATCTGTTATCCCCAAAGCTGGAGCAAGTTTATCGAGACGCTCCTTCATTTCCTGATGCTTTTTTCCTGCAAGAACAAGAGGCAGATAGATATTATCTTCCAACGTAAATGTATCGAGCAGATTAAAGTCCTGAAATACATAACCAAGGTTATCGCGGCGGAATCTTGCGATTGCCGAATCTTTAATAGTTCCCAGATTCATGGTATCCAGGATAACTGTTCCTTCCGTAGCTTTATCAAGAGCTGCGAGTATGTTAAGAAGCGTTGTCTTGCCGCTTCCGGACTCACCCATAATGGCAACATATTCGCCTTTTTCAACAGAAAAAATAACGTTCTTTAATGCTTCTACGGAGGCGCCTCCGCGGCGTCCTTTATAAACTTTCTTTACTCCCGTCACTTCGAGTAAACTCATAAACTGTACTTCCTTTCTTTCGAGTCAGCCACAGTATAAAAAACACAAATAAACCGCTCCATTGAATCTGCTTACCAATTCCTTACAGGTTTGTCACATTTATAGGTGAAATTGCTGTTTTACTCGACTTCTACCTTCCTGGACCTCAGGTCAAGGATAATCTTTGTCCCTTTTCCGGCAACTGATTCAGCCGAGATCTTATGGCCCAGGTTATCAGCGATGCGTTTGCACAAATAAAGGCCGATGCCGCTCGCTCTTTTATCCTCGCGGCCGTTAAATCCCGTATATCCGTTCTCGAAAATTCTCGGAAGGTCTTCTTCGCTTATTCCTATTCCCGTATCTTCAATGCAGAGCACTCCGGGTTCAGACATGCAGATCCTCACGGAACCTTCAGAAGTGTATTTGACTGCGTTGGAAATAATCTGTTCGATTATGAATGATAACCACTTCGAATCCGTAACCGTTTTATAGTCCACGGGGTCATACTCCAGTTTAAGTTTCTTAAGAATAAACTCTTTTGAGAACTTTCTTATAGCCGGACGGATTATCTCATCTAAGTCATACTCTTTTATCAGGTAATCAGTACTGTCAGAATCAAGCCTTAAGAAAGTCAAAACCATCTCAACATATGCTTCGATACGGTTCAGGTCACCCATTAGGCGCCTTGCTTGTTCGGTGTCTTCTGACTGAAGATTGAGACGCATCGCTGCTATCGGTGTCTTTATCTGGTGAGCCCAGACCGTGTAGTATTCGATCATATTGTTATAGTCTTCGGAAGACTTCATCTGCGAGAGTTTGGCTTCCTCATTAAGCTTGCTGATTATCAGCTGATAATCTTCTTCGATCCGGTCCATAGGCAGGGGCAGTTCTTCTGCAGAAAGCATATTGTGACGTCTTATGAAGAATATAAAATCGAAGATCATGGCTATGATCCCTATTCCGGCAGTAAGGATCAAAGGGTATAGAACTGCGATTCCCGGCATTTCAAAAAGAAGATAGGATGATGCGAACACCGCTATAATAACGATGCAGGATATTATGATCTTCGAGCGGTACTTTAAGTAACCCGGGAAGAGCTTCATTCCTCATCCTCCAGGATGTAACCGACACCGAATTTTGTCTTTATAAAATCCGTAAGACCAACAGATTCCAAAGTCTTTCTGAGCCTTCCGACATTTACCGTCAGTGTATTCTCATCGACAAAACTGTCAGTCTCCCAAAGCGCCTCCATGAGCTTCTCACGGCTGACAACTTTATTTTTATTCTGCATAAGTGTAAGAAGGATCTTGTATTCGTTGCGGGCAAGTTCGATCTTGTTTCCGTTATAAGATAAAGAGTTATCATTTGTATTGAGAACAGCGCCCCTGACCTGCAGGGTGAACGTGCTTTGATTAAATGAATATGTCCTGCGGAGAAGCGCCTGTACTTTTGCGATGAGAACGCTCTGATCAAAAGGCTTGGGAATATAATCATCAGCTCCCATATTCATAGCCATGACGATATTCATATTATCAGTTGCAGACGATATGAAAATGATCGGAACATTGCTTGTTTTCCTGATCTCCTGGCACCAGTGATAACCACCCATAAAGGGAAGTGTTATATCCATGATGATAAGATGCGGAGCGAATTCATTTATCTCGCCCGGAACATTTCTAAAATCAGAAACGATACGAACTTCCATCTCCCAGGAAGAAAGACATCCGGCTATTCCTTCGGCTATTCCTTTATCATCTTCAACTATGTAGATCTTATACATGAACTATTCCGTCACAGTATCTTATTCATCTTTACGCAATCAAAATTTCCGCTTTTGATCACGCTGTCATCGACATGCGAATATCCGAGTTTCTCATAAAAACCGACAGCTTCTAACCTGCTCTCGATCTTTATCTCTTTGTAACCCAATTCCTTTATCCATTTCTCGGCTTCATTTATGGTCAGCGTTCCAAGCTTCCGGCCTCTGTATTCCGGAAGGACGACAACACGGCCAAGATTGACAAGACTGTCTTCAACCTCATAAAAACGGCAGGTCGCAACCGGATAACCGTCATCAAGCAGAACTATGTATTTAGTTCCTTCGCAATCGTGCTCGTCAAATTCTTCACGGAGCGTGATATGATGCTGGCGGTTCATCCCTTCTATACGGACAGAGTATGCACCTGCCCTTTGCCATTCTGCTTCTGCTCTTAATACTTCCATGGCTGAAATTATATCATTTGCCTCCAAAATGATTGAAGCTTACTCTCTCTTCATATGTCTTTTTTGCAGGAGCTTTGATCTCATCCAAAGCTTTGCCCACAGGAAGGATGCATACTACATCATATCCTTCGGGAACACCTAAGACTCCTGCGATCTTATCGCAGATACGGTCATCATCAGTAATATGTCCTTCGTACCAGCAGCTCTGGTAACCGAGCTCCACAATTGCGAGGAGCATATTCTCGATTGCTGCAGAATAATCCTGTGTTGCAAAACACTTATCACGGTATGCATTGATCCTTCTGGTGAGAACAACGATCATAGCAGGTGCAGACTGCGCCACAGGAGGATCGATAAGCGATTTAACATTGTTAAGAACGTCCGGATCGTCAATGATCACAAGCTCTGTGGTCTGTTTGTTGCAGCCTGAAGGCGCATTGATTCCGGCCAGTGCGATCGTCTCAAGATCCTTTCTCGGAACAGGGTCTGAAGAGAATTTTCCGCGATAACTGTGTCTTGCTGATATAGTATCCAGAACGTTTTTAAGGCTCATCACATAAATCTGGCACGGATTCTCTTCTCCCCAAATAACTTCAATGACTTCCAGTTCTTTGAATCCGAGGCTCTTATAGAACTCGTTGGTTATGTCGTAGTCCTCATACATTCCCGAACGGACGGTCTTAACCTGCATAAAGGAATATCCTTCGTTTACCGCATATGTTTTTGCAGCCTCGAAAAGCTGTCTTCCGATGCCGTTCCTGTGATTTTCCTTGCGGACTCCCATCACCGCAAGTTCAACAGTCTCCCTGCCCGTTTCATTAAGACAGAGAAATCCTGCGGGCTTATCATTTTCGAACGCTGCCCAAAAAGGCTGATCTGCAGATTCCCTGATATATTGTTCCCTGCTCTCTTCAACTTCAAACCATTCAGTTAATGCCTCAAGGATCTCTCTTGAGATATTACGGCGTTCATTAGGATCTTCAATAAACCGGATCATCAGTTTTCCCCTTAATAAATTATGTGTTCAACCGATATTGTACCATTGTATGAAAGCATTAACTGAATATTGGGATATAATTGGTAACAAGATAATTACCGGACATTTTCAGGAGATAGAAATGATCAACAGAAAACGCAAAACCTTTACTGCAGTTATAGCTTCATCAACGGCAATTGCACTGTTATGCTCCTGCAGCCAAATCACAGATCAAAGCCCGGAGACCAGTCTTCCCACTGCTCCAACAACTGAAACAGCAGAAACAATTATAGAGACAATAACAGCAATTACAGAGGAAACAACAACCGGGACCATGGAGAACAACAATACGGAAAACACTTTTGAGACCGCTTCCGATTCTTACGGGATCGATGCTGATTATATCAGGACAGTTGACGGCGTCAGCGCTGAAATGTTGAATGCCGATTACTGGATCGACGAAAAAGACAACATTATCCTCATGAACGCTGATGAGATCGAGGCATTCAACCGCGAGAACAAGGGCATCATAAAAGCCAGCGATGAAGTAACGGTCTATCCGCATCTGGACGAATTCGGTGATACGTTAGACGGTAATATCCTTAGGACATTCCTCAATGACTGCGCCAATTCAGTCCCCGAATACCCTCCCCGTTACTTCCTGGACGGAAGCCGTACGGACTATATGTATTGGCAGAATCTGGTAGATCTTTCCAATATCGACGGTGTCGAAGATACGATCCGCGTCAGATACGCTTTCACGGTAAAAAGAATGACTCTTAGACTGTTCCCCACTGAAGACAGGGTTTTCGACGGGCAGGATGATCAATACTATGATTACAATCTTTATTCAGAATGCATGCCCTTTATGCCGTGCGTAGTTCTTCATGAGAGCATCGACGGCGAATATCTGTATGTTGTTTTCGACAGTTATGCTGCATGGGTCAGGAAAGACGCAGTTGCCTTCTGCGACAGCAGAGAAGATTGGGTGGCAAGACAAAATCCCGATCAGTGGCTGGTAGTCACCGGACGTGAGATCAGATTGGGCAATGATCCGTACAGTCCTGCTACGACAAATCTCGTATTACCGATGGGAACACAGATGGAACTCGTGCCTGCAGACAAGGCGCCGAACGTAATTAATCAGCGCACTACTTACGGCGATTATGTAGTAAGGATCCCCACCAGAGGAGAGAACGGAAAGATCGTCGATGAATACATCCAGATCCCCGTATCAGACGATGTTCATGTCGGGTACCTGCCTCTGACACCTGCAAATATCGTAAGACAGGCCTTCAAACTTCTTGGAGACAGATACGGCTGGGGCGGTGACCTTCAGGCTAATGATTGTACAGGCATCACGAGGGAGATATACCGCTGCTTCGGGATCCTTCTTCCCCGTGTCAAACAGTCTGAATCAAAAGGTATCTATAAAGCCGACTTAAGCGAAATGGATACAGATGAGAAGCTTTCTGAGATCACAAGTCTTACACCGGGAAGCCTGATATCTTTCCCCGGTCATATGATGATCTACCTTGGAACAGTGGATGGTGTTCCTTATGTCATAAGCGCTGTGGGATCTTTTGTTGCTCCGGATCCGGGACCGACCGATAAGATCCGTCCTAACAGCGTCATAATCACAAGCCTTTACGTCAGACGTGCAAACCTTAATACATGGCTCGATTCGGCTACGGTTGCAATGACAATAAAGCCCGAGAAATAAACTACTTTCCTTCCGGATAAAGAACAGGAAGTGTCGGCAGAGCTGTTGACACTGTCTGTTCACGCATTTGTTCAACAGGTGTAATCGTGCCGTCAGGACTTAAGGATACAGGAATGCCGGACCGGTTCATGACTGCTTCGGCATATTCCTTTACAGAATTGATCTTTTTCTCGAAAAGCATCCCGCCCATAGCATTATCATGGTAGTAATGGATATCGGATCCGGCTGTCATCGGGAGCCCGAGCTTCATGCAGTATTCATAGCCCAGAGCGTTCATATTCGGCATGTTTGCAGCGTTATAAACTTCAATACCGTCACAGGCGGAAGGCGCAAGTTTTATATCGGACAGATAATCTCTTTCTCTGAAGGGATGCGCCTGGATCATGATGCCGCCGGCTTTATGTACGGCATCGAAAAGCTCATGCCTGCTCATTGTCATGATGCACTCATTATCTATCAACCATTCTTTATCTATACCATAGAGAAGATATTCGTCTTTAATGAAATTGAATTCAACTCCGAACATTACATTAAAGTCTTTGCCCCTGGCAGCTTCCAAAGCTCTCTCATAGCCGGATGCGTAGATCCCGATTCTTTCCTTCCATGAGAGATCTTCAGGCACACACGAGTTGCCGTTGAAGAAATGATCCGTAACGATCATGCCGCTATAACCCTTATCCATAAGATAAGGTATGTAATCTTCACCGTGGACCCTTCCGCACCTGCTTGCCTCACAGGTATGAAGGTGCGTCTCATATAAAAAACTCATTATCAGCACCCTTGAATCTCTTTAATCCCGACAATGCTAACACTCGGAATTGTGCAAATCAAGAGAAAAGACCGCAGATCAACCCGCATTATATATTTTTCCAAATCACTGCAACATTTTCACTTTGGTATCTGTATTCATGATAACAACGCTTTAAAACACACTTTTCCGGCTTTGAAGCTTTGTAACACAAAGGAGGTGTTAATTTATGAAGAAAAAGGCAATGGCAGCACTGATGGCAGGTGCGTTAGCTTTAACAGCGACAGCATGTTCAAGCACACAATCAGCATCCGCGACCCAGGCAGATCATAACGGAGCAGCCATAGTTGAAAACTATTCAGCAGCCTGTGAAACAACGGCAGGCGGCGCTTATTATGATGCCGAATGCGCTGATGAATACGGTTACTATGAAGAAGACTTTAATACTGAAGAATACAACGCTATTAAAGAAAACGGATTCATAGATGTTCTGCAGACTCCGCTTTCAACATTTGCGGCAGATGTCGATACAGGTTCTTATTGTAATCTCAGAAGAATGATCAGAGAGGGCTGGGATCTCGATAATGTATCTTCATCGATCAGAACAGAAGAGATCATCAATTACTTTGATTACAAAGTTGATAACGAAGATGACATATTCAGCGTCCAGTACTCGATCGGCGACTGTCCATGGAACAAGGACAACAAGCTTCTTGTATTGACGATGCAGGCTAACAGCGAGATCAATGTTCCCAACGAAGGCAACAATTTCGTATTCCTTATCGATTCTTCAGGATCGATGTCAAGCCCCAACAAACTTGACCTTGTCAAGGAAAGCTTCAAGCTCCTCGCAGGAACGCTCGGTCCCAACGACAGAGTATCTATTGTTACTTATTCCGGAAGCTCCGATACACTTCTTGTAGGTTCAAACGATTACAAAGAAATCTGCAGGACTCTTGATAAGATCTCCGCAAGCGGCGGAACAAACGGATCCGGCGGAATCACGGCAGCATATGACTGTGCAAAGAAGAATTTCATCAAGAACGGTAATAACCGTGTAATCATCGCTTCAGACGGTGATATGAATCTCGGAATCACAAGCCAGAGCGGTCTTGTAGACCTTATTACAGAGAAGAAAGAATCCGGCGTATTCCTTACGGTCTTAGGTTATGGTTCAGGCAATTACAGCGATGCCAACATGGAATCAATTGCAGACGCAGGTAACGGCAACTATTTCTATATCGATTCGATCGAAGAGGCTGAAAGAGTTCTCTGCGAAAAGATGAAGCAGACAACTGTTACAGTAGCCAAGGACGTTAAGTTCCAGGTAGAATTCAATCCTGCAGAGGTTGCGTCCTACAGACAGATCGGCTACGAGAACAGACAGATGTCCGCACGTGATTTCAGTGATGATACAAAGGACGGCGGTGAGATCGGTGCAGGTGCTCAGGTAACAGTCTGCTACGAGCTCGTTCTCGCAGAACCCGGATCAAATGATGACGGTCTTAAGTATCAGGATGCAGCTCTTTCTGACGAGGCAGAATCCGGTGAACTTTGCACAGTATCCGTAAGATACAAGGCTCCGACATCAGATAAGAGCGATCTGATCGAATATCCTCTTGTTGATAACGGAATCAGCAACCGCAAAGACTTCAACTTCATCTGCGGTGTCATTGAAGCATCAATGGTAATAAGAGACAGCGAGTACAAAGGTAATGCTACATTAGATTCAGCATACCAGCTTGCTAAATCCGGATGCGACAACAATAAATACAGAGAAGATTTCTGTGATCTCCTTGTAGAACTCGGTGCAGATAAGTAAGCTATAAAATTTTATAAGGAACAGCAAGGGCTGTCTCAAAAGCGGTTTTCACCGCTGATGAGACAGCTTTTTGCATCACATTTTTGATAATCGGAAAATGGCAAAGAACATTACCGGGACAAAACAATTACTTCTGTGGTCCCGGTCCTTTGAAACCTACGATCCTGGCTACCAAAGGTGCTAACACAACCGAAAGGACATAACTGAGAATGAGCGTGGGAATAAGAAGTTTTATCCAGTTGCCAAGCCACATGACCGGGAACGGAGGCAGATGGATCAATGTCTCTTCCGGAAGTTTCATACGCGCAGTCAGAACGCCGACAAAACTTAAGATAAAACTGATGATCAAGGTGTTTCCGAAAGCATTAGGTATAGCATTTAAAAGAATAAACTTCATGCCAGGCGGAACGGCATTTGCTTTATGGGCAAGTTTCTCGCCCAGTTTTCCAAGAGGTATAATACAGGCGATTATCACTCCCAAGATCAAAGACAGAGTAATATTCGAAGCATAGATATAACCGGCCGAGTGCGCTTCCAAAGAATTCGGGTTGGTGTAAATAACAAGTATTGACGAGACTATTCCCATTACAACAGAGATTATCATCGACATTATGAATCCGACAAGACGACCTTTATTCACTGCTTTTTCCTCAAAAATGCAAAATAACAAAAAGTGCCGATAAGTTATGTATATCAAATAAACATTGGTATTTTAACATATATTACGGACTGATACGCTGTCCCGGATCACTTAAGGAATTCAATATTCTTCTTTGCGTACGGCATTCCGAAAACAATACAGATCACACCGCCTGTTACCAATAAAACGGTCACTGCCGATATCGTGATAAAAGGACTTCCTGACAACTTATAAAGACCATAAGAGATACCCCCGGCAAGTAACGCCGCAAGCATCTCTGCAGCCAGGTTAAAGAAGCAGTTCAGATTTCCGCGAAGCGCGCTTAATTCATCTGACCATATCGTGTAAGGAGAGATCGAATCCATAATGACTCCCACCATCGTTGCGATCAGAATGCACGCAAAAGAAACCAGATAATATAGCGGGAGTATGATCAGGTTGCCTGTGTATACCGTCACAACAGTTATGGCGGTCACTTCAGGGATAAACGTAAACATTATTGCAATAAAAACTTTTGCTTTGATCTGTTTGCCAAGATCAGCCGGAAGATACTTCAGCATATCTATGTGCACCCCCTCACGCGTGAAAGAGGTGGAAGCTATTGAATTCAAACCTGATGCAATAAATGCAGTGGCAATAACTATCGAGAACATAATGATATGCGCCGACGGATCACCGGTCCGAAGCTTATACGAGAATGCCTTAAACAACTCGATCCTTGGTGCTTCGATGATAAATACAACTGCTGCAACAGGCCATAAAAGATTTGCGTAAACACAATTCATTCTGTATGTCATCGTTCTCACAAGAACTTTGAACTCTTTTATCACAAGAGCAGGAAAAACCTCACGGCTTTTATATACTGAAGCTGATTTAGCAGAAGTTTTTTTATTGCCTGTAACAAAAGCTGCGAAAAGTCCTTTCCGATATGTAAAATGAGCAGTCATCACCGATAAAAGATACAGTGCTGCAACAATGAGCAAAGACCCTATGAGAGGGATAACAGAATGGTTTCTTATCGACAATGTTGTCAGGTAATTTGTCGGGAACAAAACATTGCATATCATAGTAAATGTGTTTTTGCTCAACACAAGCGAATCCAGATAATTCGACATGCTTATTCCGCCGTAACCTCTGAATGACAGAAGAAACATCGATGTGAAAGCAATAAAAAGGATCAGTGATGAATGGAAATAAATATCCGTTCTGTTGACCTTTCTTAAGGCCAGCATCAGCAATAATCCGATTATCGAACAATAGATCAGAGGCACAAGGAGCGATCCGAAAAAGCCGGCAACAGCAGATATCAAAGCTATGGGATTAAGCGCGCTTGCAATCCCGTCATTTTTCGCAACTGAGATGAAATAACCGATATAGATCGCAAATAAGACATTGGATGTCATTACGTTCTCGGCTTTGAAAGTGTGCCAGAATCTTGCGGCATAAAGCGAAGCCGGCGAAACAGGAAGCGATGACAGGAACTGAAGGTCTGACGAAAAGAACAAAACGCTGAACATCAAAGGCATTCCGAAGATCATGGCGAAAGCAGAAATGAGATCGAGTTCAGACAGGAGACCATAAGAATTGCCATCAAACATATAGAGCAGATTCGTGAGGACATATGTAATGTAACCCACCACAACAGATACCGGAACCATAATTCCAAGGAAAGCGATCATACCAAACCGGGTATATATCTTCTGCTTTTTCCCGCCATTCGGCTTTGGCATCTCAAGATTGGAACTGAAAGCTTTATATAAGCTCCTTGTCTTGTTCATGCTCATTTCTCCGGATTGCCCGTCAGCTTAACAAAGATCTCTTCAAGTGACATGCCCGGATTATCAAGCTTAAGATAATCCAGCGTTCCTTCTCTGATGATCATTCCGTTATTGATTATCAGGATCCTGTCACATAGTTGCTCGGCAACTTCAAGAACATGAGTTGAGAAAAGAACCGCATTTCCGGCTTTTGCGTGTTCTCTCATCATCTGTTTTAGTTCAAATGCCGCAGACGGATCCAATCCTGTCATAGGCTCATCCAGTATCCATGCAGGCGGGTTATGTATAAGCGCGGATATGACCATGAGTTTCTGTCTCATTCCGTGAGAATATTCACGCATCTGCGTGTTAAGGACATCTTTCATCCCGAATCTTTCAGACAGGGAAACGATCTTCTCTTTCCTGACATCTTCCGGAACCTCATACATATCAGCGATGAAATTCAGATACTCAATACCTGTAAGCTGGATCAGTATATCAGGATTATCGGCAATATAAGCAAATGACATTTTTGCATTGACAGGATCTTTATTAATGTCAAAACCGTTTATTACAGCTGTGCCTGATGTGGGCTTAAGGATGCCTGTAAGCATCTTTATTACAGTGGTCTTCCCCGCTCCGTTGGGCCCTGCAAATCCGACGATCTCACCAGCCTTGATATCAAATGAAATATCATCAGTAGCTTTGTGACCGTTTCCATAGATCATCGTTAAGGATTCAGCTTTGATCATCGCAGGTGAACCTCCATACGTTTATCATACAATTATTCTATTGCATCGTATATCATTTCTTAGATATGTCAGGTTCATATTCCGTAATTGTAACTGCTTCATTACTCGTAAACTCAGGATGTTCCTTGGTTTTCTTTTGGTAAGTATCGAAAAACTCCAGACAAAGTTTACAGACATTCTCATGCATGACATCCGGATCGAGCTTTCCCGAGATAACAGACGGTTTCATCATATGCTTCATATCAGAGAAAAACGCATGCTGCATCTTATCGAACACCGCTTTGTAAACAGGTTTTTTGTGATCTATGTAAGTCCTGGTCTGCACATTTACATTTGCTTTACAGCTTAACTGAAGGAACGGTTTATCAAGAATCTTACCCTTGTTATTTCCGAATAAAGCTCCGTCGATATTTACACCGCAGACAAACTCAGGATAATCAAGGCAAAGTTCAAATGCCGTCGCTCCTCCCAGTGAGTGGCCTGCTGCCGCTATACCCATGTCAAAATCGATAAGATCCGTCAGGTTTTCTTTTGCATTATTTACAACAGCCAATGTATCCTTTTTCCATTCTGAAACTCTGCCCCTGAGCATACCGCAGTATTTTTTCTGCAATTCATCAAACCGTTCCGCAAGTTCCCTGTCAGTGCCTTTTGCCTTTGTCAGTTTCATCACGTTGACTGCACCGCTGATAAACGGATCATATTGCTTTTTGCTCAGTTCTTTCAGGAAAAATATACTTGTTCCGTCATCCAGTTCCGTGCAGCTCGCATCGTAAGGATGGCCGACTGATATCACAACATATCCGTGTGAAGCAAGATCGATGCAAAGGAAAGAATTCGCTTCCCTGTATGAACAGAGTCCGTGACTGAAAATGATAAGAGGGAATTTGACTCCGGGAATCCTCTCTGCATTCTGATAACACTCCGAGATGTTTTCTCCGGATGCTTCAAACTTGTCGTAATCTATAGGAGCATGCATGGATTTCTTAAGTCCTTCTGCTATGTTCCTGCTCATGTAACGGACTTTGCCCATACCCTCAACTTTTTCCTTGAGAACAGGGTAATAAACTCTGGCCGAGAGGCTTCTTTTCGTTCCCGGTACCAATATTTCGTCTCTGTCGTTATATACCGTATATGTGAATGTGCCTACCGCGTAACCGCCTGTCGGTAAAGGTTTGTTATTCATTTGTTTTTCCCCCTATGAGTAAGATGATCGTTTTGGCCAGAGTCCTGAACAGCTCTTTTGGTTCGATCTTCTTATCCGGGCCGCCTGTTCCGTAACAGGCTCCGAGTATGCAGTATTTCTCGATTCCGGAGTATGCTGAAGATATAAAGCTGCATATCTCCCCTGCATTTCCTTCCGGTTTGTAGCCGCTCTTCGAAGCCCCTTCGATCAATTTGATCATTAAAACGTTCAGATATTCCATATTTCCGGGACCCCTTATCCCGGCCATTATCTTTCCTGCCCTATCAGGTTCATTTATTGCAAGAACTCCCATGTCGAAGTTGATCTTCTGAATATCCATCAGATGTGTCTCCATTGTTTGGGCAAGACAGTCACAGACCTGGTAAGTGAGTTCTTCAATGGATAACCCTTCCTGCGAAGTGATGCTGTTCATAGTATCGATAATGCTGTAATCCACCCGCATCTTCGTAACCATATCCGCCAGTATCTCATCCAATCCGTTGTAATAACGGTAGATTGCGCCCTGCGACATGCCCGTCTCGGAAATAACATCCGAGATCGTTACCATCTCAACGGGTTTTCTGAGACACACCTGATACGCGGCATCAACGATCATCTTCCGTTTGTTTTCCATATATTCTTCTGTGACTTTGGGCATAAAATATCACCTCAGCAAAATAGTGAAACCATTTTCATTTAATGAAAGTGGTTTCATTTTAATTGAGGGATGACTTAATGTCAACAGTTTCCCGGAAAAACAGATTGATTTTTGTTATACATTTTTATTATTTTATATTAATATATTGTGGTTGTTCATATGAGTAAGATATAAGATCCCGCTTTACGGGTTTGCATTTCTCGGAAAGCTTAATTAACAGGTAGTAAGTGGAAGAATACAAAACACATAAAAAGAAATTCCTGAATGCTGAAAGCATATCCATCTTTGTGATCCTAGGGATCATTATTTTACTGTTTGCATATTTCTTCAAAGACATTATGCTTCCGTTATTCCGGATGCAGATAGACAATGATCTTGACGGAGCGAGCGAGCTTCTCAGGAACAAGGGTGCCATGGGAGGTGTCGCTGTCATTCTGATCGAAGCGCTTCAGATGGTCATCATCTTCGTTTCCGCGGAATTCATCCAGATCGCCAGCGGACTGAGTTACCCGATCTACTTATCCTTGCCTTTGTGTGATATCGGAATCTGTCTCGGAGCCACCATAATCTTTTTACTGGTTCGTGTATTCAAGTTCAACAGTTCCACATATGAGAAGAACCGCGGCATGATCGATAAGATTGCCTCCAACGCCAAGGACCGCAACATAGTAATCCTTCTCTACCTGCTATTCTTCATGCCGTTCATTCCTTTCGGGGCAATATGTTATTACGGAGCAAGCACAAAGATCTCATATGGTAAATATATGCTTACAGTATCCACCAGTGCTATCCCATCCGTAGTCGTATCAGTGCTGATAGGACAGGCAGGAAAACTGTTTTTCACCAACAGCATTCCGCTTTGGTTATTGGTATTAATAGTAATCGTACTGTCCGTACTGCTTTTCGCACTGATCTACTGGTTTATGCATAAATTCGTCCTGAAAGGCACAGACAAGACTCCGGATTCTCTTTTCTTCGACATATTCTTCATGGTCGTTAAGCTGTTTCAATTCGGTAAGAAGAGACCTCTTGTCGGAGATGATCTGATCATAACTGCTGACGTTCCTTATCTGATACTAGCCAATCACGAGAGTAGAATTGATTATTTCTATCTGTATTATCTTTCTAACCTGAAGAGCCCGTGTTATATCTTCAGCAAACACCACAGCATCGATCCGATATTCCGGATATTTATGAAGCACTGCGGCTTCATCTATAAGAAACTGTTATCCGATGATCCTGATGCAAATGCCGGGATAGAGCGCATGATCAAAATGGGCTTCCCGGTGGTGATGTTTCCTGAAGAACGGACTTCACCGGACGGACGTACAAATCCCATATATGAGAATATCGGAGCTTACTGCAAAAAGCTCGATGTTGATATCGTACTGGTCAAGATCACCGGAAGCTACTATGCTCATCCGATGTGGCGCAGGAGAGCATATTCATCCGATGTCAAAGTAACAGTTGACAGCGTGATCAAGCGCAAAGAGATAGCAGCCATGACTGATATAGAACTCGACCAGGTAATCAAAGAGACTCTCTACAATGATGTTTCACTTTTCGATAATGCTGCATATCGTCAAAGAGGCAAAGCTAAAGGTCTTGAAAGGATTCTCTACCGCTGTGCAGACTGCGGAGAGCTCTATAAGACAGCCGGCAGAGGGAACGAATTAAGGTGCCTCTCCTGCGGTTCAGTACATGTTTTAGATAATAAATATCATTTCACTGACAATATCGGATCAATACCCGGATACTATGAAGCCATCCGGAAACTCGAAGAAAAAGAGCTTGATTCTCTCATTCTTAATGCAAAAGTCAGGACAAGAATATTTGACGGGAACGGAATAATGTCAAAAACCGGAAACGGAGAATGTACTCTTGATAAAAACGGATTCAGATTCAGATCAGAATCTGAAGAATTCTCCATACCGGCAAAAGAGCTCCGTCCTTTGGCATTCACCTGCGGAAAAAGATTTGAGTTATATCACGATGGAAAACTTCATTTCTTCTATCCAAAGGAAGATCCTGTCCAGGTTGCACGCTGGGCACTTATCGTTGATATTATTTCCGGTAAATAAGAAGCTAGTCCAGGAAAAAATATATTCTCTCTATCACGGCTCTTTGAAAGCATACAATGTGCTTTCATCCGTAAATCTGTCACCGTCATAAGGTGTCGTCTTTTCCGGATCCAAATAGATATTATCGTAACCGTCTTTTAAGATCAGATAGATCTTGAACCTGGAATCTACTGTAATCTCATAACTCTCTTCCGAATCAGTGCCATAGTCATAGACAACTTTGAATGTCTTCGGGTCATTTTTGCTTCCGTTCTTAAAGTCATCAAACATTGCAGTAGCCGTCGAGAGTATCTCAGGCTTCTGCCCGTTATGGGAATAATCAGAAGAAAGCAGTAAGAGATCTCTGTCATTAAGCACGATGTATTGTTTGGTGGAAATGATCTCCAATGTCTCTTTATCAATAACATAAATAATTTTAGAATCGGATGAATAGCACTCTTCCGGTAACGCAAACGGGAACTGTCTTAATATCTCCACGCAATATTCCGAACTCAGCTTTGTCGTAACCGTATATGTTCCGTCTTTGTTATCTTCGATTCCCGTTATGGTCTCCAATGCCGTATATTTCGGATCTACTATTAACGAATCATAGTCATCGATCGTAACCAGATAATCCTTCTTATCCTCATCACTCATCGCATACCAGCGGTACACAAGAAGCAATCCGCTGTCTTCATCAAATATCATCCAGTTGTCGGTATTATTTGTAACACTGGTATATTCATCGTATGACTCGGCAATAAGATCTTTTGAATAATACATTTTACCTGTTATATAATCTCCACCCACTATTTCCTGTATATTGTCGTATTTATTAAACAAGACATCTGATTGATTAGCCTTGACGATGTCTTCCATGGTAATGCTCTGCATGGCTTTTTTATCTTTGGCTGACTGAGTGCATGCCGTCATCCCGATGCACATTGAAATGATAAGCGCCAGACATGCTGCTTTCTTATTATTTGATATAGCCATAAAGAAAATCTCCTTCGTGTCTTTTTCGAAATATCAATAATACAATTATTCCATAAGAACCGGAGTAAAACTACCGCTAACCGATTAACACTCTGTTGCGGGCCCATAGAAATTTACATAAATGTAAAGGAGTATTAATGTTCAGTTGTTATAGATGAATTAAACTATATATGAGTTAAGCTCTTAACATTAAGATTATGGGTGATCTGTTATGTTTTTAATGATTCTGAAAATGTCGGCCGTTACAGCCGGTAATATCCTGATAACTTTTATTTTATGGAAGTTATTGAAAGATAAGAAAATTACCTGGAGCTACAGGATCGTACTGGCGGTGATATTCGGCACGCTTGCAATCCTAGCTACTCATTATGGTATTGATTACCGGGATATGATGATCAATGTCAGAGATCTTGCCCCCCTCACAGTCGGTCTTTTCTTTGATCCGGTCGCAGGCATTATTGCAGGTTTTATCGGCGGAATCGAGAGGTATATAGCCGGAGCTTATTTTGGTGTAGGTTCTTATACAAGAATAGCGTGTTCCATTTCCACCTGCTTATCAGGTTTAGTTGCTGCCCTGTTAAGGATAGTTATCTTCAAGGGAAAAAAGCCATCCATGGTATTCTCATTTTTCATCGGTGCAACTATGGAAGTATTCCATATGTATGTTGTATTTATAACTCACAGAAGCGATATGAATATGGCTTATTATGTCGTAAAGACATGTGCGCCTCCGATGATCATCTTCACAGGAATAGGCCTTGCTCTTATATCACTGATTATCAGGATCGATTCCGGTGAATGGACAAATCCCAAGACCTTAAGCCGTTCTCAGGATATTCGTGTTTCCCAGAAATTCCAGTTCTGGCTCTTCCTGATAACATCTGTTGTTCTTATTTCAAATCTTATACTTGTAAACGTTCTCCAGACGCAGATTGCCGAACAGAAAAGCGCTTCTGTCCTTCAGCGTGCCACCCGGAGCATAGGCGGCACATATGACGCTTCCATCAACAAAGAAAAAGACTTCGGAACAATGTCTTTCAGCGTCGGAGAAAACGGAGGTTATGTCGTTTTTGATAAATACGGGAAAATACTCTATGGTGATAATACCGGTGAACCGGTTGATCCAGGCGTAATGGAAGATTCCTGGACCCGATCAGACAAAGAGATGTTCCCTTCCACGCTTTACGGTTATAACTGCATGTGTATGGCGAGAAAAACAGGTGACGGAAATATGGTACTTGTTTATCTTACATATGACGAAGTTTTTACCGAGAGAAATCATACCTTTTATGAGACCGTACTCGCAGACATTCTGCTGTTCACTGTAATCTACATACTGATCTCTGTGCTTGTACAGAAGATCGTTGTAAATAATCTTGAAATGGTCAACAAATCACTGCGCAAGATCACAAACGGCAATCTTAACGAAGTAGTTTCCGTTTATTCTTCTTCAGAATTCGCATCCCTGTCTAATGATATAAATCAGACCGTAGATGTATTGAAGACCTATATTGACGAGGCTGAGAAGCGGATAGAGCAGGAGCTCGAGTTTGCCAAGAGCATTCAGGAATCAGCCCTGCCTCATAATTTCGCATTCCCACGAAAAGACCTGGAAATATTTGCATCCATGGATCCGGCAAAAGAAGTCGGCGGAGACTTCTATGATTTCTTCTTTGTTGATAACAACAAGATATGCCTGGTAATAGCAGACGTATCAGGAAAAGGAATCCCCGCTTCCCTCTTCATGATGAAGAGTAAGGCTATAATCCGCGGTTATGCGGAATCCGGAAAGAACCCCTCTGAGATCTTCAGGCTTGCTAATAACGGGTTGTGCGACGGTAATGATGCAGATATGTTTGTAACTGTATGGATAGGCATAGTTGATCTTGATACGGGTCACGTGGTGTGCTCTAATGCAGGACATGAATATCCTGCCATAAAGAGAGTAAACGGCGATTATGAGTTATATAAGCAAAAGCATAATATCGCCCTTGCTGTTATGCGTGATGCAAAATTCAGAGAATATGAATTAGACCTGGCTCCCGGGGATTCTCTATTCGTTTATACAGACGGAATACCCGAAGCCATCAACACAGCGCAGGAAGAATACGGCACGGACCGTCTGCTTGATGTTCTGAACAGGCATAAAGATCTTTCCCAAAAAAATATACTTAAGCAGACCAGACAGGATATCAGATTCTTTGTAGGCGAGGAAGATCAGTTTGATGATGTAACGATGCTTGGATTCAAGTATAACGGTCAATCTTAAACCGCTTTTGTGTAAAATATATATAATCAGGACATTCAGGAGGTAATCCAATGAAGACAGAAATAGTAAGTATTTTCTCATCAGGAGACGGCAGGAATGAAGCGCTGGAACTCGCTGAAAAAACAGGAGCATACTGCGGACTGGATAACAAGTCTGTTCTGCGCCTTCGTCTCCTTTCAGAAGAGCTTATTGAACTTATCCGTTCTTTGTCAGAAGATCTGAGGGGAGATTTCTGGCTTGAAACTAAAGATAAAAATGTTGAGATCCACCTGAAAACAGAGATCCCTATGGATCTTCAAACACGCAATGAACTGCTTGCAGTATCTTCTTCAGGCAAGAATTCAGCAGCAAAGGGGCTTATCGGAAAGATCCGCGAAATGATCGCAATAAAGACACTGCCTGAGAATCCGGACTCAAAATATATGGAACAGCAGGCTCTTGGTCTTCTGTCTCTCGGATATCAGATGGGTACATATGGTGCCGGAACATATTCCTGGTCAATGAATACATACATTTCCCAGATCGACAAAGCTGATTTCAACATTGATGAGACAAAAGAAGCTAAAGACGAATTGGAAAAATCAATTGTTGCAAATCTTGCAGATGAAGTTAAAGTCAATATCGTTAATTCGGATGTTGAAGCAACTATCTATAAATCATTTGATTAAAGTCAGACATGCATAATTCAAGGAGGATCAACTATGTTGAACATCATAAAGAACGCAAATGCAAATGTACTTAAGGTCATCCTGGAAGGAAGACTCGACACGACAACGGCTCCCCAGCTTGAAGCAGAGCTTGGACCTGCATTATCAGGTGTTACAGATCTCAAGTTCGATCTTGAAAAACTTGATTA
>JAFWMQ010000008.1 GCA_017510605.1 Clostridiales bacterium
AGGGTATAAGACTCTCAACCATTCCGGTGGTGATTGCGGTGAGGCCACACCTGTTCCCATTCCGAACACAGAAGTTAAGCTCACTGGCGTCGACAATACTTGGCTGGCAACGGCCCGGGAAGATAGATTGCTGCCGGATTATATAAGTCCCTTCGCGAACAAACGCGGAGGGACTTTTCATTTGTAATAATTTATAAAAAATATGTCTGTAAAATGTAATATTACAATTTACATAAAATCGATTATTGGTAAAATACAAGATATATTTAATTTTTCCTTGTCCTATTGAGAGGTGTGTATATGGCTAAGATCCTTATAATCGATGACGATAAGGCGGTAGTTGATTCAACTGCCGATATGCTCAAATCATTTGAGTTTAATGTAATTACCGCTACCGACGGAAAGAAGGGTTTTGAACTTGCTGATCTGGAAAGACCTGATGTGATCATCCTTGACTGGATGATGCCCGGTTACAGCGGAATGCAGTTCATAAAGGACTATAGAGATCAGGGCTATAAGACACCTGTACTGTTCCTTACCGGTAAGGGTGACCTTTCACAATATCAGGTTGAGGCACTTCGTGCCGGTGCGGACGATTATGTATCCAAGCCTTATGAACCGATGATCCTGGTTGAGAAGTTAAGAGCCATGATCAGACGTATTGAATATAGCAACAAGCCGCATGGTGTCGAGGGAAACAGGCATGAGTATTGCGGTGGTGAACTGATCATTGACGGAGATGTCATGCAGGCTTTCAAGTATGAGGAGTCCTGCGATCTCACAAACAGGGAATTCCAGTTGCTCCAGTATCTTGAGCAGAACATGGGAAGAGTATGTTCCAGATCAGAGCTTCTGAAGCAGGTATGGAAATTTGATTTTCTGGGTGATGAGAGAACTGTTGATGTTACCATCAAGAGAACGAGACAGAAGATCGAGCCTGACCAGAAGAATTTCAAATACATTCTTACTAGAAGGGGATTTGGCTATTTCTTCCCCAATGATCTGGATTGATTTTGAGTAGTATAGTTTCATTGTCAGCACTGGAAAACGCCTTAAAAAACCCGATTTTACTTGTGGTTTTGGCTTTAATATTGATACTCCTCGGTGTTATGGCGGGGTATCTTATCGGAAACACTACTTTAAGATCAACCGTTACAGGTAATATTGATAATCTCGAACGCGACAAACTTATCCAGAAAGCAGTACTGGACAGTGTCGGTCTTGGTATCGCTGTTTATGATTCAAAGGGAGCCCTGTTTTGTAATGAGACGATATTCAGGCTTCCTGATTTTTTGAAGGGCGGGTTACCCAAGACTCTTAACCTGTTCCTTGAGACGTTTGATAACGGAAACCAGCTCAAGTCGAACTATATATTGAGCCTTGAGAACGGCGTTAACCTTATAAGAGTCAACTATATCAATAACAGAAGGATCTATGAGATAAAGATCATAAGAAGACCTGCCCAGCCCGATTCAAAATTTTTCGGGAATGAAGAATTGAATATAGTTATTGTTGACGATATCACGCAGATAAAAGACGACGAGAGAAGACAGAAAGATCTTGCCGCAAATGTATCACATGAATTAAAGACCCCGCTTACATCTATCAAGAGTTCGGTATTCTCGATCAAGAAATCATGTCAGGACGGAAACAGTCCTACGAGAGAGGAACTGATAACCTGGAGCGGAAGGATCGAAGAGAATTCGGTAAGGATGCAGGATATCGTAAACGATTTCCTCGTATTGTCCCAGTGCTCCCATACCAGCCGCATGGAGATCTTCGACATCAGGGATGCTGTTTCCGCGGCATATTCGAATATCCAGGATTATCCCGGTGCAAATAATGTGATATTCACTTTGCCTGAGGAAGGCGCTTATCCGCTTCTTTACGGTAATTCAAAACTGATCATAAGGACTATCGTCAATCTTCTTACCAATGCGATCAAATACATTACTTTTGAAGGGAAGACAGTTCCGAACCAGGTACATATAAGCATATCTGTTATCGATGACAGAGTCGCAGTACAGGTTGATGATAACGGAAGGGGAATTCCCGCAAAAGATATAGAACACCTTTTCGAGAGATTCTACAGAGTGGATAATTCAGGTAACAGGGAAGTTGGCGGATCCGGTATCGGACTTGCGATTGCGAAGGAGATCGCTGATATGCATGACGGTGTAATCAGCGTCACGTCAACTTTCGGACAGGGAGCTACATTTGTTTTCAGTCTTCCTACCGGAAAGACGGTTTTCGATGCTGCGTACAGTGATGCCAAGGCAGGAATAATAAGTGACAAGCCGCTTCACAGAGCAGCTGCATATTTTCTGGGCCTGCAGGAATGTGAGGCTGTAAGATCCCTGGGATATAAGGATCTTGAGAGATACGTTGATGAATATGAGATAATTCCTGAGGCTGAAGTTGCTGCCAGAGATAAGGCTCTTGCAAGGCTCCTTTCGTCATTTGGAGATGAGAGATTTGAGGAATTAAAGGATGAGCTACTTTATGTTGAAGATTATGAAGAGGTCATAGACGGACCGGTGTCCGGACTCGAAAGTGAGAGCGCAAGGGAGACTACTATAGAAGAGGCCGGGATAAATGCCGTGAAGGAACAGATGCCTCCCATGAGCGAACAGTTGTCTATTCCGCTCGAAAAGATTCTCCCTCAGGAACAGGTAACTCCTGCAGCTGTGTCAGGTGCTGAGGCAAATGATACCGCGCAGACAAGTCAAAGCGTATTCGCAAAGCAGATCAACAGGGTTCATCCGGTCTCTGCTGAACAGATTGCTCAGACTCAGGAAGCAAATGGTCAGGTGCAGGATATGCAGTTGACTGAAGCCGAGATCCAGGCAAGGGATGAAGCAAGACAACTGGCCAGGGAAGAGGCAAGAAAGCTCTTGACACAACCGGTTGTTCAGATAAGTGCCGAACAAAGGAAGACTGTATCGCAAATAAATCGTGAATCTCGCGAAAAACGCGTAATTCACCCAATTGATTCACAGAAAAGGTATAATATCAGGAACGCAAAATCCGGTGATGCTGACAATCCTTCAGAAGCGGTACCTAAGGATAAGAGCGATGTTGCAGTCAAGTCGTCATTAAAGAAGATCCTTGACGAATCTGATCTGCGCAAGTGATTTGATGGAGTATTGATGGATCAAACCAATAACAGCGTGGGCAAGAGCTACGCTTATGAGATAAAGGGCGGAAAACCGCTCAAAGGTGAAATCGAGATCAGCGGCAGTAAAAATGCCGCTCTTGGCATTATCGCAGCTTCGATCATGGTCGATGGTGCATGTACATTGGAGAATGTCCCTGATATTCTGGACGTTCATGTAATGTTTGATCTTTTGAGATCTCTGGGTGCCCGGGTTGATGCTATCGATAATCACACCTACAGAATAGATTCCACACAGATAAATACCTTCAAGGCTTCAGGCCCTCTCGTATCAAGGATACGTGCTTCATATTATCTTATGGGCGCTCTTTTGGGCAGATGCGGCAAAGCTTCGATAAGGCTCCCCGGAGGATGCAACTTCGGACAGCGACCTATTGATCTTCACCTCAAAGCTTTCCAGCTTATGGGTGCCAAAGGCGCAAGACCTTCAGATATCAACAGCGGAATAGTTAATCTTGAAGCCGATCCTTTGCACGGAGCGAGGGTCTATCTCGATATAGTAAGCGTTGGCGCAACGATAAATGCCATGCTCGCAGCCTGCAAGGCACAGGGCAAGACGGAGATCATTAATGCTGCCAAGGAACCGCACATCGTTGACGTGGCAAACTTCCTGAACTCGATGGGTGCCCATATAAAGGGTGCCGGTACGGATGTGATTAAGATCACGGGTGTTCCCGTACTTCCCGGCAACTTTACATATTCGATAATCCCTGACCAGATCGAAGCAGGAACATACATGATCGCCGCAGCAGTAACAAACGGTGACGTTACGATCCATAATCTTATTCCTACCCACATGGAACCTTTGTCAGCAAAGATGCGTGAGATGGGTTACCAGATCGAAGAAGGAGACGAATCGATCAGGGTATTCAGATATAACTACGATGAGGAAGTCTATTCTACAAGCGTTAAGACTTCTCCTTATCCGGGTTTTCCTACGGATCTGCAGCCCCAGACAGTTGTTCTCTTATGTTCCGCAGACGGTCAGAGCCGTATGCATGAGAATGTCTGGCAGAACAGATTCCAGTATGTTCCCGAACTCGCGAAAATGGGTGCCAACATAAACGTCTATGAACGTATCGCGTGGGTCAACGGCAAGACCGCATTCCGCGGCGCGACTGTTGAAGCCACGGACCTGAGAGCCGGTGCTGCACTTGTATGTGCGGCGCTTGAGGCAGAAGGTACCACTTACATAATGAACGCACAGAGGATCGACAGAGGTTACGAGCACATCGTGCAGAAACTGACAGATCTCGGTGCGACGATCTCCAGAGTCAACCACACTCCCGAATACGGCGAAGAGGATACTGAAGCATGACGGGACCCGACAGGATCGTCCCTCTTTATTCATCTTCCAGCGGCAATGCGACACTTATTAAGTGCCGTGGCACATATATACTCATAGACTGCGGAATGTCCTGCAAGATGATGAGCAAAGCGATCGTATCCTGCGGGGTCTATCCCGAAGATATAAGCGCGATCTTCCTGACGCACAGACATTCAGACCACATAAACGGAGTGCGTGTATTTTCGAAAAAATATCACACTCCGATCTATGGCACCAGGGCCACATTGGCAGTTCTTGAAGACCTGTCTTCACCGGTAACCGAGATAGAAGAGAACGATATAGTAACACTCGAAAACGGGCCTGAAGTAAGGGCATTTCCGACTCCGCACGATGTGCCTGGATCGGTCTGCTACCGCGTTATCAATCCGGAGACAGGCAGTTCTATTTCAGTAATGACCGATCTCGGAAGAGTTAATGACGGAATGAAGGGTTTTGCCAGAGCTTCTGACGTAATCCTTCTTGAATCAAATTATGATCCTTATATGCTTGAACACGGTGAATATCCATGGCCTTTGAAGAAAAGGATATCCGGCGGTCATGGTCATATAAGCAATCCCGAATCCGCGGAAACAGCCGAATACTTTATCAGCAACGGAACGAAGAAATTCATTCTCGGACATTTATCTCCGCATAACAACACCCCTGTCATTGCAAGGGAGACTTTCACATCCTACTTAAGCGACAGAGGCTTTGTTGAGAGTATCGATTACGAAGTGAAGATTGCCAAGAAAGATGTTCCGTCCGAAGGGTATACCCTATGAAGATAGTTGTTGTCTGTCCGGGAAAGCTTAAGGATAAGTGGCTGAAAGACGGTATAGACGAGTATAAAAAACGTCTGTCGAGGTTCGCCACGCTGGATTTCATTGAGGTCCCTGACTGTCCCGATTCCGTTCCAATGAACGAAGCATTGAAGCGCGAAGGCGAACTGATCTTATCCCACATCAAGCCCGGAGAAGTCGTTTGGGCCATGGATCTCGGAGGCGAGAATGTATCTTCCGAGAAACTCTCGGAATACCTTATGTCTGATATCGAGAAGGGCGGCGGAACATTGAAGATCGTCATAGGCGGAAGCAATGGTATATCGCCGGAAGTCCGGGCCCGTGTCGACAGGAGAATCTGCTTCGGCAATATTACCCTCACTCATCTCATGACAAGACTCGTCCTCGCCGAGCAGTTATATCGAGGCTTTAAGATCGCCAAGGGCGAGAAGTATCACAAGTAAGAGTACGGATTAGAACGCTATAGAAAATAGCACACCGAATATGAAAATTATTTTTTCTTTATTGTAAATATTTTTCATTATCAAGAAAAAGAAACCAAAAAAGAGTAGAATAAAAATACGACATAAATATCTGTTTTTTGTTATCCCGACATTTTTCTAAAACGCCGATTTCAACGTTCTTACCACAGAAAGAATTGTGTCGCAACACTTTTAATAATAACCGTGAAAACCGGGATAGTATCCCCAAAGATGACGCGGTAATAGGTGGCATCATAATATATATGTTTTTGGGAGGCAAAACAGATGAATACCATTAAAACAAGGAAAAACCAAGGCTTTTTGAAGTTTGTTAGCATCGTTATGGTTGTTTCGGTTTTATGTATATTATTTACCGGATGCGGACACAAATTATCCGGAAGATACAAAACCGACTCAACTAATATATCTTTAAGTGAAGAATACTTGGAAACAAAGGAATCATCTAATATAGGTGTTAATGAAACATCAGATTCAGAAATAATATCAGAAACGAAAGTCGATGAGCCACAAACTAGTCTGCCATTAGTAGGAAAATATAAAGTTACAAAGATGATTAGTCGTAATTCGGACGGAGAAATAGATAGTTGGAAAATATACGAATATGATAAAGATGGAAAAAATAGAAAACAAATCTTTTACGATTCAAATGGTGATATAAAATTCTTGTATGAATACGAATATGATTCTGTTGGAAATGAAACGAAAAGTATCAGATATGATTCAGATGATAACATAACTAGTTGGACAGAATATGCATATGATGAATCTGGAAACCAGATAGAACGAAAGGAATACAATTCAGATGGCAATCAACAATATTGGGTGGAATATGAATATGATTCTTTAGGGAATCTGATTAAGGAAACCAGTAAAGCGTCAAATGGTGATATTGTTACAGAGATTGAGTATGTATACGATGCTTTTGGAAACAAAATCAGCACAATACACAGCGATAATGATGATATCTTAGATCCCACATCTGATTATCGGGAAGAATATGAGTATGATTCAGCTGGAAATCTGATAAAAGAAATGCATATTAATTTCGATGATAGCATATATTATTGGATTGAACATGAATATGATCTAAATGGAAATATAATAAAATCGATTACTTATGATTCAGAAGGAAATATAAGAAGCAGTTCTAAATCTGAAAATGAATATGATATATCTGGAAAAATTATAAAATCGATTCTTTATGATTCAGAAGGAAATATAAGTAGTTGGTCAGAATTAGAATACGATATAGCTGGAAATAACACAAAAATGATGATTTATGATTCCAATGGAGATATTAAATTTTGGAATGAATACGAATATGAGTTTTTTGAATATACATAGAATTATTCAAAACAAAGAATGACGAGCATATCATTGAGGATAGAGAACGAGGAGAAAAACGTGTTTAATCCTTATGGTCCGATTAATTCTTGTGCATTAACGGATATGACGGGTGACGGTATTCCTGAACTGTTAATTCTTTACAATTCTGATTCTGAGCATGATCATCAGCATAATCCTAAAGATACGGATTGTTTATATGATTATGCTGATGTTCGTATTTATACTGTTATACTGGGAGAAACGACAGCCACAGAAATGCTCCATTTTTTGGAATGAATACGAATATGTTTATTTTGAAAACGTTTAGAACCATCTAGACGCTTTTTTGAAGTTTGATAAGAGCATATAAACGAGGCAAACGCAATGGGAAAGCAAAGAAGAAATAAGAAGAACAAGACCGTGGTGGTTCGTTGATAGTTGAACCAGATGTCATTGTTTTGACTAATGGAAATATAGTGATAAGAATATATCTCCGGACTTCTGATGAAAACTTACACTATTACGAATACTATGTTGAATATCACTTTGATGGTCGTATTTATAAGCCTGTAACTGAACTCCAGTACAGTAAGATCAAAGATTCTGACGGACTTCATGAAGAATACTCGATCAACGATACGACAGTCAGTGAATCCGATTTTACTGATAAGATCAATGAATTTGAAAGAGGGTTTTCGTCTGTTATCTTTAGGAATACCCAATATGGTACAGATAATCTGCAGAGTCCAAGTGACAGATACCTTCCGGACTGGGAGTCAGCAGCCCTTTCCACACCGGACGTTAGTATGACGTTTGATGAGGTGTGGGAAGCTTTAGATTCATACAGAGATTAGGGAATGCATTAGCCATATAATTATCTGTTCCTCAAGCATTTTCTTTATTCAACTAAAGAAAATGCTTGACATATTCCATGTGCACAATTATAATCCTTTAGTCGACTAAAGAATAAGCAAAATGACATGCTATTGTTATTTGCCCTGTGTATGACGGGCAAGTACAATATGAAAGATAAAAGAATCGGAGAATTGTATGGGTAAAAAGTTTTACACGCCGGACGGTTTTAATGATCAGTTTCCGGGCATCTGCGGATTTAAGAGGGAGCTTGAATCAAGGCTCCGCAATCTTTTTCTGCTTAACGGTTATGAAGAGATCGAGACTCCCGGAGTGGAGTATTTTGATGTGTATAAGGAGTTTGTTTCCGAGGAAGAGCTCTATAAGTTTACTGACGGAAGTGGAAGGCTTCTGTGCAACCGTTACGACGGGACGATCCCGACCGTAAGGTTCTGCGCAGGCAGGAACGATACGCTTCCCGTACGTTATTCATATATCGAGAATATGTACCGCTCCGGAAAACAGGGCGGCGGAAAGCTTTCCGGGTTTACCCAGGGAGGCATCGAGCTTCTTGGCGCATCAGGCGCCCGCTCTGATGCCGAGGTGCTTGCGATCGCGATCAAGTCCGCGCTTGAGATAGGCATAACAGATCTTCAGGTATCGATCGGTCAGGTGAAGTTCTATAAGGGACTCATGAGACAGCTCGGGATCGGCGAGGAAGAGCAGGTCAAGATCAAGAATGCCATCGCGAACAGGGATACCGTAACGCTCGAGAAGCTGGACATCAGCAAGGAGGACAAAGAGACCCTGCAGATGCTGACTGAGTCCGGCGGCACATATGACACGATCGACATGATCCTTCCGAGAGTCACGGATGAGGATGCAAAAGCTGCTCTTGGCAATCTAAAGGAGATCCTGGACATCATGGAAAGTTACGGCTTCCTTAAGTATGTCTCGGTAGATCTCGGACTCATCGAAAGTGTCGATTACTATACCGGCATGGTATTCAAAGGATATACCTATGAGGTCGGATTCCCGATACTTGCGGGCGGAAGATATGACGATGTGGCCAAGTCTTTCGGCAAGGAGATAGAAGCGGTAGGATTCTCGATCTCGCTGACACTCTCGATCACGGCACTCATGAGACAGGAAAAATACCAGCCTGCCACGGGTGCGAAGGTCATCGTCGGAGGAGACTTCCAGGCGGCTTCGATCACGGCTGAAGCCTTAAGGGCCGAAGGAACCCCCGCAATCCTTGATACCACGGGAATGGATGAGGAAGCGCTGAATAATTACGCAGCCGAAAAGGGAATAGAGACTGTTATGTACATGGACGGAGGTAATGCCTGATGCTTACGATTGCTTTGCCGAAGGGAAGACTTGCCGACCAGACACTGGATCTTATGGAAAAGGCCGGATACGATGTATCCGCCGCAAGAGACAAGTCAAGAAAGCTCATACTTGAAGATAAGGATGCGGGCTTAAGATTTATTCTTTCAAAACCTTCAGATGTCCCTACTTATGTCGAGTATGGTGCTGCTGATATCGGTGTTGTCGGAAAGGACACACTGCTCGAAGAAGGAAGACAGCTTTATGAGGTTCTCGATCTCGGATTGGGCAAGTGCAGGATGTGTGTTGCCGGTCCCGCCGAGCTTAAGGATAAGTTCGATGAGATCCCGAACAAGAGAGTTGGAACAAAGTATCCCAATATCACAAGGAATTATTTCGAAGGTGTGAGGGGCGAGAGCGTTGAGATTATTAAACTCAATGGTTCTGTCGAACTTGCTCCGCTGACAGGACTTGCAGAAGTAATAGTGGATATAGTCGAATCGGGAAGGACTCTTTATGAGAACGGTCTCGATGTTTTGGAGACGGTTGCTGACATTTCGGCAAGACTTGTAGTTAACCGTGTTTCCATGAAGATGAAAGAAGAAGAGATCAAGCCCATGATCGCCAAGCTTAAGAATACCTTGGCGCAGGAGGCTGAGACGTAAACTGAACAAGGGGGATAATACATGCGCTGCAAATTGATCGAAGGAACACAGGAAAACCTGAAGGCAACGGTACAGAGCCTCGGCGTAAGAGGCAAGATGGACTTAAAGCCTGTCATTGATACCGTTCAGGATGTTATCGACAACGTCAGGGAGAACGGTGATTCTGCACTTCTCGGATATACCGAGAAGTTTGACGGAGTAAAGCTCACGGCTGATCAGTTAAGGGTTACGGACAAGGAGATCGAGGATGCCATCGCATCAGTCGATCCTGAACTCCTGACTGTCATGAAGAGGGCCGCTGCCAATATCAGAAGATTCCACGAGGAGCAGAAAGAACACGGATTCATGATGGACTGCGGCAAAGGCGCCAAGATCGGTGTCCGCGTAAGACCGATATCCATCGCCGGCATATATGTTCCGGGCGGTACGGCACCTCTGCCGTCAACGGTGCTCATGGATGTAATTCCCGCGTCCGTTGCAGGTGTCGAAAGGATCGTGTTCGCGACACCGCCCCGGAAGGACGGAAGCATTGCTCCTGTTATCCTTGCCGCTGCTTCGATCGCAGGCGCGACGGAAATCTACAGGATGGGCGGATCACAGGCCATTGCCGCAATGGCATACGGTACCGAGACGGTCCCGAGAGTCGATAAGATCTGCGGTCCCGGAAATATCTACGTCAACACGGCAAAGCGTCTTGTTTTCGGTCAGGTCGACATAGACATGTTCGCCGGTCCTTCCGAAATACTTATCATTGCCGACAAGACTGCAAATCCGGATTTCGTGGCTGCGGACATGCTCTCGCAGGCTGAGCACGATAAGATGGCATCTGCGATCGTTCTTACCGATTCGAGAGAGTTCGCTGAGAAGGTTTTGAAATTCGCCGATAAGAGATCAGAGCAGGCCGGGAGAAAGGACATCCTTGCAAGATCGATGGAGGATTACTGCGCGATCATAGTATGTGACAGCCTTGATACAGCCATTGATTTCTCGGAGGAGATCGCTCCCGAGCACCTTGAGCTCTGTGTCGAGAATCCCGAGTTGTTCTCCAACAGGATCAATAACTGCGGTGCGATGTTCCTCGGCAATTATTCTCCCGAGCCTCTGGGAGATTATTTTGCGGGACCGAACCATACGCTTCCGACATCCGGAACGGCAAGATTCTTCTCGCCTCTTAATACCGGTGATTTCTATAAAAAGATGAGCGTTATCAACTACAATGAGGAACTGCTAAGAGATGTATATAAAGATGTTGCTGCTTTTGCGGACAGCGAGGGACTCGGATGTCACGCCGCTGCCGTAAGAGCCAGATTCGAGGACTGATAGAATTGAGTAAATATTGGAATAAATTAATTAATGACATAGAGCCTTATGTTGCAGGTGAGCAGCCCAAGCCTGGCCAGAAGGTGATAAAGCTCAACACCAATGAGAATCCTTATCCGCCGTCACCTAAGGTTAAGGAAGCACTCGAAAAGTTCGATCTTGCGGACCTGAGGCTCTATCCTGACACTAATTCAACTGATGTAATGAAAGCCGCAGCGATGTTCGACGGAGTCAGCGGGAAGAACATCTTCTGCGGCAACGGGTCCGATGAGGTGCTGGCGATAGCTTTCCAGACCTTCTTCGAGAAAAAGGCATTAACCGGACTTCCTGTCCTGATGCCCGATTACAGTTACAGTTTTTATCCGGTCTTCTCGGAGTTCTACGATATCAGGAGAAAGACCATAGCGCTGAAGGACGATTTCCGCCTGAATCCTGATGACTATATCGGTGTCCCTAACTGCGGTATTGTTTTCGCCAATCCGAATGCACCGACATCACGTGCGATAGCCGTATCGGATGTTGAGCGGATAGTTAAGGCAAATCCCGATTCCGTGGTCATTGTCGATGAGGCATATGTTGCATTCGAGAAAGACTATGAATCCGCAGTATCTCTGATAGGAAAGTACGGTAACGTATGCGTCATTAGAACTCTGTCCAAGGCGTTTTCGCTTGCGGGAATAAGGCTCGGATATGCGGTCGCCTCGGAAGAGCTTATAGAAGGATTAAGAAGGGCGAGGGATTCATTTAATTCCTATCCTGTTGACCGTCTGGCTCAGAAAGTCGCGGAAGCAGCGCTTCTTGACACAGGTTACTACAATGAGACGCGCGCGAAGATCATTGCCACGAGGGAACGCGTGATAAAAGAGCTTGAAGGACTCGGATTTACGATGCCGCCCTCATCTGCTAACTTCGTATTTGCAAAACCGCCTGTCGATTGCGGTAAACTGTATGAAAATCTTCGCACAAAGGGTATACTTGTAAGATATTTCAATAAGCCTGTGCTTAATGAATACTTGAGGATAACGATCGGTACGGATGAAGAGATGGACGCACTGATCAGTGCAATCAGGCAGGAGGTATAAGATGCCGAGGACAGCTCAGATCGCTAGAACTACAAAAGAGACTGACATCAAGGTCGCCATCGATCTTGACGGCAAGGGCGTGAATAAGATCGATACGGGTATCGGCTTCTTCGACCACATGCTTACGGCGCTTTCAAAGCATTCCGGGATCGACATGGATATCTTTTGCAAGGGTGATCTGAATGTTGATGCACATCACTCTGTAGAGGATGTCGGCATTGTCCTGGGCCAGGCTTTCAAGGAAGCTATCGGGGACAAGGTCGGTATCAGGCGTTACGGCTCGGCTTCAATTCCGATGGATGAGGCTTTGGGAACCTGTTCGCTCGACATTTCCGGAAGAGCATATCTTGTATTTGATTGTGATTTTGCAGATGAGTTCTGCGGCACGATGGATACACAGCTCTTCGAAGAGTTCTTCAGAGGCTTTGCTTTCAATGCAGGGATTACACTGCATATTGCTTGTCCCTATGGTTCCAATGATCACCATAAGGCTGAAGCCATGTTCAAGGCTTTGGCAAGAGCATTAAGGGAAGCAACGGAGATCGATCCGAGATTTGAAGGCGAGATCATCTCTACAAAAGGCGCATTATAATTTACGGAGGATATATTAATGCTTATTAAGGATACTGATTTTATTGATAAGCCGGTGCTTGCAAAAGGCAAGGTAAGGAATATCTACGATCTGGGTGATTCGCTCCTTCTGGTCGTTACCGACAGGATCTCCGCATTCGATGTTATTTTCGATGAACTGATCCCTGACAAGGGCAGAGTCCTTTCTTCTATCTCTGCTTTCTGGTTTGACTTTACAAAGGACATTATTCCGAATCACGTTATCACAACGGATGTTTCAAAGTATCCTATGGGATTCGATAAGTATAAGGAAGAACTTGAGGGAAGATCCATGCTTGTCAAGAAGGCCCAGATGCTTCCCGCCGAGTGCATCGTAAGAGGATATCTCGAAGGATCTGCGCTCAAAGAATATAAAAAGGACGGAACAGTCGGTGGCATGAAGATGCCTGAAGGACTGGTTCAGGGCGATAAACTTCCCGAGCCTTTGTTTACTCCTTCGACCAAGGCTGATGAGGGACATGATATCAACATCACCTATGAGCAGCTCGTTGATCTGATCGGTGAAGCTGATGCTTCAGCACTGAGAGATGCATCTATCGCGCTTTATAAGAAAGTATCGGAATTTGCTCTTACAAAGGGACTCATCCTTGCAGATACCAAGTTTGAGTTCGGTAAGATCGACGGTGTCCTTACGGTATGCGACGAGATGTTCACACCTGACTCTTCGAGATTCTGGGATGCTTCCGAGTATGAACCCGGTCACGCACAGAAGAGTTTTGACAAGCAGTTCTTAAGAGAATGGCTTGAGACACTTGACTGGGATAAGACATATCCCGCTCCGACTCTCCCTGAGGAGATTATCGAGAAGACGGCGGCTAAGTACCGTGAGTGTTATTCACGTATAACAGGAAAGGAAATCTGATCCTTTGATAGCAATAGTAGATTACGGAATGGGCAATCTGGGTTCTGTCGAGAAAGCGTTAAGGCATATAGGCAGCGACAGTATAATTACTTCTGATCCGGATGTTATCGCAGATGCTTCAGGAGTCATTCTTCCCGGTGTCGGAAGTTTTGGTCCGGCAATGGATGAACTCACTAACAGAGATCTTATCCCGCCGCTTATCGACTGCGCATATTCCGGCAAGCCTCTTCTTGGAATTTGTCTCGGCATGCAGCTCCTTCTGGAAGGCTCTGAAGAGAATGTCATAGACAGAAGAGAGACTAAAGGCGTTGTCTCCGGATTGGGTATTATCTCGGGATTTGCCAGACGTTTTCCCGATAATGGTCTTAAAGTTCCGCAGATGGGATGGAATAACCTTACCGATGTAACGGGAAGGCTTCTCACCCAGGGCGATTACGTTTACTTCGTACATTCTTACTTCTGCCAGCTGGGCGATACAAGAGACTGTGCGGCAAAGACCGAATACGGCATAAGCTATTGCGCATCGTTCGAGCATGAGAATATTTTCGGAATGCAGTTCCATCCGGAGAAGAGCGGTGAAGCCGGACTGCGTATTCTTAAGAAATTTATAGCGGAGACTGAAGCATGATTATATTACCCGCAATTGATCTGATCGGCGGTAAGTGTGTCAGGCTCAGGCAGGGCAGATACGATGAAGTTACCGTCTATAACGATTCCCCGCTGGAACAGGCATTTATCTTCAAAGAAGCCGGTGCTTCCTGGATCCATGTCGTTGACCTGGATGCAGCGAAAAGCGGTACGCCCGAGAACCACGGGATAATCAAAGAGATCGCCGTTAAGACAGGTCTTAAGGTAGATACAGGTGGTGGTATCCGCAATATGGATACTCTCGCGAAATGGATCGAGGAATACGGAGTATCAAGGGCAGTTCTCGGTACTGCAGCGGTTAAGGATCATGAGTTTACAAGGAAGGCCATCGAAAGATTCGGTGATAAGGTCGCGATCGGTATCGACGCCCATGACGGATTCGTTTCAGTCGACGGCTGGACATCGGATTCAGAATTAAAAGCAGTTGATTTTGCTCTGAAGTGCAAAGAAATCGGCGCGACTACCGTTGTATTTACTGATATAGCCAGGGACGGAATGCTGACGGGACCCGCGGTTGCCGCAACGAAAGAAATGGTTGAGGCAACAGGCCTTGATGTTATTGCTTCCGGCGGTATCGGTTCTAATGAAGATGTAGAGCTGATCAGGACTTCCGGTTGTGCCGGCGTCATCATAGGCAAGGCGATATATGAAGGAAAGGTGGACTTGGCGAAATGCTTACAAAACGTATAATCCCGTGTCTTGATGTCAAGGACGGCAGAGTCGTTAAGGGCGTAAACTTCGTATCCTTAAGGGATGCCGGGGATCCGGTCGAGTGCGCCAAGACATATAACGAATCCGGTGCAGACGAGCTTGTCTTTCTCGACATCACCGCAACTCTTGAGTCAAGAGGAACCACGGTGGAGATGGCAAGGAGTGTTGCCAACGAGGTGTTCATTCCGTTTACCATCGGAGGCGGTATCAGGACCGTCGAAGACATCAGGGAACTTCTTAACGCAGGCGCAGACAAAGTATCGCTTAATTCTGCAGCGGTAAAGAATCCCTCATTCATAAAGGAAGCATCCGACATGTTCGGATCACAGTGCATCGTATGTGCCATTGACGTTAAGTCAAGGGAAGAAGGCTTCCCGTCCGGATATGAGGTCGTTATAGCCGGCGGTACGAAGCCCACGGGACTTGATGCTCTTGAGTGGGCAAAAAAGGCTGTAAGACTCGGTGCCGGTGAGATCCTTCTCACATCCATGGACAAGGACGGAACCAAATCAGGTTACGACAACAGGATCACTGCTCTCATCTCAGAGAATGTTGGAGTTCCTGTCATCGCATCCGGCGGAGCGGGTACTTTAAAGGATTTTGCAGATGCCATCAAGATCGGAAAGGCTGACGCAGTGCTTGCCGCAAGTCTTTTCCACTTTGGAGAGATAAAGATAAATGACCTTAAGGACTATCTTGCTGGTGAGGGTATTCCGGTAAGGAGAACATCATGAGCGGATTGAGTATGGATCCTCATGAGATGTGGGCCCGCATGAAGAAGAATTCCGACGGGCTCGTGCCGGCCATAACCGTTGATCACGAAAACGGTGAAGTTCTCATGATGGCTTACATGAATGAGGAAGCATTCTGTCTGACCTGTGATACCGGTTATATGTACTATTATTCGAGATCCAGGGATACCCTTTGGAAGAAGGGCGAGACTTCTGGACATTTTCAGAAGGTTATATCTGCCAGCATCGATTGTGACAGAGATACTTTGCTTTATAAGATCGACCAGACCGGAGCTGCGTGCCATACAGGCAACAGATCTTGCTTTTATACTTTGCTTAATGAATGGGATCCGGCCCGTGACAAGGAGGAATGAGTGATGGATATCAGAAGAGAGCTTTACAGTGTTATAAAGGACCGTCAGGAACATCCCGTAGAAGGTTCTTACACGAATTATCTTTTCGACAAGGGAACGGATAAGATATCCAAGAAGCTTGGTGAAGAGGCTGTAGAGGTAGTAATCGCAGCTTCCCAGCGCAACAGAAAAGAGATCATCGGAGAGATTGCCGATCTTGAATACCACCTTTTGGTACTCATGGCAGATCAGGGAATTACGATCGATGATGTCGAAGCTGAGTTAAGATCGCGCAGAAGCTAATATTTTCGTTGACTTTAACCCCCATGGTGTGATACAATCTTCGCGCTAGACCGTTCAGGTCTTGTTTTTAGTTGCGCGGAAATTTGCGCGCAGGGACCCTGAAAAGCCCTGTAACACGACGTTTGGAGGTATTTGGACTATGGCAAAGGCCGGAGCTCGCGATAAGCTGACTCTCGCATGCACAGAGTGCAAGCAGAGAAACTATCAGACATACAAGAACAAGAAGAACAATACAGAGAGATTAGAGCTCAAGAAGTATTGCCCCTTCTGCCGTAAGCACACAATTCACAGAGAATCCAAGTAATTCTTAAAGGACGTTTAAGATGGCTGATAATAAAGGTAACATTTTCAAGCGCCTGGGCAAAAGGATTTCCGATGTTTTTGCTGAGTTAAAGCGCATTACGTGGCCTACAGGCGAGAAGCTTGCCAAGACTGCAGCTGTAGTTTTGCTTGTAATCGTATTCTTTGCTGTTTACCTTACATTAATTGGTAGCGGCGGACGTTGGGTCCTCGATAAGGTCGGTTTCTACGATATCGTTGAGACAACCGCGGCAGCAACTTCTGCGGAGACCTCTGAGACTGCAGCAGTAACAGAGGCTGCTGAGACGGTTGCGGAGACGGAGTCTTCAGCTGAAGGCTAAGCTTGATTTAGGAGTATATAAATGCCGGATAATAATGAAGCCAAGTGGTATATAATTCATACCTTCGGCGGATATGAGAAGAAAGTAAAGACTTCCATAGAGAATTATGCTAAGGCCCAGGATATGGAGAGCATTATCCAGGAGGTCTATTTACCGACAGATATCGTTGTAGAGACGAAGAATGGCAAGCGTAAGGAAGTTGAAAAGCTGAGATTCCCCAACTATATCTTCCTGAAGCTTGTTTACGGCAACAATGATAAGGTTGACAAAGATCTTTGGTACAAGATCCGTAATACAAACGGAGTTACGGGCTTTGTAGCACCTGATCCCAACAAGCCTATTCCGATGACGGATGAGGACTTGATCAAGATGGGTCTTATTATTCCTACCAGTGTTGAAGTAGATTACCGCGTCGGTGATCTTATCATCATCACGGACGGACCCTTCAAGGACAGCAAGGCTGTCGTTAAGGATATTAATGAGGAGAAGCAGCAGGTTACTGTTACGGTATCGATGTTCGGCCGTGAGACACCTGTAACGCTCGACTTCATTAAGGTTAGAAAAGTTTAATTATAGATTATTAAGGCCTTTGGGCTTTTGATAATAAGAATTTAATTGGGAGGTGGCCAGTATGGCTAAAAAAGTAGCAGGCTATGTAAAACTTCAGATACCTGCAGGCAAAGCAACACCCGCGCCGCCGGTCGGACCAGCTCTTGGACAGCACGGTATCAACATCGCGCAGTTTGTCAAAGAGTTCAACGAGAGAACAGCTAAGGACGCAGGTCTCATCATTCCTGTAATCATTACAGTTTATGCAGACCGTTCGTTCACGTTCATCACGAAGACTCCGCCGGTACCGGTACTTCTTAAGAAGACCGCTAAGATCGAGAAGGCTTCGGGAAGACCTAATATTGATAAGGTTGCAACGGTAACATGGGAAGACTGCAGAAAGATCGCTGAGATCAAGATGCCTGACGTTAATGCTGCTGATATCGAAGCATGCGCAAGAATGGTTGCAGGCACAGCACGTTCCATGGGAATCGTTGTAAAAGACTAAGAAAGGAGATTAGAGCATGAAACAAGGCAAAAGATATGCTGAGCTCGCAAAGCTCGTAGACAGATCCGTACTCTATGATCCTTCTGAAGCAACCAAGCTTGTCTGTGAGACAGGTAAGGCTAAGTTCGATGAGACTGTAGAGCTTCACGTAAGACTCGGTGTTGACTCCAGACACGCTGACCAGCAGGTCAGAGGTGCTGTTGTTCTTCCTCACGGTACAGGCCGTACAAAGAGAGTTTTGGTACTCGCTAAAGGTCCTAAGGCTGATGAGGCTAAGGAAGCAGGCGCTGAGTTCGTTGGTGATGACGATATGATCGATAAGATTCAGAAAGAGAACTGGTTCGATTTCGATGTAATCATTGCTACACCTGATATGATGGGTAAGCTCGGTAAATTAGGTAAGGTTTTGGGTCCTAAGGGATTGATGCCTAACCCTAAGGCCGGTACGGTTACAATGGACGTTGTTAAGGCAGTTAACGAAGTTAAGGCCGGTAAGATCGAGTACAGACTCGACAAGTCCAATATTATTCACTGCCCCGTCGGCAAGGTTTCTTTTGGTCCTGAGAAGCTCGAAGAGAACATCAAGGCTCTTATGGAAGCTATCATCAAGGCTAAGCCGGCAGCAGCTAAGGGTCAGTACATTAAGAGCTGCTCTATCGCAGCTACAATGGGCCCCGGAATCAAGGTCAACGCTACTAAGTTCTCTTGATTCTGATAATTTAACAATTAAATACCTTTCCTGCCAAAGACAGCAGGTGAGATCATTGCAATATGATCTCTGAAATGTCCGTTAAACGGACGGCCGGCCGAGGAAGGAACTATTGATTCTATTAAAGGATTAATTCGTCCCCCTTGGTTTGACCTGTCAGGTTACCCAGGGGGGTCTTTAATAGAAATAAAACAAGGAGGAAAAACCAATATGCCCAGTGAAAAGATTCTGGCAGCTAAGCAGAAGCGTGTTGAAGATCTCTCTTCTGAATTGAAGGGCGCTACAACTTATGTATTCGTTGCTACCCGCGGACTTACTGTTGCTCAGGACACAGAAATGCGTGCAGAGCTCCGTAAGGCCGGCGTAAAGTTCGAAGTCATCAAGAACACAGTATTAAGACGTGTTTTCGCAGAGCTTGGCTATGAAGGACTTGATGAAGTATTCAAGGGACCTACAGCAGTAGGATACTCTGATGATCTCATCGCTCCTGCAAAGATTCTTGCAAAGTACAGCAAGGACATTGAGCCCATGGAAATCAAGGGCGGCATCATTGACGGCAAGGTTGCTTCAGTTGACGAAGTTATCGCACTGTCTCAGGTACCGGATCCGGAAACACTCCAGACTCAGGTTGCTTATGCTTTGCTCTTCCCTTTTACGAAGCTCGCTATGCTCGTAAAGGCAGTTGCAGAGAAGAAGCAGGAAGAAGGCGGAGAGGCTCCCGTTGCGGAAGCAGCTCCCGCAGCTGAAGCAGAGGCACCCGCTGAAGCAGAAGCACCCGCAGCAGTAGAGGCTGCAGCACCCGCGGAAACACCCGCAGAATAATTAGCTAAATATAATAGGAGGAAACTTAAAATGGCTAGTGAGAAAGTTACAAGCATTCTTGAAGAAATTAAGGGTCTCTCAGTTATCGAGCTTTTCGATCTTGAGAAGGCTATCGAAGACGAATTTGGCGTATCCGCTGCAGCTGTAGTTGCAGTTGGTGGTGGCGCAGGCGCAGGCGCAGCTGCAGCTGCTGAGCAGACAGAGTTCACAGTTATGCTCAAGAGCTTCGGCGATTCCAAGATGGGCGTTATCAAGGCAGTTAAGGATGTTCTCGGTATGGGCCTTAAGGAAGCTAAGGAACTCGTTGAGAAGGCACCTGTTGCTCTCAAGGAGAACGTTTCTAAGGAAGAGGCTGATGACCTTATGAAGAAGCTTGATGGTTGCGGCGCTGAGCTCGAACTCAAGTAATTCGTAACTACGAAAATTTAGATAAAGAGGCTGTTCGTAAGAGCAGCCTTTTTTAGTTATTATTGTTTGAAGCAATCTCTTTATGTGTTGCTATACTACGCTTATCAGAGCTTAAGAGGATCAAAGATCCCCTCAAACTTATGACAATTTTGAACCATAAGAAGAGGAACAATTTATGATCGGTGCAAAGAGAAAAGTTTTAACTGCAGTTCTTGCGGCAACTCTGTTGATGACTGCATGCAGTTCTAAGACAGGCAATGATGAGACTGAGAATACGGACACAAAATCCACGTCAGCGGAAGAGACAACGGTAACAACGGAAACAGAACCTGAAGGCGATGTGATCATACCTTTGTACAAGCCGGAATTCGAGGATGAGATCAGAGAAGTAAATCCTGTCGATCTGTTTTATTTTGAACACTTCGAGCATTACTTTCCGATTTCTTCTGTAAAAGAAGATGAGAATGGCAGAAAAATGTATCAGTTGGAATACGGGAATACCTTCGACCTGACATATGATGCTTTCGATCTGGAATTCGGGTATAGTCTTGAAGGTATTGACCCGATGACCACCACCAGTGTCGAAATATATTTTATGCAAAACATCAGTTTTCAGATAGTAGCGTCAGCTGACGGGAATTCTGATAATATGAGCAATTTTGTTCCCCTATTCTACAATCAGACAAAGGGTTGTCTGGCAGGATACAGCGTAACTGCCGGAGCAAACAGTACGGAATCGGTAGTCAGGTTAGTGGAAGTACAACACGGTTATACTCAACCCCTGACTTACAGTAATGACACCAACGGAACAACCATTGATGTTGAAGATCCCGGAGAGTATGGCTTTACAACAATTCCGACTGCGGATACTCCGACTCTTGATGTGATCGTTCCTTTGTATAAGCCGGAATTGGAAAACGAGATCAAGAGCGTTTCACCTGCCGATCTGTATGAATTTGACAATTACAGCAAATACTTCCCTGTAGAGACAGTCAGTGATGACGGATTTACTATTTATCAACTGGTAAAAAACGGTGATATAAAGCTCAGGGATGTTTACAATGACATTAATACTGATAATAAAACCCTTTGTGGTGTGGAGTATTATGCATACGGAAGATCCGGCGATGTACTCGGAGGATTTTATTATGACGAAGACAAGTCCATTTTAGACTTTAATGATCTGGCGGGTTATTATGACTATTCAAAAGGCCGTGCATTTGTACCTCTGCTTTATGATCAGACGAGAGGATGCCTTGTGGGATATGTGCCTGAGGAATCTTTACAGGCATTTAAAGAAGAAAATATTCCGACATATAATGGTTCTCAGTATTATCTGATTGAAATGTATTATGGAAGCACTATGCCGTTTGTCAGTGTATTCCCTGCTTCAAATTACGGAAAGTACGGTTTCTGATAATAGCTGAATAATAAGACTTTTAGCACCTCACCGGATGATCAGCCGGTGGGGTGCTTTTGAATTCTGGATCAGGATCCGGAAAGTCAATGTTGTCGTGAATTCGTATTTCATCCGGTTTTTGACCACCAAAATTGCTTCGATAGTGTCGTAAAATATGGATTGTGCGTATTGTTGACCATCAAAATCCCCGTGAAAGTGTCGGGAAAAGATGGATTAGCCAAATTCCGACACTAATTACCTTTAAATTGCATTGAAATGTTGTCGGAAAACACTTAACTTGACCAAATTCCGACACTAAGTGCCCCTAAATGTTGTCGTAATAACGGCTTCATGCCTGATTCCCGACACTTAGTGCCCGTAAATGCTGTCGGAAAACGCCTTTACCTCCAAATCCCGACACCAAACCTCTTAAATTGTTGTCGGAATGTTGTCGAAAATACAAATTCCCGACAATAAACGCAATCCGGGTCATAAAAAAATTCCTTTTCTCAAGCCGGGTTGAAGACACTATCCTATTGACTTATAAAACCTGACTAGATATAATTTCAAAGCAACTTTTATGGCGGCATAGCTCAGTTGGCCAGAGCGTCCGGTTCATACCCGGCAGGTCGTAGGTTCGAATCCCACTGCCGCTACCATAAAAGGCCCGTTGGTCAATCGGCTAAGACATCACCCTTTCACGGTGGAGTGACGAGTTCGACTCTCGTACGGGTCACCAATGGTACCATAGCCAAGTGGTAAGGCATGGGTCTGCAAAACCCTGATCCCCAGTTCAAATCTGGGTGGTACCTCCAAAAGCGTCGTTTTGTTTTTCTTACAAAGCGACGCTTTTTTTGTACAGACAATCAGAGTAAAATATTTTAGTTAAAGAAACAGGATCAGCCCCGGAGATGAGGTTTACATGAGAGAGGATATTAAGGAATTACTTAAAAGATATGATGAGATCGGAGCTCTTATCCTAGAGCAGAAGCTCGACGAATTCGGAGATAAGCTGGATCAGAAACCTGAGGGCGTCGACGATGCCACATACGAAGAATACATACAGCGTCTTGCGAAAGAAGAGACGGATATGGCTACCGTCAAGCTCGAGAACGAGCCTGATGAGCGTCTGGGCGACAAGTCAATGCGTCAGGTCTGGGATGAGATGAGTTTTGATGAGAAGACTGAGGTGCTTGAATACAGCGCGCTTAATCTCGACAGAGGCGTTCCACAGTCTTTGGTAAGCAGTATCGCGACTGAGCCTTCTGATATTGTAAGAGATTACTGCGGAAGGATCATCGGAGAGTGTGCCTGGACTGAAGAAGAGATGGCTGACGAGAATGTGCTTTTCGAGATGCAGTTCCAGAAAGTCATAGCGTGCATAGATGTTCTTATACAGATGAAAGAACCCTGCTTTATTCAGGCTGTTCTCGACCGTTATATGAGTTATGGACAGACCAGGGAGTTTGTGGCTGAATCAATAGCAGGATACATAGAAGCATTTCCGGAGGTATCAGAACCTTACCTCATCGAGATCATTGAATGCAGTGCGGAGACCGGTCTTGAAGGTCCTTGTGAGGATGTCGTGATCATGCTCACAGAGATCGGTAAGGAGCATAAGACAGAAGAGATTTATCAGACATTAAGGCATGCGTTCAGATATATGACCAACAAGATCTACGCTGTAATATGTCTGGCGGATTATGGCGATGACAGAGCGGTTCAGATGTTCAAGAATTACATTAACCGTAATCAGAATACTATCGAGAGGGATCTGTTCTATGAGATGATGTCTGCCATTCAGCATTTGGGAGGAGATATCTCAGATATTCAGGATCCTTTTGGAGATTTTCAGAAGAAACAGGGAAAGAATTGATGAGTATTGGTTATAAGAGATCCGAGAAACTCGAAAATCTTCTCAGCATTTTAAGAGACTTCTCGGAAAGCGATCGTATCTTATTCGGGCAGCAGAACGCCGGACATATAGGCGTATCCATCAGTGTGGCTGACGGTACTGAATCCGATTGCAAAAATCTGTGCGGCAGCCATCCTGCGGTCGTCGGCATAGATACATTAAGTTTCCTTGGTTACGAAGGAAATATGAATGACCTTATTACTGTCGTCAAGAATATGAGACGTCAGGGTCTTATAATTACACTTTCTTCGCACATGCCGAATTTCTCGCTGGGAGGCGATGAATTCTACGATTATTCTCCGAATATTACCGATGGCGACTGCGGAAGAAGGATACTGCCGGGCGGAGACCTCAATGAGAAATACCGCAGGTTTTTGGACATGATCGCGGACTTTGCCGAAAAATGTGTTGATGTCGAAGGCGAGAAGATCCCCATGATCTTCCGTCCGTTCCATGAATGCAATGGCGACTGGTTCTGGTGGGGAAAAGGATTCCTTACTGATGAGGAATATATTGCTCTGTTCAGATACACAATTGACTACCTGATGGGTCAGAAGAAAGCTGATAATCTTGCCATAGCTTTCTCGCCAAACGGAACCATTGCCAATGAGAACGAGTATCTTGCAAGGTATCCGGGCGATGATTATGTTGATATCGTTGGCATGGATCTTTATCACGACAAACCGCATAAGGGTGACGGATTCTATCACAAATTATCCTCATCGCTTGATGTGATCAATAACTTTGCAAAAGAGCATGGTAAGATTCCTGCCCTGACAGAAATAGGCTACAGGTCTCTTGAGACGGAAAACGGTTATTATGAAGGACTTGCTCCTATTGATAACACGATCAAGGACTGGTTTACCGAAACACTGGATGCCATTACGTCTACAGAAGGCGGCAGGAGGCTCTCATATATGCTGGTCTGGGCGAATTTCTCAGACACGCAGTTCTGGATCCCGTTTGCCGTTGACGGATTCAGACATGAGATGAGTGATGACTTTGTAAAGTTCGCGGAAGACCACAGGATAAAGATGGCGCCGGTGTTTGATTTCGGTAGTTAGGTCTGATAAGATTGCTTTGTTTCCAAAGCTTTGCGGGTTTAACTCAGTTGGTAGAGTGTCAGCTTCCCAAGCTGAATGTCGCGAGTTCGAGCCTCGTAACCCGCTCCAGATTACAGGCTGTCTCCAAGTGCAAAGGAGGCAGCTTTTTATATGTTCTCAAACAACATAAGGCCAAAGTGTGACAGAACTCTGCAATAATCCGGCAAAATAGAGTAGAATAAATCTATATCAAAATTCCAAGGAGGAATTAACTATGCAGAAGTATGTATGCACGCTTTGCGGCTATGAATATGATCCCGAAGTCGGTGATCCTGACAGCGGTATTGCTCCCGGCACAGCTTTCGAGGATATCCCTGAGGATTGGGTCTGCCCTGTCTGCGGTGTAGGCAAGGAGAATTTCCAGCCCGCATAATTATCCGGAAATTGATTTTGGTCCGTTTAGAGACCGTTACGGTCTCTTGCGGATCTGTTTTATTGTGTGAGAGCAGATAACAGTACCATGGCTGATCAGGCGAAGACATTTTCCAGAGAGAAGATTATAGTAAGGACCGGAGTTATAGGGATCGCAGCAAATGTTCTGCTTGCGTCCTTCAAGGCGTTGGTCGGTATTACGGTTCATTCGACGGCTATGGTTCTTGATGCCGTTAATAATTTCAGTGATGTTCTTTCTTCTGTAGTTACGATAATCGGGACAAAGATCGCTTCCAAGAAACCTGATAAGCAGCATCCTCTGGGACACGGAAGATTCGAGTATCTGGCGCAGATGATAATTGCCGCATTGATCATATATGCAGGCATTACGGCCCTCTGGGAATCGGTAAAGAAGATAATCTCACCTGTGGAGGCGCAGCATTCTGCCATTTCGTTTGCGGTCATATCAGTTGCGATAGTCGTTAAGATCTTCCTCGGCCTTTATGTGCGGAAGCAGGGAAAGATAGCTAAGTCTGACCTGCTCATCTCATCCGGAAAGGACGCGCTTTTCGATGCGGTCTTATCGGCTGCCGTACTTATATCGGCCATTATCCTTTTGCTGTTTAATTTCAACATTGAAGCTTATGTCAGTGTTATTATCTCGATTTTCATTCTTAAGGCAGGTTTTGAGATAATCATTGAAGCTGTTGATGACATGCTCGGACACAGGGTGGAGACCGAATACACCAAGAAAGTTAAAGAAATTGTTATTTCTTTCCCGGAAGTCCATGGGGCATATGACATTGTCCTGCATAATTACGGCCCGGACAGATATCTGGGTTCGCTTCACATTGAAGTCGACGACACTTTGACCGCTGATAAGATCGATGCGCTTACAAGGAGTATCGGCGAGAAAGTATACAATGACACCGGGATCATTCTTACGGCGGTCGGTATTTACAGCCGTAATTCGTCCAATGAGAAGCTCATGAAGATGCGGAATGATATTACGGAACTGGTCGTAGACCACAAGCATATACTTCAGCTTCACGGTTTCTATGTTGACGAGAAGAAAAAAAGGATCACATTTGATGTGGTCGTAGATTTTGATGAACAAGACAGGGAGGGCCTTATAGCCCATATAGTCGGTGATGTCAAAAAAGCCATACCCGGATATGATGTTGTTGTTGCGATAGACAGTGATATCAGCGACCAGTAAAAAATCGGTTGACAAATCTGAGGCTCGACAATATAATAATCAGGCACGCGGGATTAACTCAGTGGTAGAGTGTCACCTTGCCAAGGTGAAAGTCGCGAGTCCGAATCTCGTATCCCGCTCCACCTATAAAAAAAGTTGTCTCGTTCGAGGCAACTTTTTTGTTTGTCCGGATATCAGCCCTTAGCTGACGGCTTTTTTATCTTTCTTTTTGAACAAAAGCTTCTGAAGAAGTTCCGTAAGCTTCTGTTCACCGACTCCGAGCAGGACGGATAAAAATATTACGCCCAAAGCATAGACCAGGAGATTATACTTCCCGGCTTTGATAGGAGAGTCTGCATTCTGGAGGAATCTCAGGGCCGTAAGGGCTGCAAGGTTCATGAGATATGTGTGGAGTGAATACTTTCCGAAGAAACGTGATACGGGATTGCTTACATGATATTTCATCATGAAGATGATGATCGTAAGGCCAAGGAACAGGAACAGAGGAACCTGACAGAAATAAGTCTTGACCTTGTCGGCAATACCGGGGCCTTTTCCCATCCACTCGGTCCAATAGCCGAACTTCATCTGACCGAATGAGGAGAGTTTATAGAATATCATGGTGATGATGAGGAGCACATGGAACTTAAGTGCATAAGCTTTCTTGAAGAATGCAGAGAGCTGTTTTTCGTAGTTTGCGAAAATAAGTCCCGTAAAGAATGCGGGCACCGAGTTGACCCACCATTCACCGCTGAACCACAGCGCTTTTTCTGCCTGCCACCACAGCGCTTTCTTAGTAAGCGCGGGATTCAGCCACCAGTTGTCTGAACCGTGCCACCATGCAAAGTGTCCGTTGAAACAGAAACCGATACCCAATGCGATGATAAATAAAAATATGATCCCCAAACATACAGGACGGTTCTTGATAAAGCGGAAACAAAGAAAGAATACCAGATATAAGACCGCCAGGACGATAGGGAACCAGGCATATTCATTCATCATGGTAAGGCCGAGGCAGTTGAAGATCCAACGTTCTTTAGGAAGCTTGTAACCGCTCAAGAACATAAGAAGGCCGTAGATCAGAACATTAACATAAAAGGGCAGGACAATGGCACGTACGATCCTGTGTCTGATAAAGCCTTTGAGATAGTCTTTTTTTGAATCGAGGCTCTTTATAAGACCGTATCCTGAGCAAAAAAAGAAGATAGCAACAAAATAGGCGCCGGCATTTACGAAAGGAGAGAGAACTCCTTTCTGCTGGAAGATCTGTTCTTGCGAGATATGGTGAAGAATGACACCTAACGCGGCAAATCCCCTGAGGGATTTCATTGCATCAAGACTTGTATGGTCGTCGTTGAATTCGAGTTTTTTCCCGAACTTGTTTGTTCCGCCCCAAATAAAAAGAATGAGATAGAAATAAAACACGACCTGATCCAGGATCGACCACGCAGTAAGATCTTTTAAGAATTCCAACATAACACACCTCGTTTGTATACGGTTGAACCCACATATTATCTCATTTCGGGTTTGGGAATAACACCTGACAAATTATTGTCTTTATTCTTTTATTAATAGGGTTCGTAATGTATATTTATATTATCAACTTGTTTTTGATTTTTGGAGGATACTGTATGAAAGGTATTATTCTTGCTGCGGGAAAGGGTACGCGTCTTTATCCGATCACCAAGCCTGTGTGCAAACCTCTGCTTCCAGTTTATGATAAACCCATGATCTATTATCCTCTTTCTGTTCTTATGGAGGCAGGGATCAAGGATATTCTGGTAATAACTCCGCCGGATGATACAAAACCGTTTGTTGATCTGTTAGGTGACGGATCGCATCTCGGAATTTCCATTCAATATGTCGAACAGAAGGTCCAAAGAGGTATCGCTGATGCATTCATCATTGCCAGGGACTTTATTGCAGGAGATTCTGTCTGCCTTGCTCTTGGAGACAATATTTTCTACGGTCCTTTTTTCAGACGCAAGCTAAGGATGGCCGGAAGACAGACCGAAGGTGCTGTAATTTTCGGATATTATGTTGCGGATCCCAGAGCATTCGGTGTAGTTGAATTTGATTCTGACGGAAAGGCAGTATCCATTGAAGAAAAGCCCACTCATCCGAAGTCAAATTACATCGTTCCCGGTCTGTATTTTTACGATTCACAGGTGTGCGATATCGCAAGCCGGATCGAGCCTTCTGCGAGAGGAGAACTTGAGATTACATCAGTAAATGAAGAATATCTTAAGAATGACCAGCTTCATGTAATCCCTTTGGGAAAAGAATTTTCGTGGTTTGATGCCGGTAATCCGGACAGCCTTTATGAGGCTGCGGGTCAGATCAGGGCTGCACAGAGATCCGGACGTATGATCGGATGTCTCGAGGAGATCGCATGGCACAACAGATGGATCGAGAAAGATCAATTCCTGGATATTGCCCAGTCTATGTCGAAAACAGATTACGGACAATACCTCGCATCTTTAGGCGAAGATATCTGAACCTGACTGACGCATTTACGGAAATGATAATACATACCAAATAACAAGGAGAAGTTTATGGCTGAGATCGTAGTAAAAGATAACAATTTTGAATCTGAAGTTATTGCAAGTGAAATTCCCGTTTTAGTGGATTTCTGGGCAGAGTGGTGCGGCCCCTGCAGAATGCTGGCTCCCGTTGTATCCGCAATCGCAGAGAAATACGAGGGCAGGCTTAAAGTGTGCAAGATCGATGTCGATGAGGCACCTGAAGTTTCTGAAAAGTATATGATCTCAAGCATACCTGCAGTTAAGTTTTTCAAGAATGGCGAGGTCGTAAAAGAATCGATCGGATTTGTACCGCAGGTAAACCTTGAGAAGATCGTCGAAGAAATAATCTGAAACAGTCTGAATTTGTAATTCTTGATTCCGGGCTTAAGTTAAGAAGTCCGGAATCATTTCATTTCCGCCTGAATCATATTCCTGGACAAAAGCATTTGTCTGACCTTTGGAAGCGAGGTAATCTGAAAGCGTTTCACAAGATCTTTGTGACGGCCTTTCCTTCAGTTTTCCTGTACAGGAAGGCATAGGTGTGTACTGGCTCATCAGACTGATATATATCCTGTTTCCGTATCTTGAGACCAGATAATCCAGGATGTGTTTTGAATCAAAAAGACCACCCGGCAGTATCAGGTGACGGACGATAACGCCTTTCCTGATCAGTCCGTCTTCTCCGATCACGACATCTCCTGTCTGTCTTACCATCTCATCGATTGCCAGACAGCATACTGAAAAGTAATCGCGTGCCCGGGAATATTCAGCTGAGAATTTAGGAGAAAAATACTTCATATCCGGAATATATATGTCTGCCAGACCGTCGAAAAGTCTCAGAGTCTGAACGAGATCATAACCCGAGCAATTGATGGCGACAGGAATCTTCAGACCCGAAGATCTTGCCTTGGCGACGGATTCTGCCACGACCGGTGCAAAGTGCATCGGCGTTACAAGGTTTATATTATTCGCGCCCTGTTCCTGAAGCATAAGATATGAATCTGCCAGACTGTCTTTGTCCATCCGTGTTCCGCGCCCTGTCGGCCCTCTCGAGATCAGGTAGTTCTGACAATAAATACAGCCGAGACTGCAGCCTTCGAAGAAGACTGTTCCGCTCCCGTTTGTTCCTGATATTATCGGCTCCTCGCCATAGTGAAGCTTGATAAGATTTACCAGCGGATAATCAGGCATCCTGCAAAAACCGGTCCTGCCTCCGGTCCTGTCAGCCCCGCATCTTCTCGGGCACAGATTGCAATTCGCAAATAAATTTTCCATATCAGGACTATTTTACCCCCTAGAGGAAAACAGTTGTTGTTATATCCAAACGGATAAAAAACATCACTTGAAAATACAGACATTTTACCGCATAACTGTTTGACTTCCAGGTGATAAAATCTATTCATGGCCATACATGAGGAATGCGGTATATTTGGAATTCACGGCAGTGAGTACTGCGCCAGTGATGTTTATTACGGACTTTTCAGTCTTCAGCACAGGGGACAGGAGAGCTGTGGTATTGCTACCAATGATGACGCTTCCATCGAGTGCGTTAAAGGGATGGGGCTTGTCAGTGATGTTCTTAGCAGCGACAAGATCAAGAATCTCAAAGGTGATATCGCAATCGGACATGTAAGATATTCTACGGCAGGAGGCAGCGTTCCGGAGAATGCGCAGCCTATCGTGACACAGTATTCCAAGGGAACTCTTTCAATTGCTCATAACGGCAACCTTACCAATGCGGATACTCTCAAAAGAGAACTTGAAGATAAGGGCGCGATCTTTCATACGACGACCGATTCGGAGGTCATCGCTTATCTTATCGCCCACAAGAGATCTTCAACTCCTTCGGTCGAAGAAGCCGTAAAAGAGGTAATGGGGATAATTAAGGGCGGATATGCCCTTCTTGTTATGAGTCCCCGTAAACTTATCGCGGCAAGAGATCCGTTCGGATTAAAACCGCTTGTAATGGGCAAATTGGATAATGCGGTGATCTTCTGCTCCGAGACTTGCGCTTTGGAAGCGGTTGGTGCCGAATTCATAAGAGATGTCAGACCGGGTGAGATCATTGTTGTTGAAGGCAGTGAGATCAGGTCAGTTGATTCCGGTATTAAACGCTGCATGAAGAAATGTGTTTTCGAGTATATATATTTTGCAAGGCCGGATTCCGTAATTGACGGAATATCTGTTGCCACGGCGAGAAGGGAAGCCGGAAGGATCCTTGCCAGAAAACATCCCTGCGACTGTGACATAGTAATCGGTGTTCCCGAGTCAGGAATCGATGCCGCTCTGGGTTATTCCGCGGAGTCAGGCATTCCTTATGAGAAGGGATTTGTTAAGAATTCATATGTGGGAAGAACATTCATCAAGCCTTCCCAGGAACAGCGCAAACAGGCTGTTAAGATAAAGCTCAATCCCATTTCTGCCGTTGTCAGCGGAAAGAGGGTAGTCATTATCGATGACTCGATCGTAAGAGGCAATACAATAGCCAATCAGGTAAATATGCTGCGGAATGCCGGTGCGGTCGAAGTGCATGTCAGGATCAGTTCTCCTCCGTTTATGCATCCCTGTTATTACGGTACGGATGTGCCGGATGAGGATTATCTTATTGCATGCAGTCACACAATCCCTGAGATCTGTGGCATAATAGGCGCTGATTCTTTAGGATATTTGGATAATGAGGATTTAGACAGGATGCTTGGCGGTGATGATTTCAGATACTGCGACGCATGCTTTACGGGTAATTATCCGGAGTGATTTGGGGACTTCTGATATGCAAGACTATGAGTTCCGTCATATGGAACATGCCCGCGTAAGATCTGCTGATGCCGCAGTTTATAAAGCTGTGCAGCATGAAGCTGCCTTAGAGCGGAAAGCGGTGCGCAGGGCACAGCCGAAACATTTAGCTTCTTCTTCCAAAAGAGTCAGACATGTAGATGAAAGCCAGATCTACGGAATAAAGAAAAGACACAAGGGTTTAGTCCCTCTCATTGTTCTTTTATTCTTTGTATTGATTCTGGGCGGCTTGGCATTCGGAGCTTTTTATGTCTATGAACAGGATACTGCCCTTATCGTAAGAGAACGGACGATCGAAGCCGGTGAGCAGGCAGACATCGGAATGTATATTACCGGCACCCCGGTATTTCAGGACTACGTTTCCTGCAATCTGGATTTTTCCACGATCAATAACGTTCTTCCGCAGACCATCAGATTTACGGTAAGAATGTACGGAACGAATTTTCCCTGTGTTTTGAATATTGTCGATACTACACCGCCTGTGGCAGAAGCTGTCCCGCAGGTTATGTATTCGGTAGACAGGATACCTCAGGCCGAAGACTGTGTAACGAATGTCTATGACCTTAATGATGTTACCGTGGAATGGGCTGAATTACCTAATATGGAATGGGGAGGAGACTTTACGGCAAAGGTGCTGGTCAAAGACTCATCCGGCAATGAGACACTTGTGAGTGTTCCGTTTTCGGTAACCAGAGACATTGTTGCTCCGGTGATTGAAGGTGCTGAAGATATTGAGGCATTCATAGGTGATACGATCCAATACAGGGAAAACGTTACCGTAACGGATGATATAGATCCTGAACCGGTACTTGAAGTTGATACTTCAGGCATCATTCCCGATGAGGAAGGAACTTATGAAGTCACATACAGGGCGAAAGATTTTTCCGGCAATATGTCAGAGACTACGATCAACCTGACCTTGGTCGAGAAGCCTGACACCTGGGTCGACCCGGAACTCGTATATGCTGAAGCAAGAGAGGTATTAAATAAAATTACAAACAGTTCCATGACTGATATGGAAGTAGCCATTCAGATAACATGGTGGGTGCGTTATAACGTTCACTACATATCCGAGTGTGACGATTCCTGTTGGACTAGAGCGGCTTATGACGGATTAACAAAGAGAACAGGAAACTGCTATACATTTGCCATGTGCGCAAAGGCTCTTTTCGATGTCGCGGGGATCGAGAACATGATCATTATAAGAGATCCGTATATTTATAATCCGCACTTCTGGAATTATATAAATATCGATGGACAGTGGTACCATTGCGACTCGACTCCGAGACTTGAATATGACGGTTATTTCTTTATGTACACCACGGAAGAATTGAGGAATTTCTGGCATAACGGCTGGAACGGATACAATTTTGATGAGGATCTTTATCCCGAATCTGCGCAGGAGTCTGTTCAGAACAGGATAAACTATGTCGGGCATTCCATAAAAAATTGATATGGCCAAATATACAAAGCTGATAAAGATCCTTCTTGTCTCTGTTATTATCATCCTGTTCTCTCTAATAGTTGTCAGAACAGTAATTCTGTTTAACGATGAGATGGACCTTTTGAACCGTGAGGTTACGATCGAAGCCGGAACGGTCAGCCCGGATCTTAATATGTTTTTCAAGGATGAACCATTATTTCCTTCGCTGGTTTCAAGCAATCTGGATTTCGGTGAAGTGAATATAAACCTGCCGCAGACCGTCAATTTTAATATCAAAATGTATGGCAGAAATAATGCCTGCAAACTCATCATTCAGGATACGGTTCCGCCCGCAGGTGAAGCCGTCCTGCAAAAGATATTTGCATGTGAGGATATTCCGGATGTGACGGAGTGTCTTACAGACATTGAAGATATTACGGATGTGACTGCGGTTTGGAAGGATATTCCGGATTATTCTCAAGGCGGAAGCTTTATTATTCAGGCGCTGCTCACTGACGGGTGTGGTAATGAGACTGTGATAGACGTCCCGTTTGAGGTTACCAGAGATTCAACGCCTCCGGTGATAACATGTGTAAAAAACATTGACGCATACATTGGAGATCCGGTCTCATACAGGGAAAATGTTATCGTGACAGATGATTATGACGGCAACCCCGTGCTTGAGATAGATACTTCGGCTGTCGATCTCAATAAAGCGGGAACCTACGATGTCGTATACACTGCCAAAGATTTTTCCGGAAATGAGAGTTCGGTTACAGTCAGCATTACATTATCGGAGAAACCGGCAGGTTATGTTGAACCAGAAGTGGTTTACGCTGCTGCTAAAGAGATCCTTGACGAGATCACCACTCCGGACATGACTGAAGAGGAGATCGCTCTACAGATAGTCTGGTGGTGCAGATATAAGATCAACTTCGTCCTGAAGACTGATTATAATTCCTGGACCGAAGCGGCATACAGCGCATATACATACCGGTATGGAAACTGTTACGCAACGGCTTATGCGGCAAAGGCATTGTTTGATGTTGCGGGATTCGAAAATATGATAATCGAGAGATGGCCTTATCAGACTGCCACTCATTTTTGGAATTACGTGCTCATCAACGGACAGTGGTATCACTGTGATTCGACATGGCGTGAAGGCTATGACAGTTACTTCTTCATGTATACGACCGAAGAACTTCATAACTTCAAACACAACGGCTGGAACGGTTTCCAGTACAGGGTAGATGATTATCCCGCAAGTGCGACGGAATCTGTCCAGGACCGTATCGATTACGAGAACCACACGATTATAAAGCCGTGATTATGCTATAATTCACTGAGTAGCAAATTCGTTCCAGAGGTTAAAGTCGTGGATATCCTTTATGTTGTTATGCCTGCATATAATGAAGAAGATAACATCCTTGATGTTATTACTTCCTGGTATCCGGTCCTTGAAGGCAAGGACCCTGCTTCGAGACTGGTTGTTGCAGACAGCGGAAGCACAGACAGGACGCATGATCTGCTTGAACATTTTAAGAAGGATCATCCCCAGCTGGAGATCCTCTCTGATACGGGTAAACAGCACGGTCCTAAGGTCATAGCTCTTTATGACTATTCGATCAAAAACGGGGCTGATTTTATTTTCCAGACGGATTCGGACGGACAGACTTTGCCTGAGGAATTTGATTCCTTTTGGCAGATGCGTCACGGATACAAGGGCATCTTCGGACACCGTGCCGTCAGAGGAGATGGCAAGTCAAGAGCATTTGTTGAGAAGGTAGTATGTTTTCTGCTCAAGTTATATTACCATGTTAAGGTGCCTGATGCCAATGCTCCGTTCCGGCTTATGGATGCGAAGACTGTTGCCAAGTATCTTCCCAAACTCGACAAGGATTATAACCTGCCGAACATAATGATGACGACATATTTCGTCCATTATGGTGAGGAGCATGCATTCCGCGAGGTGACATTCAGGCCGCGCCAGGGCGGAAAAAATTCCATCAATATCAAGAAGATTATTAAGATCGGCTGGAAGGCTTTAGGCGACTTCCGGCGTCTTAAGAAAGCAATGTGATGACTGACAGATCTTCTAAAGATTCCAAAGTTTTGAAGAAGCTGTTCACTGCACTTATACTGACGGTGCTGTCTGTTGCTGTTTTATGGTTTGTGCAGAGATTATTAATGCCCAAGTACCAGAAAGGCGTTATCGAGGGTTCCTTCACGGAAGAGTATTACAAAGAGAAGGTCCCGCATGACGTTATCATCTTCGGGGACTGTGATGCTTATGAGAGTTTTTCGCCGGTCAAGATGTATGAAGAATACGGCATCTCGTCTTACATCAGAGGATCGGGCGAGCAGTATATATGCCAGACTTATTATCTTCTCAGGGATGTCCTGAGGACTGAAACACCGAAGGTGGTCGTGTTATCGGTACATAACCTCCAAAATGACGTTCCCAAAAACGAAGCATATAACAGAATGACTCTTGACGGGATGAGATGGTCAAAAGACAAGATCGATGCCATCAATGCTTCAATGACTAAGGATGAGACATTCGCATCTTATGTTTTCCCGGTCCTCAGGTATCACGACAGATGGAATAAGCTCACGAAGACTGATCTTGAGCACGTTTTCTCGAAAGACATCACTTCACATAACGGATACTACATGAGATGCGACATAAAGCCCATGGGGAATTTCCCTCCGCCGATTCCGAGGCTTAATTATGATTTCGGCGAGAATGCGATGGGATATCTCGACAAGATAAGAGTGCTCTGCGAAGAAAAGGGCATTGAACTTGTTCTTGTACGCGCGCCGATAGAGTACGGCTGGTATGAGCAGTGGGACAAGAATGTCGAGGATTATGCTGCAAAGTATGGCCTGACTTATATCAACTTCTGCAATTACGCTGATGAGATGGGCCTTGATATGAACGTTGATACTTATGATGCGGGAGTGCATCTCAACATCTACGGAGCAGAAAAACTGAGCGTGTATTTCGGTCAGTATCTGGTCGAGAATTATGACCTTACGGATTACAGACAGGTCCCCGGGGTGGCTGCCGAATACGAGAAAGACATAAAATTTTATAACGATATGAGAGATGACCAGCTCCGCGAGATCGAGACATACGGCGAGCTCAAAAGTTACGGCGCAAATGCGATAGAGAATTAAACCTACCGGTCTAATACTCTAATTAGTCATATTATATTAAAAAAAATACAGCAACTTTCCCTATTTTTGTCATATGTGAGTATCACCGTTGGTGTATCATATTACGGTGTTTAATTATTGATATGGAGGATTTTCAGGAATTATGAAATTCGCAAGAGTTGCAGCTCTTATTTTGGGCGTGAGTATGGTAGGCGCTGGTATTGCAGCTTGCTCCAATGAACCTGAGCCGGTTTCTTCCGACATTAATGTTATTTCCACACAGGGACAGAACGCAGGTTCAGAAACATCAGGAGCTGCTGATGCTGACAATGCGGCAAGCGAGAACTATGTTTTTGTATATTCAGGCGTCAATTTCATCGTTAATGCGGACATTGACGAATCAGGATTTACCGAAGGTACTGATTTCGAAGTAACCGAAGTTGCTTCATGCGCAGGACAGGGAATGGCTAGCCTCTACACATTCAAGGGCGGTTCTTTCTCGGTTGAGACGGTTGTCGGATCAGATAAGATTGCAAGAATCGCGCTTTGTGATGATTCAGTCTCGACAGCTGAAGGACTTTATATCGGCAAGACAATCGATGATGTAAAGGCAGTGTATGGTGAGCCTACTGAATCTTCCAGTGCTCTTTACATCTACAAAAAGGGAACTTCAGAACTCCGTTTCCAGATTGACGGAGATGGCAAGGTTACGGAGATCGATTACTTCGCCGCAGGAATTCTTTGATCGTGAGTAGTACAGGAAAGAAAATAGGCAAGTCCATATTAAAGTTTTTCGGGTTGGGTATCCTGCCTCTTGTTGCAGGAGCCTTACTTGGAATTGCGGGAGCATATTATCTGTATATCGAGGCGATCAATACTATTGAAAGCGAGAGCCTCAGACAGGTAGATATCGAGTATGGTCATCCGATCACGCTCGATTGTTTTTTTACCGTAATCCCGCCGAATACGAAGTTCATTACCAATGTTGATATGATCGATACGGGAATGCTCGCTTCTTATGATATTGCTATTGACTGCGGCGGACATGTTGTTCACTCGATTCTTAATGTTGTTGACCGCACGGCACCTGTTGCTACGGCGGTTCCTGTCAGGATGTATTCGGGAAAAGCACCTGAACCGAAGACTCTTGTAAAAGATGTTTTCGATATGACGGATGTTCACTGCGAATATAATGACGGAGAGCCTGATCTTTCTCAGGGCGGCAAATTCAATGTCGGTGTCAGGCTTACTGATACAAGCGGCAACTATTCCGTTATTGATGTGCCTTTCAGCATCGTCAAAGACACCCAGGCACCCGTTATCATCGGTACACACGATATTGACGTTCTGGTCGGAAGTGACACTGTCTCATACAGGGACGGGGTTTTTGTTTCAGATGATTACTGCGAAAACCCTATACTCGATATAGATAATTCCCAGGTTAACCTTGGTGTTGTAGGAGACTATCCGCTTACATATACGGCATCGGACGATGTCGGAAATAAAACCTCTGTTTCTGTTACGGTGCACGTGGTTGTAATCGATAATGCCGAGATGACTTCTGCCGAGACCCAGGCTTATGTTGAAGAAGCATACAGAATGGCTGAAGAGGTTCTTGACACTATTATTTCTGCTGATGATACAGATGTTGAGAAGGCTATGAAGATATTCTATTGGGTACACAAGAACATTGCCTTCATATTAAGTACACCCCAGTATGATAACTGGGCTGTTGCTGCCATTAATACTTTTACCAAGAGGTATTCTTCGTGTTATGGTACCTGGGCTTGCTGCAAAGCAATGCTTGATGTAGTGGGAATAGAAAATCTTTGTGTTGTAAGAGAAAGAAGTGCCGGATGGGAGAACTGGCATTATTGGGCTTTGGTCAAGTTGAACGGGGAATGGTATCACTGCGATGCGCAAAAGTATTTTGTCGACAATGCTGCAACCGGATATTTTTGCTTCATGATGACTGATTCCGAGATCTTACGTGCTCCGACCAATCACAATTTTGCGAAGGACCAGTATCCAGAGAGAGCAACCGATTCAGTACAGAATTACATAAATGTTTATCAGGGAACGGTTTCTTCAAACTTCCCTTACAAGGATTAATTATATTTTGTTTAAAAACTTTAATGGGGATTAAAGGAAAATAAGATATGAAAAAACATGCAGAAAATGATCTGATGAGAATTAAAGGATATTCTTATTCAGGTGAAGGTGCCGGACAACCTTTAATGGGAACCGGCGAAGAGCTTTACAAAGAGGACTTATACACTGATTACAGTGTCGACAGACCTGTGATCCGGAATGATGAGAGCACCTATACCGATTTTGGTGAGACGGAAGCCGATTACGGGATCAAAGCTAAAAAGAGTATCAGCAAAACACAGTTGTTTATGATCATCGGCATTGTGGTGCTGGGTATCGTTGCAGTTGTCTGCGGTATCCTGCTGTTCAAGTCTTTTGGCGATGAAGAAAGCATAAAGTCAGATGTCATGTTAGAGGCCGGTACGCCGATAACTATTGACCTGTTTTTTGAGAATACCCCTGTGAATGCTTCGTTCCTTACTGATATTTCAGGAATCGACATCAACGTTCCTGCGGTATATCAGTTAAAGATCGGATATGGCTCAAATAATGAGGCGGAAGTCGTATTGAGGATCGAAGACCATACCGGACCTTCAGGAGAGGCAGTTCCGCAGGAGGTTTACCTTAACTGGAAAATGCCGGAAGCAAAAGAGTGTGTTACAAATCTGTACGATCTTTCCGGAATCGCGAAAATCGAATATCAGGAAGGGACCCCGAAGTTCACATCCGGAGGCTCTTATCAGGTCCCTGTAGCCGTGACAGATGTTTATGGCAATACTACCGTTTTCCAGGTTCCGTTTACCATGATCGATGATCATACAGCTCCGGTAATTACAGGTACACATGATCTGGTACTTGACGGTAACCCCGATCAGCTGGATTTTTATGCCGGAGTAACGGCTACTGATGATTATGATAAAGATCCTGTGATCAAGATCGATGATTCAAAAGTCGATTATACAAAGGCCGGAACTTACGACCTGATATATAAGGCTGTTGATAAGGCCGGCAATATCGGCACTGCAACTGCCAAGATAACAATTAAAAAGCCTTCGGAAGAAGTTACCAATACAACAGTTTCAAACGGTGATAACGGAACATATTATATTGGCGACGGTGACCCGTATGCGCTTGCGGAAAAAGTTCTGTCAAACATCAGAAAAGACAGTGATGTTGAGACTGCCAGAGCTATCTTTAACTGGGTCCATGATACTTTATGGTTCAAGCTTCTTTCCGGAACGCCTGACTATGAAGCAGCAGCTTACAGAGGATTCAAACTTCACAGCGGTGACTGTTATGTCTACTATTCCTGCTGCAAGATGCTCCTTGATGCAGCAGGCATCCCGAATATAAAGGTTGACCGTTATCCGGCACGTAACGGAAATATCCATTTCTGGCTTCTTGTCCAGCTTAATGGCGAGTGGTATCACTGTGATGCTACAGAAGGCTACAGCGATCACCCCGGCATCTGGTTTATGTGCACGGATGAGGAGATCAATGACCAGTACCATCAGTTTAACGGTTCACTTTATCCTGCCCGCGCAGGCGGTTCGACAGAGTTCAAGTCGACAGCGACCCCTACTCCGACATTAACTCCATCACCTACACCTACTCCTGAGGTATCTGCGACGGTAACTCCGACACCTGCGCCCGGAGAAACCACAGCGACCCCTACTCCGACATTAACGCCATCGCCTACACCTAATCCCGAGGTGTCTGCGACGGTAACTCCGACACCTTCGCCCGGAGAAACTACAGCGTCCCCTACTCCGACGACAACAGAGAGTACACAACCTACAACGACGGAGAGCACTCAGCCAACGACGGAGAGTACTCAACCCACAACGGAGAGCACTCAACCCACATCTGAAATTATCCTGCCGTCAACGGAGAACATACCTGCAGATTTTCCATTGGTAGTATAAAACGCACTGTTTCAGGGAAGTTCATAATTTTGTTTTTAATGGTTTAGATCACTATATGCTGAAGATAATCGGAAAAATCGGAGTCTGCTTGTGCTGTGCCGCAATCGTTGCGGCAGCAGCCATGTTTATTATCAATGATGCGGACAACAATCTTGTGCGGGAAGTAGTGATCGAGGCAGGATCTGAGATAAAGGTCGAAGATTTCTTTAATGAATGTCCTAATGATGCAGGCTTTTTGACTGATGTTTCCGGAATTGACACAAATATGCCTGCTGTATACAGACTCAAGGTCCATTACGGAGAAGTATTTGAAAAGGATGTGACACTGAAGATAGAAGATCATACGGCTCCTACCGGAGAAGCCCTGCAGAAGATGCAGTATGCAAATCTGGATTGGCCGGATGCTTCGGAGTGCGTAGATAATCTTTTCGATCTTAACGGAATAGCGAAAATTGAATACAGAGACGGAGTGCCTGATTATAAGTTCACGGGAGACTACATGGTTCCCGTTGTTGTAACTGACTGGTATAACAATTCAACAGTGATCGAAGTCCCTTTCCATGTTACCGATGATCATAATGCGCCTTTGTTTTACGGGATCCACAATATCACCATAGATGATTCTCAAGGTGCATACATCAATTATTTTGACGGAGTTACCGTAAAAGATGATTTCGATGAAGAGCCGAGATATACCGTTGATTCTTCAAAGGTAAATATGGGCGAGCCCGGCACATATGAGATCACATACAGTGCTGTGGATGTTGCGGGAAATGTACGCAAACAAAATGCTCAGGTTACGATTAAGCATGTCGAAGAGAGTGAAGCGGGTGTGTCAGGAGCAAGCAGCATGTGGGATACTCCTGTCCATAATGAAGTCTATAAGATCGCTATGGAGCTTCTTGAGACACTTAAAGGTGAAGATGATACTGAGACAGCCCTGAACATTTTTACCTGGGTTCACTCAAATGTTACTTACGAACCGGTATATGCGGATCAGACATTTGAGGGAGCAGTTTACGAAGCGCTTACGAGGCATGGCGGTGATTGCTACGGATTCTATGCCTGCTGCAAAATGCTGTTGGACTGCGCCGGGATTCCCAACAAGACTGTACTCAGATATCCGGTAACTTATAACGGCCACTATTGGAATCTCGTATTTCTGGACGGCGAGTGGTATCACTGTGACTCAACGATGTTCATGAATCATCAGTGGCTCTACTTCAAACAGACTGACAGACAGATATCAGATGTCAGACACCATTTCAACGGCCATATGCTTCCCGCAAGAGCAGGCGGAACATACGATTATTTCCAATATACAAATGAGACATTCGGATATGATCCGTATGCAGAAGGAACATATAACAATCAATATGTAGATGGAACATACAATAATGATCAATACGAAACCGTGATAGATGATAACGATCAATATACTGATATAGATAATGATGATTTTCTGTATGAAGATGATGATTTTTATTATACGTATGATGATTTCAGGTATTTAGATGAACCTTATTACGATGATGATGACGACCTAATAATATTTGAATAAAGATAATAGGAAAAACAAAGACAGGAGAAAGACAAAATGAAAAAAACAACAATTCTTACAACTGCAATCAGCTTATGCATGGCGGCATCAATGTTGGCAGGATGCAGCCAGGGCTCATCCGGCGGGGAGACCGCGGTAGCAACACGGATCGAGGGCGGTCAGACACAGATCTCGGTCGAAGCTTCGGAGGCTGCGTCCGTATCATCTGAAGACAAATACAAATTCACATACAAGGGTTACGAGATTGCTCCCGGTTCAAATGCAGCAGCGGCTCTTGAAGCATTCGGCGATGATTATGACAGGGTCGAGGTAGCTTCCTGCGCTTATCAGGGCGTGGATATTGTATACACCTATCCCGGATTTACACTTTATGCGTTTTCTGATTCAGGCGTTGAATATATCAATGTCATCGAGGTTACCGATTCTCTGATCGACTGCGGCGGAATATCTGTCGGCGATTCGATTCAGAAAGCCAAGGATATCTACGGAACCCCCGATGTCGGAGACGATTACGGTGTTCTTTACCGTTCAGGAAAGACTGAACTTCAGATCTCTACCGACGGTGTTGATACGATCATCGCGATTGTTTACAAGAGAGTTGCAGAATAATCGCGAAAAAAGGCGGATTTTGAAGAATTTAGGAGAATTTCCAAAGTTTTTTGTGCGAAATTGTTGACATATCCGTTTAGGGCGGTTATTATATGCAGGCTTGCGCATAAAAAGGGTGTATTACGCCCTTTCGTAAGATAAAAAGATTCAATGAATTTCAAGGAGAAAGACACATGGCTACATATGTTGCAACCAAGGATTCAATAGAAAGGAAATGGCTTGTAATCGACGCTGAGGGCATGGTTCTCGGACGTCTGGCTACAGAAGTTGCTAAGCTCTTAAGAGGTAAGCATAAGCCTACATATACTCCTTTCCTTGATACCGGAGATAATGTAATCGTAATCAACGCTTCCAAGGTAGTTCTTACCGGCAAGAAGCTCGACGATAAGATCTATCGTCATCACTCCGGATTCCCGGGTGGAATGAAGGAAATTGACTACCGTACTTTGATGGCAAAGAACCCTGAGAAGGCTGTAGAGCTCGCAGTTAAGGGCATGCTCCCTAAGAACTCCCTCGGCCGTCAGATGTTCAGAAAGCTTCATGTTTATGCCGGCCCCGAGCACGAGCAGGCAGCTCAGAAGCCTGAAGTTTACACATTCTAATCGGAGGACTACTGATAATGGCAGCAAAGAAAACAAGCAGCAAAGTATATTATTACGGCACAGGCCGTCGTAAGGACGCAGTAGCAGCCGTTCGTCTGATCCCCGGTAAGGGCAAGATCACAATCAACGGTAAGGATATCGATGATTACTTCGGTCTTGATACACTGAAGCTCATCGTTCGTCAGCCTCTTGCAGCTACGCAGACAGAGGACAAGTTCGATATCATCGTTAAGGCTGTTGGCGGCGGTATCTCCGGCCAGGCAGGCGCTATCCGTCACGGTATCGCAAGAGCTTTGGTTGAAGCTGATGAGGAGAGCTACAAGGCAGTTCTCAAGGAGAGCGGATTCCTCACACGTGATGCACGTATGAAGGAGAGAAAGAAGCCGGGTCTCAAGAAGGCAAGAAAAGCTTCTCAGTTCTCAAAGCGTTAATCGTTATTCCGGTTTACGAAGACTATTCAGGGCCGTTCCGTTTGGAGCGGCCTTTATATTTTCGGGAACCGGTTTTGACGGATATGCAACAATAACAGTGAAAATAAACTCTTACCCGGCGTCTGACTATTTTGCCGACTGATTTGCTTCGAAAACTCGGACAAACAGTCGGAAATCCGAAATTCCGACTTTTTTGCCGAGTTTATTGGCCCGAAAAGTCGGAAAACCGAAGTGTTATCAGCTTGTCCGCAGGTATATCTTTGCTATTTATCCTTCCTGAATGTACAATTACTACGCGAACTCGAAAAGGATTATCACGAAATGATCAGATTTAAGACCACATCTCCCGAACAGACCGAGAAGTTTGGCTATGAACTGGCCAAATCACTTGTCGGCGGTGACGTTATAGCACTGACCGGAGACCTCGGTGCGGGGAAGACCTGCCTTACCAGGGGTATCGCAAACGGTCTTGGATCCACGTCCCATGTGTCCAGTCCGACATTTACGATCGTCAATGAGTATGAGGGCGGAAGGCTGATGCTGTTCCATTTCGATACATACAGATTATCGGGTCCTGATGATTTCCTCATGAGCGGACTGGATGAGTACTTTTACAGAGGCGGTGTATGTGTCATAGAATGGAGCGATATCATTGAGGACATTTTGCCTGAAGAAACGGTCAGGATGACTATAACAGGTGACGGCAATGAGAGAACATTCGAATGCCAAAGCCCGGAGAAGCATAAGAAATATATCATTGAGGCCGCCGCAAAAGCAGGCGCGGAACCTGAAGAATCATGAAATTACTTGTATGTGATACATCTAACAGCAACTGCAGTGCCGGAGTTTTCGAAGACGGCAAAGAGATATGCTATGAGCTCTCATTTGAAACTCTGACTCATTCCGAGACTTTCATGCCTTTGGTTCACAGAGTCATGTTAAAAGCGGGTGTAAAACACGAAGATCTTGACGGATACGCCGTTACGGTCGGTCCCGGATCTTTTACGGGAATACGGATAGGCCTTTCAGCGGTTAAGGGTATGGCACTGGCTTCAGGCAAGAAGTGTATAGCGGTGTCTTCGACGGAAGCACTTGCAAGATCCTGTGAGAATGCAACAATGACTCCGAAGGATGAGACATTGATCGTTCCCGCGATCGACGCAAGGAATAACCGTGTTTTCGCACAGGCTGCAGAAGATGATACGCTCAAACCTTTAGTGGCCGAGAATGCGTATGATGCAGATGATTTCGTCTCAAAGATTGAGAAGATACCTGAGGTTATTTACGGTAAGAGGCACCAGATAATAGTGGTCGGAAGCGGTGCAACCGTTATGAAGAAAGCTTTTGAGAAGGCCGGATCGGGACTTAATATCTATTTTGCTCCCGGTGCAGCCATTGTCCCTTCAGGTGTTGCGCGTGCAGCATTTGCCGGCGGAGAACTGATCGATGCAAGAGACCTTAAGGCTTCTTATTGTGCTGTCTCGCAGGCTGAGAGGCTCAGGAAAAATGAATGAATCTGAACCGGTCATAAGATCTGCTGATCTTAGTGACATTAAAAGAATCATGGCATTGGAAGAAGGCTCTATCATTCATCCCTGGACATCCGGAGATATAGAGACACTTATTACCGATTGTAACAAGGAGTGTCTTGTTGCGGATCTCGCGGGAGAAGTTGTCGGATATGTCGGTGCAGAGACTGTTTTGGACGAATGCAATATAGGAAATATAGTCGTAGACAAAGACAGAAGAGGAAGGGGAATTGCCACGATACTGATGGACAATCTCCTGAATGATCTGAAGAACCGCGGCATTAAAAAGATATTCCTGGAAGTTGAGAGCAATAATGCTCCCGCAATGGCACTCTACGGGAAGACAGGCTTTGTAAGATATGGCCAAAGACGTGATTATTACGGGCAGGGTAAGGACGCTGTCCTGATGAGTAAAGACCTCTGTTGATATTTTTACCAAAAGGTTTTAACAAAATTTCCGCATTTGGGTTAAATAGTCGAAATTAGGCATTCGGGCTTGTTTTTGGTTGATTTTCGAAGGACTCAAAAATATACTTATGTCGTATTTTAAGAGGGGACGTACCTGTTTATGACTAAAGAAAAGATTGTTTTTGATTGTGAAGATGCTTTGCAGATGAAGGCCGTTGCGGTCATGATCCAGAAAGCTTCTCAGTATCACAGTACAATCTATATCGTACGCAGCGGAAGAAGAGCCAATGCAAAGAGTCTTTTAGGTGTTATGTCCCTTGGAATCGAGAATGGCGCCGAGATCGAGATCGAAGCAAACGGCGACGATGAGAGAGAAGCTTGCGAAGCTCTTGTCTCCCATTTAAAGAATCCTAAGATCGCAGTGTAATGCCCGCCGGTAAATTTGACGCCAGGCTGGACACTGTCCCGTTAAGCCCCGGAGTGTACCTTATGAAGGACTCTTCGGGCTGTGTTATTTATGTAGGCAAAGCGAAGAAATTAAGGAACAGGCTTAAGAGTTATTTCGGAGGCGGAGTTATATCCAGTCCTAAGGTCAGGGCCATGGTGTCACATGTCGCTGACTTTGAATACACTGTCGTCGGTTCCGAGCCTGAGGCGCTGCTCCTCGAAAACAATCTCATCAAGAGATATCAGCCAAAATACAATATCCTCCTGAGGGATGACAAAGGATATCCTTATATCTGCGTTACTTTGAATGAGGCCTATCCCAGGGTTTTCAAGGCGTTCAGGCCTGACCCGGAAGCCAGGAAAAACGGCGCGAGATACTATGGACCGTATATGGGATCTGACTGCTTTGAAGTCCTTAAAACGATATCCGATATCTTCCCTCTGAAAAGATGTAAAAAAGTCTTCCCGAGAGATATCGGCAAAGAAAGACCGTGTCTTAATTACCATATCGGAAAATGCATGGCGCCCTGTCTCGGTACAGTAAAAAGCGAAGATTACCGTGCCATGACCGATCAGATCGTCCAGTTTTTCGAAGGAAAATACGACGGTATTGAGAAAGACATCAAAGAGCAGATGGAACTGTGTTCTGCAAACCTTGAATTTGAGAAGGCCGGTGTTCTGAGAGACCGGCTCTATGCGCTGCGGGCTATAAGGCAGAACCAGAGGGTATATCTTGATATAGAGCGTGATGTTGATGCGATAGGTCTCTATTCTGACTGCGGTGAGACCTGCGTCAGGAAACTCGAATTAAGACAGGGAAGAATAGTGGGTTCTTCTACATATTTCTTTGCGGGAGAAGAGGAAGACAAGGAGGAGATCCTGAAGAATTTCATAATGCAGTACTATGAGGACGCTCCGTTTATTCCGCCCCTGATCCTGGTTCCGTACAGGATGGAAGATGACGATCTTGAAGTCATCGAGAAGACGCTTACCGAGAAGCTCGGCAGGAATTGCAGGCTTCATGTTGCTGAGCGCGGCGAGCTCCGTGAGTTATCTGATCTTGCCGGCAGCAACGCGCGCGAAATGATGGTAAGAAGGATATTAAGAGGCGGTGCCGCAAATGCCGATCCTTCTGTTCCTTTGAGATATCTTGAAGAACTCCTTGGCGCTCCTGAAGGAAGGATCTCAAGGGCTGAATCATTCGATATTTCCAACCTCGGCAATGATGATATCTGTGCCGGCATGGTCGTTTTCAAAGACGGCAGGGCAGACAAGCAATCATACAGATTATTCAAGATGAAAAGAGTCGAAACCCAGGATGACTATCAGTCTATGAGAGAGACTCTGGAAAGAAGATTTTCTCATAATGAGAATGACGGTTTTAAATATCCCGATATCATCCTGGTCGATGGCGGAAAGGGTCAGCTGGATGCGGTCGCTTCCGTTGTCAGGAGCATGAAAGGAACAGAGGGGATATATCTTGCCGGAATGGTCAAGAATGACCATCATAAAACAGCGGGGATCGTTTTCGAAGACGGCCGCGAGATAAGACTTGAAGGACGTACTCTGACCGACAGTGAGATAGGTCTGTTGAGATTTCTAACTACAGTCCAAAACGAAGTGCACAGGTTCGCGATCTCTTACCAGCACAAACTGGCCGGCAAACGGAACATAAGATATAAACTCGAAAACATTGAGGGAATAGGTCCCGCCAAGCGAAAGAATCTTCTCTCTCATTTTGGTACAATAAAGGCTGTGGAAAACGCTTCCGAAGAGGAGCTGAAAGAAGCCAAAGGCATATCGGAAAAGGATGCATCGGCAATATATCATTATTTCCACGGGGAGTCTTGATGGCAATCTATGCGCTGGCTGATCTTCACCTGTCCCTGAGCTGCCCCGACAAATCGATGGAGGTGTTCGGGCATTCCTGGGGTGACTACATCTCGAGGGTGGAGGAGAATTGGAGGAATACCGTCTCTGAGGAGGACACGGTACTCATTCCCGGCGATATTTCATGGGCTACTTATTTTGATAAGGCTGAAGAGGATTTCCGGTTTATCTCTGACCTTCCCGGAAGAAAACTCCTTTCTCGCGGCAATCACGATTACTGGTGGACAACGATGAAGAAGATGGAAGAATTCCTTGCGCTGAAAGGCTTTGATGATCTTGAGTTTGTAAGGACCAACGTCGTTGAAGCAGAAGGCTGTCTTATCTCGGGTACGAGAGGCTGGATGATAGAGACAAAGGAAAGCATTGAAGGTTCTGAGAACAGGAAGATCTACGAGCGTGAGAAATTAAGGATCGGGATGTGTATAGACAAGCTTAATGAAGCCGATCCTGACCATTCAAAAAAACATCTGGTCATGATCCATTACCCGCCGTTGACCGCTAACCGGGAGTTTACGGAATTTGCCGACATGATGGCCGGAGGCGGAGTGGATATCTGCGTTTACGGACATCTTCACGGAAGAGCTCACCGCAAAGCTTTTGAGGGTAATTATGAAGGCACGGAGTTCATCTGCGCTTCGGCTGATTATGTGGATTTTTGTCCGGTGAAGATAATCTGATATTTCCTGTTTTCTATCGGAAAACCCGAAGAACACAATTCACGATGAAAAATAACGGACAAAAATTTTTTCAAGTCCGCAAACGCAATAAATAAAGGCATTTGCGGGATGTGTAAAATTATTTTGATAGACAGATAAAATATTATAATATATAATAATTCAGAGCCAAAGCAGAGGGATATTCCCTTTTGCGGCGGCTCTTTTTTGTCTATATCTATTTTTGAGGTAATTACATGGCATACTCGATGACAGGCTTCGGCCGCGGCGAGAAAGTTTACGACACCAGAAAATATAATATTGAGATCAAATCCGTCAATTCAAGGTTCTGCGATATTTCGATCAGAATGCCGAGAATTTTCAATTTCCTGGACAATGATATCCGCCGTATCATTACCGACAGACTTTTGAGAGGTAAGATCGACGTTTTTATAAATTACGAGGATCAGGGCGAGGCAGGCCAGAGCGTAACTGTTAATTCAGCTCTTGCAAAAGAGTATTCCGAGGCTGCCAAAGCTATCAGCGCTGTTACCGGAAGAGAAGATGACTTCGGTGTTGCAAGATTAGCAACGATGCAGGATGTATTAAGCGTTACCCAGAATGAGATCGATGAGGAAGCTGCAGCAAAAGAACTCATTGAGACACTGAATCTTGCGATCGACGGAATGCTCGCTATGAGAAAGAGAGAGGGTGACAATCTCGTTGTATCGATCCTCTCCAAGATCGATTCTCTCGAAGGTTTAAGAGGCGAGGTAGTAACAAGAGCTCCTGAAGTAATTGAAGCTTATAAGCAGAAGCTGACAGCAAGGATCAATGAGATCCTTACCAGTGACCAAAGAGAATTCTACGATGATAACCGCCTTGCTGCCGAAGTTGCGATCTTCGCAGACAAGTGTGCGATAGATGAAGAGATGGCAAGACTTTCAAGTCATTTCTCACAGGCAAAAAAGATCCTTGCTGAAGAAGGTCCTGTAGGAAAGAAGATGGATTTCCTTGTTCAGGAGATCAATCGTGAAGTAAACACGACCGGAAGTAAAGCAAATGATATAGAGATCACTTCAAGAGTTCTTTCAATGAAGAATCTGGTTGAAGAGATCAGGGAACAGATACAGAATCTCGTATAACGGAAGGCGTCAAATGGCATCTGGATTTATCGACATCGGCTTCGGAAACATAGCTCAGGCATCACGCATTATTTGCGTTGCATCTGCAGAGTCATCACCCGTAAGACGCATGATGCAGGATTCCAAAGACAGAGGAATGCTTGTTGACTGCTGTGCAGGCAAGAAGTGCAAGTCGGTAATTGTAACGGACAGCGGGCTTGTGCTTACATCAGCACTTGCGACTTCGGAAATAAAGGAGATGTTGGGATGAGTGAATTCAGAGGATTGATAGTAGCTGTATCAGGTCCTTCAGGTGTCGGCAAGGGCACAGTCCTTGCGAGAGTTGAAGAACTTCTGGAACAGGCTAATCCCGGCAGTGTCGGTCATTCAATATCAGTTACGACAAGAGCTCCGAGAGGCCAGGAAAAAGACGGTGTTGAATACTATTTCAGAACTGCTGAAGAGTTTGAGCAGATGATCAAGGACGGCAAGATCGTTGAGTACGACAAGTATGTTGATAACTACTACGGCACACCTTCAGAACCGTTAGCCGAGATGGTCGGCAAGGGACAGGATGTTCTTTTCGATATAACCATTGAAGGAAGCCTTGCACTTAACCGCAAATTTGATGATGATACGGTCACGATATTTATCCTCCCGCCTTCAATGGAAGAACTCGAGAACAGACTGAGGGGAAGAGGCACCGAGACTGAGGAGAAGATAAAGAAAAGACTCGAGCAGGCAAAGACCGAGATCAAACGTGCAGGTGAATTCGAATACCTTGTTACCAACGGCGATCTCGAACAGGCAGCAAGAGACATTCTTGCGATAATCACCGCGGAAAAGCTTAAGGCTTCGAAGAATATAAACACAGCTAAACAACTTGTATAAAAGGAGAAGAGAGGTAAAAAGATGTTAACAGATCCTTCAATTGAGAAACTCAAAGAGAAGTCGGCAAGCCCTTACGATCTTACTGTATTGGTCAGTAAGCGTGCCAGAGAATTGACTGACGGCGCACAGCCCATGATCGACGGAAAGGGTGCGGCAAATGTCGTATCACTTGCATGTCGTGAAGTTGCAGCTGATAAAGTCGTTGCAGTCAAGGGTGATGTAGAGGATGAGGCAGTTATCCCGATCACAAGAGAAGAGAAGATCAGAAGAAGAGAAGAGGCAGAGAACAGAAGAAAGATGCTCGAGGAAGAAAGAGCAGAGAGAATGTCTGTTACAGGCGGCCTTAACTCCAAAGGTTTAGATGGTCTTATTGATGCCCTTGCAGGCGGTGCTTCCGAGGAAGAGGAAGTTGTTTACGAAGAAGGCGAAGAAGAGCCTGAGACAGAAGACGAAGAATAATCGCAAGGGAGAATTTATAAGCATATGGCAGTAGAGAAAACAATGGATAAGATAGTCTCTCTTGCAAAGGTAAGAGGCTTCGTATATCCGGGCTCAGACATCTACGGCGGTCTCGCAAATTCATGGGACTACGGCCCGTTAGGTGTTCAGCTTAAGAATAACGTTAAAGCAGCATGGTGGAAGAAGTTCGTCCAGGAGAGTCCTTACAATGTTGGACTTGATGCTGCTATTATCATGAATCCCAAGACATGGGTTGCTTCCGGTCACGTAGGCGGATTCTCAGATCCGCTCATCGACTGCAAGCAGTGCAAAGCGAGACAAAGAGCAGACAATCTCGTAGAGGATTGGAACAAGGAAAACGGAATCGAGAACGTACCTGTTGAAGGTATGAGCCCTGAGGAAATGGTAGCTTACATCAGAGAGAAGAACATTCCCTGTCCTGTATGCGGCGGCCACAACTTCACGGACATCCGTAAGTTCAATCTTATGTTCAAGACATTCATCGGTGTTACCGAAGATGCAACATCTGAAGTTTATTTAAGACCTGAGACAGCTCAGGGTATTTTCGTTAACTTCGCCAATGTTCAGCGTTCAGCCCGAAAGAAGCTTCCTTTCGGTATCTGCCAGATCGGTAAGTCTTTCAGAAACGAGATCACGCCCGGTAACTTTATCTTCCGTACAAGAGAGTTCGAGCAGATGGAATTAGAGTTCTTCTGCGAACCCGGAACAGACCTTGAATGGTTCGATTACTGGAAGACATTCTGCCACGACTGGCTCATCGGTCTTGGCATCAAGGAAGAGGAACTCCGTACGAGAGACCATGCCAAGGAAGAGCTTGCTTTCTATTCCAGAGCTACTACAGACTTCGAGTTTGCTTTCCCGTTCACTGACTGGGGCGAACTTTGGGGTATTGCAGACCGTACTGATTACGACCTTAAGCAGCATATGGAATTCTCCAAGCAGGATCTCACATACTTTGATCCCAACAAGAACGAGAAGTACATTCCTTATGTTATCGAGCCTTCACTCGGTGCTGACCGTGTAACTCTCGCATTCCTCTGCTCGGCTTACGATGAGGAAGAGCTTGAAGGCGGAGACGTAAGAACGGTTATGCATTTCCATCCGTTCCTTGCGCCGATCAAGATCGGTGTGCTTCCTCTGTCAGCTAAGCTTACTGATAAGGCGCAGCCTATTTTCGAGAAGCTCTCGAAAAAGTATATGTGCGAGCTCGATGACAGACAGAGCATCGGTAAGCGCTACAGAAGACAGGACGAGATCGGAACACCTTACTGTGTTGTTTACGACTTCGATTCCGAAGAGGACGGCTGCGTAACTATCAGAGAAAGAGACTCGATGAAGAACGTCGAATACGAACCCGGAAATATCAGATTCCCGATCGATAAACTGGAAGACTTTTTCAGCGACAAGTTCGATTTTTAAATCACTATTTCTGATAAAATAAAACGATTAAGATTTCAAATCGGCTATAGGCCATATGAGAAATAAAAAACGAATCTAATAAATGAAAGGCGGATAAAACTAATGACAAAGTACGTTTACCTGTTTACTGAAGGCAACGGAAACATGCGCGAACTTCTTGGTGGTAAGGGCGCAAACCTCGCTGAGATGACCAACATCGGTCTCCCTGTTCCCCAGGGCTTCACGATCAGCACAGAGGCTTGTACAAAGTACTACGAAGACGGTCGCCAGATCAATGATGAGATCATGGCTCAGGTCATGGAGTACATCGTAAAACTTGAGGAGATCACAGGCAAGAAATTTGGTGATCTCGAGAACCCGCTCCTCGTATCCGTAAGATCCGGTGCAAGAGCTTCAATGCCCGGCATGATGGATACCATCCTTAACCTCGGTCTTAACGAGCAGGTTGTAGACGTTATCGCTACAAAGTCCGGCAACCCCAGATGGGCTTGGGACTGCTACAGAAGATTTATCCAGATGTATTCCGACGTTGTTATGGAAGTCGGCAAGAAGTACTTCGAAGAGCTCATCGACAAGATGAAGAACGAGAGAGGAGTTCAGCAGGACGTTGAGCTTACAGCTGACGACCTTAAGGAACTCGCTTCACAGTTCAAGGCTGAGTACAAGGCAAAGATCGGTTCTGACTTCCCTACAGATCCTAAGGAGCAGCTCGTTGGCGCTATCAAGGCCGTATTCAGATCATGGGACAACCCGAGAGCTAACGTTTACAGAAGAGACAACGATATCCCTTATTCATGGGGTACTGCAGTTAACGTTCAGTCCATGGCATTCGGTAACATGGGTGACGACTGCGGTACAGGTGTTGCTTTCACACGTGACCCTGCTACAGGCGAGAAGGGCCTCTTCGGTGAGTTCCTTACAAACGCTCAGGGTGAGGACGTTGTTGCAGGCGTTCGTACTCCTATGAAGATCGCTGAGATGGAGCAGAAGTTCCCTGAAGCATTCGCTCAGTTTACACAGGTTTGCGAGACACTCGAAAAGCACTACAGAGATATGCAGGATATGGAGTTCACAGTTGAGCACGGTAAGCTCTACATGCTCCAGACAAGAAACGGTAAGAGAACAGCTCAGGCTGCCATGAAGATCGCCTGCGATCTTGTTGATGAAGGTATGAGAACACCTGAGGAAGCAGTTGCAATGATCGATCCCCGTAACCTCGATACACTCCTTCACCCTCAGTTCGATCCTGCTGCCCTCAAGGCTGCAGAGGCAATCGGCAAGGGCCTCGGTGCTTCTCCGGGAGCTGCCTGCGGTAAGATCGTATTCACAGCTGACGATGCAGTTGCATGGCACGACAGAGGAGAGAAGGTAGTCCTCGTAAGACTCGAGACATCTCCTGAAGATATCACAGGCATGAAGGCTGCTGAGGGTATCCTCACAGTACGTGGTGGTATGACATCACACGCTGCAGTAGTTGCACGTGGTATGGGTGAGTGCTGCGTATCCGGCTGCGGTGACATCGCTATGGACGAAGCAAACAAGAAGTTCACACTTGCCGGCAAGACATTCCAGGAAGGCGACATCATCTCCCTCGACGGTTCCACAGGTAAGATCTATGACGGCGCTATCGCTCAGGTAGATGCTGATCCCAACAACGGTTACTTCGGCCGCATCATGAAGTGGGCTGACGAGTTCAAGAGACTCGAAGTGCGTACAAATGCTGATACACCTAACGATGCCAAGAAGGCTCGTGAGCTCGGTGCTGAGGGTATCGGTCTCTGCCGTACAGAGCACATGTTCTTCGGTGAAGGCAGGATCGACGCATTCCGTGAGATGATCTGCTCCGATACAGTTGAAGAGCGTGAAGCTGCTCTCGAAGTTATCCTTCCTATGCAGCAGTCCGACTTCGAAGCCCTCTATGAGGCTCTCGAGGGACATCCCGTTACGATCAGATTCCTTGACCCGCCGCTCCACGAATTCGTTCCTACAGAAGAGGCTGACATCAAGGCATTAGCTGACAAGAAGGGCAAGTCTGTTGAAGACATCAAGACACTCATCTCTTCGCTCCACGAGTTCAACCCCATGATGGGTCACAGAGGATGCCGTCTCGCAGTTACATATCCTGAGATCGCTAAGATGCAGACAAGAGCAGTTATCCGCGCTGCTATCAACGTAAACAAGAAGCATCCCGATTGGAAGGTAACACCTGAGATCATGATCCCTCTCGTATGCGAGATCAAGGAGCTCGTAAACGTTAAGAAGGTAGTTGTTGAGGTTGCTGACGAAGAAATCAAGGCTGCAGGCGTAGACATGGGCTACAAGGTTGGTACCATGATCGAGATCCCTCGTGCTGCTCTTACGGCTGACGAGATCGCTAAGGAAGCTGAGTTCTTCTGCTTCGGTACAAACGACCTTACACAGATGACATTCGGTTTCTCCAGAGACGACGCTGGTAAGTTCCTCACAGCTTACTATGAGTCAAAGATCTTCGAGTCTGATCCGTTTGCTCGTCTCGACCAGAACGGCGTCGGTAAGCTCATGAAGATGGCTATCGAGAACGGTAAGGCAGTACGTCCTGACCTTCACCTCGGTATCTGCGGCGAGCACGGCGGCGACCCGACATCTGTTGAGTTCTGCGATGAGATCGGTTTGGATTATGTATCCTGCTCACCTTTCCGTGTACCGATCGCAAGACTTGCAGCAGCACAGGCTGCAATCAAGCACAAGGCGTAAAAGTAATACACAAGCCATCTTTCTTGATGACATTAACAGTCACCAGAGATGATGTTATGCGTTACTTTGCCACGAGTCCGAAATACCATAGGGTTAACGGATTCAAAGAAATGCGAGTAGACATTTACATTTAAGAATAGCCGGAGAGATTTTCTCCGGCTATTTTTTTATCAATAATCAACCTTCTAGCCTTCTAAACTTTGTTAAAGGACGATTATTGGAACTGTAAGGGTTCTCCGTTTTTTTTCTTCAATCAAAAATCAGCCTTCTAAGCTTTGCTAGAGGACGATTATTGGAACGATAAGGGTGCTATAATACCGTCCTATGAAATGAACTAACAAGGATGTTGAACTTAATGGAACAGGCAGAATGGGAGCAGCTTTCTCCCGAGCAAAAGAAGATGAATTTATATTTGGAACAGAAGAAGACCCTCGAGGCTTTCTTAGTGCGTGGTGCTATTTCAAAAGCGCAGTTTGATAAGAGCCTTGGTGATCTTACTGTTAAGATGGGGATGACAGGCCTGGATGAATAGGCATGATATAATGCCTTTATCCAAGGGCAATCCTTGAATCAGATATGTATCAGTTTTTTATAACAGGTCGTTATACACAGGATAATGGAGATTAATGATTTATGGAAATCGTAGAAATAAGTAAAGATAAGATTAATGACATTAAGGATCTCAATGAGCCTTTTGAAATAATCGGAAAGATTAAGCCTTTATTTGTTAATGATGAGTGGTCATATACGGAAGAACTATTTGATGATTCGCGATGGCAATCATATCCCGATGAAGATAATGATTATTCTGAATATGTTGACAGCCCGTATAAGACAGCCTTCCTGGCTTATGTTGATGACGTATTTGGGGGAAAATAGTAGTTAGAAAAGACTGGAATAAATACGCCTTTGTAGAGGATATAAGTGTCGTAAAAAAATACAGAGGAAAAGGTGTCGGAACAGCACTTATGCAAAAGACGATTGAATGGGCTAAAACCGAAGAGATGGATGGACTTGCATTGGAAACGCAGGACAATAATCTCCTGGCATGCAGATTCTATTCCAAATGTGGTTTTAAACTCGGAGCTGTAAATACGATGCTTTATAAGAATCTTGAAAAGCCTTTTTGTGATGCAACGGCAGTATATTGGTATATGAAATTTTGACAGCTTGCGTTGTGATTAATAAGTTTATAAATTTATCAGTAAGAGTTACGGATAATGATAAGAGTTGAACCTGGAAAAGAATATATAACTTGGGCCAAAAGGAATACTTGCAACAATGTGTATCCTCTTTCCATTGCGGAGAACAGACAATACGGGGATATTTTTGTTGATAACGTTATTGATCCGCATTCTGTATTATTCTGGCACTATTGCGGATTTGCATATTTGACTGGCGAGGCGTCTGATACTGTTCTTAAAGAGATAGCAGAAGAGATATCCGTTAAATCCACGAGAAGAATGATTCTGATAACAGATGATCCTTCCGCAATCAGTTTTATGGATAATATGGGTTGTGTCATCTCGAAAAGGTTTGAATACGAATATGGCGGTGTGCCCTGCGGCTGTATAAAGCAATGTGGTTTTGAAGTTAAAAAGATAGACGCGAATAACATTCACTCAATTACAGGCAGGATCATCCCATCTTTTTCCTGGGAAGAAGAACAGTTCTTAAGAAATGGATTCGGATATATTGCAGAACTGAATAACCGTTATTGCGGAATCGCTTTTTCATCTGCGGTAAGTTCAGAAGAGGTTGATATAGGCGTGGAAGTTGATTCAAGTTACAGAGGACAGGGTATAGCATCAGCTCTTGCTTTGAAAATGTGCGAAGAGATAATAAACATGGGCAAGAAACCTGTTTGGGCTCATGCGGAATCCAACGTGGGATCCATGCACACAGCTTTAAAATGCGGTTTCATTCAAAAGAAGACTAATTGGTGCTGCTGTATCAGTTTGGATCATTAAACCATCAGTAAACAAGCTTAAGGAAAACGATATGAGCATAAGGACAAACTATGAGAAATGGTATGAAGGCGATGAGTATTACTGGGGATTAGAGCCTGGTAGATTTCTGGATGAGCTTATCAGATTATGTCCTCCTTCCTCTGATAAGAAATTGCTTGATATAGGTTGCGGTGAAGGCAAAGATGCTGTTTATATGGCTCAGAAAGGATACGATGTTACAGCATTTGATCTGACTGAAAACGGCATCAGGAAAACCATTGCTTTAGCTGAGTCCAGAAATGTAAAGATCAATGCATATGTTGATGACATTAATACATTCACCACCGATGAGCAGTTCGACATAATTTACTCTACGGGGACGGTGCAGTACCTATTTGAAGAGAATAAAACAAACTTCTTCGAAAAGCTTAGTAAGATAACTAAGAGGGAAGGCATTGTTTTCATTAACGTGTTTGTTGAGAAACCGTTTCTGGAATTGCCGCCGGATTGGGATAAGGAAGAAAAGATGTGGAAGTCAGGTGAGCTTTTCACTTATTTTGCTGATTGGAAGATCGAGCGGATCGACGAAGTGATCTTTGAGGACAACAGTGGCGGAGTACCGCATTATCATTGTATGGATACGATTGTATGCAGAAAGGTTGTATGATTATTGTATTGATAATCTTGAATATAATGATCTAACGATACCGGCAGAAATGCCGGTTTTATTATTTCTATTCTGAAATCTGAAATAGTGTCGCGTGATCGGTACCATTAATGGTAAATCTCATTTTATATAATTTTGTCAGTAGTCAATAATTCATTCTTTGGAAACTGATTATTAAGGAGGAAATGCCATATGATGATTAGCCCGGAAATGTTTGTAGAATTGCATAAGGATAAGAAGTATAAGGATCTTCTCCCTGTTCGAGATGAATTGATCAACGCTATTCGTGCATTTGAAACCAAGATTTATGACCCTAAAATGGATAGTATCTGTCCGGCACCGGAGGTTATCTATCAAATGCATCTCCAGTATCTGGGAAAGCTCTGTGAGATTATCTCGGAAAAGTATAACAAAGAGTATGTTTGGGGCGAGGAAGATGATTCTTAATAGCCGGAATGGGATCATTGTCATTAAGGATAGATAAATCGTGATATAATTTTATTATTCGGGATGTCTCCCGGACTGGGAATTGCATTGACTGCTTTTTGTTTTGGGGATAGATATGAGAAAAGCAACAAACATAATCAGCATAGTTCTGATATTGCTGTATATTGCATTTTTAGTGATCGGATGGAGCAGCTTTCCTTCAGAACTGCCTACTCATTTTAATGCTTCCGGGGTCGCAGACAATTTTGGGCCTAAGAGTTCGCTTCTTATTGATCCGGCAGCAATGATCGGATTATTTCTGCTTTTGGCTGTCGTAGAGACTTTCCCTAAGATATGGAATATACCGGCTGAGGTAATAGAAGATAATGAAGAAAACGTGTTGAAAACTTGTTATATAATGTTTGGCATTCTTAAGATAGCAATAATACTTATTTGTGCTTTTGCCGGTTTTATGTGTATATACTCTGGATTTCCGTCATGGCCCATGTATTTTATGATCGGGGTAATATTATTAACAATAGTGATAAGTGTTATCAAGATATATGGAAACAAATTGGTTTGAATAATCAGCAGTAAAACGGATGATGGATATATGAGAAAGACTTTAATTTACTGCCAGCCTGAATATATCGGTTTAGCAAAGAATTTACGCAATAACTATCTTGCGCATAATAATGCAGATGTTGATATCATTTCTGAAGAAGAACAGGATGATATTGAATATGCAAGAAAAATGCTTTATGACGAGGCAATATTCATAGAGGACATTAATACTGTTATTATTCATGACATTAAATCCGGTTATACGAATAGATGTCCTGTCTCAGATGTGTACTATAAAGAACAGTAAAAAAGTTTAGTATAAAAGAATATCAGTTTTGTGTTTTGAAGAGTGGTTTATATGGATGTGAATGCGAAAAACAAAGAACAACCAATTAGCGATAGACCTCTTGAAGAAATATATCTGGAGGTCATCTGCAAGGTTAAAGAAAAGATTCCTGATGCTGATTGTAGATGTATTAGTATTCCGGGTTATGATGGAGCGGACTATTTTTATGTGCAAAAAGAAAACCGATATATATTGGAAATATCTGATTGGGGAAGATTATTATCAACACAAACATTTCTTTCCGATGAATCATGTAAGCGTAATATGATAGAAACAATTGTAGGTTGTTATTCTATCAAACACAAATTGAACCAAGAAGATAAACAAGAACTATTAAAGAGGTTCTATGATAATTAAACTTTAGTTAGATTAATCAGCAGTTAACAAAGCAAGAGGTATTAGAACTAAATTGAAAAGGATTATCGGAATAATATTAGTCTTGGTATTTGCTTTGGGGGTATTCGGATGTAGTAAGCCCGAACCTGAGCCTGATCCCGATCAGTTGACTCTGGATAAAGTCGTTGAATTGTCATACAAAGGTGAAGAACTGACATGGGAAGACTTCGAACAATATCATGGCGCAGAATGCGGTTCGGGTCTTTATATCGTGCGGTATGAGATTGATGACGATTATGAATTGGTAATTGGAGGGACCTCGGCGACCGGAAGCCCGATGTATATTCATCTTGTCAGAAAGGATTCTGAGGATGAGTCTGGTTTTATCGATATCAGGACAGAGGATGTACAAGCGTTTATCAGTGAAACACGATAGCAAAATATATCATCAGCTTTCTCGTTGAAAATGCATCTTACCCGCTGATTTTGCATCTTGCCGTCATCGGAGTAGTTTTTCTTAAGGTGATTCTTTATGGTATGTGACATAAGACCTGCTTCGCTATTTTGTTATTATATGATTATGAGAAAGCAACAAAACCTATTAGGTCTGTTATGGGGATAAAGACTATGAAGATCAGAAACATTTATTTAGGAAAAGGTATTCCGTTTTTTTGTATAGCCGTCACGTTATTATGCATAATCGTGACACTTATATCGCAGCTTATTCCTTCAACATTTTTTGTCTTTGCGTTTTTCCCTCTTAAATATCCGTGGCAGATAATTACGTGGATTTTCCTTCATGGAGCACCTCAAGAACTTCTCCCGCCGGATGCTCCTTATTCTGCTATTGATTTGACGCTTGGTCATCTCGGATATAATCTGCTTCTGATACTGCTGTTTGGAATCCTGGCCGAAAAGATATTAGGAACCAAAAAGATACTGGTCTTGTTTGCTGTATCCTGGGTGGCCGATGTTATCACTATGCTTATAATAGGCGTGGTATATACTAAAATCTTAAATGAAACTGAACTGGCCGGCGGTGCAGGTGCTTCCGGTCTGGCTTTCTGCTTTATGCCGATCGTTATGTACGCGTTATTTGTTCTTGGAAGAAAATACGGATTCGGCATGCTCTTTAAGCAAATTTCATTTTATTTCCTGATGTCGATGGCCGTTCCAACACTTATAATTTCACTAAGTCCGAGTGTAAGTGGTGTTACAGGAATAGAGTCTATGATCATACACCTTTTGGCACTGGTTATCGGGACTATATTTACGATTGTTTTCAGCAAGACTATAAATGCCTATTTCGATCAGCACAAATCAGAAATAATATAAATAATCGGCAGCAAGTACGAATAAGGAGATGAAAAAATGACGTTTCAATACATTTTTGGCGAAGCAGATACATATATTCAAGCAGCTCTGTTACTGGCGAGTCTGATCTTTGCGGTAATGGGAACAGTTTCTTCTGATGCAGCAAAGGGCAAGAAGAAACTGGGAATCTCTTTGATTTTGGTTATTGTCTTCCTTATGTTCATATGGTTCGAGATATTTGCATATGGCATCGGGCAAGGTTAACTTAATCATCAGTTAAAAAACATAAAAATTTTTAGTAATATAATATCAAGGGATAAAACGATTGCTTAACTCTAAACGGAATAAGGGAAAGGAGTCATTATGTCAAAGATATTCAGATTCAAATGTCCAAAATGTGGTACAGTCCAAGATGTTACCGGTAATGGACCGTGCTGGAAATGTCATGTTATGGTAAGACTCCCCGAAGATGGGATAATTTGGATCTACCGTATGGCTTCCTGTGGGTCGAGATTTGGAAAACCCGTGGAAATTAATCTTAACGGTATTCATCTTAATTGGTTGCGTTGTAATGATTTTATCGGGATTCCTGTGCCATATGGTCACTATCATGTCCTAATGAAGTATGCCGATTATCCAATGGCTAAAAGTAAAGGTATTGGTCAGGAATTCGATATAACTCCCAATAACCGGGTTGTGTACCTTAAGGCTGCGCGAATTATTCCGGGATATACCGGCACTGTAGTTTTGGAACCGGCTACTGCTGATGAAATGCCCCCTGGTTTGACATAACAAAATTTCAAGACGACAGTTGGCAAGTTTTATAGTTACGGTTCGATTGGATTGCTTTTTGATGAGGTGTTTGGTAAGAATCGGTAAACTGTATATTTAATCAGCAGTAAACAATACATGGAGCATAAGATGGATATCTTTATAGATGCTTTATTGAGCGAAAAAACGGATAAGATACCGGACGAATATGATTGGTTTGCACCGCTAATAGGTGATTGGGACTGTGATTATTTTGATCAGTACGGCGGTCAAAGCAGATATGTTAAAGGCGAATGGATCTTCAGACGAGTTCTTGAGGGTGCCGGAATTCAGGATGTTTTTATTTTTCCGTCCAGAGCAACTAAAAAGGATAACCCTCAGCCGGACGGCGAGTACGGTTCTTCATTACGTATGTTCAATGCTTCGGAAAAGTGTTATGACGTATGCTATACCTGTGATCATTGCATGAAGAGGCTTTGCTTCACCAAGGAAGGTGATAAACTCATAGGTAAGGTCTTGGATCAAGAGGACACTTATTGGATTTTCTCTGATATTACAGAAGACAGTTTCCGATGGGAAAACGTTATGATCAAGAATGATGGTACCAGAATTCAGGATTGCGAAATCCACGGAAAACGCATCAAGTAGGATAAATCGTCAGTAAAGAAAACAAATAACATGAGAGATATTGTTACAACAGATTGTTTTTATTATGGCGGAAAGGTTCATTTCTGGTATCAGAATAAAGAGGCCGTATATGCCCTTGTAGGAAGCATCTGGGAAAAATCTGGATATATATAATCATCACATGAGAAAGATTAAGAAACTGGCGATGCTGCCGTTATTGATCCTGGCACTGGTTTTTACGGGCTGCGGCCCGACTGCCCGGAATACGGAGCAAACGGGACCGGCGGATATCGCAGATGACAGCATATATAAGGAAATGACCGGGAACGTCGTTGTTTTCGGCACCAGCATCTGGGCAATAGAACCGGGACCTACCGGCATTGCATCCAGATTAGAGGAGATTACTTCATTCAAAGTGACGGATAACTCTGTCTCGGGATCGATGGCAACCAGGGTAGAGGACGATTATCTGTCGGACGGAAGTCTTATATCCATCCTTCTATATAACGACGATATATACAGCAGGAGAATGCGGGACAGCATCAAAGAAGCCGATTATGTGATACTGGCTTTCGGAGGCAATGATTATTACAGAGGTGTTCCCGCATCCGGCGACGGAAACAGCTTCGAGAATGCCATGAAGCTCGCCGTTTCAACCATTAAGGAGATGAATCCTGATGCTCACATCATCCTGATACCCCCGCTTAACGGATGGGCGCTCATAGACGGGGAATATGTTTCTCCCATGGAGATCGACTTCGGGAACGGGACTTTGGGCGACTTTATCGATGTTGTCGAAAAGGTCGCGCGGGAAGAGGACCTCCTTTGCGTGAACATGTCTGAAGTCATTGTTTTCTCGAAAGATGAACCACTGAAATATTTTGAAGACGGATCACATCTGACGGAATCCGGCCGTATGCTCTACGCGCAGTATCTGGCCGAGCGGATCTACGGATACTACTATTCAGACTGATATGGATCTGCTTTTTCGTATTTGGCAACACGTGTTCTGATAGCTGAGAAGCATCGGGCAGTTATAAAACAGCTTAAAAGATACAGAAACATGATCAAACCCGAAAGACTTTATTCAGGCGATACCGTAGCAATAATCAGCCCGTCATGGGGCTGTGCGGGAACATCACGTGTTTTATGGAAGTATCATCTGGGATGTCAAAGGCTTATAGAATCGGGTTTGAATGTGGTGGCATCACCGAATGCTCTCAGAGGTACGGCTTATCTCAAGGATAATCCGCAGGCAAGGGCTGACGATCTTATGTGGGCATTCGAGAACCGGGAGATAAAAGCGATAATCTCAGCGATCGGCGGAAATGATGCTTCGACGCTTTTGCCTTATCTGTCAGCGAAAACGGTCACTGATAATCCCAAGATCTTCTGCGGTTATTCTGATGTCATGGTGCTGCATCTGTTTTGTTACAGAGCAGGACTGATGACTTTTTACGGAGATAATCTTCTGCCGACAGTTGCTGAACCCGGCGCGTGGCATCCGTACAGCCGTTACTGGTTCGAAAAGGTTTTCTTTGACAGCTCTGCCATCGGAGAGATAAAAGCTTCAGAAGAGTGGTCTTTCAGCAGCGATAATCTCACGGACAGGTCATATAAAAAAACGTATGTGCATAACAACGGATATTTATATGTTCAGGGAAAAGGCAGAGTAAAAGGAAAGCTTTTCGGCGGGCACGGAGATCTAAGAACGATACGGAATCCTGACGGATCAGACATAGTACGTAAGGAAGACATGGATGGCAGCATCCTGTTTTTTGAAGACATTCCGGAGTTTTGCACCGGAGATTATATGGCGGATTTTTTCGATTGGCTGGGCGAAAAGGGTTATCTTCAGCTCCTTAACGGTGTGATCATCGGGAAGATGAGAATGCAAAATGGTTTTGAGCCGTATGCTGAGAAGATAAGGAGCATTGTTACTGATAAATATCACTGTGCCGATCTGCCGGTAATGGCTGACCTGAACTTCGGACATTCTTCGCCGGTGTTCATCCTGCCTTACGGTGCAGAAGCAGAGCTTGATATAGATTCACTCAGGTTCAGAATAACGGAAAGCGGAGTCGTATAGATACATATTAAACACAGACTTGAGATACTATAATATTATTATGATATTACCAATCAGCTGTCTAAGGGAGGGAATATTATGAGAAATGTATTGAAGAGGTTATTGTCTGTCGTGCTTCTGGGAGTCATGGTCCTTTCCCTGGCAGCATGCGCACCGAAAGGAGTCAGGAGCATTACACCTGATCAGTTCAAAAAAGCCATAAAAGATGCCCGCGTCATGGCCAAAGACAATGATTTTATGAACTTCAATGATTTGGATGGCAGCGACCTGCAGTGTGTCGTGTTCGGAAATGATGTCAGATTCAGGGAAGGCAGTTACTATAACTCCGTTGAAGCATATTTGTGGACTACCGGCAGTGACAGCGATGCAAAGGCCATGTTTGACGAAGTATATGGGAATTATGTGGAGTCCGGTGCTTTTGACGGAAAGGTGACCAGTGATTTTACTGACACGTATTGTTACTTTACATTGGACGGAACAGTAGATGATTCCCTTATAAACGGCTATTGTTACGGAGGCTGGTACTGGGCCGGAAATACTTTCGCTTTCTTCTATACGACCGAAAACAACGACGACCACAGAGGCAGGATTGACAGCATCCTGGATAAGATTGGATTCCCCGGACCCGGAAGCGGGAAGTAAAACGCAACAATAATACTATAAACATGAGAATATAGTTACGCTCTTCTGATGTTGAACTGTTGCCCTGAATGGAGTGTGTTTTGTGTACGGGAATTTGCGTGATGATTTTCTTTATGGGCTGAGCAATTTTTATAACACCGGCAAGCAGCCACCCTGCGCGTCTCTTAATATGAGACGTGCTCTTGATGAGCACAGGAAACGCCTCGCGAAAAAAGGGGTCACCTATAGTGAGATAATTAAGCCTTCCGATGAACCACGTGAGAAAACAAAAAAGCACGTTAGCAATGCGTTTTTTACATTAGAGACAGAGGCACATTATAATGTTGCGACTGAGATATCTGATGGAGTGAACACTATAAGATGCGATGATTCCGGGGATGACGTGGTTTATATTCATTATATTGACAGAACCATGTCTGCCGGAGATGATTCGAAGATTCCGCTCATTTGTCCTAACTGCAGCCATCATGCTGATGCAAGCACTTTTTCAGGCGGATGTCCTATGTGCGGAACAAGATTCAAGATCGATGATCTGTATCCGTGCGTAAATGCCTGTTATACAAAAGCCTATCTAATGCCGTCGCAAACCGGCAGACCTGTATTAAAGAAAGGTCTGCTCGCACTCAAGATCGGCGGCGGTATTGCTTTGGGCATAGCAATCCTGTCTTTTCTTATAATGATCATGTTTGGAACAGAGGTCTTGAAGGCACTTGCAACTGCTAACGGCGTTTTTGTCGGATCTTCCGTAATCTCAACCGGAATTCTTTGGCTGATCTTCTACACCATATACTCAGTAAAAAGCACGGCTGGCGGCATAAGAATGACTGCACGTGAAATAGATATGAGAAGTACAGTCGATACCGGGAAAAGGATGGAGGCAGTCATTTGTCCGTTAGATCCTTTCTTTACATATGATGTGTTTGAAGGAAAGATACTCTCTATTGTCAGGACGATCGCTTATTCGGATAACAGGAACAACTGCAGTTTTTACTGTGGAAATGATGATCTGATGTTTATGGATGATCTTGTGGATATCCGTTATCGCGGCGGTATAGAGTTTACACGCGCTGACATTGTCGGTGATTATCTTCATGTCCTCGCAACTCTATATCTTGACAACGTCTATTATCGTGACAGGCAGTTTATCAGAAAACAGGAGAACTTCCGGCTTGAGCTTGTCAGAAACAGAAGTGTTAAGACGAATCCTGTGTTTACAGCATATAGTACCAACTGTCCCCATTGCGGTGCATCTTTTGATTCAGTCCTTTCAAAGACATGCCCTGTCTGTGGATCCGGATTTGAACTTGCCGGACAGGATTGGACCATTGTCCGTATTTTGCGTACCGCCTGACACGTTCAGATGAAAACAACTATTTTATGTCTGTCCGGAAAACTATCCCGGGACCACCTTGTCAAATTCTTATGATATAATTTTAAAATACAGTTTTGCTCCGAAGCGGGACAATCATTCAGGGTAGGAGATGTACTTATGAAGAATACCAGGAGTAAAAGTACCATTTCCATAGCGATAATCGGAACCGCTATCTTTGTTCTTGTCTTGGCGGTTGGTACTGTGCTCACGGGCCTTATGGCAAAAAAGGATACTGAAAAAGCCGTTGAATCAGTAAGCCTTCTGTATCTTGATGAGCTTGCCGGAAGAAGAGAGCAGGTCGTAGCCGCAAATCTCAGTAAGAAGATCGATGACATGAAGATCGCGCTTGAACTGATGGATCAGGACGATCTGTCAGCCACGGAGCATCTTCAGGCTTATCAGGCGAAGATGAAACGGATATACAATCTGGAGAAATTTGCTTTTGTCGATGAAGACGGACTGATATACACATCCCTCGGAACACAGACGAATATCGGTGATTATAACTTTGACTATAAGACCATTACCGGACCTGAGATCTCCGTACTGAATCCTGAAAGCAGCGAGAAGAAGGTCGTAATCGCCATGCCCGTTGATGATATGTTCCTGGACGGAAAAGCGTTCAGGGCATGCTTCATGGAGATCAACATGGATGAGATGCTCAAGGGTGTCTCAATGAAGTCGGAGGATACGGATACCACTTTCTGCAATATCTATACCCGGGACGGTGTTGCACTGACCAACGTCTATCTTGGCGGCCTTGCAGTGGAAGACAATCTTCTTGATGCAATGAAAAACGCCAGGATGAATTCGGGAACATATGAGGAATTCGTCAATGATTTCCAGGGCGGAAAAAGAGGAGAAGTCAGCTTTACCTATAACGGCACCAGTGAGACATTGAGCTATATTCCCGTAACCGGTACGGACTGGATGCTGACGTATCTTATCCGTGAGACCGTTATCTACGAGCAGATCAATCCCGTATCGGACAGGATCATTATCAGAAGCCTGGTCCAGTCTGTTCTGGCAGCATTTGTCCTTGTCGGCATGTTCATATTCATCATCTATCAGATCAGGCGCAATGCCGCGCTCTCGATAGAGAAGGAGACGTCGGAAGCTGAGAACCGCGTTAAGCAGGAACAGATGGAAGAGAAGCTTTCGCTGCAGGCAAGGCTCCTCGAAGAGGAGAAGAAGAGGACTGTACAGGACAGCATGATCACGGCGATGTCTTCTGATTACCGGAGTGTCTACTATATCGATCTGGACAATGACGAAGGCGTCTGCTACAGGGGCGATCCCAAGGATACCGACCAGACAGAGGAGGGAGTCAAATTTCCGTTCCATAAGCGTTTTGTATGGTATGCAGAGCATTTCGTTGATGAGAGCTACCTTGAGGGATTCCTGAAATTCATCGATCCGGATAACATCCGCGAAGGTCTGTCAAAGGAGCCTATCCTTGCATATCGTTATCTTGCAAAGCGCAACGGCAGTGAATACTACGAGATGATCAGGGTCGCAGGTGTCCGTCACCTCGAGGAACGCAAAGACCACCTCATTCATGCGGTCGGTCTGGGATTGACCGTAATAGATGCCGAGATGCGCAAAAACATGGCACAGCAGGAAGCGCTGGGCGACGCCCTCAGATCGGCTGAGCAGGCTAATAAAGCCAAGACTGCTTTCCTGTCTAACATGAGCCACGAGATCCGCACTCCGATGAATGCGATCATAGGTCTCGACAACATTGCGATGAACGATCCCGAGACGCCGGAGAAGACCAAGGAATATCTCGTGAAGATCAATACTTCGGCTGAGCATCTTCTGAATCTTATTAACGACATTCTGGACATGTCCCGTATTGAGTCCGGACGCATGATCCTGAAGAATGAGGAGTTCTCCTTCTCGAAAATGCTCGAGTCCATCAACATCATGTTCAGCGGCCAGTGCCTTGACAAGAGACAGAACTATACCTGCAACATCAAGGGCCAGGTGGACGATTACTACATCGGCGATAACATGAAGCTCCGTCAGGTTCTGATCAACATTCTCGGCAACGCCGTTAAGTTCACTCCCGAGGGCGGAGACATATCGCTGAGCATCCAGAGAACGGCCCGGTTCGATGGAAGATCGACCCTGCAGTTCACCATATCCGATAACGGCATCGGAATGAGCGAGGATTTCCTGCCGCACATCTTTGATACTTTCGCACAGGAAGATGCGACGTCAACGAATAAATACGGATCATCAGGTCTGGGCCTTGCGATAACCAAGAACATTATCGGAATGATGAACGGCACCATCAGTGTTGAAAGCAGGAAGGGCGAAGGCACAACATTTACAGTCTCAGTAACGCTTATGGATTCTGACAGGAAAAATACCGTTGATGAAGAGATGGATATCCGTCCCGGAGATATGGCGGTGCTTATCATCGATGATGATCCGGTTGCGTGTGAACATGCAAAACTGGTGCTTGAACAGGCTGGTATCGCAGCAGAGACGGCATCAAGCGGAGAAGAGGGAATCGAGATGGTCAAGCTTCGTCATGTCCGTCATGAACCATACAACCTGATACTCGTGGACTGGCAGATGCCTGATATGGATGGTGTCGAGACTACTAAAAAGATCCGTGAGATCGTCGGTAATGAATCAGCGATCATTATCCTTACGGCTTACAAGTGGGATGACATTCTTGAGACGGCGCTGGCGGCCGGTGTTGACAGTTTTATCGCAAAGCCGCTTTTCGCTGCCAACGTGCTTGAGGAATTCAAGAGCGCATCCCTGAAGAAGAAAGCTGCTTTTGAAGATGAAGTTCATGTTGATCTTAAGGGTCTTAGGGTACTTGTTGCTGAAGATGTCGAAGTAAATGCCGAGATACTTCAGATGATCCTTGAGAGCCGTGAGATCGAATCTGATATCGCGGAGAACGGAAAGGTTGCCGTGGAACTTTTCGAATCGCATCCTGAAGGCTTTTACGCTGCAGTTCTGATGGATGTCCGTATGCCTGAGATGGACGGACTTGAGGCTACAAGGCGTATTCGTGACATGGAACGCAGCGACAGTAAAAAGATACCGATAATCGCCCTTACTGCAAATGCTTTTGACGAAGACGTCCAGAGCTCCCTGCAGGCAGGACTTAATGCACATCTTACAAAACCTATTCAGCCGGAGGTTCTTTTCGAGACGCTGGAAAGCCTTATAAAGAACGGAGAAACCACCGGGGAAGGAGCCAAATGATGAAGAGTTATACAGATGCCATTGAGAATGGCAAGAGGCAGCTGCTGGTCGCCGATGATGAGTTCGTCAACCGTGAAATGCTGGGGAATATCCTTGAAAGCGAATATGATATCCTCAAGGCTGAAGATGGTGAGATGGCTTATGAGATGATCAGGCAGAACCGTAATACGCTGTCACTGATACTTTTGGATCTCATAATGCCAAAGCTCACCGGTATTGAGCTTCTGAATCGCCTCAATAATGATCCTGAGCTGAAGGGTATTCCTGTGATCGTGCTTACGTCAGACCAGGATTCCGAGGTCGAGAGTCTCAAAAAAGGCGCATATGATTTTATCCCCAAGCCTTATCCGCAGCCGGATGTCATAAAGGCCAGGATATCGCGTTCGATCGAGCTTGCCGAGGACCGTCAGATAATCAGCTCCACCGAAAGAGATGAACTGACCGGTCTCTTCACCATAGAATATTTCTACCGCTACTGTAACCAGTATGATAAGTTCTATCCTCTCCAGGACATGGATGCGCTGTGTTTTGACATCAACCATTTCCACGTCCTGAACGAGCGGTTCGGCATGGCCAAAGGTGATGAGATCCTTAAGTGCATAGCCGGACGTCTGGAAAAGGCATTCGGTGATACCGGTAGTTTTGTCTGCAGAAAGACAGCTGATACTTTCCTTGTGTACTGTCCTCATCATGACGATTATTCGCATATCATCGACGAGGTCTCGGCCGTGATAGAAGAGCTTGAGGCGGCAGTCAAAGTGCGTGTCGGCGTATACTCTTTCTGCGACAAGAAGCTTGATATCAACGCGAGGTTTGACCGTGCGAAGATCGCAGCGGACAAGATAAGAAATAATTATTCTGTCTTTATCAGCCATTTTGATGAAGCGCTTATAGATGCCGAGCTATATGCGGAACAACTGGTGGATGAATTCCCCAAGGCACTTGCGGAAAACCAGTTCCGGGTATTCTTCCAGCCGAAGTATGATGTCCGCGGCGACGAGCCCGTCCTGTCAAGTGCCGAAGCGCTGGTCAGATGGTTCCATCCTTCGCTCGGCATGATATCACCCGGCGTGTTCATCCCGCTGTTCGAGGAAGACGGACTGATTGCGCAGCTTGATGAATTTGTCTGGCGCAGGACTTCTGAGACGATCGCCGACTGGAAAAAACGTCTCGGAGTATCCGTGCCGATATCGGTCAATCTTTCACGTGCCGAAATGTATGATCCCGGCCTTATCGCCAAAATGGAAAAGATCACGGATGATAACGGAATCACTCCAAAAGACCTGTATCTTGAGATAACCGAATCTGCCTATGTCAGTGATTCGGACCAGATCATAGAGAGGGTAAAGACCCTGAGGGAGCACGGATTCTTCATCGAGATGGACGACTTCGGTTCCGGATATTCGTCGCTTAACATGATCTCGGAGCTTCCCGTCGATGCTCTCAAGCTTGACATGAAGTTTATCAGAAGTGCTTTTGACAAGCATAATGATACGAGGATGATAAGCATCGTTATCGATATTGCGGACTATCTGGGCGTTCCCGTTATTGCTGAAGGCGTTGAGACTGAAGAACAGTATCTGGCGCTTAAGAGACTCGGCTGCGAGATCATACAGGGATATTATTTCTCCAAGCCTGTTCCCGCAGATGAGTTCGAGCAGTTTCTGATGCAGAAACGATCCTGAAAGGAGATTTGAATCATGATAACAATTGAAGCTCTTAAGCAGTTTGGCGCTGATACCGGTGACGGTCTTTCACGCTGCATGGGCAATGAGGCTTTTTATTTCAAGCTGATAGGAAAAGTCGTTGACGATGATAATTTTGCGGTCTTAGAGCGTGCCATATCGGAAAAGGATCTGGATACAGCTTTTGAGGCTGCCCACTCGCTGAAGGGCGTCCTGGGCAATCTTGCGCTCACGCCGATCTACACGCCACTCTATGAGATTACCGAACTTCTGCGCGAAAAACGCGACATTGATTACAGCCCTTATCTGAATACGATCTCCGAGAAAAGAAAGGAGCTTTCCGGGTTGCTGGCATGATGATACCGAAGCTTTTTGTGCAAAGAGCAAAGGCTGCTGCAGCTTTCCTTTGCCTTGTCATGATACTTATTGCTGTATCACCTGCGGTTTTTGCTGCCGGTCAGTCTGATGTGCCGGTCCGTGTGGGCTATTATGAGAATGAGGTCTTTCAGGAAGGCGCACAGGCAGGCTCGGTAAAGACCGGATATGCTTATGAGTATTATCATAAGCTCTCGGAATATACCGGCTGGCGTTATGAATATGTTTACGGTGAATTCGGAAATCTCTACCAGATGCTCCTGGACGGCGAGATCGATTTTCTTGCGGGTCTGGCCTGGAGAGAGGACCGTCAGGACATCATAGGTTATCCTGATGCAGCGATGGGCAGTGAGACATACAGTCTGGTCAAACACGATGTCGATACTGACATAACACTGGACATGACGACATTGAACGGCAGGAAGATAGGCGTTCTTGACAGTGCAATGGTCGATGTCCTGATGACGTTTTTATCAGAGCATTCGATACAGGCTGAAGTCGTGAAGTTCAATGACTATGAGCCTCTTTTCGAAGCGTTCGACAGTCATGAGATCGACATCCTTGCTGCCGAAGGCGACGGTGCATACGGCAGAGAACATGCGGAATTGCTCTGTCCGTTCGGATCGTCGGATTATTATCTTTGTGTAAGCAGGTCGCGCCCCGATCTTCTGGCGGAGCTCAATGCCGCACAGAGTGAGCTTGCGGTCAACGAACCGAACTATATCAACAGCCTGCGGAATAAATACTATCCCGTCAGCATATCGAGCCATGCGTTTTCCGAGGCGGAAAAGCAGTGGCTTCTGGAACATGATGAGCTCCGTGTCGGTTATCTGAATAATTATCTTCCGTACAGTGATTCCGATAAAGAAGGTGAGGTTACTGGACTCGTTAAGGATCTTGTCCCGAGGATCATAAGTGAACTCGGACTGGAGAAAATGTCTGTCACTTATAAAGGATATGACAGCTATGATGCGATGATATCTGATCTCGAGAAAGGCGACATAGATACTGCATTCCCTGTGGGCGGAGGATTGTTCTACTCTGAAGAGAACGGCATATTCCAATCCACATCCGTCATATCCGCGTCTACAGAACTCGTATACTCGGGGGATTTTACCGATGACACGCTGAAACATTTCGCGGTCAACGAGAATAACCGGATGCAGTATTACTTTATCCGGACTTATTATCCTGATGCCGAGATAAGTTTTTATCCGTCGATCGATGCCTGCCTTAAGGCCGTCATCGACGGCGAGGCAGGATGCACCACGTTAAACGGTCTGCGGGCCAACGACATACTGAGGAACAGGCGTTATGTCAGACTGTCGCAGGCTCAGACCTCATATGCGGATGACAGATGCTTCGGTGTGCAGATAGGTAATCCGGGCCTTTTAAGGCTCCTTAACCGCGGCATCAGCCTGACCGGAACCGATTTTGCGCAGAACCTTGCTTTCAGGTATACCGATCAGCTCTATTCATATTCTTTCTTTGACATGATCCATGACAACATGGCCTTCTTCGGAACGGCAAGTCTCATAGTGGCAGCACTTGTCATCATATTCCTTGTCCGTGACATGAGAAGATCCAAGCGCGAGATCACGAACCAGGAGAATGCCAGGAAGGAACTTGAGAAAGCCAATGCCGAACTTCTGGAACAGTACCATCACAGGGATCAGCAGGATAAGATGATCACGGCGCTGGCATCGGATTACAGATGTGTTTATCACATCGATCTTGATAAGGACGATGCTGTCTGTTACAGGGCTGATCCTTTGGACAGCGACCAGCCTGCGGAAGGCGTTCATTTCCCGTATTATGAGTTCTTCTCGAAATACGCGGATAACTCCGTTGCGGAGAGTTACCGTGAAGGATTCCGCAGTTTTATTGATCCGGACAATATCCGCAAGGCACTGGCGGAGAACCTTATCATCGTATTCCGTTATCTTGCCTGCAGGGACGGAAAAGAATACTACGAGATGATCCGAATGGCAGGGGAGCGTCATCCTGAGGAACGTGATGATCACATGGTCCATACGGTAGGCCTCGGACTCACCGTAATAGATGAGGAAATGCGCGACACCATGGACAGGAACCGTGTCCTCGCTGAAGCTTTGGATGCAGCCGAGCAGGCCAACAAGGCGAAGACGGCATTCCTTTCGAGCATGAGCCATGAGATCCGCACGCCGATGAATGCGATCATCGGACTTAACAGTCTTGCCCTCCGTGACGGTGAACTGTCCGAAGATACCAGGGAATATATGGAAAAGATCGGAGACAGTGCACGGCATCTGCTGGGACTCATCAACGATATCCTCGACATGAGCCGCATCGAATCAGGCAGGCTTGTCATCCGCAAGGAAGAGTTCTCATTCAGCAACATGCTGGAACAGATCAACACCATGGTAATGTCCCAATGCAAAGAGAAGGGACTCCATTACGAATGCCATGTTACCGGCGGCGTAAGTGATTACTACATCGGCGATGACATGAAGCTGAAGCAGGTCATCATCAACATCCTGTCCAATGCGATCAAGTTCACCGATGCGCCGGGAAGCGTTCAGTTCATGGTTGAGCGCACGGCCGTCTACGGCGATCATTCCACGCTCAAGCTCACCGTTAAGGATACGGGCATTGGAATGGATAAGGATTTCATACCGAAGATCTTTGACACGTTTACGCAGGAGGACAGCAGCCGTAACAACAGATATGGCAGTACCGGACTTGGTCTTGCAATTACCAAGAACATAGTCGAACTTATGAACGGCACCATTTCTGTAGAGTCCGAGAAAGGCGTCGGCACGGAGTTCACTGTCGTCATTACGCTGAACAACTGTGAACACCAGTTCTCTTCTGCTAATTACATCAATCCGAAGGATATGAGGATCCTTGTGGTCGATGACGAGGAGATAGCTGCAGAGCATGCGCGCATCGTTCTGGACGAGGCAGGCATCAAGGCTGACACTTGCCACAGTGGCAGGGAAGCTCTTAACATGCTCGAAGTGTGTCATGCAAAACATGAACCGTATAATCTTGTCCTTCTTGACTGGAAGATGCCTGAAATGGACGGAATAGATGTTGCGCGTCAGATACGTCAGCGTTACGCGAAAGAGACTACGGTTATCATACTTACATCGTTCAACTGGGATGAGATCATGGAAGAAGCCATTCATGCGGGAGTGGACAGTTTCCTGGCAAAGCCGCTGTTCGCATCGAATGTAATCGATGAATTTGAGCGCATCGCCCGTAAAAACAGCTTAAGCCTTTTCAAGGAGAAGAACCGTGCCGAACTGAAGGGAAGAAGGATCCTGATGGCTGAGGATGTAATGATCAATGCCGAGATTATGGAACAGATCATTATGGTCCGTGGTGCGGAGATCGATCATGCGGTGAACGGAAAGAAAGCCCTCGAGATGTTCGAAAAGAGCAAACCCGGTTATTATGATGCAATCCTTATGGATGTGCGCATGCCTGAGATGGACGGACTGGCTGCGACAGAAGCGATACGTGCGCTTGACAGGCCGGATGCCGCAGTCATACCTATAATAGCCATGACCGCAAATGCATTCGATGAGGATGTCCAGAGATCCCTGCAGGTCGGCATGAATGCCCATCTTTCCAAACCGGTCGAACCTGAACGTCTGTATCAGACTTTGGAAGAACTTATTTGGGAATATGACCAGGCAAAACACAGTGTTTGACAACACATATGTATCTGTTTGTTGTTTAAGCATCAGAAGTCACACATATTATTGATTGTTATGCCCCTGTTTTCTTGCAATAATGAAGCCATCAAACAAAAACAAATTTCAGAAAAAACAGGAGGACAAAACCATGAAGAACGAAGAAATCAAAAATCTCGATAACGAACAGCTTAACGAAGTAACAGGCGGCAAGTGGGACGAAGAAAATCAGTGGCCATATGAAGATGGTGTAATTGAAGAAATGGGCGGCAGAACGGCATTCGTATACTTTGATATCGTCGGCAGATCGTGCGAATGCGGATACTCAGATGAGTTTGCACACGGCAGAGGTCTGAAAATCGGAACCAAAGTACGTGTCAGAATGGTCCCTATCAGAACGATCTATATGATTCTTGAGTGATCACTGTAAAAAACACATCTTAATCATGCGATCGGATCAGATAATTAATTTAAATATGAAAGGACCTCTTTGCAGAGGTCCTTTTCGGTTGTTAAGAATTAAAAAGTGATGATAATTGTCTTAGAGAAGAGTTACTATGTTCCTGCCCTTATCCTTCGATTGGTATACGGCTTTATCGATCCTGTTGAACGCTTCAAGGAAAGTGTCATCCTTCTTTAACTCGGTTACGCCGATCGAGCATGTGATCTGACAGATGTCCGGGAACAGCTCAGCTGATACTTTTTCTCGTAAAACTTCTGCCATTTCCAGAGCCTGGGCACTGTTCTTGCCGCGGCAGACGATTATGAATTCTTCTCCGCCCCAACGGCCGACAAGTGTTTCTTTTTCGGCTGAGAAGTCCATAAGGATCTTGGCAAAATGCTTCAATGTCTTGTCACCGATAGAATGACCGTAGTTGTCGTTTACAGACTTAAAATGGTCAAGATCGAGCATCATAACAGATACGGGAATATCATTCTTCTGACAGAAAGATAAAGCACTGTTGAACTGTGACTCAATCTCACCGTGGTTGAATACACCGGTGAGAGGATCCTTGATTGCCATTTCCTCATACTTTTGCAGAGTAGACAATATTTCCATGGAAGATTCATGGTTATCCTGGACCATAAAGACGAAGCGGTAATCTTCTTCGTTATATGTCTGCGCACGGCTGAAGATCAGCTTGACCCAGATGTAGTTTCCTTCAAGGTTACGCATCATGCAGTCATAAGAAGAAGTACGGCCGGGAGTAAAGTTCTTCTTAAGATACTCAGGATCTGTATGGAGGAGGAACTGCTCCTGGTCTTCAGGCCAGATCATGTTTACGATCATCATTCGCCAATCGGAATACTTTAAGTTGTAGTTAACAACGTCATCGGATATTTCAGTAACGTTAATGCTGCTTGTTGTATCCTGAACGAGATCAATATACATAGAGAACAGATAAGAACCCTGGATAGTATTGATCTTCTTTGAAGTAAGTGATTCCTGTAAGGATTCGCTGTCTACAAATTCATCCAAAATGAAAATGTATTTTGTAGCATCATCAAAAGGATAAACAGTTAACTGAACAAGATGAGGTTTTTCATCGTTTTCAAGGAACAGCTTCAGTCTTCGGCTGTATTTGCTTTTGAAAACACCGGTGTTATCAGCAAAGATCTGATAATCTCCCGAGACTTTTTCGTTCGAATCATTGAAGTGGAACCAAAGATCCAAAATGAGATCGTGATATATTCCTGATTCTTTCAGGAAATTCTCGAACATGCCGCGGCGAACAATAGTCTTATATGCATCAATCGACGGATCAACGACTATGACGGCATCTATATTTTCTCCTATAAGCTGGGAAACATCACTGACATCAAAATCATATAAGCTTTTGTTTTTAGTATCTGCGCTCATTCTTGTTCCTCCTTAAATTTACTAATTAAAAGTATAACAACTAAGATTGTATCTACTGTAAACAAGTTGTATACACATATTTAAATTTATGTCGAAAAAATGGCATGCTTCTAAAACATTTCCGGAGCGGCGTTTTGCAGTGTTTGTTGACAATGAACACCTGATGTGATAAAAACGACAGTGTTGTCGTTTTTTTATTTTCTGAAAGGAGTTTTCCTGTGCCGAAAGTCAGTGAAGAATATCTTCAGGAGAAGAGAAAAGAGATACTTGATGCCGCTTTTGAAGTGTGCAGACGTAAGCCTGCCTATGAAGTTACAATGTCAGATATAGTCAGTGAGACAGGCTTGAGTCAGGGCGGAGTATATAAGTATTTCAATAACATCTATTCCGTTTATGCAGCCCTGATAGACGAAGCCAATCTGGCAGGCGGTCTGATCCCTGAAATAGACTGCATTATGGTTCTTGATGAATCTCCCGAGGCAAAGCTCGAAAAGCTTTTTAAGGCAGCTGAGAACTTCTTTTCGGAAATGCTCATAAGTTATAACAAGATCCTTTTTGAATTAAGCACCTACTGCATTCAAAACCCTGATGCAGATAAAAAGATAAATGGACAGACAAAGGCCGTGCCTGTTTTCCCGTACCTGGCAAAGTGCGCTTCTGAGATAATCATCTCGCAAACACAGACGGGTTATTTCAAACCGGTCATTCCCTTGCCGGATATTCTGACCTTCATCGTATCTTCTTTTGACGGGATCATAAGAGATGTAACACTGAATAAATGCTACGACATAAGTTCTGACGGCATGACTGAACTTGATGAGAAAAAGCTCATTTCAACACTGTATTTAAGCACTATGAAACTGTTGGGGAAGTAATATGAAAAAACTGTTCAGACTAATAATCTGCATATCTGTCATTGCGGTCATACTGAGTATTGCAGCTTGCGATACGAGAGGTACAGCAGAGAATAAATACGGTATCAAAAACTATTCGATCGTATATTCCCGTAACGGGACTTCAGAGTATCAGAATTACGGTGCCGGAACGAATGAACAGACGGTATTCGAACTTGGTTCCAACGGCAAGACGGTAGCTGCTTATGTAGCACTGAGAATGGTTGACGAAGGAATATTAGATCTCGATACAAAAATATACCAGTATCTGGATTCCAAGCTTCTAACTAATGATCCAAGACTTAAGGATATAACATTAGAGCAATTGCTTTGTCATACGGCAGGCTTTTCGCCAAGTTACGAGCTCGGGGTGGATAAAAAGATCTATTCTGATCCCGGAGATGAATTCCGCTATTCGGGAGTCGGTTATATATATCTTCAAAGCGTAATTGAAAATGCAAGCGGAATGACGATGGATCAGGCTGCGTCTAAGTATGTATTCGTGCCGCTCGGGATGAAGAACAGCACATTTGAGAGCGAAAGGACAGTCACGCCGTATATGAGATCTGGAAATGCCGTGCTGTATTCAATGCTGGTATTTGCCGTCTCATTTGTTTTATTGCTTGCAGTGATCTCAATAATAGGGAAGATAACAAAGCAGAGTTTTTTTTCATTCAAAACGGGGTTTGCCGTCTCATTTATAGCGGCGGGAATAATCAATTCGGTCTTCCTGTTATTCTTCTTTGTATCGAAAGTATTTGTTTTATTCCTAATTCTTTATACGTTAATGGGAGCAATGCTTCTGATAACAAGAAAGAAGTCAAAGCTCTTCTACATAGGTGTGTCTGTGATCATGATATTGTTTTTTGCAGCAGGTTTCGCTCTTCCATTAAGTGTTCCGGTAACAAATGATCTTATCCATAAGGATGCCAACTGTGCCTATTCCTTTAAATCAACTGCGGAAGATATGGCTTTATTTTGTGATGAACTGATGACAAGATCAAAGGAAAGTGACGGAAGTCTTAACAGGATGTTTATGCCGGCAGTTGTAATTGATGAGAATAATTCCTGGGGCTTGGGAATAGCTGTAGAATCAAATGAGGAAGATGGTACAACTTATTGGCATTCCGGCATCAATCCCGGGTTCCAGAGTCTTTATGTTTTATACCCTCAGGAGAACAAATACATATTAGTGCTTACAAACAGCGATAACGGCTTGGATTTTGCGATAGAGACAGCGAGGGCCTTCCTTGGTGTTGACGGAGTATGGCAAATCAAGCGATAAGGTGTATCTTATAGAAAATAGACTTAAATCAGGTGTTTTCCATGGAACAGAAGTCGTTACTTATTGAACGTTTTTTAAGATATGTAAAGATCGATACACAGTCTGACGAGGAATCGGATTTGCACCCGTCAACTTCAAAGCAGCATAAGCTCGCGGAACTTCTTGCGGGCGAATTACAGTCCCTTGGACTGACCGTGGATTACGATGAAGAGCACTGTTATGTCTATGCATATCTGTCTTCTAATGACAAAAGCGGACAGGCAGAAGATATAGGATTTATCGCGCATTTGGATACTTCTCCGGCGGTATCCGGAAAAGAAGTAAAGCCTTTTATAATCCGTTCTTTTGACGGTAAAGACGAAATACTGGATCCTGATGAATTTCCCGAGCTGAATAACCACATTGGTGAAGATCTTATAAGAACAGACGGGACGACTCTTCTTGGTGCTGATGACAAGGCAGGCATAGCTGAGATAATGGAGATGTTATCTTACTTTGCGGCAAATCCTGCCGTTATTCACAGGGGGATAGCTGTTGCTTTCACACCTGATGAGGAGATTGGTAACGGAACACTGTTTTTCGACCTTGCAAGATTTCATGCGAAACAGGCTTATACCGTTGACGGCGGAAAGTTCGGAATACTTGAATATGAGTGTTTCAATGCGGCTATGGCGACCGTGGAAATAAAGGGCAGAAGTGTTCATACGGGAAGCGCCAAAGGACTCATGATAAATGCTTCTCTTATCGCAAACGAGTTTATTAACCTGATGCCGGATGACGAGACTCCTGAGACAACTGAAGGCTATGAAGGATTTTATTATCTGGACAGTATCCGTTCTGATTGCGAGAATGCGCGCATGCAGTTTCTTATAAGAGACCATGACCTTGATAAATTCGATGCGCGGAAAGAATATATGAAGGATGCGGCTTTCACCATCAATGAACGTTACAAAACAGAGCTTTGCAAGGTCACGATCGAGGATCAGTATCCTAACATGGCTATGTATCTGAAAGACCATATGGACCTGATAGAACGTGCACAAAAAGCTGTCAGGGCTGCAGGCGGCACTCCTTCATCCGAACCTGTCAGAGGCGGTACTGACGGTGCTTTGTTGAGCTGCAGGGGACTTCCTTGCCCGAATCTTCCGACCGGGGGATATAACTATCACAGCAGATATGAATTTGCTTCCGTTCCTGAGATGCAGAAATCACTGGACACACTGATATATCTTGCACAATGAAAAGATAATCAGCTGCTTTTTTCCATTACGAGATAATCACCTGTCGAGCCGCTGTAGATATCGTAGTAAACAGTGTTTTCATCACCCGGCATCATGTAAACGAATTTCTCATTCCTTACCTCGCCGTCAATGGTGACATATGCATCTTTATCGCTTACATCAACAGGCTCAAGGTTTTCAGACTGGTAGAATCCCTCGCCTGTCCAGTCATACCGGTCATTTCCGATATATAAGACAACTTCTTTTCCGCTATAGTATTCAAGACGGCGCATGCGCTGCGCATTCACACTGCAGACAATGTATGCGAATCCGGCAAAGATCAAATAGAAGAAGATCATTCCGATCCCTGCGAGAAAAGTGAATCTCTTCGAACGGAGAATAAACAGGACCACTGTAAAAACAATGCCCAAAACAGCAAAAGCAAAATACGGGATATAAGACGTGGAATAACTGACAGCTTTAATTGTTCCCGAGATACTGATCATCACGCCGATGATCAGGATAATACATTCAGCTATTGTCAGTCTTTTACTCATTTTCTGCCTTCGATACGTTTTTCTGGAACTTCATGAGTTCCTCATTCATTATATTTGCTGTTTTAAGATCTATCATCCATCCGAAAACATGAACCAGAACATATATTACCATTATGCTTATCGAGACTCCAACGATCTGAGGAATAAGATCAGGGATATTCTTGAATCTTCCGAACATGAAAAAGATGATCAGGATGATGATCATGAACATTTGAATGACTTCCCTGATAAGAGTCTGCCTGATCGTAAGTTCCTTTTTCGAATACATTATAAGTCCGGGGATGCTTCCGATAATTCCATAAATAAGGGGATAAGCAAACGCTTCATATCCGAATTGCAGATCAGGTTCCATCATCAGTCCTAATATGAACATCGCCAGATTGATCAGCGTTACTGATATAAAAAAGCCTCCGAGCTGTGTTCTTAAATGTTCTTTCATACTGCTCCTCCTCTGAGCTTCTCTCTTATGTCAGGGACGTATTTGCGTGAGATTATTACCTGTTCACCGTTTGTCAGCACACAGGAGAATCTGCCGTTTAATGACGGCTTGATAGAGGTGATCTTCATGAGATTTACCACAACTGATTTGGATATGCGCGCAAAGTTACGGGAGGAGAGGACTTCCTCAAATTCATAAAGGCGCCTGCCGGATTCATAACAGTCGTTCTCTAAATAGATGAAGGTCTTCTCATCGACGGCTTCAATATAGAGTATATCCGGCAGTGCAAGACTGTACTGCCGGTCCTCCTTAATGCCTTTGAGTATTCCTTCACGTGATCTTATGAACCGGACTATCTCGTCAACCCGCTCGTCTCTGATATGACAGCCGATCTCGATATATTCCTTTTCTTCCTCGCCGATCTTCTTTATGCTTATTTCCATACGATCCTCAATAGTATTCGTTTACTGCGAAGCTGCCTTCTCCTTTAAGATAACAATCCAAAAAATCTAGTACAAGAGCATTTAATGTATCGATCATCTCACCATTGTCTACTGATCCGGTTCCGAGATTCCCGGCAAGGACAGGTGAGAACAGCGGAAGATCGGTAAAATCCATATGCCCGCTGTTGATAAAGTAAGTGCAGTAAGCTGTGTCTGCATTTTTTATGATGACATTATTGGAGAATACCTCACCGCTTCTTTCTGCTTCGGCTGCCTGGTAGTGATGCTTCTGATTCTGAAGATTAAGAAGAGGTGTGTGATAAGGCTCCTCATTAATAAGGATCTCATCTCCGTTGATCCCTATGTTCTCACCGAGCATGGTGCCGTCAAGATCTACAACGGCTGAGATATCATCCCTTCTGCCGCAGGTTACGGCAGCAGCACCGCCCATCGAATGACCGATCAGACCTATTTTTGCAGTATCAATAAGATTAATTACCTTTGTGATTTCTTCTTTCTGATCCTTGTCGATATACCAGTTATTAATGTTTCCTTCCTTGATTGAATCAATTGCAAAGTTCATGTCGGCAAGTCTTAATTTCATCCACTCGGATGTTATCTCAAAGACTTCGGCTTCTGATACATCGCTTGATCCTATTGTCATTGAATCGTTAAGAAACTTACGGTCAGCGACAATGGTTTTGCCTGTTGAATCATGAGTAAAGATCGAGTGATACGGATGTTCGATGCTTGCTACGACATAACCGTGGCTCGCAAGTTCCATATACATGGACGCGTTGCTCTGATAGTATCCGAAAGCACCATGACTGAAGATAACCAGAGGTATCTTATCGTCTGTCCCTTCGGGATAAAAGAAATATACAGGGACTTCTCTGTATGAGCCGTCATTTTCGAATTCCTCGATGCGGCCGGTATCGATCATTATTGCATTGGACTGCAGCACATTATATGGTCCGGTCAATACGCGGCCTTCATAATCCGTGAAGAGAAAGGCTGGGAGTATTGAAGTCCCGATAAGTGAAATGCTGAGAAGCGTTCCGAGCACAATTGCCGCCTTCTTTTTGGTTTTGGTGTTTTTGTGGTTGGCCAACATAAAGATAACGGCAGCGGCAAGCCTTACGAGAAGCACTGCAATAAGGCCTATGAACCTGAAACTTGTATCAATTCCCGGAAGAGCAGCCATAATAAAGAAGAGTATAAGTTCTCCTGCGATAACAATAAGACGCTTTGAAGTCCACTTTTTCACGGTGGTTGTCCTCGTAAGCCCGAAGATCATAAATCCGGTCTCCAGGAGGACCAGGATGGAAAATAGTAATATCGTCATAATCTGTCACCTCATTTTCTTTTGTTGAGATGACTATATGACAGCGCCGGGTTCCCGTTCAACAACTCCCGGGACAAGATGCAAAAACCGGCGGTGAGATGTCTGAAAACAGAATTAGCAACTAAATATTCAAAGAAAATTAATCTTTCTTATACTATAATATCTTTAAACGATTACTGTGTTGCTGTATTTTTATGCCTTATTCGGGGGTGTTTATGCCGAAACAGGATGAGATTTTTAAATTAATAGCTGAATCTTTGCTGGTGGACTATTCCAGTATTTATTATGTTAATGCAGCCACCAATGAGTATTATTGGTACTCGGCAAATCCTGAATTCTATTCGCTGAAGCTTGAGCAGTGCGGAGATGATTTCTTCGAAAACCTTATCCGCGACTGTAAAAAGGTCATTTATGAAGAGGACCAGCATATTTTTCTGGAAGATATCCAGAAGGAGAATCTTCTCTCTGCAATGAAGATCGGAAGCATGCAGAACATCGATTACAGACTGATGATCAATGGTGTTCCCACATGGCATTCTTTGAGGCTGATCCGCGGTCTGGATGAAAATACAGACTATTTTATCCTTGGTGTTATCAATATTGATGAAGAATACCACCACAGGGAGCAGGAAAAGGAAATAGCCGAACAGAAAGAGATCTACAACCAGATTACCTCAAGCCTCGCATGGCAGTATGACACACTTTATTATATTGATCTGGATACAAATACCTTTGTTGAGATCTCTTCTACCGATGAATATAAGAAGCTGAATGTTCCTGCGACAGGAAGTGATTTCTTCGCTGAAAGCAGAAGAAGCATACGCAAATATGTGCATCCTGAGGATCAGGAGAAGGCACTTAAGCTGCATTATAAGGACACCATGATCAAAAACCTGGCGCATAGGAATTCTTTTTCATTAACCTGGCGTCTGGTCGTTAATGATCAGGTAAAGAACATCAGACATACAGAGATCATGGCCTATGATAAGAAGCATATTATTGTCTGTATTGAAAATATAGATGATGAAGTCGCTGCTAACCTTAAGCTGACAGAGACTATGCAGAAAGGTGCCACATATACGCAGATCGCGGTGAGTCTGGCATCCCAGTATGACCTGATCTATTACATTGATATTAATTCTACGCATTATAAGGAATATGCTACGCACAAGCTTTATGGTGAATTGGAAATACAGGAAGAAGGAGACGACTTCTTCGGAAATGCAGATCACAATGCAGACATGGTAATTCACCCTGAAGACAGGGAAAGAATCAAAAATTTCATTAATAGGGATAATCTCATTTCCCAGCTCGAAAAGAGCAGACAGCTTGTCCAGGATTACCGTATGGTAGTCGGAAATGCAGAACCTCAATATACCAGAATGACTGTCAGCTGGTCTTCAGACAAAACGCATCTGATCATATGTATTGAGAACCGTGATGAGTATGTAAAGATCGAGAAAGAGCATCTGCTGGCGATCAATATGGCTAATGAGACAGCCAGAAAAGACGGACTTACAGGTATCAGAAATAAGACTGCTTTCCAGGAGTTTGAGAAAGAACTTCAGACAGAGATCGATGAGAACAGAAGTGATCTGTACGGAATCGCTGTCTGCGATCTTAATAACCTGAAACTGATAAATGATACACAGGGTCATAAAGCCGGAGACGAATACATCATTAATTCCTGCAAACTGATATGCCGTGTATTTGCCCACAGTCCTGTATTCAGGATCGGCGGTGATGAGTTCGTCGTAGTTCTGAGAACGCGGGATTATCAGAATTGTAAAGAGCCGGTAGAATCTTTTAAAAGGCAGATAGAAGAGAACATCAGGATCGGATCAGGTCCTATAGTTGCTATAGGCGTGGCAGAGTATCAGCCGGATACTGATACAAATATTGATGTTATTTTTAAATGCGCTGACGGCCGGATGTATGAAGATAAAACTCGTTTGAAAGAACTGAAACTTCTTGGCGAATCACATTCACTTAAAGAGTCTTCAAACGTTAAGACGATTACGGAAGACAGAAGAAAGATGCTTGATTCTCTCTTTAAGTCTTATGATGTGGTTTCAGAGGGAACTTATGTATATCTCTGTGATATGAAATACGATTTCTCCAAGTGGTCCAAAAATGCTGTTGATGCATACGGTCTGCCTTCTGAATACATGTATGGCGCTGGAGACATTTGGGAAAACTTCATCCATCCTGATGACAGGGAGGCATATCACAAAGGTATAGATGAGATCTTTGCCGGTGCAAGTTCCGGACATGATATGCAGTACCGGGCAAGAAAGGCTACCGGAGAATATGAAGTTTGTACCTGCAGGGGTGTTGTTATCAGAGACCTTTCCGGAGAACCCGACTATTTTGTAGGCACTATTCGCAATCATGGTTCCCAGGGACATATTGATTCTTTGACCGGACTTCGAAACCAGTATGGATTCTTCGAGGATCTTGATGGCTATATAAAAAGAAAAGCCACTGCATGTATTTTAATTGTCGGTATCAGCAAGTTTTCCGAGGTCAATGCAGTTTACGGATATCATTTCGGAAACAGAGTCCTGCAGCTTTTCGCAAGGAAAATATTTGATACTATCGGAAACAACGGTGCCTGCTACAGAATAGACGGAACGAAGTTTGCCATCATAAGCAATATGCTTTCTCTTGATGATATACGGGAAAAATACCAGGTGTTCCGCAATTATTTCAGGGAAGTATTCCAGGTGGATGACAAGAGGGTTTTGCTTGAAACTAATTGCGGCGCGTTGAAGCTCGACCGTTTTGAATTTGATTCCCAGACGGTTTATTCCTGCTTAAATTATTCTTACAGTGAGTCCAAGACCCGCTATCAGGGAGATATGGTCGTATTCCATAACGATCTTAATCAGGATAACAGACAGAGACTTGAGAAGCTTCATGCTATCAGAGCTTCAATAATGCACGGATACAGAGGTTTTTATCTGTTGTACCAGCCGGTGGTTGATGCTAAGACTGAGCAGCTGATATCTGCTGAAGCTCTTCTCAGATGGAAGAACGATACATATGGCGTAGTTCCTCCTGACCAGTTCATACCGCTTCTTGAATCAGATCCTCTTTTCCCCGATCTCGGAGAATGGATCATCAGGGAAGCGATCTATGCTGCGAAGAAGATCATAAAGAAGCTGCCGGGTTTTGTTATCAACATCAATTTGTCCTATACCCAGCTTCAAAAGCCTGATTTTGTTGATATGGTATTCCGCATACTTGAAGAGATGGGATATCCGGCTGATCACCTTTGCTTTGAGGTTACCGAACGATGCAGACTGCTTGATGTAAAGCTGATCAAAAATGTTACTGCAAGTCTTAAAGCCAGAGGCATTCTTATTGCGCTGGATGATTTCGGCACCGGATTCTCTTCTGTCAGTATCGTAAAGGAACTTCCTTTTGACATAATAAAGATCGATCAGGGTTTCGTTGCTAAGATCGAAGATAATAAAGTTGACAGGGAACTGATCAGACACTTCGCAGGTTTGGCATCGCTCTTTGGTGCTAAGGTCTGTGTTGAAGGAATCGAGACCGAAGGAATGAGAGATATCCTTCAGAAACTCAATGTCGGGAGCTTCCAGGGCTACTATTACGCAAAGCCTCTGTTGCTTGATAAATTCTTCGAATGGGAGGCGGAACGCGATGCGCAAAAAAAGACCTGATATTGCATTGATCAGTGATGAAGTAAACTCCCGCGAGGAACTGCTTGATTCACTGATGAGATATATCAGGCTTTCCAGAGCCGACAGAAGGTTATCTGATTATTATTCCGTAAAACGCTTCGGATGCAGTGTTCCGGAGATGTTTTTTACTATGAGCTACCGCTTCAAGATCGAATCTCCGATCCCGATCAATGAGACTTTTTTCATATCCGAGCCGGATCTTTACTATAACAAAAAAGCGTTTGATGATGGCCAGATCAATCTGTGTTTTGTAATCGGTTATTCCGGGTCAGGTAAGTCTGTTCTTACACGCGAATATAAAGGTGAGGGAATTGAGAAAGTATCTCTTGATGATCTCGTTTGCGCAAAGGACCATTTTACACTTGATGAACTGAAAGAATCAGGCGATCTTCTATATTCGTTCTTCACGGGGATCGGGGAAAAGTATTATATATCCCTGAATGAACGTGATTTCTTTGCGGATAACAGTAAGGTGTTTGTGGATTTCATTAAGTATGCATGTGATTACGCTCCTTCACATCCGGAGAAGAGGTTTATCTTAGAAGGAATCTGGACTTACCTGTTTTTTGATGATCCTTCTGAATTCAGCGAATATGCTGTTTTTATGAAGGGAACCTCGCTTATCAAATCCAATTTCAGAAGAATGGTAAGAGAAGCCGGCAATAATGTCAGTGAGTCTGTGGACAGGCTGCTTGAATTCGGGATATATGCCAAAGATACCGCTCTCCGCGATATTAATGTTGACAAGTGGAGACGTTATTTTGAGAAATGTCCGGAGACCATTATCAGGCTCGAAAACAACAGCTTTACGATCCTTAGCAAGAACATCATGTCGGAGATCTACAACATCAATGAGCTCTTTGTTCACGGCGATGATGAAGGCATCAGGGAAATAATGGAGCATACAAAGAAGAGCACGGACATGGATATTTCCGGGAAAGCTATTATTTCTGACGAATGCAGAAAAGCACTCATCGATCTGCAGAAGGTCACCGGAAATCAGGATCCCGAAAAACTCAAAGGCTAGTACCCGGCTATTACAGATAGTAATTGAAAACCTATGCTTCTTCTATGATATAATTATCTTTGGAGTAAGAATAAGGGAGGGAATAGTATGAGATTACAGAGCTTAAATTGTCCGAATTGCGGATCCCCTTTAAGAACCGAGAACAACATGCAGATCTGCGACAGCTGCGGATCCACATTCAAGATCGATTACGATGATTCTGACGTAGCTTACGAGAGATTAAGCAAAGAAGACGAGATCAACAGACAGAGATTTGAGCATGAGAAAGAAATGCTCGAGACTGAATACCGTCTTCAGGAAGAAGCACGTATCAAGAAGGCAAAGTACGAGAAGTCCGAAGCCCGTAAAAAGGCAGCTGCAAATAAGGTGAAAGGGTTTATTGCCCTTCTTATCATGCTGGGCATATTCGGCGGCTTTATGCTGCTCGTATATTTCGTTATTAAAGGCGAAGCGATCATCAATACCGATAAGATCTACGGAACCACAACTACCGAGACAACAGTTTCTCCTTATCTTATCAGCGCCTCTGATGTGCTTGCTGATGAAGAGTTTATGAAGAATGCGGTCGCTTCGGTATTTTCCGAGATAAGATCTTCAAGAAAAGGCAATCCGGTTACCACATTTGATATCCCTATAACTGAATGGTATATGGTTGGAGACCCTGAGATTTACGACTGCTACCTTCTTGTAAATGAAGATGAGAACAGACTTTGCTTCCTTGTTAAGATCACATATCAGAGTGAAAGAGATGAAGATGATTACAAGGAAGTTTACGATTGTTTATACCTCAGAAATCTGACTGTCGGAAAAGACGGTAAGATCGCATGTGATTATGCCGTAAGGGATGACAGGGGAGAAGGGGCCACCAATTGGACATGGATAGCTGCAGAGGAATCAGATCAGCTTTACAGATCGGCAATTCTCGGTAAATCAGAATTCTCCAGAGAAAAATTCAATCTTCCTGCATCGGTAATCCCTACACCGGAGCCTGAAGAAACAGAGTCAGATTCCGATGAAGATTCGGAAGATGATTATGACGACGATTACGACGAAGATTATGATGACGATTATGAGGAAGATTAATCAATTCTTCTGATCGGTACAGAAGCTGTTTTATGAACAAGCATTATTCGGATTATAAGAAGATGTCGGTCCCGGTGAACGATCTTGTTTTCGACAAGATACAGGATTGCGACAAAGAATTACTTAAAAAGGTCAGGGGGCAGCACATCAGGGCCAATGCCGGTTTTCTGGTATTGCTGTTTGTATGTTTTGGCCTGTGCACTTGGTTCTTTGTCCATTTCCTCATAATACCTCCGGATAACATCTTTTATCAGATCATTTCACTTCTGATGCTCGGTGCCGGAATGTTCATAACCGGTAATGCGATCTATGGGATAATCGGAGGGATCAAGGGTATCCGCAAAGGCATTGTCCTGACTGCTTCCAGGGAACAGGAAGTAAAGGATGGCAGAAACTATTCTTATCAGTATGTTGTAGATATTTTTTTCGATGACAGGAATGAGACACTGATGAGTTATTCAATCAGTCAGGAAGTGTTTAGTGAAGTTAACCCGGGTGATGGAGTTATCGTTGTTAAGACAGGCCGCAAGATCAAGGTCCTGCAGGATCCCGAGCGTAAAAATGTAATGAATGTAAGCAATATAAAATCAAATGTGTAATATGGGAGACCCATATATTTTTTTCTACACATTTAATTTACTTAAAAATGACAAAAGAATATGACAAAGTGTTAAAATTGTCACATGAGTGAAAAGCGGAACATCACGTTAAAACTGGTGAAGGCCGTTCTGGGAATGGCCATGGCATTCTGCGTGCTTTTATCGTCTGCTCCTGTATTGCTTAGTGCAGATGATAATATCCCAGCCGATCCTGTGGAGAACCGCGAAGGATATGCAGCATACCTTTACGACAATACCACGGGGCTTCCCACATCAGAGGCAAATGCCATAGCCGAGACTTCTGACGGCTTTTTATGGATAGGAAGCTATGGCGGTCTTATCAGATATGACGGAAATTCTTTCGAGAGATATAAGTCTACAACCGGTATTGCGAGCGTTGTCAGTCTGTTCGTTGACAGCACTGACAGACTTTGGATAGGAACCAATGACAACGGTGCTGCTGTAATGGACAGAAAAGGCAATGTAAAGATGTACGGAAAGAAGGACGGACTGCCTTCGGCTTCCGTAAGGGATTTTGCCGAAGGTCCCGGCGGTGAGATCTATGTAGCCACAACACAGGGTGTGGCTTTTGTGGATCAAGGCGGCAAACTTTCACTGATCGATGATTCCATGATCAATTCCGAATATGTCAGACGCCTCGAAACAGGTGCTGACGGTGTTACCTATGCTTTGACAATGGAGGGCAGTGTCTTTACGCTTGTGAACGGCGCGTTGGAACGTTTCTACAATGCGGATGATATTGGAATCGAAGGTATTCATGCACTGACAGTAGATCCTTATAATCCCGGATATCTGTATCTCGGTACTAAGGGTTCGAAAATATGGTATGGAAGCCTTTCGGAAGGCTTCCCGAAGGACAAGAGGATCAATGTGGAGCCTCTCGAATATATTAACTCGATCATCTGCAAAAAAGACAGGATCTGGGTATGTGCTAATAATGGTGTTTGTGTCTACAAGGATGGAGATGAAAAACCCGAAATCCTTGAGAACATTCCGATGAATTCAAATATTGAAGGTCTGATATCCGATTATCAGGGAAATCTCTGGTTCGTATCATCAAGACAGGGCGTAATGAAGATCGTCCCTAACCAGTTTACCAATGTTTTCGACCAGTATGATCTTCCCGAGACTGTTGTTAACACTACATGTTATTACGATAACATGCTCTTTATCGGTACTGATTCCGGACTTATAGTTCTTGATGATGAAGGCGAGGTAAGCAGGATCAATATTAACAACGCCGTTACAGCATCAGGTGAACACCTGGGCAATCTTGAACTTATATCGATGCTGAAAGGCATCAGGATACGATCGATAATAAAAGACAGTCATGACAGAATATGGATATCCACATATGGTGATAATTCGCTGATCAGATTTGATCATGGTGATGTAAAGACCTTCGGAGTTGATGACGGTATGCCCTCCAAGCGTATCAGGGCAGTTTCCGAGTGCAGAGACGGTTCTTATCTTGTTGCCTGCACCGGAGGTCTTGTCGTTATACGTGATGATAAGGTAGACAAGGTCTATGATGCTTCTTCCGGCATTGGCAATATAGAGGTCCTTACTGTAGCTGAAGGAACGAATGGCGATATGCTGGTCGGTACCGACGGTGACGGCATCTATGTAGTGGGCGCTTCCGGAACTAAGCATCTTGATACAACCAACGGCCTTTTCTCCGACGTCGTTATGAGGATCAAGAAAGATACCATGCGTGAAATCTATTGGATCGTAACGAGTAATTCGGTTGCATACATGACTGCTGATTATGAGATACATTCGATAATCAATTTCCCGTACTCCAACAACTTTGATATCTATGAGAATTCAAAGGGAGAACTGTGGGTATTGAGCAGTAACGGTATTTATGTTGTCAGTGTTGATGAGATGCTCGAAAACGATGAGATCGAACCTGTATTTTACGGAATAGCAAACGGTCTTCCTGTTATTACCACGTCTAACTCCTACAGCTGCGTTACCGATGACGGCTATCTCTACATCGCCGCTTCTACAGGTGTCGCAAAGGTCAATATAGAGAAGCAGTTCGAGACTGTCGATAACATTAAGATGACGGTTCCGTATATAGATGCAGACGGTGTGAAAATGTACCCGGATGATGATGGTGTCATAACCGTGCCGCTCGATGTAAAAAAGATTACCGTTTATCCTTATGTTTGTACGTATACGCTGATGGATCCGACTGTAACGTACAGTCTGCTCGGATTTGATTCAAATACTACGACCATTCACAGAAGCGATCTTACTCCTATTGATTACACCAACCTCCGTGGCGGTACGTATGTCTTTAAGATGGTCATTTCGGATGCCATGGGACACGGAAGCAATGAGTATACTCTTACCATAAACAAACAGATGGCTATCTACGAATACGCATGGTTCATCATCTGTGTTTCACTTCTGGTACTAGGCTTAATTGCTGTTCTCGTGTACCTTTACGTCAGAAAGAAGACCAAGAAGCTCTTAAAGAAACAGGAAGAGAACAGACTCCTCATCAGAGAGATCGTAGAAGCTTTCGCAAAGACGATCGATATGAAGGACAAATATACAAACGGTCACTCCAAGAGAGTTGCCGAATATACCGCGATGCTTGCGCGCGAACTCGGATACAATGAAGAAGCCGTTGAGAAGTATTACAACATCGCATTGCTCCATGATATCGGTAAGATCGGTGTTCCCGGAGAAGTGCTCAATAAAGCCGGCAAGCTGGATGATGATGAATTCCAGACTATTAAGTCCCACACATCTCTCGGATACAACGTTCTGAAAGATATCAGCATCATGCCTGAGCTTTCAGTCGGTGCTGAGGCACACCACGAGAGACCTGACGGAAAAGGCTATCCTAACGGCCTCAAGGGTGATGAGATTCCGCGTGTCGCCCAGATAATCGGTGTTGCAGATGCTTTTGACGCGATGTATTCCAACCGTCCTTACAGAAACAGAATGAATTTCGAGAAGGTCGTATCGATCATCAAAGGCGCTTCCGGCACGCAGCTTACAGAAGATGTAGTCGATGCATTCTTAAGGATCGTCGACCGCGGAGGCTTCAGAGCCCCTGATGATGTCGGCGGAGGCACGACAGAGGATATCGACAACATCCATAAGAAGTTCGAGAAGGAAGAGAAAGAAAAAGCCGAAGAAAAAGCAAAAGAACAGGCAAAGACTGACGGGAAGCCTGAAGATAAGGCGCCGGAAAAGGCTGAGGAAGAGAAAAAGCCTGACAATAAAAAATCCGAAGAGTCCGGAGAAAAATAATGCGTAAAGTATACGTCAGTGTGATACTGCTTGTCGCCGCGCTGACAGCCTTCATTTTGTTTAACCATTTCATGTATAAAAACCGTTCGAAGAAAGATACCGGCACCGGTACTTCGGTCACCGAACCGTATCTGACTGAGCCTGTTCAGACTGATGCAGAAGTATCTCTTGTATCAGAAACGGAAATAACTGCTTCAGAACAGACAACAACCGTTCCGGTTATCACGTCAGAAGAGGAGACAACTGCTATCACCCCTTCTTCTGAGACAACACAGTTCTATGAGATAAAGGACGGCAACTACAGAGCTGCATTCGATGACATCATCATAGCGGGTGACAGTCTGGTAAAAGCCATAGAAGAATATGGCATTCTTGATGATGACCAGGTCCTGGCCGAGATCGGTGCCCACACATGGCATCTGAGTAATGTAACGGATCAGATCGTGGCATCAAATCCAAGATATCTGATACTTCATTACGGTGAGAACGAACTTGATGAAGCAGAAAACGCGGTATATTTCATTAACAGATATAAAGAATGTATTGAGCGGCTCAAAGAAGAACTTCCCGATACGGAGATATTTGTCGGAAGTATCTTCCCCGTTCAGGAGAAAGCTTATTACAGCGAGCCTTATACGGTTAACATTCCGTACTACAATGAGCTCCTTAAAGAGATGGCTGAGGAACTGGGTGTTCACTTCATAGATTATGACCCGTGGTGGGACACTCTCAATACAGATTATTATGAGCCCGACGGCATCCATCCGGTCAGGAGTTTTTACACCGAAGAGTATCTGCCGTATGTGTACAATCTGGTGTTGAACACAAAATAAATAACAGGCAGTGTTTTTATCTGTCATTACATTCCGAATCCGTATTGTTGTCATGCCGAGAAAGTATGCCGTCATGAGTTAGTTTGCATTTATACTGAAATCAGTATAAGGAGGCTTGCCATGGCTGCATTTGACAGGGTTTTAAGCGGTATCCCGGAGATGGATAAAGCATTCGATAATATCAGGCTCGGCGACAATGTCGTCTGGCGTGTGTCGGACCTTGATCAGTTCAAACTGTTCATGGAACCTTATGTCGAGCAGGCTATAAAGGATAATCGCAACATCATCTATTTCAGGTTCGCAAGCCATGAACCTCTTGTTGAAGACCGGTCTGAAGTAAAGACCGTCACGATTCCTCTGTCGCACAGATTTGAGACATTCACTGTTGATATCCATAACGTCATCGAAAAAGAAGGCTTTGATGCTTTCTATGTTTTCGACTGCCTGTCGGAACTCCAGACGGCGTGGGCGACGGACCTTATGATGGGCAACTTCTTCAAGGTAACGTGCCCGTTCCTTTTCATACTTGATACGGTGGCTTTCTTCCCGATAATCAGAGGAAAGCATTCCGTCGACGCGATCAATAAGATCCTTAATACTACACAGCTATTCATTGATGTATATTCGGACAGCAGAAATATCTATGTGCGTCCCGAGAAAGTATGGAACAGGGATTCTGATACGATGTTCCTTCCGCACACATATGAGCCTGATACGGGGATGTTCCAGCCTATCTTAGACGGCGTCAAATCCAGCAGGTTCTATCAGACACTGGGGCAGGCGCAGCGTTCTTCAGAAGAACAGTTTTCCGACTCGTGGGACAGGTTCTTTAACCGCACGAAGATCCTTCACGAGGCTCAGGCTGACATCACCGAAGAGTGCAGCAGGATGTGCAACATCATGATGACGCGCGATGAGAAGATGCGTGAGATGGTGAAGAAGAATTTCACTCCGGAAGATTATTTTGCCGTGAGAGATCACATGATCGGAACCGGCATGATCGGAGGCAAATCGTGCGGCATGCTCCTGGCGAGAGCGATAATCAGGAATAAGGAACCTGACATCGCGGACTACCTTGAACCTCATGATTCTTTCTATGTCGGCTCGGATCTTTACTACACATATATCGTTGACAACAACTTGTGGGACCTGAGGATAAAGCAGCGTACCGATGAAGGATATTTCACGCTTGCCGAAGAATTTGCGGATAAGATAATGGAAGGTGAGTTCTCAGGCCCGATGAGGGAACAGTTCTTAAGGATCATTAAGTACTACGGTCAGGATCCGTACATTATAAGGTCGAGCAGTATTCTCGAGGATGGATTTGGCAATGCTTTTGCGGGCAAATATGAGTCTGTCTTCTGCGTTAACAGAGGATCTCTCGAAGAACGCCTTGCAGAGTTCGAAAACGCTATCAAGACAGTCTACGCGAGCTCGATGAGCCTGTCGGCACTTGATTACCGCAAGAGAAGAGGGCTCGATAAAAGAGACGAGCAGATGGCTCTCCTGATACAACGCGTATCGGGTTCTTATTACGGGTCTTTCTACATGCCGTGTGCCGCCGGCGTCGGCTATTCTTACAGCCCGTACAGGGTTATGAAAGACTCGGATCCGACGGCCGGAATGTTAAGGCTCGTTATGGGTCTCGGCACATCCGCAGTCGACAGGACCGAAGGTTCTTATCCGCGCATCGTAAATCTTGATATGCCCGAGAAATCATCCTATTCTTCATCTGCCGACAAGCACAAGTTCTCGCAGGGCAAAGCCGAGGTCATCAACATGACTTCGCACACACTGGAAAAGCTCGCTTACGACAAGCTTGAATCCGATATTCCCAGATACCTTGAGAATGTTCTTCTCGAGCACGATTACGAGGCAGAATCCAGACTCCGCGAGATGGGAAGACCGAGGCAGATCAAGTTCATATCGTGCAAAGGCCTCGTTGCAAATAAACAGCTCATGGAGCAGATGAAGAGGATGCTCCGCTGCATTCAGGATGAATACGATTATCCTGTCGATACGGAGTTTACGATCAACATCTCAGATAACGGCGATTACTCTATAGATCTTCTGCAATGCCGTCCGCTTCAGATCCAAAAGACTTCATCGGGTACGGTCATTCCGGAAGGCATTCCCGAAGATAATATCCTTCTCGAGAGCAAAGGCTCTTCGATGGGCATGTCGAAGGCATCCGAACTTGACATAGTCGTATATGTTGATCCTGTAAATTACTACAACATGCCATACAAGGATAAGCCCGCAGTCGCAAGGCTCATAGGTAAACTTAACTGGCATTACAGAGATCTTGGAAAGCACATGATGCTCATAGTTCCTGGACGTGTCGGAACTACGTCTCCCGAACTTGGCGTTCCTACTGCTTTTGCTGATATAAGTGCATTTGAGATCATTTGCGAGACAGAAGAATCGAGAGCCGGATATAATCCCGAGCTGTCTTACGGAAGCCATATTTTCCAGGATCTCGTGGAAGCTGAGATACTTTATACTGCGGTGTTTAATAACTCTAAGACCATTCATTTTCATCCTGAGAAACTTGACAGTTCTCCTGATGTTATAGGTGAGTTTACTGAGGGGCAGGACCTCTCTGACATAGTGCATGTTTTCGATGTGGCGGGAAGGGGCTGTAAGGTCTATAACGATATAGCAAATGAGCATCTGGTGATTACCTGCTGATGGATATTGATTACAGATGGACAGACGGAAGCGATGAGGATTTCCACCGCTTTTACCTTAAGACTGAGGACTACTACAGCAGTATTGTAGGGGGCTTACAGAACCGTGCTGCATTTGTTCCTTATAACATTTCGGAGAGTATTACGGATGTCCTTATCGCGGAAGTTGACGGCTGTGCTGTCGGATGTGCCGGCTTAAAAGCATATTCTGATACTGAAGTGGAAATAAAACGAGTCTGGGTAGAGCCTGAATACAGAAAGAATCATATCGCAGAAAAGATGATGGACCTTCTTGAATCGAAGGCGGTTGAACTCGGGTTTGAAAAAGCGGTCCTTCAGACGAGACCTCAAATGGAAGCAGCTGTCAGCATGTATCTTAAACGCGGATACGTGCTCATCGATAACTATCCTCCGTACGATAAACTTGACGGCGCCATCTGCTTTTCGAAAGATTTGATGAAGTAATTTATCACTTGCAATTGATATAATAGATAGCGGTTAGGCATTGATGTCTTAGCGCAAAGGGGGAATGCGTATGAAACGTGAATTGGGAATTGCAAGATGCGGTCTGGCATGCTGCCTGTGTTCTGAAAACGTAACATGCAAAGGCTGTAAGCTGGACGGTTTTAAGGATCTCTCATGGTGCAAAGATGCAGAGTGGTGCGAGAACAGAAAGTGCTGCATAGCAAATGATATTCCCGGCTGCTGGGCATGCACTGAAAGTGACTGCAGAAAAGGTCTGTTCAAGGACAAGATAAAGGCCCGCGGATTCTCGGAATATGTGCGCCGTTATGGTATGGATGCGCTGCTTGAACGCCTTGAGATAAATGAGAAGAACGGAATCGTCTATCACAGGGAAGGAATAATGGGCGATTACGACGAGTTTGATGATCTGGAAGAGTTGATCAGATTCATCAGTACAGGAGAAAGATAAGGGGTATTAAGATGGGTATAGACAGAAAGTGTCCGTCATGCGGCGGTACTATGATCTTCATCCCCGGATTTGACAGTCTTCAGTGTCAGTCTTGCGGACACAAAGAGGTCATTCCTGAACTCATATCTAAGGTTCCGGTAGAGGAGATGGACTTCCTTACCGCGCAGAATACTGCGAGCCATGACTGGGGTATGGAAGCAAAGGTTGTCCAGTGCAAACAGTGCGGTGCTGAGACTATTCAGAACAAACTTCAGCTTTCGGGTATGTGTCCGTTCTGCGGATCAACTACAGTTGATACCGCAGATCCTGAGAAAGATATTATGGCACCGATGGGAGTTATTCCGTTCAAGATTACGGAGAACCGCGCATATTATATTTTCAAGGACTGGATCAAGGACAGATTCCTGGCTCCGGAACTTCTCGCAAAAGATGCACAACTAAACAAGTTTTATGGTATTTATGTTCCGCTCTTTACGTTCGATGTTCTTACCGTAAACCGTTTTACCGGCCACTATAATGAGGGTAACAGGGTGCTTTTTAAAAGCGGCAAATTCCAGCATCAGGTTGATGATTTTCCTGTTGTTGCAAGTAAGCAGCTGGCTTCCGATAAACTGCTGTTATCTGTTCTGAAGGATTACCGCACGAGAGAGGCAAAGCCTTACACTTCTGATGCTTTGGCCGGTTTTCCCTGTGAACATTATTCCATCGGTCTGATTGATGCGTGGAACAGTTTGGGCAAAGAAATGAGATTCTACCTTGAGAATCAGGTGCAGAAAAGTGATCCGTCTAAATATATTATGGGTATTGAGATGGCAACTGACTATTACAATCTGAGATATAAATACCTGATCGTACCGGTCTGGATCAATTCGTTTTTCTACGATAACAGGCTTTTCACAATAGTTATTAACGGTCAGACGGGAAAGATCGACGGTCAGTGGCCGAAGTCTTTCGGAACTTTTGCGAAGAAGACAGCTTTATTCTTCCTTGGATCATTCGGGTTGGGTTGATTTATGATCAGACAGATCGAAAAGAAAGATATTCAGGATTGCATAAACGTGATAAGGGAAAGCTTTATGACTGTTGCAAAGCAGTTTGATATCACGCCTGAGAACGCGCCCAGGTTTACTGCATATGCAACTGATGAAGCAAGGCTCCTTTATTGGATGGACAACCAGCACCGCCCCATGTACGGTTACTTTGAAGACGGTAAATTAGTCGGTTACTATAACCTTTACCTGCCGGGCGATAATGTATGTGAATTGGGAAGTCTTTGTGTGCTGCCTAACAAAAGGCACAGCGGTATCGGAGATGCTCTTTTGAATGATTCCATGTCGCGTGCCAAGGATTTGGGATGCACGGTAATGAAACTCAGCATTGTTGAAGAGAACACCATTCTTCGCAAGTGGTATGAGCAGTACGGATTCATTCATACAGAGACTAAGAAATTTGATTTCTTTCCGTTCACTTGCGGTTATCTTGAGAAAGAACTTTAACGATTTCGGAGGTCACTTATGAGGTTAGACGGTTTCGGATTACTTGTTGAAGATATGGCGTCAATGGTACGCTTTTACAGAGACGTGCTCGGGTTTGAGATCAAAGAAGCTGAAGACACTTCCAATGTTTATCTCGTAAAAGACGGCACGCTGTTTCTTCTCTATGGCCGCAAGGATTTCGAGAACATGACTGGCCGCAGATATGAATACGTTAGAGGCCTTAACGGACACACTGAGATTGCGCTCTATGTCGATACTTTTGATGAAGTCGATGAGGCTTTTAAGAGGATAGTTGAGAACGGCGGAAAAGCTGTGCTTGAACCGACTACTGAACCTTGGGGCCAGAGGACATGTTACATTGCCGATCCTGAAGGCAATCTTATCGAGATAGGTTCATGGGATAAGCCTTATGAGATAAAAGACGAGGGACACTGATATGGCTTCAAGCAAAGAATATCTGGGTTTTGTTTTGGAACAGCTTTCTGAATTGGAAGACATCTCCTACCGTGCGATGATGGGGGAATATGTCATATATTATCGCGGCAAAGTCATGGGCGGGATCTATGATGACCGTTTCCTCGTAAAGCAGACTAAGTCTTCATTGAAGATGATGCCTGACGCTGATCTGGAGCTCCCTTATGAAGGCGCGAAAGAGATGATCATGGTGGATGAAGTTGATAACAGGGATTTCTTAAAAGATCTTTTCGAAGCCATGTATGATGAGCTTCCGGTTCCGAAGAAAAAGTGAGTTTTTAAGAATGTTTTTGGTATATGAAATGTGCTTCGAAAAGAAGGTCATACCTTCTCCTGATATAGAATGCATTCCTTTTGAAGATAAGGTATTTGAAGATTATCAGGAACAGTATAAAGAAGCATATAATGCTGCATTTCACCCGATGAGGGAAGCACTTGGGATCAGACCGTATGACTGGTTTTCGGAAGGCGGAGCGGTTCTCAAAGAGAATAGTGATATCTTTCTTCTGATAAATGACGGAGAGTTTATCGGTTCGGTTGGTTGTTACGGCAATGAAGTCGATGACCTTTTTGTAGGGGAAGGATATCTTGGAAAAGGATACGGCAGAAAGCTTCTAATATGGGCAATGAATAATATCATATGCAAAGGTAACGATAAGATCGTTCTGCATGTCGCAGAGTGGAATGAAAAAGCGGTGCGGATGTATCTTAACGAAGGCTTTGTGATCGTACGGAAAGAAGAGATGCAACATGATCTGTAAGATAATGAAGGACAGCGGGAATAAAGCTTATATCAAAGACTTAGAGCGCCTTGACCGTTCTTTGATATCCGATGATATCACCGTTGTTAATGATGTGAATTATTCAGGTGATGAAGATTCTGAACACACGTTTGATATCTATTACAGAAACGATGAAAAACTAAAGCCGGTGCTGATCGATATTCACGGAGGAGGCTTTATTTCACACGACAAGAAAGTCGACAGTGTTTTCGCAAATGTTATGGCACAAAAAGGCTTTGTTGTTTTTGCTCTGAATTACAGACTTGCTTATCCTGAGCACAATGTTTTCGATCAGATAGAAGACATTGATAAAGCTTCAAGATGGGTCGTGAAAAATGCTTCGGTTTATGAGGGCAGCATAACGGATCTCTTCATCGCAGGTCATTCATCAGGAGGCGTTAACGCTGTTGCTGAAACTTTTCTTTGTATAGATTTCCAAATGCGTTCTGCATATGGTCTGGCTGACAGAAATTTCCGTTATAGCGGTCTGATCCTCGATTGCGGTCTCATGCATTTTTATAAGAACAGTGTTGCTTATAATGGAATGCGTGATATGGTTTTCCCAAAGGGTTATAAGAATGACCCGCGTTACGGATTCCTTGTTTTTGAGAAGAACGGTTTGATCAGCAGGCTCCCCAAGACAGCAATCATCACGAATGATTCAGATGAACTTAAGAATATGTCTTATTATTTCGATGAACTGCTCGCGAAAAAGAACGTTTCCCACAAGCTGTTTGATAAAGGTTCAGAAGGTCACATGGGAATCGTGTTTAAGCCGGTAACGGATGGTTCAAATCTTATGGATGATGTTATTTCTTTTTTGATTGATGATATCAATCTGGTAAAGTATGACAATACATATAAGCAGCACGTTTTTGAATTCACAGGCCGGTGCTTTGAAGAGCTTGGCAAGAAGTTCGAGCCTTCGGGAAGACACGCGTCTTACAACAATATCGAAAATGCTTTTGAAGTTTTCTATTGTCTGACTGTTAAGGATAATGTTATAGGGACTGTTGCGTTGAAGAAGATCGATGATTATACAGTTGAGATCAAAGCATTATATCTCGACAGCAGTTACAGGGGGAAGGGACTTGGAAGCCGCCTGATAAAAAAAGTAATCGATGAGGCAAAGAATCGCGGATTTAAGAGCATTGTCCTGGATTCGATGTCGCAATATAAGGAAGCTTTAAGGCTGTACGGGAAGTTTGGGTTCAGGGACACTGAAAGATATAACGATAACGTGTATGCTGACGTGTTCATGAAGCTGGAACTGTGAAAGGAATGAAATGGCACAGCAGAATATTTACGACAATGATAGATTCTATGAGAATTTCAAAGGCTTAAGAAGCGACGGGATCAACTTCAATGACGTTATCGAGACGCCAATAATCACCGCAATGCTTCCTGATCTTAAAGATAAGAAGATCCTTGATATCGGCTGCGGAATGGGTCAGCATGCGATGCAATATTCAAAGGCCGGTGCTTCATCGGTCCTGGGTATTGATATCTCTGAGAAGATGCTTGCATTTGCGTGTGAGAATAATACCGCGGATAACATCACATACCGCAGACTTGCGTTTGAGGATCTTGAACAGATAGATGAGAAGTTTGATGTAATTACGAGTTCTCTGGCTTTCGATTATTCTGAGGACTTTGCATTGCTTATGAAGAAGATATTTGCCCTTTTGAACGATGGTGGGCATCTGGTATTCTCGATGTCCCATCCGATCTCGACCGCATATGATGGTGTTTATGACAGATATACGAGAACTGCGGAAGGCGAGAGGCTCTATGCAAATCTTCACAACTACAGCATAGAGGGAGAGCGTCATTTTAAATGGGTAGTTGATGATTACGAAGTCTATCACCGTAAAATATCGACGCTGATCAACAGCATTGCTTCGGCAGGTTTCATCCTTGAAGAATGTCAGGAATCGATGGTGCCGGATGATATCCTTAAAGAGCATCCGGATATGTTCGGAGGTGTCGTTCACCAGCCGGACTTCATATTTTTCAGGTGCAGAAAAGAAAAATAAAGAGGAGCCCTGAGGCTCCTCTTTTTCTATCCCTTATTATTCCGTTCAATCTTTCCTGTATTCCAATATGTCACCCGGCTGGCAGTCCAGTGCATCGCATATTGCTTCAAGTGTTGAAAACCTTATGGCTGATATCTTGCCGTTTTTCATTTTCGAGAGGTTGACGTTCGATACGCCGACCTTATCGGATAAATCGTTCAGTGAGATCTTGCGGTCTGCCATTACTCTGTCTAATCTTAATATAATCTGTCCCATAAGAGCCTCCTTACAAAGTCTCGTCTGACTGGATCTGTAAGGTCTTGCCGTAATCGAGGATTGTATTTACTGCCCATGTCATGAGCAGGCCCAACAATCCAAGCCCTGCGTTTGTCGTGAAGAACAGAAGACCGCTCGATACAATAAGCACGAGGGTTACTCTCTTCCTTATCTTGTCTGTAAAAGGCGTGTCTTCCTTTTCAATCATTGTAAAGACGGAATTGATCAGCTTAAGCAATACGGCAACGGTCGCTGCAAATATACCCATAGCTAATGTGTAAATACCGTACATTATGCAGTTGGGATGGTCATCTATTGCTTCCTGGAGAGCTGGAATATCTGACTCCAGATCATCTGCATCCGCAAGATCGATGTTAAACAGTTTTGCACTTACGAGTTTATCGGTAGTGCTGGCATATCCCGATTCCCGAGCCTCAATGAGCATATCATCAAACTTTCTCCCTGATTGAAAAATCCAAATGCTTGCGACCAGGCCTGAGATACAACCAATGACGGCAATGATAAACAGGATGTTCGAAACGACTTTCCCGGCATGACAGCTCTTCTTTATCTTAGCTATCTTTACATTCTCTTCATTCATAAATCCAAACTCCTTATGCATTAATCTATCACCTTCGAAGATGGCTTCACTATACTCCGGGAATTAATCTTTGTCAACAAGAAATTAACGATAAACGTTAAAAATTATTCGAGTAGCGTTGTGGCGGGTTGCTGTGTTCTTCCTGTGCAGTTGTATAGCCAATGTTTGGCTGTACCTTACATTTGCAGTGAAAAAAAGCTGGAAACAGGTCGAAAATTACTGCAATTGTTTGGCATATCCATACAGTTGCAATAACAGTTTTGATACCATCAACATTAATCAGCGTTATTGAACGATATAGATAGCTTTTTGAGATCTCCTGCCTGCGAAAGCCAGATGCGGTTAAGTTCGCTAATTGACTTCTCAGATTCAAATCTGACGATGTAATTGTAAATTTTGCAACAAATGTAAAATTGCCCCCCTGAATTTGAGACTTTTTGAAAAAAGTTGAGACTAGTCTCACGGGTAATGTGAACATAGGGAGTTCATAATATATGTGTAAGGAATAATACTTGAAAGCAGGAGGTTGACAATATGGAAAGAATAATTCTTCCTATGAAAGTGCATGCCGTTAAACTTGAATACAGAAGACTCATACTTGATAAAATGATTCACGGATATTTTTGCGTAAGGAGAGGGAAGAAGACAGTTGTTATAACTCATGATCCTGAAAACCCTCGTTTTACAACAAGGCATCCGAGGTTTCTTTGTATTTCCTCCAAGCTCGGAAAGATATATTCGGAGAAGATCATCAGTTATCTCCGGATCAAGTCCGAATATGATTCTTTACTCAACAGTTGGAATGCAACATATTGTATTGCTCCGCCAAGAGTTAATTTCCCGATAAATCAGTATTATGATCCTCACTATATGAATAATGAATACTTCAATAATCAAAAGGCGAATCTCGGACATTATGTTCCTGATAATCCGACTTTCAGTGAAGACGGAGAGTTAAAGTCAAAGAACGAATTAATGGCTGCTGGACTGCTACATCAAATGGGAATTCCGATTAAGTATGAAACTGAGATTTATATAGAAGAAACAGATGAGAAGATAAATCCGGATTATCTTATCAGTTTCTATGAGATTGACAGATGTGCATATCTGGAAGTGTTAGGTATGAATGACAAAGGAGATTACGCTGTCAGGACATCTTCTAAGATTAACAGTTACTCAAAGGGTCAGTATAGACCTGGCAGGGAAGTGATCTATGTTCATATGTATGATAAGTACAATTTTGACGGCGTATATTTTGTGGAGCAGGTATTATCTGCGTTCGACAGTCTGATACCTGACAGTGCGTTGGAATGGGATTCTAATCTACGGAATATACAAGTCTCTTCCGCTGAAGAAGTGAACAATCAAACACTTAATGATCAAACAGTACCTGCTTGTTGAGAAGTGAGGAGTTATTGTATTTGTGATGGTAAAGCAGGGCCGATGATGCTATGAAGTTTGAGCCTGGTTGTATAGCAAATGTTCGGCAGTGCCTTATATTTGCAGTGAAAAACAGTCGAAAAGAGATTAAAAATCACTGCAGCTGTTCGGCATAGCCATACAGTTGCCGTGACAGAATTCATTAAGTCAGTTTTATAATGTTCTCACTTCCACGGTCTGGCCTTGCCGATCCAGCCGTTGGCTTTCCAATACTTATAATCGGTATATTCCGGATTGTCTTTCCCCAGCTTTGTCTGAAGTATGCGGCAGGCATAGAATTTGCACTTTGCCATAATGCCGGCGTGAGCAGGCTTTCCGTAATCGATGAGCGCGAACTTGCGGGCAGTCTTTGCTATGCTTTTTAACATTGAAGAGCGTTTTTTCTCCGGAAGCTTATCCCAGACTATTTCTCCCATGAGCTTATAACTGCACTTTTTGATATAGCTTACACCCCACCAGGAGAGGCTGTCCTTTATGTCTTTGGCGGTAGAGTTTTCTCCTGAACCGAGACATTGCGTGATGATGACGGCGCGCTTTCCGAACATCTCTTTGGCCGGGCGGTGAGGCATCCATCTGTAGCCGAAATGATCGAGCATTGCCTTCATAGCGCCTGTAGCATGGAACACATATGCCGGGGAAGTAAATACGAAAAGATCAGCTTCCAGCAGCGCCTTTTCTATCGGCTGGACATAGCATGCATCCTTGCATAATTCCGGTTCTTTCCTGAAGCATGTCGTGCATCCTGAGCAGAAGCCCGGACAGTCTTTTGGAAGATAGAATTCCGTTATTTCCGCCTTGCCTCTGAAAGGTTCAAGAAATGCTTCTTTGAGCCTGTATGTGACGCCTCTTTTTTCTGTTCCGTTTATTACTGTTATCTTCATATCCAGCTCCGGTGTTCTCGAAAATCAGGCAGCCTTCCAGGGCCTTGTCTTGCCGAGCCAGCCCTGATCCTGCCAATACTTTTTCTCTTCTTCTCCTGCGCCCATCCCTTTGTTCTGCATCATGCGCATCATGGAAAAGAGGAAGCGCGTCTTTATTCCTGCACGGACACTCGAAGTTTTGAGCTTTTTAGCAAGTGCTGCCATGTCTTTATTTATCTTTTCCTTGAGTTCAGGCTTTACCTGGTCCCAATTTGCGGCCTGAATAGCTTTGCCGTAACTCTTTATGTACGGAATGCCCCAATAGAGAAGCGTATTTGTAACGTCTTTTACGGCCGATTTTGCGCCTGCTCCTGCAGCGGTCGAGATGACGACGGCCTTTTTGGAGAACATGGATGCGCGCGGTTTATGAGACATCCAATAGGTGAAGGTGAGATCGATAAATGCCTTCATCGGAGCAGATGAGCGCATGCAGTAGGTAGGCGTGGTAAAGATGAGAATATCTGATCTTTCTACCACATCCATAATCCGTTTTTTCTCATCGAAATATGGGCACAGCGATTCGTCTTTTATGCAGCTGCAGCAACCCGAACAGAAATGATTTAAGTCCCTCGGCAGAAAGAATTCGTGAACCTCATTCTCTCCCAGGTTATCAACAAGGATCTTTCCGATGTTATATGTGCTGCCTTTATGATTCTGTCCGTTAATAACAGTAATGATCATCAGCTGTTCCTCCCGTAAAGTCTGTCGAACTGTTTGATATGCCCGTCCAGCAATTTCAGCGCTTCAGGTTCCCTGTCAGGTTCCCTGTCGCAGATGGTCATCAGATAGTAGATCGGTGCGTAGAAGTGCAGTGTCATGATCTGAACGTTATCTGTCTTCAAAACGCCTGCCGTTACCATGAATCCGAAAAGCATTCCCTGATAAGAAAGCGGATCATCAACATAAAGTTTTGAATAGACTTTTGCGAGTTCCATATCGTGGAACTGCTCTAATGTAAGCATCTTTCTGAACTTTTTGTTGTAATCATCGTGAAGATAGTAGAGGAAGAATTCGCGTCCGAGCTTCAGCAGCCGGTCTTCGGAAAGGCTCTTATAGATCCCTGCATCTGCTGCAGCATCAGTACCATTTATCTGCATGGCTTTTGCCTGTTCTTCGAATCTGCGGTTCATTTCTTCAATGATCGCATCGAAGATCGCCCTCTTATTCTTATAGTGCTTATAAAGTGACGGCGCCTTGATCCCCACGCGGTCGGCTATGTCACCGACAAAGACATTGGCATATCCTTTCTCAGAGAAAAGTGTAAGAGCTTCGTCAAGTATCCGTTGTTTGGTATTCATATTGTCCTCTCATAATTATTTTCGAGTTGGCTAATTCGAATTAGCCAAAGTATAGCTAATCTGAATTAGCTTGTCAAGAACCGTTTTTGTTTTCTGTAAAATATTCGTCGTATTTTTCACTTTTGAATTCGAAAAAGTTATAATAAATAGAATGGAATGAGCGGACATAAGAGGATTATCAAATTGCCTGCTTCCCTAAGTGAATAACGGAGGATAAGAAAAATGGAAAACAACGAGAACAATAATCAGCAGACGCAGTATCAGCCGGTTCAGCCGCAGTATCAGCAGGTGCAGCCGGGATACCAGTATCCGCAGCAGTATCAATATCAGCGGTTCGATCCAAACTATGCTGTTTTAGTAAAGGATTTTCTTACTAAGGCGATAGTTTCATGTGCGATATCGTCGCTCCCTATTGGAAGCATCATAGCGCTTAACATGGCAACTAAAAACAGAAAAGCGCTTCTTGAATACCTGGATAAAGGCGGACTTCACACTGAGAAGATCAAAGTGTGCTCAGCTCTGAGCCGCGGCGGACGTTATGCCGGAATCGGTTTCACGATATTCTGGGGCATATATATGATCTACTTCGCCATCTGGACGGTAGCTACCATTGTTGCTGTTATTGCGGGAATTTCGGGTCAGATATGAAGTCATTACTGATCAAGGATACGACAAGAGAAGAACGCGAAAAGATCGTTGCCGGATCCATCGGTTATATCGATGGATCCTGTGACGGCTGCATGGCAGGACTGGCCGAGATGTATCAGGATTATATTGATGGTAAGCGCGAGATAAAAGATATCAACATGTCCTTTAAAGCTTCATATGAATCCGGTCTGGACGGGCCGGCCAAAAGCGGATGCGGTTACGCTGATTAATCGGGAATTAAGACGGATATGATCATAAAACGCATCAGTGAAGAAGACAGCAGGATAGGTGAATTTATCCATGAAGAATTCGTCTTCTACGGCAAACAGAATGAAGTGGAACTTAACTACGATGAGTTCTGTTTTGTTGCCGAGAATGATGACGGAAAGATAGCCGGAGTTATCACAGGGCGTGCTTACTATAATGAAGTTCATATCGGCGATCTGATCGTTGACAGGAACTTTAGAAGAAGCGGCATCGGCCGTATGCTCGTCGGAACTGTTGAAGATCAGTACAGAGGAAAAGGATACGATAAGATAACTCTCACGACATTCGGTTTCCAGGCTCCTGAGTTTTATAAAAAACTCGGATACGAACTTGAATTTATCCGTGAGGATAAAGATCCTAAACTCTGCAAGTATTTCCTGGCAAAGACACTGAACTGATCTATTTCTTTCGGGAAGGAATTTATGAATAATCCGTGGGAAGATATCAGACTGGATGATTATGAGAATCACATGAAGCTTGATTCCGTAATGCAGCTACAGACTATGAATTCCATGATGAAGGATCAGTTCGGAGCTTATCCTGTAAAGACTGCGATGGTGCTTGGAGTTGCAGGTGGAAACGGCCTGGAGCATATCTGCCCTGAAAAGTATCAGAAAGTGTATGGTGTTGATATCAACGGGGATTATCTTTGCGCGGTAAAAGAAAGGTATAGTGATCTGTCTGATATATTGATTTGTCTTAAGATAGATCTGATAAAAGAAGCGGATAAACTTCCTCATGCGGATCTGGTGATCGCAAATCTTCTGGTCGAATATACCGGTTATGATGCATTTGTTTCGGCAATTCGGAAAGTTGATCCTTCATATGTATCCTGCGTGATCCAGATCAATACGGATGAAGCACAGTGGGTATCTGATTCGCCGTATCTTCATGCATTTGACAGACTTGACGAAGTGCATCACCAAATGGAAGAGAATGCTCTTACTGATTCAATGTCTGATGCAGGATACGCGAAAATATTGCATAGCAGGGAAATGCTGCCAAACGGTAAGGCTCTTGAAAGGATGGATTATCGGAAAAATGATCTGTGAACTGAAAGACACTTCTAAAGTCATAAGTATTTTCGACGGGTGGGAAGAAACGCTGATATGGTCGTGCCTTCAGAACGTCATGGGTAAGGTCTTCGTAACCGATAGCGAAACACCTGAGTCAGCCATGGCCTTTGTCGGCTGTTTCGCTTTTCTCGCGGGAGTGCCTGATAAAGATCTGGTTTTGGGTAAGCCTGAAGGTTTTGTGATTATGGTGCCTCAGAATGATGCATGGTCTTCACTTATCGAAGAGTGCTACCCGGATGCGAAAAAGAGAACGCGTTATGCGATAAAGAAAGACACTGAGTTCGATGTGAGTTTTCTTGAGAAAACAGTCTCCGGACTACCTGACGGATATGAATTACGAAAGATAGATTCTCATCTATATGATCTTTGCCAGAAGGATCCGGTTACAAATGACTTCGTTTCTGCTTTCGGCAGCAAGGAGAAATACTTGGAACTCGGGCGCGGCATGCTTATCCTGAAGGATGGAAAGATCGTGTCAGGAGCTTCATCTTATACAAGATATAAAGAAGGAATTGAGATCGAAGTTGATACTGTCCCTGAAGAAAGACGCAAAGGACTTGCGATGATCGCGTGTGCCGCACTTATTCTTAACTGTCTTAATGAAGGTCTCTATCCCAGCTGGGATGCACAGAACATGAATTCGGTTCATATGGCTGAGAAATTAGGTTATGAATTCTATCATGAATATACGGCTTATGAGGTTGCGCCGGAGTGCAGGACCCATTGACAATCTAACGACTGTTAGATAAAATCTCTCTAACAATCGTTAGAGAGGCGGTTTCCGGATAATGAATACAAAAGAAAAGATCATGGATGTGGCGCTGCACATGTTCTCGGAGAGGGGATATGAGGCAGTCTCTATAAGGGATATCTGCGGGGAAGTCGGCATCAAGGAGAGTACGCTTTATTATCATTTTAAGAATAAGAAGGACATACTCGATTCGCTTATTGAAAAGTTCAGAAATCACATCGACGGACTCCTCGGCCATATCGATGAGATACCGGGTGATGGCAAGCAGATGAAAGTCAAAAAGAACGATATTGCTTCCTCGAAGATCATGGATACATACATGATGGACAGTTACCTTTTCGATCCGTTCTGCAACCTCATGATACGTCTCATGATGATCGAGCAGTTCCATAATGAAGACATACGCGCGCTCTATGAGAAGACCCTTTTTACGGATCCATATGAGATCTACATGAATGTGTTCAGGAGACTGGCAAAGCAGGGAGCTTTTCCGAAAGAACAGGCTGAGAACATAGTGCGTCAGTATCATGCTTACATGACGATGCTGACATTCAAATATCTGCTTAACGGTGAACTTACCGAGGCACGGAAAAAAGCCTATGCAAAAGAGGTCCATTCATTGATGGGCGGATTTAATCCATGAAGAAGATCGCGATGTTTACGATGGGCACCAGAGGTGATGTCCAGCCGTATATCTATCTTTCGAAAGAACTGATGAAGAACGGATACGACGTGACTTTGGGCTCGCATCCGTGCTGGCGTGGACTTGTTGAAGACTCCGGAATACATTTCGAGCCGATAGGACCTGACATCGATATCGAGAAAGAGGCTGCCGTGATACGCGGAAAATCGCATAATGCGATGATGAGCCTCATTAAGTGCATGAACTTCATAATGAAGATAATCCGGAACTCGACAGAAGAGGTTTATGAAGTCTGCAAGGGAAAAGATCTGATAGTTGTTACCCACAGCCAGATGGGAGCGGTTGAAGCCGGTGTTATCGGAATACCGACAGTTAATGTAACGCTTCAGACGGAGATGATCGGTGAGAAGCTCAGAAAACAGACGGTTAAGGATAAGCTCGTGGGCGGGATGATAGCGAAGCAGGTCGCAAAACCCTATAACAAGATACGCAAAAAGTATGGTCTAAAGAAGATCAAATCCGCAGATGAGATCATGTCAGATAAGCTGAATCTTATTCCGGTAAGTAAATATGTTATTGAACGTAATCCATACTGGGAAGCCAAGAATGTCATCACGGGCTACTGGTTCGATGAGGATGAAAGTTATACCCCTGATGACAGTCTGGAAGAGTTTATGAAGGCGGGAGATAAACCGGCAATTCTGGCTTTAGGTGCTATGTCATTTGAAGCAGAGTCTGAGAAGAAAAAACTCGATATGTTCGTTAACGCTTTTGCGAAAACCGGATGCCGCGCGGTCATCCAGGGCTTCCAGAAAACACTCAAAGATTATAAACTCCCTGACACCATGATCGCCGTGGGAAGTGTCCCTCACAGCTGGCTGTTCAGACAAGGTAAGTTTGTCATTCATCATTGCGGATTCGGAACTGCTGCTTCATCAATGATCTACGGCATTCCGTCCATTCCTGTACCGCATGTTTTGGACCAGCTGGGATTTGCGATGCAGCTCGAGAAGATAGATGTTGCGACGAAACATATAGATGCAAAAGACCTGTGTGAAGAACGTATCATCTCAGCTATCAAAGAGATGAACAGCACTTATGCAGTAAAAAAACAGAACGCCGAGTCGATCTCGGGAAAGATCAGTTCAGAGCTCGGAACAGCCGAAGCCGTAAGACTCATAAGCGGGGTTATCGGCAGATAAGAATAAGTTTGCTCATTCACTTCAAATGTGAAACAATTAACCATAGCAAATATTTTTCGAAAAGAGTGTCACCAATGACAAAAGTAATTGTCGGAATGTCGGGCGGAGTTGACAGCGCTGTTGCAGCATATCTTTTGAAGCAACAGGGCTATGAGGTAATGGGTGTTACGCTCCGGACATGGGGTTCTGATGAAGAAGGTGACAGCAGATGCTGCGAGATCGATGAAGCAAGGCGCATCTGTGAGATATTGGACATAAAATATCATCCCCACAACTGCACTTCACTTTTCAAAGCGAAAGTCGTTGATCCGTTTGTTGATGCGTATCTTGAAGGCATGACGCCTAATCCGTGCATAGAGTGCAACAGGTTTGTTAAGTGGGCGAAGCTCATGGAACTTGCGGATATCTTCGAAGCACAGTATGTTGCGACAGGCCACTACGCATTTTTGGAGAAGCTGTCCAACGGAAGATACACAGTCCGTAAGGCTGCGCACATCGGCAAAGACCAGACATATATGCTCTATAAACTGACTCAGGAACATCTGGCACGGACCATTATGCCTCTCGGGAAATACACCAAGGATGAGGTCCGTGCGATAGCAGAGAAAGCGGGACTTCCATGCGCACACAAGGAAGATTCGCAGGAGATCTGTTTTGTAACTGAAGGAAGATACACGGATTTCATCGGCGAACACACTGAGAAATCATTGCCGGGTGAAGGTGATTTTGTCGATGAGGAAGGAAATGTCCTTGGAAAACACAAGGGTATTTACCAGTACACTGTCGGACAGCGGAAAGGGCTTGGCATAGCATTAGGATATCCTGCTTTTGTCACCAAGATCTGTCCTGAAAACAACACGGTTGTGTTAGGTACAGAAGAGTCTCTGATGTGTGATTCTTTCTTTTGCAGGGATGTTAATTTCCTGAGCATTCCGGTACCGCAGACCGGTGATAAGGTCAGATGTTTGGCGAAGGCAAGATATCATCAGACAGAGCGTCCTGCCACTCTTGAGATGATGGAAGACGGGCGGATCAAAGTCACACTTGACGAAGCGGTTAAGGGTGTATCTCCGGGTCAGTCGGCAGTTTTCTATGATGAGAACGGGTGTGTGGTTGGCGGCGGGCTGATCGTACAGTAACAGGAGGATTTTGATGGATAAAGAGTTAGTTGATTTTCTCATCAGGGCAAAACAGGCAACATATGCCGGCAAGGGTGCCGAGACGGTTTCTTCCAGAGTAGGTTCGCATGACCTCATCTATAGAGAAGGTCAGTATATGTACTATGACACATATCTCGGAGGGGACAAATTCGCTGGTGAAGAAGCTCTATGGATATCTGAGATTCCTTTTTGGAGCATGAACTATGTCGGACGTGTCATTGGTGATAACTTCAGCGGAGATTTCCTGAAGGAAGCACTGCTCCGTGTTCCTGAGGATAAGCCTTTCAGGGGACCATCAGAATATACTGATGGAGACTACACTTATAAATGTGATATTGACGGCGGTTACGAATGGTTCCAGGGAAAGGAGATCATAAGCCTTAAAGGCAATTTGATCTACGAGTGTTATTTCCACGGCGGCCTGATAAAGTAACGCAGAACCTGCTTTGTGAACTGAGGTGTTACAGATGCGGATACCGAAGATCAATTCGATACATTACGGCGGAATATGGATAGCGGTAAGTCTTCTCATCGGTGCCGTTGTTCCGCTGATCCTGTGGCTCGTTTTTCGCAAGCTGTTTATCGTTCCTGTCATTATCGGTGCAGTGATCCTGGCTGTATTTATAGTCGTGTTCTGCATTGAGATGCGTCAGGATAATTCGAAAGTTCCATATTATGAAAAAAATCTGAAGAATGAGATAAAGTTTGATCCGGAGACGCAGTATGCGGTCATCAGAAGTTCGATATGTACAGGTGAGAAAGTTGCCGGGTTCAAGAATAAGAAAGACGGACATTTCACTGAAGTAATGGTGATAAGAACGCCCGATGACGAGCGGCGGTTCAAGTCGATATACGGATTGGAGAATGTGCGCACCGAATATTAAGACGGCAAAATTATGGGTGATTGAGCCGGCATGAGGATGCAAAGCTTTTTGCCTATGTTTTTCGCGATTTTTGATAGGCAAAACCCTGTACGGTGCCTGTCCACAAGATTCGGGGTCACGTCCGGAAACAGATTCCGACTCACCGTCCGACTTTTCGCGCGCGAAAACACGGAGAAAAAGTCGGAATTCCCAAAATCCGACTTTTCTTCCGACTTTTTAGGCTTTACAGGTCGGATTTTTCCGGCTGAACGATGCCGCTTTACAGGTCGGATCTCCTCGACTGAATGAAGCCCTGCCTGATCGATCCGCTTTTCCGCGCGTGATCAGATGTACGTTCCCAGATAAGCGAACTCGGTAGGTTCGGCATCAAGTTCGCAGAGGAGCGCGATAACTTCTTCGGAATATACGGATGCTTCGAAATCAAGATAGAACATGAATTCAAAATCTTTTCCGGATATCGGGCGGGATTCGATCTTTGTAAGATTAAGTCCCAATGATGAGAACTTTGCGAGTGTGTCTGCAAGAGCACCGGGGGTGTGACCCAGAGCGAGCATGACGGAAGTCTTGGAAGCACCGGGGAAAATCATGAGCTCCTTGGTGATGCAGATGAAACGTGTGTAATTGTTGTCTGTGTTCTGGATATCATCGCGGATCGATTCAAGACCATAGAGCTGCTGGCAGTCTGAAGATGAGATAGCAGCAACGTCTTTGCGGCCGGAATCAGCGACGCTCTTTGCAGCAACAGCAGTGTTCTCGACGATGTTGACTTTGATATCCGGGTGCTCTTTAAGGAATTTGCTGCATTGGCCGATGGCCTGGTTGTGTGAATAAACTTCGCGGATATCTTCGAATCTTGTTCCGTGATTTGCGAGGAGCTTGTGGCTGATCCTGAGTTTGTAATCTCTTACGATATGGAAATTGTGGCCGACCATGAGGTCATAAACCTGGGTGACGGAACCGAATGAACTGTTCTCGATAGGGAGGATGCCGAATTTGCAAAGGCCGGATTCGACTGCCTGGAAAACACCGTCGAAAGTTCTGAAATACATGATGTTTGCGTGACGGAAGATCTTATCTGTCGCAATCTGGGAGTAAGCTCCCTCGATGCCCTGGCAGGCAACCATTGGTGATTTGGGGAATTCATTAGGGGTAGTCTCTAACGCTTTGTGGATCTGGTCTGCTAGTCCGGTGCGGGTTCCGTACTCTGTGTTGCGGTAGGAGTGGCTCAGGTTAAACATCGTGGAGAAAAGAACGCGTTCGTAATTATCGATCAGTGAGTTTGAACTCTCAAGTCCTGCAAGGTAACTTCGCTCATAGCGTCTGCTCTTTAATGCTATCTCGGATTTGCTCAAAGTCTCATTTGCCGCTTTGCTTGCTTCCAAGCGCTCAGCGAAAAGTTCCTTGATCTGTTCGTCGATCTCTTCAATTCTTTTTCCAGCCTGCTTCTGTGTCATTGTCTTTTCCTCCGTGATATAAAAAGCCCCGCAGTCTTGTTCACTGCGGGGCTCTGATAATCGTAAACCAAGTTAAATATTTACATGCAGTGAACTAATTACCCCTATTCGTAAAGGCAAAAAAGAAAAAGTCACGCCATGTAAATGCAAATTTGTTCATGGGGGTAATTATATACCACATTTCAGATTTGTAAACACATTCGCGGTTATTTGTCTGAAAACTCGCCGTAATATTAAAAAATACTAATTTATGCTACAATTACTCCCTATGAAGAAACTACGGGTATTTACAGCAATTCTTTTTTGCAAGATCATCAGGGCTCTTGCAAGGCTTTTCGGGCGCGGATCGAGCCTGCCCGGCAAATATGCCCTTAAGATATGTCCTGATATCCTGTCATGCTTAAAACTTCCGGAGTTATCTGTTGCTGTTACCGGCTCGAACGGTAAGACTTCCACGGTCGAGATGATCGCTCACATTCTTAAGAGCAACGGCCTTAAAGTCGCTTATAACAAGGAAGGCTCTAACCAGATCGAAGGAGTCGTAACTTTTCTCATCGGTGATTCCACATTAGGAGGAAAAGTAAAGAGCGATGTTATTTTGCTCGAAGCTGATGAGAGATATTCAAGGCATATCTTCAAACATTTCCATCCGAAATATTTCGTTATAAACAACCTGTACAGGGATCAGATGACGAGGAACGGCCATCCAGAATGGATCAAAAGTATTATAGGTGATGCGATCTACGATGATATGACACTGATACTCAACAGTGATGATCCGCTGGTCGCAAGCTTTGGCAAGGACAGGGAAGGCACGATCTATTTCGGCGCTGACAGACTTGCTGCTGACAAAACGGTTCATGAGGGAATCTACAATGACGGTAAATATTGTCCTGTCTGCAAAAAGCCTATGGAATACGAGTACTACCACTACAATCACATCGGAAAGTTCAGGTGTACATCCTGCGGCTTCGCAAGGCATGATACTGATCACTCCCTTACCGGTATGAATGAAGCAGACGGCAGGGCTTCTATAACGATAGACGGAAAATACGATATACCTGTTTTCTTTACAGGCATTTACCATTGCTATAACATTCTCGCGGCTTTCACTGCTTCGGTCGCGGCCGGAATCGCTCCGGAAAAAGCAGCTGAATCGCTCGGAGGATATGTCCTTAAGTCAGGACGTATTTCCGATTTTACTTTGGGAAACTTAGAGGGCAGACTGCTTCTTTCCAAGCATGAGAACTCGGTGTCCTATGACCGCTCGATCGATGTTGTTGTAAACGACAAGCGAAGGAAGAGCGTCATGATAATAGTTGACGCGATAAGCCGCAAATATTACACCTCGGATTCGAGCTGGCTTTGGGATATTAATTTCGAGAAACTGATCGGTGCGGATATTGATAAGATCATTCTCGCAGGCCAGTATTGTGACGATCTGGCTGTCAGGTTTGAACTGGGAGGCGCGGACAGTTCGAAAACAGTATTTTTCGAGACTGTTCAGGAAGCGGCAGATTACTGCAGAAATAACCTTGATTCGTTCCTTTATGTCATCACATGTTTCTCCGACAAGGATAAGATCCTTTCTATCGTTACAAGGAGGGAACTTGCATGAAGATCCTGTATCTCTATCCGGATTTTATGAGCCTTTACGGTGATAACGGAAATGTCAGGATCATGGAGCGCAGGCTCAGGGATCAGGGCTTTGACGTTGAGACCGCAAGAGCCACGATCACTGATGATCTTATCAGTTTTGAAGATATTGATTTTGTCTATATGGGTTCTGGTTTTGAGTCCAACAGGAATCTTGCAGCCGTTCATCTTGCCCGTTTCAAAGATCAGTTGATCAAAGCGGTTGATGACGGAGTCCCTATGCTTTTTACAGGCAACAGTTATGACATTCTCGGCAGCGGGATCAGGACTTTTGACGGAAGTGTTGTTGAAGGCCTCGGGTTATTTGACTATTCGTTCACCGAGCAGCTCGAAAAAAGATATACCGGCGATGTTGTACTGAAAGACCCCGGAACCGGTGAACTGTATGCCGGATTCGTAAACCGTGCCGGTGTTCCGGATGACCCTTCCTGTTTTGAATTTGAAGTCATAAAAACAATCGGAAATGTACCCATGAGAAAAGACGGTGTCCGCAAGAATAATCTTCTCGGTATCAGCCTTATCGGCCCTGTTCTTCTCAAGAATCCGAAGATCGCAGAATCATTTGTAAAGACCATATGTGAGCGCAAAGGCTCGGAATACAAAGAGATCAGTTATCCTCACTCGGAAAGAAGCCACGATAAAACATACAAAGCACTTCTCAGCGCTGAAGACTGATTATCTAAGATACTTGATTTATGTTATACTAATAAATCGGGAGGGATAATATGGCTGATACAATTAAATGCCCCAATTGCGGGTCTAATCTCACACTTAATGCTGACACTCAAAAACTTGAATGTCCTAATTGCGGATCCACATTTGATCCCAATTCGCTTGCTGTAACGGTAGAAGAACTTGAAGCGAAGAAAGCAGAACCTACTGATCCTGCACAGTCACAGCAGCCTCAGGGAGAAGAGCAGCCTCAGGGTGCTCCTGAACAGACCGAATTTGTATGCAATGCTTGCGGAGCCAAACTTGTAACTGACGCACATACTGCTGCAACTTTCTGTGCGTTCTGCGGATCTCCTGCACTTGTCGGAAAGAGACTGACCGAGCAGTTCCAGCCTCAGTACATGATTCCTTTCAAATACTCAAGAAGCTCTGCCGAAGATGCTTTTTTCAAGTGGGCAGGCAAAGGCAAATGGACACCGTTCGGATTTGTTTCAAAGAAGAGCGTCCAGAAGATGACAGGTCTTTATGTCCCTTTCTGGCTCTTCAATATTAAAGCAACTATCGATGCGCACGGAACGGGCGATAAGATCCACTATAAAGGCAATGACGAGATCATCGAGACATTTTCTTTTGACAGGAATGCATCGCTCAGCTGGAGCCATGTACCGCTTGACGGTGAGACTAGGATCGATGACGCTCTGATGGAAGCTATCGAACCGTTCGATTTTAATGCCCTCATACCATACGACTACAGATATCTTCCGGGGTTCTATGCAGACAGGTTCGACCAGTCTCCCCAAGATCTTGCCGGCCGCGCAACAAAGCGTGGAATGGACGGAATCGATAAGGCTCTCAAGGGTTCCTTGAAGGGTACTTTCGACAGATTTAACATCAAGGAGAACAAGAGCAGGATAGATTCGATGGAAGCAAACTATGCATTGCTCCCTGTATGGTTCCTGTCATACAAATACCGCAACAAGTTTTATTATTTTGCCATGAACGGACAGACCGGCGAAGTAGCAGGAAAGATCCCTGTAAGCCCGGTTAAGAAGATGATGTTCTTCTTTATCGTTCTCGGTATTCTGGCCGTCATTACAAGATTTGTCTTGGGCCTTATCATGAGGGGGTTCTGGGGATGAGTGATAATCTTGATATTAATGAAATGAATCAGTCTCAGGAGAAGGCCACGAAGCTCTCAGTCTTATCCGAGCTTAACGGAGCTTCTATCGGTGTAGGCATCGCGCTTATCTGCGTAATAATTGCAAGCGTTATGTTTTATATCTTTATGAACCTGTCGCCTAAAAAGACCGTTAAGGTCATTGACGATGCCAATCTTTTTACGAGCCAGGAACTCGACAATATTACCGAAGAAGCGAAAAGACTTTCTAAAGAGAAAGATATCAACGTAGTCATCGTTACTACTAAGGACAAAGGCAATAAATATTCGAATTCTGATGATGATGAGAAGAGATTTGCCGAAGATTTTTATATGGATCACGTAAAGACGGTTCCGCTTCAGAATAATTCGGGAGTCTGCATCCTGATCGATGTTACGCTCGATTATCAGGGCGGAAGATTCTTCTGGCTTTACACATACGGAACCGCCCACTTTGCTGTTGATGATGACGATTGTTACAGACTTTTCAGGAAATACATAACGCAGCTTGGAAACGGGGAATACGGTACCGCTGTTGAAGGTATCACTAAAGATCTCAAATCATTCTCGTACCAGAATTACGGAGCCATAGTTTTCTTTACGATCGTTATTCCGATAGGATTGGCTTTGGTTATTACTGCTCTTGCATCTCCTAAGAGAAGATTGGATAAGATGCCTGCGATCAGTACTTATTCCATTCCCGGAACCAACAAAGTCGAAAAACATGATGTTTTCAAGAGTAAAAAGGTTATTCACCATGAATCTTCGTCAAGCGGCGGAGGAGGCGGCTTCTCCGGCGGTGGCGGAGGCGGTTTCTCCGGTGGCGGAGGCGGCGGCTTCTCCGGCGGTGGCGGCGGACGCTTCTGATGTGTTAAAATACCGCGTAATTTTGTATTAGCGAAGGATTATTATGCTCAGCATCGTCGTGCCTGCCTATAACGAAGGCGAACACATCTATGATAATCTCATGATCATTGACAAGGCGCTCAGTGCGTTTACGTCAGATTATGAGATCATAGCGGTCAACGACGGCAGCAAGGATAATACCGGCAGCGAAGTCAGGCGCGCGGCTTCCGATAACAGCAGGATTAAAGACTTCGGTTATGATGACAACCGCGGTAAAGGCGGAGCGGTAGCCTGGGGTGCCGTAAACAGCAAAGGTGATATCGTTGGATTCATTGATGCCGATCTTGACCTGTCACCTGATCTTATCAGCGGCTATTTTGTGGAAATGAGCGTTGATGGTGCAGATATCGTCATCGGCTCGAAGATGCATAAGGATTCCAAACTCGAATATCCTTTTGCCAGAAAAGTATTCTCTTTCTGCTATTACATCATGTTAAAGGTCCTGTTCGGCCTTAAGTGCCATGATACTCAGACCGGTCTTAAGCTCTACAAGGGTTCGCTCATAAGAGAGATCGCTCCCTTAAGGAGAATTGACGGGTACGCATTCGATATAGAACTTTTGGCACTGGCTACCAAGAAGAAGGCCAAGCTTGTGGAAATGCCTGTCGAGCTAAACTACACAAGAGGACAGTCTTTTGGAAGGATCAAGTTCAAGGATGTTTGGAAGATGTTCACCGATACCTGGAAGATCTGGTGGAATCTGAGAATTAAGAAGAATTATTTTAAGTGAGCCCTGAATCAGGAATCCCTATAAAAAAATTAACGAAATCTGACCAGTTGTGATAGCATGCGGACAGAACGCAAATTGCCACACTTTTTTGCGCATTTTGACATGAAAACGAAATGAATTGATAAGGCAAAAATATCCATGTTGAGTTATACTATCTGCGGCGAAAATCGCCTTTGATATTATCAAATCTTTAGAGGTTCAAATAGCTTTGCGATTTGCAAAACGTATAACGGAATATAAACTTGCAAAAGACCTGTTTACCCGTGGCAAAGATATCATCTTAAGCCCTGAGGCACAGGAAATGAAGAAGTATATCCAGCATGGCGAGACTACTGTTTTCGAGCACTGTGTGGCAGTTGCCAAGTACAGTCTTCTTATTGCTTATTTTCTCGAGAGAACACTTAAGATCGGAGTGGATAAGGACAGCCTCGTAAAGGGCGCGCTCCTTCATGATTACTTCCTTTACGATTGGCATTTCAAAGATCATCCGAACAGATTCCACGGATTCACGCATCCTTCAGTTGCCAGAAATAATGCTGACAGGGATTTTGAACTTAATGACGTTGAGAGGGACATTATAGCCAAGCACATGTTCCCGCTGACACCTTTCCTTCCCATGTACCGTGAGAGTTTTATCGTAAGTATTGCTGATAAGTGGTGCGCTTTGGCAGAGACATTTAAGATCGACGTATCTTCCTACATTATTTATCGTATCAATTTTGGTATTGCCCTTGCCAACGGCGATTATTCCATCGATTACGGAGAGACCGCAATAGAGGTCTGATCCGGCTTGTAGTTACGGACTGTTCTTACGTATAATATCTTCATGCGTATCGAGAATCTCACAACACTGATCTACATTACCAGGGGCAGCGATTGTCTCTTTATCAGAAAGACCAGAAAAGGTGATATGAACCTTGATAAGTATCTCGGTATCGGAGGCCACTTCGAATCTGATGAATCTCCCGAAGAATGTGTATTAAGGGAGTTGTATGAAGAATCCAAGATCTCTTCAGACTCACTTGGTGATTTCTCTTACAGAGGCCTCATCACGTTTATCTCTTCTGAATACCCGACAGAATACATGCACGTTTTCACGGCGTCTTTACCGGAAGTTTTTGACCTTCCCGTAACGGACAATGATGAGGGTGAACTCTGCTGGGTACCATTGTCAGATATTAAAGAACTTCCGATCTGGGAAGGTGACAAGATAATGTTTGATCATCTGTTTGGCTGTAAAAAGGACTCAGGATTCTTTTCTATGAAATTCCGCTATGAGGGTGACAGGCTTGTCTCACACGAAGAGACAAGCTGGTAATCGGGTTGTTGTCAGCTAATGACAAATGTGTTATATTTCACCTGATCAAATCTAAAGAAAGGCGCTTCTTATATGCATTGGATTACACCTAACATCCATCTTATGTTTGGTTCCATCAAGGGGTCCTATGGGAGAAGTCTGCCTGTTTGTAGGAAATAAACACCTTAAGATCAACTTAAAAATAGATGGCTTCTCCTTTGTTCTTAATTAGGATCAAGGAGATTTTTTATTTATGTCGAAATTAAATATCAAAAGGCAGCTGGGTCTGCTGTACATATCAAACTTCATGTTCAACATCTCAATCGCCGGCGCGGCGTGGGTGTTGCTGCTGGTATCTGACGGTTATTCGCTGGTTCAGGTAGGCTTTGCGGAAACAGTGTTCCATATAGTGAGTCTTATGGCCGAGATCCCGTCAGGCATGTTCGCGGATGTTTTCGGGCGGAAAAAGAGTCTTATCTTAAGCTGTGTTATGTCAATGATGTCAGCAGCCGTCAGGGGTTTCCTGCCGGGTTTTCCGTGCGTTCTCATATCGATCGCATTTTCCGCTCTGTCCTATAATTTCATCTCCGGAAGTGACAGCGCAATAGCTTACGATTCCCTCGTCGAGGAAGGACAGCAGGACAAGTACGACAAATACATATCCACTCAGACGGCAATCTACCGGATATCAAACGGCATTGCCACACTGTTTGCAGGCGTGGCTGTGATCATGGGCAACAGAAATGCGCAGATGCTTTCGATCGGAATATCTCTAGTAAACATGACCTTCCTTCTTTTCCTGCGCGAAAACAAAGTCATCCTGAAAAAGAGCGGTGATTCTCTTGGCAAACGCATAAAATATGTTTACTCGGGCGCTTTCGGATTTCTCAAAGGCAACAGGAAAGTCGCCGGATTGATATTCAGAAATGCTCTTGTGGGCGGTATTGATGTCCTTCTTTTATTCTTCCTTCAGGCGAAGCTTCCTATGACGGGAATTCCTGACTGGACTCTGGGGCCGTTGCTTTTCATTATGTCGATGGGCGGCATATTTGGCGCGCTTGCCGCGCGTAAGGTGAAGAAGACTACACTCAGTAAATTATTCGTTTTCTGCATCTCGCTCGCGCTGATAGGTTTGGTAAGCGAATTTACGGGTGTATGGTATCTGATGACATTAGGAGGATTTCTGACCGCTTTTGCGGATGACCTCATACAGATCAGATCCGACATCGCTCTTAATCAGATGGTTCCTGCAGAACAGAGGGCTACATTGATATCGGTCAACTCGTTTTGCTTCTCGTGTATCATGATCGTCATGTCACCTCTGGCAGGGTATGTTTTCTCCATATGATCGGAATAAATCTGAATAATCAAATAATGGTATAATTTTTCCATTATGGAGAATTGTAGGAGGAGAATTAGCTTGAGGAAAAAAGCATTGAAGATACAGGCAGTGCTTGTCATCATGGCGATGGCATTATCCATCGTTTTCACCGGGTGCAGCAATATTAATCCGGAAATGAAGATTACGATCGACGGCAAGGATTTCCAATTGGACTGTAAGGTCAAAGATATCCTTGACGCAGGTTTTGAATTGGGCGAAACAGGTCACAAAAGCAGCATAATCAAGGAGTTTCCTGATCTTGAAGCGAGAACCATGATTTCTTCCAGCTTCTACATTTTCAAGGACGGCGTTCCGGCTAATGTCGGCATCGGTGTTTACAACAAGTCTTACCAGGCAGAGAAATTTGAAGAATGTACCGTATACGAATTCAAATATGACTGTGACCAGTATGCGTACAGGGCTAATGAGGGCAAATGCCTCGATGTAAAGTTTAATGGCATCGATTTCCATTTTACTGACAGACAGCAGGTTATAGGTGATCTTGAAGGCCAGGGATTCAAATTCGATGAGAAGGATAAGACAAACTTCCTTGCCAATAATGATCCGTATTCGGATTCGCTCATGAGTGCAAAGGGCCTTTTTGAGCGTCATCTTACTATATTCAATAACTACGATTACGAATCGGGAAACAGGTTTATCAACGGATTTGAATTTGCGATAAAGCTTGATTATGATACCAGCGGGGCATGGACAGAGCCCAAATAAATGCTATATGAAGATTTACGATATCTCACAGGAAGTATTCGGCTGCGCAGTCTATCCGGGAGATCCTTCTCCGGAGAGAATTGAGATGCTGAAGATCAGTGACGGGGCAGTCTGTAATCTGACAGCTCTGAAGATGTGTGCTCACAACGGAACGCACGTTGATGCTCCGTACCACTTTATTGGTGACGGAAGGACAATAGATCAGGTCGACATTAAGAGATTCATCGGCTATGCCTTTGTTGCTTCCCATGAAGGTGACCTTACTGCAGAAGACGCAGCGAAAATAATTGCTTCCGCAAAAAAGGCTTCAGATAATTCAGACATCAACGATTGCGATTGTTATAACAGGATCCTTGTAAAGGGGAATGTAACCGTTACAGAGGAAGCAGCAAAGGTATTTGCAGATAATAATATCCTGCTTTATGGCAATGAATCCCAGACAGTCGGACCTCTTGAATCGCCGATGGCTGTTCACCTGATAATGCTCGGAGCAGAGATCGTGCTTCTTGAAGGCATTAGATTAGGCGAGGTAAGTGAAGGCATCTATTTACTTAATGCATCTCCGATCAATCTGGGCGGCTCTGACGGAGCGCCATGCAGAGCTGTTCTGATGGAAATCTGAACTGAATAAGGGGAGCCTTTTTATGATCGATTACGAGATAACTGATAAGATCACACCGGAAGAGTATATGGAATTGAGAAGGAAAGTCGGCTGGGGAGAATTCCCGCTGGAGCAGGCTTCTAAGGGACTGGCAGGTTCATTTATCCTTATCTGTTATCGTGTTGACGGAAAGCCTGTAGGACTCGGCAGGGCAATCTCAGACAACGGTTATGTGGTTTATATTGCCGATGTTATAGTGGTTCCGGAATACCAGGGACAGGGTCTTGGAAGAATGATAATGAATACGCTTCTGAATAAGATCAAGGAGTCCCTGGAACCCGGATACAGGGTCATGATCAGTCTTCTTGCGGCAAAAGGAAAAGAGGGTTTCTATAAGAAGTTCGGCTTTGTCCAACGACCTGACGAGGATTTCGGATGCGGTATGCATCAGTGGTATGAGAAAACACCGCAGCAGTAAAAATGTGAATAAGGATAATTTTCGATAAACAAGTCTCTGAATAGTGTCACCTTTGGTTTTGCGGAGTATAATAAAGTAATAAATATTTTAGTTTTAGAGGGTATCTTTGGTGGACTATAAGGATTTTGTTGCAAGTTTTAAACGTGTAGCCTGTGTTATCTCTGTTAACCTTAAAGAAGAGCATAATGACAACAGATACATAATTATCGATGCAAATGATGCTTACAAGAGGACTGTCGTTAAGTCATTGGATGACTTTATGACAAATGTTCCTTATACAAGGTATATCAAGAAAGCATCTAATTTCGAGGACCTCTGCGACACTTGTGTTATCTCAAATATACCTATCCATACATATTTTGATATTGAATTATACAATGCCTGGATGGAAGTGTTCCTGATGCCTTTGGAATCAGGAGATCCGGACAAGGGCCTTCTCCTGTTTTCTTATGAGATGAATCCCAAGGCTGATGTTGATAAACTTGCCGATATCTCTTCCGAGACCGCAACGAATGTCATCAAGACATGTCTGAAGCTTCGCGAGACACCTGATTTCGGGGAAGCAATGAAAGCTGTAATCAAAGACATACGCAGGCAGTGCGGATCGCCAAGATGCAGTATCCTTCTGACCGATTACGAGAAAAGAGAATACTCGCTTCTTTGTGAAGATTATGACGAGTCTGATCCGAACCAGATGCCGATGTCGGTTTTCCTCGACGAAGAATTTTATAAGGTAATCGAGACATGGCCAAAGCTGATTGATAAGAGTAACTGTTTCATCATTTCTAATGAAAGAGATATGGATGAGGCCTCTAAGATCGCTCCCGAGTGGATCAGTTCATTAAGAAGCGTCGGTGTTGAAAGGATTGTCATCTATCCGCTCAGATCAGATAACAAAACTATCGGTTATATATGGGCAGGCAATTTTGCAGCAGAGAAGACTCTTATGATCAAAGAGACGCTCGGCCTTACTGCATTTATCCTTTCAGCAGAGATTGCAAATGAACAGAATATACGCAAGATGAAGATTATGAGTTCCACCGATCTTCTTACGGGAGTATATAACCGTAATGCGATGAATAACAGGATCAGCGAGGACGTCAACGGCAATAACGTGATCAGGAAGCCCTTCGGAGTTTTCTTCATTGACGTTAACGGTCTTAAGACTATTAATGATACACAGGGACACATCGCAGGAGATAATCTCCTTAAAGATGTAGCGTCTGCGCTTAAGGAACTTGATAACAAAAATATGGAGATCTACAGGGTCGGCGGCGATGAATTCATGATCATTCTGCCAAATACGACTCCTGCTGAATTCCTGAGCCTGGAAGAACAGCTAAAGGCAAATTGCGAGCGGCCTAACAGGGCTCATTTTGCAGTCGGTTCATGTCACAGTGACGAGAATGATGATATCCGCAGAGCAATGCAGAAGGCTGATGCCAGGATGTATGATGTCAAGGAAGAATACTATTCAAGACATCCTGAATACGAGTGGCATAACAAACCTGTATGACGCTGATAAATTACCTGAACTTTTCGAGCCTGATGAGATGTTCCTCGTCAGGTTCTTTTATGCCGTTCTTGTAGTTATATCCCATCCTGAGATAGAAAGGAACACCGGTGATGGAAGCGGGTATTTCTATCCTTTTTGCTCTTAAGAAGAACTCGTCTTTCTCCAGAGCGTTGATTATAAAATGTCCGACGCCCATATGCTGGTATTCAGGCAATACGAAAATCGTGAAAAGACTGCTCTCATCTTCCTTGCCCCAATAAGGTCCGATGGCACCGCATCCTATGATAGAACCTCCGAGTTCAACCACATAGAAATGTGTCCATGATGCCATCTCAAGGAGATGCTCGGGAGTCTCTGAAGCAATCAGCTGATCCATCAATTCCTTAGGATAATCCTTGGTGTTGGATATGCTGATAGTCTTCCTGATAAGTTGTGAGACCTGTTCAGCATCACGTTCTTCAATACGTCTTATGGACAGGCTTCTATTCTGATCCGGTGCAGGTGCAACCGGGACAGGCGCTGCAGTATCTGTCCTGACATTTTGATCCTGTGCCTGAGGCTTTGCTTTAGGAGCGTTCGTAAGTATCCTCGACTCGTATTCTTCCTTGGGCATAGGCTTGGAATAATAGTAACCCTGGATCATATTGCATCCTTCTGCGGCAAGGAAATCAACCTGTTCCTGGTCTTCGACGCCTTCAGCAACAGTCGTCATGTTAAGCTTCTTGGCAAGCTGCAGTGCTTCAGCTACAACGATCTCGGTTCTTTCATTGTCTTTATCTCCCTTGAAGAAACCGGCATCGAGTTTCAGGATATCAAGAGGCATATCCTTAAGGGAATTCAGGGAAGAATAACCGGAACCGAAGTCATCCATGGAGACAAGGAATCCGTATTCCTTCAGTTTTCTGATCGTTGAGAGCATTAATTTCTTATCATCGAAGAATGCGCTCTCCGTTAACTCAATCTCGATCAGATCATGCGGAGCCCCTTCCTTGTCGACCATATCCCTGAGCTGTTCGGCAAGGTTTGTTTCTCCGAAATGGGCACGTGATACGTTGACGGATACCGGCACACAATTCTTTCCTTCATCCAGCCACTTTTTCTGGTCTCTTGCAACATGGGAAACCATATAGTGATCGATCTCTGTAATGAAGCCGCTGTTCTCGAAAATAGGTATAAATTCACCCGGAGCAACAAAGCCCATATCATCGGATATCCATCTGATAAGAGCCTCAGCACCCATAAGTTCATTGGTGCGCGGATTATATTTGGGCTGGTAGTAGATCTTGAATTCTTCCTTCTCGATGGCTTCTCTCTGTCTCTCGGTAACCTTATCGATCCATTTCTCGTCTTCAACAAGTTTCTGGTCGAAGAACGCGATTCCCGTATCATCATTGCCTTCAAGTGTCATCCGTGCAGAGGATGCGTTATTGTAGAGAAGATCTATATCCGCATTCTTTCTGACAGAGGCATCAATCATGCAAATACCGGCCTGGAACTTGAAGTCGTGATCACCGCCGATGGATTCAAGACGCTTGATTATCGTCATGAGTTTCTCGCGGGCATGCTCAGGGTTATCTGCCAGCATAAGGATAGGGAAATTCGCTATAGTGCTGTGAGCACATGCTTCGCGGCGTTCATCAAGAGAACCGTTAATTATTTTCCACAGATTTTTAAGAGTCGTCTCACCTGCCTCAACGGAGTGGCAGAGAACGTAGTTCCTGTATCTGACGAAAGAAAGACTTACCATCGCATACTGGTGATTGCCGCGTCTTTTACGCAGAAGTTCCATACTTCTTATGGCAAACCAGAACCAGTTGTGGTCTTTGGTGATATTGTCGCTGAAAACGAGTTTTCTCATTTTCCGGTTGTTTTTGTGTGTCCTTAATATGTTGGATAAAAGAACAATGAAGATAATGATGACGACAATATAGGCGGCTCCGAAGAAACCTGCAAAATAACCCATATCATCAAGAGAAAGCTCAAAATATGTTTTAAATGCTATTGTCTCAGCGCCGTCCTTCACTATAAATGCGGTCCAATAAGGAATATAGACCGTTCTGTCTTTGTATAGCTTTTTGAGCATATCCATTGAACCGATGACATCATTAAAATTGGGAATGATCTTATTTTCCGTGACGGTAACATATTCTGTATCCCTGTCAGAGAAGAAATATACCGGCATTGCGAGCATATCCTCAAAAGCATCCGTGCGTAATTCCTCATCGCCGATCCTGATAACACTTACGGTTTCATTATCCTCATCTTTTTCGATCTTTGTCAGATTAGCTGTTGCTTCACCATGCGACCGGATGATATTCATATCACTGTCGGCGATAATCCAGTCGTAACCTGAGCTGTTGAGGGTATTTATAACGGTTCCTTTCTGTGCTATTGGAGCTTCATCGTAGAGCTTGGCGAGCACACGTGTGCTGTCAATATCCGCCTTGCCTTTGAGTGATGAAGTATAAGAAGAGAAAAATTCATAAGCCAGTTTTATTAGAAAGCATGAAAATATGAATATTAACGTATAAACGATAAGCGGAAATACTATCCTGTTCTTTGGAAGCTGATATCTTTTTGATCTTTTTGCCATTTCTGATCTACCCCTGAATTCCTTATAATTGCATTATATCACGCAGGAAAAGCGATTTTCGTATAGATAAAGATATTTAAGAAATAATTAAGGGTGAGGGTCACAATTAAGGTTATGTTAAGGTTTAGCGGGTTATATGTTAAGGTTGTTTAAGTATTATTATCTTGCGAATACGAAAAAGGGGAGTAGGAGTATGAAAAGAATTGCAATAACGCTTATTGCTTCTGTTTTGGCTGCCACCATCTTAACCGGGTGTGGCGCTGCAGTTGTTCCGACGGAATCATCTGAGGAGACTGCGGTTAAAGAATTGCCGCCGGCGAGAGCCCAGGATGACTATTACAGATTCATCAATCAGGACAGATTTGATATCTCTGAGTTTGAATACGGTGATAAGTCAGTTGAACTGGCTTTCAATGACAAGCCAATTAAAGACCAGATCGAGGAGATCATCGATGATGTGGCAGCCGGAAGCGGGTATGCCAAAGGAAGCGAAGAAGACGTCATTAAGCACGCATATGATTATTTCACGGCTTATGATTTTGAGAAAGAACCGATTCCTGAAGATCTGATGGCAATGATAGAAGAAATAAACGGTGCATCTACGGTTGATGAACTTCTGGAAGCTGAAGCGAAGATGTACAGGGATTATGGTTCTTCCGGCATCATTAACTTTACGGTCGACACAAATTATTTTAGTCCTCAGGAAAACATCTTAATGATTGTGCAGCTTGATAGAGTTCTTGGTACTAAGTTTGTTGATATACGTGACAGACAATATGCTTTGGATGATGTGATGGATTATGCCAAGTTGATCATGAGCACACTCGGTTATGATAAAGAGACTTCCGAGAAGATCGGTAAGGAGCTGGCATATCTGACTCTTGATCTGTATGGCGAAACAGATCTTGAGATTACTGAAGCGCTTATGGGTTTTGAATATATGCAGGTTTATTCTGCTGATCAGGTAAAAGAGATATTAAGTAATGTTGATCTTGATAAGTATATGACAACAGTCGGTTTTGATACCTCAACGGTCAATTCATATATCCTGAATGATGAGAATCAGCTCAGGGCTATTAATTCCATTCTTGTTGATGAGAATTTAGATGCATTAAAGGCCTGGGAATTAGGAATTCTTTACGGACATTACGCAAGATATATCGCTCCGCATTATCCGCAGCTTGCCGGAATAATAAAAAGAAATTATGATTCGATTCACGATCAGGCAATAGATGAGATCATGGGAACATTCGTTGATGAGACAGATCCTCTTTATGTTGAGCGTTATTACACGCCTGAGATGGATGAGGCTTTAAGGAGTATGTGTGACGATATAAGGGCAGGTTACAGAAAACTTATATCAGGTGCTGACTGGTTAAGCGAGCCGACCAGAAAAGAACTCCTTCAAAAACTTGAGAATATTGTATATGTTACCGGAACAGATCTAAAGAGACATGACAATTCAAAGTATGCCGATATTTATGGCGATAACTACTATGAACTCTACATTAACTATTGCAAGATCAAAACACAGAAGATGATCGACAGTCTTAATGAACCTGTATCAAGGCTTGAGATAACTATGCCGATGCAGATGATGAATGCCTGCTATCATTTTTCAAAGAATAACATAACGATAACCGCTGCGATAACCAGTGCGCCTTTCTTTGACGTGAATGCCGATTACTATACAAATCTCGGCGGTCTGGGAATGATAATCGCGCATGAAATGGGACATGCTTTTGACAGCAACTGCATCCTGTTCAATTCAAAGGGCGAGTATAACCCGTCATGGATTCCTGATGCCGATATGCAGACGCTTCTTGCGCGAAACGAGAAGGCAATAGCATATTTCGAAGATAACTTTACGGTATTCGGAATATACCATGTTAATGGTGAGAAAACACTGGGAGAGAACTATGCGGATCTGGGTGCTGTAGAGTGCATTGTCTCATTAACAAAGACGAAGGAAGACAGGATAAAGCTTTTCGAGAATTATGCTACGGTATGGTGCTCAATGGAAACAGATGATCTGGTTATAAACCTGATTGCATACGATGAGCACAGCCCGGAGATTATAAGAGTAAATGCTGTCCTCTCATCCATAGATGAATTCTATGAAACATATGATGTCCGCGAGGGCGACGGAATGTACATCGCACCTGAGAAGCGGATCTCACGCTGGTATTGATATGGGGTGATTAGAAATGAATATTGTTTTGAAAAATTCACTTAAAAATATATTCTGCAAACCATTCAGGACGATCCTTGTCGTATTTGCGATCTTTGTGTGCAGCCTCTGTGCAATGCTCTGCTTTGATCTTGGAAGCTGTCTTACTAAGATACTGACCAGTTATCTTGGAAGTGTATCAAGAGCGGATTTTATTGTTGTATCCGGAGGAAGCGATCTCTCATCTCTTCCGGAAGGTTTCCCTGAAGCGGACTATATGACCATAGTCTTGAATAGCGAGATATTATATAAAAAAGTTGACGGCGAGTATTGTTATGTATCTACGGATGATCTTGACATATACGGTCTTGATATCGATGAAGCTGTTGACATGAAATTTGTGTCCAATATGGATATCGGATACGGTGAGATGTATGTATCCAAGGATTATGCCGAAGATTTCGGATATGAAGTCGGTGATAAGATCACCATTCACGACAGAGCAAGTAATGAAATAGAACTTACTATAGGCGGTGTGTTTCCCGAGGATACAAAGAATCCTCTTTTGGCGGATTATTGTGCCATAGTTAACCTGGAGACAAGCGATCTTATCTCATGCGGATACAGGGAAGCAGATATTCTTCTTATCGATCTTCACGATAACAGCAGGATCGAGGAAGCAAAGGATCTTATAAAGGATACATATCCTGATGTAGAAACAATGGATCTTTTCCTTTCTGATGAAGATATGGCTCTGATGAATGAGATCCGCGCTGTTTTCTATCTCATGTTTGCCATTACATTCCTTCTCGTGATCTTTGTTACTGCTTCTATCTGCAACAGGATCGTAAATGAACGCATGTCTTATATCGGCACACTAAGAAGCTTAGGCATGAGCACGTCACGCACGGTTCGTATCCTTCTGCTCGAAAATATTCTCTATGCACTTCTGGGAAGTGTACCGGCTGTTGTCTTTTATGCGCTTATAAGAGACGGTATGCTCGATACCTTATTTACACTCGAAAACGAGAACGGCGCTATTCAGTTTGATATGCCTTCATTACCCGTATCACTTATTATCGGTGTTGTTTTAGGTGCCGTGCTGATAGAATGTCTTATTCCGCTTAAGGCAATTCTTAAGGCATTGAAGACTTCGATCAGAGATATCATTTTCGATAACAGGGATACTGAATACAGGTTCAGCAGATTAACTTTTGTTTCAGGCCTGATCCTGCTTGTGACAGCTATAGTTACTTTCTTCTTACGCAAAAATATTATCTGCGCTATTTTGTGCCTTCTTTCCGCTGTCGTTGCACTCGCGTTCCTGTTCCCCAGATTGTTGAAACTCATATCAAAGGGAGTGCAGAAGATTGCTGACAAGAACGAGAAATCAGCATGGTCGCTTGCTGCAGTTGAGGCGATATCACGTAAAAGCACTGTCGGAAGCGGTGTCCTCAGTGCAACTGCAGCTGCAATGTGTGTAGTTGTGTATGCAGTGTCAACTGCGATGGCAGGCACGATCAGCACCATACCCTACGATTGCAATGTGGTAATGGAAACAAGTAAACTTGGCAAGTACTACACCTATGTAGAACATCTTGAAGGTGTTACGGATGTTGAGTTTATTTATGGTTCCCTTCAGGAAATAAAGGTAGATACAGACGAGAAGAATACAGTTGTCAAATTCTATGGTTATCCGGACGGCGGATACAAGTGTTTTAAAGGTTTTACTGACCTTCCCGAAAGTATTGAGTCAGGTAAAATCGTTATCGATAAGAAGTTTGCTACCCGTAAGGGATATTCAATAGGAGATTCTGTAAAGATAACAATAAATCCTGAGGGAGCTTTGCCGATCGAAAGGGAATATAAGGTTCAGGCTATAACTGAAGGCAATCCTTATGACTCAGGAATAATAGGTCTTGTTTTCTCTGAAAAGGAGTATAAGACGCTGTTCCTTGATTATCCGGGAGGCTTACTTATAAAGTGTGATGATCCTGAGAATATAAAGGAAACTCTTGAGATATACGGAAAAGGAACATATAACAAAGTACAGACAATTGAAGAGATCATTGAAGAAACGGAAAGCAATAATTCCAAAACAATTGCAGTAATTACCGTAATAATTGCAATCTCTCTCGGTATGACTGCGATAGGTATGATCTCCAACCAGCTCCTGGGCTTTGAGGGAAGAAAGAAAGAATGTGCCATACTTCTGGCAACTTCAATGAATAAAGCCAAACTTTCAGGAATCCTTTTGAAGGAAGTTCTTATAACATCAATAACAGCGGCAGGTATCGGAACTATCGTCGGCTCGGTATTAACATTCGTATTACAGGCAGCAATGAATAATTCAGAGGTCCTGGTATTGGATGTACAGGTCGATCCGGTTAAGAATATTCTGTTCTTCATCATGATGACGGTTGTGTTCACGGCAACGGTACTCTTCCCGATAAGGAACCTCAGAAAGATGAAGATATCGGAACAGCTTAAGTATGAGTGATAAGTATGGAGGATAATAAAATGAATAAAATAATTGAAGTAAACAACGTCAGCAAAACATTCGGAAAGAACGGAAATCTGAATCAGGTTTTGAATGGTGCATGCATGTCCGTAGATCAGGGTGAATTCGTCTCGCTCATGGGTGCATCAGGTTCCGGTAAATCAACACTGTTGTATCTAATCGGAGGATTGGACAGAGCTTTCGAAGGAAACATCTCTTTATGCGGTAAAGATATCGGATCTATGAAAGACAAAGAACTCTCAAACTTAAGACTCAATAACATGGGATTTGTGTTCCAGTTTTATAATCTTGTCATGAACCTTAATGTTGCTGATAATATCCTGCTTCCTCAAACCATAAACGGGAAAAAGAGATCGGAATTAAAGAGTGCGTTAGATGAGATCCTGGAGATCACAGGATTAACAGAAAAGAGAAAAGCAATGCCTAATACATTATCCGGAGGACAGCAGCAGAGAGTTGCTATTGCAAGAGCAGTAATAGGTAATCCGTCGATAATTCTTGCAGACGAACCTACGGGTAATCTTGATGCTCAATCTACGGTCGAGATAATGGAACTGTTCAAGAATCTGAACAGGGAAAAGAATATGACGATCCTTCAGGTAACACACTCCGAACAGTGCGCCGGATACGGAACAAGAACTGTACGTCTTGAGGACGGAAAGACTATAGGATAATACCCTCACTACCCCAAGATATAGAAACAGAAAGCAGCTCATGCCACGGCAGGGCTGCTTTTTGTATTTACAACTTGACAATGTAAAGATTGAGCTTATAATCAATGTTGACAGTGTCAAGATTGGAGCGAAATCGTGAGAAAGAATATTATGATAATACTGTTGTGTGTAGCCGGATTCGTGCTTGCGTTATTTACTGTCTGGGCTTTAATAAGTCCGGGCCGTATACGGACATATAATGAACCGGGCAGTCTGTCTGAAAAGTTTGTTATGGATATAAACGGTGCTCCAAACGGATTTTTCATTAATAGTAAAAACCTTGATAATCCTGTTTTGCTGTTTGTATCAAGCGGTCCCGGTACTGATGACTATGTATTTACGGATAAATACAAAGATATGCATATTGAAGATGAATTTACGATTGTATACTGGGATTACCGTTATATGGGAATTGCTTATAACGGCGATATGGATATTGACAGTGTAAATATCGATAACCTTTTGAATGATACATATACTGTAACCGAATATCTTAAGGAGCGGTTTAACAAAGAGAAGATCTTTATCATGGGTTTCTCCGGAGGATCCAAGATCGCATTAATGGAAGCAGAACAGCATCCTGAAAATTACTATGCTTATATAGGCATGGCTCAATGCGTAACTGATTCTGAAGAAAACGATACCATAATGTATGACTTCATGAAGGGAGTTTTCGAAGAGCGCTGCGATAAGAGAAGACTAAATAAACTTGAAGACTCGGTCATTCATCTTGACAGTGGTAATATTAAGTGTAAGGATTGGTATGCATATGTTAATCTTTTGCATGATGCGGGCGGAGGAACGATACATAACAAATCTGAATTTGAAGGTATAACCTGGCCGATCATTACGTGCAGTTGTTATACGCTCAAAGAAAAGATCAATTATGTTATCGGAATGAAAAAATACCGTACGACACCACTCTGTTCTGAACTTGATGATTTCGATTACAGAAAGAGCATTATTGATATGAAGATCCCTGTTTTCTTTATCAGCGGTGAATACGATTATAACTGTCCCTGGAAACTTGCAGAGGAATATTGTGATCTTCTGAACGCACCTCAAAAGAAGTTTTACAGGATTTCAGGTTCTGCACACAGTCCTTTGTGGGAGAATGTTGAAGATACACATAATGCACTTAAGGAGATAAAGGAGATGACGCTTAATGGCTGACACTTATCATCATGGCAATCTCAGACAGGCATTGATCGATGCCGGAATAAAGATTATTAATGAGAGCGGAGAAGAAAACCTGTCACTTCGTAAAGTTGCCGCAGCATGTAATGTCTCGCACGCTGCACCTTATGCTCACTTTAAGGATAAGGAAGAGCTTATCAATGCTATCAAGAATAATGTTACGGAAAGGTTCATGGAAGAACTTGAGACTGCAGTAAACGGAAAGATAAGTGCTGATGAAGCAATTATTGCTATGGGCAAGACATATGTTACTTTCTTCAGCAATAATCCCGATTATTATGTTTTCCTTTTTGGCAAGCAAAACATTACTGCACATCTTCAGATGAATAAGGAATACAAGAATGATTACCCGCCGTTTTTGCTCTTGCGCAGAATGTATTTGAAGCATCTGGAAGAATCAGGTCAGGAGAAGACATTTGAAGAACAGGAGATAGAACTGATCAAGATATGGTCGATCGTTCACGGCATGGCATCTATTGCATGTATGAAAGGTATAAAATCATCGATAGACTGGAATAACCTGGATGAGAGACTTCTTGTCTGATAAATGAAAGGATAATGGATATGAATATAATCTATAAAGATACTCACGATTTCACGGAAGACCAGCTTAAGGACCTTTTCCTCTCAGTCGACTGGTCTTCAGGGCATTTCCCCGATAAACTGGTGACAGCAATGAAAAACTACAAAGCTGTTTATTCAGCCTGGGACGGAGATAAGCTTGCCGGTATGATCTGTGCAATGGATGACGGAATAATGAATGCTTATGTTCATTATCTTTTGGTCAATCCGGAATATCACGGACAAGCTATTGGCAGAACACTAGTTGATTTGGTGAAAGAACATTATATAGATTATCTGCGTATATGCGTAATTGCTTACGATACTGCAGTAGAGTTTTATAAAAGATGCGGATTTGAGATAAGCGAAGGCGCTTCTCCTATGTGCATCACATCGCTTTGGACTTAACGGGGAGGGAAGTTAGATGGGTCTGTTCGATAATATCGGTAAAAAAGGAAATGCGGGTGAACTGAGATCATTCAGTTATAGTCCCGGATATTGCGATATGATGGGGGCAGGTCATCGAGACTGTCTCGAAAAGAACGACGAAGGACAATGGGTCTTTATCAGCAGAAACCGTGAGAATCACAGTGAACCGTTTATGGTTACGACTTATGCTGTGGATGAAGTAGCAGCTGCAAGATTTGAGTCTTTTCTTAAGGAAAGAAATCTTATTTCACTATCAAAACGGTTGGACAGCAAAGAGTTCGTTACCGATTACAGTCCGTGGAGTTATGGAATAGTTTTTGACTGTTCAAAGATCGGTGGAAGCAGCTTTGATGACTACTGTATCTCGCAGTATCGAGTATACTCAAAAAAAGATACGGAACTGTTAAAAGAAATCAGGGACATGTTCTATGCCCTCAAGGGAGATGTAATCTCTGAAATTGAAGAAAAGGATTGAAGCTGACAAGATGACTATCAGTAAAGCAAAGTATGACGATCTTCAGGAGATACTGGATCTGCAGTATCTTGCTTATCAGAGTGAAGCAAGGTTGTTCGGAAATAAGGATATTCCTCCCCTGAAGCAGACGCTCGATGAATTAAGAGAAGAATATAACAACGGTCTGATCTTGAAGATGGTTTCTGATGACAAGATCATCGGTTCGGTCCGTGCTCATGAGAAGGATGGTACTGCATACATCGGCAAACTGATGGTTCATCCTGATCATAGGTGTAAAGGCTTCGGGAGCATGCTGTTAGATGAGATAGAAAATTATTATCCCGACAAGCGCTATGAACTTTTCACGAGTACGAGGAGTGAAGATAATATCCGCCTGTATCAAAAACACGGCTATAAGATCTTTGACCGTAAAGAGATCAGTGACGAACTGGTGTTCGTGTATCTGGAGAAGATATCGAAATAAATTATTACTGCACTTTTTTATATATTGTTCCGTCATATGCCCATGAGGCATAAATATAATTGTCAGTGCCTTTGATCTCCCAGACATACATTGGTTCAATATTCTTATCATCCGGTTTGGAATCAAATAAGACTCTGCCTAATAGTCTTCCTTTATCCGAGGAATGATAGACATTATCGTAATTTGCTTTGTAGGTATCTTCGCCGATGGTTATTATTTCATATTCGCTTCCGCTGAATGTGCCTATGGTTTTGTTCAGTTCATAATTTAATAGGGCAATCGAAGCAATAAAAGTAAAGATTATGGCGCATGGGATGATTATGGCGATTCGCCGCTTATTCCCGCCGGCCTTTATTCCTTTAACCATTAAAATGATCCCGGGAACAATAAGTGACGGTAAAAGAGCTGACAACGTAAAGGAAAACATGATAACTCCCATATTATGTTTCCGAGAAGAACTTTTTCTTATCCTTTTCGGCTTCGCGGACTGCTTCAATCATGCGGATGTGTTTCTCACGTCTGTTCCTGGCTATGAAAGCTCCAAGGATAAGGAGTACGGCAGATAAAACAGCCGGAGCCATTCGGAAGCAGTCGATGTAAAAGTTTGCTGTGTCAACGTCCATCTTTCGCTCAACGACAAGCATATAGAAATATATATTGGCCATTACATAGACTATGCACATCAGTACAAATAGGATCGGAGCTGTTATTACAAACGGTTTATAAAATCTGAAAAAAGGTGCTGTGTCGTTGTATTCCATTTTCTGCCTCCTTTGTGATGTGTTGTGATCAAGTATCTTCGAAAATGATATATACTCAGTTTCCGTCTTCATAAGAGATGGATATTATGTTTCCGGTGTTGAGGTAATCATACACCTTGATAATTTGTTTTGCAACAAAAATTTATCGAATTTCAATAAAATTTTGTTGTTTGTTCGAATAACACGCTTCTGAGCAATGTATATGATTTTTCAGTCAAGGACAGAAAAGAAAACGATGTCAGCCTTGAGGAGTATAAAGGTAAAGTGCTTCTTATAGTCAATAATGCGACAGGATGCGGCTTTACACCGCGAAGTAAGTTGTTTTCGAAAGATTAACAATAAAGAAAGATGTGACGTGTATAATCTTCTAAAAGGAGAATTTTGATCTATGCAGCAACGCAGAGGAATTTCTATCCTGGGATATGGATGCATGAGATTTACAAAGAGCGGCGGTTCCATCGACTTTGAGAAAGCCGATAAAGAATTCATGCGCGCTTTTGAGCTCGGTGTCAATTATTTTGATACCGCCTATATCTATCCCGGAAGCGAAGATGTAGTCGGACGTATTATCGAGAAGAACGGGATCAGGGACAAGATCAATCTTGCAACCAAACTGCCTCAATACCTCATTACAAACCGCGCGGGTCTAGATAAGTATTTCAACGAGGAACTGAAGCGCTTAAGAACAGATTATGTTGACTACTATCTGATGCATCACATGACGGATCTTGCACAATGGGAAAAGCTCAAAGCGGTCGGTATTATCGAGTGGATAGAGGAAAAAAAGAAGAGCGGCCAGATAAGGAATATCGGTTTCTCATTCCATGGTGATACCGATACATTTAAGAGCATTTTGTATGCATATGACTGGGATATGTGTCTCGTCCAGTACAATTATTTTGACGAGCATACCCAGGCCGGACGCGCAGGCATAAAGGCTGCAGCTGAAAAGGGATTGAAAGTGTTCATCATGGAGCCTTTAAGAGGCGGCAAATTAGTTGATCTTCTGCCCGAGAAAGCCAAGCGTGAGATCGCAAATGAACCTCACGGCAGGACTCCTGCCGAATGGGCATTCAGATGGCTTTGGGATCAGCCTGAGATCACATGCGTTCTTTCAGGAATGAACTCCATTGATATGATCGAGGAGAACTGCAGGATCGCATCAGAAGCTAAGGCCGGGGATTACGGTCCTGAAGAGAAAGCTTTTATCGAGAAGATAAAGTCATATATCATCGAGAGCACAAAGGTTAACTGCACCGGTTGCAGATACTGCATGCCGTGTCCCAAGGGTGTTGACATCCCTGCGATATTCTCGTGCTATAACCATATGTATTCAGAGAATAAGAGTTCGGGAAGACTCGAATATTTCCAGACGGTCGCATTGAGGATGACTCAAGCCGATGCTTCGCTGTGTGTTCAGTGCGGCAAGTGCGAAAAGCATTGTCCGCAGAGCATCCCGATCAGGGAAAAACTGAAAGAAGCGGATAAGCATCTCCGGCCATGGTGGCAGAAGATCTATCTGAAGGCTGCAAAGCGTGCCATGATCGGAAAGAAAAAGAAATCAACGTCCTGATGTATATCCGGGAAACGGAACTAAACATAATGAAACGTGACTTCTTTTAAAACTAACTGTTACTTCGATTGCTTTTGCCATCTTAAGATGTTAACGTATGCTTGATAGTTCTGAGTGCGGAAGGCATGTCCTGACGCGGAAGGCTTTAAGTAAATCTTTCTATACTTAAATTGCTTCAGAACCTTGTTTGCCTATAGGGCGAAAGGAGGTCAAATGGAGACGAGAGTTGCTATTATCGGCATTATTGTCGAGAATCCCGAATCAGTTTCGCAGATCAATGACATACTCCACGATGTGAGGGATTATGTCGTCGGAAGGATGGGTATTCCTTATCGTGAAAGGAATATCTCTATCATTAGTGTCGTTGTCGATGCTCCCGAGAATCTGATAAGTTCGGTATCCGGCAAACTCGGCATGCTCGACGGCGTTTCTGCAAAGATAACGTATTCGAGACTTGCCAAGAATGACTGACATCCGTGACATAACAGAAAAGCTTTTTGCGGCTGAAAATCTCACTCGTGATGAGATCATCTGTCTTCTCGAAAACCAGACTACTGAACTGCAGTCTTATCTTGCGGAAAAAGCTTCGGCAACAGCAAGAAAATACTACGGAAACAAGGTCTTTGTAAGAGGTCTCATCGAGTTCACCAACTACTGCAGGAACAACTGTTATTACTGCGGTATCAGGTGCGGCAACAAAAACGCTTCCAGGTACAGGCTTACCAAAGAAGAGATCATTGAGTGTGCATCACACGGTTACGAGCTCGGATTCAGGACGATAGTTCTTCAGGGCGGTGAAGATGCGTATTTCACGGATAAGATGATGACGGATATCATCCGTTCGATCAAGAAAGATCATCCGGATGTTGCGGTCACGTTATCGATAGGCGAGAAGAGCTATGAATCCTACAAAGCTTTTTTCGATGCAGGCGCTGACAGATATCTTCTGAGGCATGAGACAGCTGATTTCGGTCATTATGCAAAACTCCATCCGTCTAATCTTTCTGCAGAGAACAGGCAGAATTGCCTGTACAACCTGAAGAAGATAGGTTTTCAGACAGGAGCAGGATTCATGGTGGGTTCGCCTTATCAGACGAATGAGAATATTGCAGATGATCTGTTGTTCCTGAAAAAACTTGATCCTGAGATGATCGGCATAGGACCGTTTATTCCTCATAAGGATACGGTGTTTGCAGAAGAGAAAGCAGGCGAACTGGATCAGGTCCTTTACCTGCTCAGCATAATAAGACTGATGCTTCCGACGGTTCTGCTTCCGGCTACGACGGCGCTCGGAACGATAGATCCCAGAGGAAGGGAGCTCGGTATCCTCGCAGGCGCAAACGTCGTAATGCCGAATCTGTCCCCCGTGGGTGTCAGAAAAAAATATGACCTGTACGACAACAAGATCTGCACAGGCGAAGAAGCGGCCGAATGCATGAATTGTCTAAAGAACAGGATAAGTAACATAGGCTACGGGATCGTCACCGACAGGGGCGATAACATCAGATTCATTAATAACAAAAATACTACGAAAGAAGGTTAATTATATGTACGATCCTAAATCAATGAAAGCAGAAGAATTTATCGACGACAGCGAGATACTCGAATCTCTGAAATATGCCGATGAGAATAAGAATAATGTTGAATTAATCGATGAGATACTGGAGAAGGCCAGAGAGCGTAAAGGTCTTTCGCACCGCGACGCATCAGTACTGCTCGCTTGTGAGATCCCCGAGAAGAACGAAGAGATCTATGCTCTCGCAGAGCAGATAAAGAAGGATTTCTATGGCAACAGGATAGTGCTTTTCGCGCCCCTGTATCTGTCAAATTACTGCATCAACGGATGTATCTACTGTCCTTATCACGGAAAGAACAAGACTATTCCGAGAGTTAAGCTTACACAGGAACAGATCAAGGCAGAGGTTATCGCTTTGCAGGACATGGGACACAAGAGACTTGCGATCGAAGCCGGCGAGGATCCTGTAAATAACCCTATCGAATATATCTTGGAGAGCATTAAGACGATATATTCCATCAAGCACAAGAACGGTGCGATCAGACGTGTAAACGTCAACATCGCTGCTACTACCGTAGAGAATTACCGTAAGCTTCACGAGGCAGGAATCGGAACATACATCCTTTTCCAGGAGACCTACCACAAAGAGTCTTATGAGATCCTTCATCCGACAGGACCCAAGCATGATTATGCCTACCACACAGAAGCAATGGACAGAGCTATGGAAGGCGGAATCGATGACGTAGGTTTGGGCGTCCTCTTTGGTCTTGATAAATACCGCTACGAGTTTGCCGGGATCCTCATGCACGCAGAGCATCTGGAAGCGGTTCACGGTGTCGGTCCGCATACGATCTCCGTTCCGAGACTTTGCCCTGCAGATGATATCGATGTAAATGATTTCTCCAACGCGATCGACGACGATACATTTGCGAAAATCGTTGCATGCATAAGGATTGCTGTTCCTTACACCGGCATGATCGTTTCGACACGTGAATCACAGAAGTCCAGAGAACGAGTTCTCCACCTCGGCATCTCACAGATCTCGGGTGGTTCCAGAACATCTGTCGGCGGATACACACATGAGGAAAGAGTTGATGAGACAGCCCAGTTCGACGTATCCGATACGCGTTCTCTCGATGAAGTCATGAAGTGGCTGATCGACATGGATTACGTTCCGTCTTTCTGTACGGCATGCTACCGTGAAGGCAGGACCGGCGACAGGTTTATGGCACTCTGCAAGGCTAAGCAGATCCAGAACTGCTGCCTGCCGAATGCACTCATGACACTTAAGGAATACCTTGTCGATTATGCTTCCCCCGAGACGCGCGAAGTCGGCGAGAAACTTATCGAGAAGAACATCCCTGACGTAACAAATGAGAAGGCACGTGCAGTTCTCCGCGACAGACTTGTTGCGATCGAGAACGGAGAGAGAGACTTCAGATTCTAAAATCAGTGCTTGTGAAGATTTGAGGTAAAACATGGAAAGAACACACATTGCTTTTTTCGGGCGCCGTAATGCAGGCAAGTCGAGTCTGGTGAACAGATTTACTTCGCAGGAATTGTCCATCGTTTCTGATGTGGCCGGAACTACGACCGACCCCGTCAGGAAGACGATGGAACTGCTGCCGCTGGGTCCTGTTGTTATAATTGACACTCCGGGTATAGATGATGAAGGCGCGCTCGGTAATCAGAGGATCGAGCGGAGTTTAAGAGTTATCGATGAGACCGATATCGCGATCCTTGTTGTCGACGGAAGTATCGGTCCGGGAGAGGATGAGAAACAGCTGATCGATGTCTTTGTTAAGCGTAAGATTCCTTACCTGGTCGTTGTGAATAAGAGTGATCTCGGCAATGTTTCCGCGCCTGAAGATGCAATGACCGTAAGTGCTCTGGACGGCTCCGGAATCAATGAGCTAAAAGAGCGGGTTGCTGTTATCATCAAAGAACGCAAGGTCCGTCCGCTCGTGTCTGATCTTGTTGAAGAAGGCGATATTGTTGTTCTCGTTGTTCCTATAGATAAATCTGCACCAAAAGACAGACTGATCCTGCCGCAGCAGATGGTCATCCGTGATCTTCTCGGAAAGGGCGCGATCCCTGTAGTGGTAAAAGATACTGAACTTGATATCGCTCTTTCAAAAGTCGGTAAGGTCAGGATGGTGATCACTGACAGCCAGGTTTTCGGGAAGGTATCAAAGATCGTTCCTTTGGATATTCCGCTGACGTCGTTCTCGATCCTTATGGCCAGATTCAAAGGCATACTCGATCAGTCGATCGGGGGAGCGAATATGCTGGACAGTCTCGGGAACGGAGCTAAGATCCTCATCAGTGAGGGATGTACCCATCACCGTCAGTGCGAAGATATCGGAACGGTCAAACTTCCTAATTGGATCAGGGAATATACAGGAAAGGATTTCGAGTTCTCATTTACATCAGGACTTGAGTTCCCGAAGGATCTGTCTTCATTCGATCTCATAATCCACTGCGGCGCATGCATGCTCGGCGAGACTGAGGTAGCAAGCCGCTATAGAAAGGCCGCAGATCAGGGCATACCTATGACCAACTACGGAATTGCGATCGGAAAGATGAAGGGAATCCTCGACAGGGTAATCAGCTTCTGAAGCCACCCGTGTCGCTGACAGTGAAAATACGATACAATAGTCCGTATGATACTGCCTGATTACAAAAACTCGATCGCGAATCTGCCGAATTCGGTATTGAAATATTTCGGCGTGGAGACTGTGGGTGATACGTTGCCCATTTTCGATACGCTCCTCGAAAAAACCTACAAAAATGTTGTAGTCCTTCTTCTTGACGGTTTGGGAATAAGCACGATACATGAGCACCTCAAGGAAGACGGCGCGTTCCTTACGCATCTTAAGGGTGAATACAGTTCAACATTTATCGCGACAACTGTAGCGGCAACGACATCTGCTCTTTCGGGGCTTCAGCCCTGCGAGCATTCATGGCTTGGATGGGATTGTTATTTTCCGCAGATCGATAAGACGGTTACGGTTTATCTTAATAGTGTCACCGGAACAAAAACACCTGCTGCCGATTACAATGTTGCCTGGAAATACATACCGTATGAGAATGTTATCGAGAGACTGAATAAAGCCGGTCACAAAGCATATGCCGTGACTCCGTTTTTTCCTCCGAATCCGCAGACATTTGAAGAGATCATCGAACATATAAAAGATCATTGCAAAGAGCCTGAGCGGAAATACATCTATGCGTACTGGCCTTCTCCTGATGATTTTCTTCACCTCTACGGAGGGGGCTCGAAAGAGGTCTTCGATAATATGAAATACCTTGAAGATAAAGTGAGTGCTCTTGCAGATGAACTTGAAGACACGCTCCTTGTCGTCACGGCTGACCACGGTCACATAAACTCAGACAGCGCTATGATCAATGATTATCCGAAGATCACGGAGTGTCTTGAGAGAATTCCTTCATTCGAACCGCGTGCGCTAAATTTCTTTGTAAAAAAGGGAAAAGAAGAACAATTCAAAGACGAGTTCAACAAGGAATTCGGAGACAAATTTGTTCTGATGACACGCGAAGAAGTCTTTGATAAAAAACTCTTTGGAACCGGCAAAGAACATCCCAGGTTCCGCAGCATGGTCGGTGATTATATTGCGATCGCCGTTAGCGACCTGTCGCTCTACTATACCGATGAAGAGACTTTGAAGTCGGTTCATGCAGGCATGACTGAAAATGAGATGAAAATACCGTTCATTGTTTTCGGGGAAAAATAATACCGGATATTCTCACCTGAGTTTTTTCGCGAGCCTGCCTGTAAGATCATATAATGCATATTCGATTATCAGGACCGCTGTGATTAATATGACAAGACCTGCTAAATAAAGACTCTTTCCCGTAAAGTTGTGAATCCATTCCAAAGGCGAATTCTGAGGCGGGTAGCTGAGGAACATATAGTTCTGGCCGGACCTGGTGTTAAGAAGATATATCGGAGGTACCACGATGAGAAGAAACAGGTACGGATACCAGAAATGCCTGAAAGATGCGTGTGCCTTGCCTTTGACAAGAAAGGCCAGAGGGATAAAGACCAGTAATGAATGAGTCAGGAAACACAGCAGAGGAAGATATGACCAGAAGGGTCTGTATGTCCAGTCTGGAAAGAGCAATGCAGCAACGGATCCCGGCATGATGAGAATAAGTGATATCTCAGTAAAGAATGATCGTGCTTTCCCGTGTGTGAATGATGCCGCGAGATTAACAAAAATACCGAGGTTGCACAGGTGGAACGGCAGAAAGCCCATAATATCGCCGCCTTCACGTACGAGCAGGATATCCTGAACTGTCTCACCGATCAGGGTTATGAACGACAGGATAAGCACGGTGAGATCAGCAGTTTTGTCTGAGCTCCTTCGTAAGATCAGAAGCCCTATGGTTATCGCAACAGTTATTGTAATGAGCATACCGATGTGCTCAGGACAGAAATGCTCGAAAAAATTCATCGCGGTAAACGCTTTCTTTTTGAAATAATTGTATCACGAGGGGAATGGGGTAAATAGTTCAGGTAAAAGTTCAGGTAGCAGCCTGAAGAATTACCTAAAAAAAAGAGTAAATCAGACGAAATTCGGGTAAAAGTTCAGGTAGTAGCCTGAACTTCTACCTGAACTATCAAGGAACCGGTTGGATGAAAACTAATGTCTTTTGTGCATTTCCACAGATTGCAAAACATATAATATAAATTATATTGTAGTCAAACAAAATCAACTTTGAGGTTTATATGAATAAAAGCAGTAAGACGTTGTTTATTACACTCGGCGCGACCTTTGTCCTTATGGCATTACTGGTTGCCTATTCAACACGTCTGATGTATACATCCTCTTATTCATATATCAATGAACTGGGCAACGATAAGACAGCGGCTGTCACAGCCGACATGGAAAACTACCTGGAGACCGCCAGATCAGTTCTCTGGGTGGCAGCAGATACCGTTGACCATATGGTTGCGAACGGAGCGACTAACGAGGAAATAGTTGAATATATCACCCGTGAGTCAGCAAATACTGCTTCACAGTTCGACGAAACATATACGGGAATTTATGGTGTCATTAACGGTGAATATGTGGACGGCGTCGGCTGGACACCTCCGGATGACTACGATCCCACGGCAAGAGACTGGTATAAGGATACTGTTGCTGCAGGCGGTCAGCCGCTTGTCGTATCTCCTTATGTAGATGCTCAGACCGGGAATGTGATAATCTCTGTGTGCAAGGCGCTTACAGACACGAATAACGTTCTGGGACTTGATCTTACGCTTACCGGTGTTCAGGAAACTGTAGAGAATATACAGATAAACGGCAGCGGTTACGCTTTTGTCCTTAATTATGACGGAACAGTCGTAGCTCACAGCGACAGCGCAGAGAAAGGTAAAAACTACAGTGAGATCCCTGAGAAAACAGCTCTTTTCGAGAAGGGATTAAGTGTCGATAAGGGCAACTTCGATATGGAGATCGACGGTAAGAAATGCACTGTGTTTGTTGATGAGGTTCTTAACCAGTGGCATCTGTTTATCGTTGTCGAGACGAATACACTTTATAAGGATACGAGATCCGTTCTTATCGTAAGCGTGCTCGTAGGTCTTTTGGTTTTTGGATTGATATCGGCATTCTATATTCTTGCGTATAACCATGAACAGAAAGCAAAAAAGAGAGTTGAAGAACTGAAAGAAATCGAGCGTAAGAGAGAATATGAAGCGAAGATCCTCATGCTCGAGAAGTCTGCTGCTGACAGTGCGAACAAAGCGAAAAGTGACTTCCTTGCAGATATGTCACATGAGATCAGAACACCTATTAACGCTGTTCTCGGAATGAACGAGATGATATTACGCGAATCAAAAGACGACAATATCATTGAGTATTCTTCCAATATCAAGAGCGCAGGAAATACCCTTCTGTCCATCATCAACAATATCCTGGATTTCTCTAAGATCGAAGACGGAAAAATGTCTTTGGTCCCTGTCGAATTCGGAGTTGCAGAACAGATCAACAATCTGGTCAATTCAATAAGCGAAAGGGCACGCGCCAAAAATCTCGAGTTCAAGCTCGATATCGATGATTCAATACCTTCGCGCCTTTTCGGAGATGACGTAAGGATAAGTCAGGTAATAATGAACCTTCTGACCAATGCCGTTAAATATACAGAGAGCGGAAGTGTTACTCTGCGCGTGCAGAACAAAGGAATCAAGGACGGGGATGTTAAGCTCCGTTTCGATGTTATCGATACCGGTATAGGCATTAAGGAAGAAGATCTTGATAAACTCTTCCAGTCTTTTGAGAGGATCGAGGAAAAGCGTAACCGCCACATCGAGGGTACCGGACTTGGAATATCTATTGTTTGCAAGCTTCTTTCCATGATGAACAGCAAGCTCGAAGTCGAAAGCAAATATGCGATAGGCTCCACATTCGGATTCGACTTATCGCTCCGCGTCGTTGATCCCGAACCTATCGGAAAGTTTGATGAGAAGAAAAAGACATATTCTGTAGGGGATACCGGATCCGAACATCTTTATGCACCTGATGCTAAAGTTCTTGTCACTGACGATAACGGCATGAATCTTAAGGTCGCATGCAATTTCCTGAAACTGTTCGGGATCACTCCGGTTACATGCACTTCAGGAAAAGAAACTATCGAAATATTGAGAAAGAATAAGTTCGACCTCATCCTTCTTGATCACATGATGCCCCAGATGGACGGCATCGAGACTCTAAAGGTCCTGAAGGACGAGAACCTTCTTAACGGTGCCGTGGTTATCGCGCTCACTGCAAATGCGGTCGTCGGCGCTGAAGAACAGTATTTGAAATCCGGTTTTGACGGATATCTGTCCAAGCCCATCATGGTCGATGATATCGAAAACACGCTTAAGAAATATCTTCCTGCAGGTGTTATTGAGGGCATGGCAGTGAAGGATGAGGAAAAGACAGGCATGCCGCTGTCACTTGAAAAGGCCCGTTCTGCAGGTCTGAATGTTGATGCCGGAATCGGATACGCATGCGGCGAAGAAGATTTCTATCTGGAACTCCTTTCGGATTATGCCGAAAGCGCTGCCGACAAGTGTTCCGGACTTTCCTCATATTTTGATAACAATGATCTTAAGAACTACGAGATCCTGGTTCATTCTCTCAAGAGTGCGTCGAGGACGATCGGCGCGGATGATATTGCAGACCAGGCAAAAGCTCTGGAGGATGCTTCCAGAAACGGTGACATGGACTTTGTTAAGGAACACCACGGAGCATTTATTAAGTGCTTTAAAGAGCTTGCGGAAAAGGTAAGGAACTGAAATCACAGTAATAATCTCAGAAGAACACAGCGACTTTACAGAATTATCTTAAAAAAACACAGCAGGGAATGAACTTTGCTGTGATTTTTTTGCCGGAAGGTCAGTTTTTCACTATAAAGTCACAGCCGGCAGTGTAATTGGCTGTGATTTTTCCGGTTGAGCCTTTCTCAACTGCCCGTTGTTTGAAAATCTCCATGAATAGCAATACGATATCATCAAGATGCATGCATGGTCACAAGAAAGAATATGGAAGACTGATCAAGGAGAAAAACATGGGAAATACTATAGGCAGAAACATTAAGAACTTTCGTAAGAATAAGGGCTTTACGCAGGAAGAACTTGCTGACCTTCTGAACGTCACACCGCAGGCGGTAAGCAAGTGGGAATCGGAGATCGGAATGCCGGACGTATCAATGCTGATCCCTTTGGCACAGGTCTTAGGCGTAAGCACGGATGCTCTTCTGGGATATGATTCACTGTCCGAAAATGATGAAGTGATTGCCAGGGTGAAAAGCACCATGGAGGGCATGAAGAACAGTGATGAAGGCAGAGCTCAGAGAGCGCTCAGGATAGTTGAATATCTCTCAACCGAGACAACTCTTAATCCGGGCTGCTTTGAGATAATCATGGAATATGTTCAGGAGACAGCCAATCTCAGCATGTATGCTGATCCGGTTCTCATTAATTTTTTTCCTGATGATACGGAGCACATACATAAGCTCTGCAAGGATGCCATCCGCAAAGGAGCGTATCTGATAAGCCACTGCAGCGACAAAGTCCTAGTGGAGAAAACACATTATGCGGTTGCCTGGATCTACATTCATGAGAAGGATTTCGATAATGCAAGAGAACACATAAATGTCCTTCCGAGCATTTCGACATGCCGCGTGAAAGAAAACATCGGCATGGAACTGACTTTTTTCGAGAGCGGATTTGAGAAGATGAAAGATGATATTGCTGACAGTTCGGTCGCGCTCTTCGATCTGGTTTCAAGCATGTTGAACACCATCGCGCAGGATTACGCATGGTATGGGGAGAGGGAAGAAGGAATAAGGGTAATCGAATGGTGCGAGAAGATACTGAAGGCTTTTGCTACCAGAAAGGAAACCATTAACATGAATCATTATCTGAGAGTCAGAAGAAGCCTCGCGTTCTTTAAGCTGGTATCTGTCAAGAGATCAGGTGACGGAGACGGTGCGGTAAAGCTCTACAACGAGTTTGCCAAAGAGATAAAGTCTGAAGATCTTACTGACGAACAGAAACAGACGGTTATGGATCTTCTGCAGAATGACATTGATCACTATAGCAAAAATACCTGATCCACAATCCTGCGCGTATACGCGTTATTAATACCCGTAATCAAACACCCCGGCGGTTTTGTGTCTGATATAATCGTTCACAAAGCGCCGGGTATTTTTTGCTTTGAGAAGGAGGGCGTATGCGTTTAGGAACATCAAGTCCTTTAAGGCATGATTCTGCTTTTGAATGGGCGGAAAACCAGACCGCGCTCGGCTGCCGTTCAGTCGTTTTCCCGCTGTCTTCAAATGATCCCGAAAAAAAGATAAATGAATATGTTGAAGCGGCGAAGACGCACGATCTTCTTATCGCTGAAGTTGGCATCTGGAGAAATGCAATGTCTATAGATCCTGAAGAGCGTAAAATCCAAAGGGATTACTGCGTCAGACAGCTTCAGCTCGCGGACAAGACCGGGGCGCGATGTGCCGTAAATGTTGCAGGCGCATTCGGTGACAGATGGGACGGCCACTATAAAGAAAACTTCACGAAAGAATCGCGCGGGCAGATCGTGAAGATGGTTCAGGAGATAATCGACAGGGCGGAAGTAAAGAATACATATTTCACGTTAGAGCCCATGCCGTGGATGATCCCTACAGGTCCTGAGGATTACGCAAGACTGTTAGAAGAAGTTGACCGCGATCGTTTTGCGGTTCATATGGACATAATCAACATGACCAATTCTCTCGAAAGATATTATGAGGCGGAATCTTTTATTGACCGCTGTGTATCACTTCTCGGAAACAGGATCCGAAGCTGCCATATCAAGGATGTCCATCTTAAAGAAGAATATACCTTCCAGCTTGAAGAGTGTGCTCCGGGACAGGGTGAGTATCCTTTGCGTTACTATGTCGAAAAGATGCATGGCATCGATCCCGATATGCCTGTCATTTTGGAGCACCTTAATACTGATGAAGAATACATCCGCTATATGAATTACCTTAAGGAGGTGCTTTATGGCATATGACAGGATCTCCGATGCCAATGAGATCACGGCACGTTACATGGACAGCATTCTGATCAAGGAACGCCTGATAGATTCCGTAGTGGCTGATACAGGTGTTGAACTTTTTGGAGAAAGATTCGCAAGCCCGGTAATGACGCCTGCATTCTCGCATCTTAAGCAGATGGGCGGACGTGAGCTTACAGGACTTGAAGAGTATTCTCTCGCAGCGGAAAAAATGAATATATTGAACTTCGTAGGCATGATGGAAAACGACATGTTCCAACGCATAATTGATACAGGCGCAAAAACAGTCAGAATTGTTAAGCCGTACGCTGACAATGCCAAGGTAAAAGACCAGATGAAGTTCGCAGAGGATGCAGGTGCATTCGGTATCGGCATGGATATCGACCACATTTTCGGAAATGAAGGTCTTGACGTGGTAATAGGTGAGCAGATGGCGGTCCAGACATCTGACATGATCCGTTCTTATTTGGAATCAACTTCTCTTCCGTTCGTTATCAAGGGTGTGCTTAGTGAGGAGGAAGCCGTAAAGTGTGCTGATCTGGGCGCTAAAGCGATCATCGTAAGCCACCACCACGGAAGGCTTCCCTATGCCGTTCCGCCGATGATGGTACTTCCGGGAATCAGAAAAGCACTTGAGGGCAGGGATGTTAAGATCATCGTGGACTGCGGTATCAGTTCAGGCGCAGATGTTTATAAGTGTATTGCTTTAGGTGCGGATGCGGCAGCTGTAGGAAGATCGATGCTTCCTTCTCTTGAAGAGGGCGGAACACAAGGCGTTCAGAAGTTCCTTGAAGGCGTTAACAATGAGCTAAGGTTTATCATGAGCTGCACGGGGTTTGCGCGCGTTGATGAGATCGATGACAGGTGTCTGGTTAGGAGCTGATCATGGGTTTGATATTTTGAGTTTCCTTGGTTATTGAGCAGCATTCTTTGGATATTATTGAAAAATGGGTTTTCGGAAAACTTATGGGGATAAGTGAAAAAGACAAATGCATCTTGATGCATAAACATATTTCAATACCTGAAATCGAAAAACAGTCACAGAATATTGTATTTTGATGATGATTTGCACTTTTTTGTGCCTGAAAAAGATAATCAGTCACAGAATAACTCATTAAGCGGATTATGATTTACAATTTATTCAGTACTATATAATCGATCTTATAATTCTTCTTATAGCTCATTATTTTTCAAGCGGCCACGGAGAAGATCTGACAGACACACATTATTACCGTTCTCCAATACAAACCTGATCACGTCTTTCTTGGTAAGGACCTTCCTGATCATATCATCGTCAAGTGATTCAAAAAGCTCATTAAACCCGATCTGGGATTTCTTTCGGATATCCTTGAGAAGCTGTGTGTCTTTTAGCTTCCTCTCAGCTTCGCTCTTTGGATAACCCTGACCGAACGGCTCGGAAAAGAGATTTTTCAGTGTCAGATCGAAATTATCATACCCTCTCCAGGAATACTCTTCTCCCAACGGGAGAGATACGGCATTCCCATTGTTGATCTGCGCGAAAAGATAAGCATCTTCCGGAGAAGGAATGTATCCGCATAATACTCCCGGCATGCTGTTGCAGGCTAGCATCATGCCCTGGCCTGAAGAGCAGCCTGTTACGATGAAGTCAACAGATCCGCTTGCGAGCAGGAGCCCTATCATAACCGATATCTCGATATAACTGTAAGACTCGTTCTCGCTTCCGTTACAGCCGAAATTGATAACTTCCGCATCACCAGCATATTTCCGCACTGTCTCGAAAAGCAATGCGTTCTTATCATTTTGCGAACTTGCCTGAATGATCCCTATTTTCATAAACCGTCTTCCGTGTCTTTTATACCCTGTACTATATCACATATAGGCTGTGTCTATATCGTAGTATCGTTTTCATGTATTATCGCCTATCGAATAAGTAGGCTATTATCTCCTCATTGCCAAAACGCAAACATTACAAGACAGTAGAGATGTCATTGGCAATAAGGAGAAACATACATGTCAACAATAAACATCAAAGAGCCAAGCGTAGTAATCCGTGAGAAGAGGCTCGGAACGATCAATGCATTTACCGGAACAGCTTCCGAGATAGTCGAGAAGTCTTCCAAGGGTGAACTTAAAGACTGTAAGAGAAAATTCTCTCAGTGCCTCGGGTGCAATCAGCAGCAGGCTTTCTGCCAACTGGCAATGATAAGGGATGCAGCAGTTATAAATCATTCACCGATCGGATGCGCAGGGGAATTTGCTGATTTTAATTTCACATACAGGGTCGAACAGGCAAGAAGAAGACTTCCTGCCCAGTACGGAAGATATTTCTGCACGAATATCCTTGAGAAGGATACAGTCTTCGGCGCAGCTAAGAAACTCGAAGAAACGATTAGACTCGCATACAACAGAGTTCACCCCAACGCTATATTCGTTACTACCTCATGTGCTTCCGGAATCATCGGAGAAGACATTGAAGCGGTAGTTGAAGCAGCGTCTGAAGAACTTGGAATTCCTGTAGTTACATGCAACTGTGAAGGCTTCCGTTCAAAGATCTGGACAACAGGTTTTGATGCAGCTTACCACACGGTATTAAGAGGTATAGTAAAGCCTGCTGAAAAGAAGACTAATAAGATAAACATAATCAATTTCTGGGGCAGCCATGTTTTCGATGAGATTATCGAAAGATTCGGTTATGAAGCACAGTACATCGTACCGTTCTCAACAGTAGAACAGCTTTCACATGCAGGTGAAGCAGCAGCTACAATTCACATCTGTCCTTCACTCTCAACATACATGGGTGCAGGGTTAAGCCAACTCCACGGAGTTCCTGAAGTCCTTGTTCCGCCGGCATATGGTGTAGCAGGAACAGACAGATGGCTTAGAGCATTAGGTCAGGTATTAGGTAAAGAGGAAATTGCGGAAGAGATCATAAAAGAAGGTCACGAGAAATATGTTCCCGAGATTGAAAAGCTCAAGGAGAAATTCAAGGGCAAGAGAGCATATGTAACGGCAGGTGCTGCTCACGGACAGGCATTGATCACGCTTCTTAACGAACTCGGTTTTGAAGTAGTCGGAGCAGCAGTATTTCACCATGATCCGGTTTATGACAGTGGTGATGACAAGCTTGATATACTGGGTCAGGCTGTTAAAAACTATGGTGATGTTCCTGACTACAGAGTATGCAATAAGCAGGCTTGCGAGCTCGTAAATGCACTTAACAGGATCAAACCGGATTTCATTCTTGCAAGACATGGAGGAATGACACTTTGGGGAGCAAAATTCGGTATTCCGTCTTTGCTTATAGGTGACGAGCAATTCGGTATCGGATATCAGGGCGCACTTAATTACGCCAGAAGAATAGAAGACACTTTAGACTCTATTGAATTTATAAAGAACTACTCAAAGCACGCTTCGAATCCTTATACAAAATGGTGGCTTGAACAAGATCCCGGATACTTTCAGGGAGATGGATCAGGACGTGGATGTGCCAGACAGCAGAATGGAGGATTCTAAGATGTCACAGACTATTGAACAACCGCGTTTCACATGCGCACTCGGATCATGCCAGAGTGTTGTGGCAATTAAAAAAGGTGTTCCGATCCTTCATTCCGGTCCCGGATGCGGCGTTCAGATAAGCCGGATCATCGGACAGGGCGAAGGCTATGCGGGTGGTTCTACTATGCCCTGCACCAATGCAGAAGAAGCAGATGTAGTATTCGGCGGAGAGAAGAAACTCCGTAATGTTATCGAGAATTCCTTTAAAGTAATCGACGGTGACCTTTATGTGGTGATCACAGGATGCACGGCTGCTATCACAGGCGATGATATTGCTGCTGTAGTAGGTGAATTCCAGAATGATGATAAACCGATAGTTTATGTCGAAGAAGGAGGCTTTAAATCAAATAATTATGCAAGCCATTCAAGACTCGTTAAGGCGATAATCGACCAATATGTTGATAAATTCAGTGAAGACAGAGAAGTTATTCCGGGTCTGGTAAATGTATTTGCCAATATCCCTTATCAGGATCCTTTCTGGAACGGTAATCTTGAACAGCTTAAGCGGATACTTACAGGTATAGGTCTTAAAGTCAACATCCTCTTCGGAAACGAATCAGAAGGCGTATCCGAATGGAAAACGATCCCTCAGGCAGAGTTCAATCTTTTCGTAGGATCATGGGCAGGGCTTGATATCGTAAAGCATCTTAAGAGAAAGTACGGAACACCTTATTTCCATTTCCCTTATACACCGATTGGCGCTAAGGAAACATCAAAGTTTTTAAGAGATGTAGCAGAATTTGCTAACCTCGAAAAAGAAAAGGTTGAAGCTTATATCGATCGTGAAGAGAAAAAGTTCTATACACATATCGATAAGATGGCAAGTTTCATGCTCGAATTCAGATATGGTATCCCGAGAAGATTCTATTCGATCGCTGACAGTTCTTACTCATTAGGATTTTCCAAGTTCCTTTTAAACGAACTGGGAATCATTCCGGGAATCCAATTTATTGTAGATGATGTTCCGGAAAAATATCAGGAAAGCATTCTGGAAGAGTTTTCAAGGATATCTGATCTTCAGACCAGAACGGTACAGGTTGTTTTCGATCCCGATGCAGGTCTTGACCAGCTGAAACTTCTTGAAGACGCAAAGGATTATTCCGACAAGAGGATCCTGATACTTGGAAGCTCATGGGAAAAACATATTGCTGACGAGCTCCATGCAGATCTCCTGATAATATCGGTGCCGGTTCAGCACAGACTTGTTATGAACTGCGGTTATTTAGGTTATGAAGGGGGACTTCGAGCCATAGAAGACATATATGACAGAGTCCTTGCAACTTACAGATAAACAATCAGAAGAAAGAAGAAACAGAAATGAGACAGATTGCAATTTACGGAAAAGGCGGTATAGGTAAATCCACTACCACACAGAATCTTACGGCAGGTCTTGCCGAGCTTGGCAAGAAGATCATGGTCGTCGGATGTGACCCTAAAGCAGATTCGACAAGGCTTTTGCTTAACGGATTAGCACAGAAAACAGTACTCGACACGCTTAGGGAAGAAGGAGAAGTAGATGACCTCTCACAGATTGAAAAAGTCGGATTCGGAGGTATCAGATGCGTGGAATCCGGTGGACCTGAACCTGGTGTCGGATGTGCAGGAAGAGGCATCATCACATCGATAGGAATGCTTGAAGACTTAGGTGCTTATACTCCTGATCTCGACTATGTTTTCTATGACGTATTAGGAGACGTTGTATGCGGAGGTTTTGCAATGCCGATCCGCGAAGGTAAAGCCCAGGAGATCTATATCGTAGCTTCAGGCGAGATGATGGCCCTCTATGCAGCTAATAACATCTGTAAAGGCATTCAGAAATACGCTCTCAAGGGCGGAGTAAGACTCGGAGGAATCATCTGTAACAGCCGTAAGGTAGACAGAGAGGAAGAACTCTTAAGAGAATTTGCAAAGGAATTAGGAAGCCAGCTCATTTACTTTGTGCCAAGAGATAACGAAGTTCAAAGAGCAGAAATAAATAAGAAAACGGTTATTGACCACGATCCGAAACATCCGCAGGCAAGAGAGTACAGAAAGCTTGCAGAAGCGATCGAGAACAATACACAGTTCGTAATCCCCAAGCCTATGACACAGGAAAGACTGGAAGAGATCCTCGTGGAATTCGGATTAATGGACAGCATTAAAGATAACTATCACATCTAAAAATATTAAGGAAGAAACATGATAAGAGCAGCATTTGCAACAGGAGACGGAATCAATATCAACAGGCACTTTGGTGTGGCTGACAGATTTGATATCTATGAGATCGACAGGGAAAACAAGACCTTCGAGAAAGTGGATACCAGAAGGATCGACAGCCTCGGTGTAAGTCTGCAGCATGATGATTCACTTCTTGCAAGACTTGCTGATGCCATTGATGACTGCAATATCGTCTTCTCTGCAAGATCAGGAGAACACGCAAGAAAAATACTATACGACAGAAAGATTCAAAGTGTCGATATCGAACGCGAGGTTGAGTTTGTAATCAACAAACTCTTCACGGCCAGAGTCGACATAATCGACCCCAGATATAAAGAAGAGAAAGAGAGGAAGCAATATGAAGGCTCAAACAATAAAGAACATTCTTTTGAAAACCTTCAAAAAAGACATCCATGCCTGGGAGGCCATTCGAATGTGACCGCAGGAAGAATACACCTTCCCGTAAGCCCGGTGTGCAACATCGGATGCAGGTTCTGCAGCAGAGGCTTTGACAAGTCGGTCATAAGACCGGGAGTCAGTTCTCTCATATTGAAGCCGGAAGAAGCAGTTGAGACAGTAAGAAAAGCACGGGAGATATGCCCTGAATTAACAGTAGTAGGAATTGCCGGTCCCGGCGACACGCTTGCTACGGACAGTGCTCTTGAGACTTTCAGATTAGTAAAAGAAAACTTTCCTGATCTTATTTGCTGTCTTTCAACAAACGGATTCCGTCTTCCCGATAAGGTCGAGGAGATCGCCGAAATCGGAATCGAGACTATTACTGTCACTGTAAATGCAGTAGATCCTGAGATAGAAGCACAGATCAACAGCTTCGTTATAGACTCCGAAGGTAAAAGACACGATGGCGTAGAAGGTGCAAAGCTTCTTATCGGGAAGCAATTGGAAGGCATTCGCCTTGCCGCTCAAAAAGGAATAGTAGTCAAGATAAACAGTGTGCTTGTTCCGGGCATAAACGATAAACATATACCCGAAGTAGCAAAGAAAACGCAAGAGCTCGGCGCATCCATACTGAATATAATACCCTTGATTCCCCAGAACGAGATGAAAGACATAAAGGCCCCTTCCTGTGCTGACTTAGAAGAAGTCAGACAGGAATCCGGCAAATATCTTGAAGTCTTCCGTCACTGTCAGCACTGTCGGGCTGACAGTCTGGGAATTCCCGGCAAAGGCAAAGATCTTCACGAAGAACTGTATAAAGATCGAAAAGAAAGGGCCGCTGATACCTTCAGCCATGGATAAATATGAGCACATATCTTAAGATAAATAATCTGCACAAAACGTTTTATCCGCACGGCCAGCCGCTGAAAGTATTGGAAGGCATCGATCTTGAGATCGAAAAAGGCGAGATCTTTGGAATCATCGGTTTCTCCGGTGCAGGGAAATCCACATTGGCCAGATGCATAAACGGTCTGGAAAAACCTGACAGCGGATCGGTGGAACTTGGCGGAACAGATATTTTGTCGCTCTCTAATAAAGAGATACTCAATAAGCGTCATAAGATCGGAATGATCTTTCAGAATTTCAATCTTTTTGACTGTCTGTCTGTTTACAAGAACATCTCATACCCGTTGGAGATTGCCGGTGTTCCTAAAAATGAGATCAAAAAGAGAGTATTGGAAACTGCTGAACTCGTCGGTCTGACCGATAAACTGAAAGCTCATCCCGGTGCGCTTTCCGGAGGGCAGAAACAAAGAGTCGGAATTGCAAGGGCAATTGTCACTAATCCGGATTTCATTATTTCGGATGAAGCGACATCTGCATTGGATCCGCAGACCACGATACAGATCTTGGACCTTCTGAAAGAAATCAACCAAAAGCAGGGGATAACGATCTTAATGATAACCCATGAACTGGATGCCATAAGGTATTCATGCAAGCGGATGGCTGTCCTTGAAGAAGGCAGGATTACGGAGAGCGGTTCGGTAAGAGACATTTTCGAGAACCCGCACAGTAAGACCGGAGAACTGTTCGCAAGAGTATTTATGCTCATGCAGAATGTCGATCTTACCCAGGGTGGCGGTATCTGAGGAGGAAAAATGAGTTTATTAGATTCATCTTTATGGGATGTTATTATCGCCTCCTTCTCACCTGAGATCTGGAAAGATCTTTGGAAGCCGATCGGAGAGACATTATATATGACTTCTATCTCGTCCCTGATAATGCTCGCGTTAGGTCTTCTCTTAGGAATCTTCCTTACGGTAACGAATCCTGACGGCCTGATCCCGCTCAAGATATCCTACTCTGTATCCGGATGGCTCATTAACTGCCTGAGATCATTACCCCAGATGATCATGATCATCCTTATGATACCTGTGGCACGTCTGATATTCGGCAAAGCGTATGGTACAAATGCTTGTATTATCGCCATAGCAGCCAGCTGCATACCGATGTACGCCAGGATCGTTGAGAGCAGTCTGCTTGAGATCGACAAAGGAAAGATCGAGGCTGCAAAAGCCATGGGAAGCTCAAATCTCAGCATCGTTACCAGGATCCTTCTTCCCGAGACATTGCCGTCTCTTATAAGAGGATTTACCGTATCGGTGATCACGGTCCTGTCCATGACAGCTCTCGCGGGAATGTTCGGAGCAGGCGGTATCGGAGACATAGCTGTCAGATACGGATACCAGAGATTCCAGCACGACAAACTCTTCGCCTGTGTATATATCCTGATAATCCTGGTCCAGATAATCCAGGGATTAGGAAACCTTATATCAAAACAAATACTTAAAACAAGAAATCTTATCTAAAAATCTAAAGGAGATAATCATTATGAAGAAGAACATTACAACAAAACTTTTATCAATAGCAACGATAGGTGCATTAGCGTTTAGCTTTGCAGGATGCTCAGCAAAAGGAACAGCTACGGTTGTTAATGCTGATGAGATTGCGACTTCTGCTTCTCAAGAACAACAGACTTCCGGTGAAGCCTCTGAAGAAGCCGCTCCTGAGAAAATTGTCCTTAAAGGCATCGTTGATCTCGTCCCGCACTCTGAGATCATCGAGCATGTAAGACCCCAGCTCGAAGAACAGGGCATTTACATCGAACTCGTTGCTACATCAGCTGACTCAACTACAAACGAGAGACTTAATTCCGGAGAAATCGATTTTAACTACTTCCAGCATTTACCATATCTTGAGAGCGAAGTGGAAACCAACGGATATAAGCTTGTAAGTGCCGGCGGAATACACATCGAACCTATCACGGCATATTCGGACAAATACTCATCTGTTGACCAGATTCCCGATAACGCCGTAGTTGCCATTCCTAACGATGGTACGAACGAATACAGGGCATTGAGGATCCTTGAACTCAACGGCTTCATCAAGCTCGATGATGCTGCAAGAGATTCACTCTCTGCTTCAGTCGGTGACATCACTTCATATGTTAAGCCTATAGAGATCGTTGAGATCGATTCCGCTCAGATCATTCCTACAAAGGCTGACTATGATTTCTTCATCACAAACACAAACAAGGCTCTTGAAGCAGGTATCACATCAAACAAGCTTTTTAGCGAAGGTGAGGACAGCCCTTACGCAAACATCATTGCAGTCAGAGAAGAAGATGCCAATAATCCTGCAGTTAAGGCACTTGTTGATGCTCTTCTTTCCGAAGAGACTCAGAAGTGGATTCAGGACAACTACAACGGTGCAGTTATTCCCGTTGTAAAGGTCGGCTGATACCATAGGGGGCCATGGACAAGGTAAAGACAAAATACGGTAGTTTCACCTGTTGCAGCGATGCTTCTGATCTTCGTAAGAAGTATCGCTGCCCGGTGGAATACCACCTGAATGGAGAAGTGAAGAGCATATACCTTCAAGATGAAGAAGAAGTGTCACTTCCGGAAGGAAGATTTCAGGCAGAACTCCTGACGTTCTATGAAGACGGAAGCATTAAAAGACTCTTCCCCCGTTACGGACAGTTGAGCAGCTACTGGAGTGTTGAAGATGAAATAGAGGAAGCTCCTGAATATGTCTTTACGGTCAATGGTCAAGATCTCAAGATCCGCCCGCAGTGCTTATATTTTTATCCTTCAGGTAAGATCAGAAGCGTAACAATATGGCCTACAGACTCTGTTACCGTTAATACTCCTAAAGGACCGGTTACAAGTAAGCTCGGGTTCGAGATCTACGAAAACAGAGCCATAAGAAGTATCGAGCCTTCATTTGGTACGGTCTTCGATACAGAATATGGTAAAGCCAAACCGTTCATGATCAGAAAGCATATGCTTCATGCTGAAGATGCTTCCACAAGATTTGACAACACAGGAAATCTCACAAGTTTTGCTACACTCCACACGAAGGTGGAAGTTAATGGAAGGATCTATAAAGCCGGTGACTACAGATCACCACTGATCATATATCTTGGTGAGAATTCAGTAGGTATCAGCGGAGCAAATGACATGAACATTTGGTTTGATACAACGCATGACGAAGTCAGATTTTGCTAGATTTCGTATGTTTCTTCTTTTGCGGGAGGGTCTGTCTCAATTGAGCGGACCCTCTTGCTTCACAATATAACCGGAGGTCAGATACTATGATTACCATACGCGATGCCACTGAAAATGATGCTGAGGACCTGCTTAATATCTATGCCTATTATGTTGAATCTACCGCGATATCTTTCGAGATAACCAAGCCTTCCCTTAATGAATTCGAAAAAAGGTTCAGAGAGATCAAGGATCATTATCCTTATCTTGTTATCGAAGATGACGGCATTATAAAAGGCTATTCTTACGCGCATCTTTTTGTCGGCAGGGAGGCTTATTCATATTCTGCTGAGACAACTATCTATCTTGCTCCGGATTCCGGTGGATTGGGCTATGGAAAAAGATTATATGAAGAACTCGAAAACAGACTTAAACAGATGGGAATAACCAACCTTTATGCTTGTATAGGCGTTACGGATAAAGAAGATGAATACCTGACAAATAACAGCCGTGATTTTCACAACCATATCGGATATAAGACAGTCGGTATGTTTAAAAAATGCGGAAGAAAATTCGGCAGGTGGTATGACATGATCTGGATGGAAAAGTGCATCGGTGATCATGTGGACAATCCCGTTCCGGTTAAATGGCGCAGTGATACTTGACATGGCTGTCTTACTTATATATAAACATATTCGAACAATGGGTTTGTTGCGTGCGTGATTATATATGTTAATAATCAGGAGAATAATATATGATTACAAGAAATGAAGCATATGAATTGCTTAAGAAATATAACAAGGATCCGTTCCATATCCAGCATGCTCTTACAGTCGAACTGGTTATGCAATGGTATGCAAAAGAACTGGGTTATGCTGACGAATCTGAATACTGGGGAATAGTCGGTCTTCTTCATGATATAGATTTTGAGATCTATCCTGAGGAGCACTGTTTGAAAGCCCCTGAGCTCTTAAAGGAAGGCGGAGTAAGTGATGACATAATTCACGCCGTATGCTCGCATGGATACAACATTACGGTTGGTTGTGGTGTTACTATAGATGTTGAACCTGTTCATGAGATGGAGAAGGTTTTATTTGCTGCAGATGAACTTACCGGACTTATCGGTGCTGCTGCGCTCATGAGGCCTTCGAAAAGCACGAAAGACATGGAACTTAAATCCTTGAAGAAAAAATACAAGAGCAAAGGTTTTGCCGCAGGATGTTCCAGAGAAGTAATAGAACGTGGTGCCGTTCAGTTGAGTTGGGAACTCGATAAACTGCTTACCCTGACTTTAAAGGCCATGGCAGAAACAGAAGATGAATTGAATAAGAGATTAGCAGACGTCTTATGAAATCTATTTTAATCAAAGATACAACACGCGAAGAGCGCGAAGCCATTGTAAGGGCATCTCTCGATTGCGGTGGCGGTTGTGAGAACTGTTCTTCCTGCTGGCTCGGAGGCGGATCTCCATGGGATATTTATCAGGACTATATTGACGGTAAACGCGAGATCAAAGAGATCAACATGGGATATATGGAAGAATACCGCCAGAACAGACAGATTACTTGAGGATCCGGATATTGAATACTGCACCTGATATTTGTGATTCAACGATAGAAGAACGCCGGGAATACGTAAAAAACAGATTTCCTTGTATTTCCGATTGTGATATGTGCGGCCTTTGCAAGATATTTCATGGAAAAGATCCTGAAACAGCGTATGATGATTATATTCTTGGAATACGTTCTTTTATTGAAGTATCCGGTGATTATAAGGGAAGGTAATGAAGACGATTACCAGGCAGCAGGCCAGACAATTTGTTTTAGTTAAACAGGGATTGATAGGAGCATACCGCTTTGTTGGAAAAAGCGGAGCTTACGATTATGTCCGTCAGGCAGGTTGTATCCAGTACGATCCGGTTGATGTCTGCGGAAAGAATGCAGAACTCACTTTGCAGTCAAGGGTAAAAGACTTTAAGAAGACGATGCTTCACGATCTGCTTTATAAAGACCGACTCCTTGTTGATTATGCCGATAAAGAGCTGTCTATCTTGCCTGTTGAAGACTGGCCGTATTTTGAATCTTATAGGAAGAGAAGCATTAAGTCAGGAAAAACTTTTAAAGGACTTAGGAAACTTGAAAAAGAGGCGATTTCTTACATCGATGAACATGGTCCGGTATGCAGTGATACGCTTCCTATCGAAGGTGAGATCTTTTGGCATTCTTCGATGCATTGGAGCGGTAGCTGGGATAAGAAATCTCCGGCTGCAAGATCTGTTCTGGAACAGTTATACACGGATGGGGAGTTGATTATTCATCATAAAAAGGGCAGTAGGAAATACTATGACATTGCCCGCAAATATATTCCGAAGGAAATATTGGAAGCGGAAAACCCCTGTAATGATGAAGACAGTTTTGCTGCCTGGCGTCTGCTCAGAAGAATTGGTGCAGTTGGTCTCCTATGGGATAAAAACAGCACAGCGCTTCTTGGTATATACATTAATGCAGAAACAAGGAAAAAGCTGTTATCCGTTTTGACCGATGAAAGGAAGATATGTCCTGTGATGGTAGAAGGTATCAGGCAGCCGTTCTATTACCGTTCTGAAGACTTAGAACTTATGAATGCGATTGTGAAAGAAACAGCAGATCTTAAGCCAAGAATGTCGTTTATTGCACCACTGGATCCGTTGATGTGGGATAAGTCTTTGATACAGGCATTATGGGATTATCAGTATACTTGGGAGATCTATACTCCTGCTACAAAACGGAAGTATGCATATTATACTTTACCTGTTCTTTACGGAGAACATTTTATCGGGCGGATATATGTTGTTCCGGATAAGGACAGAGCCGTTCTTCAGGTAAAAGGCCTTTGGTGGGAACCGGGTGTCAGACAGTCAAAAAAGCGGATGGCTGCATTGGAGAAGGCTCTTAATTCTTTCGGTAAATTTAACGATTGCAAAGGTTTTGAAATAAGTAATGATCTGCATTAAATTGCGGCCTTAACAGTTTTAAGACCATTACCCAGGAAATCGTCTCCGTATTCTTCCAAAACGAGTTCAGCATAACGCTTTCCGGTACCGTTGACCTTGCTTCTCTGATAACTGATCACATCAGTTATATCCTCTGATTCAGGAACAGCAAAGTGCTGATTTAATTCTTTATAGAATTCTTCTATCTTGCTTAATAATTCCAGTGAGGCTTCCCTCAACGTGATAAATCTTCCGTCGCTTAACATGATGCGGTTAGTATCAAGATCAAAATGTGCAGCATTCTTAAAGTTAATGGCACTCTTGATCTGTTGGTCCTCGCCTAAAGATTCGGCAGGACTTGATGCTTCGTAAAGCGCAAGTATACGGATAAACTTAAGATCGCGCACATCAAGACCGCCATATGAATATGGATTAATATCCACATTGCGGAGTTCAATGTGATTGATTCCGATTTCCTCCAAAGTTTCAAGCGAATTATGACCTCTGGGCTTGATCCTTACCGGATAATAGAGCTCAGTCTGGGACGTGATCAGACCTTCATTTATATACTTTCTTATGCTGTCTGAATAAGCTTTTGTGTCAGAGTAATCAAGTACCGGAACAAAGAGATTCCAGTATCCCAATTCACTGCAGCGCACAGAAGCCATTCCGAGAAAATCGGTCTTTCCTTTAACTCCCTGTTCAAGAAAAGAACCGTCTAATACCGGTGAAGCGGATAAAAGCACATTAAGGATCCACCCGTCGGAAACAAGATTTGAAGCAAGATCAAGATAGAGCCTGTCTTTATAATCTCTTAAAGATAACGCAGAACCTGATGCTTTGTAGTCTGCTTCAATAAGTTCTTCTCCGAATGAAAAGTTAACATGTATCCCGCTGAAAGTCATCTTATACTTGCCATACATCTTGGCAAGATAATCTCTGTATATTGTCTTGTCATACAAAGGTCCGGTGAAAGTTGCAACTGGAATATCATCTTCATCTTTTATGTATGGCGGATTAGAGAAATGCCATACATATTCTTTTTTCGGAAGATTATACAAAGTCTCACGTACTCTGCGTTCATGATACTCGAGCTCTGTTATTGCTGCTTCTTCGTTTTTTGATACTCCCGTATTGATCTCGAGCTGATTCTCGCAAAAGTCTCTTACGATATATTTATCAACAGGAAACGGGTGGGGAGTATGTGCGAAAGAACCGTCTCCCGTAACCCGGAGCGATTCTTTTTCTATACCGAATTCATAATCGGAATATTTTGCGGCTACTGTCGTATTTTTATAATGCAACATATGGCTACTCCTGTAATTCCGGGATCAGATCTGAGCGTATGAAGTTATGATATCCGTGAGAGTTTTTCCTTCGGTAAGAAGTCGTAATTTATCCTTGCCGGCTGATGATAATCTGTTGGCACGATCGTAAACAGGAGCAAGAAGTGATTCTTCGCCTAATCCTCTTTCCTTAAGTCCTTCTTCTGATAATTTGACGATTCTAAGAAGCAATGCTCTTAAGTCATCGCGTTCTACAAAGGCCGGTAAATCCTTATAACTGAACAGTCTTCTAAGTTCATTAGCGTTATAACTGTGACCATAGATGACCTTGTCATTAGATAAGATCTCATCTAATTCCGGGAGTTTAGATGCCAGACCCAGTTGGAATGCGATTCCGGCCAAAGCTTCACTTAAAGGCTGGGTACACATACTCCTGTATTCGATAGTTCCTCTTGCCGTAAGATCCAGGAACTTATATGAACGCAGAAGTTTTATGTCTTTTTCTGCATCAGGTACAAACAGTGTCTTTTGATATTCTCCAGACTTATAGAATTCACCTTCGATAAAGTTTTGTGTTGCATATTCAGCAAACGGAACCGGCCGGAAGAAGATATATCTTTTATCTCTTTCGGCACAAAAGATGCTTGTCGTTGAAATGTAATCGATAAGAGCATCGATGTTAGTAATGTCAACATCGTAAATACCGATGTTATGCGGATTAATACCATGCGTGCTGTATTCCCAGAGCATATCTCTTGCCAGGATAAGATCAGGTTCATCTTCGGGCATATCGGAATTTGCAAATAAAACTGCCTTAAGCGGTTCGAGAAGCGAGAATACCCTTAATGTTTCCGCGAGATTCTCTTTTTTGACATCTAACTGAAGCTGGGTTGCGCTGGCAAATGTTCCGAAGCCCGGATACTTATGAAATCCTCCGATCCTTTTCCACGCATCCGCTTTGCGGAGATAACCTTCAAGCATCTTATAACGGCCGCAGTCAATGTAATCCTGTCTGCATTTTTTGTAGTAAGGCTGTATGCCGAGACCTGTCAGAATGTGATTTTCTTTTCCAAGTTCTCTGTTAAAGAGACGGATATAATCTTTGAGCCTTTGATTGACATCTATAAGACTGTTTTCCTTACCGAACGAGATCTCGAGATTGTTGTATGAGCAGTCAAAAGAGAACAGGTCACCGTTTTTCTCGTTTAGTGCTTCGTGGTTATATCCTCTGTTATCAAACTTAGTCTTTTTAAGACCAAGTTCTGAAACGATGCTGTTAAATGCTTTCCTGCTGACGTTGTGGGATGTCGCTTCGCCGGAAAGGTTAACGATCGGAATTTCTATTTCAACCCCGACATATGTTTCTCTGTCTGCTTCTGTCGGTTTTATATATTTGTCGTAGATTAATTCTTTTATGTCTTTCATATAAGTGCCTCCTGAGTTTAGAGTCCGGCGTATGCCAGAAAGATTGCTCTGATAGCCTGTTCGTCAGGTATGTATTCACCTTCGTGTTCCTTACCTGATAAGAAGAGTTCTCCGTTCTTATATGAGACGAGAGTTTTGAAGGGAAGATGATCCCATTCACCATCAGAAAGTGGTACAGTCGCAAAGATTGCACCATCGGATGTGTTATTTACATACAATGAATCCCTGTAATTTGTATGAAGATATGTCTGCTCGCCATCGTAAATAATTATGTTTAGTTTGTTTTTTGGAGAGAGCTTGGTTACGATCCTGTCTACTATATCGAATCGCTCTTCGGCTTCCAGGTCACGTCCCGCGTTATCGATCCTCTCATTGATCTTATCGAGGAGATAAAGAAATACTCTTTCGCTGTCGGTGCTGCCTTTTTGCTTATATGAGTAGATGCTCAGTTCGTCGCATTCAAAGATCGTTCCGTTATGTGCCAAAGTCCAAAGTCTGCCGGATTTGTCATAACCCGAGAACGGATGTGAGTTGTTATAATCGTCATATCCGATTGTTGCAAGTCTTATGTGTCCTATAAGATTTTTTGTTTTCCCTGTTTCTCCTATGATCCTTTCAATATTAGTGCTTTTATATGCTGCCACGCGCTCTTTATAAATGAGACTCTGACTGTCATCAAAAGAAGCTAAGCCCCAGCCGTCCGGATTATTTACCGAATGAGAGAAAAACTCGGTAAGCAGACCCGTAAGGTCAGTCTTTTTCTTTCCTGAAAAACCGAATAATTCGCACATGCCGTATTAGTTCCTTTATTTGCCTATTAAAATAATAGGTTTATTTTATAATTTGATTCTGTTCATTGCTAATACGGGCAGCCGATTAAAAGGTATAGGAAAAACCTATAACTCGAATTAGAACTTTTTCAAATATTCGTTGATCTTTTCGATATAAAGTTTGCCGAGTCTGCTGGGAACAGTGTTTTTGCGTGTAATGTAACCGATCTGCATCTTGCCTTCGCTGTCGTCATCATCGGTCTGGAAGGGAATAGCGAGATAATCACCGCCGTTAAGTTCTTCGCAGATGATTCCGGAACACAGAGTATATCCGTTAAGTCCTACCATGAGGTTGAGCATTGTTGCCCTGTCGCAGGCTTTTATTATCCTTGAATAATCTTTCGTACTGAGTATCTCTTCTGCGTAGTAGAAAGAGCCGTCGCCCTGTTCGAATGAGAGACACGGATAATCTTTGAGATCTTCGAATGAGATGGATTTTCTTTTGGAAAGCGGATGTCCGGACCAAAGATAAACATATGCCGCACATTCTATCAACGGATGAAATTCCAGATTAGCCGTGCTGAGGACTTTTCCTATAGCTCTTTTGTTAAAATCACTAAGGTAGATTATTCCGATCTCGCTTCTGAGATTTGATACATCGGATATGACCTGTTGGGTTCTGGTTTCTCTTATAGCTAATTCATATCTTGATGTATCACTGTCTTTTACGAGCTCAACGAAAGCTTTAACTGCGAACGAATAGTGTTGTGTCGATACGCCGAATTTCTTTTTTATGTTTTTTGCAGTTCCGAAGCGCTCTGCAAGTTCTGAATAATCGTTAATTACCTGTCTGGCATAAAGAATAAAATCAGAGCCTTCAGGTGTTAAGGTTACGCCACGTCCGCTTCTGATGAAGATTGAAATGCCGAGCTCTTTCTCAAGTTCTTTGACAGATTCGGTAAGTGAAGGTTGTGACACATACAAAAGCTCAGAAGCTTTATTAATAGAACCGGCTTCTGCGATAGTAATAGCGTAGTTAAGCTGTTGAAGTGTCATAGTCGCACATCCTCATTTTTTATTAGACGAATATAACACATTATGCGCGAAAAACCTATCAAATTAGTATGATAATAACAGATACAGTAAAGATGCTTTGGGAAAAGACAAAGGGCCTTGTAAGAAACAGTTAAGGATCTTACAAGATTCAGGTTAAGAATACTTTTCTCGGGAAATGTATATTGAATGCATAACAAGGAGAAAAGGAGATTCTTATGACATTAAAAGATAACAGGATCATTAAATCGGTCATCATATTCATCATCTGTCTTACCGTTCATGCTGCGGAAGTATTTTTCATCAGGACGGATGAGACGGTATTTGCAGAGTGTTTTATCAATAAAGTGTTCGGCATTATCCTGTTATTCGTTCTCCTTAAGATATGGAAACGCAAATGGCATGATATCGGGTTTAAGGTACCGCGTTTACTTCCGGATTGTCTTAAAGGTCTTGTTATCTGTGTCGTTTTTTACACCCTGGGTTTTGCGGCTGAGTTCATCACGCTCTATGCACAGGGCAATCCCGGCCATATGGAATTCTTCGTAACCGGATTCTCGCTTACAGGTGACGTAACAAAGCAGACCGGTATAGGGTTCGTGCTGATGTGCATAGGATTTAATGTTATAAACGTGTGGATGGAAGAAGGTCTTTTCAGAGGGTTCTACATTACTTATCTCCAGGAAAAGATCGGAATGAAGGGCGCGCTTTTTATTGCTGCTTTATTATTCGGATTGTGGCATCTCGTCACTCCGTTAAGGAGCCTTGCAGACGGTCAGATGAATTTGCCGGAATTCGCGGTTATGAGTATCGGATATGTCGTCCTGTCCGCTCTTATGGGTATTAAGTGGGGTCTGCTTTTCGAACATTCAGGCTCCGTCTGGATCGGACTTGCCGACCATTTCTTTAACAATTGTGTGGTAACCAATCTCCTGCATGTGGTGACTGAGACAGGCGTGGATGAATACCAGATTATGCGCGTGCTGATCGGCGAACTGACGTCATTTGTGGCAGTTGTCGTTTATGTGAAGATCAAAGCACGCACCCAAAGAGATTTACAGCAGGTCACTTAATTTCTTGCCGTAAAGATAATCGTGGACGATCCCATCGAATTCTTTCCACATCGGAAGGGTGTCACATTTATTCCTTCTGGGGCAGTCATAATTATTATCGGCAAGGCAGGCGACAGAAGAAATGGTGCCCTCCATAAGGGTTAAAATCTCACCGACCGTGTACTTTTCGGGTTTTTTAACGAGCTTGTACCCGCCGCCTTTACCGCTTGAACCTTTGACAAGGCCTCCTTCGACCATTTTCTTCATTATGATCTCCAGATATTTTTTGGAGATCTCCTGGCGGTCTGCGATGTCTTTGAGGGGAATGTAATTGCCATTATCATTCTGGGCCAGATCTATCATTACCCTGAGACCGTATCTTCCTTTTGTAGATATCATTCCTTATTACCCCTTTTCGAAATAATTACCCATTATAACAGTAGGTAAATATACAAATCAAGATAATAAACCTATTGACATAGTAGGAAATAGGTTTTAAGATAACGCTGTCATTTTTTGAAAAAGGAGATAAGACCTTGATCTACGCAGATAATGCCGCCACTACAAAGATGAGCGATGCGGCCATCCAAACATTAACCGGACTTTTAAAAGATACATACGGAAACCCCTCGAGCCTCTATGAATTCGGTCAGAAGGCTAAGGAGGTTCTCGAACAGGCAAGAAGGGACGTAGCTGAAAGCATCGGAGCACAGCCCAACGAGATCATCTTTACATCAGGCGGAAGCGAAGCCGATAACCAGGCGATCCTCTCTGCTGCGAAGATGGGTGCATTGAAGGGTAAAAAGCACATAATCTCGACGGCTTTCGAGCATCACGCTGTTCTTCATACGTTAAACAAGCTCAAGAATGAGGGCTATGAGATCACTCTTCTGGACGTTCATGAGAATGGTCTGGTTACTCCTCAGCAGGTAAAAGATGCGATCCGTGAAGACACTTGTCTTGTTACGATCATGTATGCCAATAATGAGATCGGAACGATCCAGCCCATCCGCGAAATCGGTGAAATATGCAGAAGTAACAATGTTACATTCCATACGGATGCGGTACAGGCGGTAGGTCACATCAAGGTAAACGTAGTAGATGACAATATCGACATGCTCTCGGCATCGGGACACAAGTTCCACGGTCCGAAGGGTGTAGGCTTCCTTTATGTGAAGAAAGGTATAAAGGTTTTTAACCTCATAGAAGGCGGCGCTCAGGAGAAGGGCAGGAGAGCAGGTACCGAGAATGTTCCGGGCATCGCTGCAATGGCAACGGCACTTAAGGAGTCAGTAGATGCACTTGATGAGTACAAGGCAAAGCTCACTCCCGTAAGAGACAAGATCATCCGTGGGCTTTCGGAGATTCCGCATTCGGCATTGAACGGAGATGCGGAAAGCAGAGTTCCTTCCAACATCAATTTCTGCTTTGAAGGAATCGAGGGAGAGTCATTACTGCTTCTTCTCGATGATAAGGGAATAGCAGCATCATCAGGAAGTGCATGCACATCCGGTTCATTGGATCCGAGCCACGTTCTTCTTGCTATCGGAAGGATACATGACGTGGCGCACGGTTCGCTAAGATTAAGTCTCGGTGAAGACATAACAGATGACGAGGCTGATTACATAATTAAGTCAGTAAAAGAAGTAGTTGAATATTTGCGCGGGTTCTCACCTGTATGGCGCGATCTTGTAGCAGGAAAGAAAGAATTCATCTTATAAGGGGGACACAACATGGCTTTATACAGCGAGAAAGTAATGGATCATTTCAGAAACCCAAGAAACGTTGGTGTTATTGAAGATGCGAACGGTATCGGAGAAGTCGGCAACGCCAAGTGCGGTGACATCATGAAAATGTATCTGAAGATCGAGGACGATATTATCCAGGATGTAAAGTTCGAGACGTTCGGATGCGGAAGCGCGATTGCATCAAGCTCAATGGCAACAGAGCTCATCAAGGGCAAGCCGGTATCTGAAGCAAGGCAGCTTACAAATAAAGCAGTAGCAGAAGCTTTGGACGGACTTCCGGATTATAAGATGCACTGCTCGGTACTGGCTCAGGAAGCCATTGAATCCGCACTTAAGGATTACGAGAGCAGACAGGAACAAAAATAAATATAATTACCTATTGACATAGTAGGTTATTGGGGATATAATCGCCCCATTATCGAAATCTTATATCGAAAGGAGACAGAGATCATGAAATGCATGTGTTGTTGCATGTTATATACACGGGCAATGGACGGTTGCTGTCTTAATATGATTCGATGTAGATGAATCATTTAAACTGCATGTTCTTAAAGCCCGGAGCTTCGAAGTGCCCCGGGCTTTTTTATTTCATAAATTTTTAACCGAAAGAGGAAAACAATATGAGCAACAATAACGATCTGAAACTTAATTCATTACTAATACACGGCGGTATCGACGGTGATGAGATAACCGGTGCAGTAAACGTACCTATATACCAGACATCGACCTATAAACAGGACGGACTTGGAAAGAACAGAGGATGGGAATATTCGAGAACCGGCAATCCCACGAGAACTGCACTGGAAAAGCTCATTGCTGATCTGGAAAATGGTGAATACGGTCTTGCATTTGCTTCAGGACTTGCTGCGATAAATACTGTTCTCTCACTTTTCAAAAGCGGTGATAAGCTCGTTGTTTCCGATAACATCTACGGCGGCACTTTCAGGATCCTGGATAATGTTTTCAAGAACTTCAATATCACATACAAGATAGTAAATACATCGGATCTTGAGGCAGTAGAAAATGCGATCGATGACGATGTAAAAGCAGTCTACATTGAGACTCCGGCAAATCCTCTTCTTACTGTCACGGATATAGAAGCAGTTTCGAAGATAGCCAAAAAGCATGACAAGCTCGTTATTGTTGATAACACATTCTTAACTCCGTATCTGCAGCGTCCTTTAACGCTCGGAGCAGACATTGTTATCCACAGCGGCACGAAGTATCTGGGCGGTCATTCGGATACCATTTCCGGTTTCGTAGTAGTCAATGACAAAGCTCTTGCTGACCGTCTTTATTATCTTCAGAACGCGATCGGAGGAGTGCTCGCACCCTGGGACAGTTTTCTTATCATCAGAGGAATCAAGACTCTCGGAGTCCGCATGGACAGACATGTTGCCAATGCGGAGAAGATCGCAAGATGGCTCGTTGACAGTGGCTTTGTAAGCAAGGTCTATTATCCCGGTCTTGAGACTGATTCCGGGTATGAAGTTCAGAAGAAACAGGCAAACGGCGCGGGCGCGATGATATCATTCGTACTTAACGAAAAGTACGACTATAAGAAGTTCTTTGAATCACTGAAGCTGATTACTCTGGCAGAGAGCCTTGGCGGCGTAGAATCTCTCGTATGCCATCCCGCAACGATGACGCATGCGGCAATCCCTGCAGACATTCGCAAAGAAGTAGGCATCGTTGATGAACTCATCAGGTTCTCAGTAGGTATCGAAGACGTTGATGATCTTATCGAAGATCTTAAACAGGCTATTGAGAATTCAGTTAAGTGATAAGGAGTAAATACCATGAATAACGTTTATGAAGATATCAGAGGGATGATCGGCAACACTCCGATCCTAAAGCTTAATCATATGGGCGTTAAGCCCGGAGTAAATATCTATGCAAAGCTTGAACTTATGAACCCTGCCGGAAGCGTAAAAGACCGTATCGGCGTTTACATGATCGATGATGCGAAAAAGCGAGGAATACTTAAAGAAGGCGGTACGATCGTCGATGCGACTGCAGGCAACACAGGTATCGGAATTGCGGTTGCTGCTTTGAATCAGGGCATCAGGGTTATCTTTACCGTTCCCGAGAAATTCTCGATCGAAAAGCAGCTTGTCATGCGCGCTCTGGGCGCAGAGATAGTACATACATCAAGAGAAGATGGAATGCTCGGTGCAGAGCGTAAAGCTGAAGAGATCTTGAAGGAGATCGAAGGATCCGTATCGCTCAGACAGTTCAGGAATCCTGCTAATCCTCTCGCTCATTACGAGACAACGGGACCTGAGATCTTTTCGCAGTTGGACGGAAATATCGATTATTTCGTGGCAGGTGCCGGAAGCGGCGGAACATTTACAGGCGTAGTCAAATACCTGAAGGAGCAAAATCCTTCGATAACAGGAGTGCTGGCCGATCCGTACGGATCGACGATCGGAGGCGGTGAGCATTTCGATTACAACATAGAAGGAATAGGCAATGATTTCATCGCAGATACGATGGACATCACATTGGTAGACAAGGTTATCAAGGTCAATGATGACGAAGCATTCGAGATGAGCAGGCTTCTTGCGAAGAACGAAGGCATTCTCGCAGGATCATCTTCCGGTGCAGCTCTTGCGGCATCGATCAAGCTGTCGCAGGAGATCGAATCCGGAAACATAGTAACTGTTTTCCCTGACAGGGGAGACAGATATTTGAGCAAAGGATTATTTGAATAAATGAGCAATGTCTTTGAACTGACAAATGTATTTAAGACATATAAGAACGACGGCAAAGAATTTACGGCGCTGAAGGATGTGAGCCTTGACGTCAGGGAAGGCGAGATCTTCGGGATCATCGGAATGAGCGGTGCTGGTAAATCAACACTCGTTCGCACGCTGAACCGTCTTGAAGAAGTAACTTCAGGAACCGTAAAGTTCTACGATAAGGATCTGTCATCACTTAAAGCACGCGAGCTCCGCGAAGTGAGACATTCCATATCCATGATCTTCCAGGGTTTTAATCTGGTTAATCAGAGAACAGTCCTCGCGAATGTCGAACAGCCGTTAAGAATCGCAGGTGTGCCCCGTAAGGAGCGGAAAGAGAAGGCACGCCAGATGCTCGAGATCGTTGGTCTTTCCGAGAAGGCTGATGTGTTCCCGGCGCGTCTTTCAGGCGGACAGAAACAAAGAGTCGCCATAGCAAGAGCACTTGCTGCAGATCCGAAAGTACTGTTGTGCGATGAAGCGACAAGCGCATTGGATCCGAAGATTACGGGCGAGATACTGGATCTGTTAAAGAAGATAAATCAGGAACGAAAACTCACGATAGTCATTATTACTCATGAGATGGCTGTTGTAGAAAAAATATGTGACCGTGTGGCGATCATCGATGACGGTAATCTTGCTGAAGTCGGTGCTGTAAAAGACGTCTTCTCGAACCCTCAGTCGAAGGCAGCGAAAAAACTTGTTTTCCCGGCCAATCCGTTTGATCCTTCAGAACCTTCAGGTAAAGTGATCCGTCTTGTGTTTGACGGCACACAATCAAGTGTTCCGTTTATCGCGAATCTCGTTGAACAGACGGGGCTTAAGGTGAATATCTTAAGCGCAAATACAAAGAGTGTCGGAGGTATCGGTTTCGGTCAGATGATATTAGAACTTCCCGGATCTGAGAATGATCAGAAGACGATAATTGATTTTTTCACAAAGGGCGGGTTGTCCGTATCGGAGGTTGTATAGCATGAGCGATTATATTAGGGAAGCAATATTTTCAGGAATATTCGAGACTCTTGAGATGACGTTTTTCGCGTCGCTATTTTCATACATCGTAGGACTGCCTTTAGGCGTTCTTCTCTATGCAACATCTAAGGGAAGGCTTCTTGAGAACAAAGGGATAAACGGCGTTATCGGGTTTATTGTAAACGTTACCAGATCGCTGCCGTTCCTTATCCTCCTGGTCCTGTTGATCCCGTTTACAAGATTTGTTGTCGGTACGTCAATAGGAACAGTCGCATCGATCGTTCCATTAACAGTCGGTGCTATCCCAATCGTTGCAAGAATGGTCGAGTCGTCACTTAATGAAGTAAATCCCGGCATCATCGAGGCAGCTACATCAATGGGAGCTTCACCTGTTTACACGATAATCCATTTCATTATTCCAGAAGCTACACCGTCGCTTCTGCAGGGCGGAGCGATCAATGTAGCAACAGTCCTCGGATATTCTGCAATGGCCGGAGTCATCGGCGGAGGCGGTCTTGGTGCGATCGCTCTGCAGTACGGTTACTACCGTTATCAGAAAGATGTTTTGTGGACTACAGTTGCCCTCCTTGTGATCATGGTAATGCTGATACAGGAGATAGGGATCAGGATGTCGAAGAAAACAAGGAAAACATAATTAACAAAAGCTAATAAAGGAGATTTATAAAAATGAGCAATAAAAATAATAACAAGAACAACTTAAAGATAATCGCATACTCAGGTGTGCTTGCGGCATTGGTATTTGTAGGTACCGAACTTCATATCCCGACAGCGATAGGACATATCAATCTCGGTGATCTTGTGATACTGGTAAGTTCATATATCCTGGGGCCTTTGGCATTCGTTCCTGCAGCTATCGGTTCGACACTTGCAGACTTATTGGCAGGCTATCCCCAGTATGCAGTCGCAACTTTTCTTATCAAAGGCCTGATGGGCTATGTGGCAGGAATACTGCTTAAGAGAAATGTACAGGGAAAGGTATCTCTTGTCCGGAAGCTATATGCCTCATTTATTACAGAACTTATTATGATCGCCGGCTACTTTGCATTTGAATCATTGCCGTTTATGTATGGTGTAGAGGCAGCATTGGGATCCGTAATTCCAAATGGTATCCAGGCAAGTGCAGCTATCGTCGGAGCATTACCTCTTATGTATGTGAAGCTCTTCGATAAGTATCAGCTCTCTCAAAACAGCGAAGCTCATAAGAACAAACAGAAGACGGCAGTATCTTGATACTGTTTTCATATAAACGAGGAAAATAACATGTCATTACATTCAGATATTGTTGATTAAATACGCTCAGGAGAGACGACAGGTCAGGCATTAGGGCTTGAGATAGAACACTTTGTCGTGAACGATGATGGAATTCAGATCGGTTTTGATGAAGTTACTGATCTTATCGGGAAAGTTGCGCGGGATCTCTCGGCAAAAGTTATATATGTGGACGGATATCCGGTCGGTTACATTACGCCCGGATATTCTGTTACTTTGGAGCCGGCGTGCCAGTTCGAGATAAGCATAGATCCTAAATCTGATATTGATGAGATCAGGAATATATATAAAGAGTCCCTATTGGTCTGGATCCCGGTTTTCGAAGAGCGGGGATATCACTTAATAACCAAAGGAAATCTTCCTCTTGTTGAAGCAGGCACGATCGATCCGGACGAGATTCCGTTGTCACACAAAAAACGCTATCAATACATGGATGCTTATTTCAGAGAAAGCGGAAAATACGGCAAGTACATGATGAGAGCATCTTCATCCGTTCAGATATCTGTTGATTACAGCTCAGAGAACGATCTTGTGCGCAAACTTCTTGTACTGCAGAAAATATCTCCTGTGCTCATGATCGCTTTAGAAAATAAAACATACGAAGATTCTGTCATAGAGAAGGGCTCAAATAAGACACACCTTCTGAGGATACAGGAATGGGGTGATCTCGCCCCTTCCAGAACAGGATTCTATCCGCATTCTTTCGATGAAGATTTCGGATACGATAAGATCGCTGATGTAATATCGGAAACGCCATTGATCCTGCTTACCGACGAAGGCGAGACATCTTATGTGGGAAGTTCTACTGTAAATGATCTTATTAAGGAAGGAATAATAGGTAATGATCCTCAAAGCCCGCGAAAAGAACATCTGATAGAGCATTTTATCTCAATGGGATTTTTCATTTCCGTATAAAGAAATATATTGAGATAAGAGTTGCCGACAGCGTTCCTCTTGATCGTGCGCTGGGCTATGTGGCACTCATAAAAGGTCTGATCTATTCTGAAAAGAATCTTTCTGTACTTGAAAATGCTCTATCAGATATTACTTCCATCGAGCAGATAGAGGATGCAGTTGACGCGATAATCGTATCCGGAATGGATACCGTAATATATGGTGACCGAACGGCGAAGGAATGGTATAAATATCTGTTGGAATTGGCAGGCGCTGCCCTTTCAGAAAAAGAACGGGAGTATCTGAAGAATGTGTGAGATGTTCGGCGTATCATCCGGAAGGACAATAGATGTCGCACGTGAACTTAAGGAGTTCTTCAAGCACGGTGAGTTCAATCCGCATGGCTGGGGTATTGCCTCATGGAATGACGAAGGCAGGATCACTATTGATAAAGAACCTGTTGATTCGACGAAGAGTGAAAAGATCAATTCTTATCTTTCTTCGGGATATAACTGCCGCGGGATGATCGCTCATATTCGCAGGGCTACAATCGGTTACGTTGAATATAAGAATACACATCCTTTCATCGCGCACGATCTGAACTGGTGCGAATGGGTATTTGCACATAACGGAACCATATTTGAATCTGATGAGCTTCTTCCGTATGCGGATATTCAGAGCGGATCCACGGACAGCGAGAGGATACTTCTTTACATTCTCGATCAGAATAAAGGGATCAGGGATGAAGTCTCGCGCTTTAAGCTTTTGGATTCGATAGCCGTACGGCTCTCTGATAAGAACAAACTGAACTTTTTAGCATTTGACGGATTGAATTTATATATCCATAAGAATGAAGCCGGAACGATGTATCGTAAGAATAATGACGGATATGTATTATTTTCGACAAAACCATTAGATGATGGAAAATGGGATGAAGTCCCTCTTAACAGGCTGCTTGTATACAGGGACGGAAAGTTGATATATGAAGGCGAAGTTCATGACCATACATATATTCATGATGAAGAGCAGATGAACATACTCTATATGGGATATTCAGAACTCTGATACTGTGAATTTCCCTTTAAACACAATAAATTCGGGCCTTTCAGCAAATTTCAAAATTTATAAAATTACCTATTGACATAGTAGGTAAGTACCGATATACTTACACCATCACTTCGAAAGGAGGCGTGAACAATGTATAACTCGATCACAATCACAGTAAACAGCATGATGTGTTGTCGAATGCTTAGCTCCCGGGCACGCAATATGGCCACGGCGATGAGCAGAGATGTTTCACGCCTTGCGATACGATGTTGAAGCTTTGATACGCTTATGAACATGCCATGTGCCCGGGAGTCTAATAGATACCCGGGCTTTTTCTTGGCCCTGAATCAGGAAAGAATCAAAACTAAAAATCAAAAACAAATTCTAAGGAGAAACATATTATGAAATCTAACATTTTTAAGAAGGCTATCGCAGCAATACTTACACTTACAGTAGTCGGTTCCGTCGCAGCATGCTCTGCACATACACAGGCCGCAACAATTGGAAGTGAGGCACAGAATACACAAAGTTCACAGAACACAGTCCTAAAAGTAGGCGCTAACATAACACCTCACTCTGAGATCCTTGAAGTAGCAAAGCCGATCCTCGCAGAGCAGGGAATTACATTGGAGATCATCCAGCTTGAAGATTCAATTACACCAAATACCGGAGTTATAGAGGGCAGCCTTGATGCAAACTATTTCCAGCACGTTCCTTATCTTGAGCAGTTCAACAAAGAGAATGGTTCCACACTCGTTTCTGTAGGCGCGGTACACTATGAACCGTTCGGAATTTATGCAGGAAGAACAAAGGATCTTAAGGATCTTCCGGACGGAGCTATCGTAGCAGTTCCCAACAATGTAACAAATGAAGCAAGAGCACTTCTGCTCCTCGCACAGGAAGGCATTATCAAGCTTAAGGATGATGCAGGAATCACAGCAACAGTAGAAGATATCATCGATAATCCTAAGAATATCCAGTTCAAGGAACTCGCACCCGAACAGCTCGTTGCAGCACTTCCTGACGTTGACGTAGCAGTTATCAACGGTAATTATGCGATCGAGGGCGGACTCCATGTAAGCCAGGCACTTGCAGTTGAAGCTAATGACGGTCTTGCAGCTCAGACATACGGAAACATCATCGCTACATCTGCTGATAAGGCAAATGATCCTGCGATCAAGAAGCTCGTTGAAGTTCTCCAGGGACCTGAAGTAAGCGCTTACATCAAAGCTACTTATGATGGTGCAGTCGTACCCCTTTACTGATAAGGAGCAATAACCATGATCGGATTTGAGTACTACAACCCTGCCAAAATAGTATTCGGTGAAGGAAGCGAGAAAAGTCTTGCAAAACTCCTCAAACAAAACAACGTGAATTCACTCCTATTGGTATACAGCGGTGATTTTGTAAAGACACTCGGCATATACGACGTTATCAGGGAAGCCGTAGAAGAACTCGATATCAGATTCTCCGAGAGCGGGGAAGTAGTACCGAATCCGAACATAGAACTTGTCCGGAAACTGGTTGAACAGGGAAAGAAAGACAAAGTGGATTTTGTTCTGGCTGTCGGTGGAGGAAGCTCCATCGATACCGCCAAAGCAATCGCGATCGGAATACCATACGATGGTGATGTCTGGGACTTTTTCGCGAAAGGAACAATACCGGAGAAAGTATTGGGAATCGGCGTAATAGCAACTACGGCATCATCAGGATCCGAGACTTCAAATGCAGCGATCCTCTCATACGGTGAATGGAAAAAAGGATTTGAAGATGACCGCATCATTCCGAAGTTTGCAATCATGAATCCGAGATATACAGTTAATCTTCCTTCTTACCAGACACACGTCGGAATAGCGGATGTTTTATCGCATCTTCTCGAGAGGTACTTCTCCGATGAGAAGAATTCGGATACTACCGATTATCTTATCGAAGGTGCAATCAGAGCCTTACAGGTGAATGCCGCAAGACTCATAGAAGATCCGACTAACATCAATGCACGCGCAGAGATACAGTGGCTCGCATCTGTGGCACACAATAATTTCCTGGATGCCGGAAGATCGGCTGACTGGGGATCTCACAGAATCGAACATGAGTTATCTGCACAGTATAACATCACACACGGTGAAGGAATGGCAATCGTCTTTGTCGCATGGACAAAGTATATAGCAGAGATAAAACCGTGGAGGCTCGCGCTTCTCGCAACAAGAGTTTACGGCAAGGATTCATATGATTTCACCGAAATAGAAAGAGCACTTCTGTTATCCGGAGAACTCGAGAGATTCTTTAAAAGTTTAGGACTCAAGACAAGACTTTCCGAACTCGGAATAACAGACAAAGATTTTGAGACAATGGCAAAACGTGCAACAGCCGGAGGAACCGTAGGACACTATGTCCCCCTCGATGCACAGAGAATCACCGACATACTTAAGATCGCACTTTAATACGATCTCATTTATAAGAATCACTAAAAGGAGAAACACAAAATGGCAAGAATTAAATTGGTAGAACAATCAGAGGCAACAGGCGCAGAGAAGGAGCGTTATGACGAGCTCGCAGGAAGAAATGCAGTAACAAACATGAAGAAGGGTCTTCTCAATGACGCGGCAACATATGACGCATATATGGCATGGTACACATCATGGAACAGATTGGTTGAGGTAATAGGTGAGAAGGATGCAATCCTTTATGCGCACAAGATATCCACAACTAATTCATGCCAGTTGTGCTCACTGTTCTTTATCAGCGATGTAAAGGGCTTAGGACTTGATCCGGCAAACCTTGTTTATGACGAGAAGGAAACACTCCTTACAACATTGGCAGAATCAATCGTAAAGGACCCTACATCAGTATCTGACAGTCTTTTCGATCAATTAAGAAAGTTCTTTAACGATCAGGAACTCGTGGTTATTGTCGGATTTGCTGGTCAGATGATCGCAACAAACAATTTCAACTCTGTGTTCAAGATCGATGTAGATAAACGTCTCCTCCCGCTTGTACAGGAATTCAAGCCTGCAACATGGAGAGCTGACATTAAGAAGTAACCGGTTTGAAGTTCCTGTTTAGCTTTTGGTGATTCGAATTGGCAGGGACTCATATTGGGACTCGGGGAATCTTAAGAGATATCCTTGAGATAAAAGAAAGACGGGCATCCCGGTAACGGGGTGCCCGTTCTTCATGTTATTGAATGAACTTATTATTCGATTATCTTCTTCCAGATCGTGACATCGTAATCGCCCTTTTCGGGAACATTCATTATCTTTACGAATTTGCCGTTATCGTAAGAATAGACCATATATGGTTTACCCGGCTGGTGGATAGTGAATATAGTTTTGTCTCCATTCATTGAAACGTCAAAAGAGAATATTGTTGTAGTTGTTCCTGTCTTTGCAACCCAGTTATCTTCGCCTCTGGTATAGTCCTGATCAAAATCATAAAAATGTTCGGCGATATCCAGGAGTACGCGTTCTTCTTCACGTGAGACGACACATTCATCCGGTCCCGGTGATGTTACCTCAAATACATACTTGCTTGAATATGAATGGATCAGTGTTGTTGTGCCTTCGAAAACAGGACGTCCGTTCTCACTCCAATTGACCTGGACAAAGAATACTTTTCCGGTTTCTTTATCGAGCTGACCTATATATTCCGGATCATTTCCGCAGACTGTCCCGACAAGTGCTTTTGGAACAGGAGCCCTTAGGGGACCTGCAACGGCATAATATTCATCATGGACAGTAAAAAAATTCTCGAAGCCGTTGAAAGACAGCTTGACGACGCGGTCACTCAGGCCCCACACTCCTGCCTCATAGACTAAAGCGGCTGCTGCAATGACCGCAATGACTATCAGGAACTTTTTCAGGCCTTTCTTTTTCGACTTTGCCATAAAACCGGATCCTCTTTCATAAAGGTATACCTTGCATGTTGAGCCAATAATTCATTTTATGATTTCATATTACGCAAATTTGATTTGATAATCAAACTAATTATCGGCAAAGATGTGGCAAAAATATTTTAGGTATTGGCAGGGAAAACAATTATGACAGCGAAAACCCTGTCATTGCAAATAAACAGAGCTGCCCTTGCGGGGCAGCCCTGTAAAAACTTTTAAGATTATATCCTGAACAGATTACTCAACTGTGAGGATCAGCTGGTTGAGGTACTCTTCTGCGTATGCGTCAAGCATATCATTGATCTCTGCAACCTTGTCCTCATCACCGAACATGGTCTTGATGTCATCGTTTGAATATGTCTTAGGAGCGGCATAGATTACTGAGAAAGTAATGTTTTTCTCCTTTTCGCCGTCCTGTGCGAGAACGATCGTGTATTTATGCTCGATGTTGCCCTTTCCTGTGTCTCTCTCGCAGATGCCTGAATAGTCACCGAAAGAAACTTCTCTGTACTTGTCAGGCTCATCAAGTTCGATTCTTGCAGATACATACTTAGGAACGTTCTGACCGTCCTCGAGGATTATTACCTGCTGCTTTTGAGCGTCAGTGAAATCGATCTGTGCATGAGGTGCACTGTAAGGAACTGTCCAGTATGTTGATAATTCCTGACCTGCGATCTTAACCTTTGCGGGAACAGTGAAAAGTCCGGAATTGCTCGGGAAGTCACCGTTTGCGTCATTAAGACCGTTTGTATCAAGGATCTCGATCGTCATTGTCTGGAGCATTGTATCAACAAGAGTCTTGTAATCCTCAAGAGGCATCCAGTCGCTGTATGCGAACATATCTACTTCAACAACGATTCTTCCGTCAATGTAGGAATTTTCAGGGGTGTAGAGCTCATAATGGCACTTTGTCTCATCTCCGATTGCAGAATGCCAAATGCCTTCATAGTCAATTCCCTCGACTGCATCATAGCGGTTGATCTGATCTGTTACATAGTTGTTGCTTCTTGCCCAGATCCTGAAAATAGCCTTAACGCAGTTTGAATTCTGCTTCGATTCATCCTCAAAGAAATTAACGGTAATCTCGGTTCTGCCATACTGATTAGCCTTTTTGCCGATGTCGATGTTGCTGCCGGCGAATCTTCCGTCGTCCAAAGCAGCATAAGATACCTTTACGCCGAGATAATCACTTGTAATCTCAACGAGTGAATAACCGTCAGGTATAGCAGGTGCTGTTTCTTCAGTTGTCTCGGCTGTTGTCTCCTCAGTCTCTGAAGCAGTTGTTGCTTCCGTAGTTTCTTTTGTATCAGCTTCCGTGTCTGTAGGCTCTGTTTTGCTGCAAGCGGCAAAGCTCAAAGCCATTGCAAGAACAAGTGCTGTTGTCACCAGTTTCTTCATAACTAATCTCTCCTATTATAAGTTTGTTAAGAAACGATATTTAGTTTAATTAACCGCGTGAATATATCAATTTATATTTGTAATAACTAATTACAGCCCTTAATGCTGAAATTTTGTTAATACAGTGTCTTTTTGAATGCGTAATTATTCATAAATCAACAGATTTGCTTAAAAACCGGGCAGGCATCTGATGAATGATATAATGACATTGTTTTAGTCAGAGAAAATGGTTGTCAATGAAATGATAGGAAGCTTGAAAAATCTCATCTCACGCAATGAAGAACCGTCTTATTTTGAGTCTGCCGCTCAGAAGATCGACAGGCTTATGAAGGATGCAGCGGATCAGTTTCTGGCGCGTGATCATACACATCTGAAAGAACCTGTCAGATATAATGTTCTCTGGCTTGGATTTACGCATGTTACTTATGGTGAACTGGATTTCCGGATGACCGGTTTTGACAGGGAGTATCTTCAGGCTGTTGTTCTGAATTTCGAGAAGTTTTTAGAGAAGATCACGGATCATGATATTGATGTCACAGTCGATCTTCATTTCATCGAAGATGAGGCTCCGTTAACCTTATATGAAAGCGAGGGCTGGCTTTATCTTGCTCAAACGACAGTACAGCCGGTGATCGACCGGTATTTAGCGGATAATGATTACGATACGGTGCTGACGACCGTTCAGACAGACGGTAATGAGAACCGTTTCCGGAATTTCTCCAAAAAAGAATATAGCGATCATCCCGTCATTCTCGGGCTTTGTGTGTCAGACCTGTTATCTCCCATGGGTTATTCCACATTTAATCTTGGAAAGCCCCGTGAAGGCACGTATCCTTTAGAAGATCCTGAGACCCCGTCGCTTTATGCAACTGCTGTAGCCGTTCATGAATGGATGCACCAGCTCGAAGCTCTCGGCACTCTGTTGGGAATCGAATATCCCAACACACATGCATATATGGGACCGGAATTATATCCGGGATACCTGAAATATACAGCCGGTAAGAACGATTATGATTTTTTCGAGTTTTATAAGCTTGTTCTCTCGGGAACGCTTCCGTATAAAGATAACGGTGTAACAAGATTTGTCGGCATGTATCCGAAAATGTGGCCTCTTACAAAACTCAGCACCTGTTATATCGGGAGATTTCTGATACAGGATGCTGACGGAAAGGGTTATCTGACAGGCCGGAAGGCTGAACCGACACTTACTCTTTCAAAAGATCCTTGTATCTGGGACATAAGATACAGCGGGAACGGGCTGTTTATTCTCTCGCCCCGGGAACTTCCCGATAAACGAATTGATCTGTCAAATGCATGGGATTCGGAGGGAAATACCATAAACTTATGGGATTCTACCGGCTATGCAAAAGCACAGAGCTGGAAACTGGACAAGAACAGGAACGGCAGCTATTCTATCATGACAGCTTACGAAAGCGGGCGTGTTTTAACGGCTCAGAGAGATAATCCGGTGCTCTTGTGTTCTAAGAGCAGCTTTGGCGGCGTGCAGAACTGGATAATCAAGCCGGTTTAAAATCTTACCTTCAAGCAACTCACCACTCATTAATTGCAATTCACCACATAATCCTCAATTCCTGTTCAGATCTGAGATATTTATTCCGATTGCGGAATAAGGGATTGAGGGTGGATAGGCTTGCCGTTTCTTGACGGCGAAGCCTGCAGGTGCTATCTGTTCTGGTGAGGATTACCGACATATTTTTGTTTTTCTGTTTTCGTCGGTATTGTTTTCGATTTTTCTGGTCTATTTTTGCTCGAAAATACCGACATTTTTCCGTTATTCGATTTTCGACGGTGTTTTTCCCGATGATTCTAATCAAGTTGTGCTCGAAAATACCGACATTTTTCCGTTATTCGATTTTCGACGGTATTATTAGGTTGATTAGCATTGGTAATGGTGGTCTTTCATACCGACTATTTTTTGTTTATTATAATTCGTCGGTAATGCCCCTCTTATCCATTAAAACTCAGTTTCTATATGTAGTGTCATGAGACTAATCTGGTAATTCAGCACCTATTTAATCTATCGCGCTTACTATCACGCGAACAGTTTCACTGATCTGTTCATCAGCGGATATTGTTGCCGTGCCGTCGCCGCTTTGGTTTCCGTAAAAAGCGAACCCGCTGTGGTTGCCGCCGGAAATGATGTGTTCGGTCCTCGTATCAGGAGTATTTGCGAGGCAGCTGCTGTATCTTGAATGGTTAAGGACGGTATCATTTGTACCGTATATCAGTATTGTATTCAGACCGTCATCGAGCTTTGTTGGCGAGTAAGCGGCGAGAAGTATAACGCCCGCCAGTTCATTGCTGTGACTTGAAGCATAAGACGCAGCCATTGCGCCGCCGAGAGAGTGTCCGCCGACATACCAATTATCGTAGTTATACCGGGATATGATACTGTCGGCTTTATTGATCCCGAAGAAAGCGAGTCTGAAAGGAATCTTCAAAAGAAACACGTCGATTCCTTCTTTTGCCAGTTCGTAGCATAGGGGTGAATAAGCGGTCTCTTCGACTTTGGCGCCGCAATAGAAAATAAGCGCGTTCCCGGTAGATGCGCCATCGAAGTACCATCCGTAATCTGTCTTTGAGACGGTTACACCATCATGCGTAATGAGTGATGCTTCAACACACGGATCAGCATGATAATAGAAATTTTTGTATACGAAATAGGTGACGGTAAGGACCAATAAGATCGCTACAGGTATCAGCCATTTCAGTTTTTTGTTTTTCTGCATTGTTTTTCTCCGGTTTCAAAGAGAAGGCTCTCTTTGACGCAGTACATTATAGCATTTGGTTTCCGGATGTCTGTTTGTTTTGTGTTGTCTTTGCGAGATTTGATATAGAATATAAGCAAATTTATTTGGGGGATGATCTTATGTCAATGATGGAAAGACCTCAGGTCAGTGATTGTAACGGCGGGAGATGCTGGGAGCACGGATTTGATTCTTTTACGATGAAGGTGTTTGTGCCGGATAATGACCTTGACGGACAGACTAATAACTACGGGTTCAGAGCGCCTCTGCTTCTTGTTTTCGAGGAAGAAAAACAGGATATGGAAAGTGCGGTTAGATTTGCTCATGAGACGGGATTGTCTGACATAGCGGCACGTTACGATTCAAGTGTATTGTTTATCTATCCGGCTTCAGAAGACGGGTGGGCAGGAGCCTGCAGCTCGGTCTATGCTGATGTGATATCTGAGATAAAGATGATTCAGGTCTATAGGGACGGTATTGTCGAGGACTTTAATTTCTTCACGAATACTTTTGAAGGTTATTATGCGAGAGGAGCGATCTTCCGCGCGGATATATACAGCTTTGGAGCATCGGCGGATTTCGTTGCCAAAAATCTTCTTAAGAAGCAGGAGGGACAGTATCTGTGGGGTCCCGGCGAGATCACTCCCGCAATGTGTTCAATGGAGAGACTGAGCGTTGTTCCGGACATTGAGAGAACTGATATTGCAATCCTGAGCGTCGGGAACAGCGAGAAGATCAATGAATCATTCAGCGTCTGCGACAACCTTCTGATCAAGGATAAAGCTGAGTACGGAAAGGACTTTGATTCATTCGTTAAGAAGTTCAAGATGTGGTGCGGTCATATTGAAATTGAGCCTGACTTCATTGAGCTCGGCATGACTGAAGATACGGGTTATGTGACGGTAAAGACATCTCCTGACAACGATTTTCTTCCGGTAAAAACACCCGAGCACAAAGTCGGATATTTTGCATATTACAACAACGGCCTTCTGGATAAAGGCAATGTCCCTCTTGTGGTAGGATTCCATGGCGGCGGAGATTCTTCGATGTATCTTACTTATGTTGCCGGATGGTGGGAAGTTGCCAGGAAATATGATTTCCTCTTTGTATCGATCGAGAATCATCAGTTTGTTACTGCTACTGAAGCAAAAGAAGTGATAGATACTCTCCTTCAGCGTTATCCGGTGGACCCTTCACGCATATATGCGACAGGATTCTCAATGGGAAGCGGAAAGACATGGGATCTTTATCAGGAGTATCCTGAGATCCTTGCGGGTATTATGCCGGCGAGTGCTCTTTTCCCTGTTTACACAACTTTCTTCGGCAAACCCGTAACGGACAGACTTAATAAGACCGTTCCGGTTCCGGTCTTTTATTCCGGCGGAGAAAAGTCGCATCTTGGGGAGCTTCCTTTCCATGCGGATACATGTCTGGAAAGAGTTAAGTATGTGGCTGAAGTTAACGGGCTCAGGAAGACTTTCGAAAATGTGTCTTTTGATGACAAGGATAACTGGGAAGATCCGGTCTGGGGTCTGCCCGGAGACCGGATCGAGAAAGTATACGATCCTTCAAGAGATGCAACCTTGACGATCCACTATTTTGAAAGCGAAGACGGGATCTGCAGGACGGCTTTCTCAAGCGTAAGCAACCAGGTTCACGAGTGCAGACAGCACAGTATCGAAAATGCCTGGAAGTTCATATCGCAGTTTTCAAGAAGCTGATATCTAAAGAATTGCGGGCCGCGATAAAAATAAGTTAGAGGTGTTCTCATGGCACAGGACTGGAGACAGATGATCCACTTGGAACCCCGCAAAGGATGGATGAATGACCCAAACGGTCTGTGCTTTTTTAATGGGAAATATCATGTGTATTTCCAATTTTCTCCGGACTCTCCTGAAGGTGCCGGGAGAAAATGCTGGGGACATTTTGAGAGTTCTGATGACGGAAAGTCATGGGAGTATACAGGCATTGTTTTCGAGCCTGATATACCGGAAGACAGGACCGGAGTATTCTCGGGATGTGCTGTCGTTAAGGATGGAACGATCCATATTTTCTATACTGGCAACGTTGAACTTCCCGGAGAATACGATTACGTTACCTCAGGAAGAGAAGCCAATCAGATACATGTAACGACCTCAGACGGACGGATCATGGGCGATAAAAAGATCATCCTCCGCAACAGTGATTATCCGGATTATTGTTCCTGTCATGTCAGAGATCCGAAGGTCCGGTTCGAGGACGGCAAGTGGAAGATGGTCCTTGGCGCAAGAACATTAGATGACAAGGGGTGTGTCCTTTTCTATGAAGCAGATGATCCCGATGACTGGCATTATGTGAAGTCATTATCCGTAGATGATTTCGGATATATGTGGGAATGTCCCGATCAGTTTGATGTTGAAGGGAAGACGTTCCTAGGGATCTCGCCTCAGGGAATACCCCATGAAGAATACAGATATCAGAATGTATACAGCTCCGGATATTTCAGAATGGATGGTGATAAGCTGTATGATTTCACCGAGTATGATCACGGATTTGATTTCTATGCACCGCAGACATTTGTTGACAAACATGGTGACAGGATCCTGATAGGGTGGATGGGGATAGGTGATATTCCTTATTCAAATCCCACGACAGAACTCGGTTGGCAGCACTGTCTGACTGTACCGCGCAGACTGTCTTTATCTGATGACGGCCGTATCAGACAATGTCCCGTGATCAATCAGGAGCTGTTCGGAGATCTCAATGAAGCCCGGGAGGGGAATGCCGTATTGACAGATCTTCCATGCGATATAAATGCAGCAATAACTGATGATAACTATAAGCTCAGTATTGGTGAAGCAAAGATCACTTATAACGGTAATGAGATCGTACTTGATCTTTCGCAAGGTGATATAGGTTACGGGCGGACTGTCCGGAAAGTCCTTACGGGTAAGATCAGCGATATCAGGATAATCGTTGACAGGTCAAGTATAGAGATATTTGCAGGTAACGGATCTTACGCTATGAGCAGCAGATTCTACCCTTCGGAAGCATCTGTTAAGACCGTAAGCGAAGGCGGAGGATTCAGTTTCAGAACTATCAGAAAGATGGAGGTGAGAGGATTTGAGTAAAGGTACTCTCGTTGCGATAGGCGAAGCCCTGATCGATTTTATTCCTTCAAGAAAAGGATGTGACTTTGATGATGTCGAATCGTTCTTCCCGGCTGTCGGAGGAGCGCCTGCTAATGTGTGCGCAGCCTTCTCAAGACTCGGAGGAAAGTCGGCTTTCTTAACCCAGTTAGGTGACGATCCGTTCGGTCATAAGATAATCAGAGAACTTAACAGGACAGGGATCGATACTTCATATATCGCTCTTACTGATGAAGCAAATACCGCACTTGCATTTGTTAGTCTGGCTGCAGACGGAGACCGTACTTTCTCGTTCTACAGGAAGCCGTCAGCTGACATGCTTTTTTCTCCTTCGCAAGTTGATGAGAGAGCGTTTGATGATATTTTCGCGCTCCATTTCTGCAGCGTATCTTTGGGCGATTTCCCGATGAAGTCGGCACATTCGCGCGCGATTGGGATCGCTCAGGAGAAAGGTGCCCTGATAAGCTTTGATCCCAATCTCAGGTTTATGCTTTGGAACAGTGAGGAAGCATTGAAGAACGCTGTGCTGGAATTCATTCCGAAGGCTGATGTCCTCAAAATATCTGATGATGAATTGGAGTTTATTACTGGATTTACAGACATCGAAGAGGCATTGCCCCGGCTTTTCGGCGAAGGCGTAAAACTTGTTCTCTTCACCTGTGGGAAAGACGGAATGTTTGCATTCACAAAAAATGCATCTGCTCATAAGATATCTCCTGCGGTTAATGTAGTCGATACTACGGGTGCCGGAGATGCTTCGATCGGATCGTTCTTATGGAAACTGAATGCTTCGGGAATTACAAAGTCAAACATAGAAACTGTCACTTCGGAAGTCCTTGATGAGGCTTTGGATTTTGCGACTAAATTCTGTGCGCTCAGCATTCAGCAAAAGGGCGCAATACCGTCGTATCCGACCCTGGAACAGGTAATGACAATGGGGCAGTCTTAAATGATGATATAATTGTTTTGTTTATACCTTTGCAAAGGAGATTATTATGCAGATTACAAACGACATCATCTACATAGGTGTTAACGATCACAAGATAGATCTTTTCGAGGGACAGTATATCGTACCCAACGGAATGGCTTATAATTCCTACGTTATAAAGGATGACAAGATCGCCGTTATGGATACGGTCGACAGGAATTTCACCCACGAATGGCTCGATAATCTTGAGAAAGCATTGGACGGAAGAAAGCCCGACTATTTGGTAGTCCAGCACATGGAGCCGGATCATTCGGCTAATATCGCCAACTTTGTAAAGGCATATCCTGATGCGAAAATCGTATCTTCGACAAAGGCATTTGCGATGATGCAGAATTTCTTCGGTACTGCGTTTGAAGACCGTCAGGTAGTTGTAGGTGAAGGCTCTGCTCTTGAACTCGGAAAGCATACACTGAATTTTGTTGCCGCACCAATGGTTCACTGGCCTGAAGTCCTCATGACATACGATTCAACGGACAAGGTTCTTTTCTCTGCTGACGGATTCGGCAAGTTTGGTGCTTTGGATGTCGAAGAGGACTGGGCATGTGAAGCAAGAAGATACTATATCGGCATTGTCGGAAAGTATGGTGCACAGGTACAGGCAGTCCTTAAGAAAGCTGCTAATCTTGATATTCAGATCATCTGCCCGCTGCATGGTCCTGTCTTATCTGAAAATCTCGGATACTATATCGGACTTTATCAGACTTGGTCGACATACCAGCAGGAGACTGAGGGTATCGTGATCGCTTATACATCTGTTTACGGCAACACAAAGAAAGCTGTCGAGTCACTTGCGGAAATGCTTAAGAACAAAGGATGTCCGAAGGTTGTGGTAAATGACCTTGCGCGTTGTGATATGGCTGAGGCAGTTGAGGATGCTTTCCGTTACGGCAAGATAATCCTTGCGACAACAACTTATAATGCCGAGATATTCCCGTTCATGCGTGAATTCATCCATCACCTTACCGAGCGTAATTTCGCAAATCACAAGATAGGACTGATCGAGAACGGTTCATGGGCTCCGATGGCTGCAAAGATCATGAAGGGTATGCTCGAAGGCTGTAAGAACTGCACTTTCGCAGAGAATACCGTTCATATAAAATCCGCTCTGAATGATGAGAGCAGCACACAGCTCGAGGCGTTGGCAGAAGAGTTCTGCGGAGAGTATAAGGCAAGAAAGTCAGATACTGCTGACAAGAATGACTTGAGAGCACTTTTCAATATCGGTTACGGACTTTATGTTGTAACATCAAACGACGGTAAGAAGGATAACGGTCTTATCGTTAATACGGTCTCTCAGGTAACTAATACTCCAAACAGGATCGCTGTTACGATAAATAAGGAAAACTATTCGCATCATGTTATTCAGCAGACGGGAATAATGAACGTTAACTGCCTTTCAACCGATGCTCCGTTCTCATTATTCCAGCGCTTCGGTTTCCATTCCGGAAGAACAGTCGATAAGTTCGAGGGAATCGATGAGATCAGATCTGATAACGGTCTCAGGTTCCTGCCGCAGTATATCAATGCGTTCTTCTCCCTGAAGGTTGAGGATTACGTGGATCTCGATACCCATGGCATGTTTATCTGTTCAGTTGTCGAATCCAGAGTGATAACGAAAAAAGAAACGATGACATACACCTATTACCAGAACAACGTAAAACCCAAGCCTGAGACGGAAGGCAAGAAGGGATATGTCTGTAAGGTCTGCGGTTATGTGTACGAAGGTGACGAGCTGCCTGATGATTTCATTTGTCCGCTCTGCAAACACGGCGCAGCTGATTTTGAACCGATAGAGTAAGATCAGGAACTAAGAAACTGAAACATTTAAAGGGGTTGTCTCATTATCTGGGGCAACACTATTTAGCTGTAAAGCGGTTATCCGTAGGCTTGCCATGACCGTAATAGATGGTCCTGCTGCCAAGTCTGCCGATCTTTTCCGCACTATTCTTAACCGCATTCAGATCATAATAGAGGTGTCCGATTCCGGGAGTTATCCAGTTATCTAATTCATCACCGACAAACAGATGCTTTTCTTCAACGTCCAGGCCGATCGATCCGGTAGTGTGCCCCGGAAGTTCTATAACTTTTGCATTGATCCCATAAGAACTCAGGTCATCACCGTCTTTAACAATAATCAGATTATCCGGTTTATCAACCTTAGTGTTTTTTAATACCTTCAATGACATCCCGAGCACAACGCGTCCTACCAGTCCGTAAGACCTTAAAGGCTGCTTTTCGAAGCTCTCAAAAAGCTCCTCATCATTCTTATGAATTGCGACAGGGATGTTATACCGCTTGGACAGTTCGGCTGCATTTTCGGCGTGATCGAAATGAACATGTGTAAGAAAAATGAGCTTCATTTTATACTTGTCACATTCCCTGATCACCTGTTCAAGATTTGCTTTGCTGGCCGTGTCAACAAGTATTGCAGACTCACCGTCAGCAACCAGATAACAGTTATCAGTTCCGCCCTTGATCCTAATTACATTTACCATGTCATTGATTATACCATTATGTTCATGAATCAACTGAATATAAGAGGGTTATAATGAATGAAACAAATCAAAGGAGATGACAATAAATATGTGTTTGATATGTGACAGGATAGAGATGATTAAGAACGGGATCAATCCGTATTTTGTTAAAGAACTGGAAACCGGTTATGTGGTAATTGGCGACCACCAGCACTTCTATGGATATTCGCTTTTCCTTTATAAGCATCATGAGAATATTACGGAACTTTTCCAGCTTGAGAGGGAAGAGAAATTAAAGTTCCTGGAAGAGATGAGTCTGGTAGCTGAAGCGACATCCAAAGCTTTCGGGGCAGAGAAGATGAATTATGAGCTGCTCGGAATGGGTGATGCACACCTTCACTGGCACCTCAATCCGAGGCGCAAAGGTGATATCGGGAATTACGGTAACAACGGCGCAGGTCCCGTGTGGTGGTATCCGATGGAAAAGATGTACAGTGACGATAACCGCCCAAGCGCTGAGAAACTCGAGTCAATGAAGGAAAAACTCAGAATAGAACTGGAGAAGTTGATTTGAGGAAAAAGACCATGTAACTGAAATCTTATTTATCTCTATAAAGGCGCGACGGACCAAACTGACTATTATCCGTTTTTAGTCCGTCGTTTTTATGTTAAGAGATGCTGTTTTCAGCAAATCCGACGGACTAAAAACATGTTTCTCTCATTCTAGTCCGTCGAAAACCGGTAAATATATGATTTCCAGGCGAAAAATGACGGACTAAAAAGCCTTTTCGCGCATTTTAGTCCGTCGAACAGTAATGGATATATAAAAACCAATAAACAAGGGGCTGTGATAACTTAAATCACAGCCCCTTAAGTAAAGACTAATAAATTACCTTACATATCGTCAGCGCCTGAAAGTGTATCCTGTCCGACATTACCGCCTGCAACAGACATGAGTTCCAGCTGGTACCAATATCCGTATTGGAATGTGAATTCAGGATCATCACCGTTATAAAGCTGGGTGTAACGTCCGCTCTCGCCGAAGAGATCAGTCTCGCCGTACCATTCAGTTCCGTAACCGACCTTGATCGTATATGTGTCTGCTGCAACATAGAGTGTGACACTTTCGTCAGGTCTGAGGAATACCTGGGCACAAACATCGCCGTCGGAATCATAGAATCTGATTATCAACGATTTAATGCCGGAAGGCGCATAGATCTCTAATTCGATGCTTCCGTCATTGACCATGCAGTCGCCGGTCTCAGGAAGTTCCTGCGGACAAGCCTTAGCCATTTCTTCGGAATCCTTGAAATACGTGATGGTCTCGAACTGCTTCATTGCCTTATAGTATTCGCCGTTCTCATAGTATTCCATGGCTTTGTTATAAGTATTGGTGCAGTTATCCAGATCTGTCTGAACACGGGTAAGAACATATGGAGCGTCCCTGAAATCTCCGATTTTTTCAAAGATCTGGATCGCTTCCTCGTATTCATAATTCATCCACTTGTTGTAGGCGTAATTGTACCAGAGGCCGTTAACAGCGGTTTCTGCAAGTGCTTTCTCCTCAACACTTGCCAGATCCAAAGCATCATCAAAAGCCTGAGGATCAGAAACATAGTTATTATTGGCAATATACTCTTTGCTGATGAGAGACTGCTCAGAGCCCAGAGGCTTATCTATGTATGCCAGATCAAGATCCTGGATCTGAATGCCATAGAGGTATCCGATCGCACTTATCCAGTCCTGCTCTTCTATATAACCGTAAATCCGGCACATGTCTTTCTCGTAATCATATTTGTCACCGAAAAGTGTCAGTGAATCAAATTTGTCGGCTGCTTCAAAATAGTTTTCCGCATCCTTATCTTCGAAAGCTGCTTTAAGTGTCGTGTATTCATCTAAAAGAGCTTTTGCCTCTTTGCCCTTGTCGTCATTTCCGAAGAACTTTGAGCGGGTATTCAGCATTTCGATAATGCCGTCATAATCTCCGGCCTCGTCAAGGGAATCGAGCTTCTCATATTCTATTTCGAGCTGGGCATACTCTGCCCAATACTCTGAATCCTTGAAATCTTTCAGTTCGGTAAATGTACTGAGAGCTGTCTTATAATCTTCATCATTGATGGCTTCCATTCCCTTGTCATACTTGCTGGAAGTAAGGAAATAGGACACGCCGAAACCGGCACCTGCAAGTAATGCGATGCCGAGAACTATTGCACCGATGATAATGGCCGGCTTAGCTGATTTTTTCTTTTTGGGTTTAGCCTCAGCTGTAGCGGCAGGAGTCTCAACAACGGGCTCTGCAGCAACCGTAGCTGCAGGAGCAGGTGTTTCAGCAACTGGCTCGGGAGCAGTAACAGGAGCTACGGGAGCGGTTGCTTCAGCGACGGGTTCCGGAGCAGCAACCGGAGCTGCAGCAGCGGGAGCTTCAGCAACTGGTTCCGGTGCAGTAACCGGGGCTGCGGGAGCAGGTGTCTCTGCAACATGTTCAGCAGCCGGTTCAGTTGTTGTTGCCGGTGCTGACTCAGGTTGTTTAGTACCGCAAAAGGGACAAAAGACTTCGGATTCCAATGGTTTTCCGCAATTAGAACAAAACATAGGGGGTACCTCACAAGATTAAAATGCCTACGGTTACAATATGATTTTACACGATATTTGCATATATCACAAAAAATTTATTCATTTTAAGATGATGTATAATTATTTGCGTCTGAATTTTACAAAATCCAAGAGATTTTGATTATCAGATTTAAGAAGTGAATGAAAGATGACTAACAGTTTGAACAGAAAATATATAGGATTTCTTGACGGGACGATGCTGAAGATCATAGCTATGGTCTGTATGGTCTTCGATCATGTGGGAGATTTTTTCTTTCCTGAAGTGATGTGGCCGAGGATGGTCGGAAGGCTTGCCATGCCAATCTTCTCATTTTGTATTGCGGAAGGCTATATTTATACCAGAGACAAGAACAAATATATGCTGAGAATGGGTATATTTGCTCTTGTAAGTGAAGTCCCGTTCGATCTTGCATCTGACGGGAAGCTCAATCTTAGTCATCAGAATATTATGCTGACTTTCTTTCTGTCTATACTCGCCCTGAGGCTTTTTGATCTTATCCGCGGAGATCGAAAAGAGGATACGGGTAAATACAGCGCAGGCAGGACAGTCCTCGGAATACTGGCCGTGGCTGTAATAGCGGTTATTGCAACTCTGGTCAAGGCAGACTATATATTCTTTGCAGTTATTGCAGTCTTCCTGTTCTATGTCTTCAAGGATGTTAATCATTATGCAAGGACCGGAATGGGAGTTGCTTTTCTTGCAGTTACAAGGACCATGGGGTTCTATTGCGCGACAGGCCTCAGTCTTATCCCTCTGTTCCTGTATAACGGAAAGAAGGGAAAAGGTCTTAAGTGGCTGTTTTATGTTTTCTATCCGGGACATTTGTTGCTGCTCTATATCATTAAGCAGTTATTGGTCACCAGATGATAAGTTTTGACAAAAGAACCGGAGGTTTTTTGTATGTCAGATAACAGAAAAGAATTAGGAGAAACATTTGATACTGCGGCTTCTTTGTATGATAAGATGCGCCCAGGCTATGTTGAAGAGATATATAAGACGATCTTTGATTACATTCAGATAGATAACTCCAGCCGTGTTGTTGAAGTCGGAAGCGGGAGCGGACAGGCTTCGCTGCCGGTACTTAAGACCGGATGTGAGTTCACTGCCGTTGAGTATGGTGAGAAACTGTCGCAGTTGCTGAAAGACAAATTTAAAGAGTATGAGAGATTCAATGTAGTTACCGGGAAGTTTGAAGATGTTTTAATTGATGAGAACTCCTGTGACCTTGTTTTCTCCGCGACAGCTTTCCATTGGATTCCGGAAGAGATCGGATATCCTAAGGTATATTCGATCCTGAAATCCGGCGGCGCTTTCGCACGTTTTGCCAACCGTCCGCATATCAGTCAGGATAATCCGGATCTTGCTAGTGAAATAGATGAAATTTATAACGGTCATTACAATAAGTTTTATGGTGTTAAGTCCGGTTCAAAAAAGTGGTTTACAGAGGATAATGCCAGAGAGATATCTTTGATCCCTGCCAAATACGGTTTCACTGATATTGAGTATCACTTATTCTGCCGCACAAGAGAATTCACTGCTAAAGAATACATTGCACTGCTTGGTACTTACTCCGATCATATTGCTATTGAGGAAAGTATCAGGAATGTATTCTTCGGAAAAATAGAAGATGCAATCAACCGTTACGGCGGAACAATTTCAATAAATGACACATTGGATCTTGAGTTAGCCAGAAAAAAATAATTCCGGGTTTTCAGTTGTTTTTTATGAAATTTGATGAAATATCGCGCTTGACAGATTTTTCACCGGTTGTTAGCATTTAAAAGTAATCCCATGGGGGAGTAGCAAGCGCTCAGCGCAGCAAGTCAACATCCTGGAATATTCCTGGCTTGTTTTAAATTGCGAGACTCATGTATAACTGCGAAGCTATACGTGACGATTCTCCGAAAATTGTTTTGATATGGCTTCGGTCATATCTTTTTTATTTTTGGAGGCTTTTTATGAGCGAACAAGAGAGAAAGTTCCTTGAGATATGCGATCTCAGGAAGAGTTTCGGTACCGGTGAAGCAAAGCAGGATGTTTTAAGGGGTATGGACTTCACGGTGAGCAAAGGCGAGTTCTGTGTCCTTCTCGGACCGTCAGGTTCAGGCAAGTCGACGCTTCTCAATATCATCGGGGGCATAGATACGCCGGATTCGGGGTACGTAAGCATCAACGGCGACAAGCTTAAGGATATGGATGAGAAGATGCTTACGATGTACAGGCGAAAGCACTTAGGCTATGTTTTCCAGATGTATAACCTCATCCCGAATCTTAATGTAAAAGAAAACATAGAGGTCGGCGCATATCTTTCAGACCACCCCCTCAACGTAGATGAAGTTATCACAACACTAGGTCTGGAAGATCACAAATACAAATATCCCAATCAGTTGTCCGGAGGTCAGCAGCAGCGTGTCTCAATAGGCCGCGCAGTTGTTAAGAATCCGGACATTCTTATGTGTGATGAGCCCACGGGAGCTCTTGATTACAAGACTTCCAAGGAGATCCTCGGCCTCATCGAGAACTGCAATAAGAAGTTCGGCAACACCATAATAATGGTTACGCACAACGAAGCGATCAGGCATATGGCAGATCACGTTATCAAACTTCGTGACGGTATCGTCCGCCATAACGACATTAACGATAAGAAGATCCCTGCTTCCGATCTCGAGTGGTAAGGAGGAAGCGAAAATGAAGAATCCGCTTATCAAAAGGGTCCCCAAGGAACTGATAGGGGACTGGCAGAAATATCTTGTAATTATAGTCTTCATGGTGCTCATGATCGGCTTTGTCTCGGGAATGTCCGTCGGCCGTGACAGTATGCTTGAAGCGATCAACACAGGAAAGATAACGTTAAAGCTCGAAGACGGTTCTTTCGAGTTCAAGAACAAAGCATCTGAAGAGCTTATCGGAGCAGTCGAAAAAGGCGGTATGGCTGACGTAAGAGAATATCTTATCAACAAGGGATATGAGGAAGCTGATGAAGAAGTTGCCAGGGCTGTTGATGAAGAACTCGAAAAGCAGGTAACAGAAGGAATCGAGACTGCAGTCCGTTCGCAGTGTGAAGCATTGGGCATTACCGATGAGGATATGATCCAAAACCAGATCGATGCCTTCATGGAAGAAAACTACGACACTGCTCTGGAAGAAGCGCGTGATTCGGAAGAGTTCAAAAAGGCGGTAGAAGATGCGTATAAGGAAGCTCACGAAGAAGTAGTCAAAGCCGTTGATGAGAAATGGGATGAGACCGTAGAAGAATACGATCTCGATGATCCGGATTTCGCGCCCGTGGCAGTAACCGTATATGAACATTTCTTCAAGAACGAAGATGAAGATTTCAATAAAGACGGCACGAGGGATGCGACAGTAAGAGTCTTCAGCAGCAGTGACGAAGTCGATCAGGCATCTTTCAATGAAGGCCGCGCGCCCGAGAATGAGAATGAGATTGCCATCGACAGAATGCACGCGAGCAACGTAGGCATCAAGGCAGGCGATACGATCCGTGTCGGAGGTAAGGAATTTACGGTCGTCGGACTGCTGTCTTACATCAACTACACTTCTCTGCATGAGAACAACAACGACCTGATGTTCGATGCTTTCGGATTTGACGTCGCAATGGTAACGCCTGAGGGCTTTGATTCTCTGCGCACCAGAACGCATTACAGCTATGCATATTTCTACGACGTAAAACCTTCAGATAAGACCGCGCAGGCAGACTATGCCGAGAAATTCATGAAGGCCTTGATCACGCAGTCTGTGGTCTTCGAGAATGACCTGGAGGATTTCCTTCCTGAGTGCTACCGCCAGGCTTCTAATTTCGCGCCTTCCGACGTGGAAGGCGATACTGCGGGAACAGAGACACTCTGCTACATTCTCATCGCAGTAATAGCGTTTATTTTCGCGATAACGATAAGCAATACGATCGATAAGGAAGCCTCCGTCATCGGAACGATGCGCGCATCGGGTTATACGAAAGGCGAGCTCATCGCGCACTATCTCTCTACCCCCGTGGTCGTAACCCTGATAGGCGCTGTCATCGGCAATATCCTGGGTTACACATTGTTTAAGGAAGCTGCGGTAAATATCTATTTCGAGACTTACAGTCTGCCTAATTGCGGTGTTGTGTGGAGTCCGATGGCGCTCGTGAAGACGACGATAATCCCGCTGCTCTTAATGTTCCTGATCAATCTTTTCGTTATCGTCAGAAAGCTTCAGTTAAGCCCTCTGAAGTTCTTAAGACATGATCTCAAGAGATCGAAAAGAACGAAGGCGAGAAGGCTTCCCAAATGGTCTTTCATGAACAGGTTCAGGTTAAGGATACTGTTCCAGAACATCCCGAATTACGCGATCCTCATCTTCGGTATCGTATTTGTCGAAGTCATGCTCTGCTTCGCGTTCGGCCTGCCGGATTCACTGAATAACTATGGCGACCGCGCTCCTGACATGCTTTTCGCGAAGTACCAGTACATGCTGATGAATACCAAAGATGACGACGGAAACGAGCTTGTTACCGCGAACGAGGATGCGGAAAGATTCAATGAGACTTCGCTTCTTTATGAGAAGAACGTCACGTCATTTATCAAAGGAAGAGGCAGCGGAGGAACCAATGAATCGGTTGCCGTTTACGGCATCGAGGATGGCAGTAAGTATGTGGACATCGATGCAGAACTCGAAGACGGAAAGGTCTATATCTCGAGCGCTTTCGATGACAAATTCGGTTTTGGCGTTGGCGATAGGATCAATCTTAAGGAAGAGTTCGCGAACAGGAGTTATGAGTTTACCGTAGCAGGCATCGTTGATTACGAAGGCGGCATTGCGGTGTTCATGCCCAATGACAATTTCATCCGCATTTTCGATAAGAAGGAAGGGTCCTTTACAGGCTATTTCTCGAACGAAGAAATCACAGATATTGACGAAAAATATTTCGCGACCGTAATCGACAAGGATGACATCGTAAAGGTCACGAACCAGCTCATGCATTCCATGGGCGGCTTCATGGTCGTGGCGCAGTACGTTCTTCTGGTGCTTTCCGCCGCCCTGATATTCCTTCTGACCAAGATAATCATCGAGCGGAATGAACACTCGATCTCGATGGTCAAGATCCTGGGCTTCAAGAACTCTGAGATCAGCTCGCTTTACATGATCCCCACGGCATTCATCGTGCTTTTGTTCACGTTCACCGGGTTTGTCGCAGGCTACATCATCCTGATCTATGTTTTCAGGGCATTCATGCTGCAGATGGACGGCTGGTTCACATTCTACATGAGCACTAAATCCATGATAATGTCGATCATTTACATGCTTGTCGGTTATGCGGTCGTATCGGTTTTTGATTTCATAAGGATCAGGAAGATTCCGATGGATGAAGCGCTTAAGAATGTAGAGTAACTGATGTTCGCAGGACAGACAAAATGAGAATGATATAATACTTGTATATCATTGGAGCGGTAACTGTGTTTAAGAAGATAGCGTGTACAATATTTATCCTGTTCTTCTCACTATCTCTGATAGCGTGTGAAAAGCAGGCGGATCTGAATTCACAGGAGGAAGGCTATATAAGGTCTTTGGTTGACCTGGCAGTAAAATCCGAGGTTATGGAAAAATACGGCTATGTTCCGGCCGTTATCATCGACAAGATCAAAGCGAGCGATAGAACTGATGATGGTTTCTATTATAGGACTTTTACTGCAGAGGGCTCATATACTGTGCGTGATGATAACGATGTCACATATGAAGGCCATTATAAAGTAAATGGACATATTGAATCACATGGCGAAGGTTGGGACAGCTGCGATCTGACCGCGCCAAAGAACGGTATGTCCGTGCTCCCCGAGATTGTGAAGGAAACAGTCCCGACCACGCAGGCAACAACAATTGAGACAACAGTATTGACTCTCAGTTCCGGTGAAATGATCAGGCTGTCAGAACAGTATTCAAGTGAAGGATATATGATAACGGTTTTTGATCCTTCCGGTGAACTTGATCAGTGTTACGGTGCATTAGAGTGTTTCCGTGCATATAATGAAAACACGTTATTCGTTGTGTATTTATATGACAGTGCGGAAGCTGCTGAGAATGCCGAGTACAATATGTTTGGCAACAGGGAGGGAACGCTCCAAAGTGTTGATGCTGACACCTCGATAGTCAACGACAGGATCCTTATTGCCGAGTACCATAAATAATTATTTTCTGTTCATGTTATGCACGTGCTTCTCTGCTGTGCATAACATGAATTCCTATATGTCCTGTACCCAGTATAATTGAACTGATGATCAGGAGAATATTCAGCGAATACAAGCCGAGAAGGAATACGGCGATGACCGGAAGAGTTGCTCCGGCAACAGGATATCCTGCAAAAGAAGTATAGAGATCCTTCATTGTTTTCCCGCTCCTGAAATACTTGATCCAGTAGCATTCATAGAGGATCATCAGCACTAATGCCGCTATCCACATTATTATCCTCCAGTCAAAATATAACCCCTCGGGAAGGATCTTAATCCTCGGGTTGACGGAGGGAAAGACAAGCAATATTACCGTTACTGCAGCCTCGCCAAAACGTTCCATAGCCAATAGTGCTTTGTTCTCGAGTTCTGTATATTTCTCATAATCTTCAGGCTTTCCTTTTTTCGCCCAAATGATATTGGGAACAAAGAGCATTATCATGAAGACCAGTCCTGTTACTGATAACCCCAACTTGTACGGTTTATCCTCACCATAAATAACAGAACTGATCCTGACAGTGCTTATATCATCACCAAAGTGTTCTCTTAGTTTACCGTATAGGAAATAAGGCTTGGTGGCTTTTGTGTGATCACTCCCGAAGATTCCCATCACTCTGCCGTCGGTCATATCATATGCTTCGATAAAATTCTCAACCATATAATCTTCCCTGATAAGCGATAGGCCTTCGTATACCGATGCTCCGGTGTAAAATTCCTCGCCCTGCTTAATGCACCGGACAGCCTTTGCATATTCAGGCGAATCCGCAAGACCATTTTCTTCAAGATATTCCAGATACCGCTGCCCCGTCGTAGCATTCTGATGGCCTACATCTATACCGTAAAAAACAGTCTCGGGACAGTTTGCTTTGATATCCCGGAGGAAATTATAATAATCCTCGTTGCAGGCCGCGCTTCCCCGGAGCTCAATGAATACCTGATCAATAATGCTGTTGTCTTCTTCCTTCATCCAGATATTCAGGAACTCCGCCGTATAATACGGTAATTCTATAAAGAGACTGCGGCATCCTCTTTCGTAATACCGTTCCCACAGATCATATTCGGTATCATAATAAGACTTGACACCGTGGTATTCGCCATAGAGCCTGATCTGCGTGGAATCTGAAGGATAGACATCGATCCTGTGATCCGAATATGAGAGAATTGCGCTGACAATTATACATATTCCGAGAACACTGAATGCAATAATTGTTTTTATCTTTCCTCTCATAGTTCTCCCACCGTTCATAAATCACAGAAAATGAAAACATATTCCGACAACTTCATTATTACATATATTGATGATATGAAACCATTAAAAATTGTATGGAAGGAAAACGGAACAAGACAGCCCCTAATGATGTCCGGTACGAATTGGTATAATGGGAAATATTATTAACCGAGAGGATCATGTTTTATGTACCTTTATATTGCTTACAGGAATCTGAAAGACCATTTTTCCCAAAACAACATGTGTGGCGGTACGCCAGTCAATAACGACTACAGGTTTACCTGTATAAAAGACGGCATTTACTACCTTCTTACCCTTGATCACTCGAATTATGCTGTCTCGAAAGAAAGAGGAGATAAGTTTATTGAAGATGTCTTAAGCAAGTGCACCGGTGAGCATCAGGGATTTTTTCCGTTATGTCCGTCACTGAATGGTAAGGAAACTGCGTCTGTCGTTGAGATGACGCGGAAAGTTGATAATGGCCGCTTTACCATGAATCAGAACATCTACTACGATATGGATGATGAAGTCCTGCTTCAGATGTTAGAAGACCTCAGATCAGACTCGGGAGAGCCATTGGATTCAAAGGCATTAATGAATTACTGCTATCCTAATGCGGTGCTTCCTGATGAAGATTTTGAACTGGTAACGATCTATCACGGGATATACTGCAAGCCTGAAAACAGACCTAATTCCGTTATTCAGACGTTTTTCCCGGATAAGAGGATAAGTCATTTATGGAGAAGAAAAGACGGATTATCTGTTGAGATCAGAGAGGATGACAACAAAATAACATATGACATTCCTGTTGAATTGCTGCCGGAGATCAAGGATAAGGTCAGGCAGCTTTGCAGGGAGCCTGCTGAAGCATATGTTGAACATGGCAGCTGGGAAGGCTACATCAAATTCGGCAAGGATGAAGAAAGGATCTTCACGGATCCGGACAAGACACTGTCACTTCTTAAGGACATAGCATCGAAAGGCGAAGTCATATCGACCGAAGCTGTAGACAAGCATAAGTACTATCCTGTAGTTAACAATCCTTTAGGTGGAGCTTTCACAGGGTTTGGAATGATAGGAATGTCCGGTTTTATGAGCGGGCCAGCTGTTACAACAGCCCCAACTCCGCCTTCGGATGGCACGAAATGTAAATACTGCGGTGCTGATGTTACCGGTAAAAAGTTTTGCACTGAATGCGGCGGAGAGGTCAAATAAACGGATTTACTAATATGAATAAACTCCATTTAAGAATAGTATCTTTCCTGTTGGCACTGGTGGCCGTTCTGACTGCAGTGTCTTGCTCTCCGGCATCGAAAACAGAATCGGATGCATTATTTGAGCTGGAGTTTACCGAGTTCCCTACAAAACCTTATGATGCTGATAAAGTCCATCCGGTAAGAAAAACCGGTGAAGTATCAGGCCAGGCAGCTGTCACTGAGTTAGATGCGATCGAGTGGGAATACATCAGGCATTACATCGGAGACAATTATATGGCCGCAAGCTGGTGCTTCAGTGATCTGGCTGCTGCAGGGATATCCATCAAAACGCCGACGTTCGGCAAGGTCGGCCCCGGTGACTTCAAGGGCGAGTGCGAATACCTCGGCGGCTTGCTCGAAAGGCTTTATAAGATAGATTTCGAGAGTCTGGAAAAACAGGACCGCGATTTCTACGACCAGATCGTTTTCAACATTGAAGAGGAAAGATACATAAAGCAGTACCAGGGCTTTGCTTACATGCTTCCGGCGGAAAAAGTCCCGGGTGTCAGTTCTTTCTATCTTACGGTCGGTTACATTGATATCAGGAATAAGAACGAAGCGGATATGTTCATCAAATTGCTGAAGGACACTGACAGGTATTACGATGAGGTTTGCGCGTTCGAGGAGAAACGCTCAGAGAAAGGGTATGCTTCGATAGAAGAGTTCTATACAAAGAGCAGCACCGCATATTTCATGCTCACCCGGGACAGCCAGACAAAGCCTTTCAGGGAGACCTTCATCGAGAGGATAGAAGCGATCCCGGATCTTACCGATAAAGAGAAGGGAGCATATATCAAAGAGTTCGATAAAGTGATGGAAGACGTCGTTATTCCCGAATTCGAGGAGTGCTGCAAGCGCATCGCCGCATTGGCCGGAACAAACACGAATGACAAAGGTCTGGCCGGATTCGAACACGGGAAAGAGCTTTATGAGCATTTACTAAGATGTCAGATCGGCAGGGACTGCGATGTCAAGGAACTCGCCAAATCTCTGGACAAAGCCCTTTCGATGAGGCCTGACCAGCATGGAAACCAGCTTGTAGAAGGCTCTGATAATCAGGAATTGTTAGACAATATGACCGAAAAAGCAAAAGCATATTTTCCTGAACTCGATATCAATTACAAGGTCGTAAAACTCCCGGGTCTGTTTAAGGCTGTCGGGATCGGAGGTGCATATGCCGCAAGGCATTTTGACGATCCTTCTGATGAGATAATATTCCTTCCTGATTATTCAATGACGAAAGAAATTGTTTTCCATGAGGGCATTCCCGGTCATATGTATCAGTTCAATTACCATAAAACACATCTCAAACACATATATATGATCTGCTTTGCTTCTGAAACATATATCGAAGGGTGGGCAACATATATCATGAACAATCCTCCGGCAATGTATGGTGTCTCGAGTGATGAAGATATTATATATACAGGTGATCTCTGCAGATATTACATGGCCCAGGCAAGAGCTGATATATGTATCAATTACGAAGGACTTACCGGTATAGAGGCTGCACAACATCTGGCCGGGTTTGGCCAGGATGTTGCCGGTATAAAGACAACAGATCTTTTCATGTCACCCGGTATCGGCATCTCATACGGCCTCGGCTGCTACATGACCTTGAAGACGTTGGAGTCGATCCGGTCTCTGGATCCGGATATGGACATTAAGACGATGCATACGCTTTATCTTGATGCAGGTCCTGGGTCTTTTGACAGGATCCTTAATTCGGTCAGAAGAGAATATGTGCAATAATGGTTTGAACAACAGATTTATATTATAGTGATTGTTAAGCGAGGTGGATCTATGAAGGCACTTATTATTAATTGCAGTCCTGTTAGAACAGGCGCGACAGCAGAGATAGTTAAGATCATAAGTGATGAACTTAAGTCCCGTTATGAAGTCAAGTGTATTTGCATAGATGATTATGAATTCTCTTTTTGCAAGGGATGCAGATCATGTCATAAGACCGCTTCATGTGTTATGAGTGATGCATCTGTAATCTGCGGCATCATGGACGAGTTCGATAATGCGGACATCATTGTTTCCGTCGCTCCTTCATATTGGGCTGATATTCCGGGACAGTACAAAGCATTTATCGACAGATGCACTCCGTGGTGTAATACACACGAGCCCCATGCAAAGCTCAAATCCGGAAAGAAGGGTTATGCGGTTGCTCTAAGAACCGGACCTAATATGCCCGAGTGCGAAAAGCTTATTGGCAGCATCGAGCATTTCTACGGTCATCTTGAGATAGAGTGCGCAGGCCATCTTGGCCTTACCTCAATCGAATATAAGGAAAATGTTGAACCCAGAAAACAGGAAATTATTGATTTCTGCAGGATAATATAAGAATCGGGTTCGGAATAACTCAGGTTTTAGAATTTGCACAATAACTATATTTCCGGGGAGGTTAATTATCATGAGGACGATGAAGAGAGCAGCTGTTATTACGATCATATTTGCGGTCCTGTTTGCTTTCGCGGCATGCGGCGGACCTGCGGAGACAACAAAAGCTGAAGGCGAATATTCATGGAACGGTACAAGTTTCTCGGTGAAGAAAATAACCTCAAGCGACAAAGATGACGGGACTTATGTTTTCGTAAGCCTTGAGATGGAAAGCAAGGGAATGCCAACGAACACGTTTACGCAGAATGTTAACAACGGCAAAATGCTGTTCAATGGACAGAAGCCTGAAGACCAATATCAGTATAAGATCAACGGAAGCGGCAACCTTACCTCAGTGCAGGTTACTTTTATCCTTGATTCCGGTTATGAACTTAACGAGAGTGATCTGGTTATAACAGAATAACCTCCAAGGTTAATGATTAGATGGAGAGAGCAGTTAACGTAACAGAACGGCAGATAATACTCGATAATCCTGAACTGGTCATGTTCAATCCTTATAAAGGCTGGAAACCTCACAGAAGGTCAGTTTTGTATGCCTTTATTCCGTCTGTGATCGCATTTGCGCTGATCATTGTGCCGGTTCTGTTATTTCCGGGATTTGTCAGTTCTATAGAGAAGGTCTATGTAGGAGTATCAATGGTGATCTTTTTCGCCTCGATCTTTGCCATACCCTTTGTTTTCGTCAAGCTGGATGACCGGGATTACAACAAGAACCTGGTGACTCACTACGGCAGGCAATTAAAGGCTCTTTTGCCCGGAAAACTGTGGTGTAACATTGTTACAATTGAGAATATTACCGTTGAAAAGGCTGAAGGCGTGTGGATTATTGAGGGAGAATCCGTTCCATTCGGTTATGCCTCATATGTGAACTGCTTCAGGATGGAACCCGGCATGGAGATGGCCGTTGTTTATGACAGAAACGGCTTCGAAGCATATATCAAACGTGATGTCAGGACGGAGAGCTTTTATTGTAAAGACGATGTTTTAGAAAGCGACAGTTAATCCGGGCTGACCGGGTTTTTACGCTTCCTGAACAAGCCGTAACTGAAAAACAGGCACATTGCCGATATCAACGACCTTGTAATCATTAAGCCTTTTGCCCTGCTTCCAAATGAAATGAGGTATATTGATCATCTCAACAATGCTTCTGCTGATATCCGCGCGGTCAAGCAGGCCGATCAGTTCGGAGTAGCTCTTTTGAATGTCGGCAATTGCATCATACCTTAGCTGGGCATTGTCCACGCTCTCCCTGAGAAGATAAGGATCATGGTTATTTGCGCTGATCGAGAACAGTCTCATAAAATCTTTGTAGGCATAGAAGTTATACTTGCTCGATTCCACGTACATTCCAAGATCGGAAATGCCCAGAAACAGAAGAGTCTCTGACTTATCGCCGGTGCTGCTTGAATTATAAAGGCTTATCATGCCGCCAAGAGTCGGGGCGGCTATCCTGAGTTTGTCCAATTGTTTATTTGTCCAGTCATCAGGCCAGTCAAAACTCACATCCTTATCGCCCATAAAGACAGTCTCATGCACATTTGTTTTTGACGAAGGCATCTCCACGGAGTTCAGCATAAAACACATGCTGAATGCGTAAGGACCTATCTCTTCGATAGATGAGGGCAGATCAACGGCTTCAAGACCTGTACACTCGGAAAATGCATAACTGCCGATCTTCTTCAATGAGCCTGGGAACGTAACCGTCTGGAGATTGCCGCAACCCGAGAATGCGTTGTCTTTTATCTCTTTTACAGAATCAGAAAAACGGATCTCTATCAGTCCTCTGCATTCCTCGAATGCATTGCTGCCGATGACAGTAACATTGTCAGGAATAGTGACACATGGAGACGCGCCGTTATATCTTTTCAGAACGTCACCGTCTATTTCAAATTCCTCATATGTAAGGGCTTTTGTGTCGTCGTTATTTGTCTCGGTAACGATCTTTATATAGTTTTGAACTATAGCATCATTAACAACGAAAGGCTTGCCGCAATGGCCGCATATAGCAGCACTCTCATCTGAGTCTATTCTTAACCCGGTTCCACACGACGGGCACTCTAATGGAATAACCGGCATATTACCTCACAGTGAATGATTTTCTTTTATTTTATATAAAATTGTCCCAGGAATATACTGCTTTTTACTAATGACAGAAGAAAAGCTGCCTGCTAAAGATCTCCGATCTCTTCTTTTATCTCTGCGATATATGCTTCCAGGAACGCGTGACGTTCGGCTGCGAGATCTTTGGCGGTTTCAGTATTGAGTTCGTCCTTAAGCAAAAGAAGCTTATCGTGGAAGTGCTGTATGGATTCTTCAATGCTTCTTCCGTGCTCTCCGCCGTAAGCAAAGGTGCGGGCGATCCCTATGGCTCCCATTGCATCCAGGCGGTCGGCATCCTGAACGATCATACCCTCGATCGACTGTGGTTTTCTGCCGCGGTTCCGGCTGAACGATACCGAATTGATCACAGTGCAGATCTCTTCGATCTGCTCAGAAGAAACGCCTTTATCTGCCAAAAACGCACGGGCATTTTCATTGTTCTCATTTTCGAAAATCTTATGGTCATCAACATCATGGAGTATAGAAGCCAAAGAAACTACCGTCAGATCACATCCCGGTTCATTTGAAGCGATCTTGAGAGCATTTTTGTATACGCGGAGAGAATGCGCGGTATCATGTCCGCCGGAATTCTTACCCAGCAGTTCTGAGACGTATTCTATTGCATCACTTATCAGTTCTTCGTTATTCATTCATGCCTCTATATATGTGATTCCCTCGCTTAATGTATAATATATGCCGACAGATTTTTAGGCAATAAGATCGGATAAAAAGCGCAGGGATAGCAATGGAAGTAATTGACGGCCAATGGTATATGCAGGGTGTGGATTGGGACGATCCGTCCTGTGTTCATTCTGCTGATGAGCTTCTCGAAGTAATAGAGAAAGTCGGCTTTATGCCGTTGTTTTCGAATGAGGTTAACGGGTTTTCTGTCGAGAACATGACAGATTCCGATTGCTGGTGGTGCGGTGATCCCGAAGTCGATCCTTGGGAATGGAGGGCTGTCCTTGCAAGGACAGGCAAAGTCGCATACGGCAAGTTCTTTCGCAACAAGGCAGGATTTGTGTCCAGAAAGTGGTTTCCGGACTTTGCGAATTACAGGCGTGACGGATATGACTTCGATTCGCGTTATGAAGACGGTAAGGCAGGACGCCGTGAGAAACTGATCATGGATCTTTTCTGGCCGAAGGAAGGCGAGATATGGGATGCGACTGAGAAGGTAGCTTTATATTCCAATGAAGTCAAAGAGAAGGCCGGCTTCGGCAAGGGGGGAGAGAAAGGTTTTGAAGGAACTTGCGCAAAACTGCAGATGTCTTCTTACATGACCGTTCAGGACTTCAGACCGCGTCTGAATAAGAAGGGCGAAGAATACGGCTGGGCTGTTGCTGTTTATACGCTTCCCGAATATTTATGGGGATATAAGCACGTGACGAAGTGTTATAAGGAGTCCCCGGAAGATTCTTATAAGAAGATAATCAGCCAGATAAAGAAGCACTATAAGGCTGATGAGAAGACGATTATGAAAGTTGTTTAATGATAAAATAGCATTTAAGTATAAAACATTGTTGGCGGGATAATAATTTATTACGTCTGATCAGACGAAAGGAGCTAAGTAATTATGTCAGAGAGAACACGCGCATTGGAACTCTATGAACAGTATGACAGGGGAGAACTCAGTGTTGAAGCTTTTCTCCAACAGTTCGGCAAGGAGAAACTGTTCTATTCAACACCTTATGGGGACAGGAAAGACGGCTCACACGCTCTGTTTGTTCTGCAGGCTCCGGAAAATACCGGTTATCTGCCTGTATTTACCAGTGAGGAAAGATCAAAGGAGTTTTTCGAGAAGGTTAACCGCTCAAATTACATCCTGATGCTCAGTACATTCCATGATATCCTGACAACTACAAAAAAAGCCAACGAGAAAGCTCCTGTCAAACTCGGTGTTATCGTTGATCCTGGACATAACGGAATAAATGTCGAAGTGAAGAATCTGGATGCGGTTATCGCAATGACGGCCTGATATTGCATAAGTAATTACAGCTTTGCTGATTATGGGGAAATAGGATAAAGAAGTATAGCAATGGCACGTGGCGTAACGGAAAAAGTATTTGAGATAAAACACGCGAAACTCAAGGTGTTTTTCAGCCTGGCGTTCAGATACGGAATCTATCTGGCGATCATTTTATGGCTGCTGATGAGTTACGCTTATAACAAAGGAGTTGATTCGCCGATGGTATATGCAAGAAACTATTGGCTGATCTTCCTTGCGATATCTGTTGTCGGAATAATCGTCAAAATGGCTCAGGAGAAGAATGTCTGCGTAACAGTCCTGAGCAAGACGGTTGATATAACGATCGGCGATGAAAGTGCTGTCTATTCTGTAAAAGATTATGCCGGCATTCATTTTAATCTGTCGAAGAAAAAGAAATTCCGCCATGAACTTGTTTTCGCTGATGACAGCGGCGAACAGGACAATCTCCGTCATGTCATGCTTCCGGGTATAAAGATCAGACAGTTTAAAGATGTCTCCGATGCCATTATGACCGCGAAGCTGGAACTTGAAGGCGGGATAAATTATAAAGCCTTTGAAGGTGATGTTTATGAGAGAAACAGGTCGGCTTCTCTGGATGTTAAAGGTGCTCTTCTGACCATATTGATAATAGCATTCCCGGTGTGTGCGATCGCGTATTCTCTGTCGTGGTATTTCTCCGATACACGTGATGTCGGTTCTTATGGTTTTTTCATGATCATATTGTCGGCATTTTATATCTGGCTGTTTATCAGGTTCATCCGGTATTTGCTGGAAAATGAGCCCAGAGCCAAATCATTAAGATCATTAGCTTTTGAATCGAACGGATTAAAGATCAACGGTCAGGAATTCTCATACAGGGATATCGAATCAGTCACTATGACCGCTCCGTATCTTGTGGATTTCTCAAGATATCACAGGGTGTTATCCGTAAAACTTTACGACTCAAAAAAACCCCTAAGATTCTCATTGGGTAACCGCATTGAAAAGAAAGAGACCGAAGAGAAACTTGCCGAACGCTGTACATGCAAATATCCGGAACTGTATGCAAGAATAAGAAATGACAAATCCTTAGAAAGAAAATTCATTCTTTAACGCAGTTGTTGAGTTGTAAATGCATATGAAGAGAATCATTAAACTAATTTGTCTGACTCTTATAATATCCGTTGTTTGCGTGCTTATGTCTTCCTGCATATCAAACAGGAACAAGCCCGACTATCTTCTGATGGGCGCCAAAGATAACGGTTTTGTCCCTTCCTACAGAGCCTACTATGCGATCACAGGCGATACAATAAAGAAGATCCCGCAATTTAAGTATGAGAACTATATCTATAAAGATGATCACTACAAGAGCTTTAATGAAGAATTCAGCAATTACGATGTTGTAGCAGATTCACCCGATCCTTCCGAATGGAATTATGAATTGATGTACTACGATAATGAGCCTTATGACACGGATGCCCTCATAAAGCATTTGCAGGATATGAATGTCTCTTATATGGGAAACGTGTATATTCTTGTACTCTGGTTTGATGAATATGTAATCGTTGAAGTAACAAATCTTGATGATACCAATACCGTGCTGGGTGAGACTTTCGGTCTGTTCAGGAACGGCAAAATGATCGATCTTCCCGCCGGAACTGACCTCAGTTCGATAAGAACCTATTACAGATATGAACAAGACGCAAAATGAGAAAGAGATTAACCTATTTGAAAAGGCGGAGATAGTTATCAGTCTTAATATGAGGTGTTTCCTTTGAACGGATTTCATGTGCCCGGCAAGGAAGAAAGAGATGCCGTGATGCCATGGCTGCTGCGTGAAAGAAGAGGTAACATTCTGTTCCCTCTGGGGTGTGTGACCGCCGTGTTTGTCGGGACTGTTGTTTTCGCTGTATTTGGGATCATCAATAACATAAAGGGGCCTTTGATGTCACTGTTTCTCATAGGGATCATCCTTATACCTTGTTTCATTATCGTTATCAAAAACACCCTTACCGAGAATGAGAAAGTAAGAATGCTGAGAGATGGCGATGTGCTGATTGCAGATGCGAGGGTGGCGGATCGTGGTGTTAAGAGACTCGCTAAGTATTCTTATGTGAGTTATGTTGAAGCGTCATATATTGATGAAGGCAGACAGTGGAGGCAAACCTTTGTTGTTTCCAAAAGGATCAGCAGGAAAGTGACAATCGGGAGCAAAGGATATATTATTAAATACAACTCTGTTAACAATAAGTGGCTGGATAATAAATTGGTTTTCCTTCCGAAGTGAATCGATCAGATGAGGTAAAACAATGAAAAGAAGACCCTCCGTTGATATAAGCACTGTAACAATAATCGTGATGTTGGTCATTTTCTCATGCTGTGGTTTTACGGGATGCGGGAGCGGGAGCAGGGCCATCGTATCAGGGGATTATCCGGGTCTGACTTTTTATCCGTCGGATAATTCTGAGGTTCGTGACCTGCCATATTTCAAAGATCACGACAGAAACGCAGAAGAATATGTCTGCGTTATCTCGGAACTTCAGTCTTCCGGTGAGATCAGGATCCCTTCAACCGTCAATGACAAAAAAGTAATAGGTGTTACCGGCAGAAGTGTTGATGCACGGGAATTACTTATCGAGGAAGGAATTGTCTTTATTGATAACTGCTGCAACGATTGTGTTTCCCTGACCACGATTGATACGCCTTCAACTATTAAGCATATATACAATTCTTTCAAAGACTGCAGCCTCCTTGAGAATGTGCGTATTACCGGTGATATTGACTGTGCCAGGTATGCTTTCGAGGGGGCGGGATCAAATGTTGATATAGGATGCATACTTCTTCTTTTCCCCGGGGCCGGACTTCCGGAAGATTATGAGCAGTCAGCTACAGTAACGGTTGCACATGTAACGGATACACTGTTCTCATACTGTGACAGCTATTCTTTGAAAGATATTTTCGAGCAGGGGAAAACCCACATCCTGGAGGTATTCCCTGCGGATAAGGAGATAACGTCCGAACAGGCCGTTAAATACAGTGATGTGATCAACGGACCGCTCGTATACACCGGCCACAATCCTGATTGTGTTTATACTGAATATATCGGGAACTGTGTCGGACAGTCAGACGCTAAATACCATGACTGGTCGCCGGGTGCAGGCATTATTGACGTATCGCTGTTTGAATGCTTATTCCCCGATACTGTTTATTCCGAAGAGAAAGCGAAAAGTGTTATGAATGGTGATGTGCCTCTTGTGTATTGTCTGGCTGAAATTGCCGGATACCACGAGGATGTTTACACCTATAAGAACAGTATTGGTGTAGATTCTTTGCCATGTTATCATCTTATGTACAGGATAAGTATTTGGAATTACGAGACCGGGGAGTTGCTGGCATGGTATTACTACAAGAGCGGCTATGCTCCGGACAAGGTGGAAGACTATCACGAAGTAGTGTCAAACAATGAACCTTTCTTCAATTGCTTCCAGGAAAAGGACGGATCAGATCCGACGCCGGTAATGGCTGTTGAGAATAGTATCTTTTAGATTTGCGGGAAAGGATTTAACGGCTAAATTTACATCAATAAAGGTATAGGTGAATTATGAAAAGGATATTAACTCTTGTTCTCAGTATTGTATTGTGTTTAACGCTTTTGTGTGCTTGCGGCAGAAAGACAGATGAGAACGGCAACACACTGATTACGTCCAACTGGAAGTGCACTTCATTTACGGTAAACGGTACACGCACAGAAGTAGGTGACATACCGTTTTTTATGCATATCTTTACGTCTAAGGATGACCCGAAGTTTAAGTGCGATGACGGAATAAATTATACGTTGTCTCTCTTGCAGAAAACCCGTACCGGCAGAGTGTCTTTGAACGATGACGGAACATATTCGCTGATAAATGAATACGGTAATTCAATATTTGCCAGGATTGAAGGAAACAATCTCACCCTTTATGACGGAGACGGCAAGATTGAGATTGTTTTTGAGACAAGCTGAGATAAGACGTTATCATCAATCTGGCATATGGGGAGAATAGTTTGATGAAGAGATTAGTCGTTGCTGTATTTTTGCTTTCGGTTATTTTTGCATTTGGATGCGAAAAGACTGATATTACTGAGCCGACGTCAGGCCGTATGGCGGACAGCACGGAGAGCCTTGAGTCAGAGAATGGAACATATCCTCTTACTTTGCCGCTCGACCCGGAAGTGGAACAGCAAATTCTTGAAGCATCCATATCTGAAGAGGAATCTTTGAATGAGGAAGCTGCAAGGTGGGATGCTGTTCATGAGGTGATGGATGATGTTCTCAATTCCCGGGAATTCATAGACGCGGAGACGGATGAGCAGAAGGCGGAGATAGTGATCAATGCCATGAAAGAATTGTCCGAACATGGAACCGAGAAGTATCCTGAGTCTTTGATCATATATGACTCCTGGACTTATATTCCTGAATATAAGGAAGTCGACGCCAAGTTTTTTGACGGTGTGGACTGTATTGTTACCTGGTTCGATTATAATAAAGATTCCGACAGTACGGTCGTGACAAATTGAACTTAACAGTAACCAAGGATTAGGGGTTGTCTCTCACATAAGAGGCAACCCCTGATCGTTTTTATGGCATATGAATTCTTATCGTTTTTTATTCTGACTGTGACACTTGCCGGCCATGGCGCAATGAGAGCAGTTGCAGCCGCAAGAGCTCTTGCCGGCTTTTTTATCTTTGATCAGACTTCTTGCCGCGAGAAATACGATAACTGCAACTAATGCAATTACTAAGATGTTAATCCAGTTAGAAGCAAGCCAGCCGATCATAAAACAGTCCTTTACTTATTTGCCTTTCTGGCAGGTCTTACGAGGAGGTAGATAAGACCTGCCATAACAAGAATGGCAAATATCAGTCCGATAACGTTAGGGGTACCAATGAAGAGGAGGCCGAACTGATATACGATGAGTGCTATAGCATATGCAAATACACACTGATAGCCGATTGCAAACCATGTCCATTTTGCGCTGTTCATCTCTCTCTTGATAGCACCGATGGCTGCAAAGCAGGGAGCGCAGAGGAGGTTGAAGATAAGGAATGCGAAGCCTGAGAGCTGGTTCAAGCCTTCGAAATCAAGGACACCGAATACGCCAACAACTTCTTCCTTGGCAACAAGACCCATGATCGTTGCGATGGTTGCCTTGATGTTAGCAAAGCCCAAAGGTGCGAAGATCCACTTTAATGCGTTTCCGATAACACCGAGAACTGATGCCTCGAGTTCCATATCAGGATCGAATCCGAATCCGCTGCCTGTGTTTCCGAATACTTTACCAAGCCAGATAACAATGGAAGAGATGAGGATTACTGTTCCTGCTTTCTTGATGAAGGACCAGCCGCGCTCCCACATGGATCTTAAGAGGTTTCCGAGTGTCGGCCAGTGGTATGCCGGAAGCTCCATAACGAACGGAGCGGGATCGCCTGCGAAGGGCTTTGTCTTCTTGAGGAGAATGCCGGAGATAACTACTGCAGCTACACCGATGAAGTAAGCTGACGGTGCTACCCAGGAACCGCTGAATGCGGTGTGACGGAACAGAGCTGCCGTGATCAAGGCGATGATAGGGAGCTTGGCGCCGCAAGGGATAAATGTTGTTGTCATGATTGTCATTCTGCGGTCACGCTGATTCTCGATCGTACGTGATGCCATGATGCCCGGAACGCCGCATCCTGAAGATACGAGCATAGGGATGAATGACTTACCGGAAAGTCCGAATCTTCTGAAGATACGGTCGAGTACGAATGCGACTCTTGCCATGTATCCGCAGGATTCAAGGAATGCGAGGAGGAAGAAGAGAACGAGCATCTGCGGAACGAAGCCCAATACTGCACCGACACCGCCGATAATACCGTCAACGACAAGTCCTGTAACAAACTCGTTTGCTCCGGCCTTCTCGAGGAGTCCGGAAACCGCATCAGGAATACTCTTAACAAATACAGCGCCTTCTGTCTCATCCATGCCGGGAGCAGTGAATTCGCCGTCTTCATCGAGTGCGCCTGATTCAATAAGAGGTGTCTCAATGTCGTAGCCTTTTTCGATGAGCTCATCAGCAAAGAAACCGTAGTCTTCTTCGAATGCGCCGAAATCAGCATCTTCGAAATCGCCCTGAAGATTCTCAGCACCTGTTACATCGTTATCTGCAGCTTCATCGATGACTGCCTTAACGCCGTCAACGAAAACTGCTTCACCCGCCCAGTTATCGACATCTTCGTCGTACTGTTTCTGTCCGATTCCGAAGAGGAAGAAACCGTCGCCGAAGAGGTTGTCATTGGTCCAGTCTGTCATGTTGGTACCTAATGTGGTCATTGCGATGAAGTAAACGAGCCACATGATGAGAGCGAAAATAGGGAGACCCAAGATCCTGTTTGTTACGATCTTATCAATCTTATCTGATGTGGAGAGCTTTGCTTTATTCTGCTTCTTATAACAGCTCTTGATGATGGATGCGATATAAACATAACGCTCGTTTGTGATAATGGATTCAGCATCATCGTCGAGCTCTGTCTCAGCCGACTTGATATCATTTTCGATATGTTCGAGCTTTTCTTTTGAGATGGCGAGCTTCTCTATTACTTTCTCATCACGTTCGAAGATCTTGATCGCATACCATCTCTGCTTATCGGGATTCATGTCATGGAGCACAGCTTCTTCGATATGTGCCAATGCATGTTCGACGGGACCTGAGAAAGAGTGGGGCGGAACGGTCTTTGTTCCGTTCGCAGCTTTGATCGCTTCTTCGGCTGCTTCCATTATTCCCGTGCCCTTAAGAGCGGAGATGGCGACTGCCTTGCAGCCCATCTGCTTTGAGAGCATATTAAGGTCGATCTTATCGCCGATCTTATTAACGATATCCATCATGTTGACTGCCATTACGACAGGAATACCGAGTTCGGTGAGCTGCGTTGTGAGATAGAGGTTACGCTCTAAGTTTGTACCGTCAACGATGTTAAGAATTACATCCGGATTCTCATCTATAAGGTAATTACGTGCAACGACTTCTTCCAATGTATAAGGGGAGAGGGAATAGATACCCGGAAGGTCTGTAACGGTTACACCGTCATGCTTTTTAAGTTTACCTTCCTTTTTCTCTACTGTTACGCCCGGCCAGTTACCTACGAACTGGTTGGAACCTGTAAGGGCGTTAAATAGTGTTGTCTTACCGCTGTTGGGGTTGCCCGCCAATGCGATCTTGATTTCATTGCTTGCCATGTGATTTATTGTTCCTCCATTAACTATCGGTTCTGTGTTCTGTATGAGTGATATTGCGTATTCGAACGATTCCGCAGGAGCTTTAGCTCCGAGGACTTAGTGAGAATACGCAATATCACTCAACTTCGACCATCTCTGCGTCGTTCTTGCGAAGAGATAATTCATAACCTCTTACAGTAACTTCGACCGGATCTCCCAAAGGAGCTACCTTACGTACATAGATCTCAACACCTTTGGTAATTCCCATGTCCATGATCCTGCGCTTTACGGCGCCTTCTCCGTGGAGCTTTACGACCTTAACGGTCTCTCCAATCTTCACTTCCTTAAGTGTCTTCATATATTCCTCCTGCTTATTTAATAAACATCATCAGACCATGATCTTCATGGCCATGTCCTTATTAAGGGCGATCCTGGATTCTTTGACCTTGAGGATCACACTGCCGTCGTTAACGTTGATGAGGGTTACAAGACCGCCGGGAACGATACCGAGGTTTTCCAGATGAAGCTTAACTTCGGGGCTTCCTCCTACTTTTCTTACGATCATTTCTTCACCGCAATCGGCTACTACTATAGGCATCATGTTCATCTCCAATGCAAATAATGTAAGATATTCCATACAAAAGTTAGTTATAACTAATTAGCTTCGGCTAACATTATATTTGTCATTTGTGAAATTGCAAGAGGGAATTATCAAAACTGTCAATTGTCACAAGGAGCAGCTATAAATCAAGAAAATTTATGTTGACAAGTTAGTAGCAACTAACTATGATGTTTTTCGAATGTTAGTTTAAACTAACTTTTGCCAATATATTTTCGGGGGTGAAAAAGTGAAGAAGAAAAGTACGCTTTCCTGGATCCTGGAATTCGCAGGAAGAAAGATGACTTATTTCGGTTGGAGCGTAATACTCGCCATATTCGGTGTTGCTCTGTCTTTTGCGCCTTATCTTATCATTTCTGATATAGTAGGCCAGTTGTTATCGGATAACAGAGATTGGAAATATTATTTAAGTAAAGTCCTTCTCATGGCCGGATGCTGGGTTTTAAGGCTTACTGCACATTCAATTTCAACGTCCCTTTCTCATATGGGAACTTTTAATGTTTTAGGCACCGTCAGAAGACAGCTCTGTGAAAAACTATCTACGATTCCTTTGGGTTCTGTCCTTTCTGATAACAGTGGTGCTTATAAGAATATTATCGTTGAAAGAGTTGACTCGATGGAGACAACACTTGCACACATCATTCCTGAGTTTACTGCGAATATAATTCTTCCGGTCGTTATATTCATTTATCTATTAACCATTGATTGGAGAATGGGTCTCGCAAATCTTATATCAGTGTTTATCGGTGCTTTGTTTGCCGGTGTAATGTTGTTCAAGAGCAGAGGCGGATATGAAGTATCAGTTCAGAAAACAAAGACTCTGAATGATACTGCGGTCGAATACATTAACGGTATAGAAGTAATAAAGGCTTTTGGAAAATCCAAGACGTCTTATGAGAAATTCGTAACAGCTGCCAGAGAGGGCGCTGACTGTTTCATTGACTGGATGAGAAGATGCATCTGGTGGCAGACGGGATTCATGTCATTCATGCCTGCAACTTTCCTTGGCGTATTACCTGTCGGTATGTTGCTCGTGAGAAACGGAAGCCTTGCGCCAGAGAGCTTTATAATGGGTATCATTCTGTCAGCAGGACTTATTACACCTCTTATCGTTGCATTCTCTTATACTGATGATTTCCTTAAGATCAAGACTATTTTCGGAGAAGTTACTGAAATACTCGAAAGAGAAGATATGAAGAGGCCTGAAAAGCTTACGAAAGCACCTGTCGGTTCAGACATAAGTCTTTCAGGTGTCAGATTCAAGTATAAGGACGCTGAGGTGCTTCACGGTATCAGCATGGAGATCAAGCAGGGTGAAGTAAGCGCGATCGTAGGACCTTCAGGGTCAGGTAAGAGCACGGTCGCAAGGCTCATCGATTCATTGTGGGATCCTGACGAAGGAGAGATCACATTCGGCGGAGTAAACATAAAGGACATTCCTTTGGATTACTACATGAGCCAGATTGCATACGTAGCCCAGGACAACTATCTTTTCGATCTTTCCATTAAAGAAAACATAAGACTCGGCAAGAAGGGTGCCACGGATGAGGAAGTAATCGATGCTGCAATGAAGTGCGGTTGTCATGAGTTTATCTTAGGTCTCGAAAACGGTTACGACACGATAGTGGGCGGTGCCGGCGGACATTTGTCAGGCGGTGAGAGGCAGAGGATCTGCATCGCAAGAGCGATGCTTAAGAATGCGCCCGTCATAATTCTTGATGAGGCCACAGCATATACCGATCCTGAGAACGAAGCACTCGTTCAGTCAAGTGTGGCAAAACTCGTAAGGGGTAAGACGCTTATCGTTATTGCTCACAGGCTTTCAACAATAGTAGACGCGGACAAGATCTTTGTGATCAACAAGGGAGAACTTGAAGCGTGCGGAACACATGAAGAACTCCTTGTGAAGTGTCCTCTCTATAACAAGATGTGGATCGCTCACAGCATGGCAAAAGATAATGCTGATGCAGTAAGTGCCATTAGCGAAAAGGAGGCCTTTTATGCTTGAGATGATAAAGAAGTTCTTCGATTTCTGTGATCAGAAGAACAGGAATAAGTTATATACAGCCGTAGTGCTCGGAGTTTTCGAAGCCATCTTCGGAGCAATGAAGATACCCGCTGCATTTGTTGCTATAGGCGCGATTATTAATCAGGAGATCAATACTAAGTCTATCATCCTGGTTATTGCACTGATGCTCATGAGCACTGTAGGTAAGATGATCATCAACAGATTCTCCTACATGCTTCAGACCGAAGGCGGATATGATACCTGTGCAAGAAAGAGGATACAGATCGCAGAGCACTTGAGATATCTTCCGATGGGATACTTCAACGATACCAGTCTGGGCCACATTACATCAGTTACGACCAATACTATGGAACAGGTTGGGGACATAGCGACCAGAGCTATCATGATGGTGCTTCAGGGAAGCATCACGACCATCGTGATCGGTATGGGTATGTTCTTCTTTGACTGGAGGATAGGTGTTATCGCAGTTATCGGAATAACGGTATTCTTCTTCTGGAACAAGGTAACAAATTATCAGGTCGCAAAAGTTGCTGATGAGAAACTCGAATCAGACAGGGATATTGTCGGCGTTATACTCGAATTCATTCAGGGCATTGCCGAGATCCGTAACTATAACATCATTGCCATGAATACATCGAGAGTTTCAAAAGCCATTGACCGAAAAGTAAAAGCTGATATCACTGCCGAACTTGCAGCTATTCCTGCGGTCGGCGTGCAGATGCTTATCAGTAAGCTTACGGGAGTTGTCATTGCCGGTGCTTCAGTTTATTTCTATCTGACAGGTTCAATGGAACTAACATACACGATCACTATGCTAATGTGTTCTTTTATGGTCTTCGAAGCTCTTGATGCGGCAGGCATATATACTGCTCTTCTTAAGATCATCGGCAAAGGCGTTGACCTCGCAAATGAGATCACCGATCTTCCGCAGATGGATATCGACGGCGAAGATATCAAGCCTATAAACAGGAATATACGTCTGGAGAATGTAAGCTTTGCTTATGAGAACAGAAAGATCATCGACAATGTAACGCTCGATATCAAAGAGAATACGACGACTGCGATCGTAGGTCCGTCAGGCGGCGGTAAGACAACGATCACATCATTGATCGCAAGATTCTGGGATGTTCAGGAAGGCAAGGTGACATTAGGAGGAAGAGATGTAAGAGAATACAGCTTTGACTCGCTTATGGAAAACTTCAGCTTTGTATTCCAAAGGGTTTATCTTTTCGAAGATACGATTGCAAATAATATCAGATTCGGAAGACCTGATGCATCAATGGATGAGGTTATAGCAGCAGCAAAGAAGGCATCATGCCACGACTTTATCATGGCTCTTCCGGACGGTTATGACACTCTCGTCGGCGAAGGCGGAACTTCGCTCTCAGGAGGAGAGAAGCAGAGAATCGCTATTGCCAGAGCGATCATGAAGGATTCGCCGATCATAATTCTCGATGAGGCAACTGCAAATGTTGATCCGGAAAATGAGAAGGAACTTACTGAAGCTATAGAGAATCTTACGAGAGAAAAGACGATCATCATGATCGCCCACAGATTAAAGACAGTAAGACATGCTGATCAGATAGTCGTAGTTGATAAGGGACATATCGTTCAGAAGGGAAGACACGAGGACCTGATCAATCAGGAAGGCATTTATAGGAATTTCATTTCCGGCAGAAAACAGGCAGTTAGCTGGAAGATCTCATAAAAATCCCGGAGGGTAAAAATGGAAAAAACAAGTAACAAACTCAAAGCAAAAGATTTTATTACGATAGGAATATTCACGGCGATCCTATTTGCAGTCGAATTCGCATTCGGAATGCTCGGATACATTCATCCGTTTATCGTTGCAGCGTATGTAGTAATACTTCCTTTGGCAAGCGGAATACCCATGATGCTCTTCTACTCAAAGGTTGAGAAGTTTGGAATGATAACCATCGTGTCCGTGCTCATGGCGATCATCATGTTCGTAGGCGGCATGGGATATCTTGGTGCTCCGCTTATAATAATCTCAGGTCTGATTGCTGACTTTATCGCTAAATCAGGAAACTATAAGAGCTTTAAGAAAATTATCATAAGTTTTGGCGTTTTCAACCTCTGGATATGTGCGAATTATTTCCCGATACTTGTAACGGCTGATTCATACCGTCAGGATCTGATCGACGGCGGATATTCTGCTGAATACGTAAGCAATCTGTTCGCTGCAATCAACATAAAGACCATAGGAATCCTTGTAGTTCTCGCATTTGTCTTCGGATGCATCGGTGCAGTCCTCGGTAAGGCTGTAGTAAAGAAACATTTTGAGAAAGCCGGGATCGTATAATTATGAAGCTCGATCCGCGCACCAAACTGTTCATGATATTTGTTGTATCTCTTGTTGTAATGATGAGTGCTACGACACCTTTTCTATGGGCAATACGGTTGTCAATAACACTGATTCCGATAATACTTTTGATCACCGAAAAGAAGTATGCATCAGCATTGCGCTTTTTGCTTGCGTACGGAACAGCTCTTGTGTTGACGTTCTACTTTTTGTCAGCTGAATCAGAAGGACTCATTGCTTCGCTCCTGATTGGTTATTGCGGTATTGTTGTTCAGTTTATGCCGGCGTTGATCACGGCCTGGTATGTAGTAAGAACGACTAAGATCGGTGAGTTTATGTCATGCATGCAGAAGATGCACATACCAGACGGTATTGCGGTGTCTCTTGCAGTCGTTATGCGTTTCTTTCCGACAATTAAAGAAGAATACTCATCAATTAATGATGCGATGAGAATGAGAGGCGTTATGCTTGGCGGCGGAAACGTCCTCAAGATGGTTGAATTCAGAATGATACCGCTCCTTTTTTCATGCGTTAACATAGGCGAAGAACTGTCTGCGGCAGCTATTACGAGAGGCCTTGGCGGAGAAGCTAAGAGGTCAAGCGTTGTTGAACTTAAGCTTGGCGTTGCCGACTATCTGCTTATGACTTTTCTTACTGCTGCGACAGTAATCTTCGTCATGTTTAAGTATTGCTTATGAGTATAGTCGAACTCGAAGATGTCTCATTTCAGTACAAGGGTTCCAAAGAAGGATCCCTTGTTAATGTAAATCTGAATATTGAACAAGGACAGACAGTGCTTCTCTGCGGTGCTTCAGGTTCAGGAAAGACGTCAATTATCAGACTTATCAACGGACTGATACCGCACTATTACTCAGGTGAACTTGAAGGTGAGATAAGGGTTGCAGATCACGATATAAAAAAGACTGAACTTCACGAGCTTGCTGGGACGGTGGGAACTGTTTTCCAGAATCCGAGAAGTCAGTTCTTCTCGGTGGACACTGACGGAGAGATTGTTTTCGGACCGGAAAACATAGGACTTGAACCAAAAGAGATCAGGGCGAGAATGAACGATGTCGTTGCCGAGATGAATCTTGAGGAGATTCTTGGCAGAAGCATTTTCGATCTTTCAGGCGGCCAGAAACAGAGAATAGCTTGCGCATCTGTAGCTGCATTAATGCCGAATATAATCCTTCTGGATGAGCCTTCATCCAATCTTGATTTCGATTCCATAGAGCTACTCCGCGGCATTATCCTTGAATGGAAGCGTCAGGGCAAGACTATCGTTATCTCTGAACACAGGCTGTGGTATCTGAAAGATGCAGTCGACCGTGTCTTATATATTGAGAACGGCAGGCTCGCAAAAGAGTGGAACGGAGAAGAATTTGCCTGCTTAAGTGAAGATGAGGTCAAGGCATATAAGTTAAGACCCGTCGTGCTTGAAGAAGAACTTATAAAAGAGATCCGCGGGGATTGTTCTTCGTCTGTTTGTGAGACAGATCCGTCAATAGTACTAAAGGATTTTTATTTCAGCTATAAGAAACGGCCATATCTGATCTTAAAAAAAAAGTTCAAAGAATCAGATGGTGATCTCCTTAATCTGAATATTCCTGAACTTAAGATACCTGAAGGCAAAGTAATCGGTCTTGTTGGACCAAACGGTACCGGTAAATCAACATTTTTAAGATGTCTTTGCGGTCTTGAAGGAGACTGCAAAGGAAAGATTATTTCAGATGGTGTTACTTATAAAGGTGGTCAGCGCCTGAAGATGTGTTATATGGTCATGCAGGACGTTAATCATCAGCTCTTTACAGACAGCGTGGAATCCGAAGTTATGCTTTCTTTAAAGGATAAGGATACTAAACGTTGTGATGAGATATTGGACAGCTTAGGCCTTTTGGAATATAAGGATACCCACCCGATGGCTTTATCGGGAGGGCAGAAGCAGAGGGTGGCTATCGCATCCGCCATAGCTTCAGATGCGAAGATACTTCTTTTCGATGAACCTACTTCGGGTCTTGATTACTCGCATATGGAGAAGGTGGCTGAGCTTTTAAAACAACTCTCGTTATCCGGTGCCACGGTTATCGTATCAACGCACGATCCTGAACTGATTTCAGAGTGCTGTGATTATGTTTTGGGACTTAAACACGGGAAAGTGATATATCTTAAAGAAAGCGCTCGGGATTAATAAAATGAAGAACTACGTAAAAGAAGGTCAGAAACTTCCGCTGTTTGGAATAGGTCCCTACCTGATAACGGGTATCGCTCTGGTCGAGCTGATAGGTATTATCCTGTTCGGATACGTGTTAAAGATCGGCAGCCTTGACGGAGTCTGGGTTTGGATCTTCAGAATATTGGGAATCATATTAATAATCTCCGGAATAATTGTGTGGTATATCGGTGCCGTCCGCTCGAATATGGATAAGAGCATAACGGAGAACAAACTTCAGACCGAAGGCATTTATAAGGTAGTTAGAAATCCGATGTACAGCGGATGGTGGATGCTGATCTCAGGTATATGTCTTATGTGGCATAATTATATGCTTTTATCGGTCATTCTGATTAACTGGGGAATAATTACGATAGTACTGATAAATACGGAAGAAAAGTGGCTTTTAAACTTATACGGTCAGGAGTATTTAGATTACAAAAAGCGGGTTAACAGATGCATTCCCTGGTTTCCGAGGAAATAGCCTGGACTCAGGATCCGTGAGTGTATTTTTATTGATTTTGAGAATCGAAATCATATTTAACTTACAAAAGTTAGTTAAATCTAACCAAATGCCGAATTTAGTTTTGATTTGGCTCTGAATCCTTGTCGAAAACATATATATACCTAATCGGTTAGCGTGGACTAACATTTAATTAATATAGTAATTGAGGTGTGTTTATGTATATCGAGACTAGAGACCTTAAGAAGTCTTATGGAGAAGGCGGAAGTTTTGTTCAGGTCCTTAAAGGTGTCAGTATAAAAGTCGACAAAGGTGAAATGTGTGTTATACAGGGCACTTCAGGTTCAGGCAAATCGACATTGCTTAATTGTATCGGAGGGCTCGATGTAATAGATTCCGGTAACGTTTCTGTTGCGGGAACTCTTGTTGAAGGCTTAAAGGGCGAGAAATTATCAGATTACAGAAGAGCTAATCTCGGATTCATTTTCCAGTTCTATAATCTGGTTCCTAACCTTACTGTCAGGGAAAACATTCAGGTCTGCGAGTATCTCACAAAAGAACCGCTTAATATGGATGAACTGATCGAAGTCTTAGGGCTTACTGAACACCAGTATAAATTTCCTTCCCAATTATCAGGAGGACAGCAGCAGCGCTGCGCTATAGCGAGGGCTTTGGTTAAGAATCCGAAGGTATTGCTTTGCGATGAGCCAACCGGTGCCCTGGATTCCAAGACTTCAAGAGACATCCTTGTGTTACTGGAGAAGATCAATAAACAGTACGGGACTACAATGCTGATCGTAACTCATAACAATTCGATCAAGAATATGGTCGATCACGTCATCTACCTTAAGGATGGCGAGATCTATAAAGACTATATGAATGAGAATAAGATACCTGCCTCGGAACTGGAGGATCTCTGATATGGGGTGGATATTGTTTAAGAGAGCTCTCCGTGATCTTAAATCAGGGGTTGCGAGATATATAGCATTATCACTGCTGATTATATTTTCGCTGTTTATAGTCATAAGTCTTATGGCTTCTGCAGATACGATAATTGACAGTACAGTGATATCGGACAGGGAACTTTGCTGTGAAGACGGTGAGTTCTCGGTTTTCGTTCCTCTTCGTGATGAAGAGCTAGCTAAGATAACCGGCCGCGGAGTGTCAATAGAGAAGATGTTCTATGTTGATTATGCGCTTAATGAGAATCAGGTTTTAAGAGCATTTAAGGTCAGAGAGAATATCAACAAAATCTCACTTATAGATGGTGAGCTGCCTTCAGCAGATGACGAAGCAGTGATCGAAAGACGTTATTCTGAAGTGAATAACGTTAATGTCGGAGATAAGCTCAAAATAGGCGAAAAGGAATTTACCATAACGGGTGTTGGTGCAACACCGGACTACAATACAGTTATAAAGAAAATATCCGATACGGTTGTTGACAGCAGATATTTCGGTTTGATCTTTGTTACTCCCAAAGCATATGATGAACTCTATGATTCGGGGTATTCGATAGCGTCGGAAGAGTACTATTACGCATATCTTCTTAATGGTGTGATGACTGAAGATGAATTAAAGGACATCCTTGAAGACAACAAATTTGATATTGAAGACATTGAGGATGAATATTTCAAAGAATACTGGAAAAGAATGACCGAAAGGAAAGATGAACTCCTGGATGGTATAGATGAACTCAAGGATGGGGCTGAAGAGCTTGCAGACGGTGCTGATGAGCTTCGTGACGGCATTGAGGAGTTTCATGACGGAATGACAGAACTGCATGATGCTGTTCCTGATCTGACTGACGGAATAGAGGCGCTTGATGACGGTGCAGCTCAGCTTGAGAACGGTGTAAACGCATATACATATGGTGTTGACCGGATAGAATCGGGAGCATCAGAATTATCAGACGGTGCATCTTCTATGGCTGACGGAACTTCAAAACTGAATGATGGTTCCGGAGAATTCAAAAACGGAGTTATCGGGTTTGCAGTAACAGCCAATACTATGGCTCAGAGTGAAGATCCTTATATAGCCGGAATTGCTTCGGGTTTTGTAGATCCTGCATTTTCTTTAGTTTCAGGATATGAACAGATCAATAGCGGTATAAAAGAAGTTAACGGCGGTGCAAATAGTCTAAGTGAAGGCGCATATCAACTGTATGATGGTATCAAATCCTTGAATTCTAATAGTGCAGCTTTGAGAAACGGGGCCGCCGAGCTTCATGCAGGTACGTCAGAACTTCTGGAAGGAGCATCGGAATTTACCGATGGTATTGATGAATTGTATGACGGTTCTAAAGAGATAAAGGATGGTTCAGTTGATCTCGCTAAAGGAGCAAGGGAATTATCCGATGGAGTAAATGAATTATCGGATGAGGCTAATGATCTTATCGATGATGTTTTCGATTTTGATCTGTCCAACCTTCTGGTATTCATTAACAGTAAAGATAATCCGAGGATAGATTCAGCAGCTGACGATGTTCAGATAAACTATTCTGCGAGCATTATCTTCGGGATCCTGCTCGTAGTGCTCTTTGCTTATGTAATCTCAGTGTTCATCGTACATACGATCGATCAGGAAAGCTCTGTAATAGGTGCTTTATATTCAATGGGTCTGAAGAGAAGGACGCTGACAATGAGTTATGTCGCAGTTCCGGTTATCGTAACTTTTGTATCAGGTGTTATCGGAACATTGATCGCTATCTTTACACCTGCAGGGATACCTGCCCAGATGCAGGATTCGTTAAGTTATTTCTCGATGCCGAAAATGGACATAATTGTAAAGCCTTTTGTGCTTATTTACGGTCTTGTCATTCCGCCTGTAACGGCATTTATCGTTAATGTCCTTGTCGTAAGGAACAGACTCATAAGAACGCCTTTATCGCTCCTTCATAACGAGCAGAAAGCCGTCCGCGGCAAAGAGATAAAGATCAAAGGCCTGAAGTTTATTCCGATGTTCAGGATAAGACAGATGCTTCGTGAGATAAGGGCAGGACTTACAGTTATCTTTGGACTCTTCATGAGCCTTCTGGTCGCTCTCCTTGCTCTTAATACAAGTGTGTATTGCTCCAACGTTAAAGACAGCTACATTAACCTGACCAATTATGAATACATGTATAACTACAAGTATCCTACTGAAGAGGTCCCGGAAGGCGGATATGAGGCTGTCGCAGAATCATTTAAGAAAGAGATCTACGGGTATACATTTGACATAACAGTATTGGGCATAACCAAAGATAATCCGTTTTTCGATACTGGAGATCTGCCTGACAATGATTCAGATGTTGTATTAAGTTCTTCTGTTGCGAACAAATACAACTTGTCTGTAGGAGATATCTTCACACTAAGTGATGATAAAGGTGAGAGATTGTATGCATTCAGAGTAGCCAGGGTCTTCGACTATACTGCTACGATGTTTGTGTTCATGGATATAGACAGATGCAGGGATCTGTTCAATGAAGATGATGATTACTTCAATGTTGTATTCTCCGATCACGAACTCGATATCGACAGCGGACGCTTATATTCGACAGTGTCGAAAGAAGAGATCGCAAGATCTTCAGGTATATATGTTGACATGATGGGCCCTATGGTTACCACGATGTCTGTGGCTTCTGCCGTGATCTTCCTGGTCGTTATGTATCTCATGGTCAAGATGATGATCGACAGATCTGCTTTCAACATATCACTGGTTAAAGTATTCGGATTCAGAAACAGGGAAGTAAGAAAGATGTATCTCGACGGTAATTTCTACATCATCGTAATAGGTGCGTTGATTTCTATTCCTCTTTGCAAACTGATAATGGATTACATCTATCCCAGATATCTGGTCTGCAATGTCGGAGTAGGAGTAACTGCACAGTATCCGCCTGTTTTGTTTGCGCTGATCTTCGCAGTCATTATCGTCTTATATCTGGCGATCAATCTCGTGCTTTCAGGCAGGCTCAGAAAGATTAATCCTGCAGAGATTCTAAAGAACAGGGAGTAATTATGATCAAAACTACACTTAAGATCGACGGTATGATGTGCGGCATGTGTGAGTCACATGTTAATGATGTCATTCGGAGAATGATACCTGTCGCCAGAAAAGTGAAAAGTTCCGCCCGCTTGGGTGAATGTACATTCGTTACCGAGGAAATGATAGATGAGGACAGTATCAAAAAGGCTTTGAAAGCTATCGGATACGATGTTATCTCAATAGCTTTTGAACCATATACAAAGAGAGGTATATTCGGATGACATTTGATGAAACCGGTAATATGTCAGGCAAAACTCTCATTCTCCTTCCGGGAACATGCTGCGACTGGCAGATAAACTTCTCTACGGTAATTGACAGTTTGGCAGAGAAGTATCATCTGATACTCGTAAACTACGACGGATTTGACGGAAGTGACCTTATCTTCCCTGACATGATAACTGTTACTGAAAAGATAGAGAAATACATTATCGAAAACCATAATGGGAAAATCGATGGAGCACTCGGATCATCTCTTGGAAGCAGCTTTGTCGGTCAGCTCATCCAACGCGGGAACATTCATATGGACCACGGTATATTCGGCAGTCCGGATCTTGACCAGAGCGGCGTTTTATCCGCAAAGATAAAGTCCGCACTGGTTGTTCCACTACTTACGAGCTTTACCAAAAGCGAAAAGAAGAAACAGAAGGCAAAGAAAAAGTTTGTGGAGATGTTCGAGATGGATGAGAAGACGGCAGAGATGTTCATCGAATCGTTTTCGAGATTTAAGCCGGAATCCATAAAAAATGAGTTCTATACAGATCTGATTACATGTTTGAAAGACGACATCCACGTTGAAGGAACGACCGCGCATTTTATTTATGCCAACAAGATGGGCGAGAAGTATAAGAAGCGTTATTTGAAGTATTTTCGAGACCCGGACATCAGGGAATTTGATATGCAGCATGAGCAGTGGCTCTTTGGTGGAAAGCAGTATCAGGAGCCGGTCTTAAAAGTCATAGATGAGTTTATGGAGATATAAAAGTTATGAACGATAAAGAATACAAGAATATGACGATAAGCGAATTCACCAAAGCTGCAGACGTTTATGAGACTGATCAGGCCGGTGTATATAAGATGTGCAAGAAGGATTATCCTGACGTTCTTGAAGAACTCGAGAAAGAACCATTTGACAGTCTGCTGGACTGCGGATGCGGTACTGCACCGATGATATCTCTTTTATATGAGAAATATCCTGAGAAACACTATACGGGAATTGATCTGACACCAAAGATGATCGAGGTTGCTAAATCTAAGAAACTTCCCGGAGTGGAGTTTGTTGTCGGTGATTGTGAGAATCTGCCATTTGATGATAATTCCTTTGATGCGATCATCTGTTGCGAGAGCTTCCATCACTATCCGAATGTACAGGATTTCTTTAACAGCGTTTATAGAGTGCTTAAACCCGGAGGAAGACTTGTCCTTCGGGATATGACATTTAATTGGGCAGCAACAAGATGGTTTTGTAATAAGATCGAGATGCCGGTCATCAACCTTAAAGGACATGGAGATGTCCGTATTTACGGTAAACCGGATGTTGAAGCACTATGCAAAAAAGCCGGACTTGTCATGGAATTGTTTGAGAAGCGCGGATTCTGCCGTCTTCACAGCGTAATAAGAAAGCCATTGTAAGTTTTATGCTTATAACTTTTTTGCTTTCTGTAATGATGATGGTAGGACTTTTCCTTATGCTGCTTGCCGGTGTAGGGTTTATTCAGCAGTATAAGTTCTTTTCGTCGGCACCAAAGGAAGTCAGGGATGCAGTTCCGAAGACAAAGCCTGAACGATTCAAAGGTCAACATGCTATCGGCTGGGTAATGATAGTTATCTCATTCGCTCTCATGGGCGGTGCGGTTGTTTTAGGCGCATGGAACGGCATCGCAAACGGCTTTTCTTTCTGGCAATTCTACTTAAGATTCTTTCTTATGCTGATTTTGCTGAAAGCATTTGACATAGTCTTCTTTGATTGGGTTTTGCTTAGTAACGCCGGATTCAACTTCTTTCCGCATTTTTATCCTGAATGTAAAGATGTATTGAGCCGTTATCTTTTTGGTTATAACTGGAAAACTCATCTTATGCATGTGATCTTGTTTATTCCGGGTGTGGCTTTGCTTTCATGGATCTGTATACTAATTTATTAATGGTGTTCTATGTTTGATGAACCTGATATGAAGAATTTATATTTCAGAATAGTCGGAGAAGACCGTAAATGAATAAGAAAGAAAAAAATAAGAATTTTAGAGCATATTCAAAGTATTATAGAAGACTTCTAATGAATGAAGGTTTCAATGATATTGAGATGCGAATGAATTCATATAAAACACGGTTGGAAGAAATGTATGATTCAGACAATTATGCCGCACATAATAACTATCCAACTGTTAGTGTTTCATTTGTTTATGCCGTAATGGCTATGTGTCTTGAACTAAAAGATTACGGTTTCACTGACAAACAGATCGTTCCAATGGTTGAGAGGGGGATGGCAAGCCGTTGGAATATGTTTGTAAAGATACTAAAGATTATAGATCTATATCCTAACTGTTTTTCTATCGTACGAAAATGGAATAAATCAGACCATGCATCCAGAGTAGAGGACGGAAGCATATCTTATGACCGCTTTATACTGGAAAAAGAAAAAATTGAATACAGAATAAGTAAATGCATATATGTTGAGATGTTTTCAAGTTATGGGATTCGTCCTCTTTGTAAGATTTTTTGTAACACAGATTGTATAGCATACAATGCTTTGAAAAGACATGTTAAATTCATTAGGCATTCCGATCTTTCAGATGGAAATGCCTGCTTTGATGAGATATATCAAATCAAGAAATAATATACCCCTTTTTTATTGACATCCTTCAAACAAATTGGTAATATTCTTGCGGTTAGTTAAGACTAACAAGAGTAAATATAAAATAACCAAAGGAGACTTCTAGAAAGGACATTTCCGATGTTTGACGAGATGGTTGTGAGAAATTGTGCACCCACTCTTGCGGGCATAAAGGTAGGCAGTCTGTTTAACTGTATCGGACATTCGACAGAATACACCTTGGAACATGTACGTTCGCTTAACGTCAGACTTAGTCCTTATGGGGTCCGTTTGATTCCGGTTTGTGCAAACAACAGACCTTCGCTGGTCTACATGTACCGTCCGGAAAAACTCAAGGAATACTTCAGGGAAGAAGACGTCAGTGAACTTCTTACCGAGTATGGTTACGATCCTGAAGATCTCGAAGGATGCGTAAAGGCTCTGATAAGAAAGCTATTTGAATCTTCTGAATTTCCTCATGAGATCGGGCTGTTCTTAGGTTATCCGTCTGAGGATGTCAGAGGTTTTATCGAGAATCATGCTTGCGATTCAAAGTGTATCGGATGCTGGAAGGTTTACGGTGATGTCGATCAGGCCAGGAAAAGATTTGATTTATACAATAAATGTACTTCGATCTACTGCCGGAGACTTCGGGAAGGCAGTTCTATAGAAAAGTTAACAACGGCGTGCTGACGTCAATAGAAAGGGGAAAATAAATATATGAAAACAGCAGTTGTTTTTTGGAGTGGTACAGGCAATACGGAGGCTATGGCAAATGCAGTAGCTGACGGCATGAAGGAAAAGGGCGCTGAGGTTTCAATTCTCGGTTCATCAGGGTTTACGGCAGACAAGCTTTCCGAGTTTGATGCTATCGCTTTTGGTTGTCCTGCTATGGGCAATGAGGTTCTTGAGGAAAGTGAATTTGATCCGATGTTTACGGCAATCGAAAGTTCTCTTTCAGGCAAGAAGATCGCACTTTTCGGATCGTTCGGATGGGGCGACGGTGAATGGATGAGAAACTGGGAAGACCGTTGTAAGGCAGCTGGTGCAAACCTTGTTTGCGAGAGCGTCACAGTAAATGATGCGCCTGATGCTGACGGTGTTGAAAGCTGCAAGAGATTGGGCGCAGCACTTGCCTCTTAAGTGCAGAAGGAGAAAAACATGAACTATTTGGAAATTGTAAATGTTTACGGAAGAGAGATCCTTGATTCAAGAGGAAATCCTACAGTAGAAGCAGAGGTTACGCTTGCGGACGGAACTGTCGGCAGAGGCACTGCTCCCAGCGGTGCTTCCACGGGCGAATTCGAGGCTTTAGAACTCCGTGACGGTGATAAGTCCAGATATCTCGGTAAGGGTGTATCCAAGGCTGTAGAGAACATCAACACAGTAATCAATGATGCAGTTACAGGTCTTGATGCATCTGATATTTACGCAGTAGATAAGGCAATGATCGAAGCAGACGGAACAAAGGATAAATCCAATCTCGGTGCTAATGCGATCCTCGCCGTTTCTATTGCAACCGCAAGAGCAGCAGCTAATGCTCTTGATATCCCGCTCTACAGATTCTTAGGCGGTGTACAGGGCACAAAACTTCCTGTTCCCATGATGAATATCTTAAACGGCGGTGCTCACGCTGACAGCGCTGTAGATACACAGGAGTTTATGATCATGCCTGTTGGCGCTCCTTCATTTAAGGAAGGTCTCAGATGGTGTGCAGAAGTTTTCCATACACTTAAGAAACTCATCAAGGATATGGGCGACGTTACAGCAGTAGGTGATGAGGGCGGTTTTGCTCCTAACAAGCTCGACAGTGACGAAGCAGCGATCGAGAAGATCCTTGAAGCTATCAAGACAGCAGGTTTTGAACCCGGTAAGGATTTCATGATCGCTATGGATGCGGCATCTTCCGAGTGGAAGAGCGAGAAGGGCAAGGGTTTCTATCACCAGCCCAAGTCAGGCAGGGATTTCACATCAGACGAACTCATCGCTCACTGGGAATCTCTTGTTGATAAGTATCCTATCATCTCTATTGAGGATGGTCTTGATGAAGAGGACTGGGAAGGCTGGCAGAGAATGACCGCTAAGATCGGCAATAAGGTCCAGCTTGTAGGCGATGATCTTTTCGTGACTAATACTGAAAGACTTGCAAAGGGAATCTCTCTTGGCGCAGGTAACTCCATCCTGATCAAGCTCAATCAGATCGGTTCTGTATCAGAGACATTGGAAGCTATCAAGATGGCTCACAAAGCTGGCTATACTGCAATCTCATCTCACAGATCAGGTGAGACGGCAGATACTACAATTGCAGATCTCGCTGTTGCTCTTAACACATGTCAGATCAAGACAGGTGCGCCGAGCCGTTCGGAGAGAGTGGCTAAATACAATCAGCTTTTGAGGATCGAAGAAGAATTGGGCGACGCTGCAGATTATCCGCAGATGGGCGCATTTAACGTTAAGAAATGATTTCTCCTCTGTTTATACATCATGTCTGGGGCTGCTGCTTGATGAGGCAGCAGCCCTTCCCTTAAATCTAAAGCCTGGAGGTAGTTATGTTTCTCGGGGAATCGGGTGAAATGTATCTGGAAGCGATACTGGTTCTTTCTCAAAAAGAAATGCCGGTACGTTCTTTAGATGTCGCGAAATTTCTTGGAGTTTCTAAGCCGAGTGTAAGCCGTGCTATGGGAATACTCAAATCAGAAAATTATATCAATATCGATTCACAAGGATATATTACACTTACCGGTAAAGGTGAAAGTATTGCAAAAAAGATCTATGAGAAGCGGGTGGTGTTCAAAGAGTTTATCATGTATCTCGGTGTCGATGAGGAGACCGCTGCACGTGATGCCTGTAAGATCGAACATGTATTGAGCGATCAGACTTTCGAAGCAATAAAAGAATTTAAAGAGAAAATGGTTGACCTGAAATAATCACAATATCGTTTCCGGGATTGCCTCAAAAATAACACTTAGTGTATCCTCTTTAGAATGATAGAATAAGTGCAGTTTAAATATGGAGGCATAAAATGGAATTCGATAATATGAATAATGATGATCTTCTTAAGCAGGGAATAGATTTTCTGAAGCAGTTTCAGCTTAAAGATGCAGAAAGTTGTTTCTTAAAGGTACTGGATAACGACGGTGATAATGAGACTGCAAAAAAGGGCATGATGCTTCAGTCTCTATATACGGGCTTTGAAGAATTCGAAGGCCCTATCGTAAATCTTCTGAATAATCAGGATCAGTATGATCCGGATGAGTATGTACTGAAGATCTCTGAATTATCAAGCAATCTGGTTAAGTCAACTGAAAGAGCCTGTTCATATTACAATGATATAGTTTTCCTTTATGATCTCATCGCTATGAGAGGCGTTTTTTATGAGAGCAGATTTAAGGGAACTAAAAATATCGATTATTGTAATCTGGCCGGATTGTATTTCTCCTTTACATGTTCCTGGCATACGGGCGCGCAGGATGTAGACGCGGATACACTTGCCGAACTCGAACGCGCAAGAGACCGTGCAGGATTCTTCCTGGACTGCAATGAGAGGATGAAGACAGGAGAATACAAAAGACCGTGGGAAGAAGTATTAGATGATGAGAATCTCTTTTGTAGGGGGTTGCTCAGAAAAGAAGACGACGGTAAATATACATATTTTGTTCCGGTGGCACGTGAAAGAAGCACACCGGTCATAAGAGAATTTGGCGTGCTTCAGAGCATAGGACAGGCTATGACCGCCCGGATCTGAAATATGTATGACTAATGTAAAAGACAAGAAAATCAGGCATTTTTTCCTTATACCATTTGCAGTGGTATTCGCAATACTGCTGGTTGAAGCAATAACGTTCGAACTTTTTGTCGAACCTTTTGTATACGATGGAAAAGTCAGCTCTGACGTCCTGTTCCTTGTACAATACGGGAAATCAATATTCAGCTGGTTATTTATCTTCATATATTGTCTAATCCTGGAAAGACCTTTGCTTAAAAGCTTTTGGCATATGAAGCAGGGTGGTCTCAGTGGAAATACCATAAAGAATCTTCTCTTTGGTATGGGAATCGGTCTGGCGATGAACGGTTTATGCGCTTTGGCCGCCTTCCTTCACGGAGATCTTACTCTCTCGTTCGCAGGATTCTCCCCGGTTTATCAAATTGTTGGTCTGATCGTTGTGTTCATTCAATCCGGAGGAGAAGAACTGCTGATGCGCGGATATTTCATGGGTGCGATCCAATCAAGATATGGTACTGTCTGGGGTCTGATCCTGAATGCTGCTCTGTTTGCTGCACTTCATGGCTCAAATAAAGGTATTACTGTGCTAGCTGTCATAAGACTTCTTTGTGTGTCCGTGGTATATGGTCTGTTAGTAACCAAGTATAAGAGTCTTTGGATGGCGATGGGAATTCATACGACGTGGAACTATACACAGAGCCTGCTTCTGGGCCTTCCGAATTCCGGGATTGCCTCTGAAAAAGCGCTGCTTCATCTTGATGCCTCGAGAGGCAGTATCTTCTATAACGATGTATTTGGCCTTGAAGGCGGTATAACCGGTTTTCTTGTCTTTGTTGTTTTACTGGCGATTATTTTACTGGCCCCGATACAAGGGAAAAGCACGGTATCAAGTAAGTGATCATCAATAACTGAGGTGGATGTGTTTATGAAGAAAGCAAAGAAAACTCAGTTCCCGAAAACAATATAATGTGATATTGCGAGCCACTCACGGACCCAGTAAGCAGGCAGAAGATAAATGTCCGTATGCGACGGATATGAAGTGATCTCGCCTGAACCGAGTGATCTCGCGATTAGTTCAGCTCTGAAAATGTGATATTCGGAGGTAACTACCGTTATATCTCTGGAATACCCCATGGAATCGGTGATCTCAAAAGCATTCCTGATGTTCTCATATGTCGATGTGGATTTATCTTCAACAATGATCCTGTCTTCGGAAATGCCTCTTTTGAGAAGATACATCTTCATGGCTTTTCCCTCTGAGATCACTTCATCATCACCCTGGCCGCCTGTAACGACAACAGGTATATCAGGATATTGTTCGAGAAGTTCGCATGCTTTGTCCAGCCTCTTTTGAAGCATAGGAGACGGGTCCTCGCCCCATAGCTGACATCCGAGTACAACGACCATATTAGGATTATCCGGATGATTAAGACAAGAACGGACCATCTTAAAAGACAGAAAACCTGCGTAGCAGAAACAGGCAATGAGGAACGCAGCAACAAAGACCGTAATTGCTTTTCCCACAGTGCTCTTACGGAAACGACCGGTCTTATTCCAGAAGGCTGTTATCAGCAGCAGGAATACTGAGATCAAAAATCCGGCTGCGTTACCGGTATTGAAAGATCGGAAGGAAATCACGAATGCCAGGGCAGACAAGACTTCGAGTATTATCAGGATTATCCTTATTGTTTGGTTTTTTCCGGCCTTGATCAAAATATGCTCTCCTATTAATTTTCCCCACATAATGCCATTTTATATGACAGTCTGATTTTATCCGATATCTGAAAAATAAGATGGGCAAAATTGAAGGCATACCCTCATATTTACCCTCAAATTTGCATACAGATAGTTCAATCGATTCTTCCGTCAACTAGCTGAATCCTTATTGATGATATAATAAATGCGTTTTACAAGACTAATCATTATGAGGTTCTGCTTTGCAAGATTTTAAATCGCTTATTGAACGAAAAGAATATGACTTTCTGAGGACTGATCCGAGACTTGGAAAGAATATTATCCTGCTTGGAGTCAGCGGCAGTTACGGATATGGTACAAACCGCGACGGGAGCGATGTGGACCTTAGAGGAATCGCATTAAACGGGAGATCAGATCTTCTGGGACTAGATACTTTCGAGCAGGTTGAAGACAGAACAACTGATACGGTAATCTTTTCTTTCATGAAGATCATCGGATTGCTTATGAATTGCAATCCTAATACTATTGAGATCCTGGGGCTCGATGATGATCAGTATGTGATCAGGAACGGGATGGGACAGGAGCTTTTGGATAACAAGTCACTGTTCCTGTCAAAGCGCGCCGTGGCTTCGTTCGGACATTATGCCGGTTCACAGTTAAGAAGACTTCAGAATGCGATCGCCAGGGATTCGCTTGCCCAGTCGGACCGCGAAAAGCACATCATGAATTCAGTAACAAATGCACTGAATGATTTCAATGCCAGACATAAGGATTATAACGGTTCATCGATCCGTCTTTACATTGATGATGCGGTTTCGGAAGATCTTGATACGGAAATCTTTGTAGATGGTGAATTCAGGCATTATCCGCTTCGCCAATATAACGAGATGATCAATACACTGACTAACGTTATACGCGATTATTCCAAGATTGGTGAACGCAATAAAAAGAAGGATGACAGGCATCTTAACAAACATGCGATGCATCTGATAAGACTTTTTATGATGGGTATCAACATACTCGAAAATGGCGAGATAACTACCAGGATGAAGGGGGATGATCTTAAACTGCTCCTTGACATCCGTGACGGGAAATACATGACGGACAGCAAACTTATTCCGGAGTTTTTTGAGATCGTCGGAGATTATGAGAGGCGTTTTGAAGAAGCAGCTGATAATTCATATCTTCCTGCAGAGCCTGATCAGGAATCTATTGCGAAGCTGGTGGAATCATTCAATTATCGTGCTGTTACGGGAGATATAAGATGAGAGATATAAAGAGTGAGATCATAGCAGGTCTTGATAAGATCGAATCAGAGAATAAAGTTACGATCCTTCTGGCAATCGAATCGGGCAGCAGGGCCTGGGGCTTTGCTTCACCGGACAGTGATTACGATGTCAGATTTATCTATGCACGCCAACCGGATGATTATCTGACCATACTGCCTAAAAGGGATGTCATAGAGTGGCAGTTGGATGATGTTCTGGATATCAACGGCTGGGATATTACGAAGGCACTTCTTGCATTCGCCAAAGGTAATGCAAATGTTTTCGAGTGGGCAAAATCTCCTATAGTTTACAGGAAGCATGAGTGCTGGGATAAGACCGCTGAAACCGCTTTCAAATACTTCTCTGAGAAAGCTTCGCTTTGTCACTATTATGGTACTGCGAACAGCACATATAAATCTTTCCTGCTGGGTGAACAGATCCGTTACAAGAAATATTTCTATGCCTTAAGACCTCTGTTATGCTGCAGATATATCGAGTACTATCACAAGATCCCGCCTATGGAATTCAAAGATCTTCTTCCGTTGTTCGATCTCGGATTGCAGGGTCTTGATCCTGCTTTGTTCGAAGCAATACAGTATCTTCTTGAGCAGAAGAAGGTTACGGAGGAGAAAGATCTTAATCCGCAAATACCGGAGATAATTGATTTTATCGAGAGTGAATGCTTAAGACAAAAGGAAATATCCGGTTCGCTGCCTGATGACCATAACAGGGATATATCTGAACTTGATAAAACTTTCCGCTATGTTCTTGAATGTCTGCAATACTGATCAGAACGATTTTCGAAAATCTGTTGTTCCATGCAACTTTTTTTGAAGAATGACTGTTTATATGGCATAGATGTTCGAAAAAGGAGAATTGAAGATGAACAAGTTGATCAAAAAAATAGCATGCGCCGTAATGGCTTTCACACTTATTGCAGGTGTTTTCACAGGCTGCAAGGCAAAAACCGCTGTAACAACAGCTGAGCTGCCAGGCTTCACATCAGTAAAAGATCCCTCAGGCAACCTCCCCGCCAAAGGTACAGTCGGTGATATGGCATACACGATCCTCGAGAAGGAACAGTACGGCTGCTATAACAAGTCCAGAGGTTATTATATCGATCAGCTCGAGCAGCTCGATTCACCATACTTCATTGTTATCACTTCAGGAACACAGACGGCCACAGGCGCTGATGTTAAGATCACAGATTTCGGAATGCAGGGATCAACACTTGTTATCGTGGTTGAAGAGACAAAGGCTTCCGGTGAGAAATATAAAGGCCTTGACTGTCCTTGTGCCGTATTGGAAGTAGATCATTTGTCTGCGGATCTTCTGATCGTAAGCACGACAGGCGATCAGTTTAACTTAATCGAAATGTAAATAAAGTTGAATTGCTGTTTTGTGGCACTTATGTAAGAGATATGTATCAAAACAGCATTATGGGACATTGTTGGTTATAATACATATTCTTATACTTGAGAAAAAAAGAGATATAGATTTATGGAAATATGGGACCTTTACGATAGAGAAGGTAATAGGACGGGCGAAGTATGGGAAAGAAAGCCCGGCAATTATCTTGCGATCCCTGAAGGGCGTTATCATCTGGTAAGCGATATACTCGTAAAACATGTGGATGGAACTTTTCTTATGACCAAAAGGGATCCCCGCAAGGATGTTTATCCGGGTTTCTGGGAACCCGGCGCAGGCGGTTCTGCGGTGCAGGGAGAAGGTCCGGAAGAGTGTGCAGTAAGAGAACTTTTCGAAGAGACGGGCCTGAAAGCTGACAGAATGGTGTTCATTAACAGATCGGTAAGTGAGCGAAGCCATAGTATTTTCTATTCTTATCTGGCTGTTGTAAGTTGTGATAAGGATTCCGTTGTACTTCAGGAGGGCGAGACTACAGATTATACATGGGTCGACATAAAGGACTTCAGGGAATATACAGAGTCTGAGCAGGCCATGAGGAATCATGTGGAAAGATACCGCCCTTATCTCGATGAAATCTTTTCTGATATGTGACCTGAAAATGTAATGTCGTATTTTTTATAATGAGAAATTGGGACGCTGATTTATAACAAAACCTATTGTTTCCGGACCGGACAACTTTGTCCTGTCCGGAAATTCGCTGTTTGTGTCGTGTTCTTGTCCCGGGTTTTGCGTTAACTTGGGGCATGAAAGGAGGAAACGAATGGACCAGAAGAAAATCGGAAACTTCTTAAGAGAACTGCGTAAAGAAAAGAATTTAACGCAGGAACAGGTCGCTGACAAACTCGGAGTATCAGGTAGGACTATATCAAGATGGGAGACCGGTGCATACATGCCGGATATCTCCTTAATAGTCGATATCGCTGAAATGTACGATGTGGATGTCCGCGACATAATCGACGGTGAAAGGAAAGATATAAACATGAACAGCGAAGTAAAAGAGGTAGCCGTGAAAATGGCTGATTATTCGAACATGCAGACTGAAAGCATGAAGAAATGGGTAAAGACGATGAGCGTTTCGGTTCTTATCGTATCCGTGTTTCTTGTGATCATGGAGGTAGTCTCGGAATGCATGATGATAAAGATATATGGTTTCCAAGAATCCCCCATTATTGCATATCATATTGTCTCGGGTATTCTCGGCCCGGCATCCATAATGGCGTACATTACAATGGCTCTGTCTGTAATGGGAATTGTTTTCGCGACAGGTAAGCACAGACAGTTCGCGCGAAGCCAGAAGGCAGGCTCTCTCGTTAAGGTCGGGGTTGTAATTGCAATACTGCTGGCAATAATAGCTCTCGCGGAAGTCATGTTGAAAACCGGCATGCTTTATGCGTACGGCCCGGGTATGTAATAAAATTATAGTGAGCTGTGAAAACTCGTTGACTGCAGCGGGTTATCACAGTTAACCTTTTTTCAGGAAAATTTTGAGCTCTTTGGAGACAAAAAAGATATAAGTTTATGAAGACGGATATAAAACACTTTGACGGAAAATGTGTCAGGATCGTTGACAGTAACGGCGATGCTTTTGACGGCATCTGCTGTTTTAACAGTGATGAATATAACGAATGTGAATATGGCCGGTCAGAAGAAAGTCTTCAGATCGGAAACTTTCAGTTTTACATCAGCGATATTAGAGAAGTCATAAGTCTTGAGGATCACGATGGTCCGTACGGGCGTTTTCTTGATCCCTTTGGGAAACTGGAAGAGATGACCGTAGAAGATGGTATAGACAGCATCAGGGATATATTGTTTTCGGAGGAAAACGAACATGTCATCCGTCTTTTGAACTGTCTCGAAAATCATCTTGATCCGGGCAACGGACCGGTCCTTCAATGTAGGGACGAAGTCCTGGAAGCATTGAAAGAGCTTTTGGCATATAATTGCGACAAAGAAGTTCAAGAGAAAATAAAAAATCTCATGTCAGGAAGGCAGTAATAGACCATGATCGATTATGAAACAATAGCAAGAAGCAATCACCGTAGTGGTATGAACTGTGCCATGGCAGTTTATGACGCTCTTGGTATGAGTAACCCGAACAAGACTACTCCGCCGCGCCCGAGAGATAACGGGGGAATTTGCGGAGCTGTTCTTGCGGCAGAGCAGACGATCAGAGAAATGGGCGGCTCCGATGAAGATATCGCAGAATTTGAAAGAAGATTCAAAGAGAAATATAAATATCTTAAGTGCGGTGAACTCCGTGGTTTCTTAAGCGGCAAATGTAATGACTATGTCGGTTCTGCAGCCGCTATCGTGGGAATGATGGGCGTTTTGCCTGATCCTGAATGATGTTTTTGGAAAGGAATTATATATGAGTTTAACATCAAATTATGCGGTAACGCTCCTCGAGTATGGGCTTTCCATGCTTTCCATGGCATATATAGCAGTGTCAATAATCATGTTTATCGTGGATGGCATTAAGGCTAAAAGGGAACAGCGCAATATCAAAACCAAATTTAAGATCATGTTTATCACAGCTTTGATATTAGCAGGCATCATTGTACTCGTAGTAATTGCTTTTATAGTTCTTTTGGTGTTTGGCATCGCTGTTTATGCTTCCTCGCCTAGTATAATCGGATAATAAAACCGGCTGCCGGAAGCTAATAATATATGAATCAGAGCGCTTATGAGAGGACGGAAGATGGAAGGCATAGTTTTTGATATAGGTCAGACTCTTGCGTATTATCCGTTTCCGCTCAACTGGTCTGCGTTATACCGCCCGGCGTTTGAAGGCATTGCATCCAAGTTCAATCTTCAGATATCAGAAACTGAATATGAGCATATAGGTGCAACTCTTGCCAAATACAATACAAGGATCAACCCCAGGGAAACCGAAGTGTCATCTGATGTGATTTTCGGGGAGATCATAAAGGAAACAAGCATACCGGCGGAACTTCTGGATGACATCAAGAATGAATTCTATCTGTTTTTCCGCCGCGATGTCGTATTGTATGATGAAGTCAAAGATACACTTAAGGCATTAAAGGCCCGCGGCATTCCTACCGGAACACTGTCTGATGTTGCGTATGGAATGGATAATAAGTACGCGCTTGAAGATATTTCTGAAGTTATCGGTTACATAGATTTTCCATACACTTCAAATGATGTGGGTTATCGGAAACCGAGCAGCAAAGGATTGCTCCTTCTTTCAGAGAAGATGAATATTCCTGTAGATAAGACAGCTTTCGTCGGGGATGAGAAAAAGGATATTGAATGTGCTAAAAATGCCGGAGCGATAGCTGTTCTTATCAACAGGGATAATGAAGAAAAAGACTATGGTCAGGATTATACGATCAGCCGCCTGGACGAATTGTTAAGCATGTTAGGGATCAGCTGAATAAAGGCTGAACAGGCAGCTAAGAAATACTCGGAACAGGGATTTCAGATACAGTCTTATCCAAGTCCGATGTTTGAATTCGAATAATCAACAAAATGTTTAATAGCCCTGATATTCTCCATCTTAAGCTCACCGGAGCAAACACAGCCATCTGCTGCCGATGCATAGACTACCTCTCCGTTACCGACGTAGATCGCAACGTTGCCGGAGTCATAGACTACTACATCGCCGACATGAATATTATTTACCGGTACTGAGTCATATGAGCCGTCGAATCCGGCACATATTTCTTCAGCGGTTGCTCCCATACCCAGAGAGAGGTAATACTTGTAACAATACGCTACAAATCCGACTTCATCAAAACCTTTATCCGGGAAATCCCCGCCGGCTGCATATGGGGTGCCGATCTGATCCTTTACGAATATTGCGAAACCTTTGGGACCATCTACTTCAAGGTTCCACAAACGGCCGCCCTCATAACCTTCGGTTAATTCTTCTGTTTCTTCAGTTTCCGTGGCAACCGTCACTTCTGTTTCAGTAACACTTGTTTCTGTTACTTCTGCTTCGGGCTCATTAACACTATTTGGGTAAATGTCGCCTGTCTTTGAATTAAGTGTGCATCCCGCGCCGACAAAGAGCAGAACTGCCGTAATAACAACGGCCGTGGCCGTCTTTCCCTTTTTGAAGTTGATTATATTTTTCACTCTGTTTGTAACCTCCGTTTTGCTGAAATTGACTTTGCTGAATCCCAACGGTGTTACCAGATATCTTTTACTGTTGCTCTGCTTTGCGAAAGAAACGATCGACATTGTATAGACCTGTTTAAGATAAGCATCCATACCGGCCACGACACTCTCATCGCAGCTCATCTCGATATCCTGTTCGAAAAGCATATAAGCAAGCCATACTAACGGATTGAACCAGTGAACGGCAACAGCGAAAACGCCTATGATCTTGGTAAGCCAGTCGCCGTGTCTTATATGGGTCCTCTCGTGAAGCAGAACATATTCTTTCTCAGGCTTTTCGAGAAAGTCAGGCAAATATATTCCGGGTACGAAAAAACCGAAAACAAACGGTGTGCTGATCTTATCAGATTCATAAACATTGCCGCCTATGTTTTTCGCATTTCTGAGTTTCCTCTTAAGTATGACGTACTGTACAGAACAGAAGACCGTAATGCCCAGAGCACCAATAAGCCATACTGTTGAAAGTACGGTCTTAATATCCGGTAACGGATCTGCACTTATAAGGTCCGCGGACAGAGACTCATTCCCCATATTTACGTCCGTTTCAGCAACGATAATATCCTGTTGCCCTGTCATTGCAGCATGATCAGCTGTTACTCTTTGTGTATCAGCGGAACTGTCAGGTACTGCTGCATCCTGAACCTGTGAAGTTGCAGTTAAGGTTTGTGTCTTCCAAGGAATATAGTTAAAAAAGCTGAGCGATGATTCAATGCTGACGGGCACAAGTAATCTTATGGCCACGACAGCCCAAAGGATCATGATGAATCTTTTGGATCTTTTCCTGAGAAGGAATCTGGCAAGCATGGTAATAAGGATCACTATGCTTCCCGTAACGGACATCTCAAGAACCTTAAGGAATAAGCTGTCCATCACTTGCCGCCCTCCATGTTTTCCTTTATGAGTTTCATCAGAGCATCGGCATCTTCATCGCTTAAAGTCTTCTTATTTCCGAAAAAAGCTGCCACAAACTTCGGCAGAGAACCGGAAAAGCTCTCTTCAACGATCTGGTTGCTTTCCGATATCAGTACTTTCTCCTTGGGAATAAGAACTTTAACTATCGTATCCTCATTGGCGACAAAACCTTTGGCGATCAGCTTGCGAAGAACAGTATATGTTGTTGATTTATTCCAGCTGATCCTGTCACCCGCGATCTTCACCAGTTTGCCTGACTCAATAGGTGCTTCCTGCCAGATGATCTCCATCAGTTTCTTTTCAGCTTCAAACAATACCAATTCTTCCATATTACTAACCCCATAATCGTTTGGTTTAATACGTTAAACCGCATATAGTTTATCCTGATAAACCAAATCTGTCAAGCGCAAAAATGAGGCGATTCAAGTGTGTATGGATTCGGGTTCTTATAACAATACTGTTTTCATTAGTTAGCTTTTAAGGGGTATAATGAAATAATCGGAGCGGAATTGAAGTATTTTCATATCATCAGTTTATGGGGGTGTTTATATGAAAGATAACTTGTTGTTGAAGATACTGCAGTAAGAGTTAAGAAGCAGACGTATAATTAGAGATAACTTAAGGCAGCGGATATGAAAGTAACATTTTTCGGCACGACGACATTGCTCTTTGATGACGGTAAGGATCAGATCCTTTTCGACGTCCATTTCACGAGGCCCTCTCTCGGAAAGTATATTTTTGGCTCGGAAGGAACAGATACGAAGATCGCAGAAGAACTTCTGAAGAAGCACCCGATGGACAGGCTTCGTGCAATCTTCATTTCGCATTCGCACCACGACCATGTCATGGATATGCCGTTTGTCGCATCCAAGACCGGTGCGAGAGTTTACGGAAGCGTGTCCGCACTCAATGTCGCAAGGGGAGGCGACATCCCTGAAGAACAGCTGACCGAGTTCAAAGCAGGTGAAACTTACGAGGTCGGTGGCTATTCGATAACAGTTCTCAAGTCGCTCCATTCCAAGCCGACGATCCTCAACAACGACCTGGGTCAGACAATCGATTCACCCCTGCGCCAGCCTGCAAGACTAAGAGACTATAAAGAAGGCGGATCATTCGATTTTTACGTGAAGACCGGGAATAAGTCATATCTGATCCGCCCGAGCTTTAACTACATGGAAGGACAGCTGGACGGATATGAGGCAGATGTCCTGTTCCTGGGCGTAGCAGGCCTTGCGAAGGCGGATGCCCAGACGGAGAAAAAGTTCTTTGAAGAGACAATAGAGAATGTTAAGCCGGATCTCGTTATCCCTCTTCATTGGGACAATTTTTTCTCGCCCCTCGAAAAGCCCGTCACCGGCATGCCCAAGCTCGTCGAACACACGGAAGTCGTATTCTTCAAGTTGGCAAAATACTGCGAGGAGCATGATATAAACTGCCTGGTCCAGATACCGCGAACGAGCATCGAGATTCCGTAATTCGGACTTTCTCAATACTGTCTCAGCCTGAAATGGAAATAAAAAAGGATGATATAATAAGCTGTTCCGTAAGCCTTGCAAGGCTCATTGCGGAGTTCCAGAAGAATCACGATCACGGAGTATGGCGCATGATATCACTTAATGACTATTTGTATAACGGTGACACGGTGGTTAAGATCTTGCACAGTTATTCCAATGATCTTAAGGAGAGTGCGATCAGGGAGAACAATGGTGTTGATCTGGCGCACAGTAATTGTCTGATTCAGATGATCGGACTTTTGGAGCATAATGAATTCCTGACATTGCAGTCACAGACAATCCGTGAATTCTATAAGTATATGACCGAGAAGTATCCGTTTCTTGCGTTTACTTTTAAGGGAAGGATCAAGTCGCTGATCCGGTTGGAAGAGAAGATCAACGGTAATATTGTCGAGTATATTTATGAATACTACTGCAGGACCGGGAAGTATCCTTCGGAGTCTGAGATCAAGGATCAGATAAGGCGTATCAAAGACCTTATTGCATACAGAATAGTTATTTCGCTTCCCAAGTGTCATCTTAATCCCGGTGAGGACAGGGAAGAATGCGAGATCAAATACATTTACGAGATTGCAAATGCGCTTCCGGGATTTTTGGAAGAACGCGGATTCGAGCCTGAGATCTCCGGCATTGATTCCCGGAGTGACAGGATCACGGAACAGTACAGACCGTACTACCGTGACTATATTTCCACTCCAAAGTCGTTTGATTACCGCTCTTTACATATTGCCTTTTTCGATAACACATCAAGGAGCAACATCGAGGTCCAGATCAGGACTAAGATGATGGATGACAATGCGGAGATAGGTCCTGCCAATCACCTGGGTTATGAGAAAAGGCAGGAAAACGACCGGGCTCGCCGGGAGGCTATTCCTTATGGTGAGAATACCTTTTTCGATAACGCGTTTGAACGGGGCATGATGCTTCAGAAGTTAGATCTGAGCAAAGTCGATGTTAACATGTTCGGTGCAGTTGATAATACGATGATTAATGACGGCTGCGGATTTTACAGAGGAAGGCTGATCCTTCCCTACGAGCATCTGTCGAGATTCCAGAATGATCTGGTATGAGGAGATGGATATATGAAACCTTTAGTCGGTGTTATGCCGTTATGGGATGACGCGAAAGACAGTATTTGGATGCTGCCCGGATATCTTGAAGGTCTTAAGGAAGCCGGCGCGACACCTGTCATTTTCCCTCTTACCGAAGATCCGGAAGAGATTAGCCGTCTTGTTGATATTTGTGACGGGATCCTTATGACAGGTGGTCATGATGTTACGCCGTCCATTTATGGAGAAGAACCTTTGGAGGATAAGGTGTCATGCTGCAGGGAACGGGATAATATGGAAAAGCTCGTTCTTGAAGATACCATGAAAAAGGATAAGCCGATCCTCGGAATTTGCAGAGGGATACAACTGATAAATGCTCTGCTTGGCGGAACGTTATTCCAGGATCTGCCGTCGCAGCACCCTTCTGATATCGAGCATCATCAGACCCCGCCATATGATGTGCCTGTTCACGACGTGATCATAAGGAAAGTCACTCCTCTGTTTGATTGCCTTGGTTCAGAAAGGATCAGTGTTAACAGCTATCACCATCAGGCTGTTAAGGATTTGGCTCCGGGCCTTGAGGTAATGGCTGAATCAGAAGATGGGATCGTTGAAGCTCTTTATAAACCTCTCTATAGTTTTTTGTGGGCAGTTCAATGGCATCCTGAGTTCTCGTATAAGACTGACAGTAACAGCATGAAGATCTTTCAGGCTTTTGTTGAAAGAATATCCGTAACCTGAATAAATTATGGTATTGTGAATTAACGGTTTATCCGGAAAAAGAAACATTTGCCTGGCAGCAAGCTCAAAATAACGGAAAGGAATGAACAACTTCATGAGGAATACATTCAAGACAGGCGATTCGATCACATTGTATTTCGGCGACACGATGCGTGAGCTGTTACCGAAATCTCTGCGTAAACGTAACATCTATTTTGTAGACTGCAAGATCATTACAATCGAAGGCGATACCTTAACCGTTCTTTCTCAAATGAGAAACGCGAAAGAAAACCCACCGTACAAGGTAATGGGAATTTGCATCGAAAAGGACGACACGCACATTTTGCCCGAAGGGGGACTCGAAGAATTGCGAAGCATCGACAAAGACCAGCTCGTGCAATTTGCTTCAACCCACGGCTACAATGCCAAAGAATTCAAAGAAGCGCTCAAGCCGTATCGCAAAGAACGCAAGAAAGACTGAATGCCAATTAGTAAAGTTACTTGATGAACATGAGGGATAACATGCCGGAAAAGAATTATATCTGCAAGGATGGGGACGGAAACATCCTGGTCTCAATAGAAAAGATTAGCGAAGAGGAGCTTTCCAAAAGTCCTTTGTTTACGCATTGTCTGGCTGTCGTTAAAGTGGGGGATGAATATCTTCTTGGCCGCAATAAATGGAGAAACAGATATGAGATCTTTGGCGGCTGCAGGGAAAAAGGCGAAAGTCCCCGTGACTGCATATTAAGGGAATGCGGTGAAGAGTTGGGTTTTTCTTCTACGGATATAACTTATATCGGAGCTATGAAATACATTCTTAAGCCGGACTACTTCTCCAAAGAAGAAAGGGAAGAACTCGGAGGATTGTATGGTATCTCTTTGCCGAATATACCACTGGAAGAAATTTATAGCCGCATTAAGGATAAAGAGGAGATAACGGAGCTGAGTTTTTACAGCCAGGTAAAGGATAAAGAACCGATAGCCTTGATTGATGAAAAGCTATTGGAATACTTTACATGAAGATATATACGAGTTAAATCAATCGTGATAGCAGAGCTAAAAAACTATCAGGCTACATTATCCCTTTCGGTAATGTATACACTGCCGTTGACTTCGATAGCACAAACCAAAGTCCCGTCGATGATATAACTGAAATAGGGATTGATCTTCACCTTCTGCCCGATATGAATGCTGCCTACGACCTCTTTCATGTTATACATGTTATACAGGTTGCCGTCCCGGATGACTTCTGTGGCGTTATACTCAACATCCTCCGGCCCTTCGATCTCTCCGCCTGTTATATGATCCAGATCATCGATTGAAAGTTCACGCATATCCCTGCCTCCAATAATTATTGCTCGGATACCATAGTCTCTAAACTAAATTCAAGGTCAGATCCCTGAATAACATTATTATACCTAAATGAAAAAGTCCCGGAAATAAGGATTTCCGGGACTTCATTCTTCACTATGGCGGAGAAGGAGGGATTCGAACCCTCGCGCCAGTTGCCCAGCCTAAAGCTTTAGCAAAGCCTCCCCTTCGGCCTCTTGGGTACTTCTCCATGCCTAGCGAAAAGTATATTAACATAAAGAGATTTTAATTGCCACACCTTGAGGATCCGGGGTGTTCTGTCCGGCCGGCATTCAGAGTGTTATCAGGAGGGGGGACTGACCTCGGGAATGAGCAATTATAGATAGATTAGAAATATCTTTTAAATATATAGAAAAAAAGTCTTCAAAAGACAAAAAAAGTCCTTGACATAACAGGTCTGCCGAATTAGAATAATCAAGCACTTTGACGAAGGCACGGCTTGAGTGTGCTCAGAAATCAAAGGAAAAGCGCGGATCTTGAAAATTGAATAGAATGCAAAACTTGAAGTAAAACGGACCTTTTTCAATTCTAAGAATTGAGTTTTTATTAAAGTAATTAGAGCCAAACTGGCTCTCAAA
>JAFWMQ010000009.1 GCA_017510605.1 Clostridiales bacterium
AGGGTATAAGACTCTCAACCATTCCGGTGGTGATTGCGGTGAGGCCACACCTGTTCCCATTCCGAACACAGAAGTTAAGCTCACTGGCGTCGACAATACTTGGCTGGCAACGGCCCGGGAAGATAGATTGCTGCCGGATTAAATTCCTCGATAGCTCAGTCGGTAGAGCGTTCGGCTGTTAACCGAAATGTCACAGGTTCAAGTCCTGTTCGGGGAGCCAAAGGGTTGTCTCATTAATTTGAGACAACCCTTTTTTGTTTCTCTTTGTCAGTTATTCCTACCCCCCTAAATGTAAACAATTCGCTCGAAATGTTTATTCTCTATTGTTTTTATATTATATTTATTTGGTGGGGAAATCTTCATAAATATTTGATAATCGATTTTGCAGATTATCTTTAGGATAGTTACTCATCAGGTTTATTCGTGTTTTGTTAAAAGAGGGTAGGAGGAATCCAAATGAAGTCCGTTTCAATCAAAAAGTCCGTTTGCATCATTCTCAGCACACTGATCACGCTCGCATTTCTCCTGTCCAACGCTGCAGGCATTTTACCCGGGCATAATATTGTTCGGGCAGATGGTGGGCACAGTCACTCCGGGGCATTGGATGAAAATAAAGATGATCATAACGGATGGACAGCCTGGGATAATGCTTCAGACCTTCCTACAGATGATGGATCTTATTATCTCACGACAGATGTTACGTTAGAAAAACCATGGGAAGTTCCTTATGCCTATATTTCGTTTACAAAGACAACCAATATTTGCTTAAACGGACACTCTATAACAGCAAATGGTGATTTTGATGCGATCATCATTGATGGAAGAGGTTCGATACTAAATCTCTACGATGAAAGTGGAAACAGTGGAATGATTACTCATGCTGAGAATAAAGATGGAAGAGGGGTTTATCTTCAAGAGGGAACATTCAATATGTATGGCGGAACTATTTCGGGAAACAACTCGGATTTTGGAGCTGGCATAGGTGGTGATTCATCCAATGTAGCAGTAGCAAGAATCTACGGCGGGAAGATTACAGGAAATACAGCCGTACATGGTGGTGGTATAGGTCTTAGAGGTTTTACAGGAATTTATACACCAACAATAGAAATCTATGGCGGCGAAATATCAGGTAACTCAGCCACCGATGGAGGCGGTGTATGTGTATATTATGGAACAGTCGTATTATCCGGAGGAACTATTTCAGGAAACGAAGCTCGCTTTGGTGGCGGCGTTCGCATTTTAAATGACGACGAAACATTTACTATGTCTGGGGGAACTATTTCGGGAAACACAGCCCCAACTGGTGGGGGGGTGTATTTATGTGGTGGGACGTTTAATATGTCCGGCGGAATAATTACAAATAACACGGCAAGTAGTTGGGAACAAAGGGACGATAATGTTAATATTTCATGGGGCGAATTTAATCCGAGTGGAACCGCTGTAATAGATGGCGGATTAGATTCTAGCGATTATACTACCATTTGTTATAAAGCAAATGGTGGCACTGGGACTATGGCCTCACAAATAATAAGGAAGAACGTTGACTCACAATTATCTGAAAACACTTTTGTTTTCAGTAACAAGAATTTTGCCGTTTGGAACACTGAGCCTGACGGAAAAGGCACATTTTACAATGACAAACAACTTGTTAATGTGATTGATACCAGAGGATTGACACTTTATGCACTATGGTCTCCTTTTACGATAACGTTCGCGGATGAAGATGGTACTGAACTCTCAAGCAAAGAATACGCATATGGAACTGCTGCAGCTGATATTACAAAGCCAACCACCAATCCAACAAAGGCACCAACAGATCAATACTCATATACGTTCGATGGATGGACACCTGAGATTACAGATGTAAAGTGTAATGCTACATATACTGCAAAATATAATTCCACAGTAAACAAGTACACTATAACGTTCGTAGATGAAGATGGTACTGAGCTCTCAAGCGAGAAATACGACTACGGTACTGCTGCAGCTGATATTGTAAAGCCTGCTGATCCTACAAAGGCGCCAACAGCTCAGAATACATATACGTTTGATGGATGGACACCTGATGTCGCAGATGTTACGGGAGATGCGACATATACTGCAACATATTCTTCCAGTATAAATGAATACACAATAAAGTTTGTAGATGACACAGGAAAGGAGTTGTCTTCTGCGAAATATGACTATGGTACAAAAGCAGCTGATATCGTGATACCAGATACTGATAAAGCAGCAACACCCCAGTATACGTATGAGTTCAAAAACTGGGATAAGGTAATAACCGATGTAATCGCAGATGCAACATATACTGCCGTATATACAACGACTGTAAATAAATATACTGTCAAGTTTGTTAATGAAGATGGTACAGTAGTCTCGAGCAAACAATACGATTATGGTACAAAAGCAGCAGATATCACAAAGCCTGCTGATCCGACAAAGACAGGAACAACTCAGTACACATATACATTCGACGGATGGACTCCTGAGATTAAAGATGTAACCGGAGATGCAACATATACAGCTAAGTTTTCTTCTACAGTAAACAAGTATACAGTCAAGTTCGTTAATGAAGACGGAACAGTTCTTCAGTCATCAGAGGTTGCCTATGGTGAGACACCTTCTTATACAGGAAAGACACCTGTAAAAGCGGATACTGAGGACTATACATACATTTTCTCAGGATGGTCACCTGAGATCTCCAAGGTAACAGGAGATTCAACTTATAAAGCAGTCTTTACAGAGAAACAAAAGGTAGGAACATACTATCTGAAGAACATCGAAGGAGACGGTAAGGGCGGAGATATCATCGCAACATTCGGCAGGACCGAAAATGATGAAAATGCAATTAATTATCTGGACAAAGTAAAGGCAGACGGAAAGGTGCTGACGAGGGATAAAGACTACACTGCAAAAAAGGGAAGTGTAATCATAACGATAAAGAAGGCATATCTTGATACTTTAAGTGAAGGAACACATACTCTCGAAGTTTGCTTTACTGACGGCGCATCCGTTACATTGGATTTCACTGTAAAGCATCAGGCAAAATACCATGTAGGTACAAACACAAATGCTAACGCAGCTACGAGCACGAATACGAATACCAATACAAAGGCCCAGGCAAGCGTACCCGCAACAGGCGAGAAGGTTGCAAAGACAGTATTTATCGGTGCAGGATGTGTTATCCTGGCGTGCGCTCTTGCAGGTGGTGTTTTCGCAATGAAGATAAAGAGAAAAGAAGAAGCGTAATAAAGGAATAATCTTTCATACGATCAAAACCCCGGCAGGTTGCTGTCGGGGTTTTCTATTCCTTACATTAAGAATAATCTGTAACTGATCTCCATAAAAATACTGGTGGGTTGTGATGGTTCAATCCCTGATTCACAAAATCTCTCACGATTCGTCGCCCTAACGTGAGAGAAAACGTGAATTTTCGAGATTATTGCTAAAAACTTTCATGTTTTGAGGCCGGAGTGTGAGAGAAAACGTGAATTTAAGGCTCTTTGGAAAAGATGTGGGAACAATAAATTATCGCTGCAAGGATCATCATAATAGAATTTGAGGGTAAACTTGAGGGTGTACCCTCAAATCCTGCCTCATTTTTATCCACAATTACATAATTTGAGGGTAAACTCGCGGGTGCACCCTCAAATTCCGCCGCAAATACAGCGCATATCCCACGTCTTTTCCAAAGAGTCGAATTAAAGGAATGTAAGGATGTTTAGGTCACAGCTTTAAATATCGTCTCATACCGATATCATCCGACAGGATAGTTAAGTTTAAGTTAAGGTTTAGCGCTTTTTAGGTTAAGGTTCGTCATTTAGAATGATGATCATAAGGGACAGGTAATCATAAAACCTATCGAAAATAACTTGGAAAGAGGCGCAAATATGTGGAATAGGAAAAGTGTAAAGGAAAGGGGTAAGAAAGCGTTTACCCTGAATTTTTGGAAGTGTGTACTTGTAGCGTTGATCCTGAGTATAGTAATCGGATCGGCAAGCAGCGGATTTAACGGAGGCGCGTTCCCTGCGTTAACTGACAGATTCGGTAACTCTGACGTAGAAACTGATGATGTTATAGATGAATACACAGATGAGGATATGGATGATGTAGATGTTGACCAGGATGGATTAACAATCACCTGGAACGAAGATGAAGAACAGATTCCGACAGGCGTATTTATCGCAATATTCCTCTTCTGCGTCGTAATCTCTCTCATAGCTACGGCAATCGGACTTCTTCTCAAGTATTTACTGCTTACCCCGTTCGAGTTCGGATGCAGAAAGTTCTTCAGGAAGAATCTGGATGAACCCGCAAGACTCAGCAACATAGTATATGTTTTCGATTCACACTATAAGAATGTAATCAAGACAGCCTTCTTAAGAGATCTTTTTATCTGGCTCTGGAGCCTGCTGTTCATCATTCCGGGAATCATCAAAGCATATGAGTACAGATTGGTACCTTATATCGTCAGCGAGAATCCTTCTATGAACTTTAAGGATGCTTTGGCTGAGAGCAAGAAGCTCATGACGGGCAATAAATGGAAGACATTCGTACTTGATCTTTCATTTATCGGCTGGGATCTCCTTTCAGGATTGACATTAGGCATCCTCGAGATCTTCTTTGTAGGACCTTACAAGGCTTCAACAGACGCAGCTCTTTATGAGACACTTAAGTATGGTATCGATGCAAAATAACATTGGGAATAGGAATAGGTTATAATAAATTCAGCCGGGGAAGACCAGTCTTCTCCGGCCGGATTTGTGAATGGAGGGTATTATGAGCAATAAGGTTCTGATCGCAGATGATGAGAATGAGATCCGTAATCTTTTAAGGCTTTATCTTGAGAATGATGGTTTCCAGGTAGCAGATGTTGCTTCAGGTACGGAAGTTGCGGGAGCTATGGAGGAATTCAAGCCTGATATCGTTCTTCTTGATGTCATGATGCCCGGTAAGGACGGAATTCATGTTCTCAAAGAGATCAGGGAGATAAGCAATGTTCCCGTTATGATAATTTCTGCACGCACCGCTGATGCCGAGAGGATACTTGGCCTTAATGTCGGCGCCGATGATTATATCTGCAAGCCTTTTAATCCATTGGAAGTCGTCGCCAGAGTAAAGTCTGCATTAAGAAGGTTTTATGCTTTGGGCGGCGGGGAAGAGCAGACAGAAACCATTACATGCGGAGATCTTGTTCTTGATACAGAAAAATGTCTTCTCTTAAAAGCCGGCAAGCCGATGGAACTGACATCTGTCGAGTATAAGATAATGGAACTTCTCATGAATCATCCCGGCAAGGTCTTTACCAAGCAGCAGATCTATGAATATGCCTGGGGTGAGGACTTCTTTGTTGCAGACAATAATATTATGGTTGCGATAAGCAAGCTCAGGACAAAACTTGATGAAGATCCTTCAAAATACATTAAGACGCTCCGCGGACTGGGATATCGTCTGGATGCCTGATTTTTATATGTTTTCGTGCTGTGTAACATTGTTACAAAGAGGTTAGATGATGGCAAATAATCATAAAAGCAGTGAGAGACAGCTTAAAGGCTTTTTGCTCTCAAGATTTTTCCTGATTCTTGCGGTTGTCAGCATCGTCGAGTTGATCGTTGTTGCTCTGACAAATGCTTATCTGATACCTTCACTCGTAATGATCACAAATTACGACAAGGTCATTCTTATCGATGGCGCAGAAGGACTTTTTATTGTTGTATTTGTTTTGATCGCGACCTGGGCCGGAAATAAGATCCTGCCGTTTTTCCGCATATCTCCCGTAGATGTAAATTCATTTCTAGAGAAGATTCTTGCCAGGCGCGGATTTGCAAATCTGGATACTGCCGAGGCGACTGAGACGCTGCGTGCTATAAGCCAGGAACCGAAGGCTGTTATTCCGATCGTATTATCGGGTGTTCTGGTCGCTTTCGTTCTTATACTGCCTTATGTGGTGGGGGGAGTGATCTTCTCGTTATCCGTTGCACGCGGGATCAGAAGACTTCAGCGTGAGAAGGAAGCGGCAAGGATCAAAGATGAGAAGCGCAGATATCTCATGATCTCCAACATAGTCCATGACTTAAAGACTCCGATGACCACCGTTTACGGCTATGCAAAAGCATTGAACGATGGGTTGGTCCCTTTGGAAAAACAGGCGGAATACCACGAAGCCATAATGGCGAAAACAGACAGGATGAACGAAGTTGTAGCGCTGCTCCTTGATTATGTAAAGCTCGACAGCGAGGGCTTCGCGATAAAGAAAGTTCGACTGGATATTTGCGAACTGGTCCGTTCCTGCTGTGCATTCTGTTTTACTGATATCGAGTCTGCAGGCGATGAAATTGATGTATGCATTCCTGAACGTTCAATATATATAAATGCGGACAGCATGCAGCTCTCACGCGTTATTACTAACCTGATAACAAATGCGATCAGGCATAATCCGAAAGGCACGAAAATAAAGGTGTCAGTTACTTCAGATTCTTTGTCGACAGCAGATGATGTCAGGATATTTGTTGCCGATACCGGGGATGAGATCCCGGCTCCTTTGAATGAACAGATTTTCGAGCCGTTCGTAACAGGCGATGAATCGCGCGCATCGGGCTCAGGAACAGGACTTGGACTTGCTCTTTCCACGCGTATCTGCGACATGCACGGGTTTAAATTAAAGCTCGTACAAAAGCCTGAGATCCACCGTTACCGCCTGGGAGAAGAATATCAGAAGGTATTTGTTATCGCGATGTGATGCAAGGTTTTTTCAAATTGGCATAAGATGTTTTTTGAAGTAAAATCAAACGGTTATTATATCTGCTGAATAGAGGGAAGATAATGACTTTCACGAACAGATTAGAAATTTTGAGAATGACTGCAACTGTTATCTTGCTGGCTGTTGCTGTTATTCTGCTTTGCTCATGCAGCATTGCAAGTAAGAAAGATCTTATACGCTACGCAAAGAATCACTATGGTGCCTGTGAATTCATAAGCGAGGAACATAAAGGCAGCGGTAACAGTGAATACCGTACGGTCTATCTCAAAGATAAAGAGACAGGCATTGAGTATAAAGTTACTACACGCTTAAGTGATATAAATATTGACGGAAGTGTCTTCGGATATACGGAGGGAAAGTATTCTGATTTTGAGCAAAAGTATACAGAGTATGTGCTCGGGGAAGCGGGGACTGAGATAAAAGCTCTTGAACGGGAATACGGCCTGGTATGCGATTTCCCGAATATTACTTTTAATAGCAGAGTCTCAGGACCGGATGCTGAAAAAGCTGTGAAAAAACTCAGTGAGATCGTAAAGAAATACGACACCAAAGATCTTTGTCCTTCCGAGCATCTGGTGTTTGCCGAAGTGACTGTTTATGTCGGAGCATATGACGCCAAGACAGATAAGTGGAGCGCTTCTTCCGAATATGAAGTTATAGATTACGTTCATGCCCATTACGATGCGGATGCGGTATTCTGCGATTCCATAGGCGCTTATCTTGAAGAGTTCCTGTCATACGATGAGATAAGCAAACTTATTTCTGATAATAATGAAAGCCAATGCGGAAAAGCATATTATTTCCGGGATAAAGACGGCAACCTTTTTATCGCGATAGATCTTAGGGACTATGGTATAGATAACGGCGGAATAAGGCTTTTCCGTGATACTTCATACGGAATGGAAGAGATATATTATTAATTCGTAAGGAGACAAGAAGTTGAGATACGATTGCCTGATAATTGATGATGAGAAGGAACTTGCTAACAATACCTGCGAGTATTTCAATATGTTCGATGTTAAGACCGTTGCCGTTTATTCAAGCGCCGAGGCGGATGAGTTCCTTAAGAACAATGAGCCCGCGCTGGTGCTTCTTGATATCAACCTTTCTGACGGAAGCGGCTTTGATCTCTGCAAGAAGATTCGTCAGACTCTTAACATCCCAATACTTTTTATCTCTGCCAGAAATACGGATGACGATAAGATCATTGCGCTTAATATCGGAGGCGACGATTATATCGAGAAGCCTTATTCTCTCGGCGTTCTGCTCGCAAAGGTTAAGGTCGTTCTCAAGCGTTTTGCAGGAAATGCCGAAACGGAAGTCTCGAAAAAGACCGACTACGATGACGGCTATCTCAGGACGGATTCCGCAAACAAAGCTGTTTACGTAAACGGCGAAGAGAAGAAGATCACGTCTATCGAATGGAAACTTCTTGAATACCTGATCGAAAATAAAAACAGGCTTGTTACCAAAAATGAGATCTTCGATAAAGTCTGGAACGACAAGTTCACAACAGACGGAACTTTGAATGTTCACATCAGAAAGATAAGAGAAGCGATCGAGAAAGATGCCCAGGATCCGAAGTACATAGTTACTGTCTGGAAAGAGGGCTATAAGTTTATTGCTCCGGGAGACAACTGATGAGAAAAGCTCCGTTTATCCTGCTTCTTGTTCTTACCTTCATTGCCGAAGCTTTTGCATGTTTTGTCCTGGTAACAAGATTCAAAGATATAAAGACGGATCCGGTAAAAGTTAATGAGTGCATTCACTCTGTCTCGGATAATTTCGGGGATGCTTCCAAGTACAATAAACAACTGGATTACGTCGTGATCGATAACGACGGAAAACTGCTTTATAAGACCAAAGACGGCTTGAGCGAGACTGTAAACGAAGCAATTAAATCACGCGGTCTGATACTCGATCTTGAAGTGGACGGTGAGATTGTCGGGAAGGTGATTTTCGACTACAGCATGGACGATCAGATCGAAGGATTTAAGAAGAACATAGTTATCGGTTTTTGTGTGATCGGAGGGCTTCAGCTCGTCATTGTAATCGCGTGGTATCTCTACCTCAAGAAAAACATTATCGCGCCTTTCACAAGACTCAACGATTTTGCCGAGAGAGTTGCGGAAGGCAATCTCGATATGCCGCTTACGATGGATAAAGGACATATTTTCGGAGCGTTCACGGAGAGCTTCGATCTTATGAGATCTGAGCTCAAAAAAGCGCGTATTGCCGAGAAAAAAGCGAGCGATGACAAGAAGGAAATGGTCGCCAAATTATCACACGACATCAAGACTCCGGTAGCATCTATAAAGTCGACATCCGAGATCGGAATGGAGCTTACGAAAGAAGAACGCACCAAGGAGATGTTTGGTGTCATCAATGATAAGACAGACCAGATCAAAGCTCTTGTTGATAACCTCTTTACATCGAGCGTTCAGGACGTCAATGAGATCGAGGTAAACCCCGGAGCGCAGCCTTCCGAGGCCATTTCCAAACTCATCAAGAATTCTGATTATCTTAACAGGGCAATGGTTTCCGATATCCCTGAATGCAACGTCTTTTATGATAAATTAAGACTTCAGCAGGTGTTCGATAACATCTTCATGAACTCATATAAATACGCGGATACAGCTATATCGGTTAATGCTGAGCTGACTGACGATTATCTCGTTATCCGCATATCTGATGAAGGCCCGGGCGTTAAGGAAGAAGAGCTTCCTTTGCTTAAGGAAAAATACAGAAGAGGCAGCAATACGAGCGAGAAAGACGGTGCCGGCTTAGGCCTTTATCTTGCCGATTATTTCATGGAAAAAATGGACGGAAAGATCGGCCTCAGAAATCTTGAACCGGGTTTTGAAGTCACAATATATTTAAGGCTCGTGTGAGATGATCAAAGAAATCAAGTACGGTACAACAAATACATATCTGATCAAGGGTTCGAACGGTGCCATTCTCTTTGATACCGGCTGGGCAGGAACGCTTGCGGCTTTTTGTCATGCCATGGGAGATGCGGGAGAGAAGGTCCAGGATATAAAATATATCATGATCTCGCACTTTCACCCTGATCACATGGGGATCGCGCAGGAGATCGCCGGCATGGGTCCAGTGATCTGCGTTGCAGATATTCAGAAGGATTTCATTCATTCTTCGGACAGGATTCTCGCAAGGGACAAGAGATTTGAATTTACTCCCATCAGGGATGAGGGCGTGAGGTTTTTCGCTCTCGAAGAAAGCCGTGCTTTTCTTAAAGAACTGGGTATAGACGGTTGTGTGTACCATACGCCCGGACACTCGGATGACAGCATAAGTCTGATGCTGGATTCCGGCGAGCTTTTTGTCGGTGATCTTAATCCTTTATACGAGCTCGAACTTCACAGGGGCACCGAGATAGAAAAGACATGGAATATGCTCTTGTCCATGCAGCCGCGAAAAGTTTACTACGGTCACGCTCCCGCGGCAGACCTTAAGGTTAACCCTCTTGGCAGACTTCTCGGACGGAGCGCTCCTGACGATATATATGCTTTGGTCAAAAAGATAATCAAGTACGTTAACAAAGGCGTTAGTAAAGAAGAGATTGCCGCGAAGACCGGTGCTGATCCTGTATTTGTAGAGGATGTTACCAGGATGTATGTTACTCATCCGGGCGTGTCTGTACAGGGTATTTTGGACCGCATAGAGATCAAGGGGAAGTAACGCACGTTTTCGAGCAGTGATGAATTCTTTTAATTTGAGGGCAAACGTGAGGGGTACCCTCAAATATAGCCGCGAATTTGCTCCATCTGTGAAAAACTTGAGAGTGAATGTGAGGGTGTATCCTCAAATTCTGCTTGCATTATCACGAAATTCTTTCGCAAAGTAGGAAAAACGCTTTTTCTCGATAGATTTTTCGGTTTTCTATCGGAAATCCTGGAAATATATTTTTCCGATAGAATTTTCGCGTTTTCCTATCGGAAAGTTCGAAAATTGGAATTCTCGATAGAAATTTGCCGAGCTCTGTCACCCGAAATGATACGTTTACTGCGCAAATTGGAATTATTGTTATAATGTGAATGATTATTTAATCGGGATAATAGTGAACGGACGGTTTATATGAAAAAGATCGGATTAGTAGGCGGGACAGGTCCCGAATCAACACTGATGTATTACAAGATCCTGAATTCTGAGATTGACAGGATCACAGGCGGCAGCGCGATGCCTGATATCGCCATCGAGAGTGTGAATTTCACAAGAGCCTGGAACTATGTAACAGAAGGCCGATACGACCTGCTCACAGATTATCTGGAAGAGAAGCTGACAGCTTTGGAGAAAGGCGGTTCGGAGGTCATATCACTTACGGCTGTTACCATGCATGTCGTTTACGATGACCTGGTTGCAAGATTTAACAAGCCGATCGTCAGCATTCCTAAGACCGTGACTGATGAGATAGTATCCAAAGGCATCAAGCACATCGGGCTGCTTGGTACTATCTTTACGATGGAAAAAGATTATATGAAAAAAGACCTGCTTGATGCCGGAGTAGAAGTTTTCGTACCTTGTGAAGAAGAACGAAAACTTGTCGCCCAAAGGATATATGAGGAACTTGAGAAGGGTATCGTAAAGGAATCCACGCTTAATGAACTTACGGAAATAATAAACAGAATGAAGGAAGAGGACGGCATCGAAGGAGTTATATTGGGATGCACGGAACTGCCGTTGATACTTAATTCCGGCAATTGTCCGGTCGCATGTTTTGATGCGGTCGAGATACATATCCGCAAGCTGATAGAACTTGCGATGCAGGGAAATTTATGATCAAAGGAATTCATCACGTTTCAATGAAGTGCGGCACGCCGGAAGAACTCATCAAAGTCAAAGAGTTCTATATTACGCTGCTCGGATTAAAGATCTGCCGCGAATGGTCCGGAGGGATAATGATCGATACCGGCAACGGGTTTATTGAAGTGTTCACGAACGCTGAAGGAGTGCGTCAGGTCGGTGCCATCAGGCACATTGCGCTGCTCACGGATGATGTCGATGAGATCGTAGAAAAAGTAAGATCTGCAGGTTACGAAATTTTCGTTGAACCTAATGACAAAATTATTGATTCGGAGCCTGAGTATCTGATCAGAATGGCTTTTTGTTTTGGCCCTCTAGGAGAGCAGGTCGAGTTTTTCTGTGAGAGATAATATTCGGAAAAAGATCATCTCTGCAATCGTTTTCAGGAACGAACTGAATAAGGGCAAGATGTTTATTGCTGTGATAGAAAGTGGATATAAAGATGCAGGAAGAAAAGATTGTAAAATTCATTAAGAAGCAGAAAGTCGCTTTTATATGTTCAGTTGATGAAGCCGGGTTCCCGAATATCAAAGCAATGCTGAAGCCCAGAAAGACTTTTGGACTTCGCGAGTTTTACTTCTCTACAAATACATCTTCCATGCGCGTAAAGCAATATTTGAATAATCCTAACGCAAGTATATATTTCTATCATAAAGGAATCGTTAGGTATGAAGGCGTCATGCTTACCGGAACGATGGAAGTCCTGACAGATCCCGTAACCAAAGAAATGATCTGGCGTAAAGGTGACACGATGTTCTACAAGCAGGGCGTGACCGACCCGGATTACTGTGTCTTGAAATTCACGGCAACGAAAGGCAGATATTACTGCGATCTGAAGACCGAGAGCTTTGAAGTGAAGGCTTAATCCGGTGTGAACTTAAGGGTGTACCCTCTGCTCCGGCTGCAATTAACGATTTAAGAAGTATTTAAGATTTCCTTAAAGGCATTTAAGGGTTAGAAGAATATGCTCTATGCTATAAGGAGGTCGTAAGACATGAAAAACATTATTGAAACCAAGAAACTTTGTAAGACATTCTCAAATGGCGGTGTGCAGCAGCACGTGCTTAAGAATATTAATCTTGAAATTTATGAAGGTGACTTCACCATAATCATGGGCGCGTCAGGCGCAGGTAAGTCCACACTTCTCTATTCGTTATCCGGCATGGATAAGCCGACGCTCGGAAGTGTGAATTTCGATGGTACGGATATCACGAAAATGAACACCGATCAGCTTGCAGTCTTCAGAAGAAGCAACTGCGGATTCGTTTTCCAGCAGGTGTACCTCGTTGAATCCATGAGCGTTCTGGATAACATTATGGCAGCAGGACTTCTCGTTTACAGAGATAAGAAAACGCTCGCGAAGAAGGCCGGCGATATCTTAAAGTCAGTAAACATCGATGAGACACTTTGGAATAAGTTCCCGACGCAGATCTCAGGCGGTGAAGCGCAGAGAGTCGGAATCGCAAGAGCGCTTATAAATGATCCTAAGCTGGTTTTCGCTGATGAGCCTACGGGAGCCTTGAACTCACAGACAGGTAAGGCTGTTCTTGATACACTCACAAAATTCAATGAGAAGGGACAGTCGATCATTATGGTCACCCACGACATAACAAGCGCGAGAAGAGGCAACCGTATTCTCTACGTTAAGGACGGTGAGATCGCAGGGGAGTGCAACCTCGGAAAGTATGTAACAGGTGATAAGGAACGTCACCAGAAACTTAAGGATTTCCTGGCAAGCATGGGGTGGTAATCATGAATAAAGCGTTATTACTTACAAAATCGAACCTTCGAAAAAACAGAGGCGCATCAATAGGATTGTTCCTTTTGATGATGATCGCTACGTGCCTTGTTGGCATATCACTTCTTATCTTTTTCGACTGCTATCCTACAGCCAGGAAAGTTGCAGAAAAGCTTAATGCCGGTGACGGATTTATCATTATCAGTGATGATCTTAACGGCATTACCGATGAGAAGATCGAAGAATTAATCGGTGAAGATACTGAGAATTATTATGTGTATCACAACCTCACTTACAGTAATGTCTCACTGCCTTTCGGAGACGGTAACGTCGGTATCAATCTGAGCGTTTCTGATTCAAGTGCTTTTTCGAGAACAATGAACAGATTTGAAGTGGTCAAGGAAGATGCTACGATCACGGAAAACTATGTTTATCTTCCTTATCAGTTCAATACTTCGGGCGGCTTTAAGGTTGGTGACACTTATGAATATGAGCGCGCCGGTGTCAACTACAGCTATAAGGTAAAAGGATTTACTGATGTTGTATACGGCGGATGCAACAATAACGGAAGATATGAATTCGTGCTTGATGATTCCAGCTATCAGATGTTGTGGGATGATGAGCATGAGACAAACGAATGCATCGTTATTATCTATGAGCTTAAGGAAGGCGTAAATTCAGGCGCTTTCAGGATCAGGACCAGTAATGAGATGGTCAAAGCCAATCCGTTTGCCATAACGACCGGAAACACTTTGGATGATGTCATCGGCAACAGAACTTTTATCGGGCTCATTATTGCAGTCTCAATGCTGGTTATGACGGTGCTTATCGTGGCAGCTGTTGCAATGATGCTCGCAAACAGTATCGCAAATTACATCACCGAAAACATGAAGACTTTAGGTGCTCTTAAGGCAATCGGTTATGTCGGTAAAGACATCAAGTTCTCACTGGTTCTCTGGTTCACGACGATCGCTTGCGTCTCAAGTGTGATAGGTATTGTCCTCGCATACATCTTAATGCCGATATTTGCACAGATCATGATCGGCCAGATGGGCCTCTCATACAGTGTATCGTTCAATGCAATGGCAACATTTATTCCGATATGTTTTGTAATCCTGTTTACACTTATCGTTACTCTTATAAGCGCAAGAAAGATCTCTAAGATCCAGCCGATCGTTGCACTTCGTGAAGGTGTCGAGTCACATAATTTCAAAAAGAATCACGCTGCTCTCGATAAGACATCGTTAAGCCTTAATATGAGTCTTGCTTTGAAGACTTTCCTGGGCAATATGAAGCAGAACATTATCACGTTCTTCGTAGTCGGATTTATGGTCTTCTCATGCGTAATGGCATTGCTGATGTATGAGAACTTCAGCCGCAAGCCCAAGCTTGATATCCTTACCACTGAGCTTTGTTCAGGTGTCATCGCTTCTGATCTGGAAACAGCTGAAGAAGTTCTCGAATATCTGGAATCGCGAAAAGATGTAACCAACGTCAGAGAAATCATCAACATGGATATTTACTATAACGATGAGGAGAGATTATATACTTACATCGTTAAAGATCCGTCAGCAATGAAGAACCAGTCGATCTGCTATGCCGGAAGAATGCCGGAGTTCGATAACGAGGTAGTCGTAAGCGGTGCTTTTGCAAAGACATACGGCTATGAGATCGGCGATGAGATCAAGCTCGATTATGGTGATAATTCATTCAATTACCTGATCACGGGCTTCATTCAGACAACAAATAACAATGGCAGGGAAGCGCTTTTTACATACAAAGCTGCAGACCATATTATCGACATGGATTCGGTTCCCGGATGGTACTGGTTCGATCTGGCAAATGAATCCGGTGATAATACAGAGAATGAAGAAGCAACCGATAAGATAATGGAAGAATGCAAGGAAAAGTACGGAGAGCATGTGCTCAACACGATGAACTTCTACAAGATCATCGGAGGCAGCATGACGACATTCAAGAGCATTTCCGCAATGATGCTGATCTTAATGATCTCGATGTCTGTAATAGTTATTGCCCTGATCCTATTCCTTCTCATCAAGTCACTGATCTATCACAAGAGAAAGGACTACGGAATCTACAAGGCATTGGGATATACATCAGGAAGTCTCATGCTCCAGACCGCGATGAGCTTTATGCCCGCAGTAGTGTTCTCGATAATCGTTTTCTCGATAGTATCGTATTATATTGCGAATCCTTACATGTCAACTTTCATGAGACTGTTCGGCCTTATGAAATGTAACTTCCCGATTCCGGTCCCGGGAGTAGTCATCGTCGGAGCAGGACTTGCAGTAGTATCATTCTTCCTCGCGCTTCTGCAAACGAGAAGGATCAAGAAGATCGAAGCATACAATATGCTTGTAGCTGAGTAATATATAACGAATAACAGGGTATAGATTGAGTTTGGCGCAAGGAGCTGTCTTGAAATGCAAATAAGGCAGCTCCTTAAACTTTGTTCATAATATAACTGTCACATTGTTTTTAATCTATTAAAACAGTTTTTCGAATTGTTCACAGAGAGAAAATAACAGCGAAATCTGAGGGGCGTACTATTAATGCATAAATGATATGTCGAAAAAAATATTTGAATGGATTAAGGCAGGTGTATAAGTGGCTGTATTATGCAAGGAGGGCATCATGATCTTTGATTTAGAGAGATATATAGATGAACCGTTAGTATATTTTGATGATAAACGTAAGATAGATGATCAGAAAGTGTTTTTGCTTGGAATGAGGATCAGGACTGATATGGTCGATCTTCTTCTCAACGGGGTCAAAGCCAAAGATATTATCGTTAAAAAACTTGATCCTACTGAAGACCCTAGCTTCGGACTTATAAATATGGTTGCGGATTCGGTCCTGTCTGATTGGGGATTCGAACTGACGGATCCTTCTGAAGTCGGTGAATCGCCTGAGACCGCCGAGGAGGAACCCGTTGAGGCGAAACGCCGTTATGCTGCCAAGATCAGCCAGACCGACAGCGGTGAAGCGAAGATATTGAAGAAGACCATAGCGAATTTCAAGATGTCTGATTCCAGGCTCAGGGAAGGCGCGGTCATCAGGGCTTTGAAAGATGATTTCGATGTGTTCAGGGATCAGCTTAACAGTGAGCTCAATGTTTTCCCCGCGCCGATGCGCGAGATGATAATGATGACCCTGCTTGACAGGTTCCATTCATGGGAAAAGTCAAATTGGGATACGAATAACTGGGATTAACTGTTTTTCTCAAAACTGTAGTATTCGTTAACAAGGCTCTTGTACCCGAGAGCCTTTAATTCTTCATAACGTACGTTGTAGCGTGATTTTGTATGAGTTCCGCTGATTAGATAGCGGAGAAGTTCCTGCGCGTAAAGATCAATCTCGTGAAGGCTTTTCGAAGTCGTGATGACGGGGAAGAACCACAGGCTCCACGTGAGGTCGGAATCTTCGTTGGCCTCAAGGAGTTTGTGATTAAATATCCTGATAAATGCCGCTGCGGCTTTGGTGCCGTCAAGCCCTTCGCGAATTCTCCAGCGGTTAAGCGCGCGGGCTTTTCTGCGCATCTTCTGCTTGAGCTTTATAACTGATGCAGGAGCAATATCGATCCCGCCTTTTTTGATTTCGATACCGAGGAATGTAAAACCGTCTTCGGGCCTGCCGTAAACTTCTTTATCAGGATTGATCTTGAGACCCTTGTCCTTCAGGTGATCATGGATCACCGTCTTATACTCATTTATCTTTTCTTCATCCTTCGCGAAAACAATGATGTCATCAGAGTATCTCGCATATAAGATGCCTCTGCTGTAAAACCACTCGTCAAGATCTTTAAGGTAGAGATCGGCGTAGAAGGAAGCTATAGGGGTTCCTGCCATTATGCCTTTCTGCCCGCAGATAATGTCATCGCCGGATATGACTTTTTCTTCGCAAAGGAGCGCTTTCATAAAATGCAGAAGCTTGTCATCGTCAGTGACCGTCCCGTCAAGAATATTGCAGATCCTGTCAACGGGGATCGAGTTGAAATAATCACTCACATCGATCTTGTATGAATAGAGTGAATGAAGCTCTCTTGTGCGGGAAATGGCGTTTATCGCATCTTTTGCGCAGATGCCGGGACGGAATGAGTAAAGGTTCGGGGAGTAGATGTGGTCGAATTTTCGAAGCGTCAGATAGGTGAGGAGCTTTAAGAACATATTGAAATCATAAGGGTATTTATAGACTGTGCGCTTCTTCTGGCTGCTCATCTTGCTGATTACCGATTTGGTTGGAAGCGGAAGGTCAGAACATGAGCATACAGCATCCTTGTATGTGAGATATGCTCCGGAATCAATGAATTCGCGGAGCTCTTTCTTAAGGCGCTTAGAACAGCGCAATCCGGACTTGTATTCGTAGAACTTTTCCCAGCTGCTCTTCTCGAAGAGCTTATCGATCAGCGACATTTTTTCCTTCACTCTGAGGTTTATTTGTGCTGAATTATAACTCATTTTGCAAATTGGTATAATAGATAGCAATGATTGAGAACTGAGGATAATTTATGCAGGATAAAAAAGGCATCATCTTTGATATGGACGGCACAGTGTGGGATTCTTCCGAGAACGTTGCAAGATCATGGACAGTCAAGGTGCACGAGGCAGGATATACGGATAAGACAGTTACCAGGGAAGACATCCAGAGCGTCATGGGAAAGCCTATGGACGTTATTGCGGATACGCTCTTCACATATACAGAGAAAGGCCCAGAGCGTGACAGCCTCCGTTATTCTTGCGAGAATTACGAGAACGAATATCTCAGACAGAACGGCGGTATTCTCTACGACGGCGTGCTCGAGACCTGGGCTGAACTTAAAAAGAGCGGCTATCACATCTATATCGTAAGCAACTGTCAGGCAGGATACATCGAGTCCTTCCTTAGCTTCTATAACATCGCTTACGGTACTCCCGAAGATCTTGTTGAGGACATCGAGTGCTACGGAAATAATCTTCTGCAAAAGGATGAGAACATAAAGCTCCTGGCTGAACGCAACGGCCTTACTGCCGCATGCTATGTAGGCGATATCCAAAGTGATTACGATGCGACCTTTAAGGCCGGTTTTCCGTTTATCCATGCGAAATACGGCTTCGGCACGATCAATACCGAGGTCCCGTATATTAATGCATTCAGCGACCTTATTAAAGTCGTTCCTGAAGTTATAGGTTAAGGCGAAAGCGAGGAAATAATTATGCCAAAAGACGAGATTGCGATCCCTTCGATACTTAAGATAGAACGCGGTGTTACCGCGCACATCGGTGAATACCTTAAAGATGCGGGCTTCACGCAGGTCGTGATCCTGTTTGGCAACGGTCTTACCGCGATGTTCGGAGATGCTGTTTTCGGGTCATTCGAAAAGGCTGGCGTCAAGGTGCTTCATCATCAGGAGATGGACACTGTGGACTTCAAAGACATAACCGGTCTCGCCTTAGAACTTCCCAACAAAACTCAGGCCGTAATCGGCATGGGCGGCGGCAAGGTCATCGATGCGGCGAAGTACATCGGATACATCTTAAGGATCCCGTTCATCAGCGTTCCGACGAGTTCTTCGTCTGACGGTTTCTCGAGTTCATCAGCATCGCTCATCGTTGACGGTCACCGCAAATCCCTCCCCGCGAAAATGGCCTACGGCATCCTCGTTGATACCGATGTCATTAAGAGCGCGCCTGTCAGATTCCTTCATTCAGGCGTAGGCGACATGGTCGCAAAGATCTCTTCGACCTACGATTGGCAGCATGAAGAAGACATGGGCTACGACGAAGTAAATGACTTTGCCTTCATGATCGCGAAAAAAGCAGTCAATTCCTTTGTCAGAACACCTTTTGAATCCATAGAGGAAGACCTCTTCCTCAAGGAACTACTTGACTCTCTTGCAATGAGCGGCGTCGCAAACGAGATCGCAGGTTCGAGCGCTCCGACAAGCGGCAGTGAGCACCTGATCTCACACGCACTCGATTCATTCCTCGAGCGTCCGCAGCTTCACGGCATCCAGGTCGGTATCGCCACCTATATCATGTGCAGGATCTGTGACCACAGATGGAAGAGGGTAGATGAGATCTTCACCAAGACCGGTTTCTGGGATTATTGCGCGACGCTTGATCTTAAAGTTTCTGATTTCAGCAAGGCGATCGACATGGCGCCTTCGATCAAGCCGCACCGCCACACTTATATTCATGAAGAAAAGTACCGCGAACTAGCGAAGGCTCTGCTTACGAGCGACGGGAAGCTGAAGGCGGTATTGAAGTAATCTGCTTATTTCTGAATCCGACGGCAGCTTTTCTGTTAACCGGGGGGGATGGTGTTTTCTATTGGAAATTTAGAAAATTAGGGTTCCCGATAGAATTTTATATGTTTTTCTATCGGAAATCCTGAAAATTGACTTTCCCGATAGAATTTCCGCGTTTTTCTATCGGAAATCCAAAAAAACAAGCATTTCCGATAGAAGTTCGTCTGTTGAAATGATTATTTGACAGTTGGCCCGTATTTCCTGATATTTTGTCCTCAAAATTGAGACTGGTCTCAACCTTTTCAAAAAGCCGCAATTTTCATGACAGGGAATATATAATTGCTCCAAATGAACAGGAGGTGATTCCCTATGCCCGAAAGTATCAGACAGGATATGAAGGCACGTTATGAACTGCTTTTAAATACTATTATGGAATTGAAACACAGGATAGAGAAATTGCCTGAGGGAACAGTATATGTCAGACATCAAAACGGACATGTTTACTATTATCGGCTTATGCCTGATAAAGTGGAAACAACAATGGGAAGTGATGACAGGGAGTTAATAGAAGCGCTTGTTCAGAAAGAATATCTCTTGAAAGTTTTGCGTTCTGCGGTTAACGAGTCGGAAGCATTGAAGAGGATGATGAGAATTTATCCTGAATCCGGTATGGAAGAAGTTTATGATAATCTGCCGACCGGCCGGAAAATGCTGGCAAAACCGATAGTACCCGGCGATGAGCAGTTCGCTGCAAAATGGATGAATGTACCATATGAGCGCAAGCCGTTCAAAAAGGGAGCGCCGGTATTCAAGACGATCAGAGGTGAAAGAGTAAGATCAAAATCGGAGATGATAATTGCAGACAGACTCTGGGCAAACGGGATTCCTTACAGATATGAGTATCCGTTGAAAATCGGGAAAAAGGTTATACATCCGGATTTTACCATTTTACGGATGAGTGACAGAAAGATCGTTTATTATGAGCATTGCGGAAAGATGGACGATCCGGAATATACGGAAGATATGTTGGAGAGGATCAATGATTACAATCATGAAATAATCTTTTTGGGAGACAGTTTATTTCTTTCTTTTGAATCTTCAACAACTCCGCTCGATACCGGTTTTGTTGATAACCTGATCAATACGCATTTCAGATAATTGTATTTTTACAGACCGCTTGGTTTCCCATATGTACCGCTTGGTTTCATTTGTATTGAGCGAAAGATCACAGCCGATATACTGACTTCAAAACCAAGGAGGTACAAGGCTATGACAGACTTTACAAATGACAGAATAACAAAAGCGGTTCCGGTCTCAAACGATTACCGCGGAATGAAGACAGAGGCGATGATCCTGCAGAAGAAGGGAGCGCCGTTTATGATGGCATCGGTGGTTATCTGGACGCTGGTTACTATCGTGAGGATGTTGCCGGCCGACCTGATGACGAAGAACCTTTACACATTCTATTGCCCGGCTTTATTGATACCTTGTGTGCTTTTATTCTCGAAGATGACCGGGGCGCATGTGTTCAGGAACAGAAATAATCCTTTCAACAAACTCGGATTCTTAAACACGCTGAACCAGATGCTGTATCTGCTGATCGTGATGTGGGCATTCAATCAGAAGCCGGAAGCAATGCTGATGCTTTTCGCAATGGTGTTCGGAGCGCATCTGCTGCCGTTCTCATGGCTCTATGAGAGCAGGACTTATCTTGTAATGTCGCTTGTTACGACATTCGGATCGATGATCATAGCGGTTTTCGCGCCTGAAGTATATGTGGGATTATTCATGATTGTTTGCCAGATCGTGATGTCAGCGTTGCTTTTGATCGAATGCAGAAAACTTGACCGTGCTCAAAAAGCGGAGGTTGAATTATAATTATCTCGAAAATAAGGAACTTCGGGAGTCACAGATGAAAGTTACGATAAAGAAAGATATAGATTCCGGTACGGCGGTGGAGATCCACTGCCGTGAAGTGACTTCCGAGACCGAGCGCCTGGAGCGTTACATCAGGCGTTTTGATGAGCGTCTCATGGCATCGGAAAATGGCAGTACTTATAACGTATCAATTGAAGAGATACTTTATATTGAGTCGGTCGATAAGAAGACTTTTCTGTACACGTCAGGGCACGTGCTTCAGACGGAGAAGAGGCTTTACGAGCTTGAGGATCTCCTGGATGAGAAGACGTTTTTCAGGTGTTCCAAGTCTGTGATCGTAAACCTTAACAAAGTCACTAAGCTCAAGCCGGAAGTTACGCGCAACATTCTTGCAACGCTTACAAACGGTGAGGTCATTGTTATCTCAAGACGTTATGTCAGGGCTCTCAAGACTTTGATCGGATTGGACGGATAAGGTTATGGAAGATATTAAGAAATTATTGGTCTATTTCAGGAATGCGCTGGCATTCTCATATTCGTGGCTCGTGCTCTGCACGGTGCTGGTATCGCTTGCAGGCGGCAACAGTGAAGTGACGGTATTATTCCTTTTAAAACTCCTGACTCTCTGCGCGTGGGGATCTTTTTGCTTCGTATTCTCATTCTGCACAAGGTTCATGAGGAAGAGGGGATTTGTGGCAGACCTGACAGTGTTCTTTCTGCTGTTCGTGCCCGCAGAGGTCCTGATGTTCTATCTGATGGGAATTTTCGAGGGCACGGGAACACCGGCGCTGTGGATAACACTTGCTGTGATCGTTGCGGTATTTTATGTGTCTGCGCTTTGCATCGATATTTTCGTAATGCGCAGGCGCAGTAAGGAATATACGGAAAAACTGATGGATTATAATGCGCATAATGCTTCAAAATGATTTACAAACTGACGCTATAAATGTTACTATTCTCTATACGTGATTATTTAAGAAGCAAATAAGAGGTGCCTATGAAAAAGAACGAGAGAAAAGAACTTGTCACTAACATCTATACAGCAGATCCTTCTGCGCATGTTTTTAACGGCAAGATCTACATTTATCCTTCTCATGATGAAGATAACGACCTGCCTGAGGATGACGACGGCGAGCAGTATGTGATGAAGGATTATCACATCCTCTCCATGGATTCACTGGACAGCGAATGTGTTGATAACGGTGTTGCGCTGAGAGAAGAGGATATCCCGTGGGTAGGAAGACAGCTCTGGGCACCTGATGCAATACAGCTTAACGGAAAGTATTACCTTGTTTTCCCGGCAAAGGATAAGAACGAGATCTTCAGGATCGGAGTTGCCGAGTCTGATTCTCCCGTAGGACCTTTCAAGCCTCAGGACAATTTTATCGAGGGAAGCTACAGTATCGATCCTGCTGTCCTTCTTGATGATGACGGCAAGATCTGGTGCTATAACGGCGGACTCTGGGGCGGCCAGCTCGAGATGTGGCAGTCCGGTTCGTTCAACCCCAAGGAGCATCGTCCCGAGGGCGACGAGAAGGCTCTGGGACCCCTTGTTGCACAGTTCAAGCCCACAATGGACGGTTATGTTGCGGCACCCAAGATGATCACGATCCTTGACGAGAACGGCGAGCCCCTTAAGGCAAAGGATGAAGACCGCCGCTACTTCGAAGGCCCCTGGATGCATAAGTTCAACGGCAAGTACTATCTCTCATATTCAACAGGAACAACACATTATCTCTGCTATGCAGAAGGTGATAATCCGGAAGGACCTTTCACATATAAGGGAAGGCTGATGGAGCCTGTTATCGGCTGGACGACACATCATTCCATAGTTGAGATCGATGGTGAATGGTATCTGTTCTATCACGATGCAAAGTTCTCTGGCGGATGTGACCACAAGAGATGCGTTAAGTTCACGAAGCTCAATATTGCTGAGGACGGCACGATCGAGAAGATCAATCCTTACGATCACGAGAACTGAGTTTTTTCGAAAAACAGAAATAAGCAGGGCTGGCTCAAGGATACAGAGTCAGCCCTTTGTTATTGATGAAAACTACATCTTTACGCTGCCCAGCTGGACACCTTCGACTATATGCTTGGACAGGAAAAGAAAGACTATTACCGGAGGAATGGTTGTAACAAACATCGGTATTGTGGTCTCACCTAATCCGTAGTTCAGGATCAGAACGACAGGGAGTGTTTTCTTTGATTCTTCTAAGAGGAGAACGAGCGGGAGAAAAGTATCATTCCAGCTGCTTACAAATGCTAAAATTGCCTGTGTTGCGATAGCCGGCTTCATGATCGGAAGAACTATCTGGTTGAATATCCTGAATTCACCGGCACCGTCGATCCTGGCGGAATCCAAGAGCTCCTTTGAGAAAACCGATTCCAGATAAAGCCGCATGAAGACTACCGATATCGGGGTGGCGATCGCAGGGAGGATCAGGAGGGACAGCTTGTTGTTCATTTGGAATTTGTATGCCAGCCGGATAAAGCCTCCTGTTGCGACTACAGTAGGGATCATCATAACTGCCATTATAAAATTGCTGAATACTTTTCTTAGTTTCCATTTATAAGATGTGATCGCATGCGCAGTCATGGCTGAGAAGTAGATGTTCAAAAGCGTGCTGCACACGGTAACGATCATCGAATTAATAAGGCCGGTCACGACACGTGATTTAAAAAACTTTACGAGTTGTGTCCATCTCTTGGGGAGGACTTTCAATACACGTCCGGGATCATTCAGTCTGAAACCGGTAAAGTCAGACAGCATCAGCAGGAATGGGTAAAGAGTCATCAGCATCAATATGACGGACACTGCATAGACGATTATTTTGAGCCGGATCTCATTTCTTCTAACCGACAATCTGTTTATTCCAATATCACCCAAAACGGTCTCCCTCACACTGTCAAATGACTGTAATCAGTTCGATCATAAAATCATTCTATTGATATCATATTTGCATGTCAATTTATAATAATGGCATGGTTATGCGATATAATACATAGTGATACTTTGAGTGATTCATTGTCATATGGGGTTATATGGAAAAAAGAAGATCGTTGGAGCAGCACTATAACAAATGGGGATACCTTTTCTCGATCCCTTTTATTGCCGCGTTCATGATCTTTCATCTCTGGCCGATGGCAAACACGGTCCTCTATGCATTCTGTGATCTTAAACATACGGAACTGGTTGATAATCCGACGCTGCTGACAACGAAAGGTCTGCCGTGGTATAAGAATTTCGCGGATCTGTTCAAAACATCGTCATTCCTGATTGCGATGAAGAATACTTTCAAATTCTGGATATGGCAGACTATTCCGGAGTTTATACTGGCCTTCTGGCTCGCTGCAATGATGACCGACAGAAGACTTAAGATCAAAGGGAGATCGATCTTTAAGACCTCATTTTTCTTTCCGAATCTAATGACAGGATCCACAATGGGTTTTCTTGTCATGGGGAACATTATAGCGGCTATAGCCGGCGTTATAAGTTATTTGCTTATAGCGGGTTCTATTGACGGATTCGGGGTGACGGATAAGGATTTCGAGATCTTCCTTTCAGAGCACTTCCTGATCATTGCGACAGGCGTTTTTGTGCATTTCGGGATCACATTTATCTATGCTGTTGCGGGTATGACAAGTATTCCTGTCGAGATCTTTGAGGCAGCCGAAATGGATGGCTCGTCAAGGCTTAACACATTTTTCCGCATAACACTTCCGTGCATGCGTCCGATACTGTTTTTCATAGTCGTACTCTCAGTCATAGACGGACTCGCGATAAGCGATATTCCGAGCATGATCGGCAACCCGTATGATGTTAGGAGAACGAGTCTTACTATGATGACTTATCTTCAGAATATTTTGGGAATGGGAAGTGCTTACGACAGGGCATCTGCGTTCTGTCTCATCCTGCTGGCCATGTCAGCAGTTATCTCGGCACTTATTTATTTCTTCCTTATCAGGGACAAGTACGATGCCAAACTTAAAAGGCAGATGAAAAAGAAGTTAACCTGAAACGTTCACAATAAAAGCAGAAAGAGAAATCATTAAATCCAAGTAATACTTGGATGTACAAGATCGTACACATTCCGGCTGCCTGCGAAGCCTGTAATGGAACGTGCCGGACCCGCCACAGGCGCATACCGCGTTCTCTTTCTGCCGTCGATAATTATACACATGAGCTTAATGTAAATCCAATTTGACAATAGTGATATAATTCTGTTTGGAATAAAGATATAAGGGAGAGGATTAGCATGGTTACTTATTGGCCGGATTACTGCCGGAGTTTCCGTTGTAAGGGAAGCGAATGCGTCCATACGTGCTGCGCGGGCTGGATTATCGGTATTGATGAATCTTCACTTGAAAGGTTTAAGAAAGAACCTGACGTTGCAGACAAGATCTCAGACGGCTGCTTTGTCTTAAGGGAAGACGGACGTTGTCCGTTCTTAAGAGACGATAATCTCTGCGACATGATCATCAAATATGGTGAAGATTATCTCTGCAACATCTGCAAAGAGCATCCGAGGTTTTACAACGATTTTGAAGACCACACCGAAGCAGGCATAGGGCTTGTCTGCGAGGAAGCGTGCAGACTCGTCCTTGGGGCTGATAATCCTTTCGGGCTTGTTGCTGATGACGGCTCGAAAATGGAACTTCCGGACTACGTTAAGCCTGTTTTTGATACAGATAAGCCTCTGTCTGAAAGGCTTAGTTCGATCAGCGGAGGTAAAAGGGCAGGCTCGAAGCTCAGAGCTGAGATCTTTGACGGGATGGAAGTGATGGATCATAAATGGACCACGCTTCTTGCCAAGATAATCGTGGACCCGGTTGATGAAGCTGATGAAGATAAAATAATCGATGCAAATGAGAGGGAGTTCTCCAATTTCGCGGCCTATCTGCTCTACAGATATAAAGGCGCAGGGAGATTTGCGGCTGAGTCATGTTATCTTCTCGCGGATCTTCTTGTGAAGGGCTGCAGGATGCAGGAAGTCGCAAGAGTGTTCTCCTGCGAGGTTGAGTATTCAGACATCAACATCGATGAGGCGCTCGAAACGTTCGGATAAGGGTTTCCCGAACCGCGGATGTTTGGTGTAACAATGTTACAAAAGTTGAAAATATACATATTTCGGAGGTTTTTATGATCAACGATTACAATCAGATGGAATGGACGGCAAATCCGGCATTTAAGGGCGGTGAAGGTGTCTTTTACAACAAGATGTTCACTGACGGCATCAATAAGATGATGCATGGAAAGCTTCCTTCGGGAGCTTCGATCGGTTATCACAAACACGAAGGCAGCTGTGAGATGATCTTTATCCTTGAAGGTGAGGGAAAAGTTCTTTTCGATGACACCGAATCAGTTGTAAAATCCGGCATGTGCCACTATTGTCCCGAAGGTCATTCGCATTCGTTGATCAACAACGGGGCTGAAGACCTGGTATTCTATGCGGTAGTGCCTAAGCAGTAATTGACTAAAAACAATTTGGAATAAAGGAATTAAGGGAGGAATCAGGGAATGCCACATTCATCAGGAGGCGGTTCGCACGGAGGTGGGTCACATGGCGGAGGTTCGCACGGGGGCGGAAGCAGCAACCGGGTTTCAAATCATTACTTTTACGGTGCGAGAAGATACAGAAGACATCACAGACACACCGGACAGGACGAATATGTTTATGCGAATTCAAAACCGCAGAAGGCCAGCCTGTTTTCTATCTTTATAATCGTAGTGGTTGGTGCGGTGTTCCTTTTCGGAGTCGGATTCGGAATGCGTCCCGAGTTTCCCAAACCGCTTAACGGTCCTTTTTATGCCGAGCCGGCAGTCTATGACGACATTGGCATGATTGCTGATGATGATACTCTCACCGGAACGCTGAATGATTACTACGGCCTGACCGGTATATGTCCCGCTATCTACACGGTTTACCGCGAGACATGGGAATACGAGTATGCGGATCTGGAAACATATGCTTACTGCACTTATGTTGAAAATTTTGAAGATGAGAGCCATTTTGTGATCGTATATTCCGTTCCGGAATCAGATGCCGAACTCGTAAGATCAGGAAAGCTGGATGTTCCCAATTATGAATGGGAAGCTGTTCAGGGCGATGATACAGATCTTATCCTGACCGAGGGAATGTTCAGACGGTTTGCCAATCTTATCCAGGATGATCTTGAGGCCGGCAAAGATCCGGGAATCGCATTCGATAACGCATTTAAGTTTGCCATAAAGGATGCAGAGAGCAGTTTCAATCCTGTCTCATTGTCAAGGATCGTCAAAATTATCCGCTCAATTATCCCGATGCTCTTGGTAGGCGGAATCATCGTGCCGATGCTGATCCTGTCTATCAAAACTTACATCAGAGACAGGGATGTCGAATATGAGGAAGTTCCGCTCGACGATGGTGATACGACGTCTTATTCAGGCGGTTCAGGTTCCTCCGGCTTGTCCGTCGGCGGATATGCCCAAAACAGCAGCGGGTATTCAAGGTCCTTCAGTGAGAGTACAAAGAAATTATCAATGGCGGGTACGATATTCGGCCTGATCTTTGTGACCCCGTTTGTTTTAACCGGCATTGGTTTTATCATCGGCGGAATCGTTTTGCTTTCAAATGTTGATAAGAATTCCGGAGGCTTCATGCTCTTATTTGGCATTATCTGGACGCTTATTTCTTTATTCATTCTAGCGTCTATGATCTTTGCTCTGATCAAAGTGAAATCTGCCAAGACGAATGAGGCGCCTCTTACGGCTGAATATCCGAAGGCTGAGTATCCTGATGTTAATACTGATGATCCCGTGGCTGCGTTCGTACCTTCTAATGATCAGCCAAATCCCTTTGTTCCGCTGAAAGACCAGCCAAGTCCTTTTGTGCCTTCAGCAGATAAAGAAGAGTTTGATCAGAGGTTTTTCGAGCCCGCGAAGAGCAACATCGAAGAAGACGATGAAGACTATAAGCGCATGAAGCGAAAAGGGTTCGAGTAAAAGCTTTCAAAATAAGGCAATAATTAGACCCGATTTAGCTCTAAATCGGGTCGTTTTTATGCACTGGCAAATCAAGAATACTTTTTACCCTTCGTAATGCCTGAAATCATCAGCGTACTTGAGGTTGGGCTTGATGTAGACCGGTTCGGCGTTGTCGGTCGCGAGCATTATCTCGTTGACCATGATGTAGGTGTCGCCTGAGTCGATCCAGACGTAGGCGAGAGTCCTCTCATACTGGTCGAATTCCTCCACATCATATTCAAGATAGACAACATCAACGTCTTCTAAAAGATCTTTCATGAACTGGGAGGCTTCGCGGCCTTTATCGGTATTTTTGCTCTCGTCTTCATGGACGGATTCTTCCGCGTTGATCCCGGTGAGACGTACTCTTAAACGTTTGCCGTCAGGATCGTGGACGATTATCGTGTCACCGTCGACCACACGCTCAAGATCGCAGGGAACCAGGACAGACGGGTCAACTTGGAGGGTAACACCATAGGGGAGTTCCACATCCCCGGAACTGTTAAGTTCATTGCTGACGGTGTTGTTTTCAACAACTTCTTCAACTTGGACAGCATCGCGGGTATCTGCAGGTGCACTGTAGACCGGCTGGCCGATATCCGGGTCGAAACATCCGGTCAGAGGAATGACCAGGAGTGTAACCCCTAGCGCGACAGTAGGAATCATGCGCGCGGGAATGCCCGGGCGGGTGCTTTCCGCAGGGGCAAAAATATGGTGTTCAACAGGCTTTATTACATTTTTCATGAAAGTATTTTAATCCATTATTTTTGAAGTGCAAAGACGGGACAATCTATGTTAGAATTCTGTCTAGAATTTTTACAAGGACTATAAGAAGGGGGCGTAAGAATATGCCAAAGAGAGAAGATATCAACAAGATCCTTATTATCGGTTCAGGTCCTATCATCATCGGCCAGGCCTGCGAATTCGACTATTCCGGAACCCAGGCGTGCAAGGCTTTGAGAAAACTCGGATATGAGATCGTTCTGGTCAATTCCAATCCCGCGACCATCATGACTGACCCTGACGTTGCAGACAGAACCTATATCGAACCGCTCAACGTTAAACGTCTTGAGCAGATTATTGCAAAAGAGCGCCCCGACGCGCTTCTCCCTAACTTAGGCGGACAGTCAGGCCTGAATCTCAGTTCAGAGCTCGCTAAGTCCGGAGTCCTTGAGAAGTATAATGTCCAGATCATCGGTGTTCAGGTCGATGCCATCGAAAGAGGCGAAGACAGAATCGAGTTCAAGGAGACAATGACATCTCTCGGAATCGAGATGCCGAGATCCCACGAAGCTTACTCATTGGAAGAGGCTATTAAGATCGCGGATGACCTGGGTTATCCCGTAGTCATCAGACCTGCCTACACAATGGGCGGTGCAGGCGGCGGTCTTGTTTACAACATTGACGAATTGAAAGTAGTAGTCGAGAGAGGTCTTGCTGCTTCCATGATCCATCAGGTACTCGTCGAAGAGTCGATCAGCGGATGGGAAGAACTCGAGCTCGAGGTAGTAAGAGACGCGAAGAATAACGTCATCACCGTTTGCTTCATCGAGAATATCGATCCTATCGGCGTACACACGGGCGACTCGTTCTGCTCTGCGCCGATGCTCACCATCTCACAGGATGTTCAGGATATCCTTCAGGATTATTCATACAGGATCGTTAAGGCTATCGAAGTTATCGGAGGATGCAACTGCCAGTTTGCTCATGATCCGAAAACAGGAAGGATCGTTGTTATAGAGATCAACCCGAGAACTTCAAGATCTTCAGCTCTTGCTTCAAAGGCGACAGGTTTCCCGATCGCTCTCGTATCCGCAATGCTCGCATGCGGTCTTACACTTGATGAGATCCCCTGCGGAAAATACGGCACACTCGATAAGTATTATCCGGACGGCGATTATGTAGTTATTAAGTTCGCAAGATGGGCATTCGAGAAGTTCCATGGCGCGCAGGACAAGCTCGGCACACAAATGAGAGCCGTAGGCGAAGTCATGAGTATCGGTAAGACCTACAAGGAAGCTTTCCAGAAAGCCATCAGATCTTTGGAGAAGGACAGATACGGCCTTGGCTTTGCAAAGGATTTCAATAAGCTCTCAAAAGAAGAGCTCATGCTCAAACTTACACAGCCTTCTTCCGAGCGCCAGTTCATTATGTATGAAGCACTTCGAAAAGGTGCAACGGTAGAAGAACTATACGAGCTCACCAAGATCAAGCATTGGTTCATCGAGCAGATGAAAGAACTCGTTGAAGAAGAGGAAGAACTGATCAAGGGTGCAGGCAGGATCCCCGATGAGCCGGTTTTGCGCAAGGCTAAGCTTGACGGTTTTTCGGACAAGTATCTCTCACAGCTCTTAAGCGTATCAGAAGATCTTATCCGCCGTGCGCGTTATGAATACGGTATCAAGGAAGGCTGGGAAGGCGTTCACGTATCAGGCACACAGGATGCTGCATATTACTATTCTTCCTATCACATTACCGAGGACAAGTCCCCTTCTTCCAACAACAAGAAGATCATGATCCTTGGCGGCGGTCCTAACAGAATCGGACAGGGAATCGAGTTCGACTACTGCTGCGTACACGCTGCATTGGCACTGAAGAAACTCGGCTTTGAGTCCATCATCGTCAACTGCAATCCTGAGACTGTTTCAACAGACTACGATACTTCCGATAAGCTTTATTTCGAGCCTCTGACATTGGAGGACGTTCTTGCTATACATGAGAAAGAGCAGCCTTTGGGAGTTATCGCCCAGTTCGGCGGACAGACACCTCTGAACCTTGCTGCTTCACTCAAAGCAAACGGCGTCAATATTCTCGGAACAACACCTGAGACGATCGACCTCGCTGAGGACAGAGATCATTTCCGTGCCATGATGAACCGCCTGGGCATCCCGATGCCTGAAGCAGGCATGGCTGTCAATGCTGACGAGGCTATCGCTATTGCAAATAAGATCGGCTACCCCGTAATGGTACGTCCTTCTTACGTTCTTGGCGGAAGAGGAATGGAAGTCGTTCACGACGATGAGATGATGAGGGTATATATGAATGCCGCTGTCGGTGTTACACCTGACAGACCGATCCTTATCGACCGCTTCCTGCACCATGCGACAGAGTGCGAAGCAGATGCTATCTCTGACGGTACCAACTGCTACGTTCCTGCAGTCATGGAGCACATCGAGCTTGCAGGAATCCACTCCGGTGACTCCGCATGTATCCTTCCTTCGAAAAATCTCTCACCTGAGATCGTTGAGACCATTAAGGAATATACAAGAAAGATTGCAGTCGAGATGCATGTCGTAGGTCTTATGAACATGCAGTATGCTATCGAAGACGGTGTTGTATTCGTTCTTGAGGCTAACCCGCGTGCATCCAGAACCGTACCGCTCGTATCAAAGGTAACGGGAACCAACATGGTTAAGATCGCAACGGATATCATGACAAGCCACCTTACCGGAAGACCTTCACCGGTACCGGAACTCCACGATAAGGTTATTCCCCACTATGGTGTTAAGGAAGCTGTTTTTCCGTTCAATATGTTCCAGGAAGTAGACCCTGTCCTCGGACCTGAGATGAGATCCACAGGTGAAGTTCTTGGTCTTGCAAGCCACTTTGGTGAAGCAAGCTTCAAGGCTCAGGAAGCAACAAAGACAGAACTTCCTCTCGAAGGAAGCGTACTCCTTTCCGTATCCGATCTTGATAAGGTCGATCTCATCGAGGTCGCTCAGATGTTCTCTGATCTCGGATTCAAGATCTATGCAACCGGCGGCACTTTCGATATGATCGACAAGGCCGGTATCGCAGCCGAGAAGGTCAAGAAGCTTTATGAGGGTAGACCTAATATCGGTGATATGATCCTCAACCGCCAGGTCGATCTTGTTATCAATACTCCTGCAGGAAAGACCTCTGCTCACGATGACTCCTACATCCGCAAAGATGCTATCCGCCAGCATGTTCCTTACATCACAACGATGGCTGCTGCAAAGGCTTGCGCTGAAGGTATCAAGGCTGCCAAGGAAAGAGTTTTCGAAGTCAAGGCACTTCAGGATTATCACGCAGATATAAAGTGATAGAAAAGTAGATTTTTGTTTGTTAAGTTGGCTGTCTCGTAAGTGGATCTCACTGATGAGACAGCCTCTTTTCACGTCATCCTATTTTCTATCGGAAAACTCGAAAATAAACTTTTCCGATAGAATTTTCGCATTTTTCTATCGGAAATATCCAAAAACAGGATTTGCGATAGAATCAGCCCATTATTCTTGGATTATCAGTAAGTCAGATGTGACAGAAACGGCATTCCCGAATCAACTCGAAAACATATCTCTTCAGGTACTGCGAAGGGCTGATTTTGCCACAGTTTTCACTAGATAAATCTTGCTATTTGCTTCGGCAAGATTTGTATAGCAAATTTTGTAAAAATCGGGATTTTAGATAAATATAAAAACCTCAAACCTCTGATAAATGCTGAAAGTTCATCTTAAAAACTCCGCAAAATCGGATTAATGGCCAAATCGCAATAAGTGTTGAATTTGTTGAACACGCATAACTTTTTTTGAATATTATTTGCAAAATGGTAAATGCCTTTTTATATATGAATCATTTAGTATGGTATACGGACTAAATTCCATTGGAGGTTCACTATGTATTACATTGGTATTGATCTCGGTACTTCGGCGGTCAAACTGCTCCTGATGAAGAGCGGGGGAGAGATTATCAGAACTGTTTCTGAGAGCTATCCCGTTAACTTCCCTCAGACTGGTTGGTCTGAGCAGAATCCTGAGGATTGGTTTGAAGGATCCATGAAGGGTCTTAAGAAGCTCATTGAGGGTATCGACGGCAACGAAGTCGCAGGAATCAGCTTTGGCGGACAGATGCACGGACTTACACTGCTTGACGGTGAAGGCAAGGTCATCAGACCGGCTATTCTCTGGAATGACGGAAGATCCCAGGTTGAGACGGATTATCTCAACAATGAGATCGGCAAGGCAAACTTATCTAAGTACACGGGTAATATTGCTTTCGCAGGTTTTACTGCTCCGAAGGTAATGTGGGTACATAAGAATGAGCCTGATAACTTTGCTAAGATCGCAAAGATCCTGCTCCCTAAGGATTATCTCGCATACAGACTTTCCGGTGTTTTCGCTACAGACGTTTCTGATGCTTCAGGCACGCTTTATTTTGACTGTGAGAACAGAAAATGGTCTGACGAGATGCTGAAGATCCTCGATATGAAGCCCGAGTGGCTTCCCCAGGTTTTCGAGAGCTATGAGCCGATCGGCAAGATCCTTCCTGAGATCGCAGAAGCGACAGGAATCAGCAAGGACTGCGTGATCGCTGCAGGTGCAGGCGACAACGCTGCTGCTGCAGTCGGTATGGGCATCATCGGCAACGGCGGATGCAATATCTCACTCGGAACTTCCGGCACGATATTCATCGCTTCGGAGTCTTTCAAGAATGATGAAGCTAATTCACTTCACGCATTTGATCATGCAGACGGCGGTTTCCATCTCATGGGATGCATGCTCTCTGCAGCTTCATGTAACAAGTGGTGGATGGAAGAGATCATCGGAACTACGGACTATTCCAAGGAACAGGAAGGTCTTGAGGCTCTCGGAACAAACAAAGTATTCTTCCTTCCTTATCTCATGGGTGAGAGATCTCCTCTCAACAATCCTGACTGCCGTGCAATGTTCGTTGGCATGTCGATGGATACAACACGTAAGGACATGACACTCGCTGTCATGGAGGGCGTTGCTTTTGCATTAAGAGATTCTTTCGAGTGTGCTAAGAAGATGGGTCTTGATATCAAGAGTTCTTCCATCTGCGGCGGCGGTGCCAAGTCAAAACTCTGGTGCACGATAGTATCGAATGTTCTCGGCATCGAGCTTACACAGACTGAGAACGACGAAGGCCCTGCTATGGGCGGTGCGCTTCTTGCAGCAGTTGCATGCGGAGAATATGCTTCTGTCGCAGATGCCTGCGCAGCAACGGTTTCCAAGCATGTTTCCGTTGTTCCTACTCCTGAACTCGTTGCAAAGTATGACGAGAGATATAAAGAGTTTTCAAAAATCTATCCCGCAATGAAGGAGGCAGGTTTATGGTAATTTATGAGGCAACTTCTTCCAATTTCAAAAAGTACGGAAGAATCGTTAAGAACATCGATTTTGCACCTGTTATCGAGGCTCTCAACCAGATCGCTATCCCCGAGGACCGCGTAGCTTATGAGCCTACAGTTGCTTCTCTTGAAGAGGCATCCGCAAAGGTTGATGTTACAAGACTTTTTGGCGGTGAGCTGAAACTTGAGACAGGCTATTGCGCAGGTCACAACTCACTCCTCAACGCTGTTGAGTATCACAGATCTTCTGAGGTAAACGTAGCAGCTACAGACTGCATCCTCCTTTTGGGATCCCAGCAGGATGTAACGGACGATTTCCATTATGACACATCCAAGATCGAAGCATTCCATATCCGCAAGGGTACTGCAGTTGAGCTTTATGCCACAACACTTCACTATGCACCCTGCGGAATCGAGAATGACGGCTTCATGGTAGGCGTTATTCTTCCTTATGGTACTAACTTCGACTTAGAAGAAGATCACATCGACTGTCTGGCAAATTCAGACGATGAAGATAAGCTCCTTACAGCTAAGAATAAGTGGCTTATCGCTCACCCCGACGCTCCCGGTGAGAAGGGACATTTCCCCGGACTCATTGGTGCAAATATTGAAGTTAACGTAACTAAAAAACAGATGGAGGAAATCTAAAAATGTCAAAGAAATTATTTAACGCACCCGACGTTAAGCTCGCAATCGTAGCAGTATCCCGTGACTGCTTCCCGGAATCACTTTCCGTAAACAGAAGAAAGGCTCTTGTTAAGGCTTATACCGAAAAGTATGGTGCAGATGACATCTATGAGTGCCCCATCTGCATCGTTGAGTCTGAGATTCATATGCAGCAGGCACTGGCTGACATCAAGGCTGCAGGCTGCAATGCTCTTTGCGTTTACCTGGGCAACTTCGGACCTGAGATCTCCGAGACAATGCTCGCTCAGCAGTGGGGCGGTCCCGTTATGTTCTGTGCAGCTGCAGAAGAGACACAGAATGACCTGGTCGGCAACAGAGGCGATGCTTACTGCGGTATGCTCAATGCTTCTTACAATCTCAAGATCCGTGGCGTAAACGCTTACATTCCTGAGTATCCCGTAGGAAATGCAGAAGAGTGCGCTGACATGATCAAGGACTTCATTCCCGTAGCTAGAGCTCTCTATGCTATGAAGAATTTGAAGATCATTTCTTTCGGTCCCCGTCCGCAGAACTTCTTCGCATGCAACGCTCCCATCGAGCCTTTGTACAGAATGGGTGTTGAGATCGAAGAGAACTCTGAGCTCGACCTTTTCGAGTCCTTCAAGAATCATGAGGGTGACGAGAGAATTCCTGCTAAGGTTAAGGAGATGGAAGAAGAGCTCGGCGCAGGAAACAAGAAACCTGAGATCCTCGATAAGCTCGCTCAGTATGAGCTCACACTCCTTGACTGGGTTGAGGCTCACAAGGGTTCAAAGCAGTTCGTTGCAATCGCCGGCAAGTGCTGGCCTGCATTCCAGACTCAGTTCAAGTTCGTTCCCTGCTATGTAAACAGCCGTCTTACAGGTATGGGTATTCCTGTATCCTGCGAAGTTGATATCTACGGATGTCTCTCAGAATACCTCGGATATGTTATCTCCGAAGATATCGTTACTCTCCTCGACATCAACAACTCCGTACCTCACGACATGTACGACGAGTCAATCGCAGGCAAGTTCGACTACAAGTTCACTGATACATTCATGGGCTTCCACTGCGGTAACACATGCTCCAAGAAGCTTGCTGCATGCGAGATGAAGAACCAGATGATCATGGCAAGAGCTCTTCCTGTAGAGGTTACAAACGGTACTCTCGAGGGCGACATCGCTCCGGGCGACATCACATTCTACAGACTGCAGTCCACATCTGACGGTCAGATCAGAGCTTATGTTGCTGAGGGTGAGGTTCTCCCTGTTGCAACAAGATCCTTCGGCGGCATCGGTGTATTTGCTATCAAGGAGATGGGCAGATTCTACAGATACTTCCTTATCGAGAAGAACTTCCCTCATCACGGTGCAGTTGCATTCGGTCACTATGGAAAGGCTCTCTACAACCTCTTCACATATCTTGGCATTTGCCCTTGCGACATCGGCTACAACAAGCCCGCAGGTGACAGATATCCGAAGGAAAATCCGTTCAACTGATATAGTTTGGATATGTATGGCGGGGCTTGATCCTAAACGGTCAAGCCCTTCCGTATGTAAAACAACTTGCAGATAAAATCTATAGAAAAAGGGAAAACCTAAAATGAACAACAAAGAACTTCAAATCACAGCGACCAAAGTTCGCAAGGGAATCATTGAAGCAGTTCACAGTGCAAAGTCCGGCCATCCGGGCGGATCACTCTCAGCTGCCGATATGTTCACTTACCTTTATTTCGAAGAAATGAACATTGATCCTCAGAACCCCAAGAAAGCTGACAGAGACAGATTCGTTCTCTCCAAAGGTCACACGGCTCCGGGTCTTTATTCAACACTCGCAAACAGAGGATTCTTCCCCGTTGAAGACCTCAAGACACTCCGTAAACTCGGATCTTACCTTCAGGGTCACCCCTGCATGACAGAGACACCCGGTGTAGACATGAGCACAGGTTCGCTTGGCCAGGGCGTTTCTACTGCAGTAGGTATGGCTCTTGCAGCAAAGCTTAACGGTGACTCCTACAGAGTTTATGCTCTTACTGGTGACGGTGAGCTTCAGGAAGGCCAGATCTGGGAAGCATTCATGTTTGCAGGCGCAAAGAAGATCGATAACCTCACAGTAGTTATCGACAACAACGGACTTCAGATCGACGGTAAGATCGATGACGTTTGCTCACCTTATCCGATCGACAAGAAACTCGAAGCATTCAACTTCAACGTAATCTGCATCGACGGTCATGACTTTGACCAGATCAGGGATGCATTCGCAAAGGCTAAGGCATGCAAGGGAATGCCTACAGCCATCATCATGAAGACAACAAAGGGCAAGGGTGTTTCCTACATGGAGAATCAGGCAGGCTGGCATGGCAAGGCTCCTTCTGATGAAGAGTATGAGCAGGCTATGAAAGAGCTTGATGAGCAGTTAGCAAAATATGAAGCAGAGGTATGATCATGGGAGATATAGTTAAAATCGCTACACGTGAGAGTTATGGTAATGCTCTTGTAGAACTTGGTAAGAAGAACCCCGATGTAGTGGTTCTTGATGCCGACCTCGCAGGCGCTACCAAAACCGGCACATTTAAGAAGGCATTCCCGGATCGTCATATCGACTGCGGAATCGCAGAAGCAAACATGACAGGTATTGCTGCGGGTCTTTCCACATGCGGCAAGATCCCGTTCGTATCTTCTTTTGCTATGTTTGCTGCAGGCAGAAATTTCGAGCAGGTAAGAAACTCCATCGGTTATCCGCACCTCAACGTTAAGATCGGTGCTACACATGCCGGAATTACGGTAGGTGAGGACGGAGCTTCCCACCAGTGCTTAGAGGACGTTGCTCTTATGAGAACGATCCCCGGAATGACAGTAATCGTTCCTTCCGATGATATCGAGGCAAAGGCTGCAGTTATGGCAGCTGCTGAAACTGAAGGTCCTTTCTACATGAGATTCGGAAGAGCTGCAGTACCGGTAATCAATGACAATCCCGACTACAAGTTTGAAGTCGGCAAGGCTGTTGTTATCAAGGACGGTACAGACATGGTAATCTTCGCAAACGGTGTCTGCGTTGCTGAAGCTATGGGTGCTGCTGACATGCTCGCAGCTGACGGCATCAGCGCTGCAGTAGTTAACATCCATACAGTTAAGCCCATCGATAAGGATACAGTTCTTGAGTTCGCTAAGAAGACCGGAAGAGTTTTCACATGTGAAGAGCATTCCGTAATTGGCGGCCTTGGCAGTGCAGTATGTGATGTACTGTCCGAAGAACTTCCTACGAAGGTTACCAAGATCGGTGTCTATGACAGATTCGGTAAGAGCGGTCCTGCTTCCGCACTCATGCATGAGTTCGAACTCGATGCAGAGGGAATCTACAAGAAGATCAAGGCATCTATCTGACAGGTTGACTTAATCAGTTGTTATGCGGCTGTCCCCCGGAGGGCAGCCGCTTTTGTATTTTATGTTTATACATGTGTGAAGTGGGGATTATCGAAGTAATCAGAAGATGCAGTTTTCAGATAAGATCCTTCCTGTAATTTTTCGAAAATCTATACAAAAAAGAACTTCCCGGGACATCAGGCACTCTTACACATTTTCTTTTATTATTTCATGAACATCATAATCAGAAGCGGAAATAAATGAACGGATTAAATGTTTCACCTACAAGGAAAATGACACAAATAATAAACATACCTACCATAATGACATCATATGCTATAGCAAATGCTAGCTTGTCCTTAGTAAAGTGTCCTGCCAGCTTCCTTATCTGATTGGCAATCCATTTTCCTATAGGTGTTGAAATTATAATTCCTACAAATAAGTAAATCATATTGGCGTTCAATCCCAATGCCGAAACTGAGAACGGAAAAACTACATTTTTCTGCGAGAACAGTCTTGCTATTCTTGTAATCATGTAATGGAAGCTATTAGTATCCCACATGAACAACGTCCACCCAAATACTGTAATGAAGAAGGTATAAATCCATGATATGATTTTCGGACACCTCTTTAAGATTTTACCTAAGAACAATTTTTCAACCATTAACAGGATTGCATAGTACAACCCCCATGCCACAAAATTCCAATTTGCACCATGCCAAAGACCTGTCACGGCCCAAACTATCAGAATATTAACCATCCATCGAAGTTTTCCTTTTTTACTGCCGCCCAAAGGAATATATATATAATCTCTGAAAAATGACCCCATTGAAATATGCCATCTCCTCCAAAACTCCGTGACTGATAATGCGTGATACGGCGAATTGAAGTTTTCTTTGAATTCGAATCCAAATATTTTTCCGAGCCCTATAGCCATGTCAGAGTATCCCGAAAAATCAAAGTATAATTGTACTGTAAATGCGATAGAAGCCAGCCACATTATTGAAGTGCTGACACGATTAAAGTCAGTTGCTGTAATCTGATCTACAATATATCCAATTTGATTAGCAATGATTACCTTCTTTGCCAAACCCAGTATGAATCTTCTGGTGCCTTCCTTTATTTTGTCCCAATCTTCGTTTGACGAACGCAGCGAATGTTCTATATCAGCATATTTCACAATAGGTCCGGCGATTAATTGCGGGAAGAAGAAAATATATAAGGTTAGCAATCCTATATTGTTTTGTCTTTTAACCTGCCCCTTATATAGATCAATAATATAAGTCAAAATCTGAAAAGTATAAAAGGATATTCCAATAGGCATAACCAAATCTAAATTTGAAAAACCTTGATGGAAAAACCTATTTATATTGTCAATCACAAAATTGGAGTACTTAAACACACCTAGCGGTAAAAGAACCACTATGAGTGCTGTTACAAAGGCAAATGTATTCTTTCTTTCTATTTGGCGTGATAAAAAATATGTTATCGAAACAGATGCTGCTATCAGGAAAACATATATCGGTTCCCCGCTTGCATAAAATGCAATTGAAAACGCCATCAATATATACTTCCGTGCTAATACATATTTTGATGGAACTAAGAAATATGCAATTAGGCATAACGGAAGGAATACTAATAAAAATGTTAAACTCGAAAATACCGTGATTTATTCCTCGCCAAATCCGTCAGTAAAATGGAAACTATATTCTTTTCCGGTCCATACCGCACCAAGTCCATTCATAACAATAGTATCCACGTTATATTTTTCAATTATTTCATCAACCTTTACTTGAGACATGTTTCTATAATCCAAATATATCTCCGTATCAAAATGAGAACCCAAAACATCACGTATTGCTCTTCCGGTAGAATCAGTCACAAATAACAAGTTGTGTCCCGTATGTGAGTCTTTATTCCTTATCAGATAATACTCGTTGCTATAATAATTTCCATCTTCCCCAAGCGCACTACAATAAAAAACTATGTAATGATTATAATAGCGTTCTTTGTACATTTCGCCATTCTTATATGTATCCCATAGACAAAGTGTTACCGGTATTTCCTCCCCGGTTGTTAAATCTATTGAATAACATTCCCTATTTCCCAGATCATACTCGGGAACAATGAACTCATCATAACCATCATACAGTTCCTGTAGATTTGAAGCGCGGCTTCCTCTATATTCAATGCCATATAGATCACTAAAATTCCATATTTTAACAGGAGTTTTTAGCGGGGATAACTGGTAGTCCTCAGAAAGCATATTATATATATCTTCATATCCCTGCATAAAACCGTTGCAGGACCAGTGATGGTCGCTTTTGTAAAACATACTCTCATAGCCTGTCTCATCTTGATAGATTAATCTGCTTGTCTTCATATAAATTGGCATAGACTGTGCTATCAACTCGAAATAATCAGGTGTATCAAAACCTAGTTGTTCATCAAACCAATTGGTTGAATTCAATGAACTGACATAATACGAATAGAAATTCACATCCGGATACAGTTCATGAATATGTTCTATTTGCGCAGCGTGGTCTGCAACTTGAACAGGATCCGGAGGATTTACTATCGGATCGTCAAAAATATAATCCGTATCTCCGAAGCGGGAAAGATTTCCGATTTTACTGTATGTATAGTTTTGCGAAGGGAAGATAGTCAATCTTGGCAAACCATATACAGGCCATCGATCATAATCAATCGTCACTTCCTGTTCATCCATATCACCATTCGATTTGCCTGCCGTTAAAACACTGGCAATGGTTCTTTTCCCTTTTACATAAACATTATCTAAAAAAGCAGTATAATCCACATAATGTAAAGAAACCCAGTCTCTTCCGAAAAACTGATCTTTTAGAGCTTCTTCAAATCTTTCCGAGGCTGTAGCTTTATAAACTATACTATCCTCTGCCGGAGGATTTTTAATGACCATATCAAAAGTCATTAAAGTACGGTTTTCTAACTCTGAAGTTCCCTTCGTCTCATGAAAAATATATGAGGCTAAGCATACAACTTCAATCAACAATAATACAATGACGCTAACCTTTGTTTTCAACTATCGATCCTTTCGAAAGTATACCTTTTAGTGTTTTCTGATCCATATAACTTGTATCTTATTCGAGTGATTATTATAGAAAAAGATTACATCTTGTCTGTATCTTCTGTTTCTTTGAAAGATATTACCGCGCCGAGCTTTTCGAAGATCCTCTTTAAGAATATCGAATAGAACAGTGCCATTGTTGAAAAGCCCATAAATACCATAATGCTCATGGTGATCGTAGGGAACTGGTAGACAAGGAAAGCAAAGCCGGCGGAGATCGCAATATACATGATCGTGACCGGAAGGTTGGATAATGCTATAAGGATCGAGTTTTTAAGAAGCTGTTTGAATGATTCGTCGAACCATGCAAGCAGCGGAAATGAATAGAAAGAAGATGCTGCAATCGCGACCAGGAAAAAGATCGGAATGAATGATGTCCACTGATATGACTCATCGAGCATTATACGGATCATGTAGAGCTCGAAAACAAAGAATGCCGTAACAGCACTGTATAAAAGCAGCAGTCCTGTTGCTTTGAGAAAGTTATCCTTGAAACATTTAAAATAGTCCTTGATGACCGACGGGTTGTCGCCGGCAAGTATCGCGATCGTGATTCTGTATAACGATGTTACGGAAGCACCGAGTGTAAAAATCGGAATAGAACTTAATATAAATAATAAATTAACTAAAATTAAATTACATAAACTTGTGAGGAACCGGGTTCCTGCGCTCTTTGGACTAAAGAAAGAAGAAGGCATATAGATCTCCGTATACTTATATAAATAAACAAACGAATAATAACATATAAGTCTCAGTTGAGTGAATATGGTTTATCAGGCTGAAGCTGTCAAATGCTTAAATGACAATTGTGTTTCAGATTTTTAGTATCTAAGTGCGAATTGCACAAGTGAGAAGAGGAAGCCTTGTCGAAATCGATAAGTCTGAACGTGGTTTTTATGCAATTTAACCTTCAGAAAAGCAAAAAATGTACAAAATACTCAAAAAAAGCAAGAAATGTATAGTTACAGGGTAATTGTAGCAAGAAATGTGGAGAAACAGTTTGCGTTTTTGACTAATATTTACCTTGTAGAAGGGCGAAAACGCCCCGAACAATTATTTTAAGGAGGAAACTTTATGAAAAAGGTTATTGCCAGTGTTCTTTCTGTAGCAATGGTTGCAGCTATTGCAGCAGGTTGTACAACACAGCCTACAGACGCTACAGCAGGCACAACATCAGGTGGTAATGAGACAGATGCAACAGATGCTACTGATGCAACTGATGCTACTGAGACTGAGGCAGACGACAATGTTAAGTCTTACGGAACAGGTGCTGAGCACGTAAATCTGTGGTCATTCACAGATGAGATCCCTAACATGGTTGCTTACTACATTTCTCAGAACCCTGACTTCGGTGAGAAGTACACATTTGATTGTACAATCATCGCTACAGACGGTGGTGCTTATCAGCAGGCACTCGACGCAGCTCTCGTAGCTGGCGGCGACACAGCTCCTGATATGTATGCAGCAGAGGCAGCTTTCATCCTCAAGTATTCACAGGGTGATATGGCTCAGTATGCAGCTCCTTACAAGGATCTCGGTATCGATGTAGATGCTAAGATCGCTGATGCTCAGATTGCTAACTACACAATCGAAGTTGGTACACGTGGCGGCGACCTCGTTGCTCTTGGTTATCAGGCAACTGGTTGCGCAATGATCTACAGCGCTTCTATCGCTGAAGATACATTCGGCACATCTGATCCTGCTGAGATCGAGAAGATCGTAGGTGCTGGTTCTGGTTCTTGGGATACTTTCTTCGAAGCAGCAGCTAAGCTCAAGGAGAAGGGCTATGCAGCAGTTTCCGGTGGCGGAGACATCTGGAATGCTTGCGAGAAGTCAGCAGACACAGCTTGGATCGTTAATGGTCAGCTCAACATCGACCCTAAGAGAGAAGCTTACTTCGATATCGCTAAGAAGCTTAAGGATGAGGGTCTTTCCAACGACACAACAGGTTGGACAGAGGCTTGGTATGCAGACATGAAGGGCGAAGGTGCTCAGAAGGTATTCGCATTCTTCGGACCTGCTTGGCTCATCAACTACGTTATGATCGGTAACTGCGGCGGTACACAGGCTGGTGAAGGAACATACGGTGACTGGAGAGTTTGCGCTCCGCCGGTAGGCTTCTTCTGGGGCGGCACATGGGTTCTTGGAAACAAGGATACAGACAACAAGGAAGCTGTAGCTACAATCATCGAGTGGATCACTCTTGACACATCTGAGACTGGTCTCCAGTATCTCTGGGCTAACGACAAGATGGGCAACGGCGCTAAGGATACAGTTGCTTCTGCAACAGTTATGGCTAAGTCTGATGGTGCTCTTGACTTCTGCGGTGGTCAGAACGTATTCCCTGCATTCATCGATGGTAACAAGTATGCTTCTGCTAAGGCTATGACTCAGTATGATGAGACAATCAACAGCTACTTCACAGACGCAGCTAACCAGTATGCTCAGGGCGAACTCGACAGAGACGCTGCTATGGATGCTTTCAAGACAAACGTAACAGATAACCTCTCTTTCTAATAGCATCTAGTATTTGAATGCTGTGGCGGCAGGGTAGATCGGTATTTACCCTGCCGCTTTTTAAAACTTAGAGGAGGCTGACATTTAATGAGAAACAAAAAATTAGTCGATTACTCAAAGTACGGATATATTTTTTCAATTCCATTTATCCTTACTTTCTGCATTTTTACCCTGTATCCGGTTATCTATACTTTATTAATCGGTTTTACAGATTTGAAGGGCGCAGGTAATACCACATGGCATCTCCTGCCTTCAGTTGGTAAGAACTTGTTCACCAACTTTACGGATGTACTTACATCCTCAACATTCCATAAAGCATTTAGAAATACGTGGATCATCTGGATCATGAACTTTATACCTCAGATCGGTTTCGCTCTCCTGTTCACCGCTTGGTTTACAGACAGAAGATCCAAGGTTAAGGGAACCGGATTGTTCAAGATCCTTTTCTACATGCCTAATATCATTACTGCAGCTACAATGGCTATCTTGTTCACAAAGCTGTTCGGTTATCCTAAGGGAGCCATCAATGATATTCTTCTCGTATTCGGCAGATCAGAGGCTTATAACTTCGAGTCTAAAGAATGGCCAGTAAAAATAATCATCGCGTTCATTCAGTTCTTCCAGTGGTATGGACATACGATGGTTAACCTCACCGCAGGTGTTATCGGTATCAGCCCTGAGATTTTCGAGGCTGCAGAGATCGATGGTGCAAACAGAGTTCAGACCTTCTTCCAGGTCACGATTCCTTGTATCCGTCAGATCATGTTATTCGTACTTGTAACATCCCTTATCGGCGGTCTCAATATGTTCGATATTCCGCAACTTTATATTAGTACAAGATGTAATAATGCCGGTCTCACAACGAATATGTATATTCGTAACCAGGCATTCGGCGGAAGCTACATGTACAACAGAGCAGCAGCTGCCAGCGTTATCTTGTTCATAGTTATCGTTGCTCTTTCTTCTATCCTGTTCTTTATCCTCAGAGATAAAGACGAAGCGAAGCTCAAGAAGCTCAAGAAGCAAGAGATGAGAGCTTTAAAGAAAGGTTTTTGAGGTGAGTAGATATGAGTGATAATACAGTAAGAACATCTTCTATCAAAAAGAACGATACTGGTCTTAAAGTAGTTATTTACATTGTATCTATCTTCTTTTCGATCATGACGTTATTCCCGTTCATCATGATGTTTGCGAACTCATTCAAGAGTACTTTTGAAATTCAGCAGAGTACTCTTACACTCTGGTCCGCTCATCCTTTCCAGAACTTCGCTAGGAACTGGTACATCATCAACAGTAAGGACTTCCACCCTATGACAGGTTTCTTGAATTCCTTGATTGTTGCTACATTCAGTACTATCCTTAACGTTTATTTCTCTTCACTTACCGCATATGCAATTACTGCCTATGAGTGGAAGCTTAGAGAAGCATTTAACTCAATGATCATTGCTATCATGATGATCCCGACAACAGTTACTACGATCGGTTTCTATCAGATGGTATACAAGCTCGGTTTGGTAAATAAGCTTTCAATGCTTATCATCCCTTCAATCGCAGTTCCTATGACAGTATTCTTCATGAGACAGTACCTTCAGGCTTCTCTCTCAATGGAGATCGTACAGTCAGCAAGAATTGACGGTGCAGGCGAGTTCAGAATCTTCAACCAGATCGTTGTTCCTCTCATGAAGCCCGCTATTGCTACACAGGCAATCTTCGGTTTCGTTGGTTCTTGGAACAACCTCTTCATGCCGTTGATCCTCTTAACGGATAAGAACAAGAAGACTCTCCCTGTAATGGTCAGCTTGCTCAATGGTGATATCTATAAGAAGGAGTACGGTTCAGTTTACTTAGGACTCTTTATTACAGTCCTTCCGCTCATCGTCGTTTATGCTTTCTTATCCAGATACATCGTTGAAGGTGTTGCATTGGGCGGTGTCAAGTCATAAGACTTTTACCTCTCGAGTGACGGGATTCAGCTTTTAGCTGAGACAATCTACAAAACAATACGCTGCGTCTTTGATCAAATGCCTCCTCAAAGACGCAGCTTTTTTATGCATGAATTTAAGAGAAGAGGCTGCCACGAAGACAGCCTCTGATACTTTTCGAAAATTGCTTTTACGATTTCTTCTTGGATCTCTTGATCCTGTTCCTGAACTGTGAAGGGGAACACCCGTACTGTTTCTTGAAGCAGCGGCTCAGAGAAGTCAGATTGTTGAATCCGCAGGACAAAGCAATGTCACTGATCTGAAGGTCGGTGTCAGCAAGCTTTCTCTCAACTTCCTTGAGCTTTAATGTCGTCTGGTAGTCGTTGAAAGTCATGCCGGTATACTCTTTGAAGAGTCTTGCAAAGTGGAACTTTGAATAGCCGACATGAGTTGCAGCCTCATCCATCGATACATTCTCGGAACTGTGCATGGCGAGCCATTCAGCAAGTGACTTGAACTTGATGTATACTTCGCGCTGCTTGTCGTTCTGAATGACTACGAGGCTGTCTGAATAATCTTTCTTCATGAGCATCCCGAAAACGTCCATAAGCTTACTGAAGATCGATATCTCCTTAACCGTTGTCGAGTAAAGAAAATACAGATCATTTATTTCCATGAACCTCTCGAAAATAAGACTGTAGACTTCCGGGTGTGTATCCGGAGTAATGAGAAGAGGTTCCCTGATGAGCTTCTGGAATTCATCGTAGTCGAATAAACCCTTAAGGAAATCAACATTAAACAGATATATGAACCTGATACCGGATCTTGTACCAGCAATCTTATGAAGCATATCCGGCGGTACAAAAAGGATCTCTTTTTCCTTAAGGATTATCGTTCTGTCATCAAAGATATATGTGTAGGACTTTTCAATTGGTATCGTGATCTCAAGACAACTGTGTCTGTGAACAGGATAGTCCTCAGAACGGTTGTTGTACCAGATACGCATATTGGAACCTGGAATGAAATCAACTTCTTCGACATCATTGCTGACGATCCTTCCGGCAAAACTGCCGATAGGCTGCTGATATTTTCCTGGTACTGAATTATCGTTGAATTGCATTAAGTCCCCATCCTTAAACGTCAATGTCTCAATTCTAAAGGGTGTAGCCCCCTTTTTCAAGGCAAAATAGCAAAATCGGTATAATAAAAGCAACATCCGCGACAAGAATTGTTCGAAAAATCTATTATAATTATCAAAGAAATACTATTCCCGACAGGAGAAAACGCACTATGGACAGAGAGAAAGCCGTTAAAAGAGCTGAAGAATTAGTAGCAAAAATGACTGTTGAAGAAGCTGCTTCGCAATTGAGATACGATTCTCCGGCGATAGAGAGACTCGGTATCCCGGAATATAACTGGTGGAACGAGACACTGCACGGTGTGGCAAGAGCAGGAACTGCAACGAGTTTTCCCCAGGCTATCGGACTTGGAGCCACATTTGATCAGGAACTGCTCGGTGAAGTAGGAGAGATCTGCGGCAATGAGGGCCGTGCAAAATACAATGAGTACAAGGCTCAGGAAGACCGCGATATATATAAGGGGCTGACATTTTGGTCTCCTAACGTAAATCTTTTCAGGGATCCCAGGTGGGGAAGAGGACAGGAGACATATGGAGAAGATCCGGTCCTCATCTCAAGGCTCGCAGTGCCTTTCATCGAGGGACTTCAGGGCGACGGAGAATATATGAAGACAGCGGCATGCGCAAAGCATTTCGTCGTTCATTCAGGCCCTGAGGCTGTAAGACACCAGTTCAATGCAATATGCTCTGATAAGGATCTTAATGAGACTTATCTTCCGGCATTTGAAGCGTGTGTCAGGGAAGCAAAAGTAGAGTCTGTAATGGGTGCTTACAACAGGACCAACGGTGAGCCTTGCTGCGGACATTCCTATCTTAAAGATATTATCCGCGACAAATGGCAGTTCGAGGGCCACATCGTCTCAGACTGCTGGGCAATAAGAGATTTCCATGAGAATCACAAGGTCACTAAGACGATAGAGGAAAGTGCCGCTCTCGCGCTTAAGAAAGGCTGTGATCTTAACTGCGGCTGTACTTATATCCACCTTATGAAGGCATACAATCAGGGCCTTGTTTCTGAGAAAGATATCAGGACGGCAGCAGTAAGGCTTTTCACCACAAGATTCATTCTCGGTATGTTCAACGAGACTGAATTTGACGGTCTGACTTATCTTGATGTAGAGACGAAAGAGAATCTTGCAGTTGCTAAGAGGGCATCTGATGAGAGCATAGTCCTCCTCAAGAATGACGGAATACTTCCTATCGATAAGAACAGGAATAAGGTAATAGCCGTAATCGGCCCTAACGCCGATTCCAGAGCGTGCCTCATCGGTAACTACTATGGAACATCATCAGAGTACATAACGGCCTTAGAGGGCATCAGGAGCGCTGCAGGAGACGATATGAGGATCCTCTACTCCGAAGGCTGCGACCTGAGCCTTACGAAGCCTGATAACCTTTCACGTGAATATCACAGACTTGCAGAAGCAAAAGCTGTAATGAACAGGTCTGATCTTGTCATTCTGGTTATCGGTCTTAACGAAAATCTTGAAGGCGAGGAAGGCGACGAGGGTAACCAGTATAAGTCAGGCGATAAGCCGGATCTCTTGCTCCCTAAGACCCAGCGCAAACTGATCGATACTGTTATCGCATCCGGCAAGCCTTTTATTACAGTTGTAATGGCCGGCTCTGCCTTGGATCTCAGTGTTCTTAACGATAAGTCATCAGCTGTTCTCCAGGCATGGTATCCGGGCGCCAGAGGCGGTCAGTCGATAGGCGATATCCTTTTCGGCAAGGTAAATCCTTCCGGTAAGCTCCCTGTCACTTTCTATAAGGACACTAACGATCTTCCTGACTTTGAGGATTACTCCATGAAGGGCAGGACATACCGTTATCTCGAGACAGAACCGCTCTATCCGTTCGGATTTGGTCTTATTTACGGAAATATTGATATCACATCTGCCGGTTTTGAGGGTGAAGATCCCAAGAACAGCGGACTTACTGTTAAGGTTGATGTAAGCAACACCGGAGATATTGCAGCTTCTGAGGTTATTCAGGTCTATATGAAGGCTGATGATCCAAATGAAGTCAAGAATACAAGGCTCGCAGCGTTTACAAGAGTTGATCTGGGTGCAGGAGAGACAGGTTCAGTCGAGATTCCTGTATCTGCCGAGAGCTTCAAGGTCGTAAATGATGCAGGAGAGAGGGTCGTTCCGGAAGGAAAAGTCGATATTTATGTAGGATTCGGTCAGCCTGATGAGCTCACTGAGAGACTGACAGGAAAGAAAGCTTATAGCTTTACTGTTTGAGCAAAAAACACGCAAAACCGCTTGAATACGGGCTTTGTAACATTGTTACAGAGCCTGCTTTTTTGTTAATTGGAAGATTTTTCGTTTCCCGGAGTAACAGCTTTTACCAACCGAAAAGTAGTCTGATAAGCACATCACCAAACAAAGCGGAAATGCCGAGACCATAAGACAGGAAAGGTGCGATCCTGAGCTTGGATTTAAAACCGGCTTTTTTGCGCAGCAGAAGATAGATTCCATATAATCCTGCAAAAAACATCCCGATTACAACACCCACAAGGCAGCCCTTCCATCCGAGATAAAGCCCTCCAGCAGCCATGAGCTTAATATCACCGCCGCCGAACGCGCCCTTTATCAGAAGGGCTATCACAAGCATCGGAACCGATACACAAACAGCTCCGATCAGATGAGGCAATGCAGTGGATAACGACACAGATTCGGTGACGAAGTAATTAACGACTCCAAGTACTGCTATCAGCAGGATGATAAGATCCGGAACGATTCCGTCATTGATGTCAGCCACTGCACAGGCGACCAGTAACAATAAAAAGAGTGAAGAGATTATTCCAAAAGCCGTGAATCCGCCTACATAAAGGCCTGCAAAAACAGCAACCGCCGCCAAAATATAAAACATTGGCGACGGAATGCTCTTAAGATCATTTATAAAGCCTTTTGAAGCTTTGGACTCGTCAGTCGTCATAGTAGGCGACACGCTCAAGTTCTTCGAAAGTTGTGATTCCCTGCTCGACAAGAGCTATGGCTGCCTGCTTCAGGGTAACCATGTTCTGTTCCTTAATCGCGTATTGCTTCATATCCTCAGCTTCAGCTCCGGCAGTGATCATTTTACGCATTTGCTTATCAACCACGAGGACTTCATGAATGGCTGTACGTCCGAGGTAACCGGAACCGTGGCACTGTCCGCAGCCGACAGCTTTTCGGGCGTTGGGAATATCATGACCTACAAACTCGATCTGTCTTTCGGTAAGAGGCTCAATGCGTGCGCAATAAGGGCATACCTTACGCATAAGTCTTTGAGCGACGACACCGACCAAAGCAGATGAGAGCATGTAAGGCTCTGCACCGATATCAACGAGTCTGACGATAGTGGAAGCAGCGTCGTTGGTATGGAGCGTTGACAATACGAGGTGGCCTGTAACTGCCGCTCTGATTGAGATGGATGCTGTCTCGGCATCACGGGTCTCACCGACCATGATGACGTCAGGGTCCTGACGCATGAGGGCTCTGAGGCCTACTTCGAATGTAAGGCCTGCAGTAGGGTGGACCTGTACCTGGTTAAGACGCGGCAGGTTCTTCTCGACAGGGTCTTCGATAGTACTGATATTGATCGGCTTCTGCGAAAGTGATTCAAGAGCCATATATAGCGTTGTAGACTTACCTGAACCCGTAGGACCAGTAATGTAAATAAGTCCGTTAGGAGACATAAGCATTGTAAGGAACTTCTTATAACATTCGGGTGTCATACCGAATGTGGAGTTGTTATCGATGTGTACGGCTGACATGATAAGACGCATAACGACTTTCTCACCGAATACCGTAGGGATAACGTTTACACGCACGTTGATGATCTGTCCCTGGATCCTAACACGGAAGTGACCGTCCTGAGGGATACGTCTCTCGGCGATATCCATCTCGCCCATGATCTTGATTCTTGCAACAAGTGAATCCTGAACGTTTTTCTGAAGCTGGATATAGTCGATAAGAGTACCGTCGATACGCATTCTGACAACAACATTCTGCTCGAAAGGTTCGATGTGGATATCAGAAGCATTATCCTGGAAAGCCTTATCCAGAAGTGAGTTAACGAGGTTGATGATAGGAGCATCATCGGCACCTGCACTGGTATCAATGACGAGCTCATCGATATTCATGCCTGCCGTGTTGGCGTTGGCATTCTCTGCGGCCATCTGGGCCTTGATGCCGGCATACTGATAATCGATAGCGTTCTTAAGGACATGTTCCTGAGCGATAACAGTCTTTATAGGCATACCGATCGTCTGCCTGATATCCTCGATCGCATACAGGTTAAGAGGATCGTTAACAGCGAGGATAACCTCGCCGTTTTCCTGGCCGATAGGGAGCATTATATACTGCTCGGCCATCTGCTTAGGTATGAGTTTTACCGTATCAACATCGATCGCATATGAAGAAAGATCGATAAGCTGCATATCAAGTCTGTTGGCAAGTGCCGAGAGCATCTGTTCTTCGGTAACATAACCAATCTCGATCAGGACCTGACCGATTCTCTTGCCGCCTGACTGTTTCTGGATACCAAGAGCTTCTTTAAGCTGATCGTCGGTGATATACCCGTTCTGGACCAGAAGATCACCTATACGAATCTTTGAATTATCTGCCATAAATCATCCCTCCGATCCTAACGCTTCAACGGATGCTGCTGTCCCGTAATCTTTTACATCTGCCATGTACAGATTAAGCGTAATGCGAAGTCTTATTGTTCCGGGATCTAAATATGTTACAGCACCGGTTTCTGAATCGTATTGTTCGATCTTGTCCATGGGTTCCCAAGCAAAGCTTGTAATGCGTACAGCGGGCTTGGAGGAGATATCGTCTATGAATGCCTGGCATGCACTGCGGGTACCTGTAACAACAAGTGTCAGACCGACACACTGTACGCCGGAAGACTGTGTTGAATTGACACTGTTCCTGGCATTCACGTAAGGGGTTATAAGGGTATCTGCTGAATCGTTTTCGTTTTCGGAAATATCTCCGGTATTAACATAATTTTTATCCGGAATATCCGCATAAGCATACGGAATCTCGTCAACGGCTTCCTTAGGCATGTTAATTACCAGATTCTCTGAGAAAAGGCCTGATTTCAGAACATAAGAAGTGACCATCTTATCGATCTCTGAACTGTCCATGATCTCATAGTAATCTGCAGTGGAAGCGTTCAGGTCATCTACCGCTTTATCGTACAGGGCTCCGGCGCTCGAGAGATATATGATCTTGTTCTTGTATGTCGTTTGTTCGAGCTGAGCTTGATCGATCTTGTCATTGATCGTTGCGATTGAAGTAATGGTAGGTCTTATAAGGAACCATATGATCATAAATATTGCAGCAGAGAAGAGCAATATGGCAATCGTCATTTTATCTTTTTTGTTAAGGTTAGTCTGTAAAGCCATATCAGTTTACCTCCTTCTCGGATTCTGCGCTGTCGGCAGTGACTCTTGCGGCAAGTGTGCAGACAACATTGATCTCCCATCTTTTACCGTCTTCGGTAATGGAATATCCTGTATAGTCAACATTCTCGAAAATATCCATTGCCATAAGATCAGCAATAAAGATGTTTATATCTTCAACTTCAGGAGCTGAAGCTGTGATGCTGAAGACACCGGTCGAAGCACTGTATGAATTGAATTCAACTTTTACGTTATGCAGTTTAGCCGCTGCGAGGATCTTATTGTTGACCGAAGAATCAGGAATAGGATAAGTATCCAGATTCTGCTGGAGAAGATCTACGCCGCCCTGGGTCCTTCCCATATCAACCATATTGTTGTACATTTTGTCGTATTCATTGACTTGAGCGATGACATTAGGGTCGTTAATATACCGCTCGTATTCTTTAAGTTCAGCATTCTTTTTTGTCTTGTAAGCAAAGCACAAACCGTATGCAACAAGTACAACTGCTAAAACGCAGATGAAAGGAATGATAAGCTTTCCGAGAACACTGCCTTCGGTCTTCTTTTTCTTTGATGACTGCTTGGTGTTTTTAAGAATAGGCAGTCTCTCATCGATCTTACGAAGTCCTGAGATAGGGTATACGAAGAAAGGGAATTGAGCCTGGTTGCCGCCGGCTATCGTTGTTCCCTGAGGCGGTTGTGCAAGGGAGATATCCGCTGCACTGTCTATATTCAGGATATCATTTGCAAGCTGGACGACCTGGGAATTGGTTAAGCCGCAGAATAAGATATCCTTGACCGTTTCTGTAAGATGCTGCGCGGAAATAAACTGTCTGATTGATGAGATAGATGAATAGATTTCGCGTGCAAATTCGGGTGTTCCCGGCTGCGCGAAAACACGGGAAGTGGAATCATAATAGTATTTACCTTCCGCGAAGAAGATGGTAACAAGCGATTTGCCGTCAAGGATCATGTACAGAATGGTCTTGCCGGCAGCCTGCTTTGTAAAGAACTCGGTAGCAAGCTGGACACCGTTGTGAATTGATTTTAATTTGAGTCCCGCACTTGCAAAGATCTTAACATATTTATTTACAAAGTCTATTTCCGCAGTCTCATAAACAACGCGCTGGGTCTTTGCTTTAGCGTCCTTGCTTACGACATACCAACCGGTAACAGGATTCTGGAATCTGCCGTATTCTGAATCTTTTGTTTCACGCTCGATAAATTCTGTTGTCTTTTTGTCGGCGAGAAGGGGAGCATCGACTCTGTTAGCTCTCAGTTGAGGGCTGTTGATAATAAGAGTAACCTCTGATTTCGGAAGTTTATTAGCCTGCCAAGCCAGTTTAATGGCTTCGGTCAGCTTCTCCTGATCCATTACTACGCCGTTCAGCACTGCACCTTCCGGAAGTGGTGAAGATATCAGTTTGGATACCTTTACACCATCGGAGGCGGAAGAACCGGATGCAATCTGGATGTTGGTATTCGACAGAAATACTACTTCAGACATTTGCTTTGTTTCCTTTCGTTAATTTGCCGTATCTTACGATCCTGCGCCGATCGTCTGATAAGACTGATATATAGGCTGAATGATGGATATCATGATGAAGCCTACGACAACAGCCATGACAACGATCATTACAGGTTCAATGTATGAGGTCAGACGCAGGAGCGCCTGCTTTGAATAGAAATCAAGATCATTAGCAACTGATTCAAGCATGTTTCCGAGCATACCGGTTTCTTCACCGACCTTTATCGTAGAAGGAAGCTTGGATACGAATCCGTCGACATCAACAAGTGCGGAAGATAAGGTCATACCGCCTGATACTTTTCGCTCAACTTCAACGAACTGTGCCTCAATATATTTGTTGCCGATTGTGCTTCTGGCAATCTCAATACAGCTGTGGATCGGAATACCGGAAGAATAGAGTGAGCTCATCGTGCGGGCAAATCTTGCTGAATAGATGACTTTTGTAAGCTTTCCCCATTTACCCATGACCTTAACATGATCAATTAAGAGCCTTACGGCAGGTATCTTGATTATCATCTTTCCGAAAATAATTCCAAGAACAATGATTATTAACAACACATACCACTTGTGAGCAACAAAATCAGATATTGCCATAAGTATCCTTGTAGGAAGGGGAAGAGAAGGCAATGTTGAGAAGATCTCGTCAAACTGCGGAAGAACATAACCGAATAATATCGCAACAACAATAACGATCAATCCGCTTAAGATCTTCGGATAAGTAAGTGAATTCTTAGCTGTCTGCTCGAGCTGTGATTCACTTGTGTACTGATCGGCGAGACGCAGACAGGTTGAATCAAGAGTTCCGGAAGTCTCTGCCGCCCTGATCATAAAAATAAGAAGAGGAGGGAAAGCAGGCTCTAATTCTTCCATGGCAACCGAGAGTGAAACACCCTGAACGATACGGTCACGGATCCTTAAATAAAGCTGCCTCTCATAATCACTGATAGACTCGTCATTAGCAACGATCTCAATAGCTTTTACAAGCGTAACACCTGCTTTGATAAGCGTTCCGAGCTGTCTTGTAAAATCAGCCAGTTTCGGCTTTTTGAGAGGCTTTAAAACCATATTCTTATTTATGGGTTTTGCCTCTAACAGAAGAAGTCCAGACTCATGAAAACGTTTTTGAAGATCAGTCTCGTCGAAGGCCTCTGCCTTGCCCTTAACGATCTTGCCTTTACTGTCCTGTGCCTGATATTTATATTCCGGCATATTTGAGAGTCCTTTCTGCTGGTATATTTACTCTGATTCGTATTTCAGGAGTTCGAGCGAATAATAGACCTTAAACTCGCCTTCGACACCGGTTGATATTCCGGAAGAGTTACCTGAATCTTTATAAACGACACGGTAAAGACCGGTCTGATATTCAAAACTTACAGGTCCGTTGTCGACACTGTTCCATTCATAAAGAGTGACAGTTCCTTTGCGTTGTGACATGTACGCTACTTTTTCTGCAGCGCCCTCTGTCATGCCGTTTGCGTTATTCGGATCATATATTGATGACATACTGCCATAGTATTCGGTTCCGACTGCGCGAAGTGCTTTCCTGACATCGCGAGCTTCTTTATAAGCCTGTCTGGCGCCTGAATCTATTACAAACCATAAAATGAGAAATGACAGCAGAGCAAAAATAACCACTGAGATAACAATGATCTTGAAAACATCAGCTAAGCCGCTCCGTTTATAAAACTGAATGCCTTCTATCTGTATGCCATTGGCTTTGTTATCTGACACCTTACCGTCCTCCTGATAACCTAAAATCTATTTTAGCACGAAATTTAATAAAGGAAACTTAATATAATATTTTGTTACATCGTAGTCACAGTTTCACGCAGATTTAACAATTCAGATAACAATTCTGCTTGTGTAACATTGTTACAGTAACAATGTTACACAACGAAAATTTAAGCAAAATTTACCGTATATGCCTAATACTAAAATTCAACAAATTGTAAACGGGACATAAATGGATAATATGAAATTAATATAATTTTAATTTGAATATTTATATACGGAAAATTATAATGAATGTGTATAAATATTTTTTATTTACACTACATCAAAATCTATGTCAGGATGCAGAAATAAGGGATGCTGAGACAATATTTGAAAGCTTGGTCTAAACATAACAGCGGTAACAGAAAGCACCGCGGTTTTACTTTGGCTGAGCTTATTGTTGTCCTTGCAATCGTTGCTATTCTTGCAACTGTCGGTGTTTTCGCTGCTGTCGGATATATCAACAGATCAAGGATCGACAAGAATACCCAGGATGCAATAACTGTTTACCAGGTTGCACAGACCGCTATTGCTCATAAGGCTGATAACGGAACGCTTGATAATTGGGTATCCACAGCTTTTTCAAGTAGTGGCTTCTCAGCTGCAGATTTTAAAGATGATAACGGCAGAGACGTTCTTGATGAAACCAATAAATCCATTCATAAGACAGCACATCTGACATGTGATCCGAACAAGGTTCATGCAGACAGTGATACCCTTTACGATCTGCTCAGCCCGTATTTCTATGACCGTGCTGTTTTTGCCGGAACGATCTCTGTTGAGTTTGATTTGAGCGCTACTAAGCAGAATGACGGAACCATTGCTTATTCGGCTACCGTAATGTCAGCTTTCTACAGCAGAGAGAATGTTGCACCAACCGGTACCGGTGGATGGGATTCCAAATGTCTCGGCAATTCAAATGACCAATTGCCTCAGCGTGATCAAGAATACAGATACAACACAAGTTATGTCGGATACTTCAACGGAACCGAAGCTTCATTGATAGGTCCTGTTGCGCTTCCCGATGATCTCGATGCGACACCTGCTGCAGAAGTTACTTTCCGCAACGGCGAGACTCTGGATATTACCTGGACAATTCTTGCTGATCATGACAAGACAGACGATGTCTATATCAATCTGTTCAATTCAGATTCATTGGCTGCATTAACTGATGACAGTTCTTCAAACAATCCTGCATCTATAGCTACCATTCTGATAGAAGGCGGTGAGTCAGCTATCGAGTCCAAAGCTACCACCACACAGGCTAATGACTATGAGTGCATCAAGGTTAATACAGAAGGATACGATCATACATACAATATCGAGAAGACCGTTAAGACCGGAGTAATTACGATTAAAGTCTCTACCAATAACGGCAGCAGTTATGTTGAACATACATTCCCAGTTACTGTCAGGGAAGTATTTGGTGACGGCAGACAGGAGATCACACAGTATGCCGATATGTCCCTGGGCTACAAGACATATACTCTTTCGATTGACTGTATGATGGTTCACAATGATTACACCAGCACGAACAATAATTATACGAAGAACTATACAACCAAGGTCTTATTTAATGCTAACAAGAACCAACCATATAATCCCCAGAATATCTGTGCAACGCTTGTTACAGGTACTAACTCTGATTCTGATTATTTTGTTGCCACAAGAGCAATCGATGATCCTATTCATTACGAAGGTTTGACACAAGGTTCTTTCAGAAACGGTACCCATACGGCAGTATCATACAATTTGGAAGATGGTAACAGAGCTGCTTTAGATACCGAAAAAGGCTGTGTTGTTAATACATTGTTTGGCGATCTCATTTGCAGTGACGGCAGTGTCACTTATAACGGAAGCTTTGGTTCCAGCCAGGGCGGAGATGCTGTTATAACATCATTCAGACATCTTTCAAATATCCGTATGACTAATGTCGGTAATTTCCACATTGCAAGAGATCTGAATTGGTATATCAAAGCATCGGGTTCTCTTACTCCGTACAGTGAGGTAAAGGTCTATTCACTTACTAACGGTGTATACAATTCTCCTATTGACCGTAAACAGTCTTCTGTTGCCAATTCTTACAGAGTCGTATCTTTCCCTGCAATAGATGAGATAAAGGCAAATCAGTCTTTGTCAGCAATGCACCGTAGTGATGATGCAACGCAGTTGTATTCAATTAACAGCGTTCAGATGAGGCTGGCATCATTTACAAACAACAACAATAACGGATATGGTCTTATCTGTAAGAATTCCGGAACAGTATCTAATATAGTTACCAACAATCTCAATCTGGTCGTATACGAGGTTGCTGATGGATCGGCAAGTGATTATTCAAAGATTGAGAAAACGTCGATAACAACAGGCAAGCATGTTAACAGACCCCGCGGTACGGAGACAACGGCTATTGGCGGTTTGATCGGTTTGAATACCGGCAAGGTCGGTACAACTGATAGTGATGTTATCAGAATGAGCAACCCGATTGTAATGGGTAGCGCATATTGGTCTATTGAGAAATATTTTGAAGGCACAGGTGGTGTAATCGGAAAAAATACCGAGACTACATCATCACTTAGTGGCGAGATTGAGATCAATGGTACATTTGTAGTTTTCAGTCATACAAATATCGGTGGTATCATTGGACGTTGTGACCAGAATATCGGGGCAAGGCTTATCGTAAACGGAACACCTGCTCCGGAAAGCGAATTTCATCTGTCTAATGACAGTAAGTATGGAGCCGTTTCCTGCGTCGTTGCAGGTTGGAATAGTCCGGGTGGCGCTATCGGTAAAATGGAAAACGGAGCTTTTACTTACCGCGCGGATTATGAATACGATGGTATTTCCGCTCCTGACGCTTCAGGCAATTTCTCATTTAACAATTACGACCAGTATGAGTATCAGGTAGATGTTAACCTTCCTGCTAATTCACTTATCGTCCAGCTTACAAGCGGAGATAATAATGAAACAGATGCAAAAGGTCGTCTTCGCGGAGCCGGCGGTGCAATCGGTAACATGAAGAACTGTAACAGTAGTTCTTCTTCCGAAGGAAATTATTTGAGTATACGGGTTCAAAATGAAGGAAGCGTTCTCTCGGCTAATAACATAAATAATCAGAATCCTATTTATTGTGGTGGTGCTGTCGGCAGAGATGAAGACAGTAAGATTGCTACTACGTTTGTCCGAGTTGTAAATGGTGAAAATACCAGAATCGGATATCCGAGTGATAATCTTGGCCCTTATCACTTTACCGCAGGCGGAGCCTACGGTCAGATAAACGGTTCCGGAAGAAATGTTGCTATATATGTCGAAAATAAAGGCACTATTACAGCTCGAGGCAGTACCGATTATCTTGGTGTAGGCGGTGCGGTCGGCTGTACTTCTACCGGTGATGTTCCTACATTTGTTATCAAGGCTATAAACAATTCTGCTGAAATTACTGATCTGAATAATGACGGCGTGAATATGGTTAATGGTGCCGGTGGCGCAATAGGAAGTATCAGCAACGATAAAGAAATATCGTCTGATTCTGTAATCTATGTTGAGAACACTAATACCACGATAAGCGGTTATTACTTCGTAGGCGGTGCTATCGGAAATGCTCCTTCAAACAACGGCAAGATATCTGTGGTCAATGATGGAGCGACTATTACCGGTGTCGGTTCAACGAATTATGTCGGTGGTGCTATCGGCCGTATCACAGGTAACAGCACAGGCGGCACGATCCAGGTTGTTCTGGACAGCTGCAGCATCAAAGGCGGCGAATATGTCGGCGGCGTGATCGGTCTCAATGATTCTGTCTTAAGTTCAGTTTCTATTGAAGGCAGCGGCAATATCATTGGAACAGGTAATTATGTCGGTGGTGCGATTGGTTACAACAATGGTGAGATCGGCGGAGATGTTGATGTTGCGCTTTCAGGCAATGTTAACGGTGGCGGTAATTATGTCGGTGGTGCAATCGGTTATAACAATGAGACGATTTCAGGATCAGTAGATACAGAATTTATCGGAAATATTAGTGGTTTTAATTTTGTTGGCGGTGCTATCGGTCAAAACAAAGCTGAGATCGGTGGTTCTGTTACAGTTTTATACACTGGCGATTCATCTGTAATAGGTATTGATTACGTAGGCGGTGCTATCGGAAGTAATGATGAACAGATTACTGATAACGTTGAAGTTAGCGCTACCGGAGATTTAGTTATCGGAAACGAAAATCATTCCGGTAGTTATGTCGGCGGCGTTATAGGAGACAGTGTGGGAGAAGTCGGCGGTATTGCTGCTTCGTTTGACGGCGAGGTTAGTATTTACGGAGTTGATTATGTCGGAGGTGCTGTCGGTAATCTGAGTGGAGATTTAACAATCGACAAATCGATCAGTATTGTTTTCGCTGAAGCAAGTGAAATCCACGGCAGAATTAATGTCGGAGGCGTTATTGGTAAAAATGATGTTGAGCTGGCATCGGTTTCTGCGAGATTCAATGGCCCCGGAACAGTAATTGGTTCTTCCGATGTAGGAGGATCAATCGGTTATAACAATAATGATATATCCGGAACTGTTTCTGCGATCTTTGAAGGTCAGGCCATAATAGGTAACGCTTCTAATCCTGGAGATAATGTCGGTGGCGTTATCGGAAACAGTGTCGGAGAAGTAGGCGGTATTTCAGTTGCATTCGGAGACGATGCGTATATTTACGGATATGATAATGTCGGTGGTGCAGCAGGTAATCTGGTAGGAGAAATAACAACCAGCAAAGTAATCGATGTTGTTTTCACTGCAGATACGGTAATTCGCGGAAATAATAATGTCGGAGGTGCTATCGGTAACAACGAAGTAGCGCTGACTTCTGTAACTGCAACATTTAAGGGTGATGCCCAGGTAATCGGTTCTGAAAATGTAGGCGGAGCTATCGGAAATACTGAAGCGGATATCTCAGGAGCGATTGCAGCAAGCTTCAAGGGTGAAGCTATTGTAGGTAATAAGAATAAAACCGGTAACTATGTCGGTGGTGTAATTGGAAACTGCAAGAATAAAGCAGGCAGTCTCTCTGCTGATTTTGCAGATGATGCATTCATCTACGGAGCAAATTATGTTGGCGGTGTTGTAGGCAACCTTGTTGGCACACTTACAACAAATACTATAAGTGTTGTATTTAACGGAGACTGTGAGATCTATGGTGCAAACAATGTCGGCGGAGCAATCGGTTACAACGAGGTAGCTTTAACTTCTGTTACTGCAACATTTAAACATGATGGTAAAATTATTGGATCTTCGTATGTAGGCGGTGCTATCGGTAATAATCAAACAAAAATTTCAGGAACTGTTTCAGCAAGTTTTGGCGGTTCGGCAATTATTGGTGATAGTACCAACAAGGGTAATTACGTTGGTGGCGTTATCGGTAACAGCGTTGGTGAAGTCGGTGGTATCACTGTTGCGTTCGGAAAAGATACCAGTATATACGGAAAAGATTATGTTGGCGGAGCTGTAGGCAACCTTCTTGGAAATTTGACTTCCAATAAATCAATAAGTGTATATGTTCCTGGTAATCTCACCATTAAAGCTGCTAACAATGTTGGTGGTGCTATCGGATACAGTTTTGTTACGGGCTTGAAAGATGTTACTGTTAAAGTTGATGGTATTACTGACATTGAATGTTCTGGAGGAAATGTTGGTGGTGCTATAGGTTATCATTGGAATAACAATAGTGATAATAGTAATAAGATAGAAGGTATTATCTCAGCAAACTTCGGTAAAGCTGTTACAGTAAGTGGCAATGGCGATTATGTCGGTGGTGTTATCGGAAACAGTTATTCGAATATAAAAGGAATTGCGGTTACTTATGGAAGCAGTGCCAACATTTCAGGCAAAAACTATGTTGGCGGTATGGCCGGCTATCTTAAAGGCGGCCTTGACAACAAAACCATTGCAATGACCGTCCCGGGTGATTTCACTATCAATGGTGTTGATTATGTAGGTGGTGCATTTGGATATAATACCGCATCGTTGAATGGTATTACTGTTAAATACAATGGAACCGCAAGCATTACCGGTAAGAAATACATCGGTGGCGCAATGGGTTATAACAACAAGTTTAATTCTTCCAATCCTGTTAGTGTTTTGTACAGCAAAACAGCAGAAATAATAGGTAGTGAATGCGTTGGCGGTGCTATAGGACAAAGTGTTGGAAAAACAGGAATGCTTTCTGCTGACTTTAAAGGCAGGGCTACGATAGGTGACAACAGCAATAAGGGTAATTACATTGGTGGTGTTATCGGAAACAGTATGGCCGAAATATCCGGCATTAAAGTTACTTTTGCTGACGATGTAAACATTTATGGCGCTGATTATGTTGGCGGCGCTGTTGGAAACTTGCAAGGAAAAGTTAATACGGATAAATCCATTAGCGTATCTGTTCCGGGTAATTTAACAATTAACGCTGCAGACAAAGTCGGTGGTGCTATTGGATATAGTAAAGTGGAACTGAAAGATGTTTCTGTCAGTGTTGCAGGAAAAACGGAAATTACCAGTACAGCCGGAAATGTTGGTGGCGCTATAGGCCTTCATGATACAGCTAAGATAAACGGTACTATTTCTGCAAGCTTTGGTGATACAGTGAAGATAAGCGGTGTCAGTGATTATGTCGGCGGTGTTATCGGAAACAGTAATTTTGATATCGGCGGAGTACAAGTCTCTTATGATAGTACTGTCGATATTTCCGGAAAGAATTATGTCGGCGGTATGGTCGGTAATCTTAGGGGAGGCGTAACAAACAATAATATTGTAATGACTGTTACGGACGACTTCTCATTAAGTGGAGAGAATTATGTAGGTGGTGCATTCGGAGATAGTAAAGCTACATTAACTACAGTTAATGTTATTTATAATAAAGCTGCCACTATTTCAGGCAAAGAAGCAGTTGGTGGAATTATTGGTTTTAACGAGAAAGTAAATACAGGAAATCGTGTTTCCTTAAGTGTTCAGTACAATGGTACTGCAGATATTAATGGTTCTGACGGAGTAGGTGGTGTAGTCGGTAAAAATATTGGAACTGTAAAGTCAGTTACAGTAACCTATAAAGATGATGTTTCGATCAATGGTAACGAAGGCGTTGGTGGTGTTATCGGAATTAATAACAAAAATAATAATAACAATGCCACTGTATCAGAAACCGTAACAGTATCTTATGAGAAGTCAGGATCGATTATTGGTAAGAATAACACGGGTGGAGTTATTGGATATAACAACATGACAATTTCCGGAACGGTTTCTGCAGACTTTAATGGTATGGCTACGATAGGCAACAGCAGTAATGCGGGAGAATGTGTTGGAGGAGTTATCGGAAATAATATTGGATCAGTAGTCGGTATTACAGTTGCTTTCAGAGATGATGCAGACATTTGTGGAACTGATTATGTAGGTGGTGTTATTGGCAATAACGGAGCTGCAATATCAGGAGATATTACAGTAACTTATGAGAAGTCCGGATCATTAATCGGTTCCAATGATGTAGGTGGAGCTATCGGTTATAACAACAAGAAGATTTCCGGTACTGTTTCTGCTGACTTTAAGGGTATGGCTACGATAGGTGACAGCAATAATACAGGTAATTACGTTGGTGGTGTTATCGGAAACAGTAGCGGAGAAATTACAAGCGATATTACAGCGGCATTTAGAGACGATGTAAGCATATGTGGATCTGATTATGTCGGTGGTGTTATTGGCAATAACGGAGCTGCTATATCAGGAACTGTAAATGTATCTTATGAGAATTCCGGATTGATTGATGGTGCTGATTATGTAGGTGGAGTTATAGGATATAACAACAAAAATTTATACGGAATCAGTGTTGATCTTTCCGACGTAAGTATATTTGGAAACGATAGTGTCGGTGGTGCTTTTGGTAGTTATGCAGGCGGCACGATTACTAACGGAATAACTGTCGAAGCAACCAATCTTGAAATTGTCGGTAACGAAATGGTCGGCGGTGCTTTTGGTAGTTATGCAGGCGGCACGATTACTAACGGAATAACTGTCGAAGCAACCAATCTTGAAATTGTCGGTAACGAAATGGTCGGCGGTGCAATCGGAAGTGTATCCGGTGGAAATATTAATGGCCGCACTATTGATTATACTGATGTGGAGATTAGGACAATTACCGGTAAGGAAGATGGTGGATCTCTTTCTATTGATCTTACTAATGCGGAAATTACCGGTAACAAAAAGGTTGGTGGAGCAATAGGAAGTGTATCCGGAGGTGCAATTTATAACGGAATAGTTGAGTCATTGGATCATTCTTATGTAGGTGGAATTGAAGAAGTTGGTGGCGTCATTGGTGAGATCCGAAAAACATACCAGGGCGGAATGATAGTTTCATTTAACAATGGAACATATATTGGTGATAAAAAAGGTGCAGGTTCATACCGCTGCGTTGATGCCGGCGGTGCATTCGGGTATTTTTCAAATTCTGCTTCAATCAGCAGCGGCCGGGTTCTGATTAAATTTGATGAAACAAGCATGGTATATGCCGGTGGAACAGACTATAGCAATAGTGATTTAACCATTGATACTGCTGGCGTTGGTGGTGCTTTTGGACGATTAGGTGCAGAAGGGCAAGGTAATACTCCTACAATTGAGTTAACAAAGGAAACTAATACATATTTAGCCTCGGTCGAGGTTTATTGTAAGTCTTATGAAGCAACGGTTTATTCTGCCAGGTCCATAGCCGGTGGATTTGTAGGACATATGTTGAGCGGCACGATTAAACGAGGATACGCAACGGCTGTAGTCAGCGGATATGATTATGTCGGCGGTTTCGTCGGTAAAATGGATAACGGATATATTGGGAACTGTTATGTTGGAGGCCATACATATAAAGGTCAATATGATTCCGGAGAAGAAAACATAACAGGTGAGAATTATGTAGGTGGTTTTGCAGGCTATATTTCAGAAGCTGTTGCCGGGTCTAAGAAAATTTATCAGACCTATACTACAGCTTCTGTTAGGGGTTCCTCTAATGTTGGTGGATATGCAGGTTATATCGGTGGTGCTGATCAGAAGCTCTACTCATGTTACTGCACCGGTCTTGTCTCATTGAAGCCGGGAGGAGATCCGGATACTGTTGGAGCATTTGCAGGAAGTATTGATAATATTGCAGTATTTTTCGCTGAAGCTGATAATCTTGAAAATGGAAATAAGGTATTACGTTATGTTAATGCGTCTGATATGAGAAGAATAGGAAACATAGGTGGCGTTCCTACGGATGATGGAGATCTTGCTGCGGTTCCCAAAACCCGGATCCGTTGGGCATTCTGGGGTGGATATGAAATGGGTCCTAACAGAAATGATTATATAAGAGTTAGACCTAAAGAGGTTTCAAAGTATGATGCTTTTCCTTTTGATGAAACTTTGGATCCGACCGATGAGAAATACCCTCTTAGAACTTTCATCAGCCAAAAATTTTCTGATGATACTTTTTACGGACTCCATTACGGAGACTGGCCTTCTGTAATGACCGAGACTACGAAACTGCTTAATGATTCAAATACAAGGATCATTTTTGTAGATGATAATGGTGATGAATTGCTCGATGAGCATAATAATCCAATTACAGAATTCCCTTATGCAATTGGAGATGTAGGGGTAAGTCCTAAGGTCAAGGTTTTCTTTACAGACGAGTATGGAGAACAGGATATTACAGGTAGTCAATTTATAACGATTAGTTATAAGAATAATATAACAGTCGGTGAAGCTTCAGTAATTGTTACCGGAGATGGTGCAAATTACGGACACTCTGTAGTAAAGAAATTTACGATCGTACCTTTGGATATTTCGGATGCTACCGTAACTATTGATACTACTGCTGCAGGTTTCATTTATAACGGTCAGCCTCAGGAGCCTGCTGTAAAAGTAATCCTTAGCAGTGGTGAGGAATTACCTGCAGGAGATTATCAGGTTGCATACAGCGATAATACAAACGCCGGAACAGCAACTGTTACTGTAACGCCTGATAATACAAAGTATGTTGTTAATAACACATCGGGTACTCCGGGTACTTTGAGCGCCGAGTTTATCATCGATAAGAAGAAGATTGAAGCTGCAGATATGAACGTAACATGCAGTGGTGAAGTTGATGCACCGATTATTACGGTTTCTGTGACTATCGAAGGAAATGCGACAACTCTTGACGCATCAGATTATTCAGCCGTATTGAGCGATAGCAAAGATAAATTGACAGTAACAATAGATGCTGCAAACTTCTATTCTGATCCGGTTGAATATACTGTTCATACAGTGACATTTATGATGAATGATGAATCAGGAGATGTATATAAGACGCTTATTGTTATGGACAACGGAACTGTATCGGCACCGGCAGATCCATCAAGAGAGAATTACGCGTTCCAGGGTTGGATTACTGATCCGAATGATCCCGATTCCGCATTTGCCTGGGATACTCAGATAAATGACAACGTTGTATTGTATGCTTCTTGGACAGCAAACAGAGGTGCCGTACCATCAACTGATGAATCAAATGGTGAAGAAAATGGTGAAGGTACTGACGCAGATACCGATTCCAAGGATGAAGGAAATCTTGGAGAAGACAACGGCAGTAAGAAAGGTGTTGAAAATGATGACGCAACAAACACCAGATCTACCGTTGATCCAACTGAATCAGGTACAGGAGGATCATCCGGTGAAACTGTTGATGTAGATGACGATGAAACAATCTCCGGTTCACCTGATGAAACACCTGGCGAAGGATCTGATGAATCAGCCGGTGGAGATGATGATGAATCAACAGGTGAAGCACCTGGTGGAGATGATGGATCAACAAGTGAAGTGCCTGGTGGAGATGATGGATCAACAGGTGAAGCACCTGGTGGAGATGATGGATCAACAGGTGAAGCACCTGGTGGAGATGATGGATCAACAGGTGAAGTGCCCGGTGGAGACTTTGATGAATCTGCTGGTGAATCAGCCGGAGGCACTGAGGACAATACATTCGATGAAGCTACCGATGAAACTGCCGGCGATACAACTAATGGAGCTACTGATGGTGATTCCAATAGTGATACTGATGTTAATGCCGGTGGTGGTTCCGAAGGCGAAATTGGCGGTGGCACTGGCGGAGATTCCGGAGGAGGCAACAATACTGATCCAGGCAGTGATCCTGGAGGAGCACCGCAAGATCCTGTTCCAGGAAACAATGAAAATCCAACACCGTAAATCAATAACAAACCTTTAAATCAAAACGATCAAGCTTACAACTTGATCGTTTTTCTTTTGTAATAATCTACTTGAAAATAGTATTTGATTTTACTGTACCGGAGCGGCGAAGCACAGAACAGTATTACGTGTATAAACTATTTCTTCGCCTTTCTTTATGTCTATCTGACAGAGGACATAGGAGGGCTTATCATCCTGATCCAATCCGATTCCTGAGAATGTAAGTGCAACTTTATATTCGCGATATGTTGCGCTTGTGAAAGGGTTGGTAAAGTCATAATATTCGGAAGGGATAACCGGTGTGGTCTTGCCACCGTCGGATTTATAGTATCCGAAATGAACATAATCTTTTTCTATATCAGGATTGTTTGCACTGGCGAAAAGCCTGAATATAGCGCGGCTGGAAACGTTCCCGTCAACCAGTTCCGAATCAGCTTTTAAAGTATCATAAGCAGTCTTAGGGACAACGTCATTAGCATAGATTGTCTCGCAGTAACTCTTGTTTTTGCGAAAAACGAGGACAGATCCCGAAGGATCGGCCGAAGCAGCAGGATTGACTGCATTACCGACTTCACCGATCCAAACATCGCCCTCGCCTTCTATATAAGCAGAGGCGCATTCTTTTCTGAGTGAATCAGCCACAGTATCGGCGATAAGCTGAGCGCGTGCCAGATCTGTTGTTGTAGTATAAATCTTTTCGATCGGATAAATGAGCATAACGCAGGCTGTTGCAAAAAGAGAAGTCAAAGCCATAGCGACGACAAGCTCAACGAGCGTCATCGCAATCTTTGATCTGTTCTTTCTGCCTAGTTTCTTCATAAGAATACCTGTATTACGTCTGCGGCATAAAGACAACATAAGTAGTGCCGTCTACGGTGTATTTATATGTCGTAACTTTTCCTGTACCGGCATCATATGTGGCTTTCTGTTCTACGGTTACAGTTCCGTCGTTCACGGTAGGGTTGTCAGAAGAAAGTTTCTTCTGAAGGTCTATCATAGCGTTATCAGCGCCATCGCGGCTCTTCTTGGCATTTACTTCTGAAGTAGTGGCGAATGCTATACCTTGCGAAAATACAAGCATCATCATGGCAAGGAGCGTAAATGCAACCAATACCTCGACGATTGACTCGCCCGAAGTATCACCAAAAAGCATCCTGTCTTTCCTAATCAATCTCATATCAATACTGCCTTTTATATTCATTGCCCGAACCGGTGTATTTCGCCGTATAAACATAAGATGCATTGGCAACTTTTGCTTCGACTTTTACGGTATAGACGTTATTTGTAGAGTTTTTGGACACAGTTGCCCCGATAGTGCCTTTAGGAAGACTGTCTATATTTGTTAAACTAACAATACTTCCGGTGGATTGGGCTATTGTATCAAGTGGGATCTGCTTTTTATTTATGATCAGAACATCCAGAGAATTACCCATGCTTGTGGCCATCTCATATGCCTGATCCTGGTTAAGCTGCTTATCAGCTGATGCCCACAGTGCGCTGGTTGTAGTACGCAGGATAATAACACCGGTAATAATGAGAATGGAAATGATGGTAACAAGAACTATGCTCGCGCCTTCATTGCCGCGCATGACCGCAGAAACACGTTTGCCAATACCTGTCTTGAACTTGCGCCTCATATCTTTCCTCATTTATTTACAAATAGGCATATTACGTACATATTTAAATTTTAACCCTGATAATTCTATATTTCAACGAATTAGGGGTTACGGTTATGTTAACTATATATATATATTAAGAAATTCGCGTGCGCGACAATTGATCCACCAGTACTGCAATCGTATTTGATAATTGCCGTGGTTACACTTCTGTCATTTCATTTACAATCCGTTTGCAAACAAAGGGTTTTGCGGTTTCGGATAAACAAATTGTAACCCAGTGATGAATTGTGGCGAAATTGTGTTGAAGTCAATTCGAAGATGGTTTATAGTAAGACCATCAAGCAAGTCAAAACTTATTGATAAATCATAATCTGTTCACTTAAGGGTGAAAAATAAAGGAGGTCACTAAAATGAAAAAGTACGGTAAATCAGCAAAGAAGGGCTTCACATTAGTTGAGCTCATCGTTGTTCTCGTAATCCTCGCAGTCCTCGCAGCTATGCTCGTACCTGCACTTACAGGATATATCGCCAGAGCAAGACAGGAGAAGGATTATCAGATGGCAGCTACAGCATTGACAGCAGCTCAGTCCGCAGCTACATATCAGTATTCTATAGATAGTACCAGCAATAAAATTAATAAAGATACATCAGCTGGTAATGGTCAGAACGTTATTTCGCTTATCGGTGATCCAAATAATAAGATTTCTGCGATTGATTTTGATGTAAATGCTAACGGTGTAATTACTGGCGGTTATGTTACTATCAATGGCTATAAGTATACATATCAGCCTTCTGATGCGAACGATATGTGGAAAGCCGAGAAAGCTTCTTCTTAATCAGCATTGATAATAAATTACAAGTTTTAATTCATAACCGGGTTCTTCGGAACCCGGTTTTCTTTTGTGTCTTTTTGCATTCTCCCACACAGTGTATAATCAGTGTCAGAAAAACCTTTTAAGGAGAAGCTTACCTTGATCTTTTCTTATCCTTTGTTTGAGATGCCGGCCGTCGGTATTTATCTGGTAGTTATGGCTTTTATGTTCGGCGCTATTTTCGCGAGTTTTATCACATGTACAGCGTGGCGTGTTGTGCGCGGCGAGGATTGGAAACTGGGACACAGCCATTGCGATACCTGTGGACATGAGCTGTCGACGGCAGATCTGTTCCCGGTAATCTCCTATATCGCTCTGAAGGGTAAGTGCAGATACTGCGGATCAAAGGTGCCGCCGAGAGATCTTATTTTCGAGATCATATTAGGATGCCTTTTTGCTGGGACACTGGCGCTCCACGGAGCAATCGATGCCATGGTTATTGCCACACTGGCGCTTGAGGTACTTCTCCTCGGATTGTCTTTGGCTGACTGGGATTCAGGTGTCATTCCTGACGGATTTCTGGCTGCGATACTGGTCGTCTGGATCATGACCGTAGGATTTATGCCTGACATTCAGACATACGCCATAGAAGGTCTCATTGCTTCCGCCTCTGTCGGGTTGGTCATGGCAGTTGTCACTGCGGTGATCGGCAAGGCTAAGAATACCAAGATGAGCTATGGCCCCACAAAGCTTGCAATGTGCCTGATGCTCTTCCTGCATATCAAAGGCGCATGCATGGCAGTTGGTATAGCAGTCGTATTAGGTATTGTTTTTGTGCTTGTCTGCAACTCGAAAAAGAGAAAGATCGCATTGGCACCTGCCATCTCGATCGGCGTTGTCGCAGCAATGATATTGAAGGATGTTTTGAGTCTGGTTATCCCCGTTTGACTTTATAACATGTGTCCTATATAATATCCGAGTTCAAAATCCACGCACGAGAGGGGGGATAAAGATGTCTGAGATTAAAGTTAAGGAAGGCGAGTCCCTTGACAGTGCACTTCGCAGATTTAAGCGTTCTTGCGCAAAGTCAGGCGTTCTTGCAGAGGTTCGTAAGAGAGAACATTACGAGAAGCCTTCTGTAAAGAGAAAGAAGAAGTCTGAAGCAGCAAGAAAGAGAAAGCATTAATAAGACTTTAAGAGAGGTTACCTGGATGGTAACCTCTTTTTTGTATGTTTGGCAGCTTCGTATATCAATGTTCCCAAGTTGTGCGCTCCACTTTTTACAGAAGATACCTCCGGATTTTTTCGTCGATCACTCTGGTGTTCAGCGGGTGGCTGTCCGTCTCAAATGTAAGTATCAGCCTGCTCTCATCAAAGTCGTCAGCAAGACTGTATTTTTCCAATTTTTTGACGTTGCGGTCGGAATAGCCCTGGTCTCCCAGCTTGCCCAAGTGTTCCCAATAGTATTCTTTTCGCAACCGTACATTCAGGCATTTGAAATCCGGTGCCGCAAAAATGACGTCATTGTTATAGACCGGGTATTCACAAAGGTAAGGTACTTTATTCCTCAAAAGCGCATCCGCTATCAATATCTCAGACTTTGACCTCACACGCTCGCCTTTGGCCGTATAGAATTCCTGTTCATCTTCCTTGAACCCCAGCCTGGTATATGGCTGGTTCATCCATTGCCTGATGAACTCCCCGTCACTGAGGTGCTCAGGCGTAACCAGTGCTTTTCGCTGCTCGCTCAAATTAATAAATACTTGCTCTGCTGCTTCCGGGTCAAAATCATTAAGGAAACGTTCTATTGCTTTTTGCTGTTCATTAAGCACTTTGAGAAGTCTGGTGTCATAGTCTTTTTGAGCAAGGCGGACGGCAAGGTAATGGTCTTGAACGGTAATATATTTACCGCGAGGATTATCTGAATCTGTCTTGTGATAATACTGTTGTTTATTCCACTTGCTTGATACGCGCAAAGATCCTTCAGGCGCATTTTCTAGGCGCATGCTGATTCTTTGCATATGCATATGGTTTTCTTCCTTAAGTTTTATAAGCTCACTCAACCAAGGGGTTGTCTTATACATATTGAACCTCCTTAAATATTAGTTGCGACGGACCAAAATGGAATTTGCTGGTTTTGATCCGTAGGTTTTTCGAAAAATCAGCTTCAAAAACACTGAGATGACGGACCAGATTGGCTTTTTCCTGGCTTTGATCCGTCGAAAACGGGGTTAAGAGCTCCTTTTTGACGGAAATCGACGGACCAAATTAGTGTATTCTTGGTTTTGATCCGTCAGCACTGCCTTCTAACCTCTTCAAATACCTACTATCCTAGCTGCGCCGAACCATAATTCAACCCTTTTCAATAAGATTGAGACTTTTGGGTATCATTTGAGACTAGTCTCAATTTTTGTCCCTGTATTTTTTGTAAATGTCGGCCCGTTCGGCTATAATATCCTCAATAAAGATAAAGTTGAGAATAGTTTTATGTTGTTGACCGGTAAGAACTGGCGCTTATCGGCATCCCAAAAAGTTGCGGATGCTGATACGCTCCTTAATGTATTGCTTCAGAATCGCGGAATAACCGAAGGACAATCCGTAGAGCAGTTTCTGTCTGAGGATGACGGTATCTGGCACGATCCGTTCCTTTATAATGATATGCGCAAAGCAGTTGATATCATCAATGAGACGATAGATAGCCGCGGCAAGATACTCGTGTATGGAGACTACGACTGCGACGGCGTAACCGCTACATCTATCCTTGTAAGGTATTTCAGGAGCCATCAGGTTGATGTGGAGTACATTGTGCCTCACAGATCCGAACACGGCTACGGACTTACCGAGAAGATCATGGACAAAGTCATTGAGAAGAATCCTGATCTGGTCATTACCGTTGACTGCGGCGTCACCAATGTTGATACCGTGCAGGAGCTTAAAAACCGCGGCATTAAGGTGATAGTTACCGATCACCACAACGTTAAGGATGAACTTCCACCTGCTGACTGTGTTATCTGCGCGAAAAGACCTGACAACACATATCCGTTCATCGATCTTTGCGGTGCCGGTGTTGCCTTAAAGCTTGTTGAGGCTTTGGGCAAGGACGGCAAGCATAAGGTCACCGGCAATATCTGGCGCCAGGCCGTTGAGCTTGCAGGACTTGCGACGATCGCAGATCTCGTATCGGTCACCAATGAGAACAGAACGATAATCAAGCGTGCTTTCAAGAGCATGCAGAAGCCATCCAATGTCGGTGTCGGTGTTATGAACGAGATGCTTCTTGCACCCGGAAAGACTTTGGATGAGACTTTTATATCTTTTAATTTTGTCCCGAGGATCAATGCTGCGGGCAGGCTTTATGATTCTGCCGATGCATTGAAGCTTTTCCTGGAGAACAATCCTTCCGCAGCCAGGAATGCGGCTCAGGATCTTACCCGCGAGAACGATGAGCGCAAGGAGATTGAGGCGAAGGTTTTCGATGAGGCTAGAGCGCAGCTGGAGAGCCCTGCAAGGCCTGACAGATGGTCGCTTACAAATACGTGCGGACCGATCGTCGTTTACGGTAAGGACTGGCATCAGGGCGTATTGGGAATCGTTGCGGGCAAACTGTCGCAGTTCTACGGCAGATCGGCTCTGGTATTCACGGATGATGCAACAGAACCGGGATGCGCCAAGGGTTCGGGAAGGGCATTCGGTGATTTTGATCTTTATGACTGCCTGGAGAGGATATCCGATAAGCTGGTCAATTTCGGAGGACATAAAAAGGCAGCAGGACTTCTTGTAAGGAAGACTGACATGGCAACATTCATGGAGGCTCTGGAACAGGAGTCTGCAAAGATCTACGAGGAAAAAGGCCAGTCCGGCGAAGAATCTGAGGAAGATTCGATAAATGCAGAATGCGAGATCCTGCCGGAGGGCCTTGTTTTCGATTCTTACCGCGAAGTAAGCAAATTCAGACCTTTCGGTATCGGCAATCCGAAGCCGGTATTTGTTACCAACGGTCTAATCATATCCGGCATTGCGCAGATGAGTGCCGGAGCGCATATAAGGCTTGATCTGACTGACGCGTCAGGAAAGTGCAGTGTTTCTGCTGTGGGCTTCGGTATGGGTGATTATTTCAACATCATAAGGGCAGGCGACAAGATAGATATTGCATATACCCTGAATGAATACTGTTATCGCGGTGAAACTTCGCTGAGCCTCCATCTTGAGGATATAAGGCCGGAGTTTGACAACGGTTTTATGTGGCAGAAGGCAGAGATAGCCGAGAAGCTTTACATGAGCGGTCTTGCAATGGACCAGATCGCGAAAATGGCGCCGGGCGAAGATATCGCAGGATCCATGAAACCTACTCCCGAACTTTACGGTGCTTGTTATAAGGCGATCGAGCGCTTTGGAGGAACGGCGATGTCCACGGCAGATCTTAGACTTCTTGCAAGATTGGTGTCTAACAATTATGATGTATCGGTGACTCCGTTCCAGGTAAAAAGATGCCTCGAGGTATTCGCGGACTGCAACCTGATAAGGCTCAGGACAATAGCGCCCTTGAGAGTATGCTTCAATATCCTTGCAACGGGCGAAAAGGTAAAACTCAGCGATTCTGAGGTCTACAGGAGAATACAAGGTGACTAAGGGCAAGAACGACAAAGCATTTGATGCCGTAAATGAAGAGGAAGTGCAGGCAGAAGCCGAACGCGCTTATCTTCAGGACGACAATGATAAGCCCGAGATCCCTCATGACCTGCAGGAGCGCTTCAATAAGATCATTACCATCTACGATGACTACGCACGCGCAGCAAACCTCGACGAGAACGAGATCGAAGAGGATAACAGAGAGATGGAGAAGGCGTTTATTTTCGCATATAAGGCCCACCGCAACCAGAAGCGCAAGACAGGTGAACCTTATATCACTCACCCTGTCGCTGTTGCTTTGATCCTCGCTGACCTGAAGGTCGATTCTGCCACGATAGAAGCGGCTCTCCTACATGACACGATAGAAGATACCATTGTTGATGATGCCATGATCACGGAGAAATTCGGGCCTGTCGTATGCAGTCTCGTTGACGGCGTTACTAAGCTCAATCTGAGCCTCGATAACGTTGTCTACAATTCCAAAGTCGACATCCAGGCATCCAATGTGCGCAAGATGTTCATCGCTCTGACAGACGACATCAGAGTTATATTCATAAAGCTCGCCGACCGTCTTCACAACATGAGGACTCTGAAATTCCAGACTCCCGAGAAGCAGATCGAGAAAGCTCAGGAGACACTTGATATCTATGTTCCTTTTGCGGGCAGATTCGGTATCTACAAGATCAAATGGGAACTCGAGGATCTTTGTCTCAGATATCTTCATCCCGACGAATATTATGAGCTTGTTAAGCTCGTAAGCGGTAACCGTGCCCAGCGTGAAGACTTTATGGAAGACGTGGTCTCCGAGATCCGCTCCAAGCTTGAAGAGAATGGCATTGTCCATTACGACATTGAAGGACGTCCCAAGCACTTCTACAGCATTTATAAGAAGATGCACGAAAAGGGTAAGACGATAGATGAAATATATGATCTTTTCGCGTGCCGCATAATCGTGGACGAAGTCATTGAATGCTATCAGGTACTCGGTATTATTCACGAGATGTACCAGCATGTTCCTGGACGTTTCAAGGACTATATCGCGATGCCTAAAGAGAACAAGTACCAGTCGATCCATACAACTGTTGTAAGCCATACCGGTACGCCTTTCGAAGTGCAGATAAGAACCTTTGCAATGCACCAGATCGCCGAGTTTGGTATCGCTGCTCACTGGCACTATAAAGAGGCCGGAAATTCACATGAATTCAAAGCTGATAAGTTCGATACGAAGATCAATGAGATGAGGCAGATCATCGATTCACAGAACGAGCTCACCGATTCGGGCGAGTTCCTGGAATCCTTTAAGATGAACATCGCGCCTGACGAGATCTTCGTTTATACGCCGAAGCACGAAGTAATAAAGCTTCCAAAAGGCTCATGCCCGATAGATTTTGCGTACGCTATCCACAGCGGCATCGGAAACCACATGCACGGCGCCAAGGTCAACGGGCGTATCGTTCCTTTGTCCTACGAACTCAAGAACAGTGATATCGTAGAGATCCAGTCTTCTAACAAGCTCGTAAAAGGTCCTTCGCGTGACTGGGTATCTATTGCGCGCACGGCTAACGCCCGTTCGAAGATCAATGCGTGGTTTAAGCGCGAGGCGCGTGCGGACAACATTACGACCGGACGTGAACTCCTTACAAACGAGATAACGCGTAACGGCTTCGATCCTGCCAAACTCCTTATGCACAAGTCGATCGAGATTATTCTCAAGCGCAATAATTTCCAGTCTTTGGATGATATGTTTGCAGCTCTGGGATACGGTTCGATAAGTGTCAGCAAAGTATTCTCACGTCTTCGTGATGATTACATCCGCAATATTTCTGAAGAAGAACGCCGTGCCCTGGGCTATCGTGTTACGGCTGACGGCAACGTTGCATACAGTCCTAATGAGCTTCCGATCGAACTCGGAAAAGCCGACCAGACACGTAACGTAAAGGGCCAGAAAAACAAGGCTGCTGCAGAGAGTTCTAAGCAGGTCGTTGACTATGACGTAGCCAAGCTCAATGCCTTTACAATTGACCCGCATCAGACAGGCATTGATCCGTCATCTTCATCAGCTGCGAATGCAAAGCCTTCACGCGGAGCAAGGACTGATGCCGCGAGACGTGCGAACAGCAACGACGCTGTTGTCGTTAACGGTCTTGATTCCATCGCAACCCACATCTCCAAATGCTGCCATCCCGTCTTCGGTGATGAGATCATCGGATATGTTACGCAGGAGAAGGGTGTCGGTATTCACAAGGTCAATTGCAAGAACATTCTTAACATAATCAAAAACCGCGAGAACTCCCAGAAGGATGAGGAAAGATACCAGCGTCTCGTTGCAGTTCACTGGCTCTCAAAGGCTAAATACTCAAGCTATGACGTCCAGCTGGTTGTCGTCGCAATGGACCGCAGCGGATTGCTCATTGATGTCCTTGACAAGATCAACGAAGAGAAGATCAACATCGTTAAGCTCAATACGATAGTAGACGGCCCGGAAGCACGCATTTTCGTTACCATTAATATCTCCGGCCGCGAACAGCTCGACCGTACCTGTGACAGGATCCTGAGGGTCAAGGACGTAGTAGACGTAATCAGAAAATAAAGATCATTTCTCTCATCAAAGTCCTCCGAGTTTCGCTTGTGAGGAAAGATGACCGAAATGATCTTTTTGTTTTTCGATTTGAGTTATTTTTTGTTATTTATCTGTCTCCGTAGTACTCATCATCATCGTATCCGCCGACGTAACTGATGTTGAAGATTACCATGGGGCGGCGGCCTGATTTGGAGTAAACGAAGTTCTTTATCTGCTCACGGAAATTCCTTTTCTGGAGGAATGCTTCGATGCTGCCGGCTTTGTTGCTGGCCTGCTTGAGAAGATCGTCAACTTTGTCGGAAATCTGTTCGTGAAGTATATCTTCATTGTTGTCGCTGTCAAAACAGCCGATGGAGTTTACGGCAGGGGAGCATGCAAGATCACCTGTTTCTTCATCAACGGTGATAGCGATTGCAAGACAGCCGTCTTCGCTTAAATGGATCCTGTCGGTAAGAACCTTGTCATCTGCATCGACTGTACCGGTGCCGTCGATGAGGACAGGGGAGGCAGGAACGTGATCTGTAATTTTAGCACCGTCTTCAGTGAGTTCGAGAACTGCTCCGTTCTCAAGAATATAGATGTTATCTTCATTCATTCCGAGGTTGACTGCCATCTCCTTGTGGAGGCAGAGCATGCGGTATTCACCGTGAACGGGGATGAAGAATTTTGGCTTGATGAGAGTGTGGAGCATCATGAGCTCATCCCTGTATGCGTGGCCTGATACGTGGACATCTGCAAGAGATTGATAGATGACATGAGCACCTTTCTTATAAAGTTCATTAATGAGACGGTAGATCGGCTTCTCGTTACCGGGGATCGGGTCTGCCGAGATTATGACCGTGTCGCCTTTGGTGATATCAACAGCATTGTGTGAAGAGTATGCCATACGTGTGAGCGCACTCATCGGTTCGGCCTGCGAACCTGTCGTAAGGACGACTATGCGGTTGTCCGGATAATTATCTATGGCATCAATATCTATAAGCGTGTCGGGCTTTATATCGATATAACCCAGAGAGTTTGCGATGTTGAATACCTGCACCATGGAACGTCCTGAAAGACATACGTGGCGGCCGTATTTCTCGGCTGCAGTAATGATCTGCTGCATGCGGTGAACGTGGGATGAGAAGGTGGCAACGATTATGCGGCCTTCAGCTTTTCGGAAATAATGCGAAAATGCTTCGCCGACATGCTTCTCAGAAGGCGAGAAGCCCTCGATCTCAACGTTGGTGCTCTCGCACATGAACATCAGGACGCCTTCTTTGCCGAGTTCGCCCAGGCGCTGGAGATTGATGGTCTTGCCGTTGATCGGAGTGTAGTCGATCTTGAAGTCACCGGAATGGACGATCCTGCCGACGGGCGTATTGATGCAGAGAGCGTATGAATCTGCGATCGAATGGTTAACTCTAATGAATTCGGCTGAGAAAGAATTGCCTAATTGAATGATGTCACCGTTCTTGCAGGTCGAGAGCTTAATGTCCTTGAAAGGAACGTTCTTGTCCTGAAGTTTTAACTTGATGAGTTCTATTGCCATCGTGCCTCCGAAAACAGGGCACTTGAATTCCCTTAAGAAATACGGAAGAGATCCGATGTGATCTTCATGACCGTGAGTGATGATGATGCCGCGGAGTTTCTCCTGATTGCGTCTGATGTAAGTGAAATCAGGTATTACGCAGTCGACACCCGGCATGTTTTCTTCGGGAAAGCTCATGCCGCAGTCTACGATTATTATGTCGTTATTATATTCGAAGGCGGTCATGTTCTTGCCGATCTCACCGATACCGCCCAACGGGATGATCTTTACGGGGTTCTGATTCTTAAACTTAGGGTTGTTGTAACCGTGTCTTTTTGAATTTCCACTCATTTATTTTCCTCTTTGTAAATACAAATACTTCCCACATTGTAATGAGAAGTATTTGAAATAGTAATTGCTTGATCAGACTACGTGTACGGTTCTGGTGCAGGTGCTGTAGTTGCCTGTCTCGCCGTCATCCGCGTAGATATCTATGCTGTAGCCTTTGGCTCCCGGACCTGTGTCCTCAACGGTGTAATAACCGTCACCGCCCAAAGGATCGTTCTCGATATAAAGAACAGTTCCGGCAGGGAAGACAGACCAGTCTGCACCACAGGTACGGCCTTGTGTGCAGGTAGTGCCTGTTGCCGTGGTCTTGCTGTATGTGCCGTCACTCATCAATACAGGTCCGTAGAAGGTGATCTTACAAGTATACCCTTCTCCTGAAGGAGTGGTAACCTGAGCTTCTACAGTTGTTGAATTAGTGTCGTTATCTGCCTGTTTCTGAGTAGGTCTGGGAGTAGGAATCGGTGTGGGCTTTGTCTCTGTCGTATAATCTTTGGAGACATAATTGCCGTTGTACGTCTTATACCAGCCGTTTGAAGTGACAGCAACAACATCGATCTCATCTCCGGCATATGCTTTCTTAACAACGTTGAAATCAGTACCCGGACCGGACCTGACATTGATAGTAGTTGTTGCATATACTGTCAGATATAATTCCTTCTCTGAAACTGATGATGTTGTCTCAGCCGTGGTAGTAGTTGCAGCTGTAGTAGTTTCTACTGTTGTTTCTGCAGTGGTAGTCTCTTCGACTGTGGTTTCTACAGTTGTTTCAACAGTTGTTTCTGCAGTAGTCTCTTCAACGGTTGTCGTTGTTGTTCCTTCTGTAATTATCTCTTCAGTAGCTTCTGTTGTGCTCTCTGTGGTTGACTCGGTTGTAACTTCGGTTTCCGTAGCGGAAGTCGTTGCGGATGTCTGCGAGGAAGAAGCAGAAGTTGAAGCTGTAGTTGAAACTGAAGTCGATTCAGAAGTTGCGATATTTTCCTTTACTGTTTCTTCAGACTGATCAGTCAGTAAAGAAACCGTGGCTGATGTCTCAACAGGCTGGGCATTAACTGTCTTAGTATTAAGAGCAGTGTCTACCGCAAAAGTAGCCGTAGCACAGACAAATAAGACTATGCCACAGTTAACGGCTGAGATGATCTTAGCGCGTGTAATGTTATAAAATTCTTTAACTCCTACAAGTTTCAAAAATGATTCTCCTTGTTTTTTCTGCTCTGTTTCTGAGCGCATAAATTCAATATTATTATATCATACTTATGTTTTTATGCATTCTGAGTGAAATCGTGGGTAATTTTGTGAGAGTTTTTTAGTCTGTTTTCGCAGATTGCCCAATGATTCTGAGGCCTCAATACCGCAAAAGTGATTTTGAGTAAAGCGTTTTTTGAAATTTGTCAATTGATTGTCACAACTATGCAAAGCATGACATATTATATGCGACTATAATCTAAATCACCGCGAGGGAAAACATGTGAGGGGGTAAGAGTGATGTCTTTTGGACGCGTACGCAAACCGGCCAGAAAAGAAACTTATGGCACGACAGAACGCGATGTCGAGAAAAAGCGTACGAAGGTCTATATAATCTGTGCTCTTATCGTCATTATCTGCATAATTCTGAACATTTTTTTCATAATTGAGATCTTTGATCTGTAAGATTGTTTTGCTGGCAACCCTACGTTCCGTTTTCGACGGACCAAAACCATGAGTACACCAATTTGATCCGTCAAATTTGCCCGAAAAGCAACCCTAATCGCTGTTTACGACGGACCAAAACCATGAGTACTCCAATTTGATCCGTCGGTTTTGCCCAAAACGCAGCTCCTAACTCCGTTTTCGACGGACCAAAACTAAGATTATTCCGATTTAGTCCGTCATCTCAGCGATTTTGAAGCTGTATTTTCGAAAAACCTACGGATCAAAATCAAGAAAAATGCAATTTGGTCCGTCGGGCACATAAGTATGATTATTTGTGACTGTTAATAGTTGCCATAAATTGCAAAAAAAGGAACGCTCGTATATACTTACCCCGTAATAATAATAAATAAAGGGAGCTGGATATGAGAGTTTCTGAACTGTTTTTGGCTACACAACGAGAGATCCCCGCTGATGCTGAGATTCCTTCACACAGACTGATGTTAAGAGCGGGCCTGATCCGCAAGATGGCATCCGGTGTTTATTCATTTATGCCCATGGGTTACCGCACATACCGTAAAGTTGAAGCGGTCATCAGGGAAGAGATGGACAAGGCAGGAGCCCAGGAGCTCATAATGCCGGCGCTTCTTCCTGCAGAGGCTTATCAGGGCTCCGGCAGATGGGAAAAGTTCGGTCCGGAGATGTTCAGACTTACTGACAGAGGCGGAAGAAGCTTCTGCTTAGGCCCTACGCACGAAGAGCCTTTTACCGAAGCAGTAAGAGATTCTATCAGATCATATAAGCAGCTCCCCGTAACCCTTTATCAGATCCAGCATAAGTACAGAGACGAGAAGCGTCCGAGATTCGGTGTTATCAGGGCAAGAGAGTTCGTCATGAAAGATGCATATTCCTTCGATGTTGACGAGGCAGGACTCGACGTTTCCTACAAGAAAATGTATGACGCTTACCGTGCGATTTTCGACAGACTCGGATTGGATTACACGATAGTTGATGCCGATTCCGGTGCGATGGGCGGTTCCGGATCACAGGAGTTCATGGTAAAGAGCGAAGTAGGTGAAGATGCGATCTGCTTCTGTGACGAGTGCGGTTACGCAGCTAACGAAGAAAAGGCAGGCTGGACTAGAGGCGCTGCTGATACGGCTGAAGAGCTTGCAATCGAGAAGATCCACACACCTGACGTTAAGACTATTGAAGAGCTCTGCGGTTATCTTAACTGCGGACCTGACGCTTTCGTTAAGACGATCCTCTATAACATTGACGGTAAGTTTGTTGCTGCAATGTGCAGAGGTGACCGTGACATCAATGAGACTAAGCTCGGCAACCTCTATGACGCAACTGAAATGGAACTTGCCGCATTTGCCGATGTTGAGATGATCACAGGCGCTAAGGTCGGTTTCGCTGGTCCTGTAGGACTTAAGCAGAAGATCGACATCGTTGTAGATCCTGAAGTTACAGGTATGAAGAACTTCGTTGTAGGCGCTTGCGAAAGTGACTATCACTTCAAGAATGTAAATATCGGAAGAGATTTTGAAGCAGACAAGATTGCTGACATCACTAATGCAAAGGCAGGCGATATCTGCCCCAAGTGCGGTAAGGGCAAGCTCGGAATGGCAAGAGGCGTTGAGGTCGGACATATCTTCAAGCTCGGCACCAAGTATTCCGATGCTCTTGGATGCATCTATCTTGATAACAACGGCAAGGAACACAGCATGGTTATGGGATGCTACGGAATCGGTGTATCAAGAGTTCTTGCTGCGATTATTGAGCAATATCACGACGATGACGGAATTATCTGGCCTGCTATCGTTGCTCCTTATAAGATCATAGTTGTTCCTACAAAGGCTAATGACGAAGAGATCATGGGTGTTGCAGAGAAGATCTACGATGAACTTACAGAAGCAGGATGCGAAGTCCTTATTGATGACAGGAATGAGCGTCCCGGTGTTAAGTTCAAGGATGCAGATCTTTTAGGCATACCGCTCCGTATCACGGTAGGAAGAAGAGCGGGCGAAGGTATCGTCGAAGTTAAGAGAAGAAACAGCAGCGAGGCTTCCGAGATCACGGTCGATGAAGCGGTTAAGCTTGCCAGGGAGATCTGAATTTGAGTGTCATGTTCAACATGATCCTGAGGTTAACAGCAGCATTTTTGTTAAGCGCCTCAGTCCTCGTTGAATCAATTCCGCTGGCGGGATTCCCGCCGATTATGTTCTCTCCCGCTCCGTTGGATGAGTCCGGCAATTTTGTAGCGGCTTCTTATGACGGTTATGACATTACTTTGGCAGATGGTGTTACTTTGAGCATCAGTCTTTCAGGAGACAGAGTTGTCTTCTATTCTGACGCAGAAAGAAGTTATGATATCGTTCTCTCGAAATGCAAGACGCAGAGAGTAGTCAGGAACTTCAACCGTGCAGGTGATGCGTTCGAGATCCAGCTTTCCGGGTTTATGAATGAAGGAGAGCTCTATTACCTGACAATAAAGTATGAGGCGTTGGGACGCAGTATTTCCAATGGAAACAACATCATCTTTATGAGCGGCGGAAGCTTGTATTTCTGGAAGTCCGCTAATTACGAGAATAATGTTGAGACATGTGCCGAGCTGCTGACTGATTCGCAGTCCCTGAAGGAATGCCTGGAACCTCAAAACGATGTCGAGAGCGATGATCCTTTTATTATTGCTTTCTCGGATAAGCTCTGTGAAGGCGCTGAAGACGATTGGGAGAAGGTGTATCGTATCTATGATTACGTTTCCCATGAACTTGAATATGATGCGGTAGAATCCGATGATGATTCCAAGGCTTATCAGGATGGAGCTATTGAAGTTATCAGGGACGGTAAAGGAATATGCGAAGGATTCGCAAATGTATTTGCCGCGCTCTGCAGAGCACAGGGTATTCCGGCCGTTATCGAATTCGGTATCGGTTTCAGTAATTATGATTACATGATGAATAAAGATCCGGACGATGTTCCTTATGCCGATCATGCGTGGGCAGCGGTTTTCCTCGGCGGTAAGTGGCATTTCGTTGATCCGACTTATGATATGACAAAGTATTATTATGGCCCGGACAATGTAACTGCCACTGATGATAAAACATTGTATTATCTTCTGCCGTTAGAGTCATTTTCGAACGATCACATGATCCAGGATGCAGATACAAGACACAGTATCCCGTCTTCAGGCAGTTGCGGGAAAAACGCGACATACACAATAACAAGAGACGGTGTATGCTGTATCTCCGGATCAGGAAATATAAGGATGCCTGATGGCGTAATCGGTTTTAACAAGCTGGTTTTCGCTGATGACTGTACCATTACGACGATCGGGAAAAATTGCTTTTATGACTGCGACCTGATTACTACGGTAATCCTTCCGGATACGGTCACGAGTATTGAAGAAAATGCTTTTGGAAGCTGTGAGGATCTGGAGTATGTTTATATCCCGAACGGATGCAGATATATTGGAAGACAGGCGTTTGATTATTGTGATGAACTGAGTTACGTATATATTCCCGATTCGGTCAAGATGATCGCGTCATGGGCATTTGACGACTGCCCGAGATTATATATATGTGTCTCTTCAAGACAGGCCAGATTCGCAGACAGTTACGGGGTCAGGCCGATGTATATTGAGGTCAGATAAAGCCCTTTATCATCAGTTTCTGACAGATAGGGTAAGCGGAGTGTTTTATGGCATATATTGAATTCAAAGATGTTAAGAAAATCTATAAGACTGGCTCTGTCAATGTCACGGCACTTGACGGCTGTGATTTCTTTATTGAGAAAGGGGAACTTTGCGTTATCGTCGGACAATCAGGTGCCGGTAAAACGACGCTCCTTAATATTCTCGGAGGAATGGACAGACTTACTTCAGGCAAAGTATATCTTGACGGAAAAGAGATATCGCTTCTTGGAGCAAATGAACTCGCTTTGTTCAGAAGACAGAGCGTCGGCTTCGTTTTTCAGTTCTATAATCTTATTCCGAACCTCACCGCTTACGAGAATGTTGAGATGGCGGCGCAGCTCGTAAAAGATCCGATCGACTGTGATCTTCTTATGAATGAAGTCGGTCTGTCTGAGCGTAAAAACAACTTCCCGGCACAGCTTTCCGGCGGTGAGCAGCAGAGAGTCGCAATAGCAAGGGCGATCGCAAAGAATCCCAAGCTCCTGCTCTGCGATGAGCCTACCGGTGCTTTGGATTATCAGACAGGAAAAGCAATATTAAAACTCCTTCAGTCATTAAGTACTGAGAAGGGCATGACCGTGGTAATTATTACGCATAACTCGGCCCTTACAGCTATGGCTGACAGAGTCATCAAGGTAAAGAACGGAAAGATCACCAGCAACGTTGTAAACGAGAATCCCGTAAATATAGACAAGATCGAATGGTAAAGAGCTCTTACATAAAGACAGTCTTAAGATCAATAAAGATGACACTGCCAAGGTTTATCGCAATTTTCGCGATAATCACATTGGGAGTGGGATTTTTCGCCGGTCTCAAAGTAACAACTCCTTCATTTGTTTATACTGCCGACAGATACACCAAAGAACTTAAGATGTTTGACTTCAAACTTCTGTCGACAATAGGTTTTTCCGACGATGACATCATGGAATTATCCAAGCGTACAAATGCCGTTGTTGAAGGCTCTTATTCTGCAGATTGCTCTGCGGTAATGGGAAATAATCTGAATTCTGATACAGTCCGTTTTATATCCATAACCGGAAACCTGAACCTGTTAAGTCTCGAATCCGGAAGACTTCCCCAGAAAGACGACGAAGTTGTTATTGACGCTTACAAGTTCCCGGAGATCGAACCAGGAACAAAACTTGTCATATCAGATGAGACTTCCGATAAATCTATGGAAATGTTCAAGTACAGAGAATATACAATCGTCGGAACCGCGAGATCACCGTTATATTTAAACTTCCAAAGGGGCACTACAGACGAAGGTTCCGGAAGCATTTCATACTATGTCTGCGCACTCCCCGGCGCATTTGATTCAGAGTATTATACCGAGGCATATCTTTATGCGGATACCGGATTATATATCTACTCCGATGAGTATAAAGACTGGGCGGCTAAAGCAGAGAAACAGTACAAGGTTGCACTGAAGAGCGTTATCAACGAACGGTTTGACGATTTATTGATGGAAGAGTACGACAAGCTCTACGAAGGCGTTGACGAATTCAATGACGGCATCAATGATGGCAGAAAAGAATTGGAAGACGCCCGGAAAAAACTTGATGATGCGAAGAAGAAACTTGAAGATGCCCAGGCTGAACTTGATGAGAAACAGGCTGAACTTGATAAAGCAAAGGCTACCCTTGATGATTCCTATCAGCAGCTTTGTGATTACGGATATGAACTGTATACGACCAAAGCTGCACTTGATGCCGCCCAGCAGCGCGCGGAGAGCTCGAAAGAAGAACTGGACAGCATGAAGGAAGATATCGATTCACTTTCCAGCGAGATCATAAGCGGACGTTCTGAACTCAATTCCGACAGGGCCAGAGTGTCTTCCAGAAAGTCAGCTCTTGAATACTCGATATCTATTTATAAGTCTTCAATAGAATCCCTTAATGCCGGTATAGAGTCCAATAAGGAAAGACTTGAGCAGGCGGCAACGGATTGGGGAAAGCAGCTTATCGAGAACCAGATAGCTTATCAGGAAGATTCTATTGCAAATTACCGGCGACTGATCGCAGAAGCCGAAGAAGAACTCGAAGACTTAGATGATCTTGCTTCCGGTTTTGACAGCAGGGAAAGAGCCCTGGAGGATAAACAGACTGTTTATAACGAGAAGATCGCTGAATATAACGAGATCTATCAGAGTTATATGTCTGACAAGATCGAATATGAGATGGGTATTAGCGGTTATGAGAGTTCCAAGGCCCAGTATGACAGCGCATATGCTCAGTATTGTGACGGTCTTGGCCAGTACAACGACGGAGTTGAGCAGATCGAAGAAGCGCAGGAACAGATAGATGACGGCTGGAAAGAATACTATGACGGCATCTATGAGTATTGGAAGGGATACGCCGAATTCTCATCTACGGCCCAGAATGTTTTCAGAACAAATCTCGAGTATGGATATGATGTCCTTTCAGACGTTGATGATCCTGAGACATATATCCTCGGAAGAGATAAGAATACAGGTTATGTATGTTTCGATAATGATTCGCAGATAGTTGACGGTATATCGACGGTATTCCCGGTATTCTTTTTCGCGATCGCGGCATTAGTATGCTCGACAACCATGAGCAGAATGGTAAGCGACGAGAGGGGCATTATCGGAACTATGAGAGCACTCGGTTATTCGGACTTTTCGATCGTGATGAAGTATGTCATCTATGCAGGCTCCGCTTCAGTGCTCGGGTGCGTTCTGGGATTCCTCGGAGGAACCAAACTCTTCCCGTCTGTTATTTGGGAAGTTTACAAGATGATGTATGGATTCACCCGGATTTCATTCAAGAGCAGCGTTCCGTTATTCATACTGGTCCTTATCGTTTCGCTTATATGCACTGTCGGCGTTACGGCAGCAACTTCCATCTCTGCACTCAAGGGCATGCCTGCCGAGCTCATAAGACCCAAAGCACCTCTCCCGGGCAAGCGTATCCTTCTGGAATATGCCGGCTTCATCTGGGAGAGATTAAAATTCCTTCACAAAGTGTCCTTGCGTAACGTTTTCCGCTTCAAGAAGAGAATGTGGATGATGATCGTCGGCATTGCGGGATGCACTTCGCTGCTTCTTACAGCATTCGGCCTCTATGACTCGATCTGCAATGTCGTAAACGTCCAATATGACAACATCATGAAATACGACGTCAGCATAATGTTCGATGATAAATACAGGCAGTATGAGATTGAAGAGGCTGTCATAAGGGCCGGCAAGGAAGCGGGTGTAAATTATGAATACGCAATTGTTAAGAGCGATTCTGCAAAAAATAACGGCTCAAACTACGTAAGGGATGTGGGACTTTTCATATCTGATGATCCGAATATTGATAAGATCTTCGGCCTCATGGATGTTAAGAAAGGTGAGACACTTACGTGGCCTGCTGACGGCGAAGTTGCCATCTCGCAACTTCTTGCAGAGAAGAATAAAGTAAAAGCCGGAGATAATATTACATTGTTGTACGGGGATGATGAGCATGAGGTAACTGTCAAAGTCGGTGCTGTCTTCACGAATTACACTTACCATTATGTCCTCATGACTCCTGCAACATACAGAGAACTTTTCGGGAAACCCTATACACCTGAAACCCTCCTTATCGCGACTGAAAACAAGACCCGCGAGGAAGGATACAAGTTCGCGTCATACCTGTCAGATAACTACGATCTTAAGACCTGGTCGGTCACATCGGATTCCAGAGAAAGTTTCTCGAATACCATGGAACGCTTGAATTATGTCATAGTCCTGGTCATCTGCTGTGCTGCAGCCCTTGCGTTCATTGTGCTCTTTAATCTTAACAACATAAACATAACCGAACGAATAAGAGAGATAGCAACTCTTAAAGTCATGGGTTTTAACCGCACTGAGACCGGTGCCTATGTAACCCGTGAAAACATAATGCTCGTCCTTATGGGTTTCGTGGTCGGAATACCTTTGGGCTTTTTCCTCCACAGATTCGTAATGAGTCAGATCGCGATGGATATAGTCACTTATGACGTAAGGATCGCGCCGCTCAGCTATTTGTTCTCGCTTGCTTTTGTAATCCTGTTCTCCACGATCGTTAACCTGATAATGCGCGCCAAGATCGAGAAGATCGATATGGCTGAGTCACTTAAGAGCGCAGAGTGATCTTGGGGTACGGGTTGCCTGGATTGAGCGGGTTGCCTAGATGGAGATTACCGACTTTTTTTCAATTTTCTATTTTCGTCGGTATGGTTTTCGATAATTCTGGTCTGTTTTTGCTTGGAATTGCCGACGATTTTTCATTTTTCGATTTTCGACGGTATGTTTTTCGATAATTCCGGTCTAGTCTTGATCAGAAATACCGACGTTTTTATATTTTTAAATTTTCGACGGTATTTTCAGGCTTTTCATGACGGTTTTATTGACCTTTCATACCGACCATTTTTCGATTTCCAAAAATCGACGGTAATGTCCATCTTACCCTTTAAAACCCTGTTTTTGATAGTTCAGTGGGTATGGTTGAGGTTTTGCCGGATTCTTTTATTTCGCGGTTACCCACTAACCTAAGCTTTTTGCATGTTTAATGGGTATTCTCTGAAATTATCATTCTGCAATCGATTTTTCATACCCACTGAAAGTCGAAAAAACAATTACAGGTGGGTATTTCTGTCAGACAGCCGTTATTCTTCGCTGTCTCCCATCCAGCTCTGGTGATAATTCTTGCGGCGGTACTCTTCGGGGGTCATGCCGGTGGATTTCTTGAAGACCTGGATGAAGTGTGACTGCGATGAGAAACCGAGATAATTGGCGATCGTGAGCGAAGACTCATCGAGATGCCTTAACATATTGCAGGCGACATTGATCTTCTGGTCTCTTATATAGTGGCTTAAAGTAATGCCCATTTCCTGTTTGAAGAGTTTTGAAAGGTAGCTTGAATTAAGGGAAAGCGAGTCGGCAATCGATTCGACTGTGAGGTTTTCCTGAATGTGTGATCTTATATAATCGATAGCTACGACAATGTGGCGTGATACTACGCGGTTCTTGGACAGATCGCTCATCTTGCGGCAGTAAGAGCGCAGCATGTCGTTCTGGACAGCGTAGACCTCGTCTATGGAGCCGGCAATATCGATAAGTCCGATATAGATATCGCTTAAATTGTAAGCAACTGAGATCTCAAGACCTGCTTCGATGCAGAAGCGGCTGACAAGTGCGGTGAGAATAACCGTGTGGTATTTGACGTTGCGGATCTTGTCGGAACTTAAGACACCCAAAGACTGGGTGGAGCCGATCGTTTTGAGAGCTTCTTCAAGTCTGGCCATATTGCCGCTTGCAACAAGCTCGTAGAAACCGATCTCGTGATTATAAGCCTCCTGACGGTTACCTGATTCGCCTTCATCCATAAGCCTTTTGGCAAGTTCTTTTTCAATATTCATAAACGATACCCTTAAATACCCATATACAAAAAATGCTACATGTATAACAAAAATTTTATATTTAAATTCCTTATGTGTAAAGCATACTTTCGAAATAGGTTTCTGAAATTATTACAAACTAATAGAATAGGGCGTTTGGACGCAAAATCTTATTGAGTTATTGCCCGAAAAGTAATAAAATTTTTACGATAGAAAAAATGGAGGGGTGTGCATTTATGACCGATGAACTTAAAGACATCATATATGCCGATTTGTTCAGATACACCGGTAATGCACGCCGCTACAAGAATATCTATGCCTGCTATCTCGAAGAGAGACGGTCCAGTCCCGAATTCAGTTATATCAGTGTTATGAGACGTACGCGTTATTATGCTGACCAGATCAAGAAATGGGACGGTATCAGGAAGAAGCTTTATCAGATAAAGTTTGCAGTAAGCAATTTCAGACTTGATAAGCTGAGCCGCAAATATCATTTCCAGATCCCTTATGATACCGAGATCGGCAAGGGTTTCTATCTTGCGCATTTCGGACGTGTAATCATTCACCCGAAGAGCGTTATCGGTCATAATGTCAACGTGTCGACAGGTGTTGTTATCGGAACCCAGTTCAGAGGTAAGAGAAAGGGTTCTCCCCATATCGGCAATTATGTTTGGATCGGTGCCAATGCAGTTATCGTAGGCAATATCAGGATCGGCAATAATGTGCTTATCGCCCCCGGAGCATATGTCAACTTTGACGTTCCGGACGGTTCGATCGTTATCGGCAATCCGGGACTTATCAGAAGGTCGCCCGGCGCTACGTTGAACTATATCAACAATACTATCCTCTTCGACGAATACAATGTTCGTTCAGACGGAGTCAAACAGTGGTAGAGCCTTCAGTTTACAGACAAAACAGAGAGCGTTTCGCCGCCGCGCTGCCTGACTGCACCGCGGCGTTGCTTTTCTCGGGAGAGGGAAAAGCTATGTCACGCGATTCGGAGTACCGTTTTTTTGCCGACCGCAATTTCTTCTATCTGACCGGACTTGAGAATCCCGGTTATGTTTTGGTGATCGAGAAGATCGACGGAAAGGTCAGCGCTCTTCTCTATGCTCCTGCGAGGGATTCTATGAAAGAGCGCTGGCACGGAAAGCGTCTGGACCACACAGTGATCGCTGAGACAGCGGGACTTCCGGCAGACGATGTTTTCGATCTCGAGAAATATGAAGAGAAAGAGTTCGAGCTGATAAGGAATACTGGCATCAGGATCTATCTGGACAGATCATCTGTTATGCAGAAGCCTTTCGAGCTCAAAAAGCAGATCGAGAAGGAAGGCAGGAAGACATGTGACCTGTCAGAGATAATGACATCACTCCGCCTTATCAAGCAGCAATACGAGACAGATGCGATCAGGGAGGCTGCGAGGATCACGGAAGAAGCTATCGGAGAGATGAAGACCATGATCCGTCCCGGTGTATCTGAGTACGAACTCTATCTGAAACTTGAATATGAAATGGCAAAGAGGAGCTCGATGTCTTTTGCTTTTGAGACTATCGTTTCCTGCGGAAAGAATGCGTTCTATCTTCATCATTCGGAGCCTGAGAAAGACGGTGACGGCATAGCACGTGAAGGATCGATCATCCAGGTCGATGTCGGTGCCAGATCTGACGGATACTGTGCTGATATCTCAAGAGTATTCTTCGTCGGCGCTCCCAAGGATGAAGATGATAAGAGATTGAAACTTCTCGGGCTGATAAGGGCCCTCCGGAAAGCCGCTTTCGGCTTTATTGAGCCCGGCAAAACGTTTGCCGGACTTAATTCACAAATGTATGACATCGCCGGCAAATGGCTTGCAGGACAAGGATTAATACCTGATAATTTTACGGAAGAGGACGTGCGCCGTTACTATTGGCACAACACTTCCCACTATCTGGGGCTTGACGTTCATGATGTCGGTCCGAGGGATAAAGAATTTGAAGCAGGTAATTGTCTTGCCGTCGAACCCGGTGTTTATATTCCTGAGTGGGATATCGGTTTCAGGATCGAGGACGACTGCCTGGTAACTGAAGAAGGCTGCCTGCTCCTGAGCTCCGGGAAGGACAGCCCGGAGGGTATAATTGTCGGATAACAGTTCTGTTGTGACCGCTGTTCTCGTCGCGGTTTTGATAGTGCTCTTAATAGTCCTTATCGGAGGAGGACTGTTAGTGCTGTTCATGACATATACCGACAAGATGTTCAAGAAGATCTTCAACAGACCCAAGCCCCTTCCTCAGGTCGACAGATCGCCCAAGAAAATCGACAGGACTACGATAATAGGACGCGGAAAAAACTGGTTCTATTCATTCCACAATGAGTGGCTGGGGGTTAGGACAACGTCATTTGACGGCTGCAAACTGTCTGCGTATTACAGACCTTCATCAGATTCCACCTGCCGTAATATGGTTATTCTGGTCCACGGCTACGATGAGTCGCCGGCCGAGATGGCTGCATATGCAAGGCTCATGATGAGGAAAGTGCAATGCCACTGCCTCATCACACACATGAGGGGACACGGTATGAGCGGCGGAAAGAACTTTACGTGGGGACTTATGGAAAGTGTTGATCTTGATGCATGGTTTGCTTTTACAAGAAAGCGTCTGGGCAATAATTGCAGAATATATCTCGTTGCGAGGGGAGCAGGGGCAACCGCGTGTATCCTGGCTGCCCAACAGAAGGATTTTGACCGTTGTGTCTGCGGAATAGTTGCAGATTCTCCAATGGCATCGCTTACTGCGTATCTGAAGACAAATCTGCCAAAGAGTACGCAAATGTCGCCTGACTGGATAATCGGAGGTGTCAGAAGGATTGCCCAGCGCAACTTCGGTTTTGATATCAACAGATGTGATGCTACGACACACGCAAGTTCGATCAAGGTGCCGGTCCTTATTTTCCAGGGCGGTGAAGATGATGTAACAAAACCGACCGACACGCGTGAGATCTACGATAATCTGCGCTGCCGTAAGAGAATGGTCATAGTTAACAATGCCAAGCACCTTGAATGTTATGAGCGCTCACAGGCGATGTATGAGCGCGAGGTCCAGAAATTTATAGAATCTTGCATAGTAAGGCTGGTTAAGATCGGCAGGCTTTGATCCTGTATTTCTATCGGAAAACTCGAAAATTATCTTTTCCGATAGAATTTTCGCATTTTTCTATCGGAAAACTCGAAAACAAGAATTCCCGATAGAAATACGCCCCTATATTCAAAACAGGTTCACTTCCCAAATCTATTGACTATTAAGAAAAAGATGTTATAAACATAAAGTTTTCCGTTTAGGTGAATATCAAACTTAATGACGCAGTCCGGCGCCGGTTGATAGATGTGTAATGAGTACTGTAACGACTGACAGAAGATCACTTACTGAAGGGAGCTTGTGGAACAAGATCCTCGGGTTTGCGTTTCCCCTTGCAATGACGGGGATACTTCAGCAGTTATTCACCGCGGCTGACATAGCTGTTGTCGGTAATTTTACGGGTGTTCTCGGGCAGGCCGCAATGGCTGCGGTAGGCGCCAACACCCCGATAGTTTCTCTTATCGTAAACTCGTTTTTGGGAATATCTTTAGGCACGAATGTCATTGTCGCGAATGCGGTAGGCCGGAAAGATGACGGGACAGTCCAAAAGGCTGTGCACACTTCAATTATAATAGCGATCATCGGTGGAATAATCGTTTCGTTAATAGGACAGATCATAGCGGATCCGCTTATCAGGGCGCAGAACATCTCGGATGAGTCAGTAGAGATGGCGATACTGTATTTCCGCATATATATTGCCGGTCTTCCGGTAATACTCCTTTATAACTTCGAGGCAGCTATCTTCAGGGGTATCGGAAATACAAGGATACCTTTCCTTGCGCTTGTGATATCAGGCGTTGTTAACGTTGGCCTGAATGTGTGTTTTGTTGTCGGATTCGACCGCACTGTCGACGGTGTTGCAACAGCTACTGTTATTTCAAATCTGATCAGCAGCATCATACTTTTGATGTTCTTAAGCAGGTCGAAAACAGCTGCGAAATTTGACGCGAAAAAGCTTCGTATCAACGGAGCCATACTATGGAAGATATTAAGGATCGGACTTCCCGCGAGCGCGCAGTCGGCAGTCTTCTCAACGGCCAACATCATCATCCAGGCGGCAATAAACGGTCTCGGAACAACTGTTGCCGCAGCTTCGAGCGCAGCGTTTAATATTGAGATCTTTTCGTATTACGTGCTGAACAGTTTCGGACAGGCATGCACGACTGTCACCGGACAGAATTACGGCGCGCGCAAGTTTGACAGATGCAAAAAGGCTTTGAGTCTTTGCCTTGTTGAAGGCATAGTTATAGAGGCGATAATGGTATCGACACTGCTTTTCTTCGGCAGGAATCTGTTAGCAATTTTTAATCCGGATCCGGAACTTGTCGAGATTGGTTATATCCGTATCATGTTCATTACGACAGCCCATCTGCTCTCACTCTTTTACGATGTAATGAGCGGTTACATGAGGGGATATGGAATATCACTCACGCCTGCGATAGTAACTATGATAACGATCTGTGGGACCAGGATAATATGGGTAATGACGGTTTTCGCGCACTACCAATCATTCATGAGCCTCATGATAGTTTATCCGGTAAGCCTCGGCCTGAACGCTGTGATGATATTTTTGCTGCTCCTTATCAGGAGGCCTGCGAAAAGGTTCAGTCAAAAGCCATCGGTCAAATGATTTTGTTATTTGTCAAAACTCTTGTAAAAGCGAAATTGTTATAGTATATTTGTCGCGACAAACGGAAATCGGGGAGCCTTAGAACGGCTGAGAGGGATTTAAGATCCGACCCGCAGAACCTGACGGATAATGCCGGCGTAGGGAACCAAATATATATTTTCGATCCTCTTGTCACCGGTATTACTTTAAGGGTAAGCGAGCTCAGAACGAGTTTCCGTGACGGAGGTGTTTTTATGTCCAAACAAACTACAAAATCCAATCGTGAGAATATCTTAAGGATATCCACTGGCGGTGTCTGCATTGCATTGGCATTCGTTCTTTCACAGCTGAAACTTTTCGAGATGCCGATGGGCGGATCAGTCACACCGGCATCAACACTGCCCATTATAGTTTACGGTGTTGCGTTCGGACCGGTATGGGGCTTTGTTATCGCATTTATATTCAGCCTTTTGCAGCTTATCGGAGGCTGGCTGGTAACGCCTTTCCAGGTGTTCCTTGATTACACGATCGGTTATACGGCTTTAGGCTTTGCAGGCCTTGCTGCACTTAAGGAAGACAGCAGATTAAAGATCAATGGTGCTCTCAGCAGATTCAGAGGCTCATCGATCCTTAAGATCCTCGGATTTTCTGTTGTCGCATACCTTGTCAGATGGCTCGGATCTGTTGTTTCGGGTGTTATTTTCTACGCTGAATATGCTGCAGAAGCGGGCTACGACAATGCGCTCGTTTATTCCATGGTCTACAACGGTTCATTCCTTTTGGCAGATCTTGCTATCCTTGCGGTAGTGCTTGTTATTCTTTACATGGTCATCCCTTCTTCAAGAGAAGACAATACGCTTTCTATTATCCAGAGATTCACTGCGGAATTCGTCGGGACTTTTGTTCTCGTCTTTGTAGGCTGCGGTACTGCAATGGCAGTCGGTTGTGACGCAGCAAATGGCAGCGGATACATTCTTACCGCATTTGCTTTCGGTCTTGTAATCGTTGCGATGGCATATTCCATCGGCAATATATCAGGATGCCATATAAATCCAGCGGTATCACTTGCAATGCTTATCTCGGGTAAGATGACTATCTCCGAATTCTGGGGCTATGTCGTTTTCCAGATTCTCGGAAGCATCTCTGCTGCTGGCCTTCTCCAGTACCTGTTTTCCACAGCAGGCAAGATCGACATGACCGGTGTCTATGATGCAGAAGCAGGTGAGATGGCTTCATGGGGACTCGGCGCGAACAGCCTTTCAGGTGTAGGCGGTAATGTTCTCGCAGGAATCATAATCGAGCTTGTTCTGACATTCATCTTTGTTCTCTGCATTCTCGGAGTAACTGACAGCAAGTTCAAGCACGGTTCTTTAGCAGGAATCGTTATAGGTCTCGCTCTTGTTCTCGTACACATACTCGGTATTGCTTTCACGGGAACATCCGTTAACCCTGCACGTTCGATCGGTCCTGCGATCTTTGCAGGCGGAAAAGCCCTTACGGATCTTTATGTGTTCATTTTCGCACCCTTCGCAGGCGCAGCTCTTGCCGCACTTGTTTACAAGGCTATCTCGAGAAGCAAAGAAGATAAGGTCGTCATATCTTCCGATGATATCGAGAAGGAAACTGAAGAGTAAGTTTATCAGATCATTTTGGTATCTCACGATACCCTTCCACGTTGCTTACCGGCCGGATTGCCCGAACTATCCGGCCGGTAAGTTTTTTGTATAGTTTACAAACGGCCGGCTTAATCTATAATTAATTTAGTCTTTTCGAAATGGGGATAGATTATGGCAAGAGGCGGTTTTCACGGCGGAGGATTCCATTCCGGCGGACATCACGGAGGTTTCAGTGGCGGTGGTTTCCACGGAGGCGGATTCCACGGCGGGTTCCATGGCGGTTATTACGGAGGCCGCAACGGCTCTGATGAGAATGAGTCATACAGATTTTTTTCCACCATTGTTGTTTTGAGCATTTGCCTTATCGGCTTCCTGATCGATAAAGCCTATGAGGGTAATATCCCGGGGTTGGATTATTATAACCTGATCTTATTTTTTATAAGTTTGTGTTTCTTCATCTGGATGTGCAAAGAAAACGGACGCACTTCCGTTTTAAGTAAGATCCGGAAAGGTACCGGTTCTTCCGGATCGGTATGGAAAGGTGAGAGCCCGAATTTCAGGGTGGGTAATTATCATACCTGGTATGATACGACTTCCTCGCAGTACTGCATTTCTTTTTATGAGAAGTATTTTGGTGATTCGAACGCGGAAAAAGTCAAAGAAACCATGGCAAGGACTCCGAAGATCGTTTGGATGAGCCCTTATGTGTGGACTGTCCTGGGAGGGATATTCTTTATATGCACGTTCTTTTTCTATGAACTGGTAATCCCTGTTTTCGAGAACAGGGTGATGACCGATCAGGCATTTAATTTCATGGATAACTTCATTTTCTATCTGCCGTCGGTACTTACGCTTCTTTGTGCCGTGAGCGGATTTATTATGCTCAAGATCAGGGACAATCTCCTGTATAAATGTGCATACAGGATAGTCCATGACAATATCGCTGCGGAAGAGCGTATGAAGACAGAAAGCATTATTGCTTCCAAGCTTAGCAGCAAATGGTACTACAACAGGTGTCCTAACTGCGGAGCGGAGGCTTCGAAAGCACTCAGGATCTGCACGCACTGCGGCGCGTCTTTGGAAGTAAAATCCTTTGAGGATGGAATTTCGGGTGCTATCCACCGGATATCAAAAGAAGACGAGGAAAATAAAGAGGACTGATCATGGCTAGAGGCGGACATCACGGCGGAGGCAGCCATTCAGGCGGACATCACAGCGGCGGATTTCACGGCGGGTTTTCCGGTGGCGGAGGTTCCTTGGGGGGCGGAAGTCACAGAGGCGGTAACTATTCCGATGAACTCTCATATACAGATTTTATCCTCAACTGGGGATTGATCATTATTTTTATGATCGTTTATGGAATCATTCAGATCGCACAAGGAGCTGTATCGGGATTAGATCTCATAAATCTCGGCATATTCTGTTTTAGCGGATTATTATTTTATCTCGCTCTTAAAGAATATAAGAGGACGGCTGCACTTAACGGTTTTAAGAGGTTATTCAGACCTGTATATTCCGGCAAGATTTGGAAAGGCCGAAAACCTTATGACAGGAACGGAGACAGGTACACGTGGGTAGGAAAATACGAGAAGAATTACTATGTGTCATTTACCGATAATGAGTTCGGCCCCGAGAATGCCAGGAAAGTTAAAGAGACCATGACAAGGACTCCAAGGATAATCTGGATGAATTCATTTGTCTGGCTGGTGATCGGAGTAATATCATTTTTTACCACGTTCTGGTTCTACGAGAGGGTTATTCCATATTTCGAACAGGCAACGATGACTGATGAAGCATTTGCGTTTATGGATGATTTCATTTTTTATCTTCCTTCGGCCGTTACATTGTTATGTTCGATCGCATGTCTTATATTTGTTCATGTTAAGGATAATCTTTTGTATAAGTGCGCGGCAAGGATCGTCGAGGAAAACAAAGCAGAGGAAGAAAGGCTCAGGACGCAGGAGTATATTGCGTCACAGCTCAGTAAAAAATGGTATTACAACGTCTGTCCTAACTGCGGTTCGGCAGCTTCGGATGATGTCAGGGCATGTACTCATTGCGGGACCTCGCTGGAAGTCGGATCTTTCGAGTCGGAGAATTCCACGGCCGTTCACAGGATCAGTTCTGAGGCGGAGAATGATGATGCAGGTTCAGTCGAAAAGGAGGAAGTTCAATAATGCTTACCAAGTTCTTTAAGTATTCGCTTCCGATCGGAATAGCAGGAATAGTTCTCAACATATTTCTATTCGCAACGAACTTGTATTATGAACTCGTAGTTCCTGTAATCGAGAATTCATCGCTGGAAGGCGATATATTTACGTTTTTCGATTATCTGATTTTCTATACGCCGTGTATATTTATGGTCTTGTTCGTTGTGTATATCGTCCTGGGACAGATCTACATGAAGAGGAAACATGCCAAAAACGAAGATAAGGTGACTGAAGATCTCATGATTAAAAATGCCGAGGTTCAGAAAGTGCTTAATGAAAAGGCTGATTTCCTGAAATACAAATACTATACCAACTGCCCGAACTGCGGATCGGTACGTGTCGAGAATACCAAAGTGTGTTCTTTCTGCGGAGCCTCGCTGATCATTGAAGAGGATAAGGAATGAAGAAGTTTTTCAAGGTTGCCGGCAAAGTATTGTTAGTGCTGCTTATTGCAGTTGTTGTCATATTGGGAGCAATCTTTGTCTACAACAGGATAATGATGAAGCAGGAAGAGCCGCTCCTTGCTGAACCGTTGGGACAGTTAGTTGAAGTCGACGGCCACAATATGTGCATTTATACAGAAGGCGAAGGAGAGCATACTCTGCTCTTTCTGTCCGGTTCCGGAACTGCTGCGCCGATACTCGATTTCAAGAGCCTTTATTCACTTCTGAAAGATGATTACCGCATTGTTGTAATAGAGAAATTCGGTTACGGCTTCAGTGATGTTGTAGACATGGAAAGGTCTTTCGATACGATCTTAAGGCAGGACAGGGAAGCGCTTGCAAAGGCTGGGATAGAAGGCCCGTTTGTACTCTGTCCTCATTCGATGTCAGGACTTGAAGCAATAATGTGGGCACAGGATTATCCTGATGAAGTCGAGGCGATCGTAGGTCTTGACATGGTGCTTCCGCGTACATATGACGGATTCGATTTTGAAGGTGTATTCAGATATGAAAAGCTTGCTGCATTTGCGCGCGAAATGGGCATCGTCAGGTTCTATTATTCCGATAGTTATCTGCCTTCAGCTCTTTCTAAGGAAGACAAAGAATTATACCGTGCAATTGCCTGCAGGGTCGCAGTTAACGTTGATATCATTAACGAGGGGCTGGCGATCACAGATGCTGTCAGGGAGATCGACAGCAAACCCAAGCCTGATGTTCCGATGTTGATGTTTGTTTCAGACGGAAAGGAGGTCCGCAGTTTGAACTGGAGCGGGGCTCATCACGATTATGCAGCTGATCTTACAAATGCTGAGGTCATTGAACTTGACTGCGGACACTATGTGCATAATTTCGAGCAGGATCTTATAGCAGAGAAAATAAGGGAATTCATTATCTGATCATCAGTGTTGATGTTTTTTGTCCCATTTTTTCTTAACTTCTTTGGCTTTGGCGATGATCTTTTCTTTCCATTCATCATCCTGCGCGTCCAGTTGGTAGGCTTCAAAACCGAATTCTCTTCCGTATGAGCAGATTACGGCTTCATCGTCAACGTGAAGCGATATCCTGTATCTGTTTGGTACTTTTTGTGGAAGTATCTGCGACCTGCCCTGTTGGACTTCTTTCTGGTGTCTTGTTCCGTTGACTATTCCGTCGAATCTAACTCCGTAATGGCGGAACAGTCCTTTGATATATCTTTCTGAACGGAATGAAGAAGTGTATACCCAGACTTCATATCCGAGTTTCTGCAGGGAATTGATAAGTTCGGGCGTGCCTAATCTGAGTCTTTCCTTGTAGATGTTCCTTAAAGGAAAGGAAAGCTCTTTTTCAGTCTTATGTGTTTCCGGATTAACGAAAAGAACCTCATCCAGATCGAATGAGACTCTCATCTTTTCCGTTTCACTATTTCCCGGCACGCTTTTCGATCTCCTCAATGATTGCTATGGCATTTTTTGCCCACTCTTCTTCAGGACCTTCGATCGTATATTCATTAAAATCTTTTGTCTTGCTGTGAGTCTCGATTATCGATTCGTTATCTATGTGAAGCCGCATCTCATACTTGCTGCCGATGAGTTCGTTCATGCGCATATGGCTCGCAGACTTGTTCTGTTCGCGCTTGCTGACGCCCGTGATAATTCCGTCGACATGTACCGAATATGCTCTGAAGAATCTTTGGATATCATCTATGGAATAGTATTCCGAAGCATATACCCAGATGTCATATCCGTGCTTTACAAGGAAATAGAACAGGGCAGGGATGCCTAGTCTTACCCTCTTGTTAAATCTTCTGTCCATGGGGAAGAGGAAAGGCTTTTTCTCGAGATGCGGATGATCCGGAGATCTGAAAATGACTTCATCAAGATCTATCGCCACTCGCTTGTCATGCTGCGATTTCTCGAGGATCTTTTTAATGTCGGATTCTGTTGCGCAATTGATTATCTTGATCGGGACTTTCTTTATGTTGCATCGCATTGCGGCAGCCCATCTGTGATGTCCGTTCAGCAAAAGATAGCCGCGTGGACGGAGCTTCTCGACAGTAAGCGGTTCCTCGATAGGTCTTTTATCGAAATGCATCGCTTCACGGAATTTGGTCTCATACTCGCTGACTATCCTGTAGCTCGGCCCGACGGAGTCCATGGAGAATTCATCTTCGGCATTAGGATGAAGATTTGAGCAAGCTGTCTTCCTGACCAGCAATCTTTCGAGCAGACCGGCATGTACGGGGATCGATATGCCTTTTTGTTTTTCAAGATCTTTTGCAACGAATTCAGACAATTGAGTTTTAGCCATAAGCCTGTTCACTCCCCGAAAACCGAATCACAATATCTTACCGTAGCCATAGCATCCTTGGCATATGCATCAGCACCGATCTTATCAGCATATTCAGGCGTCATTACGGCGCCGCCTACAACGACTTTGGTGCCGGGCTTTTTCTCGCGAAGAAGCTTAATAGTCTCTTCCATTGATGCGACCGTTGTGGTCATGAGGGCAGAGAGGCCGACAACGCGGATGTTGTTCTCTATCGCACAATCGACGATTACCTCCGGAGGAACGTCCTTGCCGAGATCGATGACATCGTAACCGTAGTTCTCGAGCATGACTTTTACTATGTTCTTTCCGATGTCATGGATATCGCCTTTGACTGTTGCGAGTATGACCTGTCCTTTAGTGTTCCTCGGCTTGTCTGCCATGGCTTCCTTGACGACTGCGAAAGCTGCTTTGGCGGCATCGGCACTCATGAGAAGCTGGGGAAGGAATACGGTTCCTGCTTCGAAACCTTTTCCTACACGGTCAAGAGCGGGAATAAGTTCTGAATTGATGATCTCCAGAGAGTCTCTTCCTGAATCAAGTGCCTCTTTCATGGCTTCGGAAGCGCGTCCGGTTACGCCTCGTTCTATAGCCTCGGCAAGAGTCAAGACTACGCCTGAAGATGCGGAAGATGCTTTGGCGCTGCCTGAAGATGCGGAGGTTCCTGCCACGTAATCTTTGTAAGCATTGATGAATTCCCCGAGATTCGGATCGAGGTTCATCAGCGCGTTATATGATCTGTATGAAGCCATCATGGGTCCGTTGCAGGGGTTGATTATGGCGCACGAAAGACCGTTCTGCATTGCCATTGTAAGGAAGTGCGAGTTGACCAGTTCGCGCGCGGGAAGACCGAAGGATATATTCGATACACCGAGTATAGAGTGGCCTGAAAACTCATCCCTGACGCGCCTTACTGTATCGAGGGTCGCGATCGCGGATTCGGGATCCGATGATATTGTCATTGCAAGACCGTCGATCACGATGTCCTTTCTGGGAATCCCGTAACTGTCTGCCGCCTCGTATATGCGCCTTGCGATCTCTATCCTTCCGTCAGAAGTGGCGGGGATACCGCTCTCATCCAAAGGAAGAGCGACAAGTACGCCACCGTATTTAGCGACCAGGGGCATGACTGCCTTGATGTTTTCTTCCTTTCCGTTTACGGAATTGATCATGGGCTTGCCGTTATAGATCCTCATTCCGCGCTCAAGAGCTTCGATATTCGTTGTGTCGATCTGAAGAGGAAGGTTTGTAACCGACTGTATCTTCAGGATGACACTCTCCATCATTTCGGGTTCGTTTATCTCGGGCAGGCCGACGTTGACGTCGAGCACGTGCGCGCCCGCTTCTTCCTGCTTCAGTGCTTCTGTAAGGATGTAATCGATGTTGTTATCACGCAGAGCCTGCTGGAGTTTTTTCTTTCCGGTAGGATTGATCCTCTCGCCGACGATGACAGGCTTCCTGCCGATCTTTACGCAGTCGGCAAAGCTTGTAACGTATGTAGTTTGTTTTTTGACGGGTGAGGTGAAGGGCACCAGCTTTACTTTTCCGATCATCCTGCTGATATGATCCGGAGTGGTGCCGCAGCAGCCTCCCATGACATGAACTCCGAGCTTTGCGATCTCCTCCATGACCTGAGAGAATTCTTCAGGATCAACATCGTAAACAGTGGCTCCGTTCTCAGTTCTTGGAAGACCGGCATTCGGATTAACTACGATAGGTAGTGAACAGCAGGCAACAAGTCTTTCGGCTATGGGGAGCATCTGTTTGGGGCCAAAGCCGCAGTTGATGCCGATGGCGTCTACCTTAAGTCCTTCTAACATGGCGACGGTGCCTTCGACGCTGCCGCCGGTCAGGAGCTTTCCTGATTCATCATAGACGGTCGTAACAATGACAGGAAGATCACATACCTCGTGAGCAGCAACGACTGCTGCCTTAGCTTCGTAAGAGTCGCTCATGGTCTCTATAAGGACCAGATCTCCGCCTGCTTCATAGCCGGCTTTTATTATTTCCGAGAAAATATCGACCGCTTCATTGAAAGAAAGATCACCCATCGGTTCTAAAAGCTTTCCTGTGGGTCCGACATCGATTGCGACGTAAGCATCGTTATCACGGCCGGCTTCTTTCCTGGCCTGCTGACAGATCTTAACGCCGGCGGATACTATCTCTGATACATTATCGAACTTGAAGCGGTTGGCACCGAAGGTATTTGTGTTTACGATGTTGGAACCTGCTTCGAAATAACCCCTGTTGAGTGCCTTGATATCGTCAGGTTTTGTAAGGTTCCAGGTCTCGGGAAGCTCGCCGCCCTTAAGACCCAATCCCTGAAGGATGGAACCTGTACCGCCATCGCAGAAAAGCCATTCTTTTCCAAGTCGTTCACGTAATCCCATTGTCTTAAGACCTTCCTTCCGAGAATTCGCATGTTGATCTCATATTGCAGCCGCTGCATCCGCTGCAGCCGTTCCGGCGGACATCTCCGCCTATTCCGATAATCGCGGTAACTGATTTTGTCGGCATCATAAGAAGCGAATCAGTCAGTTCGATTCCGATCTGTTTACTGATATCAAGAAGCCTGAACCAGTCTTTCTGATGCTCGAGTTTTAAATCGCCGTAGCCCGGCGAAAAGCGCGGCCTCAGATAAAGACCGTCCGCTTCATATTCACGTTTGAGCCTGTCATTCTCGCTGTCAAGAAAACTCTCGATTGCAGCTGCGCCGCAGGCCTGATATATCGATGCATCTGCAGCTGAAGTAACACTTGCTCTTCTGACCAGCATATCGCATGAAGGACCGATAGTCGCGGCAAGGAGCAGAACTCTCAGACAGCCTGAAAGATTTCTGCAAAGAGATTCCGATTCAAGGAGCACATCTTCAGAACCGGCATGTATCGTAACCGTTTTTTCCGTGACCGTAACGGGAAATTCCTTAATAAGAAGCCTCGGGTGAGACATAGTGCTTACACGCTCCACAGCCTCGTTGATCTTCGCTTCGATCTCAGGAGTCACCCCGGCAATGCCATGATAACCCATGTATCTTTTGACTTCTTTGACTGGAATGTCCACTCCGAGAGGCATCAGTCAATGATTCCTTTGAGATTATTCAGGATGTCGGAAGCCACATCAGGCTTGTTCATGGAGTAAACATGAATGTGATTTACTCCGTTGGCGATAAGATCGATGATCTGTTCGGTCGCGTAGATTATTCCTGCCTGACGCATCGATACCGGATCGTCACCGAAACGGTCGACTATGGCCTTAAAACGCTCAGGTACGGCTGTGCCTGAGAGCTGGACAGATCTTGAAAGCTGCTTTGCAGTCGTAATAGGCATAATACCGGGAAGGACCGGGACGTTGATGCCTATGTCCTTAACTCTGTAGAGGAAATTATAGAATATGTTATTATCGAAAAACATCTGCGTGGTGAGGAAATCGCAGCCTGCGTCAACCTTCTCCTTCAGGAAATGAATATCGTCAGACTTGCGGGCACATTCAACGTGTCCTTCGGGATAACATGCTCCGCCTATGCAGAGGTCAGGATCTAATGACCTGATATCTCTTATGAGGTCGGACGCGTGAATGTAATCGCTGCAGATAACCCCATCCTTGGGCAGATCGCCTCTTAATGCCATGATGTTGTCTATATTGTTGGCGCGTATCTTCTTTACCATCTCGGCGACATGCTCTTTTGTCGAAGCAACACATGTAAGGTGGGGAAGAACGGAAACTCCGTGAAGATTCTTAATGTCCGAAGCGACTTCGATAGTAAGCTTGGAAGTGGAACCTGCCGCGCCGTAAGTTACCGACATGAAGGACGGCTTGAGAGCCGCGATGGAGCCTGCTGCTGCCTTTACATTTTCAAGATCGACTTCCTGCTTGGGCGGGAATACTTCGAATGATATCGACGGTGTTTTATCCTTTAGTATTTCGTTAATTTTCATAATAAACTGCCTTGCGTGGGTTTGTATTTTCGATAATCGAGAATAGCATAGAGTATACATCAAAATAACACGGAATATTATAATTAATGCGAAAAACGAAAAATCTAAACATTCGGAAAATAATGTTTTAGGGGGTTTTATTATGAAGAAGATATTTGCTGTGATCCTGACTCTGGCGATGTTGGTTTCCGTTGCGACCGGCTGTTCTGCCATTACGGATCTTACACAGCAATCTGGTGTTTTGGAATCTGTAGGTAAGGATGTTATAGGCGATATCGATATCGAGATCCCTACAAAGGACCGTGCAGGCAATGATATCAAGGTCCCTGATAAGATCGATAAGATCATATCCATGGCTCCTTCCACGACACAGGTCCTTATTGAATTCGGTTTAGGCGATAAGATCGTCGGTATTGATACAAACTCTGCAACATATATCGACAAGCTTCCTGCAAATGTTGCCCAGTTTGATATGATGTCACCTGATAACGAGGCTATCGCGGCTCTGAGCCCTGATATCGTTTTCACTTCCGGAATGAGTTCCGTCGGCGGAACTTCTCCTTTCCAGTCGCTTATCGACAGCGGAGTCTGCGTAGCAGATATTCCTTCACCTTCATCTATCGAAGGGATCTGCGATGATATCCTGTTTATCGGAGCATGTGTGGGCAAGAATGCCGAGGCTATCGCATACTCAAAGGGACTTACGCTCTTTATGTCAGGCCTTGAGGAGATTTCCGCGTCTATCCCGGAGGACCAGGTTAAGACCGTACTCGTAATGATGAATGTTCCTTCGGCTGAGTATCCTACGATCTACACTTTCGGTAAGGGAACATATATGAATGAGATGCTCGATATAATCGGCGCGAAGAATGTTTTCGGAGATCAGGAGGGATGGCTTGCCGTTTCCGTTGAGGATGCTATAGTTGCAGATCCTGATGTCATCCTTATGGATTGCGACTGGCTGCCGGGTGCTGCAGATCAGGTCAAAGCACTTGAAGGCTGGGAGAATGTGAAAGCTGTAAAGAACGGTGAGGTCTACCAGATCAGTGAGGATCTCTGCTCCCGTCCGAACCATCATGTCGGTGAAGCAACACTTGAGTGGGCTAAATGCATCTACTCCAAATTCTACAGTGATTTCACGGGTTCACTTGATGACATAAAGACTGATGTTCTTGAGAAGATCCTCGGATAAGGATCTGCACGGATAAGAACGAATAAGACTATGACTAAGAAGGGCACAGGACTGAAGATAGCGATATCTGCAATCCTGTGCTTTTTTATTCTTATCCTTGCGATAAGGCAGGGGAGCGTTTATATCTCCCTGAAAGATCTTTTTGGAATAATATCCGGCCACATTACCGGCAAGGGAACTCCGGAAGGTATCGAACCGATGATGGATTCGATCTTCTGGACGATAAGAATGCCCAGAGCGATCATGGCTTTTCTGGTAGGCGGAGCGCTTTCTGTCAGCGGCGCGTGCATGCAGGCATTACTGCAGAATCCGTTGGCTTCGTCATACACTTTAGGCGTTTCTTCCGGTGCTTCTTTGGGTGCCGCGATCGTTCTTATACTTGAGATTTCCATCCCTCTGCTGGCAGGATTCATGCTTCCTTTTACGGGATTCGTTTTCGGCCTGATCACAGTTGTGCTGGCACTTTCATTAGCTTCCGTAATCGACAGGAATGTATCAAATACCACGGTTGTCCTGATCGGTATGATCCTGTCGCTCTTCGTAAACGGAATAATGAATTTCCTGTCTACGCTCTATTCGGACCACTCAAAGCAGCTTTATCTCTGGATGATGGGTTCATTCTCCGCGAGAGGATGGAAGCATTGCCTGATCCTTTTCCCGGTATGTGTCGTATGTTTTGCCATCCTTATGCTGACGTCCAGGAAAATGGATATCATGAGCTTCGGTGACCTTCAGGCTCAGGCGATGGGAGTGGATGCGAAGAAGACAAAGCTTGTTGCGATCGTTATATGCTCGCTCCTTACGGGAATATCTGTTGCGTTTACGGGTGTCATAGGCTTTGTTGATCTCGCTGCTCCTCATGTTGTCCGGAAATTATTCGGTCCTTCGCACAGGATCGTTCTGCCTATGTCTTTCATCTACGGAGGAGCATTTATGGCGTTATGTGATCTGATCTCAAGGACCGTACTGTCTCCGAGGGAGATTCCGGTTGGAGCTGTTACTGCACTTATCGGCGCGCCGTTCTTCGCATATGTTTTCTTCGCTTCAAGGAGGAAACGCGCATGAAGATCCGGGTAAAAAATCTGTCTGTAAATTATGGTTCTTCTGAAGTCCTTCATTCAGTCGATCTTGAGATATCTTCAGGTGAGAAGGTGTTTATCGGAGGGGCAAACGGTTCAGGAAAGACCACTCTGTTAAGAGCTTTGGCCGGTATTATACCTCACAGGGGAGAAGTCAGTATCGACGGCAGGGAGATCTCTTCTATCAAGCGCAAGGACATGGCTAAGATGATAGCTCTTATGCCTCAGACAAATGAGCTCTTTTTCCCTTACACGGTTTATGAGACCGTGCTTCTAGGCACATATGCATTCTCGAAAAGTATTCTCGGAGGGATCAGTGCTGAAAATATTCAATATGCCGGGAAGTGCATGAAGGACTGCGGCGTTGATGATCTTGGCGACAGGCACCTGGATGAATTATCGGGCGGCCAGCTCCAGAGAGTCCTTCTGGCAAGGACCTTTGCACAGAAAGCGCCATTCCTGTTCCTCGATGAACCGGGCAATAATCTCGATATCAAATACAGGGCAGAGTTATGTGACAAACTGAACAGCTGGACCCGCGAGAATACGGACGGTTCAGATAATACCCTCGTGGCGGTTTTCCATGATCTCGAGCAGGCGAGAAGGTGCTGTACCAGAGCTGTTATGATGAAAGAGGGCAGCATCATTTTCGATGGTGACATAAATGACGGAACAACTCCTGAAATGCTTTTGAAAATCTATGATTTTGACGTTGCTTCTTATATTGATAATAAATTAAAGCTATGATAGAAACGTATTATACGAGGAGGGCGGAATACAATGGGTAAGACTAAGGCAAAGAACAGAACCTTCAAACAATTTCTTGAAGACAAGGATATTGAGGTTTCCCTGAAGAAATATTTTGTTGATGCTATGGGCGGAATGGCTCAGGGCTTATTTGCTTCGCTTCTAGTAGGAACGATCCTCTCGACGCTCGCAAAGTATCTCGGAATGATCGATAACGGTTTTGTTAAGGTCGTTGCCGATTTTATTGCCCAGGCGGGTTCTCTTGCATCAGCTGCAACCGGTGCTGCGATCGGTGTGGGAATCGCTGCTTCACTTAAGGCTCCGATGCTCGTTATGGCTTGCGCTGCCGGTGTAGGCTTCTTCGCGAATTCTTATCCCGGAGATCCGTACGCAGCAGGCCCTTTGGGTGTTTTTATCGCAGTTATCTTTGCTGTTGAATTTGGTAAGATGGTCTCTAAGGAGACCAAAGTCGATATCCTTGTTACACCTCTTGTAACTATAGGTGTAGGTCTCCTGGTTACTTTCCTTACAGGTCCCGGAATTGCAGTCGCAATGAACTGGATCGGTACGTTTATCAACAATGCTACCCAGCTCCATCCTTTTGCAATGGGTATTGTTATCTCTGTTGTGGTGGGTATCATTCTCACCCTCCCGATATCTTCCGCGGCCATCTGTGCATCCATCGGAATTGCAGGTATTGCCGGCGGCGCTGCTCTTGCAGGGTGCTGTGCCCAGATGGTAGGATTCGCAGTTGCTTCCTACAGGGATAATAAGTGGGGCGGTGTCGTTTCACAGGGCCTTGGAACATCCATGCTTCAGATGCCCAATATCGTGATCCATCCTCAGATCTGGATCCCGGCAACCCTTGCTGCAGCTATCACAGGTCCTTTGGCAACTATGGTATTCAAGCTTGAATGTAATGGCGTATCCGCAGGCATGGGAACCTGCGGCCTCGTAGGACCTATCGGATGCTTCTCCGCAATGTCGGAGTCAGGAACATTATCTCCGATGGCCTGGATAGGAATGGCTGTGGTATGCATCATTGCACCTGCGGTCCTCTCATTTATCTTCAGCGAACTTATGCGAAAGATGGGTTTGATAAAGAACGGATACATGAAGCTCCAGAGTTAAAGATCATTTATAACAGAGGTTTTCTATGGACGTCAGACTTGAGCACCTTACTAAAGTTTTTCCGAGCAGAGACAAGAAGGGCAGCGAAGTTGTTGCCGTCAATGATTTCAATTTCACCATACCCGAAGGCAAGCTGATAGGCCTTCTTGGGCCTTCAGGCTGCGGAAAGAGCACTATGCTCTATATGATCTGCGGTCTCGAAAATCCGACTTCGGGAAAGATCTACTTCGGTGATGAGGATGTCACAGACATTCCTTCTGAAAAACGCGGAGTCGGTCTGGTGTTCCAGAATTACGCCCTTTATCCGCATCTTACGGTGAGACAGAACATCACTTTCCCTCTCGAAAACCTGAAGGGCGAAGAAAAGCTTACAAAAGAACAGCGCAACCAGAAAGCCCTTGAAGCTGCCAAGCTCGTCCAGATAGACGGCCTTATGGACAGAAAACCCGGTGAGATGAGCGGCGGACAGCAGCAGCGTGTAGCTATCGCCAGAGCTCTTGTAAAGATGCCTAAGGTCCTGCTTATGGATGAGCCTTTGTCGAACCTTGATGCCAGATTAAGACTGCAGACAAGAGAAGAGATCAGAAGGATACAGAAGGCAACCGGAATTACCACCATCTTCGTAACGCATGACCAGGAAGAAGCGATGAGCATCTCCGATATGATCGTAGTAATGAAGGACGGCATATTCCAGCAGATGGACCAGCCGCAGAAGGTATATGACGATCCGGTAAATCTCTTTGTCGCAAAGTTCCTCGGTACTCCCGCGATCAATGTTTTCGAGGCTGACGTAAAGGATAAAAAGCTTTATATAGGCGAAGATATGGTCATGGATAAAGTCAATGTCAAGGACGGACCGGTATGGTGCGGCATCAGACCTGAGGGCTTTATCCTTGACGGGAATGGCGCGCTTAAGTGCAGTCTTACAGGCGTGGATGTTATGGGACGGGATACGAGTATCGTATCAACAAATCCGAAGATGACGGGACTTTCAGTACGCTCGATCATCAGTGCTGAAGATCTGAAGCTTACTTCGAAAGATTCTGTCAGATTCAATATAAAGAGATCCAAGACACTTCTGTTTGATAAGGAATCCGAAGGCAGGATCTATTATGACTAAGAGCGGTGTGAGAAAGGAAGGAATAAAGGGCACACTGACCGGATGGCTCTATCTGGCACCTGCGCTTGCGTTCCTGATCTTCTTTATGGTCTATCCTCTGATAGATGTTTTCATCTATTCTTTCGAGGAGGGCTATAATTCAGCGTCGCAGACTTATTTCGGTATAGGCGGATATAACTATTCGTATGTTTTAAGAGATCCTTATTTCCTTCAGGCGGTCAAGAATACATTCATCCTTGTTATCTTTACCGTGCCGATATCCACGATCCTGGCTCTGCTGATATCGTTGGCGCTCAATTCGATCGATAAGCTGAAAAAACTCTTCCAGACGATCTACTTCCTTCCGTATGTAACTAATACCCTTGCGGTCGGACTGGTATTCATGATCCTTTTCCGCAAGACACCTTATACTGACGGTCTTATAAATCTTCTGATAAAGGCATTCGGTATGTCTGCAGTCGACTTCATTGAAGGACCTTACTGGGCAAAGATGCTTGTTCTCTGCATCTACGTTATCTGGATCGTAATGCCTTTTAAGATACTCATCCTGACATCTGCTCTTGCATCGGTCAATCCGGTCTATTACAAAGCGGCCAGGATCGACGGAGCATCCAAGACCCGTATTTTCTTTAAGATAACTCTGCCTATGATCTCGCCAATGATCTTCTATCTTGTGATCACCGGATTCATCGGAGCTTTCAAAGCATACAGCGATGCGGTTGCCATCTTTGGTGTGGACCTCAATGCAGCAGGGATGAATACGATGGTTGGTTACGTCTACGATATGCTCTACGGTGACGGCGGAGGATATCCTTCCTATGCATCAGCTGCAGCGATAATATTGTTTGCCATTGTTCTTACCATTACTGTCATTAACCTGATAGTAAGCAAGAAGACTTCGCAAAAAGGTTAAGGAAGGAGGGAAATGCTATGGCTAAGAGTCAGGATATATTAAAACTCGAGAGAAATGCCAAGACGAAGAATGCCGTCTTTAAGATAGTTATGTACATTTTCCTTGCTTTCTGGGGGCTTGTCGTTCTGTTCCCGTTTTACTGGATGCTCTTATCTTCGATAAAGAGTTATGCCAGTTACATGAGCGAGAGGCTTCCGAAGTTCTATGCTTCAGAGCCGACTTTTGAGAACTATGTAAATGCTTTTACCCAGGTGCCTTTGGCCAAGTATTTCCTTAATACGATCATATACACGGTCATCACGACAGCTCTCATGATGATCGTCATCGTTTTCTCCGCGTATGCATTCGCAAGACTGGATTTCAAGGGCAAGTCGCTTTTATTCGTAGGGTTCCTGGCACTCATGATGATCCCGAACGAACTGGTCATCATCACGAATTTCGTTACCATCACGAACATGAATCTCAGGAACACGTTCCTCGGACTCATACTACCGTCCGTAACGTCAGTATTCTATATCTATCTTTTGAAAGAGAATTTCGAGCAGGTCCCGGACGAACTTTATTATGCCGCAAAAGTTGACGGCACGTCAGATCTGAAATATCTGTTCAAGGTCATGATCCCGGTGTGCCGCCCGACGATAATCACGGTCATTATCCTTAAAGTCATCGAGTGCTGGAACTCATATGTCTGGCCTAGACTTATCACGGATGATTCGAATTACTTCCTCGTAAGCAACGGTATTCAGGAGATACGCGAGAACGGCTTCGGCAGGGACAACATACCTGCCATGATGGCTGCCGTTGTTGCTGTTTCGCTTCCGCTTATAATCCTCTTCCTCGTATTCCGCAACAAGATCATGGAAGGTGTATCCAGGGAGGGAATAAAGGGATGAAGAAACTTGTCAAAGTTCTCTCTGTTGTCTTGTCGTTTGCATTCCTTCTTCCGGTGCTCACCGGTTGTCACGGAAAGAAAGGAACAACTGAATTTGCCATGCCTGAAGGACTTGACCCTAATAAGTCCTATGAGATAGTTTTCTGGGCAAAAAATGATACAAACATCACGCAGACGAAGATCTACAATCAGGCCATCGAGGACTTTGAGAAACTTTATCCGAACATAAAGGTCAATATCAGGCTCTATACGGATTACAACAAGATCTATAACGATGTCATAACCAACATCGCTACTGGAACAACGCCTAACGTCTGCATTACTTATCCTGACCACATAGCAACCTATAAGACCGGAAATAATGTTGTTGTACCGCTTGATGCTCTTATTGATGATCCTTTGTACGGACTGGGCGGAAGCGAGGTTAAGTTCGATTCGCCGGCAAGGGCTGAAGTCATACCTGAATTCCTCAATGAGTGCGTTCTTGATGACCACATCTATGCACTGCCTTACATGAGATCCACGGAAGCATGCTATGTAAATAAAGACTATGTCGAAGCCTTGGGTTACGAGATACCTGAAGTCCTTACATGGGATTTTGTCTGGGAAGTGTCTGAGAAAGCTCTCGAAAAGAATCCTGACGGAACATATGCGGTAAACGGCAAGGATATAATGATCCCGTTCATCTACAAGTCATCGGACAACATGCTCATTACGTTGCTTAAGCAGCAGAATGCCGGGTATTCCGACGATGAAGGAAATATCCTGATATTCAACGACACCACCAAACAGGATCTTATGACCATTGCGGAGCACACCGGTACAGGTGCTTTCTCAACATTCAAGATCTCAGGTTACCCGGGTAATTTCTTTAATGCCGGCGAGTGCATTTTCGCTATCGACTCCACTGCGGGAGCTACATGGATGGGATCTGACGCACCGCTGTCGGATATCGATGCGAACCAGATAGCCAGATTTACTACAGTCGTAAAGACCGTTCCGCAGTTCGACACCGGTAACCGATACATGATCTCACAGGGCCCGTCGATCTGTGTCTTTAATAAGCCTGACAGCGGTGAGGTGCTGGCATCCTGGCTCTTTGCCCAGTATATGCTTACCAACGATGTCCAGATAGCTTATTCTTCAACTGAAGGATATGTCCCTGTTACTTCAAAGGCTCAGAATTCGGCTGAATATAAGGATTATCTGTCACACGCAGGAGAAGATAATTCCAAATACTATTCGGTTAAGATCGATGCCGCGAGGCTTCTCATCGATAATACTTCCAATACTTTTGTAACTCCGGTATTCAACGGATCCACATCGCTCCGCAATGCTGCAGGCCAGCTGATCGAGAATACCGCCAAATCCGTAAGGCGCGGACAGAAGATCGATGATAAATATATTGAAGACCTTTATAAAGATACGGAGTCACTCTATAAACTTGACCAGTTAAGTTCGTCAGACAGAAATTCGAAGGAAGACCTGGGACCGCTGCCGGCCGGTTCTATAGTGCTGCTCTGTTCACTCGGTGTTACCTGGATTGGTATAATTGCATATTTTGCAGTTCAGTTTGCCAAAAAGAAAAGGGCAGATTGACACCGCGTCATTTCCATTAATCTATATATAATTTCTTTGAGGGTATCAGAAATACTCTCATATGACTTATGCCTGACTGTGACAGGTCTGTTCGGGTTTATCTTGTTGCAGAAGGCATATTCGAAAAAGGAGAAAAATTATGAAGAGAACAGCAAAGATCCTTTTGTCCGTGATGCTTACTGCTGCTATTTCTTTTGGCGCATTCGGATGCAGCAAGACCAAAGAAACTACAAGCGGTGCCGGTGCTGATACCAAAAAGGGCGAAGGTGTAATGACCTATGCGGAATATGCTGCAGCACCCATTGATTCCGAAGTAACCATTGAGACATATGTTCAGGCTAAGCAGGGCTGGTGGAAGAACGAAGGCGTAGGCATGTCAACTTTCTATACACAGGATGCAGACGGAGCTTACTTCCTCTACAACATGCCGTGCACAGAAGAAGAGTATATGAAGCTTACAACAGGAACAAAGATCAAGGTAACAGGTTATAAGTCTGAATGGTCAGGCGAATTTGAGATTATTGATTCAAAGTTTGAAATCGAGGACGGCAATTATGTTGCATCACCTGTTGATGTAACTGATAAGCTTGCTTCTTCAGACCTTATCAACTATCAGAATATGTTTGTTTCCTTCAAGGGAATGACAGTTGAAGCAATTGACGATAATGGCAGCGCTTTCCTTTACAGCTGGGATGGTTCCGGCACACAGGGTGATGACCTTTACTTCAAAGTATCCGTAAATGGTCAGTCATACACATTTACGGTTGAGTCTTACCTCACAGGTTCCGATACAGAAGTTTATAAGACGGTTGAAGGTTTGAAGGTCGGTGACACAGTTGATATGGAAGGCTTCCTTTACTGGTATGAGGGTGCCAATCCGCACATTGTCAAAGTTGTCGTAAAGTAAGATCACATATTAATGCCTGAGGCCACAAGTGAGTATTCATTGCAGATTACTTTGCCAATCGAATTGTTGTTTTTGCATATTTTCGCCTGAGGTTTGCCTAAAAGATAAGGGCAATCTGACACAGTTCGAAAACGCATAAATCTAATATAATGCTAGCAAGGGAACTTAATAGGAACCCTCAGACATTTAATTAGCGACTTAAATGTTTTTTGTTTCTCATAGGCGCGGCTTCCACATCGGGAGCCGCGTTTGCATTTGTGAGATGCTTTTTCGCGACAGGCAGTCAGATTTCTCAGATTCCGAGTATTTCTTCGACTTTTAATGCCCGAAACCATTGATGATGCATTAACAACATCAGATTATTTCCGACTTTTAACGCGCGAAAACTCGGAGGAAAAGTCGGAAATCAAGAATTCCGACTTTTTTGCCGACTTTTCCGGTTCCAAAAGTCGGATTTTCAAAAAATATTACCGACGGTTTTCATGCAATAATTCCGGCGGTTTATATTTTGGAATAGCACTTTGTAACCGTTTGCTGATTATCCTACACTTTTATATTCAGTGTTTCTGTGATAAAAGTAGCATATACCGAAAATGAGGAGACCTGATCATGCCACCCGGAGGAAGAGGAATGGGCGGCCCGATGGGCGGGCTGTTCCTTACAGAAGAAGAGAAGGCGAATCAGCCGAAAGTCACGCCTGAACTTTTGAAGCGTGTCTTCTCATATTTGCAACCGTACGGAAAGCAACTTGTGCTCGTTTTCCTTTGCATAGGCGCATCGTCATTCCTGACACTCCTTCCGACTGTGTTGACCGGAAAGATCCTTGATGAAGGAATCCTCAAAAAAGATCTCAGGACACTTATTTATTACATCGTTTTATCGCTCATTGTTACGTTTGTGGCGAGCCTGATAGGCGTTGCCGAGACGTACATCAATACGTGGATCGCGCAGCATATAACGTTTGATATGCGCAACCAGATGTACGCGCATCTGCAGAATATGTCGCAGAGATTTTTTACGACAAATAACCAAGGCGACATAATCACCAGAATGACAAGTGATATCGACGGCGTCAAGTCAGTCATCACGAATACGTTCAGCAGTATCCTGTCGAATTCAATTACGCTGATAATTGCCATGATCGCCATGTTCCAGAAGAACTGGATACTTGCCCTTGTAGGAATCATCATTGTGCCTGTATTTACTCTGCCGACTAGAAAGGCAGGCAAGAAGAGATGGACACTTACCAACGAATCACAGCAGGTTAACGATGAAGTCAACGGGATACTCAATGAGACTTTGTCTGTGAGCGGACAGCTGTTGGTAAAGCTTTTCGGCAAAGAGAAATACGAGTTTGACAGATATGAGAATGCCAACCGCAAGATGATCGGTCTGAACATTAAAGAGAGTATGGCGGGCCGCTGGTTCAGGGTCGTGCTCACCACTTTTACGAGCATAGGACCGATGCTTCTTTATCTTGTCGGCGGCATACTGATGATGAAATACGATTCGGATATAACCGTAGGTGACATCACGGTTCTCGTCGCTCTCCTGGGCAGGATGTATATGCCGGTCAACAGCCTTCTGAATATCCAGGTCGAATGGATAAGGTCGATGGCGCTTTTCAAGCGTATCTTCGATTACTTTGATATTCCTGTTGAGATCAGGAATGCCGATGACGCGGTAACACCTGAGAAGGTGACCGGAGATGTCGTTTTCGAACACGTGGATTTCTCTTATGAAGAATCGAAAAAGATCCTTAAAGATGTATGCTTTACTTTGAATGCCGGAAAGAGCATAGCGATCGTCGGTCCTTCGGGTTCGGGCAAAAGCACGATCGTAAATCTGATTCCGAGACTTTATGACGTGGACTCGGGAAGTGTTACTTTCGATGGAATCGACGTAAGAAAGCTTGACCTGAAGTTCTTGAGAAATCAGGTCGGTGTCGTGTCACAGGAGACATATCTTTTCAACGGAACTATCAGGGAGAATCTGCTTTATGCCAAGCCTGATGCGACTGAGGAAGAAATGACCGAGGCTCTGAAGAAGGCCAATATCTGGGATTTTGTCGAGAAGCAGGAGAAGGGCATAGATACCGAAGTCGGCAACCGAGGCCTTAAGCTCTCAGGCGGTGAGAAGCAGCGTATTTCCATAGCGAGGATAATCCTGAAAGATCCTACGATATTTATTTTTGATGAAGCTACATCGGCACTTGATTCCATCTCTGAAAAGAGGATCCAGGATGCAATCGATCCGATCATAAAGAGCAAGACCAGTATCCTTATCGCCCACAGGCTCTCAACCATTCTTGCGGCAGATGAGATCCTCGTAGTTAAGGACGGCTCGATAGCCGAGCGGGGCAGTCACAAGGAGCTCCTGAATAAAAACGGAGTTTACAGGGAACTTTATGAGACACAGTTCTCCAAGGCCCTGATCGAAGAGGACGGCGTGTCAGAACTTGAACAGTACATCTGGGGTACCCAGCCCGGCGACGAACCTGTTGAAGACGAGGATATGCCTGTTTAAGCGAAAATGTACTAACGGAATTTGCCCCGAAGCCTCCGATTCGTACATTCGTCAAGGTATTATCATCCTGCATATAATCAAAAATATAGTACAATTTATACTTGAATATTCCATAAGCATTAACGGATATTCAGAGAGGATAGATTAAATGACAAAACCATTTTCGGCTTCGGCTGAGCAGGTAGCACAAGAATTAGAAACAGATCTGGTAAAAGGTCTTTCTTCAAATGAAGCATCTTTAAGATATGCCAAGAACGGTCCCAACACTTTGGGTGAAGAGAAAAAAGTCCCGCTTTGGAAGAGGTTTTTGCAGCAGTTTGCTGATGCGATGGTCGTAATCCTTATTGCGGCTGCGGCACTCTCAGGATATATGGCGTTCAAGAGCAATGGCGGGTTCGAAGACTGGATCGATGTTATCGTCATCCTTGCAATCGTTATCCTTAATGCCGTTTTGGGCGTATATCAGGAGGGTAAAGCCGACCAGGCTCTTGCAGCGCTTAAGAAGATGAGTTCACCCCAGACCAAGGTTATCCGCGACGGTAAGCTTATCATGGTCGATTCTGAGAACGTTGTTGTCGGTGACGTTATCTCGATAGATGCAGGCGACAGCATCTCAGCTGATATGAGACTCATCGAGTCCAGCTCCCTTAAAGCAGAGGAAGCATCTCTTACAGGCGAATCAGTAGCAGTCGAAAAGGATGCAACGGCAGTTCTTCCTGAAGATTGCGCTCTCGGAGACCGTAAGAATATGCTCTACATGGGCACCGCTGTAACTTATGGCCGCGCAAAGGGTGTCGTGGTTGCAACCTCAAGGGATACCGAGCTCGGCAAGATCGCAACCAAACTAACTAACATCGAAGACGAGGAGACCCCGCTGCAGGTCAGCCTTAACAAGCTTGGAAAGGTCCTGGCTGTTGCGTGCATCGTTGTATGTATCATCGTTTTGCTCGTCGATATTTTCATTCAGAAGCAGCCTTGGGAAGATGCCCTTATGACTGCAGTATCGCTTGCTGTTGCAGCAATCCCCGAAGGCCTTGCTGCAGTAGTTACTATCGTTCTTTCGATCGGTATGACAAAGATGGCTGAGAGCAATGCCATCGTAAAGAGACTTCTTGCCGTTGAGACTTTAGGCTGCGTTGACGTGATCTGTTCCGACAAGACCGGTACGCTCACACAGAACCAGATGACCGTTAAGGTTATTTATGACGGCTCCAGAAAATACAATGTCGAAGGCGGCGGATATGCACCTGTCGGCAATATCGTTGACGAAGGCGGCAAGCCCGTTAAGATCGAAGGCGTACTTAACACGCTGATACTTTCTTCGGTTCTCTGTAACGATGCTTCGATATTAAAGCAGGGAGAGAACGATTATTCATGCATTGGTGACCCGACAGAGGGCGCCCTGACGACTCTCGGCATGAAGGCAAAGATGCTCCGCGAAGAAACGATGCACACTTACCCCAGAGAGACAGAACTGCCTTTCGATTCTGACCGTAAAATGATGACCACATTCCATTCAGGAATCGATGAGGGCAAGTGGATAAGCTTCACCAAGGGTGCTCCGGATATCGTAATCTCACGCTGCACATCGATCCTTACACCCACAGGTGTTCAGAAGATGACCGAGGAGAAGCGCGCCGAGATCAGAGAGGTCAATCACAACTATGCGATCCAGGCTATCCGTGTTCTTGCTTTTGCGACAAAGGAGCACGGAGACGGATCCACGGCGACATTTGCCGATGAAGAGAATATGACTTTCTTAGGCCTCATCGGTATGATCGATCCTGCCCGTAAAGAAGCAAAAGACGCGATCGCCGTATGCAGGGAAGCAGGTATCCGTGCTGTTATGATCACGGGCGATTTCAAGGACTCCGCTGTTGCGATCGCAGATAATCTTGAGATGCGTGACGAGAAGCACATGGATGCATATTCAGGCGAAGAACTTGATAAGATCTCCGATGATGAACTCCTTGAGGTCGTTGAGAGAACCAGTGTTTATGCACGTGTATCTCCCGAGCACAAGGTCAGGATAGTAAATGCTTTGAAAAAGAATGAACATATCGCTTCAATGACAGGTGACGGCGTAAACGATGCCATGGCTTTGAAGTCCGCTGACATCGGTGTTGCGATGGGCATCACCGGCACGGATGTTTCCAAGAACTCGGCTGACATGATCCTCATGGATGATAATTTTGCTACGATCGTAAAAGCCGTTAAGCAGGGAAGGATCATTTATTCCAATATCCGCAAGTTCGTAGGATTCCTTCTGTCATGCAATATCGGTGAGATCCTGGTAATCTTCCTGCTCTCACTCGTACCGAAGTCACTGGTACCCGGTATAGCAGCACCTCTGACCGCGATCCAGCTCCTTTGGCTCAATCTCATCACTGACTCTTTCCCGGCTCTTGCTCTCGGCCGCGAAAAAGGCGAGCCCGGCATAATGAATATGCCGCCCCGTTCAAAGCACGAGCCGATTATCAACAAGAGCATGCTCGGTCATATTGCGATGCAGTCAACAGGACTTTTCGTTTCCGTTGCAACGGCATTCATAATAGCTCTGACAAGCATGAATAACGGCAGCACATTCTTCTACTCCGGCGTTCTGGCAGATGCCGCTTCAAAAGGCGTACATCCCATAGATATTGCCCGTACGGTTGCATTTGCGACACTGATCTGCGCAGAGCTCCTCAGAGCATTTGCTGCAAGATCTGAGAGGATCTCAGTATTCAAGCTCGGACTTTTCTCCAACAAGATGATGAATATCGCCGTCGCACTTTCACTCGTAATGCTCGCAGCAGTTATCTACATTCCGGGTGTCAACGGAATTTTCAATAACGTTGCGCTCGCTCCGATGGCATGGCTCGTCATCCTGCCTCTGGCATTCCTGCCATTTGCAGTAAGTGAGATCAGCAAGCTCGTAAAAAGTGGTTTGCATAAGTAAAAACCTTGTGTTATTATTCATAGGCTTGATTTATAAAGGGAGGCTTTGAACATATGACAGTATTGAATATCGTTCTTAGTATTATAGATGTTATTTTGGCACTTGCCATTATCGTTCTTTTCCTCGTTCAGGAAGGAAATGACCAGGGTATTGGTGTAGTTGCAGGCGGTTCTTCCGATTCATACTACAGCAAGGCAAAGGGCAGAACTTTGGAAGAGCAGCTTAAGACTTGGACAGTAATCTGCTGCATCTTGTTTGCCATCGTTTCTCTTGTTCTTTATCTTTCCATTGCAAAAGCTTGGTAAGATCTTAACATTTTGACTTTATGCTTATGAGCCGCCTCTTGACCGAGGCGGTTTTTTTGTCGGGAAATAACTCCCCCGGCAACAACACTACATGGTATGTAAGATGAATTCTTAATTTGTAGTAATATATAACCAAAACACGAAAATCTATGAGGAATACGAGATGGAAGACAAAAAGAAGAGACCGGTATATGCCGAGAATATGAGTTCCGCCCAGAAAAGACGGAACAGGATAATAAAAGCAAAAGAAGAGCTCGCGGCGCTTCCTCCCACGTTGGCTGACATGGCTCCGAGAGGACCTTTGCAGGTCAAAAATCAGGTAATAGGAATCCTGAGACAGACTCCTACAGGCGGTGTTGTCCTGCCTGATCCTGCGTTTAGGAGTACAGATTACGGAGCTGTCGAGATCGATAAGAATCATTTGAACGGTGCGCCTTTCAACATGGTCGTTGTGTGCGAGATCCTAAATCCCACATGTGACCGCGGTGATTGCAGGGGTACGGTTACAGAAGTCCTTGGTGATTACGGGAACAACGATGTCAGGATGCTTACTGTGCTGAGACAGTTCGGTCTTTCACAGACATTTCCCGGGAAAGTGCTTGAAGAAGTAGAACCGCTGCCGGTCAATCCCGATCCTGAACTGGTTGAGCGCGAGATATCCAAAGGGAGACATGACAACAGGGATATCCTTACGATAACGATCGACGGTGAGGATGCAAAAGACCTGGACGATGCCATTTCGATCGAGAAACTCAGAAACGGTAATTTCAAGCTTTATGTTCACATTGCTGATGTGTCGAATTATGTAAGAGAAGGAACTGCACTTGATGCCGAAGCTTTTTCGAGAGGCACATCCGTATATCTTGTTGACCGCGTAATTCCTATGCTTCCACCGAAGCTCAGTAACGGTCTTTGCAGCCTGAATCCGAATGTTGACAGGCTTGCCATGACTGCCGAGATGCTGGTCGATCGCGAGGGCGGGATCTATGGCGGCGAACTGTATGAAAGTGTCATAAGGTCTGACAGGAGAATGAGTTACAAAGAGTGCTACAGGATCCTTACTGATCCGAAGCCCGAAGACGATGAAGAGTACGGCGAGATCATTCCGATGCTGATAAAGATGAAGGAACTTGCAGGGATCCTGAGTTCTATGAGGGAGAGGCGCGGCGCGATCAATTTCGAGATGCCTGAGACAAAGGTCGTCTTAAATGATGACGGAACGGTAAAGGATGTTATGCCTTATCCGATCAACTTTACAAACGGCATAATCGAGTCCTTCATGATCTGCGCGAACGAGTTTGTCGCAAAAAAGTTTTTCGACCTGAAATATCCTTTTGTATACCGTGTCCATGAAGATCCGGATCCGATCAAGATATCCAGGTTCTCTAATATCGCAAGATATTTCGGCGCGTCAGGAAAACTGTTCGGACATATCAAGCCTTTGGATGTGCAGAGATTTATGGGTACGATAGGAGACAAGACCGCTCTTCAGGCTTTGGATGAGCTGCTCTTAAGATCGATGGCGAAGGCGAGATACTGCTCTGACTGTCTGGGCCATTTCGGTCTGGCATCCAAATTCTACTGCCATTTTACATCTCCGATCAGACGCTATCCGGATCTTTATATTCACAGGATCATCAAGAGTTATTTGCACGGTGAGAATTCCAGAAGTCATTTCGCTGGGCTCGTTGACAATGCGGCTGAGCATTCTTCGGATATGGAACGCAATGCAGTCGATGCCGAGCGCGCATCTGACGATATCAAGATCTGCGAATACATGGCAAATAAGATCGGTGAGCACTACGACGGTGTCATATCTTCGATCATTGACTCCGGGTGCTTTGTAAGGCTCGAAAATACTGTCGAAGGATTTGTTCCTTTCAGATCTTTAAGAGACCACTATTTCTTTGATGACAGAAGTTACCGCGCGATCGGTGCGCACGGAGGCAAGATCCTTTCCATCGGTATGCCTGTAACCGTTGTGGTCGAGAAGGTAGATACCGAAGAAAACAAGATAGATTTCTCTTTTGAGTACGGCTTCGAAGAGGAACGAGATCCGAGAGAACAGCGCATGTCGAAGGGACCCAAAAAGGAGCCGCACAGAGCCAAAAAGGGCGGAAGAGGCGGCAGATCAGGCGCTTCAAGAGGCAGCGCTGTAAGAAGCGGATCAGGAAAGCCGGGTTCTTCAGGAGGATATATAGGAAGGCCAAGTCATCCGGAGGAAGATCAGGCAGAGGCGGATCCCGGGGAAGAAGGTAAAAGATCGTGGAAAAGTTTAAGAAGATATTTGTATCAATTCTTGCTGCAGTATTTTGTGTACTTGCATTTGCCGGCTGCACCGGTCAGTCCAAAAAGGAACCTTTGGATGTGAAGAGAATTACATATCTGATATACGTCGGAGACCGACCTGATGTTGAGATGTATGTCATTACCGCTGACTGTAAAGTCACGGAGTACAGCATACGGCTTGAAAGTGATGAGCCTTATGGTAAATATGATTTTTTCGCAGGCGAACTGCCTTCTGAAGACCATTATGAAGTATCCGAATTTAAGATAACGGAAGAAAGTTGGACGAGTATGGTAAATACTCTGACCGAGGTAAATTTCATGAATCTTTTAGAGGAGTTTTCACCTGATGATTCTGACGATGCTTCTTCCTACTATATCAGAGTTGAGACCGCAGACGATGTTCATCAGTCAGGCGGTTATAATGCAGGTGGCCATATGGATCCTGAAAGCAGGAAATTCTCTAATGCCAGGCAGGCCGTAGATCGTGCGCTGAACCGGAATGTTTACTGATCATCAGGGATATCGCTGTTTATATTGACAATCTGCTTTTAAATGATGTAGTATTACGCATTATGCGATGACGGAGACCTCAGTAGTCGTGGTATGTCGCCTTCAGAGAGCTTTGCCCCCGGGCTGAAAGGCAGAGCGGAAAGAGGCCACTGACGAATAACAACTCTAACAGCAATCCGGTATAAAGAGATTCCGCATTTGCGGAATAAATCAGGTGGCACCGCGGACATGTTTTGTTCGTCCTGAACTTAAAGGAATTTAAGTTCGGGGCGTTTTTTGTTTCCCCGAAAGAAAGGATTGGAATATGGCAAACCAGTACAGAGACAGGATCATCAGTTCACTGTCCGAGAAGGACGTAGGAACCGAACTCAGAGTATGCGGCTGGATCGAGAACATCAGAGACCACGGCGGCGTATCTTTTATTGACTTGAGAGACATGTATGGAACTCTTCAGGTCGTTATGCGTGACACATCTCTTCTTGACGGACTTGTAAAGGAAGAGTGCATCTCCATTCAGGGTAAGATCGAGCACAGAGATGAGGAAACATATAACCCCAAGATCGCAACGGGTACGATCGAGCTTGAGGCTCACTCCGTTGATGTGCTCGGTAAGGTTTACAGCCAGCTTCCTTTCGAGATCATGACGTCTAAAGAGATCAGAGAGGATGTCAGACTTAAGTACAGATATCTTGACCTCAGAAACCAGAAGGTTAAGGATAACATCATCTTCAGATCAAACGTTATCGCTTTCCTTAGGCAGAAGATGACAGAGATGGGATTCCTTGAAATACAGACTCCTATCCTTACTTCATCTTCACCTGAGGGCGCAAGAGACTATATCGTTCCTTCAAGAAAGTGGAAGGGAAAGTTCTATGCGCTTCCGCAGGCACCTCAGCAGTTCAAGCAGCTCCTGATGGTTTCCGGATTCGATAAATATTTCCAGATCGCCCCCTGCTTCAGAGATGAGGACGCAAGAGCAGACAGATCACCGGGAGAGTTCTACCAGCTCGACTTCGAGATGTCTTTCGCTACACAGGAAGATGTTTTCAGAGCAGGTGAAGAAGTGCTTACGGCTGCATTCGAGAAGTTCGCACCCGAGGGCGCACAGGTAACAGCTGCACCTTATCCGGTTATCTCCTACAAGCAGGCTATGGAAGAATTCGGTTCAGATAAGCCCGACCTCAGAAATCCGCTCAGGATCAAGGACGTTACGGAGTTCTTCTCCAGATGTACATTCAAGGCTTTCCACGGAAAGACAGTACGCGCCATCAACGTTCACGCAAAGCTCTCAAAGGGACAGCACGAGAAGATGCTCAAGTTCGCTCAGGATGACCTCGGAATGGGCGGTTTGGGCTACCTCGAAGTTCTCGAAGACATGAGCTACAAGGGACCTATCGACAAGTTCATTCCTGATGACATGAAGGCTGAACTTAAGGATCTGGCAGGCCTTCAGGCAGGCGATACGATCTTCTTCATTGCTGACAACGAGGCACGTGCAAACGAGTGCGCAGGCAAGATCAGAAACGAGTTAGGCAGCAGACTCGACCTCATCGAGAAGAACGCATTCAGATTCTGTTTCGTTAATGACTTCCCGATGTATGAATGGGATACAGAGACAAAGAAGTACATCTTCACTCACAATCCTTTCTCCATGCCTCAGGGCGGCCTTGAAGCGCTCAACACAAAGAAGCCTGAAGAGATCCTCGCTTACCAGTACGATATCGTCTGCAACGGTATCGAGCTTTCATCCGGTGCTGTCAGAAACCATGATCTTGACATCATGAAGAAGGCTTTCGAGATTGCCGGATATTCTGAAGAAGAGCTCAAGACGAAGTTCGGCGCACTTTACAGCGCATTCCAGTTCGGCGCTCCGCCGCACGCAGGAATGGCTCCGGGCGTTGACCGTATGATCATGATCCTCCGTGGCGAAGAGAACATCCGTGAAGTTATCGCATTCCCTATGAACGGCAATGCACAGGATCTCCTCTGCGGCGCTCCGGGCGAAGTTACTGAGCAGCAGTTAAGAGAGACACACATCAAGATCAGACAGTAATGAAAGTCTACTTCTTAACATTAGGATGCAGAGTCAATCAATACGAGACAGACGCCGCTAGGCGCCTGTTTCTTGATAATGGGCATTTGAATGCCGGGTCTCCCGAAGAGGCTGATGTCTGCATAGTAAATACCTGTTCCGTTACGAGCGAAGCTGACCGCAAGTCCTATCAGATGTTAAGACGTATGGCAAAGAACAATCCTGATGCGGTCATTGTCGCAATGGGGTGTTCTTCTGAAATATCGAACGGCGAAGTGCCTGCCGATATCGTTATCGGAACCCGTGACAAGAACTCTATCGTTGCCAGAGTCGAAAAGTTTATGTCACAGCGCGAAAACGCAGAACTTTCGCATAAATCGAGCCATATAAGACCTGAAGTCAGCAAGGCTGATGAATATCATGATTTCGGTACTGTCTTATCTCCCGAAGGAACAAGGGCTTTCATCAAGATCGAAGACGGATGCAATAACTTCTGTACATACTGCATCATTCCGTATGCCAGAGGGCGTGTCGTCAGCAGGAGTGAAGAATCGTGTATAAAGGAAGCAGAGTTCCTTGCAGAAAGCGGTTATAAGGAGATAATCGTCTCCGGAATTCATCTTTGCTCTTACGGAAAAGATCAGGGTAAAGATATCACAGCTCTTCTGGATCTTTTGAAGAAGATCGATTCTGTTCCAGGAATCGAAAGGTTAAGGCTGGGCTCCCTTGAACCAAAGTCCATGACACCTGAATTTATCAGCGGTCTTAAAACGTTAAAGCACCTTTGTCCGCACTTCCATCTGTCGCTTCAGTCAGGCTCGGATACAGTTCTGAAGCGTATGAACAGGAAATATACCCTTGCTGAGTATGAGGACAGGATAAATGCCTTGAGAGCCGAATTTCCTGACTTGTCGCTTACGACGGATATTATTACGGGCTTTCCCGGAGAGAGTGAAGAGGAGTTTTCCGAGACGATGAGTTTTGCAGAAAAGCTCGGATTCGCGAAGATACATGTTTTTCCTTATTCGGTAAGAGAGGGCACGAAGGCTGCTGAAATGCAGCAGATCGATATGAGTATAAGGAAAGAGCGCGCTAAAAGGCTTATAGAATTGTCTGACAGGCTTGCGTCTGAGTTTGCTTTGTCCATGACCGGCAGGGAAGCAGAGATCTTAATAGAAAAAATCGTGGAAAAAGACGGCAGGATGGTTGCCGAAGGATATACGGCAAATTATATAAGGACTTTCGCGGATGTTACTGGCAGGGAGTTTTCGAGAGGTGACATCATTAAAGGCGTGATCACCGGGTCAGAAAATGAGACCTGTCTTATGACTGTCTCAATTTGAGACAGATTAGCGGGCGACATGTTCCCAAATGCAGAAGACATAATAAAATCTGTAAAAATTTATCAAATCTTAATAACATTTTACCTGTCATTTAATGTTTACTGTGTTAGAATGAAAATGTCGGAGAATACTTCGTTTGGAGGTCTTTAGTGGACAGCAACACGGCAAAATTCGATTTATCGGGTGACAGAACAGCTGATGTACATGCTTTGATGTCGTATGTTTTAAGCGCACTCAAGGAGAAGGGTTATAACCCTATTAATCAGCTGGTCGGATATTTTATCTCAGGAGATCCGACATATATCACCAATTATAAGGGCGCTAGAGGACTCATCAAGCGTATAGACAGAGATGAGCTTCTTGAGGTAATCATTAACGATTATTGCTCCAGACTGTAAAAAGGCTTAGAATACCGGTAATAAGCGGTATCGGCGGCTTAAGCCGCCTTATTTTTTGAAGGGGATAAAGAACGTGGAAAAAGCAGCCGGCAGAGTAATGGGAATAGATTTCGGAACAAGGCATATCGGTGTTGCGGTATCTGATGAACTGCGTGTCATCGCCAGAGGGATCGAGACGGTCAACTGGAATGGCGAAGATCCCGAGTGGGCTCTTAACCGTATCTGCGAGATCATTAAGGAGATGGAAGTTAATGCCATCGTTATCGGAAGACCGGCCAGAACAGACGGTTCCAGATCCGAGACGCAGGACAAGGCTGAAGCGTTCGGAAGCGAGCTTGCAAAAAGGAGCGGGATCGAACCGGTATATAAGGATGAGCGTTATACGACAGTCCTGGCTTCAAGATATCTTCACGAGAGCAATATAAAAGCCAAAAAGCAGAAAAAGGTCATAGATCAGGTCGCTGCTGAGATAATACTACAGGATTACATCAACACGCTCTCATAATCCGCGGAAATACATTTCCATAAGCAAGTTTCCCGTTAATTTGTTATAATTATAAATTATGGTTATTTTAAATATGACCGCATGATTAAGGAGAATTTGCTATGGCAGACGAGAATACAAATAACGATATCGGTCCTACTGATGAGCTTATTGAAGCAATAGCCCAGTTAGAGGATGAGAACGACAGAATGATCGAGATCACCGATGAAGAGACCGGTGAGAAGAGAAAGGCTTATGTCGATCAGACATTCCAGTTTAACGGAAACACGTATGTTGTCCTGATAATTGATTCCGAAGAGGAAGGCGAAGAAGAGGACAGCTATTACTATATTATGCGCTTTGTGGATAAGGGCGGTGATGTCCTGCTCGAGAATCTCGTAGGTAAGGAAGCCGATGTTATCTACGATTACTATGACAAGCTCTGTGATGAGCTTTATGGCGACGATGAAGAATCAGAAGACGAGTAACAAGCCGACCGGTCTTAAGAAGAAGATCGCCATAGAGAAGGACCGTAAGGCCAAGCTTGCAGGCGAGCATCTGAAAGACAGCAAGAACGAAGAACTGATCGTATTGAGAGATCCTTACAGCAAGAAGGATTACTATATGTCGCGCATTGATTCGTTTACTCTCTTAAAGACCGAGTATGTTGTTATGTATAACTATGTGCCGGATGACGGAAGTCATTCAAAGCCTGAGCTTGTTATCATGCGCACTGCAATAGGTGAGAATGGTGACAGGGTATACTATTCGATCAAAGACGGTGATGAGCTTGAGAAAGCGTTTATCTACTTTATGAGAAGGTATTACGGAGCGCAGGCACCGGATAAAAGAGCTAAGAACGGAGTTTCTTCCGGAGAACAGAAATAAAGATGAGTTTTTGGCAGAAAGTCCTGAAAAAATCCTCAGCTATATTGAAAGCAGCTTTCGGACTGGCATTGTTTGTTTGCACTGCTTATTTGATTTTCTCCATATTTATCTATCTGCGTATAGACCGCAGTGTCTATGAGGGAACATACAATTTGGTGTTCTGCCTCGTAGCTTTTTCTGTGATGTTTTTGGTTCAAAAGATCAGTTCGATTAACAGGGAACCTATTATCAAGATCAAGAAACTCGGTTTTGGTCAGGTTATCGCTCTGATCATCATTGCCCTCGGAATGCTCGGAATGGTAACAACATATATGGGTATCGTAAACAAGATCGCTGAGAGTAAGGAAACTGTAAGCCAGGCGGTCGAAGAGTATCGCGAAAATGTTGACAGGTTTGCCGATGTGTCACAGACAGTTGTGCCCGTATGGGATTCCGTTTTGTATGTTATCAATCTGTGTTTTATCGTGCCCGTGGTTGAGGAAATGACTTTCAGAGGAATAGTTTTCGGTCAGCTCAGAAGAGAGTTCGGTCCCTGGACTTCGGTAATAATCAGTGCTATAGGCTTCGGTATCATGCACGGTCTGACAATACATATCGGTTATGCGATAGCCTGCGGTCTTATCATAGCAACCACTTATCATCTGACTGAAAGCCTGATCGCACCGATAATCCTTCACGCGGTTTTCAACATTATCGGTTCGGGCATACCGACTTTTATGAGCATTGAAGAATTAGGGATTCCGCAGGATCTGACAAGAGCGATACTGGTCAATTCCCACACTGCTTCGATCCTTTTCATGCCGGTATCTGTTTTGGCTATTGCCTATCTGGTTAACGAAAAGCGTAAGAAAGCGAAAAAAGCCGCAGCTCTTGCCGAGGAAGTTTCTTTTGCAGAGGCAGTTCAGGAGAATGATCCTGAAGATAAAGAAATACCCGTGAATGAAGAATGCGTTACTCCGGATGATGACGGAAGCGAGGCGGCATCATGAAAAAACATGCCCGTCTGACTTTCGGTATCACTAAAAAGAAGCGTTTTGCAGCTGCTCTGGTAGTTGTAGCAGCGGTCCTTATCATGGCCGGAGTCGTTCTGGGTTATGTCGGTGTTTTCGGATTAAGGTCAGAACTTTGTGAGATATCGATCACGACAGATAAAGCAGGCGATACATTTGGAGGAGTCGGTATCAACTGCGATCTCATTCCGAATATTAATCTTATCAGAGACGCTTCTTTCGAGAGTTCTACTGTTTATGCAAGCATGCTCGTAGCAGGAGCTTCTGAAGGAAGTGTTTTCATGACGCCTGATGCGGTGGCTGCTGCGGGTTATGACACATCTGCCTGTGCAGGTGATACTGCAAGGATATTATCGATCGACAGCGACGGCGTAATGAGCGAAAAGTTCTCAGGCACTATTACAGGGTTCAAACCTGCGAGACTTGGTGTAGTCACTGAAATTAAAGACTCTAAGGATCTTTGGGATGAGGATCGTATCAGTAAGATATCCTTCTGCGGAAACACTGCCGTTGCATTAACTAACAACGGAAGAATCATCTACGATGTTACGAACAGCCAGCTGGCAGGAATCGTAGATTCAGATGAGCGTTTCGCAATGATCGATTCCAATGATACCGGTATAGTTGCAGTTGCTCAAAGCGGATCGATCTATTACTCGCAGGATGCGAAAAACCTCGTCAGGCTCTTCGGTTCTGAATCCTTAAATACGGAAAACAGAGTGTGCGGGATCGGATGCAACAGTTCGACATTTGCCGTTTGTTATACAGACGGAACCATAGTCACTGTCAATAACGGCAAGACGTCTTTGTCAAAGCTTCCGGGTTCAGATATATCGGCGTTTGTTTCAGACGGAAAGAGATTCATAGCTTATGACAAAAAGGGAGATATTTATTCTTCATCGAACGGCATGATCTATGAGCACATCGGAAACTCCGAGAGGCTTACAGATGCGTCTGACACGCTTTACTGCGCGGCAGAAGGAGTTTTTTGTTTTGTCGTCGGGAACTCAAGAGCGATTATGATAAATGTTGATGATACGGGCTGCTCTATCAGGGAAAAAGATCTTGCAAAAGATACCGGATCTGATATCCGTTCCGTTTATCTGACCGATTCCGGACTGATAATTGCAGGCACTACTGACAAGAAGGCTTTTGCGATTAATAATCTAGGCGGAAGCGCTGCGGTCCTTTCGTCCGAGAATGTCATTATCGAGAACATAATCGGAGTTACAGGTGATAAAGTTTATTACGATTCCGGAAAAGAGATCTTCAAGTCACAGATCCTTTCAGAGATTACTGTCGAAGGGAATCTGGAAGGTGTTGATATAATTGCTGATGATATCCTCATTGCCGGTCATATGCAGAAAGCAGCAGGCGGATCGATAAGCATTTCCGAGATGAAAGAAGAGACCTGGGATATTTCCGATGATCTTGCATGGAATGTTTATGGAAGAGGAACCAATTTTGCTCCGACAGACAGATCAAACAGCGGAAGATACGGTGCAAGACTGATGGGAAACGGAAGCGGTGTTCATGCCATTACCCAGACTCTTCCTGGTTCTGCAAAAGATAATTTTGTAGCAGGAACTTTCTATCGTATCAGTTTCTACGCAATGTCCGATAATACTCCCGAGAAAGCATATTGCTGGATCGAAGGAGACGGCTTTGGGGAATACGGTTTTGAACTTACACAGATCGGAAGGAATTACAAGTATTACAGCTACGTTTTTGCCGTAACCGATTACATGATCGATGCCGAAAATATCAGGCTCAACATAGCCATTGAGGGATCAGGCAATATCCTTTTAGACGATTTTTATCTCGGTCCCGACAGTTACGATTCCGCAGGGATCCCACAATATTACTCGGATACCCTGGCATCAGGAAAACCAACAGCCTTGAGACTCAATAACCTCAATATCGGAAGCACCGGTTTTGCAGAGACTTCTTTATATCTTCCGAGCGAAAATTCCGTATCCCGCAGTCTGGAAGGCACATCGAGCAAGGCTGCTTACAGCGATGAAGAATCAGCTTCGGTCCCGGCATATGACGGCATGGCTGTAACCACATCGCTGGAGGACAGTTTAAGACTTGTAAAGCAGTGCAGTTCTTCGCCGTGGCTGGTAATAGGCCCTTATGCAGATCAGGATGATATCGATAATCTTCTGGAATACCTCTGCGGTTCTCTGACATCGGAATACGGAGGTCTAAGAATAGATAACGGCACTGCTCTTCCTTGGAGCAGACAGTTTACAAGATTCTATATTGAGATCAATGACAGCGGCAAAGTCTTCAAGAGCGATGTTCAGAAAGCTTCTTATGTCAATTACGTAATCTCCATGTTCTCGCAGTCTGAATATTTCAGCGATATCAAGGATAAGACAGTATTCCTTGACGGCATGAAATATGACGGCGGAACTATGATGTCTGATGCTGATAACCACACAATGGGTGTTAAGCTTGTCGCAAACGACAGCTCGGCAACTTACATCGACAACATCAATACAAGTTACGTGCTTGCGCGCTACGATTCCCCGCATGTTGTTTCAGGCAACAACAGCGGTGAATATATCAACAGACTCGATACAAACGGAAGCAATTGTGCAAAGATAATCTCGGCGATAATGACAAGCGAAGCCGATTATGCGGAGATGATGCTTTTCGATGCTGCTGTGGATTTTGTGCCCTCCGCTTACACCGGCAAGGATATGTTTGTAGGCAAAGGCGAGTTTATCAACATGATTACAATATCCGGACTTACGACCGGGTTTACCGGATTTGATGAGCTTTATCTGGAGATCAAGGAACCTTTGGACCAGACTTCCACTCAAAGCGTTGACCAATTCGTATCGAATCTTACTTCTGCATGCTTCAGCAAAGGTCAGAAGTCATATCTGATAATTGCCAATTCATCCAATTCACAGCAGAGTTTCCTCGTCAACGATAATAAGCTCGGCCGGAGTGACAGCGTGATAAGGCGTTACGATGAAAACGGACGGCTTATTAATGAGCGTGCCATGAGGTATGAGCATCTGCGTCACATACTCCAGCCCGGAGAATTTGTAATCGTTGAGATAGATTCAAAAGGCGGTTGATCTGACCGTTATTCTTCCAGAAGATTCTTTAAAAGTTCTTCTGAGACTTTAATGCAGTTCTTTTTCCAATTCCTGCAGATCTTCACAGCTGTAGCTTCATCATCAACCGTAACAGTCGCGGAGACATTCTTTCCATTATCTGAATAGATTAAAGTAACACGGAATTTACCGTCTTCGGCAATTCCGAGAGAAGCGTTTGTACCGGAATTTTTTGCCATTTCATCTCTAATCTCTGCTGCCGCTTCGTCCAGGTGAGCCTGCAAAGGTCCGTTAAGTGAAGACAGAAGGTCATTCAGGACTGCTTTGCCGCCTTCGGTCAGAGTAAGGTTCTCGGTAGAGCCCACGGCATCGCCCGAATATTCTCCTGAACTGCTTTTATCCATGAGGTTGCCGGAGATAAGTTCCTCGTAAGATCTGCTGAACGTGAAAAAGTCAGTGTAGAGCGATTCCATGCATTTCTCCATCAGGAGATGATAACTTACGCCCGGAGCACGATCCACAAGATATAAGATCTGTATTTTCGATTCAGCGATAGAAATATCAGACATACGAATTTCCTTGATAAATGTAATAAAATCCTGACTTAATTATACTCGAAAATGGATTTTTACGGGTGTATACTCTGTATGATTTTTGAATAATTACCTGTAAGGAGAGTTTAAGATGATTACATTTGATTACCAGAACGCCCTCGACTTTATCGGCGGCGAAGAGGCAGTCGCTAGAATGGAACCCCAGATCAAAGCCGCTTCTGATATGCTTCACAAGAAGAACGGTCCCGGAAATGATTTCCTCGGATGGCTCGACCTTCCCACAAACTATGATAAAGACGAATTTGCACGTATCCGTAAGGCGGCACAGAAGATCAGAAGAGATTCTGACGTCCTCATTGTAATCGGTATCGGAGGTTCATATCTCGGTGCCCGTGCCGTTATCGAACTTTTAGGTCATTCCTTTGCAAACGCTGCATCCAAGAAGGTTAGAAAGAGCCCGCTCATCCTTTTCTGCGGCAACTCGATCAGTGCAACATATCTTGCAGACATGATGGACATCATCGAAGGCAAAGATATTTCCCTTAACATCATTTCCAAGTCAGGCACCACAACAGAGCCCGCTATCGCTTTCCGTATCCTCCGTGCATATATGGAGAACAAGTACGGCAAGAAGGGTGCCAAGGACAGGATCTACGCTACTACTGATAAGGCAAGAGGAGCTTTGAAGGGCCTTGCTGATAAGGAAGGTTACGAGAGTTTTGTAGTACCTGATGATGTAGGCGGAAGATTTTCAGTTCTTACAGCTGTAGGACTCCTTCCCATTGCTGTTGCAGGCATCGACATCAGAGATCTCATGAAGGGCGCAAGAGACGCTTCCAAGGCTTATAAGAAGCTTCCTTTGGCAGAGAATCCCTGCTATCAGTACGCAGCAGTCCGTAACTGCCTGCTCCGTTCCGGCTATTCAACAGAAGTTATGGTAAACTACGAGCCTTCATTCCACTTCATGACAGAGTGGTGGAAGCAGCTCTACGGTGAGTCTGAGGGTAAGGACAGAAGAGGCATCTTCCCGGCAGGCGTTGATAACACGACAGATCTCCATTCCATGGGCCAGTTCATCCAGGACGGCGCAAGGATCATGTATGAGACAGTAGTCCAGATCGATCAGCCCAGAAGATCATTCTCTATCCCTAATGACAAGGCTAACCTTGACGGTCTTAATTTCCTCTCCGGTATGGATATGAATGAGGTTAACGCAAAGGCTATGCAGGGTACGATCCTTGCCCACGTTGACGGTAAGGTTCCAAACCTCTTGATCCATATGTCCGAGCAGAACGCTTACGCTTTGGGCGAGCTCATCTATTTCTTCGAAAAGGCTTGCGGCATCTCAGGTTATCTCCTCGCCGTAAATCCTTTCAACCAGCCTGGTGTTGAGGCATACAAGAAGAATATGTTTGCTCTTCTCGGCAAGCCCGGTTATGAAGACCAGAAGGCAGCTCTCGAGGCAAGATTAAATAAATAATTTAAAGCAGTTGCTTTGAACTTTGAACAATGCAGGGGCTCTCGTGGTGGGGTCCCTGTATTATTTTGTTTCCCGGATCCCTGTGAATCCGTTAGGGTCTGACAGTCTTGTAAACAGGTGATTTAAGCCTTTCTGTCATAACATCTTTTGACAGCGGCTTATCAAAAACATATCCCTGGATAACATCGACACCGAGTTTGTAAAGATTAGCAATCTGATCATCGCTTTCGACACCTTCCGCGACGATATCCACATCGATCTCTTTTGCCAGTTTGATTATATGTGTAAGGATCGTGGTGTCTCTGTTTTTTGCGTGATCGATGAAGCCTTTATCGATCTTGAGCGTGTCGAAATCGACCTCGCGCAGAAGAGTGAGCGATGAGCCTGCGCTTCCGAAATCATCTATTGAGACCTTGTATTTCAGTTTATGCAGCTCATCAACAAAATCCCTCAGAACGTCTATTGAGAATTCGTCGTTGGTCTCGGTTATCTCGATCTCGATCAGGTCCTTGGAAATTCCGGATTTTCTGACCACGGCATCAATGTGTTTTGCAAGTTCGGGATCGGCCAGATTGCGTCTTGAGAAGTTGATCGATACTATGGGTACCTCATATCCATTTTCGAGCCATCCGGCGATGTCTGCGCAGACACACCCGAGCATATGTATATCCAGTTTGCGGATAGTATCGTTGGATTCCATTAACGGTATGTAAGTGCCGGGAAAGAACATCGTGCCGTCATGGGTCCAGCGTGACAGTGCTTCAAGTCCACAGAGCCTTCCCGTTGTGGTATTGACCTTCGGCTGGTAATAAGGCTTGAACTCGCTGTTCTTAAGACCGTCTTTAATGTCATTTTCGAGTTTTTTCTGACGGACTGCGCTGTCGAGCAGTTCCCGGGTAAGCCATACGACATCGTCAGTATCCTTGGACTTTGCTGCAACTAATGTCTGGGCGGCAAATACAAGGATGTCCTCGCCGTCAAGATCGGTCCTGTCTATCTGATAGACGCCGATGCGTGCGGTCAGCATGACCTTGTTCTCTGAGCCCGTATCCTCGTCAATGAACGGAACCTCCACGCCCTTTAACACATTGATAAGATCGTCAAGATTGCGGTTCTTGACGATCGCGACGAACTGGTTGCCGAACTGCCTGCCCAGTATCTCGTCTTTCTCGATCTTTCCAAGCATGATGTTGCCGAAGTTTGCGAGGATCCTGTTGCCGTTGCCGACACCGTAGATACGGTTTATGTCCGAGAATTTTCTAAGATCGAAGAAAACGGCCGAATACTTCATGAGCTCCTGGTTGCCTTTCATGGAGTTGAGCCATTCGATGCAGGCCAGCTCATTGGCAAGGCCGGTCCTGGCTTCGGTCCTGGTGGCTCTGACAATCTCTTTTTCCTTGTTGATAACGTTCTCGAAAAACATCATAAGTACAGATAATCCCATGCAGATATTCATAAGTGAAGTGCCGAACAGGAACATCTGAACGATCTCACCGAGCATGGGAAGAACAAGATAAGAGGTAAGTATCAGGCGCTGGCCCAAAGTCGTCTTTTCCCTGTGCTGTATGATCACGGAAACAACAACGATGGTTCCAATCGTGGGGATAACAGCAGCCAGCCAGAACAGGGGACCACGCTGATATGCGTTATTGCTGTCGAAATAATAGTAGATACCGGTAAACTGGGATACGGTGATCAGGATAAGGCCTATGACGGCAATAGAGCAGATTGCTATAAACTGTTTCCTGCAGGGCATGTCAGGCTTAAAATCGAATCTGCCGAAGAGTCTTAAGAAAACCAGCATCGCATAGATGAGCAGCAGTATTACTATCAGGTAATAGACGGCTGCGTTGACCACATACATAATGGCCACATCAAACGGCTTGACACTGCCTTTGTAGACATAGAACAGATACTCGCACAGCAGCATGGCACCGCAGGTCAGATTCAGCGACAATACTACCGATTTCCGGACACGGAGCGGATCCTTCGTCACGGCATAAAAAGGCGTAACTAAAAAGCAGAGTACTGATTCGAAAATCAGAAAAGCCAGTTGTGCACTAAAGGCGTCTATCATAGATTATCTTCAACCGTTAAATTATCTGTACTTCCTCTCAGGATGATCTTCGTAATACTTTTCTTTATCCTTGTACATTTCCTCGTCAGCGATCCTCATTGCATCACGGATATCCGTGTCATTGTCATTGAAATAATATCCGAAGGAAAAGCATACATTGTCAGGATCGCTTGCCCGGGCTCTCAGTTCGGCAATCTTTCTGTCGAACGATTCTCTGTCTCCGGACACGATGACCATGAACTCATCGCCGCCGGCACGGTAGACATCATCATGAACGAAGATCTCCTGAAGTACCAGTCCGGCCTTCTTCAGAAGGATATCGCCTGCAGAGTGGCCGTTCTCGTCGTTAACGCGCTTAAGTCCGTTAAGATCGGCAAATATAACCGCATATGGCTTTTCTATAGGCTGCTCACCCTCGACGATTCCGGTAACATGATTATTCATTGAATTACGGTTCTTGATACCCGTAAGAAGATCGATGTAACTTATTCGCTCCAGCTGCTTGAGTATCATATAACTTGCGATCTCGGATGAAATAAAGAATGTCGTAAGTTCCAAAGTCTCCTTGATCCTCTGGACGTCATCAACGTTGATATTCGTTGTCCAGATGAATCCCAGAAGCTCTCTGTTGTGTCTTAACGGGAAGACAACGATGCTTTTGACGTTTGAATCAGCCAGAGTCTTATACCAGGGATAGTTAACTTCCTTAACATATTCCAGATCTTTCTCATTCTTGATGATAATGCTGTCGCGCTCTCCGATGGTATCGGCCCATGACATTGCCACATCATACATGTTTTCGTGTTGGGGCAATGTCCTGATCGTACTGTTCTCGGCTTGGCTCACGGCAAGGATCGATGACTTGGCTTCATCCTGATCGACCAGCATGACAGTGCAGACTTCAGCACCGCATAAAACACGGATATCCTTTATGACCTCATTCATTGCTTTCTTGAAATCGGTAGCGCCGCGGAGTTTGATGCAGGTCTTAAGGACATTGTTTGAGGTCGTCATTGTACTCGTAACAGCCATGTCGATCTCATCTACAGATACCGGATCATAAGAGTATACGCAATAGCACCTGTCCCCGTCCTCATAGTCAACGGGTGTGAAGAACATATTAAACCAGAGTTCGACGACATTCAGGTGAATATAATTGTGAATTGGCTTTTTCAGGATCGCAGAGCGGTAACACTTATCCTCAAAGTCCGGTGTCTTGGGAAGATATCTGTCATACATGCTGCCCGGCTCAAACCTGATCTCCGTCATACCGGCTTCCATGGCATACGGCGGATGTTCAACCATTTCGACAAATTTCTTATTGCCGGCGACGATCCGGATGTCACCGTATCCGCCATTTTCTTTTTTCTCGATTGAAACAAGACAAGAAATGGCATAAAAACCATCAATAAATTTCTGAAAATCCATAAGAGTCACCTGCCTCTTTATCTAAATCTTCAATAATGTTTCAACTATGCTTCACGCCCTCTAAATGCTTACATGTGGATATTATCACAATTCTTTGACTAAAATATCTTTTTCATAGATGTTTAACAGTTTATTTTTCTCATCAATACAGGCTTGTTTAAGCAAGTTGCTCATTAGTCTGCTATATTCCTCGCTTTGCTCGGATATAGCAAACGTCTCGCAACCCTTACTTCGCGGCTGTTCGCAATTTGTCAGATCTAGAGCAAGCTCTGACCTGACAATTACTCACATCCGCAAGCAAGTTGCTCATTAGTCTGCTATAATAATGCGCGTAAATTAAGTAGGAAGAGGTAAAGATCATGATTTCAACTCTCGAAAACGGCGCCTGGTTATTAAACGGCGTTGAACTCATCGAAGATTCCGGTAATGCGGCAGAAGCAGTTGCTGCAAAGAGCGGCAAAACGGTTGACAAGGCGGCAGCCAAGCAGGGAACCATCGCTTACGGGATCCTGAAAGATCACAACACTTCAGGCAACATGGACCAGCTCAAGATCAAGTTCGACAAGCTGACTTCACATGATATTACTTATGTCGGTATCATCCAGACAGCAAGGGCATCGGGCCTTGAGAAGTTCCCGATCCCCTACGTTCTTACAAACTGCCATAACTCACTTTGCGCAGTAGGCGGAACGATCAACGAAGATGACCACATGTTCGGTCTTACCGCTGCCAAGAAGTACGGCGGTATCTATGTACCTCCTCATCAGGCTGTTATCCACCAGTATGCAAGAGAGATGCTCGCCACATGCGGCGGCATGATCCTCGGTTCTGACTCCCACACACGTTACGGCGCACTCGGTACCATGGCAATGGGTGAGGGCGGACCTGAGCTCGTTAAGCAGCTCCTTTCGCAGACATATGACATCAAGATGCCTGATGTAATCGCTATCTATCTCACAGGTGAGCCTATGAAGGGTGTAGGTCCCCAGGACGTTGCACTCGCAATCATCGGCAAGGTTTTCAATTCCGGTTATGTAAAGAACAAGGTAATGGAGTTCGTAGGCCCCGGTGTTGCAAGCCTCTCTGCTGATTTCAGGATCGGCATCGACGTTATGACAACAGAGACAACCTGCCTTTCTTCAATCTGGCAGACAGATGAGAAGACAGAGCAGTTCTTTGAAATTCACGGCAGAAAGGGTGACTACAAGAAACTCTCACCTGCAGATGTTACTTACTATGACGGTGCAGTTATCGTTGACCTTTCTACGATCAAGCCTATGATCGCTATGCCTTTCCATCCTTCCATCGCTTACGAGATCGAGTATGTAAACCAGAATCTCGAGCAGATGATCGCTGAGACTGAAGAAAGAGCAAAGGTTTCTTTCGGTGACAAGATCGAGTATTCATTAAAGGATAAGATCAAGAGCGGCAAACTCATGGTAGACCAGGGAATCATCGCAGGATGCGCAGGCGGCGGATTCGAGAATATCTGCGCTGCTGCTGACATCATGAAGGGCAAGTACATAGGCTCTGATAAGTTCACGATGTCCATCTATCCTGCATCCACACCGGTTTATATGGAACTTGTAAGGAACGGTGTTGCGGCAACTCTCCTTGAGACCGGTGCTATCCTTAAGACAGCTTTCTGCGGACCTTGCTTCGGTGCAGGCGATACACCTGCAAACAATGCATTCTCCATCCGTCACTCCACAAGAAACTTCCCGAACAGAGAAGGTTCCAAGGTTCAGAACGGACAGATCAGTTCCGTTGCACTCATGGACGCAAGATCCATCGCTGCAACAGCTGCAAATAAGGGTGTTCTCACACCTGCTACCGAGTTCACGGGCGAGCTTAACAATTACGCATACACATTCGATTCTAAGATCTATGCCAACAGAGTCTTCGATTCTAAGGGAATTGCTGATCCTGATACAGAGATCCAGTTCGGACCCAACATCAAGGACTGGCCGAAGATGGAAGCACTTCCGGAGAACCTCGTTCTTCAGGTCGTATCTGAGATCCACGATCCCGTTACCACAACAGACGAGCTCATCCCTTCAGGTGAGACATCTTCTTACAGATCCAATCCTCTCGGACTTGCTGAGTTCACACTCTCACGTAAGGATCCGGAGTACGTCGGACGCGCTAAGAACATCCAGAAGGCTGAGACTGCACTTGTTGCAGGCGAGAAGCCCTGCGAAGCAGTTGAAGGTCTCCACGATGTTATGCAGGTAGTAAAGAGCATCGTTTCTTTCGAGCACGGTGATGTAAAGGGTATCGGATTCGGTTCCGTTATCTTCGCAGTTAAGCCCGGTGACGGTTCTGCAAGAGAGCAGGCTGCTTCCTGCCAGAAGGTGCTTGGCGGCTGGGCTAACATCGCTAACGAGTACGCTACAAAGAGATACAGATCCAACCTCATCAACTGGGGTATGCTCCCGTTCATCATTGAAAAGGGCGATCTGCCGTTCAAGAATCTGGATTACATTCTGCTTCCGGGAATCAGAAATGCAGTTGAGACAAAAGCTGACACGATAAAGGCAGTTGCTATCAGCGGCAGCGCGACAAAAGAGTTCACGCTGACTCTGGGTGATCTTACCGACCGTGAGAGGCAGATAATCCTTGACGGATGCCTCATTAACTTCAATCGTCAGAAATAATAAGACATAAAGGGGGCGTTAAAAGCGCCCCTTGTTACACATTTTATGAATAATAAGCAGTCACCTCGAAAAGAACAACAGCTGAATTTCAGTTTTATCTTTAAACAGTGGATAGTGCCCCTGTTCTTTATTACTGTGGGTGCTGTCATAGCTGCTTTTGCGCTTGAGGAATTCCTTGTTCCGTTTACTATCCTTGACGGCGGTGTTGTCGGTATATCGATGATCATCAGCCAGCTTTCAGGGATGTCTCTGGGTGTCCTTACTATCGTGCTTAATGTTCCGTTTATGATACTGGGATTTAAGCGTTTAGGAATCAGGTTCCTTATCAAAGCTATATATGCAATGGTGGTGTTCTCTTCGTTCCTCGGTGTTTTCGAGGACATGAAGGCAGTAACGGAGCAGGAGATACTCGTTGTGGTATTCGGAGGACTGCTTCTCGGTGTCGGTGTGGGATTGATCCTGAGACACGGAGGATGCTTGGACGGCACGGAAATCGTCGCAATGCTCCTTTCGCAGCATACGGAATTTTCGGTAGGTCAGATAGTACTGTTCTTCAACATAATCATATATGGAGTAGCCGGACTGTTATTCGGTCCCGACAGGGCTCTTTATTCACTTCTCACATACTTCATAACGTCCAAGATAATTGACATAGTCGAGAACGGAATGGAGCAGGGCAAGTCAGTAATGATCATTACCGATCACGGTAAGGACATTGCCGATAAGATCTATTCCCAGCTCGGACGTACATGCACCCAGATGGAGGGTAAGGGTATGGTCAGCAACGGTAAGAAGACTGTCCTTTACTGTGTAATCACACGTGTCGAAGTGCCTGCGATAAAGAAGATCATAAATGATGCTGACGTATCCGCTTTCATGACTATTTCAGATGTCTCGGAGATCGTAGGAAATCACATCAAGAGAAGAAAAAGTCCTGCACACAGGAAGTGAACAGGACATAACCTATACTGAAATTAACAGGCCTGATGATTATTTCTTACCGAAGGTATTGTTGAGCGCATCTACATCGGGAAGATCAACACCGACTTTTTTCTCTACCTTATCGATGGCATCGTTGGCAACCTTTTTGGCATTGTCATCCTTTGCAACCTTATCCAATGCATCCTGAGCTACGTCTTTTGCTTTGTTGATATCGATATCCATAAAGAAAACCTCCAAAAAAATTGATATAAATATTCTATCACGAATCAAGGCTCGTCACAAAGAAATACGGGAAGAGATGTAAACGGGGGTATAATAGGTCTATCACTTTTCGGAGGGGTTTATGAATAGAATTGATAAACCGGCAGCACTGATCCTTACAGGCGCTTTACTCTTAACGGCTTGTAATAATGTTCAGGAGACTTCGGCGGATGAGACTTCGGAGCCAACTGCAGGGTCTTCGGTAACTGAGACTTCCGCTGCAGAAACATTCAGCGGTACAACTGCAGTCACGCATCAGATATCAGGACTTACTGAAACAGGACACGGATACGAGGGTATTGAGGGAACCGGAAAATATAATTACGGTGAGGCTCTTCAGAAGTCTTTATTGTTTTATGAACTTCAGCGGAGCGGTGTTCTTCCTGAAGAGACACGCTGCAACTGGAGAGGCGATTCCGGACTGTCTGACGGTGCTGATAATAATATCGACCTCACGGGCGGTTGGTACGATGCCGGAGATCATGTAAAATTCAATCTTCCTATGGCATATTCTGCTGCGATGCTCGGGTGGTCTCTTTATGAAGACCGTGAAGCGTATGAGCAGAGCGGCCAGACGGAATATATTCTCGGGGATATAAAATGGGTCACAGATTACCTTATCAAGTGTCATCCTGAAGACGAGGTATTCTACTATCAGGTAGGCGACGGCGGTTCGGATCATTCATGGTGGGGACCTTGTGAAGTAATGGCAATGAACAGGCCATCATACCGTGTTACGAAGGATAACCCGGGATCTGCGGTCACAGGGGAAGCAGCTGCTGCTCTGGCTGTCGCGGCGATTGTTTTCGAAGATACGGATAAAGAGTATTCGAAGCTCTGCCTTGAACATGCAGAGAGCCTGTATGCTTTTGCAGATTCAACCAGAAGTGATGACGGTTATACCGCAGCAAACGGTTTCTATAATTCATGGAGCGGGTATTATGATGAGCTTGCGTGGGCAGGAAGCTGGCTTTATCTTGCAACGGACAACAGCAAATATCTGGAGAATGCCAAATCGTGTTTCCCGAAGGCAGGACACGATTATAACTGGTCGCACTGCTGGGATGATGTACATATAGGAGCTGCGGTCCTGCTTGCTAAGATCACAGGCGAAAAGTCATATAAGGATGAAGTCCAAAAACATCTGGATTACTGGTCATGCGGAACATCGGACGGAGAAAGGATCACGTATTCTCCCCAAGGTCTTGCGTGGCTCGATCAGTGGGGATCATTAAGATATGCTACCACAACTGCTTTTATCGCATGTGTTTACAGCAGATGGGACGGCTGTCCTTCTGATAAAGTATCAACATATTGGGATTTTGCAGTTTCGCAGGCAGATTATGCTTTGGGATCTTCGGGAAGATCTTATGTGGTTGGATTCGGAGAAAATCCGCCTGAACATCCTCACCACAGAACCAGCCAGGGATCTTACTGTGACAATATGAACGAACCGGGGCAGGCACGTCATACGCTTTATGGTGCGCTGGTTGGAGGACCGGATTCTTCAGACGGTTACACGGATACAGTAAGCGATTACAACAAGAACGAGGTCGCATGTGATTATAATGCCGGTTTTACAGGTCTTATGGCTGCAATGTATTCCGAATACCACGGCAAGACTCTAATCGATTTCGGTGCTGTGGAAGAAGTCCCTGCTGATGAATACTCGGCCGAGTGCAGCATGAATGTTGAGGGCAGTGATTTTGCCGAGATAAAGGCATTTATCTATAACAAGACTGCATGGCCTGCAAGAACTGCAGAGAATCTCGAATTCAGATATTTTGTTGATCTTTCAGAGATATATGAGAACGGCGGAGATGTTTCCGGCGTAAACATAACCACAAATTATATGCAGTCCGGAAGAGTTGACGGTCTGAAGGTGTGGAATGAAGATAACCACATCTATTATCTGTCGGTTGTTTTCGATGACGGAAGCTTAAGACCCGGCGGCCAGTCGCAATATAAGTCTGAGATACAGGTCAGGATGATAAGCCCTAACGGAGTTTGGGATAACAGTAACGACTATTCGTATAACAACGCTTCAGGCGTAGTCCTGCTCGAGAATGATAAAGTCGTATTCGGGGCATTGCCTGATGAAGAAGGACAGGGTTCCGGTCAGACTGCCTCAGGAGGTTCAGGAAGTTCAGGCTCCGGATCGTCCGGCACTTCCCAGACTGCTGCACCGGCATCTTCAGGCGGCAGCGGACAGGCATATGCCGGTGATCTGAGTATCAAGATGACTTACAATGATAATTCCACTAATGTTAATTCGATCGCAGGGACTTTGGATATTAAGAATACAGGTGATGAGACGATAGATCTGTCTGATCTTCAGATCGCGTACTATTTCACAAATGACGGAGGCGGTTCAATGGTCTTTGACTGTTATCATGCTGCTGTCAATTCCGCTTCAGGACAATATACGCCGCTGACTGATAATGTCAGAGGAACGTTTTCTTCCTGTACCGGAGAAGACAGGGATACGAGTGTTACGATCACTATCGGCAGCGGTTCCCTGTCCGGAGGTGATACACTGACTATCAGTTTCAGCATTCACAGATCGGACTGGCAGAACATGGATCTTTCAAATGACTGGTCTCACAAGAGCGTTGAGAATATTGAGGTTGCGGTATAACTGATGGCTATATGTGTTTCTACAGAAGTGATGCGCAACAGTGACAGATGGACGATCGAGCATCTCGTTCCGTCAAAGGTGCTGATGGAAAGAGCCGGAAGGGCAATTTTCGAACAGGCTGAATGGAAAGGCCCGGTAGGTGTAATCTGCGGAAAAGGCAATAATGCCGGCGACGGGTTTGTTGTTGCTTCTTTGCTGAAGGAAAAAGGTATTGAATGCGAGATAGTTCTGCTATACGAAGATTCTTTCTCGGAGGACGGGAAATTCTTTTTTGATAAGTGCGTCGAAAAAGGAATCCCCGTGGTCACTGACAGCGATTACGGCAAATACAAAACCATTCTTGACTGCATATTTGGTACCGGATTTAAAGGCGAAGTAAAAGAGCCTGCGAGAACCGCTATCAGGAAGATCAATAATTCCGGAGCTTATGTTGTCAGCGCTGATATAAACAGCGGACTTAACGGTGATACAGGGCTTGGTGATCTGTATGTTATTTCTGATCTGACTGTGTCGATCGGAACGTATAAGTACGGCCATTTTCTGGGGAATGCAGATAAAGCTATGAAGGATAAGATAAACTGTGATATAGGAATTAAGATCATCGGGGAGACAAAAGATCTTCCATAGGGTAAGTGAAAAACTGTTAAATGATTATTGGGAATGATATATGGATCAGAATGAATACCTGAAAATAATTGAAGATACTATCAGCAACGGAAAGTATAAGGATGACTGGCAGTCTTTGTCAGGACATAAAACTCCTGACTGGTACTACAGGGCAAAGCTGGGGATATTCATTCATTGGGGAATTTACAGTGTTCCGGCTTATGCATGTGAGTGGTATCCGAGATGGATGTATAACCCGGGTTCGCGTGAATACGAGTATCACAAGAAGAATTTCGGAGATCCTAAAGACTTCGGATACAAGGATTTCATTCCTATGTTTAAAGGTGAGAGATTCAATGCTGACGAGTGGGTGGAATTGTTCAGAAGAGCCGGCGCGGGATACGTTATGCCCGTGTGCGAGCATCACGACGGATTTGCCATGTATGATTCAGATCTTAACCGTTGGAATGTCGCGAAAATGGGACCCTGCAGGGATGTCGCAGGTGAGATCAAGAAAGCCTGCGAAGCTAAAGGACTTGCATTCTGCGCTTCTTCACACAGGGCGGAACACTTTTTCTTCATGAACATGGGAAGGACTATAGACTGCGATGTTAATGATGAGAACTATCGCGATTTCTACGGCCCTGCATATCTTTGTCCGGAACTTTCTGATGTTGCGGTATTCCATACTTTAGAGGATGTTTTTTCGTCTGCAAAGCCGACGGAGGAGTGGCTTACTGACTGGCTTGTCAGGACATGCGAACTGATCGACAGATATAAGCCGATGATCCTTTATTTCGATACGTGGATCCAGAATGCCGCATTCAAACCGTACCTCAAAAAGATGTGTGCGTACTATTACAACAGGGCAGAAGAATGGGGTAAGGAAGTAACGATAAATTATAAGCACGAAGCATTTCCTCCCGACGTTGCGACTTTCGATGTCGAAAGAGGTGCTCTTACTGATATTTCTCCTGTGCCGTGGCAGACTGATACAGCTATTGGAAAGAAGTCCTGGGGGTACATTGAAGATAATGAGTTCAAGCCGGCAAGACAGATAATCTGTGACTTGATAGACATAGTCAGCAAGAACGGAATGCTGCTGATAAATATCGGACCCAAACCTGACGGAACAATTACCGGAGAAGAGACCGCTGTATTAAATGAATTGGGCGATTGGATGGACGTCAATGGTGAGGGAATATACGATACGATCCCGTGGAAGACTTTTGGTGAAGGTGAAGTGAATAATACCGCAGGTTCTTTTCAGGATAATACTGAGAAAGTATTTACTTCCGAAGACTACAGATTCACTTATAAGAACGGCTTCCTCTATGCTTTCTGCATGAAACCTGATTCTGAGGAGTTTCTTATCAGGTCGCTGAAGATAAAGGGTGAACGCGATTTTGTAACAGGTGATGTCGCCGTATTGGGTGATTACAAGATAGTTAATTCAGAACGCAATGAGAAGGGAATGTCCATTGTCCTGGACAGAAAACCCGAATCAGATAAACCGCTGTGTTTTAAGATCAGTTTTTAATCTCAACAGCTTGTATTGATTTGTTGTTTTAATGGAAACATTTTCGATATGGGGAGAAAAGAATATGTGTCCTGAAATGAATGAACTTGTTGAATCAAAGAAGACCGGTAAGAAGATTATATTGGTCTTTGGTATTGCTGTGCTGACACTAATATTAGGATTATCAGGTTTTCTGATATTCCGTTTTGCCGAACTTCAACGGATACCTGAACTTAAACGGATCGATGGGCTCGACGTTAATTATTTTGATGTTTCTGTCACATGCTATGACGGAGAAAACTATAAGTATGTTTCTCCCAATTCCAGGACCAAAGAAGAGTCATTAGCTTTGATGGATGCAGTGCATAAATTTGCTTCCGTAAAAGGAAGAAAGGTCAATAACTGGACTCCGGATAAGATTACATATCCGGTATATTCCGTCACGATAAGTCCGGTGATCTTTAAAAGCGAAGCGTATGTGGCAGGTGAGACCGTTGTCTGGAGTAACGGTTACCTGTTTACGGCTTCCGGCGATGTCTATAGATGCAGTCCTGATTTCAGATCATTTCTGAAGACAGATGATAACGATTATGTGCGGGAAGCGGATCTGGAAGGTATAGCTTATGCGAGGGCTTTCCGGCCGCTTTTCTATGCGGGTTCCAAATGGCACAAAGAATTTCTTAATCCTTTTAATACTTCTTCAGATGATCATGCGGAATTTGTTGAAGCTGAGATTACTGAAATATCTGAAAGAAACGGGTTCCCTCTGGTTACCGTACTGCTTACTAATACAGGTGAAGAAATGTGGTGTTATGAAGACCGGTCGCTGTTCGTTACTATGGTAGTGGTTGTAGACGGAGAGTGGTATTACCTTTATCATGATCCGGGCGTTGATGATGATATCAGGACCATACCGGGATATGACGAGATCCTTGAACCCGGAGCACAGGATACTGTTCAGATCAGTCTTGGCTTCTATGGAACGCTTCCTCCGGGTGATTACATGATCCTGATCCACGGAGAGGACAGCAGCGGATATTGTTACGCTTGTGCGGAGTATCAAAAATAATTATTGACTATATAAACTTGGAAAATATGGAGCCGTTTTCGAGAAGTGCTGAAAAACCTGCAATGAAAAAGGGTTGCCTTGTATAGACAACCCTTTAATACTTTAGCTTTCCCGAAAATTACTTCGCTACGATGTTTGCGATCCTTCCCTTGACGTAGATGAACTTGACGATCGATCTGCCGTTCAAAGCGCCTGCGAGTCTGTCGTCTGCATTAACGATAGCTTCGACTGCAGCCTGGTCTGCTTCGGCAGGGATGTTGACCTTGAACTGAACCTTACCGTTGATCTGTACAGCAATTTCGATCTCGTCCTTAACAAGAGCGCTCTCATCAACCTCAGGCCATTTCTGGTTGTAGATCGAATAGCTGTTGCCCAAAGCTTCGCACCAGAGTTCTTCTGTGAAATGAGGAGCGAAAGGTGCAAGGAGGAGAACGAGTTTCTCTGTTGCATATCTCTTGAACTCAGGCTTAGCGGAAGCGTCCTGGCTGTACTTTGTGATTGCATTCAAAAGCTCCATCATTCTTGCGATAGGTGTGTTGAACTGGAACTTCTCGATATCTGCAGTGGAACTCTTGATCGCATAGTTGATCGCATAGTTGAGTTCCTTGTCGGCAGAAGTCATATCAGCCTTAGCGGGAACTGCGGAAGAATCTGCGCCTGCGCAGTCTGCAACGCATGTCTCGATCCTTCTGAAGAACTTAACGATAGCCTGGAGTCCTGAATCAGACCAGGGACCGCCTTCTATGTAAGCGAAGCCGAATCCGAGGTATGTTCTGAAAACATCGGAACCGTACTTGCTGATATAGTCGTCAGGCGCAACGGTGTTGCCTCTGGATTTACTCATCTTCTGACCGTCAGGTCCGAGGATCGTTCCTTGGTGTACAAGGCTTGTGAAAGGCTCGTCGAAATCGAGCATTCCCATGTCACGCATAGCCTTTGTGAAGAATCTTGCGTAAAGGAGGTGCATGCAGGCGTGCTCGGCGCCGCCTACGTACTTGTCGACAGGGCAGAATTTGTTGATCTTATCCTTGGAGAACATCTCTTTGTCGTTCTTGTTATCAGGATATCTGAACTGATACCAGGAAGAGTCAACGAATGTATCCATCGTATCAGGATCACGTCTTGCATCACCGCCGCACTTGGGGCACTTGCAGTTCATGAATGATTCGCACTTTGCAAGAGGGCTCTCACCGTCCGGTGTGAACTCAACATCGTAGGGGAGAAGAACAGGGAGCTGATCCTCGGGTACAGGTACAACACCGCATGAAGGGCAGTGAACCATCGGGATAGGTGTTCCCCAATATCTCTGACGGGAAATGAGCCAGTCACGGAGTCTGTAGTTGATCTTCCATTCGCCCATACCGATCTCTGCGAGCTTTGCAACGATAGCCTTCTGGGCATCGTGCATCTCCATGCCGTCGAACTCATCTGAGTTGCAGAGGTAACCCTTTTTCTCGCAATAGGGAAGCTCTGAATCGACACCCTTCTCAGGCTGGATAACACGGATGATATCAAGACCGTACTTATGTGCAAAATCAAAGTCTCTTTCGTCATGTGAAGGAACTGCCATTACGACACCGGTACCGTATCCGGCAACAACATAATCTGCTGCCCAGATAGGAACTCTTCTGCCATTTAACGGATGGATAGCATAAGCTCCGGTGAATACACCGGTCTTCTCACGTGTTGTGGACATGCGGTCGATCTCGTTAACCTTTGCAGTTGCCTGGCGGTATGCTTCAACGGCATCACGGCACTCATCGGTAGTAAGCTTAGCGCAGAGCTCTGACTCCGGTGCGATGACAACATAAGTGATACCCATGAACGTATCGACTCTTGTTGTGAATACTTCAAGCTTCATGGGAGAACCGTCTTCGTTTGTAAGGCGCTCGCCGTTCTTCTCGACATAGAGGGCAACCTGTGCGCCTTCAGATCTGCCGATCCAGTTCTTCTGGAGTTTCTTTGTCTTTTCGGGCCAGTCGAGCTTCGGAAGATCGTCAAGAAGTTCCTGCGCGTATTCGGTAATCTTGAAGAACCACTGTGTCATGTTCTTGCGGACTACTTCGGAATGGCATCTCTCGCATGTGCCGTCAACGACCTGTTCGTTTGCAAGAACCGTCTTGCATGAAGGACACCAGTTGACCGGTGCATTCTTACGGTAAGCGAGGCCTCTCTTGTAGAGTTCGATGAAAAACCACTGGTTCCATCTGTAGTAATCAGGCATGCAGGTCTTTATCTCGAAATCCCAGTCGACCGTTGTGCCCATAGCTTTAAGCTGGCCTTCCATTGTGTCGATGTTCTTAAGTGTTGAATCCTTGGGATGTATGCCTGTCTTGATAGCATAGTTCTCTGCAGGAAGTCCGAAAGAATCAAATCCCATGGGGTGGAAGAGGTTATAGCCCTGCATGTGCTTGAACCTTGCCCAGGAGTCAGTAAGGGAATAGTTATACCAATGACCTAAGTGTAGGTTTGCTCCGGAAGGATATGAGAACATCTCAAGGCAATACAGTTTGTCGCCTTTTGCGTCCGGATCGTACTTGTAAAGACCTGTTTCGGCCCATTTTGCCTGCCACTTCTTGTCTGTCTCGTTTGAATAACTCATGAAAAAGACTCCTATTCTTATAAAATGAACACTTAATTATACTCCGATGTTTTCGAAAATTATATACAAAGTGAAAATCATATGTACCAGGAAAAGGAAAAACATAAAAACCGCCTGTTTGCGCTGACGACTGGAAATGCCTGTTTTTCGCCACAAATTGAAATCAGATTGTCACTTAAAATAGTGTTTGGCTACATTGATTTTTATAAAGCCTGATGTAATAATAAATTGAATTTTCATGAGACAAATGCGTCAGGTGACGGCGCTTTTCGAATATATTGAGGAGAGATAAATGGGTCTAGGTATGGAAATAGGTGTCGATCTCGGCACCAGTAGCGTACTTGTATATATCAGGGGTAAAGGAATCGTTCTCAAGGAACCTTCTGTAGTTGCAGTTAACAGCAAGACAGGAAAGGTTTTGGCTGTCGGTGAATCCGCTTCACTTATGCTCGGACGTACCCCCGGAATCGTAGAAGCTATCAGACCTCTCCGTGAGGGCGTTATTTCTGACTTCAGAGCTACTGAAGTTATGCTCAAAGCCTTTATCGGAAGAGTTTGTACAGGCCTTCGTGCCACATATTTTAAGCCTACGATCGTTGTTTGTGTTCCTTCGGTAATCACACCTGTTGAGCAGCAGGCGGTTGAGAATGCATGCCGTCATGCCGGTGCTAAGGACGTATTCCTTATCAGAGAGCCTATCGCTGCTGCGATCGGTGCAGGTATCGATATTACCAAGGCATGCGGTTCAATGGTCGTTGATATAGGCGGCGGAACGACGGATATATCCGTAATCTCCCTTTGCGAACCTGTTGTTGATGCATCTTTGAAAGTTGCAGGAGACAAGTTCGATGAGGCAATAATAAAGCACGTAAGAAAGAGACATAATATCCTTATCGGTGAGAAGACCGCAGAGAAGCTTAAGATAGAAATCGGCTGCGCTTATCCGAGAGATGAGGAACTTACGTTAGATGTACAGGGAAGAAACATCATTACTGGTCTTCCTTCGACTGTTACAGTTTCTTCCACAGAGATGCTCGAAGCATTGGAAGAACCTATCACACAGATCTTCGAAGCTGTACACAACGTTCTCGAGAGAACACCTCCGGAACTCATGGCAGATATCTCACAAAGAGGTATCGTTATGACCGGCGGCGGTGCAATGCTTTATGGTCTTGATCATATGTTGTCCAACAGGATAGGAATCGATGTTTACCTTGCTCAGGACCCTGTATCCTGTGTTGTTATCGGAACCGGTAAAGCACTCGACATGATGGATAAATTCGCGGCTTTAAGCGACAACTGATACTGATTGACGGATAGAATAACAAATGATATATTATGCGCGTCGGGGATATCTCCGGCGCGCATTCGTTTAGATTAGATTTTCCATTTTAAGATATCAGTTCAATATCCCTTAAGCAGAATTACGCGATATTAGGTTTATTGGGGAAATTCAAACGGAATACTATACTTGAAAGGCGTTTATGGACGATTTTGACAATCTTAACTCCAAGACGGATTCTGATTTAAGACAGATAGCCGTCGCATTCGGAGATTTTACTCCCGAGGAAGCAGAATCAAAGACAAGAGACGAACTCATCATGGCGATCACAGGAGCTAAGGACATCGGTGATGTAACCGTTGTTGATCTTGCTGAAGATCCGGTTCCGGTCAAGCCCATCGCTATTCCCGAGGCTATGACCAGCACAGAGAATACGAAGTCTCTTGATGAACTTATCGTTGATGTCGGAAGAACTGCAAGATTTGAGACCAATGAATTAGCTGATGCTATTTTAAAAGCTGAGAGATCAGAGGAGAAAAAAGTGGTAAAGAAAGAACCTGTTGCAGAAGAGATAACAGAAGTTAAGCCTGAAGAGAAGGCGGCTGAGAAAAAGACTGAGAAGAAGACTGCAAAAAAGACAGAGAAAAAGCCTGCCAGGACTGCTAAGAAGGCTAAGTCTGAAGATACAACGGCTAAGGCTGATGAAGCAACCGAGACAGCTGAGCCTGCAGTTGCAGAAATAAAGACTGAAGCATCTTCAGAGCAGGCAGTTGAGAAAACTTCCGCTAAGGCAGACAAAAAGCCTGCTACAAAGGCTAAGAAAGCCAAGGGCGGCAAGAAGAAGGATGCTGACACTCCTGCAGAAGATGCAAAGACATTGGAACCTACGCCTGTCGAAGCTTTGATCTCTGAGACAGAAGCAGTTGCTGAAGAAGCGAAAACCGCTGAGCCTAAGCCCGAAGAAACAAAGACTGCCGAGCCTAACCAGGGACAGGGCAAACACGGAAGATCAAAGAGAAGAAAGATCTCTTTCGGTCCCGGCCAGGACACAAAAACTGTTGAGACAACAGAAGAAGTTCCTTCTGAGGGCGAAGAAGAGAATCCTGAAGCTAATATTCCTGTTGAGATCGAGATCGAAGGTGTTCTTGCGATCAACAATAACGAAGGCAACAAAAATGATTTCTGCGGATTCGTCCACAGACACAATTATCTTCCCGGTGAAGAAGATGCTTATGTTCCCGGCCAGTTCATTAAGAGAATGGGCTTAAGACGCGGTGATTACATCAAGGGCTTTGCGAATCCCAAACGCGGCAAGGACAGATACGCTCCGCTTAAGCGCGTTACTGAAGTAAACGGTATCCCCGTAACAGAGGGCGATTACGAGAACATCAGAAGACGTCCGAAGTTCGAGAGCCTCACAGCAATCTATCCTAATGAGAGACTCGATCTGGAGACAGATAAGGAAGATATCTCTACAAGAATAATCGACCTGTTCTCACCTATAGGAAAAGGCCAGAGAGGTATGATCGTTTCACCGCCGAAGGCAGGTAAGACGATCCTTCTCCAAAAGGTCGCAAATTCTATTACAGCTAATAATCCTAACTGTGAACTGATCGTGCTCCTCATCGACGAGCGTCCTGAGGAAGTTACGGACATGCAGAGAAATATCCAGGGAGAAGTCGTATATTCCACATTCGACAAGCGTCCCGAGAATCACGTAAGGGTAACAGAACTCGTGCTTGAGAGAGCTATGAGACTTGTCGAGCTTGGCAAAGATGTAGTCATCCTGCTCGACTCGATGACAAGACTTGCAAGAGCTTATAACCTTACGATCAATCCTACAGGAAGGACCTTGTCGGGCGGTCTTGATCCGGGATCACTTTACGGACCTAAGAGATTTTTCGGTGCCGCAAGAAACATCGAGAACGGCGGAAGCCTTACTATCCTTGCAACTGCGCTTATCGAGACGGGCTCCAGAATGGACGAGGTTATTTTCGAGGAATTCAAGGGAACGGGCAACATGGAAGTTACCTTGGACAGAAAACTTGCCGACAGAAGAGTATTCCCTGCAATCGCAGTCGACAAGTCCGGTACGAGAAGAGAGGAACTCCTGCTCAAGCCCGAAGAACTCGACGCAGTCTGGCTCATCAGAAGAAGGATCGCAGAGGCGGACACCATCACGGCGACCAATGCAGTCATCAGTTTTATGGAGAAAACGACGAGCAATATGTCTTTCGTTCTTTCCGTAAAGAAATCTTTTGCAACCGATTGACAACCGCTGGCGATTCAAGTAATATAGCAAGGCTAACACGAAGAATCCGGTATGACATACGTGAGATTAGGGTTACGCGTCATATCTTTGATTGAGAGGTGAAAGGTAAAATGAAAGAAGGAATTCATCCTAAGACGCAGGTCGTTACAGTTAAGTGCGCATGCGGCAACACATTCGAGACTCTTTCCACAAAGAGCGATCTGAGAGTTGATATCTGCTCCAACTGCCATCCGTTCTATACAGGCAAGCAGAAGCTCGTTGATACAGGCGGACGTGTTGATAAGTTCAAGAAGAGAATGGAGAAGGCTTAATTCTTTTCGCTTGATTGAAAATTTAAGAGGTTGTCAGACGGCAGCCTCTTTTTATTTCTTAAATAGTACCCTTAATTTGCCTTTAGTCTGTAACATCACTGACCTTATTATTTGTTATAATCCAAAACATAATGGAAAATTATGTTTATTTCGGGGGAGAATATGTCCGAAAACAAAGACAACATGGAACTGATCCCTAAAGATCAGATACAGGAGATAACACCTGAACCGCAGGTGAACGATATTGATCTTGCACTTGAGATGCAGCCTTCAAAGGCATCGAAGAGGAAAAAGAAGTCCGAATCTGTACCGGTAAAGAAGACTACGATCGGTGGTCAGGCACTTATTGAAGGTGTAATGATGGTAGGACCTTCCAGAACGGCAATGGCTGTCAGGAAGGGCGACGGAACGATCCACGTAGAGGAGATCAAGCAGAGCGAGAGGACCACATATTTTGAGAAGGTTCCTTTCATCAGAGGCTGTATCAGATTCTATAAGATGCTTGTAACCGGTACGGGAGCGCTCATGCGGGCTGCTGATATTTCCGAGGAAGGAAAGCCTGAATCAAGCAAAGAGGGCCAGAAGAAGTCCAGACTGGATGAATTCACCGAGAGGCACTTCAATCTTATGATGTCTATTGCTGCAATCATAGGAATACTCCTTTCTGTCGGTCTTTTCATCCTTGCTCCGAGACTTATCGTTGAGATAGCTACGAAGTTCATCCCTGAGCACATCCGCGAGATAACCTGGGTTCCCATTATCCTGAATATCGCAGAGGGAATCCTAAGATTGCTCATATTCCTTTTGTACCTGATGTTTTCATCAAGCCTTAAGGATATCAAGAGAGTCTGGCGTTATCACGGTGCCGAGCACAAGACTATTGCTTGTTATGAAGCCGGCCTGCCGCTGACAGTCGAGAACGTTCTTAAGCAGACACGTTTTCACCCAAGATGCGGAACATCCTTTATGTTCAATGTTCTTGCCATATCGATAATTATCTATACGGTTATCGGAATCTTTACTGGTGCACAGCCTATGTGGGTCAATCTGGTTATCAGGGTTGCTGCCATACCGATCATCTGCTCAATCTCATATGAGGTACTGAGATTTGTCGGAAGACACGACAAGAACTGGATATGCAAGCGTATGGCACGTCCCGGATTATGGCTCCAGAAATTTACTACTCAGGAGCCGGACGGACCGATAGTTGAGGTTGCGATCGCTTCCATGCAGGCAGTTATTCCGGAGAACAAGGAAGATGACGTGTGGTAAAGACGAATTGCTTGATCTCCTTAAGGGATCAGGCGATGAAGAGGCTGTTCTTGACCTCAGGATCCTGAAAGAAGAATACGAAGGTAAAGCTTTGGACGAAGCTGTCAAGAGGCGCGCATCAGGCGAGCCTCTTGCTTATATTCTCGGATACCGCCATTTCTATAAGGAATGCTATAAAGTCTGCCCCGGTGTGCTTATCCCCAGAGCGGATACGGAGATCGTTGTTGAAGCCGCTCTGAAGTTCCTTGGGATTAATGATATGGCTACAGGCGATCTTTTGAATATTCCTTCTTATGTAAATAATTTAACAGATATCCATTTTGCCGATCTTTGCACAGGATCGGGTTGTATTGGGATATCGCTTGCAAACGGGATAGTAAGAGCCGGCGGCAGTTTATCTGCCATTCTTGCCGATATAAGTGATGTTGCTGTTGACACGGCGAAAACGAATATTTCAACACAGGCCATAAAACCTGAATGTCTGTCTGTGATAAAGAGCGATGTCAGAACTGATATTCCTGAACTTGGAAAACTTGATCTGATAGTATCCAATCCGCCATATATTACCAATGCCGAGATGGAAGAACTCGATAGCGATGTAAAAGATCACGAGCCTGACATGGCGTTAAGGGCAGGCGATACGGGTCTGGATTTTTATGAGCCTCTCCTTAAACTTGCAAAAGAGCATCTTAAGGAAGGTGGAGCACTGATGGCAGAGCATGGATGCGGCCAGGGTGATGCCGTAAAGGAGATTTTCGAGCAGGGCGGACTAAAAAACTGCATGACGATCCGCGATTACGGGTCAAATCCGAGGGTGACTTTAGGATTTTTATGATATATTTTTTGAGACGAAAGCCTTGCAAATAAAGGTTTTCGACCTTCCCCAAAAAATAATTTGAAAAAAATTCGATTTTCTTGTAACGAATTTGGGATTTCTCCGTCTAACAGGTGAGATCACAAAAGAAAGGTGAAATGATACGTGGATAAGAATACCGCTGAAAAGCTTTATGAAGCCTTTTATATGAAGGTATTCTCATACGTCATGACACTCGCAAAGGATCGGAATGACGCCGAAGAGATAACCCAGGAGACTTTTTTCAGGGCGATATCAACTGATAAGAGTTTCAAGGGCGACAGCGACAGCTTCACGTGGCTTTGTGCTATCGCAAAGAACATCTTCATAGATGAGAAACGGCGCGTTGCAAGACAGGATGACGAACTGAGCGAAGAGCTTCCGGATACAAACAAAGGGATAGAGGAGAAGCTCACCGACAGGGACCAATCACTGAAGATCCACCTAATACTCCACAAGCTGGAGGAACCGTACAAGGAAGTGTTCCAACTACGAATATTCGGTGAGTTGTCATTTGCGGAAATCGGATCAATCTTCGGAAAGACCGAGACCTGGGCCCGGGTTACGTATCACAGAGCCAGACTAAAGATCAAGGAAAGGATGGATGAATATGAAATATAATTGTGATTTGATCTCGGATCTTCTTCCGTTATATAAAGACGAGATATGCAGCGAAGCATCCAGAAAGATCGTTGAAGAACATCTTGAAGAGTGCCCTGATTGCAAAAAGATGTTAAACAGTCTGAATGACATTACCATAGATGAGAAGATCGTAAAGGAGAAAGACGAGGTAATCGGGTCTCAGGCTAAGTTCTTTAAGAGAAAGAGTGCTTTGGCAGGAAGTATCATCGCATTGATCTTTGCGATACCGATCCTCGTATGCCTCATCGTTAACCTTGCCACCGGTGCAGGACTTACATGGTTCTTCATCGTGCTCGCAGCAATCCTGGTTGCAGCATCACTGATCGTTGTTCCGCTTATGGTTCCTGAGAATAAGATGATTACTACAATGGCATCATTTACAGCAAGCGTTATGCTGCTTATAGGTGTTATCTGCATCTACTCAGGAGGCAACTGGTTCTTCTTAGTAGCATCCGCAATCCTCTTCGGACTTACGATGCTTTTCGCACCTTTTATCGTGAGCAGAAGACCTGTAAATGCTTATGTTAAGAATCGCAAAGGTCTTGCGATAATGTGCACATACACTGCAACATTCGTGCTCATGATGCTCGCAATCGGCTTCTATGCCGGAATGAGGGAATTCTTCCCGATGGCATTTGCAGTTTCAATGCCTCTCGTCGGATTAGCCTGGGCGATCTTCGCTATCATCAGATATCTGCGCTTCAACGCTTGCGTTAAGACAGGTCTTTGCATTGCATCTGCAGGCATTATGTCATGCATTATCTCGGTTCTCGGACCTGCAGCAGAGGCAAGCATTTCAAGGACAGGCGTTACTTATTCTTCCGGTGTATCAGTGCCGCCTTTAACTTTTGTTGTTATAGGACTCTTAATTGCCGGAATCGGTTTCTTAGTTGGTAAAAATAAGGGAGGAAAGAAATAATGAACACAAAACATTTAGTAGCAGGAGCAATGGCTCTCATCGTACCTTCAACACTTTGCTTAACAGGCTGCTCGTTCGGTCTGATCAACACAGTCAGTTACCAATACGAGAACGGCGACAAGTACACGGCAGGCGACCGTGAGATCGACGATACTATCACAAAGATCAACATCGATTACCTCGCAGGCGACGTAAAGGTTAGGGGTACAGATACTGACAACATTAAGGTAGATGAGACTGCCAACACAGATATCGATGCCGATCATCAGGTTCACACATGGGTAGACGGTGACACGCTCTATGTCAGATACTGCGTCTCAACCAAGTCGATCAACTTCAACAAGATCGAGAAGAACCTTGAGATTACGATCCCTGAAGCTCAGGCGTTGGATGATTTCGTCATCGAAGTATCTTCCGGCAACATCGATCTGGACGGTTTCACCACAGAGAATATGTATTCATATGCTTCATCAGGCAACATGGATATCGACTGTTCTGCAATGGCTATCGAATTGAAGTCTTCTTCAGGCAATGTCGGTCTTACTCAGCACGGCAACAGCGATTCCGTAAAGGTCAAGTCATCTTCCGGTACTATCGCTATCAATCACGACGGTGACTGCAAAGCTTTCGACATTGATTCATCTTCAGGCAAGATCAATATCGAGCAGCAGGGAACAGTTGACCAGGCAATGATCCATTCATCTTCAGGCGGAGTTACCATAGTAATGGGTACTGTTAATACGCTTAACGTAGATGTAAGTTCAGGCGGCATAAAGCTTGATGCAGATGAGATAAAAGATCTCAGCACCAAGGCTTCCAGCGGTCATTCTGACATCAGTCTCAGAAAAGCACCGGAGACATCGAAGATCAACTGTAGCTCCGGCGGAATCGATGTAAGCATTCCGGAAGATTCCGATATTACGGTTCACGTAAAGATCTCCAGCGGAGAATTCAACTACGAGCTTCCTTTCACAAAGGACGGCAAGGATTATATTAACGGTAATGGTACCAATGACATGGAGATCAACTGCTCATCCGGCAATGTAGGATTCCACAAGATCTGATAGCAATAAATCCAATAAAAGAAAGGCCTGTCACTTAACTGTGGCAGGTCTTTTTGATTGTCAGTTGCTCTCAATATACTGCGATACGCAGATGTGTCTTCCGTCTATGTCCTCGAAAACAAACTGGCGGTTTGTGCCCTGCTTTTGTGCAACTTTTGCTTCAGGGAGATCTTCTATGATCTTTATGCCGTTTCCTGCGATCTCGTTGTGGAGAAGGAATGGTTCAGAGCAATAGATGTACATGTCATATTTAATGCCGAATTCTCTTAAAGGCTTTGCTGCAGATCCTTCGCCTTTTACAAGCACGACAGCTATGTTGTCACGCATCAGCTTGATGTGCGGCATAGCTTCATCGTCCAAATGAGCAGCTTTGAAACCCAGTTTATCTTCGTAAAAGATAGCGGTTTTATAAATGTCATTGCAGATAAAAACCGCAGCCTGGCTGTTCATGAGAAGGAGGCGTCCGCTATCGCTTTCTTCGCCTTCTTTTGCCTCGGCGGGAGTGTTGGTAACGCTGTTGAAACGGTAACCCAGAAGAGGAGTGCCAAACAATTTCTCGTGCTCTTCAAGGGAGTTCATCATTTCGCTTCTTTTTTTTATCTCTTCACCGGACATGGTCTCCGGGATCTCGCTTAAATATTCGATCTTCTCAAGATATTCAAGAAGGTTCATAAGCCTGACATGGAGAGGGATTATATCTGATGTCGCAGGGATCTCGCATGCTCTCCCGTGTATGAACATCATTCCCTGTTCAACGGCTTCTGCGGGAAGTCCCGCGTACAGATGCATCAGAAGATTCATCTCTTCGGCGGCTTTCTCATGCGTTCCGCCTTTGTTGATAGCGTTTTCGATCATGTCGAAAACAAGATTCATATCATGTAAAGGGTATTCTTTGTTAAGCATAATACTCTCCCGGAATTCACTGATTAGTCTATTTTATCAGTTTGAAACCGCTTGGCAATAAAGATAGAATATGCAAAGCAATCGCTAAGGAGATTATCATGTCCGAGTTAAAGAAGACCAATGCCATGAGGATCCTTGATAAAGCCGGGGTCGCATATACATATGAAGAATACGAATACGATGAGAATGACCTGGACGGTCATCACGTTGCAGAATATTTGGGCATTCCCTATGAGGAAGTGTTCAAGACTCTGACTGCCGTGTCAGATAAAGGTGAATATCTTGTTTTCTGTATCAGTGTCGATGACGAGATAGATCTCAAGAAAGCCGCCAGACTTGCAGGGTGCAAGAGTGTAAGCATGATCCACGTAAAAGACCTTCTGAACGTTACAGGATATATCAGAGGCGGCTGTTCTCCGATAGGAATGAAGAAACAGTACAGGACTTTTATTGATGAGATGGCGGAGCTTATCGACAATATATGCGTAAGTGCGGGCCAGAGAGGCGTCCAGCTCAAAATGAAACCTGCTGACCTGATTTCATTTACAAATGCCGTAGTCGGCGATTTTGCTATGCGCTCCTAAAATGATAGAATTACTTCGAAAAAATTGAAGACAGGGAAGTGTTATAAGTGTTCGACCCTAAGACTTTTAAGTTAGACGACATAAAGAAAGGCGCACGCATATACTTTATCGGTATCGGCGGCATTTCAATGAACGGACTTGCAAGGCTTGCTAAACATGCGGGCTTTGTTGTCGGAGGTTCCGATAACCACCCGGGCGAGAGGACTGAGATCCTGGAAGCACAGGGCATAAAGATCTACAACAGTCAGGTTGCTTCAAACATCGATGATTTCAAGCCGGATTATCTTGTTAAGACGGCCGCCATACTTCCTCATAATGAAGAGGTTAAGAGAGCGACTGAGCTTGAGCTTCAGATCTTTGACAGAGCTGAGTTTTTAGGTGCTTTTACAAGAACATATAAAAACGTCATCAATGTTTCCGGAACGCATGGAAAGACTACGACTACTTCCATGATCTCGATGATGATGATCGAAGCCGGTCTTGATCCGACAGTGCATCTTGGCGCTGATCTGAATATCATTAACGGAACGGTAAGAGCAGGAAGCAAGGAACTTCTTGTTTCCGAAGCTTGCGAGTTTAACAGGTCTTTTCTGAATTTCTCATCAACTACCGCAGTCATCACGAATATAGATCACGATCATGTTGACTGTTATCCTACGATCGAAGATGTTATCGATGTTTTCGCGCGCTTCATACGACTGGTTGATGATGACGGCTATGTTGTCGTTTCCGGCCATGACAGGAATATTGCCAAAGCCGTTAAAGAAGCTGAAGAATATTTCGTGAGCGCAGGAAGAAAGTTCCCGCAGGTAGTAACATGCGCAACGGATAATGAGGTCTGCGAGGTGAACGGAAAACGTGCTGACTTTATAGCAGAGAACATCTCATTTGAGAACGGACTTCCCGGATTTGATATCGTGATAAACGGGGAAGAACCTTTCAGAGTCAATCTTCTGATCCCCGGAAGTCATAATATCTCTAATGCGCTTAATGCTGCAGCCGCTGCCTACATGAACGGAGCAAGTCCCGAGGCCATAAGAACCGCTCTCAACGGATTTGCGGGTGCTGACGGCAGATATACGGTCAAGGGAAAATACAAGGACTGTGATGTCGTAGTTGATTATGCACATCATCCGACAGCTGCAAGAGCAACGATCGAAGCGGCTTCAAATATGCCGCATAATGATATTCTGGTCGTGTTCCAGCCGCTTACTTTTAACCGCACGAAAATGCTCTTTGAGGATTACGTAACAAGCCTCCTGCCCTGTAAAAAGGTTTTGTTTGCTGAGATCTTTTCCGACAGGGAGATCAACACTCACGAGATATCGAGCAAAGATATCTCGGATGAGATCAACAGACGCGGCGGCGATACTGAATTCTTTGAAGACAGAGAGGAATTGAAGAAGAGGATCGACGAGCTGATAAAGCCCGGCGACATTATCCTTATACTTGGACCTGAAGATATCAGGTCATTGGGTGATGAGTTGTGCTCTTGATTTGTAATGAAGAAAAATAACGAGAAACAGGCAGAAGAAAAGACCGCTCCTCAATACGGATTCCGTAAGATGAGACCTACCAAGATACCTAAGGCCGCCTGGTTTGCTTTGGGCTTGTCTTTTGTATTGGCTGTTCTGCTCTTTGTCCTGTACGGAATGACCATTATCGGCGCAAAGAATGCCGGTAAGACGCTTCTTATATATTCTGACGGAAGCAGTATCCCCGAGATCTCGCTGAGGAACAGTCTTGCTGCATCTGACTTCGGTCTGGAGATTATCGAGCCTGACAAAAAGAGTTCCAACTCTGATTATGTATATACGATCCCTGATGATTACAAATATATGAAAGTCGTGGTTTGTGCCATCGGCGGCAATTCCTTTAAGGTTTTGGATGATCTCCTGAAATCGGGAAATGATGACATCGAAGGTTATATCCTTATTGACCCTGACTACCCGGGTAATGTTGCTCTTGAAGGATATACGAGTGACTATCCGGCTGTGCCTTGTGCGGTATTCGGTCCGGACAATAATGCAAAGACGACAACCGAGCTCAACGGTGCCCAGATGATCTTCGAGAAGATATCGGGTGTCGACACGCTTTACGGACATTATGCCCTGAGAGGAAAGATCACTCAGTCTAAAGTTTATATATCTCACAATCAGATGAGGTATCTGTCTCTGGCAGAGACAAAGACAGGATTATTCGGACGCTTATCTTTGCCCTCGTTCCAAAATGAACTTGCACAATACCTCGGAACAACATTCGGAACCGGTTTCTCGTCTTCAAGGATAACGTTATGGACGGCAGGCGTTCTGTTTTCAGTGTTCATGTCCGTTGCGGCACTTGCGCTGTTTCTTTTCATGGTGCCGGTTTCCCTGCCTGATAAGGGAGCAAGGGAACTTAAAGGGCGCAACAGTCTGGGAGCGATCATATTCCTGGGACTTTCCGGATGGATAGCGCTTTGCGGTGCGGTGATGACATTCATTCCGCAGGCCGCATATCTGGCACCGTATGTTGCGCTTTATTCTCCTGTATTGATAATTGCACTGATGGCGCTCGCCCAGATCAAGCTTCTGTTATCTAATAAGATCAAATACTCCCGAAAAGATTATGGCTTAACGATCTTTTTTGTTTCGATCCTTACCGGAATCGTTGAACTGATGATACTTGTGGCCGCATCGCTTAATCTGACGAATGTCGAGATTACCCTGAAAAACGAGCCAAATCCGGTCGCAGCCCTGATAGTCTTTGTCGTTATGAGCATTTCTGCGGTTGCTTTGATCCTTTCAGATAAGAAATCCAGATACTCAGGCCAGGGCGCTTCGGCATATTTCGGAAGCCCGATCTATTTTGCTGAAGCCCTGCTTCCTTCAGCTGTCCTTCTTGCTTTGGGGCTGATCCAGGAGAATGTGGAACTCATAAGGGTATCACTGGCAGGTGTTGCTTTGGGTATTCTGCCTTTCTGCTGTGTAATGCCTATAAAGCGCATCTCGGACTTTTACGAGATCACGGGACTTATTTTCGGGCTTTCAGCGGCGTTTATCGTATTAGCTGCCGCCTGATATTACCGGGAAACGAACCGTTTATCATTATAATATTGACTTTAGATGACCCCTGGTGTTATTATACGTCGGTGACCGCATGCAACGGGCTTTTTTAAATGCGCTTTTTTCGGGCGCTGCCTTGGGTTTAAGCAGCGAGACTGGAAGAACAGGAGGAACGAATATGTACGCAGTAATTAAGACAGGCGGCAAGCAGTACAAGGTTTCTGTTGACGATGAGATCTTCGTTGAGAAGCTTGAAGGTGAAGCTGGCAGCCAGGTTACTTTCGATGATGTACTTGCAGTATCCGATGACAACGGAATCGTAGCAGGCGATGTTAAGGCTACAGTTACCGGTGAGATCGTTAAGCAGGGCAGAAACAAGAAGGTTATCGTCTCTAAGTACAAGGCTAAGAAGGGCTACAGAAGAAAGAACGGCCACAGACAGCCTTACACACGTGTACTTATCAAGGCTATCAACGCTTGAGTCTAAGGCTTTGGCTTTATGATTTCCGTTATCGTTAACAGGGAAGGCAATCTGATCCGTGCCATATATGCGAACGGACATGCAGGTTACGATGATCCCGGCAGAGACATCATATGCAGCGCTGTATCCACACTCTTGTTTACGAGTGCAAACGCTTTGGAAGACATTTGCGGTTATGATACCGATTCAACTTTCCGCGTTACCGGTGAAGGCACTGAAGAGGTGAATTTAAGGATAACGGTTCCCGATACGGGAGACGATGGGACAAAGGACAGGGCTCAGGTAATAATGAGGACCTGCGAATTAGGTCTTATCGGGATAGCAAGAGATTATAACGACAGTAAGAACAAGTACGTAGAGATTATTAATTCAAGAACACCGGAGGTGTAATTATGATTAAGTTTAATTTACAGCTCTTCGCACATAAGAAGGGAATGGGTTCCACCAAGAACGGCCGTGAGTCCCAGTCCAAGAGATTAGGAGCGAAGAAAGGTGACGGACAGTCAGTTCTGGCCGGCAATATTCTTGTCAGACAGCGTGGTACTAAGATCCATCCCGGAACAAACGTAGGAATCGGATCTGATGATACGCTTTTCGCTTTGATCGACGGTAAAGTCAAGTATGAGCGTATGGGCAAGGATAAGAAGCAGGTTAGCGTTTATCCTGTAGCCTAAAGTCAGGCATTCAGTAGAAACCTAAAAGAGCAGTCTGTCGCTGTATAAGCGTGGACTGCTTTTATTTTCAGGAGGCTCAGATGTTTATTGATCACTCTAAGATTTATGTGAAAGCCGGTGACGGCGGTAATGGCGCGCTCAGTTTTCATACTGAGAAGTACATTACCAATGGCGGACCTGACGGCGGAGACGGCGGAGACGGCGGTAATGTCATCTTACAGGCTGCGCCGAATCTGACGAGCCTTCAGAATTTCAGATTCAAGCATAAGTTTATCGCGCAGAACGGCGCCAAGGGCATGGGCAAGAAAATGTACGGCAAGCGTGGCGAGGACCTCATTATAGGTGTTCCCGTCGGAACTGTCGTAAAAGATCAGACTACGGGTGAGATCATTGCCGATCTTACTGAAGCGGGTCAGAAGATCGTAGTTGCAAGAGGCGGCAAGGGCGGTCTCGGCAACATGCACTATGCCAATTCGGTAAGGCAGGCACCTCAGTTTGCGACTCCTGGTGCCCCGGGCGAAGAGCGCGAACTTTCTATCGAGTTGAAGCTCATTGCTGATGTAGGTCTCGTAGGCTTCCCCAATGCGGGCAAATCAACACTCCTTTCAGTCCTCACAAGAGCTAAGCCGAAGATCGCTGACTACCCGTTTACAACATTAGAACCCGTTCTCGGTGTCGTTACCAAAGACGATTTCTCGTATGTGATCGCAGATATTCCCGGAATCATCGAGAATGCCCACGAAGGAGCCGGTCTTGGTCACGATTTCCTCAGACATATAGAGAGGACGAGGCTTCTCGTTCATGTAGTCGATCTGTCCGGAGCTGACGGAAGAGATCCTATAGAAGACTTCAAGACGATCAACAAAGAACTTGAGGAATTCAGCCTTGAACTCGCTTCCAGACCCCAGATAGTTGTCGGCAACAAGTGCGACGGAGTTACAGATGAAGAGGCTAAGGATTTTGCCGACAGTGTTACCGCAATGGGATATGAGGATGTGTTCATAATCTCCGCGGCAGGTCAGATAGGGATCAGGGAATTAGTTGATAAAATTACCGAGGCGGTATCAAAGCTTCCTCCTACTATTCTTCATGATATTGCCGAAGGCGGTGAGAGGGTCTACTCATTTGACGAAGGAAAGAAATTTGAGATAATCATCAATGAAGACGGTAATTTCGAAGTTACAGGCAAGTGGATCAATAAGATATTTAACTCTACGAATTTCGAGGATACCGAATCCACAAACTTCTTCCAGAGAACTCTTGAGAACGAGGGCGTTTTTGAGGAACTCAAGAAAATGGGGGTTAAAGAAGGCGATACCGTAAAGGTATGTGAGCTGGAATTCGACTATTACGATTGATCTGACCGGTAAACAATCCGGTATAAGGGAGAGAAAGTCTTTTTTGTGGATGGTATAATCAAAAAAAGACTTGGAGGCTATATGGTTAAGAAAGTCAATGCAGTATGCGGACTTGTGATAATAGCTTCTGTTCTCCTGCATATTATATGCGTGGTTTACTGTTATCTGACTTTCAGCTATAAGCCGCTTCTGACCAATGTGACAGCTTATACTGTTCTTGCATTGACAGGTCTTCATATACTGTTAAGCGGCATAATAGTGTTTTTTATGCATGACAGGGGCAGGGGAATGATTTATCCGTGTCTTAACGTCCGGACACTCATCCAGCGTATAACTGCCGTTTTAATGATACTGATGCTGATATTGCATCTTAATACTTTTAAACTGCTTTCCTATTCAGCGGGATCAAACGATCTGTTATTTGCGGCTGTGATCATCCTCCAGGTGTTGTTTTTCGGTGTGACATTGCTTCATACTGCGGTTTCGGCCGGAAACGCCCTGATCACACTCGGGATGATCTCCACAGATAAAGCACGCAGGAATTTTGATATAACTGTTTGGATAATATGCGCAGTCATTTTTGCGGTTTTAACTGTTTCAGTAATCAGAACAGAGCTCATAATGTTCGGCGGGGGTGGTGTCTAATGAGTAAAGTCCTTATTATCGGAAGCGGTATTTCCGGACTTGCCTGTGCCATCACATGTGCTTCCAAAGGGATGAATGTTATTCTTGTTTCTCCTTTTCCATCAGAGAGATCACAGTCAGTACTTGCTGCAGGCGGAATAAATGCCGTGCTTACCGGTGAAGACGGAGACAGCATCGAACAACATATAGAAGATACTTTGAAGGGCGGATGCTTTATAGCCGGGGAGAAAGCCGTAACGGGTCTTTGCAGTGCGGCACCTGATATCGTGAGATGGCTTGAGAGTCTTGGAACTGTCTTCAGCAGAGATAATGAAGGGAATATCAGCAGAAGGTCGTTTGGTGGTCAGACTTATCCGAGAACTAATTATGCAGGTGCAGTCACGGGAAAACAAATAGTTACGGCTCTGGTCATGGAAGCCCGCAGACTTGAAGGCATGAATCTGATAGAAAGACGTTACTGGAATGATCTTTACGGAGTTCTGATCAGGGATAAAGTCTGTTACGGAGCCCTGCTTTACAGTGAAGCGGCGAGGACCGTTGAGGCTGTTACGGCTGACGCTGTCGTAATTGCAACAGGCGGCCAAAACGCGCTTTTCGGCAAGACGACCGGATCTACGATGTGTGACGGGTATGCCGCGGGAAAACTGTTCTCCCAGGGTGTTGAGCTTAAGAATCTGGAATTCATACAATACCATCCCACGACGATCGAAACGGACCAGAAAAAGATGCTGATATCCGAGGCGGCCAGAGGCGAAGGCGGGAGACTGTTCTATGAGGAAGGCGGCAGGAGAATCTATTTCATGGAAGATCTTTACGGCACCGGCGGTAATCTGATGCCCAGAGACATAGTTTCAAGGCATATTTTCGAGACGGGGCGTCAGGTGTATCTTGATGTTTCTTTCCTGGGCAGGAATAAGATAATGGACCGTATTCCCGAGGTATATGAACTGTGCTTGAAATACAGGAATATAGATATATCCGAGAGCCCGGTCCCTGTTGTGCCCTCCGTGCATTTCTTTATGGGAGGGATAGCCGTCGATCTCAAACACAGGACCAATATAAAGAATCTGTATGCTATAGGTGAATGTGCATCCATGTATCACGGAGCAAACAGGCTCGGAGGCAATTCCCTTCTTGCCGCGATCTACAGCGGCAGGGTTGCGGCAGGTGATATCAACGGAATGGAGACGGATCCTTACGACTGGAATAAAGAAGTCAGTGAGGCAAACGATCTTCTTGAGAAGAAGCGCCGCTCGGAAAGCAAATTCCCTGTTATGTATGTCAGGGGGATGCTTTCTGATACTATCAACAGTTCAATGGGAATCGTCAGGAATAAAGAAAGGCTGGAGAGCGGAATAAAGGATGTTGATTACTATCTCAGTATCTCGGATAAGATAAACTTCGACAGATCGGAACTCGAGTACTTTACCTACAGTCTTGAAGGCATCCTGACACTCGCGAAAGCTGCTTTGATATCTGCTGCAAGCAGGCATGAAAGCAGGGGCTCGCATATCAGGAGTGATTATCCGGAAAAGTCTGAAGAATTTAATGCTTCGACGATAATCTCGTATGATGACGGAAAGTATACATCCAGACTGGTAAAGGAGGATGAATATGAAGGTTAAGATATTAAGACAAAAGCATCCTCATGCTGAACCGTACTGGCAGTGTTTTGATTATGACGGTGACAGAAATGCATCCGTCGCAGCTGTTTTAGACAATATTAATTACAGGGACGATATTACCGATTCAGACGGAAATCCCACTGAAAGGATCTCCTGGGAATGCTCATGCCTTCAGGGCATGTGTGGAGGCTGCGCCATGGTGATAAATAAGATGCCGGTACTGGCCTGTGATACGTTTGTTAAGGATCTGAAGGGCGATACCATAACAATTGAACCTCTGCACAAGTTTCCCGTTATCTGCGACCTCGTCGTGGACCGTGGGATCATTCAGGAAAACCTTAAGAAGATCGATGCGTTCATTGGCAAATATCATCAGGGTCCGGAGAAGGACCATGAACTTGAATACCGGATCGGAAGATGTCTCAAGTGCGGTCTGTGTCTTGAGGCCTGTCCCAATTATGTTAAGGGTGAAGATTTCTTCGGTCCTCTGTTTGCCAACGACAGTTACTTTGTGGCTTCAAGAAGTGACGGGGATAAGGCAACTATAAAGAAAAATTATAATGATCATTTTGCGAAAGGATGTTCAAAATCTCTTGCGTGTATGCGGGTGTGTCCTGTTAACATTCCCACATTGGCTTCAATGGCTAAGATGAACCGCGGTATCAGGGATCATTATGACTAAATATTCAAAATTGCCGTGGTTTGTTCACGAATTGTTAACAGATGTTTCCTTGTGATGCCTTTATTGTACTGTATTATCAAAACCGTAAGAACGATATCGCAATAAATAAGTTTTGAGTTTGTTTGTAGAGATGCTGTAGGTAAGACCTGCGGCATCTTTTTTATATATCCCTCATTCCATTAATCTTTATTTTTTTAACTGAAAGAGTAAAATATATTGGATAAATCGGAGACTGAAAGGGATAGCATGGAATTCTTTCTTCAGATAATAACAAACAGAATCTTGATCGTTGGAGTAGCTTCCTGGTTTCTGGCACAGGTATTTAAATGCATAAGCAATTTTATCCTTACCAGAAAGTTCAGTTTTGAGAGGCTCTTCGGTGACGGCGGTATGCCTAGCGGACATTCTGCCACGGTTACATCAGTTGCGGTTGCGACCGGCCTTTATGAGGGTTTTGGCAGTGCTATGTTTGCAGTTGCCATGATCGTTGCGATCGTTGTAATGCATGATGCCATGAACGTCAGATATCAGGCAGGAAAACAGGCCGAGCTCCTCAATGCCATGGCCGATATGTTCGAAAAGCTTACAGGCGCAGATCTTCCTAATGAAGAGAAACTCAAGGAACTCCTTGGTCATACTCCGCTCCAGGTTGCAGCAGGATGTCTCTTAGGAATTGCAACTGCGATAATCATGTATCTTGTATTCTGACATCTCTTATGATTATTGATGATATCTATAACGAATTAATCAAGAATCAGGATACCGGTTATCGTGATATGCAGATAACCATTATTCCTACTGTTAACGCTGATTCGATAATAGGTGTCAGGACTCCTGTTTTAAGGCAGCTCGCAAAGGAATTTTCTAGAAGAGATGATATATCTTCATTCCTTGGGAACCTTCCGCACAGGTTTTTCGAGGAAAACCAGCTTCATGCTTTTATTCTGTCCACAATGAAGGACTGCAGCGAGTGCATAAAGCTTGTAGACGAATTTCTTCCATATGTGGACAACTGGGCGACATGCGACCAGATGTCTCCGAAGATATTCCGTAAGAATAAAGAACTCTTACTCGAATACGTCGAAAAGTGGATGAAGTCAGATCTGACTTATGTTAAGAGATTTGCCATAGGAATGCTTATGGAGCATTTCCTTGACGAAGATTTCAAGACGGTCTATCTGTCAAAGGTCTCAAAGATCCGTTCCGATGAGTACTATGTCAACATGATGACCGCATGGTATTTCGCAACCGCTCTTGCCAAGCAGTATGAAGCCGCATTGCCATTCATCGAGAAACATAAACTCGATAAATGGACTCATAACAAATCGATCCAGAAAGCAGTCGAGAGTTACCGCATTACTCCGGAACAGAAAGAATACCTTAAGACATTGAAAAGAAAGGCGTGAAGACATGATCTATACGGTTACACTTAATCCTGCGATCGATGTCAGTCTTCATGTCAAAGACGGCCTTATGCCCGGAAGTATCAATAAATCATACGGGTTCAGGACAAATCCGGGCGGAAAGGGGATCAACGTATCCAAGACGCTTAATGTCCTGGGTAAGAAATCCGTTATCTGTGTCGGACTCTGCGGTGAAGACGGCAGCAAGCTTCTCGAAATGCTTAAGGCCGGTTATGAAGTATTGAGCATCGAATATCCTTCAGGCAATACCAGAACGAACATAAAGATCACCGGAGAGAATGGTGTAACAACGGATATCAATGGTGACGGGCCCTTATATGACAGGGATTCCATTGAAAGATTTAAGGATCTTATAACTGAAAAACTCGTAAGCGGCGATATTGTCGTCATCTCGGGAAGACCTCCTCTCGGTTCCCCTTCGGATATCTATGCGGATCTTATCAGGAGTTTCAGCTCGGTATCAGGAGTCAGGGTGATCCTTGACTGTTCAGACAAATATCTTCAGGAAGGACTCAGATCAAAGCCTTTTGCGGTCAAACCGACATGTGAGGAATTAGGCCTTTATAACGATCCTGACAGCGCCCTTGAAGAAGCCCGGAACATTATCCGTCAGGGCATCTCATATTGTCTTATTTCAATGGGAAAAGAAGGAGCGGTATTTGCTGACTATAACGGGACAGCCGCATATTCCAAAGCTATCGACGTAAATGTCAATTGTACAACAGGCTGCGGTGATGCCATGACTGCAGGACTTGCTTTTGCTATTGATAATAAGATGTCTTCCGAAGATGCTTTTAAGCTTTGTATGGCGCTGGCATCTGCGGAAGCTGAGACTGAAGGAACGGATCCGCCGTCAAAAGACCGTATAGCGGAATTATATGACGGAAGTCAGTTTTGCGGCCAATAAGCGTATATAATATTGCAAGCGAAGAACAAACGTTCTAAAATTGGTTCAAGGGTTCTGTTTAACGAGAGAAGCATAGAGGATCAGGACGATAATGAATTTTAAGCTGCATTCTGAATTCAAGCCTTCCGGTGATCAGCCGGAAGCGATAGATTCCCTGGTACAGGGCATAAAGCAAGGGATGAGAGCCCAGACGCTTTTGGGCGTTACGGGTTCGGGCAAGACGTTTACCATGGCCAATATTATCGAGAAGATCCAGAGGCCTACGCTTGTTCTTGCCCATAACAAGACTCTGGCAGGACAGCTCTATGCCGAGTTTAAGGAATTATTTCCGGAGAACGCAGTTGAATACTTCATCTCATACTATGATTACTATCAGCCTGAGGCCTATATTGCAGCGACGGATACATATATCGAGAAGGATTCATCTGTCAACGATGAGATAGACCGTATGCGTCACGAAGCGACAAAGTCTCTTCTTACGAGAGAAGATGTCATTATCGTCGCATCGGTATCCTGCATTTACGGTATCGGTGAGAAGGAAGACTATCTGGCATTGGCTCTCATGCTCGAGACAGGCCTTGAGATACCCATGGATGCCGTTATGGCCCAGCTCATCAATATGCAGTACACGCGCAATGATTTTGACCTCGTCAGAGGCTCATTCAGACGCAAGGGAGATATCATCGATATATGGACTCCCGATTCTGAGCATACACTTACAAGGATCAGTTTTTTCGGAGATGAGATAGACAAGATAAGCTATGTTGATGCGATCACCGGAAAGACCGAATATACAAGGGATTACATTGAGCTTTTCCCGGCATCGCATTATGCGACAGGCAGGGAGAAGCTTAACAGGGCTATCGATAAGATCGAAGCCGAGCTTGAAGTAAGACTTAATGAGTTAAGGGAAGCCGGCGACATGATCGCTGCTTACAGGCTCGAACAGCGTACCCGGTATGACATGGATATGTTAAGAGAGACCGGGTTCTGCAAAGGAATAGAGAACTATTCAAGACACATTGCAGGCAGAGAAGAGGGAGAGCCTCCTTGCACGCTGATGGATTTCTTCCCGGATGATTTTCTGTTGTTCATTGATGAGTCTCACCAGACGATACCGCAGGTCGGCGCGATGTATAACGGTGACAGATCAAGGAAAGAGATGCTCATCCAATACGGATTCAGACTGCCGTCAGCTTTTGATAACAGACCTCTCAAGTTCGATGAATTTGAGCAGCGTATGGGGCAGACGGTATTTGTCAGCGCAACTCCTGCAGATTATGAGAATAAACACAGTGAACAGGTAGTTGAACAGGTTATCAGACCGACCGGTCTTTTAGAGCCTGAGATCTTTATCCGGCCTGTTGAGGGACAGATCGAAGATATTCTCGCCGAGCTTAAGGAACAAAAGAAATCAGGTGATAAGAGCCTTATCATGACGCTTACCAAGAGAATGGCTGAAGATCTTACCGAGTTCCTTAAGAAGGAGAATGTAAGGGTTACTTATCTTCACTCGGATATCAAAGCAGTTGAGCGAATGCAGATACTGAACCAGCTCCGTAATGATGAGGTGGATGTTATTGTCGGTATCAATCTCTTAAGAGAAGGAATCGATCTGCCTGAAGTATCGCTTCTTATGATCCTTGATGCAGACAAGGAAGGTTTCTTAAGATCAGAGAGGTCTCTGATACAGATAATCGGAAGATGCGCCAGGAACGATCACGGTCGCGTTATCCTGTATGCGGATGAAGTCACTGATTCAATGATGAATGCCGTATCTGAGACTAACAGGAGAAGGAAGATCCAGAAGGAGTACAATGAGAAACATAACATTACTCCGAGAACGATTAAAAAGGCTGTAAGAGACGTCTTTGATATCGTTGCTGAGAACAGCAGGGAATCTTCAGGCGGCAAAGGAAGAGGAAAGAATTCCAAGGGCGGCATAGATGCTGTAAGACTGATCAATGAAGGTGTATCAGGCGGAACGGAAGAAGAGAACAATAAGCTTATCGACAAGCTTACAGCTGAGATGACCAAGGCTGCGAAAGAACTTGATTTCGAGAGGGCGGCCGAGATAAGAGACATAATAATCGAACTTAAGGGAAAGAAATAATGAGCGGCTTTTGTCATTTACATCTTCATACCGAATACAGTCTTCTCGATGGTGCGATAAAGATCAAAGATCTTGCTGCACGGCTTAAGGAGATGGGAATGACATCATGCGCTATAACTGACCATGGTGTAATGTATGGCGCAGTCTCTTTCTACAGGGAGATGAAGGCTAACGGCATCCATCCTGTTATAGGTTGCGAGGTCTATGTAGCACCCGGCTCAAGATTTGATAAGACTGCCGTTCCCGGAAGAGAAGATAAATACTATAACCATCTGATCCTTCTTGCAAAGGATAATCAGGGCCTCACGAATCTCAACAGGCTTGTATCCGCAGGCTTTACGGAAGGCTTTTACAGAAGGCCGAGGATCGATGAGGAACTGCTTGTGAAGTGGCATGAGGGACTGATCTGTCTTTCGGCATGTGTGGCAGGCAAGGTTCCTTCACTTATTCTTGCAGGTGAGACAGAGAAAGCCTCACAGACTGCCTTGTGGTATGACGGGCTTTTCGGAAGAGGCAATTACTATCTTGAGATACAGGCTAATACGACACCGGAGCAGGCCAAAGTAAATGCTGCTCTCGTTAAGATGTCTAATGAGACAGGCATCCCTCTGGTTGCGACAAATGACTGCCATTATCTGATGAAGGATGATTACGAAGCGCAGGATATCCTTCTTTGCATTTCAACTGCAGCAAGGATCGATGACGAGAACAGGATGCGCATGTCCTGCAATGAGTTCTACGTTAAATCCGAGACAGAGATGAGAAGGTTCTTCCCTGAACTTGGGGAGGCGATCGAGAACAGCGGAAAGATAGCCGGAATGTGTAATGCGGAATATGATTTTGAGACGATTCATCTTCCTGTTTACGAAGTTCCCGAAGGCTACAGCAGCCATGAGGAATATTTATCCGATCTGACGTTTAAAGGCCTTAAGAAAAGATTTGAAGTAACGCCTCCTACCGGAAATGTAGAAGAATATATGAAGCGCGCGGAGTATGAGTTGTCCGTGATAAACAGCATGGGGTATACGGACTATTATCTCATAGTCTGGGACTTCATTAATTATGCGAAGACACACGATGTTACAGTAGGTCCGGGAAGAGGGTCCGGTGCGGGTTCCCTGGTTGCTTATGCTGTCGGAATAACGGATATCGATCCTATCAGATATGGTCTTGTTTTCGAGAGATTCCTGAATTCCGAGAGAGTTTCAATGCCGGACTTTGACGTCGACTTCAATGATGAGAGAAGACAGACAGCGATCGATTATGTTGAGGCAAAATACGGCAAAACGAGAGTGGCCCATGTTATCACGTTTGGCACGCTGGCAGCGAGGCAGGCAGTCAAAGATGTAGCTAGAGTTCTTAACATGCCGATTGCCCAGAGCAACAAGCTTACGAAGATGATCCCGTTTTCTGTCGGAATGACATTGAAGCAGGCTCTTGAGATCAGTACCGAGTTCAAGGAAGCTTACGACACGGATTCTGAAGCCCATAAAGTAATTGATATGGCTATCCGCGTAGAAGGCCTTCCGCGTAATGCCGGAACGCACGCAGCCGGAATAATCATATCCGGTAAAGATATAACTGACATAGCACCTTTGGCAGTTAACGATGACACGGTTGCAGTACAGTTTGCTAAGAATGATGTTGAGAGTATCGGTCTTCTTAAGTTCGACTTCTTGGGACTCCGTACCCTTACTGTTTTACAGGATGTAAAGGAACTCATTAAGAACAATTACGGTAAGGATATTGATCTCGACAGGATACCGCTTGATGATCCTGAGATATTTAAGATGATAAGCCGCGGCGAGACCGTCGGAGTGTTCCAGCTTGAAAGCCGCGGAATGACTTCATTTATGAAACAACTAGAGCCTGAGAGTCTGGAAGATATCATTGCCGGTATATCTCTTTACAGACCGGGTCCGATGGACCAAATACCCAAATATGTTGACTGCAAAAGGCATCCGTCACACATTACATATGACCATCCGCTGCTTGAGCCTATCCTCAACGTTACTTACGGATGTGCCATTTATCAGGAGCAGGTAATGCAGATAGTAAGAGATCTTGCAGGATTCTCCATGGGACAGTCTGATAACATCAGACGCGCGATGAGCAAAAAGAAGAAGTCGATCATGGAGAATTACAGGAATCTCTTTATGTACGGAGGAACTGATGACAGGGGACGTCAGATCGACGGATGTATCAAACGCGGTGTCCCCGAGAATATTGCAGCTAAGATATTTGATGACGTATCTGGTTTTGCAGGTTATGCGTTTAACAAATCACACGCTGCCTGTTATGCGGTCGTTGGTTATTGGACAGCTTATTTCAAACATTACTATCCGACTGAGTTTATGGCAGCAACGCTCAATTCCTTCAGGAATGATCTGGGGAAAGCCGCTTACTATATTACTTGCTGCTCGGCTATGGGAATAGAAGTGCTTCCGCCTGATATCAATAAGAGCCGTGAGAGATTTACGACCGAAGGTGATAGAAGGATTAGAATCGGTCTGTCAGTGATCAAGAATGTTGGCGAGGGAGCGGTCCTTGACATCTTACAAGACAGAGAGAAGAACGGCGAATATATGTCCTTTGAAGATTTTGTTGTCAGGGCTGCAAAGACCGGTGTTAAGAAGACCGTAGCCGAAGCATTGATACTTGCTTCATGTATGGATTCGTTTGGCTACAAGAGAGCGCAGATGACAGCCTGCGTTCAGACAGAACTTGAGAAAATCGCACACGAAGAGAGCAGAAATATTGAAGGTCAGTTATCTCTCTTTGATTTCGGTGACGTATCATCAGCGGGTCCTTCCATTTATATTCCCGATATTCCCGAATATGATGACAGTCAGAAACTTGGATATGAGAAGGAAATGGTTGGGATCTATCTTTCAGGAAATCCTCTGGCTTCATACGCAAAGACCATTACGGAGATTGCTACTTTTGATATGTCCGAAGCCGATGATATCCTCTCGCTGTCCGGCAGTGATGCGCTGGACGACAACAAGCAGGTTGCAATGTGCGGAATGGTAACAGATAAAAGAACCGGCTATACCAAGAAAAAGACCATGATGAGTACGATAACCTGCGAAGATATGAGCGGAACATTCGAAGTAATCCTTTTCGGTAAAAATTTTGATGTTTATAACAGGATGGTCGAGAAAAATAAGCCGTATTTGTTTATCGGCAGAAGACAGATGAGAGAAGGCGGCGAACTTACGATGTTTGCCGACAGCTGTTATGAGTTATCCGATGACCCTTCTCTTCTGAGCAGAATAAGGAACGACAGAGCATACCAGACTGCTTTGCGAGAAAGAGACGGGTCACAGACAGTAAAACAGACAGAGTATAAGGGCGCGTTTTCTGCTTCTGCACCGGTAAATAATGAGCAGCCCGCAGTAATGCAGCCGGCAAATGAGAATAAAGAACATGTCTTGAGGATACGTTACACGGGCAAGCCTGATTCAAAAGGTTTTGCAAGACTTCTTAATTTCCTTGCTTATTTTCATGGTAATATGCCTGTAGAGATACTTTTCGATTCTGATAAAAGCATAACAAGGCTTGATGACATATGCAGGATATCTCCTGATGAAGCGGTGCTTAATAAACTGGCGGAACTTGTCGGTGAAGATAATATAGAAATGTTGTAGAGGAGGTATATCATGGACGAACAGAAAGTAGCTGAACTTAACAGGATCATAAGGGAATGCAATCACATAGTTTTCTTCGGCGGAGCCGGAGTATCGACTGAGAGCGGTATTCCTGACTTCAGGAGCAAGGACGGCCTTTATAATCAGCACGATGTCAAGTTTGACAGATACAGTCCGGAATATCTTCTTAGTATCGATTGTCTGGTTGATCACCCGGATGTTTTCTATGAATTCTACAGACAAAAGCTTAACACCGCGGGCATAGAGCCTAACAGGGCTCACTATAAGCTTGCTGAAATGGAGAAAGCCGGAAAACTTGACGGAATAATAACCCAGAATATCGACGGCCTCCATCAGAGAGCGGGAAGCAAGAATGTTCAGGAAGTTCACGGTACGACATACCGCAATTACTGCATGAAGTGTCATGAGAAATATCCTTTTGATTTTATTTTCAAATCAGAAGGCCCCATTCCCAAGTGCCCCAAGTGCGGCGGAATGGTAAGACCTGATGTTACGCTCTACGGCGAAGGACTTCCTCAAAGCGCCTGGATCGAATCCAAAAGGCTTGTATTCCGAGCAGATTGTCTTATTATCGGAGGCACTTCGCTCGCGGTTCAGCCGGCAGCATCTCTGGCTTATGATTTCAGTGGAAAATATCTTGTGATAATCAACAGGGATAAGACTTTTGCAGACAGGAATGCACATCTTGTTTTCCACGACAATATAACCGAAGTATTGGATTCGATTAATCTCGAAGACTGATGCGTATAGTTCATGCCGTGCTCATGGTAATAAATTGAATTTGAATTGAGAAAAAACAGAGAGCCTTTTGTCTTTATGGCTGCTTTTTCGATTGTTGGAAATTTAATATTTACAATCGATTTCATAGGTTTAGGCTTCTGCGTGTTATACTTATTGTATATCCGACAGGGAGTATTACATGCAGCCCGGAAAGAAGTTGTTTTCTGTTAAGTGGAAGATGTATATCTTCATAGCTATTACTCTTTTTGTAGTAGTTTTTGGTACGGCTGCAATCTCTTTCTTAACAAGCGTCGGTCCAATCGACAAGTTCTACAAGCATTGCGCTTCAGATAATGCGCGCAATTTCGCTTCCATGGTCGACGGTGATTATCTTGCAAGGCTCAGGGAAGCTGCAGCATCTGAGGAATTCCAGGCTTTAAGGGACAGGGCAGAGGAAGAAGATAATGAAGAACTTATCGAAGATTATCTTAGGGAACATGACCTTTGGGATGGTTACAGCAAGATCAGGAGCATGATCACCGAGTATCTCTCCAACATGGAAGAGATTGAATATCTTTATGTTGTTGCTCACGGAGACAAGGATGCCGAGTATGATATGTACCTTGTTGATGACGAGGAAACACCGTTGTATGAGACGGGTTATTATGAGCGAAGAGAAGATGAACTTCTCGGTATGGATCTGGAACAATTTAATGATCCGACCATTTCTAACGGTGACTGGGGATGGCTCTGTTCTGCTTTTATGCCGGTATATGATTCCCAGGGCAACTGCGTCTGCGTTGTAGGATGCGATTACAGCATGGAAGAGGTAATGGCTGACAGAACTTCATTTTTTGCCAGTATTTTCGCAGGTGCGATGGGCTTTATCGTGATAGTGCTGATACTCGCGATGTTGTTTATTAACAAAACAGTTGCACATCCTATAAAGGCCATGACTGAAGAGATGAAGAGGTTTAATCCTTCTAACCATAAAGATTATGATACTGCAGGCGTTATAAATCTTGATATAAAGAGCAAAGATGAGATCACTGAGATCTATAACGGGATAAAGGAGATGCAGATAAGCATAATCGATTATCTGAAAGAGAAAGAAAAAGTTGAAAATGACATTAAGTATAAGGATCAGAAGATCGACAAGCTGAATGACGAAAGCTTCAAAGATGCTCTGACCGAAGTCGGTAACAAAGCGGCTTTCATTAAGAAGACCGATGAGATGAAGTACCGTATCGAGAAAGAAGGCGAAAATTTTGCCGTCGTCATGGTCGATCTGAACAAGCTCAAGCATGTCAATGACGAATATGGCCATGAGGCCGGTGATAATTACATTAAGGGTTGTTGCCGCATGGTTTGTGATGTATTCAGGTATTCACCTGTATTCAGGATCGGAGGCGATGAGTTCGTTGTCCTTCTTAAAGACTATGATTACGAGAACCGGCAGGTTCTGACCGATAAATTGAAGGAAGACTTTAGGGCTTCTTATACCCGTGAAGATGTTGAACCGGGTCTACGCTATTCTGCAGCTGTCGGTATGGCTGAAAGAACGGAGGATGATTTGACATTTGATTCGGTGTTCAAACGCGCAGACAAGGCTATGTACGAAAACAAGACCTTGTTCAAGAATAAATACGGATCAGACCGTTGAGCGATTATAATATCATGCCCGAATCTTTCAAGTAATAACGGATATTAGTGTATAATTAGTTTTATGTATAATTTCTGACGTTTCGGAGGCTTTATATGGGCAGACTTCTTTATGATGAGAGTAATCTCCCTGAGATAAGCAGTCTAAGAGCTGCTAATTACGACACTATAGATAAGAACACGGTAGAACCGATCAAGCGCGTTGGCGTACTTACAAGCGGCGGAGATGCGCCCGGTATGAATGCAGCTATCAGGGCTGTTGTAAGAGCAGGTATCAATGCTGGTTTTGAGATGTACGGCGTAACCAGAGGCTACCACGGCCTTTGGAAAGGCGAGATAAAGCAGCTTGACGGAAGAAGCGTATCAGAGACACTTCAAAGAGGCGGAACCTTCCTTATGACTGCCAGATCCAAGACATTTATGACGGATCAGGGCGTTCTTAAGGGTGCACGCATGATGGAAGCATATGAGCTTGATGCCTTGATCGTAATTGGCGGTGACGGTTCTTATAAGGGGGCCAGGGCACTTGCAAGGATCGGAATGCCTGTTATAGGTATTCCGGGTACGATCGACAATGATATCGCTTCAACCGAGTACACGATAGGTTACGATACGGCAATGAATACTGCGATGCAGTGCATCGATAAACTGAGAGACACGGCTTCTTCCCATGAACGCTGCAGTGTTATCGAGGTTATGGGAAGACACGCAGGCTGGATCGCACTTAATGTAGGTATTGCCACAGGTGCCGAGAGTATTCTCATTCCGGAAGTTCCTTATGATTTCAACAAGGATGTTTTGAGAGTAATCCTTGACGGCAGGAATACAGGCAAGAAGCATTATATCGTTATCGTTGCTGAGGGGGTATGTCATGCTGAAGATATCGCTAAGCAGATCGAAGAGGCTACCGGTATCGAAGCGCGTCCGACTATTCTTGGACACCTGCAGAGAGGCGGCTCACCGACGTTAAGGGACAGAACGATGGCAAGCCTTATGGGCATTAAAGCTATTGACTGTCTCGTGGAAAAGAGATTTAACAGACTGATAGTAAGACAGCACGGCGAGATTACTGATGTCGATATCGAGGAAGGTCTTGAGATGACAAAGACCATCACTCCCGACATTATTGCAAACGCAAAGAGACTCGGGTAATCTGATCTTTTTGTCAGGCGTGAACAGGGGATAAAACGCAATGTATGAATTTATGAGTTTTGAAGAGAGCCTTGAGCGGAAGAAGATCCGCGGGCGAGTCTTGAACACGCTTGAATTCAATAAGATAAGGGAATCGGTTAAGTCAAAGGCCAGAACCTCTTACGGACGTGAACTTTGTGAGGGAATGGTTCCCTGCTGCGATGTTGATTATGTGACCAAAGAACTCTCGTTATCAGGGCAGGCAATGGATCACATAATAAGATTCGGAATGCTTCCGTTAAGTGGAATGAGAGACTTAAGAGAGGCTCTCATCTATGCGAAAGCGGACGGCACTCTGACATGCGGACAGCTTTTGGAAGTTGCATCATTTCTCAGAACGTCAGGTGAAATAAAGAAAGCAATAGACAAGGCGAGGTCAGCGGGATCTCCTTTTGTAGACGATACGGAGCCTGATATCTGTGCTTATATCGACGGAATGGAAATATGTGATCCTCTTCTCGAGAAGATCGACAGTTCGATATTGGGGCAGGATGAAGTGTCGGACAGGGCCAGCAAGGAATTGTCCTCGATCAGAAGAGAGAGAAAGAATGTTGCGGGCGGAATAAGATCCCTTTTGGACCGCGTTATCTCCAATCACTCGGATATGCTCCAGGAGAGCATCGTTACGCTGAGGGAAGGTAGATACTGCATTCCTGTAAAGGCGGATTTTAACGGCAGGATCGAAGGCATAGTCCACGGGGCTTCGTCTTCGGGTCAGACTTTATTTATTGAGCCGATGAGTGTCGTCGAAGCAAACAACAAGATCGCCGAACTGAATTTCGCAGAACAGGCTGAGATCCAGAGGATCCTTAAGAGTTTTACGAACGAAGTAGTCTCTATAAGCAGCCTGCTTGAAAACAATATATCCATAGCATCCCGCCTCGACTATATATTCGCTAAAGGCGAATACGGTGTAGAGACTGATTCGTTTTGTCCTGAACTCAATACTGAAGGCAGGATCTCACTTAAGGGTGCAAGACATCCCCTGATTCCCAGGGAGAGTGTAGTTCCTGTCGATATCAGTGTAGGAGACGGTTATGACGCGTTGATCGTTACAGGTCCCAATACAGGCGGTAAGACTGTATCTCTCAAGACATGCGGACTTCTTGTCCTCATGACTATGGCAGGTCTTCCGATTCCGGCGTCCGGCGGCTCTGAAGTTTGTGTTTTCGACAGGGTGCTGGCTGATATCGGTGATGAGCAGAGCATTGAAGAGAGTTTATCGACCTTTTCATCGCATATGTCCAATATTGTCTTTATCCTGAAGAACATCAGGGGCAAGTCGCTTGTGCTCCTTGATGAATTGGGTTCCGGTACGGATCCGGCAGAGGGCGCTGCGCTTGCGATATCGATCATAGAGGAACTGAGAAGAAAAAACTGCGTTGTCATGTCAACGACGCACTACAGAGAACTTAAAGGCTATGCCGAGACTACCGAAGGCGTAATGAATGCCTCCTGTGAATTTGATACGGAGACTCTGGCTCCGACATATAAGCTAATCACCGGAAGACCCGGTTCTTCCAATGCTTTCGTTATTTCGAGAAAACTGGGTCTTGCAAAGCATATCCTTGATAATGCAAAAGCAAGGATGTCAACAGATGAACTGCAATATGAGGAACTTCTTGCAAAGGCTGAGGAAGAGTCTAAGAGGGCTCAGAACCTTGCCGCAGAAAATGACAGACTCAATATTGAACTGAGAGCAGAGAAGGCGCGCCTTGAGGAAGAGAATGCCAAGTTAAAGCAGTCCAAAACGAAGATCCTTAATGACATGAGGGCTGAGCAAAAGAGACTCCTGGAGGAACAGGAGAAAGAATTGAGCAGCGAACTTCGCGAATTAAGGAAACGCTCCAAGGATATGGACAGGGCAGAGCGTGAAAAAGAACTGGACAAGATAAGAAGAAAACTCAGAGCCGGAATCAGTGATCTGGAAGTGGAAGATGATGAAGCAGTCAGCTCCGTTGCTTTGAGCGGTGAACCAGTAAAGGAAGTTGTCAAGGGTGAGTGCTATTATGTTCCGTCTTTAGGTCAGACCGGAATTGCCGAATCAGACCTCTCGAAAAGCGGTACTGTAAACATCTTATGCGGCAGCATGAAGATCGCCGTAAAAAAGAATCAGCTCATGATGCCGACAAAAGCCCAGCGTGACGAGTTTATGAGGACTAAGAACGGCAAAGCCGCATCAAGATCAAAAGGAAGTGCTGCCAAGACCGGTGCCGAAGATCTCTCGAAAGTAAGATTCAACAGCGCCTCTTCCACAACATCCGAGATCATGCTAATCGGAATGACAACTGCAGAAGCTGAATCATGTCTCGGGAAATATCTTGAAGACTGCGTTCTTGCAGGTATAAAAGAAGCCAGAATAGTGCATGGCAAGGGCACGGGAGCTTTGAGATCCTGTGTTCAGGATATGCTTATTAAGGATGACAGGGTCGAATCATTCCGTGCCGGCGCACAGGGTGAAGGTGATGCGGGAGTTACTGTCGTCAGGTTCAGATAAGGACGGTTCAGACTTATGGATGAGAATGCTGTTAATGAAGTAATGAAAAATGAACAGGTGCCGGAAAGTACCGGAACTAATACTGCAGCGCCTAAAAAGAGAATAATCGTGGGGTATATTATCCTGGGACTCGTTCCTGCCGCCATTCTGATGATGATCCAGACTATAGCCCAGATTCCTTTTTTGGTGCTGGCTGCATTTAATGTAGTAAATGAAGGGCTCGTTTCCGATAATTCGATAGATAATTTCAACACGATAATTAGTATCTTTAACGAAAGATACTCCATTTTTATGTATGCATTATACGGGATTGCGGGAATTATCGTATTCGGCATATGGTATTTCAATGGCTTTGTAAAAAAGGAACCCAAAGTTAAGCTGCGCAATATTTTCGGGGTAAGATCCGTAGTGGCCGTTATATGTCTGGTTATAAGCCTTAATTTTGTCATCGATGCAATGATTGTGCTTATCAGGTTTTTCATTCCGAGCATGATCCAGCAGTACAATGAGCTCATAGAAATGTCCGGCCTGGTTACTGACCCGTGGGTCAACGCCATTTATACCGTCACGCTTGCGCCCATACTTGAGGAACTTTGTTTCCGCGGAGTTTCTTATAAGATCTTAGAAAAATCGGGAATTAAGCCCGGCTATGTTATCTTGATCACGAGCGTTGTATTCGGAGCGATTCACATGATACCTTTACAGGTAACCTATGCGATCATTATAGCTTTGTTCTTAGCTTTCCTGAGATACAGATACCGTTCGATACTGGTGCCTTTGCTCGCACATATAATGTTCAATGTTTTAGGTTCATATTTAAACGGCCTGATCGAAATGATCGAATCGAATGATGCTGTCACTCTTATCATCGGCGGCATATCTATGTTTGTCGTCGTCTTTTCGATAGTGCTGATAAACGGTGACAAGAAAGCTTACAGACCGGCTGCCAAATAGTAAGAGAAACGGCAGTTCCAATCTGTCCCACCCTTGCAAGAATGCCGGATGTTTTGTGATATACTTAATCTGTAGATCAAATCGAATGGGAGAGATTGTTTTGCTGAACGAAGAAGAACAGATGTCAGAGGCCCTGGTCAGGATCTTTGAGAATGTTGTTTTGACAGAAGAGAAGTCTCTTCAGGCAGGCTATTTTAAGGACCTGTCGATTGCTGAGATGCATACTCTTACTGCAATCGGGCCCTATGATGCCCGTACCATGACAAATACAGCCGAGGATCTCGGAATTACCACAGGTACTCTTACCGTAGCCATAGACAGGCTCGTAAAGAAGGGATATGTCCACAGAGAACGTGATAAGCGTGATAAGCGTATTGTAAGGATCAGCCTTACACATACAGGCAAGCTTGCGTGCAGAATGAACAGCAAGTTCCACAGAGTCCTGGCAAAGCATATTCTTGCAGGATACGATGCGAATGACAGGAAGCACCTTTTAGATCTCGTAGATGAGGTCGACAGGTATGTTGAACAGCAGCTGAGACGCTATGACAGCAGTGAGAATGTAAGAGCAACCGCAAGACAGGTTGCTAAAGATACTACGAAGGAGAAAAAACAAAATGGCTGACTCTGACAACCTGAGAGCTAAGGTTCAAGAAGATGTGATTAGAATCATGTCTGAAACGCTCGAAATATCTCCTGAGGAGATTACTACCGATCTTTCTTTTAATACCGATCTGCCATTCGATTCTCTGCAGCTCTATGAGTTCGTAATCGATGTGGAGGAGACATACAATATCCGTCTTCCGGACGAACTTCTTGATGAAGTGAAGACCGTGAATGACATGATAGATGTGGTGTTGAAGCTTTCAGAGCAGAAATGATCTGACGTAGTATGAAGAAACTGTTCATCGTTAACAGCAGAGCCGACAGTAAGGCTCTGGCAGGTTTTAAAGCGGCATATTCCAGTTTATCAGAAGAACATCCGGGGGAATCTCAGGTCATCTATACTGAATTTGCCGGTCATGCGAGTGAAGTCGCAGACAAAGCAGCCTTGGAGGGTGATGTTTTGGTTATTGCCTGCGGAGGTGACGGAACGATTCACGAAGTTGCAAATTCCCTTGCTGAATCAAAGACACCTATGGCAGTAATCCCTTTGGGTACAGGCAACGATTTCACAAGATCTGTAATGGATGAGGAGCACAGATGCAACAGCGGGATCTGTGTAAGGGAGATTTTCGACGATAATTACAAGATAAAGAATGCGGATCTTATCAAGGTTACGTCTTTTGACCGTGAAGGCAATAAGATAGATGCGAGTTCCGCCTGGTGTCTCAATGTTGCATCCATTGGTCTTGATACCGAAGTCCAGCTAAGGGCTAAGGGTAAGGTGCTTGCCCACCCGAATTCGAGCCTTGTCAGAAGTACGGCTTATGTAACTTCAGCTTTGGGGTGCCTTTTCGGCAACAGAAAGTTCGAATTCAAATACAAGGCTTTAAGAGGAGACGGCAAGCCGAACGAATCGCTGAAATCAGTGTTTACCATGATCGCGGTCTGCAATGCATCCTATTACGGTTCAGGCTTCTGTCCTGCGCCTAATGCTAAGATAGATGACGGCCTTATCAACTGCTGTTCGATCGAATCCGTTAATCTTTTCAGATCGCTTTATCTGCTCACTAAGTACAAGAAGGGCAGGCATGAGGGCTATAAGGAAGCGGATGTCTTTGTTACGACAAAGCTTACTGTTGAGGCAACCGGCTCAAGGGATCTGAACGGCAATTATGACGGCGAGGACTTCTCGGGTCACAAGGTGGATTTTGAATGCTTCCCTGGGGCTCTGAAGCTTGCGGTGTACGCTCAGTAAGCAGCTCATTGTTTTTGTAATATTCCCGGGAAAATGAAGCCTGTCTGAAATTTGCCTGGTTTCTTGTTTTGTTCTATATATATATTTTGATATAATTACTAGTTATGGATAGCTTAGTGAAGAACAATATCGAGAATTACAGACAATACGGTGTCAGTGACAAAGCGATCGGGGCTGCGGTTAAGGCTGAAGAGACGCTTTCTGACGTTTATGCCCGTATTGACGACATTGTGACTTACAACGAACTCAAGGTTTTAGATGCCTTCAGGAGTGAGAAATTCTCCGATACGCATATGGGATCGACGACCGGCTACGGTTATGACGATGCCGGCAGGGAGAAGATCGAGAATATTTTCGCTAAAGTATTCAAGGCTGAAAAGGCCTATGTCAGATGGCAGATCAGCACCGGTTCCCAGGCTATATCCGCTATGCTCTACGGAGCTTTGAGGCCCGGAGATATTATGCTTTCCGTTACAGGAAGACCGTACGATACCCTAATGGCTACGATAGGTCTCTCCTCTGACAATAATGATATGTCGCTCAAATCTTACGGTATCGGTTATGAAGAGGTTGACCTCAAGGAGGACGGCTCGCCTGATCTCAATGCAATCCGGGCGGCTATTAAGCCTCAGACAAAGATGGTGTTTATCCAGAAATCACGCGGTTATACAGGCAGAAGAGCGCTGCTTTGCGAAGATATCGCCATGATCGCCGAACTGGTTCATTCAGTCAGGGAAGACATAATTGTTGCAGTTGATAACTGCTATGGTGAATTTACAGAGAAGAGAGAGCCCCTTGAAGTCGGAGCTGACGTTATCGCAGGATCTCTCATAAAGAATCCGGGAGGCGGAATCGCAAAGACCGGAGGTTATATTGCAGGAAGAGCTGATCTTGTTGAGAATGCGGCAAGACACCTTACAACGCCGGGATTGGGAAGCGAAGTAGGTCCTACATTAGGCGCAAATTCTATGATCGCCAGAGGCCTTTTTACTGCGCCTGCATGCGTCGGAGAGTGCCTTAAGGGTGCCGTGTTTGCTGCCGAGATCCTGGGCGGTGAAGGTTATAAGACCAGTCCTGCTTCAAATGAGGTCAGAGGCGATATCGTTCAGACGATAGAATTCGGAGATCCTGATAAGATGAGCGGGTTCTGCGCAGCTATCCAGTCCTGTTCTCCTGTTGATTCTTTTGTTACACCTGTGCCGTGGGATATGCCCGGCTATGACGATCAGGTAATTATGGCTGCAGGCGCATTTGTTCAGGGTGCTACGACCGAACTCTCTTGTGACGGTCCTATCAAGCCGCCATATATCGCTTATATGCAGGGAAGCCTTGCAAAAGAACAGGCTAAACTTGCCTGCATGCTTGCTGTCGGAGGTTAACGAAAATGGCTGACGGTAAGCAGTGGTACAACAAGCCTCAGGAAGGCCCTGCAAAGAAGACTAACGGGAAAACCGCAGGCCCGGCAAATAAGTCCGGAAAACCGCAGGGAAAACGGATTATTCCCTCACAGGGAAAATCTGCTCAGATGTCTTCGGGAAAACCCGCCCAAATGGTATCAGGAAAAACTGTTGTTAAACCCGCCGGTAATAAGTCTCAGGGATCAAAGCCGGGCAATAAATATCCTGCAGGCAGCAAGCCCGTTGTAAAGAATGTGGCTGTAAAAAAGCAGAATGTAAATGCTCCTAAAAAAACTGTAAAACCCGTTGCGGGATCACCGGCAAAGAAGGCAACTCCTTCACAGGACCAATACGGATTTAAGTCCTATAAAAAACAGGGTATTCAGGCCGGTTCCAAGGGACAGATAAGAAATAAAGGACAGGCAGCATCCAAGGGTCAGGTAAGAACCAATGGACAGAAGAAACCTGTCGATCCCGCAAAAGCTAAGGAAATAGCAAGAGCAAGAGAGCAGCAGAAGATCTTAGAGCAGGCTAAAAGGAAAGAAGAAGCTAAGCTCAGGGAACAGGAAAAGATCGAGAAGAGTGCTTTCAAGCGCAAGAATCCTTCCCAGAAGAGCGCAGAGAGCCGCGCGATCAGAAACGGAATACTGGGAGCTGTGGCAGTGGCTTCAGCGCTTTTCGTGCTCGTTTTCGTGGTTCATCATCTGTACGACTATATTGCCGAGAAACCTAATTTCTCATTCGTTACGACAGGCTCTGTAGAGCATACGATCGGTGCGAGAGCGCTTATCGTGAGAGATGAGGATACCATTAACTGTTCGACTGACGGGGAACTTGTCACTCAGATCACGGAAGGATCGAGAGTTGCTAAGGATCAGGAACTTGCGATCGTTGTCCCTGAGGATATGAAGTCCGTAGTACAGGACTTAAGAAACGTGCAGTCCCAGATATCCGATGTCCAGCAGGAACTTATCCTTTCGGGCGGTGTTGCTCAAGCTGATGTAATCTACAGGAATTACAACAAGAATCTCTCTGCGATCCTTGATCTGGTCAGATATGATTCCATGGGCGGAAACTTAAGCAATATCTCGTCTTACAGTTCATCGGTCAACGTTATTCTCGATGAACGTGTTGATGAGATGAGTAAGATCGATTTTAATGACGAGAGAATTTCCGTTTTGAGAAATGATGAAGCTGTTTATGAAGCTCAGGTCGAGAAATACGCTTCAGTTGTAACCGCGCACAGACCCGGTATCGTATCATTCAGACTCGATGGCAGGGAGCAGGAATTAGATTATAAGATGTTCCTGACATTGCCTGTCTCGGATATCAAGAACTATATCAATAATTCTGTCGGTGCGATCTCTTCAGACCTGACTGTTGAAGCAGATACTCCGGTTGTCAGGATCGCGCAGAATGAGAGCCAGTATCTGTCGGTATATCTGTCTTCGAATGATGCCGCAGTCTCTGACTTCGCGGTCGGAACACTTCATGACATCAACATCCGTACGGAAGGTATCTCGATCGATAACTGTAAGGTTGTACGTTGCGAAAATGACAATTCAGGCATGCTTATTACTTTCGAGACATCCAGATCCGTTGAATCACTTTTGGATCTCAGAACGGTCGATATTGAGATCGTTATTACAGAGACAAACGGCATGAGAGTTTCTGTTCCAAGCCTTGTGAACGAAACATATGCACCGAAGGGCGATCCTTCATTCTGTGTATATCTTGCTCCGGGAGCTAATGTAGGTCCTGATACGTTTGCCGGTGAAGCAGTCTTTAATGTTACGATCATACCTAATACAAAGAAAGATGAAGAAGGCAATGTTATTGAACAGCAGAATACTGCCGTTGCCGGTTGTAAGGTTATTTATACCGAGATGTTAGCTGATGGAGGATACCTGGTTGCGTTCTCGACGCCTAACGAATATTCCGCCCTTAAGAAGATCGACAGGGTTTATACGGAAGGATATATGGCATCTTTTGTCGATACGGCGACAGGCCTGGGCATGACGGCTGATAAGATAGCCGTATCTGATTTCTCCGGTATGGCTTCTATTTATACGAATAACCAGGGCTTTGTTGAAGAAGTGCGTGTAATTGTATTGGATAATGACCGTGAATTCGCGATCATCGATCAGGTCGGAAAGTCTTCTGTTCCGAATCTTAATACTGTAATCATTACTAACCCTCAGACTGTTAAGCCCGGAGATAAGGTCGACTGATATGGATTTTGATTACACTGAAGAATTAAGAAAAAGGATCTCCGACAATATCATGTCTGTAAAGTCTGCTATAGATGAAGCCGTGATCGCTTCAGGCAGGGAGAAGGGCAGCGTGACCCTGATCGGAGTTACAAAAGTATTCCCGGTCGAATATGCCGAAGCGGCAGCTGTAAGCGGACTTACTGACCTGGGGGAGAACCGTGTACAGGAACTTGTACCCAAGGTGGAGAGATTCTCTGCGCTCGGACTGGATGCTGACTGGCATCTTATCGGAACGCTTCAGAAAAATAAGGTTAAGTACATAATAGGAAAAACTCATCTTATCCATTCCGTAAACAGCGTTGAATTAGCTGAGGAAATCTCAAAAAGATCTTTGAGTAACAATGTTACTTCAAACATTTTGATCCAGGCAAACGTATCAGGCGAAGAGAGCAAGCACGGATTTGCCCCTCATGAATTAAAGCCTGCAATAGATAAGATAATGGACATGCCTTCGATAAAGCTATGCGGGCTTATGACAATGGCACCGATCGAGACTTATGAAGGACAGGCCAGGGAAGTATTCGCTAAAACAAGAGTTATTTTCGAAGATCTGAAGAACTATACCGGACTTGAGAGCTGGGAAGTCTTATCTATGGGTATGAGCCAGGACTATACAAGCGCAGTTTTAGAGGGCTCTACCCATGTCAGGATCGGAACTGCAATCTTCGGAAATCGCGCAGAATATAAGCCTTTGTAACATTGTTCGATCAAGAAACCTTAATATTTGTTACATTTTGTAATAAAACCCTGATTTAAGTTACCTTCTTGTGTCATATTGCCCAAAAGTATTGAGCCGAATATCAATTTTCGTTAATATCCGATTATGTTATTGAATGTCCTTGGTCGGGCGAATAATTAAGGAGGAAAAATAAAAATGGGCAATTTCAACGTTAAGAATTTCTTCGGAAGCATGTTCACACCCGTAGAAGATGAGATGGAGGAAAATTATTACGGTGAGGATGAGGGCTACATTGAAGAAGATGCATACGAGCAGGAGCCTATTGCCGAGGAAACTTATGTAGAGGAGCCTCGCACCTTCGTTCAAGAGCAGCCCGCAGTTACAACACCTGTTATGCAGCAGAATGCAACAGTTATCATGCTGACACCTTATGACATCAGAACAAGCCAGATCGTTTGCGATCACATCCGTGAAGGTCATATCGTTATCTGCAACCTCACAAATACAGATAAGAATCAGCGTGTAGTTGACTACATCTCCGGCGGTGTTTATGCATTAGGCGGAAGAGTTGAACCTACACCTGTTAAGACAACATTTGTCTGCACACCTAAGTCAGTTAACCTCGTAGTTGAGAATCAGGAAGCAGAGCAGATGGGTACAAAGGTTTCCGCTCTTTAATCTTTAGGAAATAAACCGATTTACATATAAAAGGTTGTCTCAGGCAGACAACCTTTTTATTTTTATAGCACTGAATCAACGGATGCCTTTTCAACTCGCAGATCTTTATCGATCATTTCAGCATTATTTTGTTATAGAGCGGTTCTTATGACAAATGTATTCTATTGAATAAAATATCTTTGTTACTATATAATACGCTCAACAAGTCTGCAGGAGGCTACATTGATGACCAACGAAGATCGCGATTTTTTATTTGATCATGCTCAGGAATTGTCTGAGATTTTGAACGAAGAATGTGTCGAGCTCTTGGGTATGCTCGAGAAGATCGAAGACAGAGTTGCGATCTCAAGACGCATTAATAAGCTAGAGGCTGAAGGTGACCGTGTATTCCATGATTTTGCAGAAAAACTTCATTCTGTCGAGACTAATCCGGAGAGAAGGACAACTATTTTCTCTATGGCAAGACATGTTGAAGATTGTGTCGATATGCTTGATGAACTCTCTATGACGATCGTCCGATATAACACAAGAACTGTAAATCCCGGAATCAAGGCCAGTATTAATGCCATTGCCGGTTGTGTTAAGAAGGAGATGCACGTTCTCAATCTTATGCGTACTTATGAGCCTGAGAAGCAGGAACTGTTTATCAGGGCTATCAATGAATTCGATGCTTTCAAAGTCGATTTCTATAAGATGTACGATATGCTGATCTTCGGTCTTTTCTCACAGGCTCACGATACAGTTGACATTATCAGATGCAAGGCCATTTATGATGCAGTAAAGGATATCTTCAAGGCATTTGAAGTAAGTGCTGATGATTGCTACAAGTACATGATGGCCCGCAACAACAGTGATACGGATTTATTATCTGCAGATAAATAATTAAGCGGTATATTTGGTTTTTGAATGAGTAACAAGGTTTCGCTGCCGGACGGATATCATATTGTCTGGTCAGAAGAATTTAACAGCAACAAGATTAACGAAACTGTCTGGAGCGCAGAGAATCGTGCGCCCGGATGGATCAATGGCGAGCGTCAGGAATACTGCGGCAACGAATGTGTTGAAGTAAATGACGGTTGTCTCAGCATAAGACCTAAGATCACTACCAACAATTCCGGTGAGATGAGATATCTTTCCGGAAGGATCACCACATACGGAAAAAAGGATTTCACGTACGGCAAGATAATCGCCAGGATCAAAGTCCCGAAGGCAAAAGGCATTTTAAGTTATATCAGACTTATGCCGTCCGAGGGATATGATGAAACGACAGATAATTACAAGGAATTCCCGCTTCACGGCCAGATCAACATTGTTGAGATATCAGGTTCAAGAACAGATGAAGCGTTCTCTTCAATAGCATTCGGATATCCTTATACACAGCGCTCAGGTAACTTCCACAGACTCAACACGGACTTTGCAAATGAATTCCATATCTTCGCGTGTGAATGGGATCAGGACGAGATCATCTTTTCCTGCGACGGTAAGGAGTATTACAGAACATCTTACTGGTTCTCCAGAACAGGCGAGAATGAAGAACCCTACCCGGCTCCGTTTAATAAACCGTTTCATGTGGTTATCGGTGTATCTGTCTGTGAAGACAGACTGGGCAAAAAGACCGATAAAAAAGCTGAACTGGAAGATAACGATTCAGAACTTCTTGTTGATTATATAAGACTCTATCAAAAGCCGATCTATAACAGAAAAGTAGTAAGGCCTGCAAGAGTCCTGGCGCTTAATACAGAAAGCGATAATAATGAGGGCAAGAACAATGCTTTCTATGTTGCCGAAGGCGATCTGAACGCAAATGTAAGCTTTATGGAAGATGAGCTTATCATCACTCCTTCATACATATCGGGTGTATCCGGTGAGACGAGGCTTCTGCAGGGCGGATTCCCCTTCAGGAAGGGTGAATGCTATGAGTTCTCATTTGACGGAAGAGCTGATGAAGAGCGTTCCATCAGATGTATATTCAAATCTGATGAAGACGAAGGCAAACAGATCACAGATCCATATGTGATAAACCTTGACTGCAACTGGCAGAAGCACCGCATGGTCTTTGAAGCGACTGAAGATTATGACAGTGCTTCCATAGTTTTCGCCATCAATGCATATTCAAAAGCATCGATCCATATTCGTAATATTCTGCTGCGTAAAAGAGTGCATGTTACTGACACGCGTAAACTTCTCGTTGTGTGCGGTGTATGGGATGACTCAGATAACTACAGTCTGTTCTTAAGAGCGCTTCAGAAAGAGGAGATCAACAAGGATTATATCATCTCCAGCTTCACTTTTAATGTCGATAATCCTGATCCGATCCAGACTGAACTTGAACTGGATTTTGCTAATATCCTTTTGAAGATGGATCTTGCCGCGATAATAATTTTCGGCGAGATGATAAAGACCAGAGAAGTAATTGACAGACTGGCCGAGATAGGTCATGAGAAGGATGTTCCGGTAATAACATTCCAGCACCCTGTTGAAGGCTGTATTAATGCTGATTTCGAATACGATTCTGCCTTCGAGAAAATAGTCAGACATGTAATAGAAGAGCACGGAGCAAAGAGACTCGATATGTTCGGAGGATTCAGGGATAATCCGTTCTCAGAAGCCAGGATCAGGATATTCAAGAGAGTCCTTGGTGAATACGGGATCGATCCTGATTCTGCGAATATTTTTTACGGCGATTTCTGGCAGGCTCCTGCATATACGGTAATGAATGAACTGCTTGAGAATGGCGAATACGAATTGCCGGATGCAATTATCTGCGCCAACGATTCAATGGCAATTGGCGTTATTGACGCGCTCCGCAAGAACGGAAAGAGTATTCCGGAAGATGTAATAGTTACAGGTTTTGACGGCATTTGGCAGGGCCAGTATAACGATCCGGTTTTAACGACATGCGAGCTGGATTACAAGCAGATACCTGAGCAGATCTTAGCAAGGATCAATGATTGGAATAAGTACAAAGAGATCAAGAATGATGCTTTCTTAATTCCTTACAAGTCAATGTTCATGCAGTCCTGCGGATGCAGAAAGAAGTCTGAATTCCCATGGTCCAGCATAGTTGACGAGCTTGCAGAAGAAAACCAGGACTCATTCAGACATATGCTCGAGATGGGACGTTTCGTATCGAGAATGACGTCTTCCGACAATCTTGATGAAGCTGCAGATAACCTTCAGAATTCTATCTGGATGTGGCGGAGCCAGTACTATTTCGTAGGCGTAGATGAACCTGATGAATGCTGTCATGCGATCTTCCACGGCAGAGCGAATAAGTATACATTTGCGCAGAAATTCTACCGTATGAAATATCCGATTCCCGACTACGATCTGATAATGTCGAGACACAGTAATATCAATGTCCTTCTGTTCAAACAGATAAGATCCAATACCGAATCTTTCGGATATGTCATAAATGGATACGATGAAGTAACAATGAGATCCGAGCAGCGTTTCGAAGAGTTCGGTCACTTTATCAATGCTGCCGTTAATGCCGTTAACAACAACCGTAAACTCATTAACACGAGCAGGAGAAATGAGCTCTTGTCCGAGCAGGATTTCCTTACAGGACTTTATAACAGAAGAGGTTTCTTCACAGTACTTAAGAAGCTCCTTAACACACCTTCGAATTCCGGCAGGATCCTGTCATTGTTCTCGATCGATATGGATAAGCTCAAGACCATCAATGACACATACGGTCATGAGCATGGAGATATTGCAATCCAGACGCTTTCAAGAGCGATCCTTAAATATGTCAGAGATGACGGAATCGCAGCAAGATACGGCGGTGACGAGTTTGCATTTGCCATTATCGGCGACAGAAAACTCGAAGGCGATATCAAGAAGATCAGAAATGAGATCGAGGAATCCGCAGACAGTGATCCTGCAATGACCGACAAGCCTTTTGAAGTCGGTGTAAGTCTCGGTGTTGCGGAACGCATCATCGACAGCTCGATCGACATCGAAGACATGATCCTTGAAGCAGACTCGAAAATGTACGCTGATAAGATGGCAAGAAAGAGATTCAGGGGAGTTTAAGGTGCAAAATAATAATACCCTGTACTTCAGACAGTAATTGCTTCGCAATTAACTCGTACAGGGTATTATTATTGCTTTTCGGTTGGATAAAAATGACAGATATGGGTTCTATTACCCGTAAGGCATCGTTTTCTGATTTATGTTAGTATATCCCTATATGTTCTGAAGGGAGTATCTGAGTATGGACCGCAGGCTCAATATCGGTTTAATCATAGATGACATAGATAATTATTTCTCGAATCAGGCAGTAATAGGTGCAGAGCAGGCTGCAAAGGCGCTTGATGCCAATCTGTTTGTTTTTCCGGGTCATTACATCGGTAAGACGGACAGCAGATATGCCGATAAGAAATATGAGTATCAATACAATTCGATCTTTCATCTTCCTACCGAAAGGAATATAGATATTATTTATATTCTTCAGGGATTGATCTGTTCCCGTGCAGATCTGGATACTCAGACAAGATTCCTCAAGATGATGCCGAATGTCCCGATCATCTGCCTGTTCTCGGATTTTGAAGGATACAATTCCGTTACCTTTGATAACAGATCGGGATTAACAGGATTGTTAAAGCATTTCATTGAGAAACATAATGCAAAAGATATAGGTTTTGTATCGGGGCCTGTTACCAATCGCGATGCGCGCGAAAGACTTGAAATATATAAAGAAGTCCTTAAGGATCACAATATACCTTATGATGCCATGAAAGTCGTATATGGTGATTTCTCTATGTCGAGCGAGAAGCTCGTTGATGAACTTCTGGATATGAACGATCATCTTGATGCCATTGTTTTCGCGAATGATTCAATGGCAGTGGGCGGATATAACACCTTGAAGAAGAGAGGACTTGTTCCTGGCAAGGATATTATGATCGGCGGCTTTGATGATGATGCTTTTGCCATTTCGCTTGAACCGCCTCTTACAACAGTTGAAGCAAGTTCGGCATCTCTTGCATATAAAGCTGTTCTTAATGCCGAGAACTATATCAACGGTACGGCTCTGAAGGACATGACGGTTGAGACGCATCTTGTACAAAGAAATTCATGTGGTTGTGAAGACTTCGATGCGGATTATATGTGTGAGAGACTGAAACTCAACGGATCAGAGATCGATGTTGAAACCTTTGTAAGCGAAGTCAGGAATTATATGTTTAATGATTTCGTTGATGACAGTTCCATCGCAGATCCGCTGAGTGATTTCCTGAATTCTTATATAGAACTGATCAAGGCTGAAGATAAAAAGACTGTGCTCGATACAATGAATGAGCAGTTTTCTGTTCTGTTAAGAACGGATCTCTTTGTCCTTTCATCGCGTGAGAAATGTTTTAACATTATACAGACGCTTCAGAATAAAGCGGTCAGTTCTATGGAAAATGATAAAGACCGTATTATTGTTAATGAGTTTTTCTCGAAAACTTTCAGGCGTCTTGCATTCTCAGGAATCCTGCCGGCCAATTCCGCAAGGCGGAGAAATGAGAGAATTCAGGGTGTCATTAACCGTCAGGCCGGTGATGTGTTCCTGATCGAGAATGAATCTGAGATCCCTTATGAGCATCTGCTCGGCAGTCTTAACGGAATCGGATTCAAGAGGTCTTTGTTGTATCTTTTCCAGGGTAATGTTAAGAATCGGGGCGATTTTTCATGGATGCCGCCTGCATCGATACTTCTTAAGGCGATTAATGATGAAAAGGGTATCAGGACTCTGCCTGATGAACAGCAGCTGCTTCGTACGGAGAGTGTCTTTGAGAATGAATTTATTCTTGGTGATGAACGCCGGACAATGATAGTATCACCTTTGTTTGTCGGTATAGATCTGTATGGCTTATTGGTACATGAACTCGATATGGGCCGTTCCTACAGTGTATCTTCAGCTGCAACACAGATATCTGTCACGCTCAGATCTTTATTCATGATAGAAGAGCAAAACAATATCAAGAAGTCACTCCAGATCTCACTTGAGAGATTTATCCGTGATAATACAAAGCTTGAAGAAGTTGCCCAGAAGGATGATCTTACAGGTCTTTTCAACAGAAGAGGTTTTATTTCAAATGCTGAAAGGGCGATAGCAGAGCCGATGAATTTCGGCAAAGTAGCAATTATCTGTTATGCGGATCTTGATAATCTGAAGACGATCAATGACCAATTCGGCCACAATGAAGGAGATTATGCTCTCAAAACGATATCACAGGTCCTGCTTGAGTCTTTCAGAGATTCTGACATTATCGGACGTATCGGCGGAGACGAATTCCTGTGCCTTGCAATTACCGGTGCTGACTGTGATGTCGAATCTATGAAGGCAAGAATCGAGAAGGTAACAAAACGTTATAACACTTTTGCTGATAAGCCCTATCCTATCGAGATGAGCACGGGCATCCATAAGTTTAAGATCAGTAATGGTATTGATATCTACGATGTGATCAATAGCGCAGACAGACTTCTCTATCAGGAAAAGATAAGTAAAAAGACAGGACGTTCCTTTAATAAGTAAAACAGATTAAGGGCTTTCTTGGAGACTATCCGGGAAAGCTTTTTTATCACTCTGATTTTTGAGATTTAAATCTGAGTATAAGCCAGAAAACAGAATAAGAAATGATGCTTGTAGCAAGTCCTAAAATAACACCGCCGATAACATCAGTCGGATAGTGGACGCCTACGTATAATCTTGAGAATGCGAGTAATGCAGCATATATAAATGCGAGCAACGCGAAGATTTTATAAGTAACAGACATCTTCATGCGTGAGACATCTCCTCTCTTCTCGGCAACGGGCAGACCGATTAAAGCAATTATCAGTATTGCTCCCATTACGGCAAATGCAGCGCCTGTGTGGCCGGAAGGGAATGAGTAGTCTTTCTGGTTTTCGATAAGATTAACAAGTTCTCTGATCTCATCATATGGTCTTGTTCTGGCGACGATGTTCTTTATCAGAAGATTGGTGAGGATCGCTTCAATTGCTAAGCTTATTCCGGCAATGAAGCCGATCTTCCTTGTTCTGGGAATGATCAGCAGACAGACTGCGAGGGCGATCATAAGAATGCCATGGTCACCTGTATGAGTGAGAAGTGTCATAACCGGATTCAGAATATCCGATCTTATATACTCTTGAATGTAGAGCAGAAAATCCGCTTCCCAGGCCATAATTATCCTCGCAATTATTTTTAATAAAATAATTGTAATACTAAATTCCGTTATTTCAGGTTACAAATAAATGAAGTTTATTCTTCCGGCGGCATCGGAAGGGTCGCGCCTCCGAACGGCATGCAGATGACAGAACAGTCTTCGCCGTATCTTGCATATGCTTCATCGAACGCTTCCTGCGCCGAATGCATAGGCTCTAAGAAGATGCTCCTTACGAAGTCATCATCCATCTCCGATATGAGAACGATCTTGGCGTGATTAAGCACCATGGCGATCGCTGCTGCTTTATGGCCGCCTAACTGGAAATCCTTTCCAACTCTCTCTATCAGTTCATCTGAGGTTTTTGCTGTCGTAAGCCACTCCTCGAATTTAGCGCTTCCGAGACCTTCGTTGCATGCGCCGATGACGATGATCGTTCCGCCGTCTTTGACGGCATATTTTGAGTTGTCCAGAGCTTTTTGTGTCTGATAAAGATTGGCGTCTTTAGGTGCGCCTCCCTGTGAGACGATAACGATGTCAGCTCTTCTCTTAAGAGGTTTTCTGTACATGCTGTCAAGGTATCTGCAGCCTGCCCTGTGAGCTTCGGTAACGTCGCCTGCAACACAATAGACTATGTGCTTATGTTCATCGAGGATCGGATTGACTATGAAACTCAAATGACAGAACGTCTCTGATTCTTCGATATCTGCTCTTATCGGATTGCCGTTAAGGTTGCCTGCGCATGCTTTTTCATCGATCATCATGCGGTGGTTGGCCTGGATAGCAGAAGGCGTGGAAACGCCCGGCATAAGTGCTTTAGCTCCGCCGGAATATCCTGCGAAATAATGGAACTCTATGTTGCCAACACCGATCCTGAAATCAGCTTCTGCGACACTTCTCGTAATATCAACAGGAGTGCCTCTGGATGTTGTGCCCATATGGATACAGTCTGAAGGGTCGCTGTCTGTACATTCGACTTCACTGTATACACGTTCGCCGACAAGTTTTTTCTTCTCTTCATCAGTATGGGGTCTGTGTGATCCGAGCGCGAAAACGACCTTAATATCTTTTCTGTCACAACCTGCAAGATAGAGCTCATCAAGAATTGAAGGTATTACGTCAAAACTGGGGATGGGTCTTGAGATATCACTGGTAATGATAACGATCTTCTGGCCGGGTCTTGCCAAGTCTTTGAGACGTGGAGAGCCGATAGGGTTTTCCAATGAATACTTAACCGCTTCAGGACCGCGTCTTTCATGGTTAATGTCATTTGCGAGAAGTATCTGATCCAGATTCTTATCCGGAATATCAACTGTCTGTACTCCTTTACCGTAACCGAATTCAACTTTCATATAGAGCTCCGAAATTATTTGATGCTCATATTTTACAGTTCTATATCGGTTTCTCAAGAATTAAGGGGATTAAAAGCCCGAAATCGTTAATTTAAATTAAAATATAGTTTACGATTAAGCAACTAAAAAACGTTTATCACAATTTCCATGAATATTATAATCAACACATGACTAATATTTCAGATAAAAGTAGTATATTTGTTGTGAGCATGTTTTTAGGCGGGAAATCAATATGCGTTCTGTAAAAAAGGTGATAGCAGCTTTTATCAGCTCGGCTGTGTTGCTGCTTTTCGCGATGCCGTCTGTATCGCTGGCAAGTGAACAGCCTAAGACGGTCCGCGTCGGATGGTATGAATCACCATTTAACATTACAGGCGAAGACGGTTCACGTTCAGGTTATGCTTATGAGTTCCAGCGTAAAGTGGCTTCATATACCGGATGGCATTATGAGTATGTTGAAGGTACCTGGATCGAGCTTTTGCATATGCTTGAACGCGGTGAGATAGACCTTCTGAGCGATGTTTCCTACACGGAAGAACGAGCAAAGAGCATCCTTTATCCTTCCATCCCTATGGGTCAGGAAGCGTATTATATCTATACCACTTCCGGAAATACCGAACTTGAAAGAGAAAAACTATCCACTTTGAACGGAAAACGTGTAGGTGTTACCGAAGACAGTATCCAGGCCGGTATTTTCCGTGAATGGGAAACACAGCGTGGAATCAATGCACAGATCATCGAATTGAACTGCTCTGAATATGAGTCAATGCAGATGCTGATGAACGGGGAACTTGATGCGGTCGTAAGTTCGGACAGCTATGGCGACGCATACGATATGACTCCATTTGCTATGATAGGGTCTTCGGAGTTCTTTTTTGCAGTCTCATCTTCACGCCCTGATCTTTTGACAGAACTTGATTCAGCATTGTTTGCAATTCAGGAAGAAGACCGGTACTTTTCCCAGAATCTGTATGAGAAGTATCTCGACAATACCGAGAGCGAGAGATATATGTCTCCTGACGAGACAGAATGGCTGGAAGAACATGGTCCTATCCGCATCGGTTATCAGGACAATTACATGGCATTTTGCGCAAGTGATCCTTCAACCGGTGAACTGACCGGGGCTCTGAGAAATTATCTTGATTATGCTTCATCACGAGTTGTTAATTCACGTCTTGAGTTTGAGGCTGTTTCTTTCCCGACGGCAAACGATGCTATTACTGCTCTGCAAAACGGTGAGATCGACTGCATGTTCCCGGCGAACATGACTGCATATGACAGTGAGACAATGGGATTGGTCCGGAGCTCGTCGATCATGAAAACGGAAATGCTGGCAGTGGTCCGTTCTTCAGAAAAGCAGTCTTTCTCGAAGAAGGAACAGATTGCTGTAGCGGTCAATGAAGGCAATCCGAATTATGAACTTTTCCTTAAGGAGCATTATCCGGATTGCACTATAGTTCATTATGCTGATACTCCAGCTTGTCTCAAAGGTGTTTCCAGAGGTGAAGCAGACTGCGTCATAATCAGCAACTACCGTTTTAACAATATTTCCACACTTTGCGAAAAACTTAATCTGACTACAGTTCAGACCGGGATCGATCTGGATTATCATTTCGTGATAAGAGAAGGAGATACTACTCTTTATTCGATCATGGCGAAGGTGACGGGAATGGTACCGGATTCCGTAACGAATTCGGCTCTTAACTACTATTCCTCAGAAGATGTTAAACTGACGGGCTTTGAATTTATCTACCAGAATCTCGGAACTGTGATGACTGTGGTTGCAGTGATATTGCTTGTGATACTGATCCTGTCCTGGAGGAGTATCCACCTTGAGCGGAAAGCTTATAAAGATAAGCTGCACGTCAAAGATCTGAATCACAGAGCTAACTATGATGCTCTTACATCTGTGCGTAACAAGGGAGCATTTACAGAGTATATGGATGGTATCCAGAACAGGATCAAGGATGGAGAGGTGTCCGAAGTTGCTGTGTGCATTTGTGACTGTAACGACCTGAAGACTATCAACGATAAGTATGGTCATAATAAGGGCGATGAATATATCACGAATGCCTGTCATTTTATATGTACTACTTTCCGCAGAAGTGCCGTGTTCAGGGTCGGCGGAGATGAATTTGCAGTTGTAATGATGAATGACGACTTTACCAACAGGGAAAGCCTGATCGATAAATTCCATAAAGAACAGTATGAGATCAGCAAAGCGGCATATGATCCCTGGAACCAGCTGTATATTGCCATCGGAATGGCAGAGTATGCTCCGGACAAAGATAGATCGATCAACGACACATTGAAGAGAGCAGACAAACGCATGTATGAGAATAAAAAAGTTATGAAGGGCGGTGCTGTCCGTCATTAAAGCCTCTCAATATGTTATGATTATTTTATAACTTTAGCGGAGGTGGAATATATGCTAAGTAACTTTGAGGAAGCGAAGATCTTCATCGATGAGAATGAGATCAGAATGATCGATTTCAAGATGATAGACTTAAACGGAAGATGGCATCATCTGACGATCCCTGCCGAGAGATTCACCGAATCCATCATGACAGCAGGTATTGGCTTTGACGGCAGTAACTATGGTTTTGCTCCTGTCGAGAAGAGTGACATGGTATTTATTCCTGATCTCTCAAGTGCTGCTATCGACGATTTCTGCGAGATCAAGACTCTTTCCATGATCGGTGACGTAAGGATCATCGGTGAGAAGGAGAATGTTCCTTTTAACCAGGAACCCAGAAACGTCAGTAAGCGCGCCGAAGAATACATGAAGGAATTAGGTGTTGCAGATACGTTCCTTCTCGGACCGGAATTCGAGTTCTATGTTTTCGATGAAGTTACATATAACAATAAACCGAACAGTTCAGGCTTTACTCTTGACGGAGCGGAAGCATTCTGGAATACGGGAGAATTCGGAAGCCAGGGCTTCCAGACTCCTCATCAGGGCGGTTATCACATCGCTCCTCCGCAGGACGTTCAGTATGATTACAGAAGCCAGGTGTCTATGATGATGGAGAATCAGGGCATCAAGGTCAAATACCATCACCACGAAGTCGGCTCAGCACAGATGGAGATCGAAGTTGAGTTCGCGCCCATGACAGAGATGGCTGACAAGACCATGCTCACAAAATATATCATCAAGAACGAGGCAGTCAGGGAAGGCAAGACAGCAACATTCATGCCTAAACCGGTCTACGGTGAGGCAGGCTCCGGAATGCACGTTCATATGCTCATGTTCAAGGACGGCAAACCTGTCTTCTATGATGAGAAGGGTTATTCCGGATTGTCACAGACCGCGCTCTACTTTATCGGAGGAGTCCTGAGACACGTTTCCGCAATCTGCGCATTCTCCAATCCTTCAACCAATTCTTACAAGAGACTTCTGCCTGGCTTTGAAGCTCCTGTTACCATCGGTTATGCAACGGCCAACAGAAGCGCTGTTATCAGGATCCCTGCCTACGCAAAGGCACCAGATCAGAAGAGATTCGAGCTTCGAAATCCTGATGCAACATGCAATCCATATTATTGCTACGCAGCCATCCTTATGGCAGGTCTCGACGGCATCAAGAACAAGATCGATCCCGAAGCAGAAGGCTATGGTCCTTATGACTTTAACCTTTACAATCTTTCCGAAGAGGATAAGAAAAAGATCAAGGGCCTGCCGAAGTCTTTAGGTTCCGCCCTCAAAGCTCTCGAAAAGGATCACGACTTCCTTACGGCAGGCGGCGTTTTCCCGATCGAACTGATCAACATCTGGATCGCCAACCGTCGTAAAGACCTCGGCCGCCACATCTCAATGCCTACACCTATGGAATACGAGATGTATTACGATCTCTGATATCTGAACCGATCTGCAAAAGGGGTTGTCTCATGTGATTGAGACAGCCCCTTTACATTTATACGTTAACAGAGCGTAAACAAGGTTTCAGACAGGTGAAATTTCAATAAACAAAGCGGCTGAAGAATAGAAATGATCAAGATAAAAGTATAAAATTAAAATGATTACTTGTGATCATCTGTTTTCTAATTATCGGATGACTGAAAGCGCCGGTAGCAGAAAGGAGCCGCTTTGGATTTTCAGAGTTTTGTTGATTCTGTTTTTTCGCCGACATGCGTCGTTTCCGTTGAAAAGACGGAAAATGGCGGGTACGGTGATATCCGTCTGGTTGCCGCTAATAAGAAGTATGCGGAACTGCTTGCTTTAAGGATGGTTAATGATTCATCTGACGGATCGAAAGACGTGCCTTACACATTTTTTCCGGGTTTGCTCTACACCGAACACATACCGCAGAACACCAGTTTTGAAGATGCGTGTTACCGTGCCGCGATCCTGAGAAAAGAGATCCATACATATGCACATATCTACAATGTCGATGTCTGGTTTGATATCTATGCCATGCCTTTGGAACAAGAAGACGGGAATACATTTTATTGTTCCTATTCATGCATTCCGAATTCCAATGCTGATACGCTTCTTGATACATTCAATACTTCACAGACCTCAAGTGATGTTCTCAAGACATGTATTAAGCTCCATAAAGCGAATAATCTTAAAGGTGCAATGGAAGCTGTCATTTCCGAGATCCGTCTGATCTGCAAGGCCGAGGGATGTACTGTTCTTTTGCTGAATAATGATGAAGAAGAGTTTTCGATCCTTGCGACTAACTTTGTCCCGAACAGTAAGATCAAGAGGGTTACTGAATTTGACGGATATTATAATGTCGCCAATTCATGGATCGATATGATCGGAGATGAGGGCGACTGCATCATTATCAGAAATGATGAGGAGATGGATCATATCAGCAAGATCAATCATCCGTGGTATGTGACACTTGTTGAAGCCGGCGTAAAAAGCGTTGTGCTCTTTCCTTTGCGTCAGGGCAATGAACTGCTGGGCTTTATCTGGGCTGTTAATTTCGATACCGAGAACACGAGGCGCATAAAGGAGACCCTGCAGCTGACGACTTTCTTCATCTCTTCCCATATTGCAAGGTATAAGGTCATGAAGCGCCTTGAAAGGATGAGCTATATCGATGCGCTGACGGGATTGCCGAACCGTTTTGCGAGCACGGAATATATTGCCGATCTCGTAAAAAGGAAAGAGAAATTTGCGGCTGTCTCGATCGATCTGAATAACTTCAAGAGTATTAATGACACGCTGGGATTTGATGCCGGAAACCGCGTCCTGATCGGTGTGACGGAACGCTGGAAAAACATTTCCGGTAATGACACTTCGGATCCCGTTAAATATCTTGCGCGTTTAGGCGGCGATGAATTCTTCCTTGTGATCAGTGGTTATAAGTCAGAGGAAGAACTTAAGGAGCTGCTCTGCAGTTATATTGATGCTTTGGGCGAAAACCTGACTGTAGACGGATGCGATCTTTATGTATCTGCAAGTTTTGGATATGCGGAATTCCCGACGGATGCCGATAACGCCGATGCACTTATTTCTCACGCCAACTCCGCTATGAACGAGATAAAGAAAGTAAACAGCAGTGAGCATATCCTTAAGTTTACCCAGGAACTGTCCAGAGATGAGCATATCCTCGAGATCGAGAATATGATAAGAGCTGCCCTTGAGAATGATACGGTTTATTTCAACCTGCAGCCGCAATATGATATGAACCACTGTCTGCGCGGTTTTGAGGCACTGGCGCGCATGAAGGACAGCGAGGGCAATGTTATCAGTCCGTGTGAGTTTATTCCTGTTGCAGAGAAGGTAGGTCTTATCGACAGGGTTGACGGCATGGTATTCAGGAAAGCTTCATTGTTTTTTGGAGAATTATTGCGCGAGACTGGAGCAAAGCTTACTCTGAGCCTTAATGCTTCGGTCCGTCATATGATGAAGAGCGACTTCCTTGATGAGATCTGCGAACTTCTTCAAAACAGCGGTATTCCTGCCGGGCAGCTTGAGATAGAAATTACCGAATCCATCATGATCGATTCTGTTGATAAGGCCCTTCAATGTATAGATGAACTTAAGAGAATGGGCATTCAGATAGCGATCGATGATTTCGGTACGGGTTACTCATCCCTGAGTTATCTGAACAGATTCCCGGCTGATCTTCTTAAGATCGATAAGTCATTTATCGACAAGATGAATACGAGCGACTCTTCCAGGCAGTATGTTGCCGCGATCATTTCGATAGGACATGTCATGGGATTTGATGTTATATCAGAAGGTGTTGAGGATACTGAACAGCTTGAGACACTGAAGAGTATCGGTTGTGATTATATCCAGGGCTTTATATGGGGACGGCCTCTGTCAGCGGATGAAGCGGGAATGCTGGTCAGGGGAGAGACGGTCAATAAGGATAAGAGATCGTAGATAGCAAAGAAACAGTTTCTTAATCAGCACAGGACATTTTCAACAAAGCTTCTGTCAGTTCATCATCCGTGAAGACTTCTATATCGGATCTTCTTTCAGGCGGCGGCAGACCTCTTCTGTTGATCCAGACAGAATGCCAGCCGGCTTTGACTGCAGGGGCAATATCCTTATCGTAATTGTCACCGATCATCCAAATATCTGAGGGGATGAGCCCGAGCCTCGATTCCATCATGCTCAGTAATTCAATATCAGGTTTGGAATACGGAGTGTCGCCGGTGACGATGATGTTTGCACGGTCGAACCAGCGGTCCAGTCCAAGCATGTCGACTTTGTGCCACTGATGCTTTGATTCTCCGGCAGTCAGGATGGAGAGTTTGGTTTCAGGGTCGGCTGCGAAGGCATCGAGGACTTTCTCCATGTCTTCGCTAAGAGCCATGTGGCTCTGCAGTTCAAGGTAGGCGTCTGCGGCAAGGCAGCCGTCGCTTTGCTTATATGGAAGACCGAGGAGTCTGAACGTCTCGTTATAACGCCAGCCGTTGGTGTCACGTGTTGAGACTTCGCCGGATTCGAGAGCTTCCATGTTGACGTCGCTTTTTTCATAGTAGATCCTGATGAATTCACGCCAGTCGGGAATCTTTACGCCAAGCACGGTCTCAGCTGCTTTTACGAGCTTGTCCTGCCTGCAGTACAGCGTATCATCAATGTCGAAAACGATTCCTTTCATCAGGTCCTCCGAATTAAGGTTAGGTTAAGATAGTTTGTAATATAATAAAGCAGTTTTATGAAAATGGAATAAGGGAGATTTTTATGAAATCATTTAAAAAGAGCCTTGCGCTTGTTGTCGCATTATTGATGACGCTGCCTTTCCTGGCTTCTTGCTCGGCAATGCCTGTGGAAAAAGAAGAGAAGATCTATACAGGATCTTACGAAGAGAAGATCAATGCGTTCTACGAAGACCATAAGGATACAGCAGCCGGTGCGATGGTCGGGGTTTTCGATAAGGACGGCGTATTATTTAAAGGCTATTACGGCTATTCGGACATCGCTAATGGCACTAAGGTCGATGAGAATACGGTCATCGACTGGGGTTCGAGCACTAAGACGATGGTATGGGTAAGCGTTATGCAGCTTTGGGAGCAGGGAAAGATAGATCTGGAGAAAGATATCAGAGAGTATCTTCCTGACGGTTTCCTTACTAATCTTAAATACGACAAGCCTGTCCGCATGATCGACCTCATGAATCACAGGGCGGGTTTCCAGGAATACTATGTTGATATGTTCCTTCCTGCAGGCATGAATGCTTATACTCTGGAAGAAGCTTTGAAGCTGGAGCAGCCTGCCCAGATCTTTGAACCCGATACGGTCTCTGCGTATTCCAACTGGGGAGTAGCTCTTGCGGGTTATATCGTTGAGCGCGTCTCCGGTGAGAGCTTTGCCGATTATGTTCATCACCATATTTTCGAGCCTTTGGAAATGAAGGATTCCGCTCTGGCACCTGACCTCATGGATAATCCGAGTGTAAGGGAGAGACGCGACAAGCTCATTTGCTATTCGGGAACAACGCCTGTCGGCAATGCATTCTATCTGATCAGCCTTTATCCTGCGGGTTCATGCGTATCGACACTTGATGACTATATCAAATTTGCTTCCTGCTTCGTTAAGGATGAGTTCCCGCTTTTCGAGAATCAGGAGACCTACGAAGTGATGATGTCTGCGACATCTTATTATGGTGATACCGGTGTTGCGAAAAATGCCCACGGTTTCTGGGCGCTCCCTTATGGTTCAAATACATACGGCCACGGAGGCAATACCCAGGCATGCTCATCTTATATCACGTTCGATCCGGAGAAGCAGCTCGGCTGCGTCGTAATGACGAACCAGGCAGGTGAGGGCTATTTCAACGGCGAGTTGTTCAATTCGATCTATGGAAGATCAGTATGGCAGAATCTTATAGCCGGAGATTATAAGAATGGAATGTATCATCCTGCCAGAACAGAACTTGAGGGACCGTTTAAGATCATGGGCGCAAGCTATATCGATGCAGGTTCATTAAGTGAATTCTTCTGGACATATAATGAGAAAGACGGCATTCCCAAGATCGAGATGCCATACGGCGACTATTATCTGGCTGATACAGGAACCATGATCCTTGATTGCGTCCTTTTCTACGGATGGATGTTATTCCTCGGATTTGCCTTTGTAAGCCTGATAGTAAAGGGAATCAGAGCCATCGTCCGCAAGGCAAGAAAGAGCACGAAGAAGATTGTACTCGGTAAGACAACGGGCTTTATTGCACTCGTTGAGCTTTTGCTCGGGGCATGCGGTCTTGGCATCATCCTGTCTATTGCAGTTTGGCTGCCTCACACCATTTATATGTGGTTCTTCTATGCAGTAGGCGTGCTTACGGTGATCCTTACGACTCTTACGCTTTACGGTATCTTTAAATCTATTAAGACACCCCGCAAGGAATCTTCTGTGATCCGCAAGATCTACAACATCATTGCGCTTCTCGGATCTGTTCTTACTATAATATTCGTAATCTATATGCAGCTCTGGCACTGGTGATAAAGCTTCTCCCAAAGCCCGGAAACAAAGCAATATACGAAGCCTCAGATTTCCCTCAAATATTCATTTGACTATTTTTGACTTTAAGAGTATATTGTTGTTGGCACTCGGAAGGTAAGAGTGCTAATCGGAGAAGGGAGAGCAGAAAAGATGCAGTTAGACAACCGTAAAAAAGAAGTCTTACACGCTATTGTTGATGACTACGTATCGACAAATGAGCCTGTCGGTTCCAAGTCTTTGATCGAGCGTCACAATTTCCAGGTCAGCTCCGCTACTCTCCGTAATGACATGGCCGAATTAGAGCATCTGGGCCTCATCGAGAAGCCCCATACCTCTGCAGGCCGCATCCCTTCGGACAAAGGTTACCGTGAATACGTTAATTCCCTTATGACGATCGATGAGCTGTCCCCAAGGGAACAGCTTGAGATTGAGAAGCGGATAGATACCAGCGTAGATGAGGTTACGGATCTCATCAAGAACGCTACGCATACGCTCTCGGAAACTACGGGATTTGTATCGCTCGCTATGAGCCCGAGACTTAAGAAGAGTTTTCTTAAGCAGCTCAAGATCCTCATGATCGAACCCGGCAAGGCGCTCGTTGTCATGGTGCTTTCTGCAGGCGTGGTAAAGGATAAAGTCGTAAGGATACCTAATTTCTTAAGCGATGAGCAGATAATGAAGATCTCCGGAGCCGTTGAAAAGCATCTTACCGGCAAACCGTTAGACGAGATAACACTTGTAACGGTTGAGAGTGCGGGCAAGAGCACGGATGTTCCGGAACCGCTCCTTAAACAGGTCTTATACGAAGCATATGCTGCGATCAAGCAGGCTGACGAACTGAATATCTATCTTGAAGGTGAGCACAGAATGCTGAGCCTTCCGGATTTCAGTTCTTTGGGACGTGCAAGGGACCTTCTCGGAACTCTTTCTGATTCGGGAATGGTCGCAGGCTATGTAAACGAGATGGAGAATGCCGCGAAAGAGGGAGGATCTGATGATTCTTTCATGATAAGGATCGGCCAGGAGATCACGCTTGAAGGACTTGATGACTGCAGCTTCATCACGGCGACTTATAATCTGACTGATTCCGTATCAGGCAATATCGGAGTTATCGGACCAAAGAGAATGCTTTATTCCAAGGTTATCTCCCAGATTGATTTTGTTAAGAAAAAACTTAACAAAGAGATGCAGAGATTTACCTGATCTTATATATCGAAAAACTAAAGGGAAAGGATGATAAATATGGCAGATGAAGAGTTATTTTTCGGGGCTGATGACGAGCCTGTAAAGGATGAAGCCGACAACAGCTCCGTAGAAGACGCCGCAGCTTCCGATAAAGCTTCCGCTGAAGGCGGCGGGCAGGAAAGCCCGGAAACCGCAAAGGGAGAGGCTAAAGAAGCTGAAGAAGCAAAAGAAGAGAATAAGGAAGAGGAAAAGAAAGACGATGCCTCAAGCGAGCTTGAAGCAAGATACATGAGTCTTTATGCAGAGTACGACAACTACAGAAGACGTACCCAGAAAGAAAAGGACAACCTTTATGCTGATGCGATCGCAACGGTTACAAAGGAATTCTTAACACTTATCGATAATCTTGACCGTGCAGTTGACGGCGCTAAGAAATCTGACGAGAGCTCTCTTGATAAAGTCATTCATGGAATGGAACTCGTCGGAAGACAGGCACAGGACACTCTCACAAAGATCGGTGTTGAAGAGATACCCGCTGAGCGCGGAACAAAATTTGATCCTAATCTTCACGATGCAATGATGCACGTTGACGATGAAGAATTAGGAGAGCAGGAGATAGCGATGGTTTTCGCTAAGGGATATAAGTACAAGGACAGAGTCATAAGACATGCTCAGGTCCAGGTAGCTAACTAAGTTAAAAACAATTAAGACATAAAGGAGAAAAACAATGGATTTAATCAGATCAAGTTTGGTGCCTACAGTAATCGAGACCACCGGTCGCGGCGAGCGCGCCTATGACATTTATTCCAGACTTCTCAAGGAAAGAATCGTAATCCTTTCCGAAGAAGTAAACGCAGTAACGGCAAGCCTTATCACGGCCCAGCTTCTCTTCCTTGAGGCAGAGGATCCCGATAAGGACATCCAGTTCTATATCAACAGCCCCGGAGGATCTGTATCTGACGGTCTTATGATCTTAGACACTATGCGTCTGATCAAGCCTGACATCCAGACGATCTGCATGGGTATGGCAGCTTCAATGGGTTCCGTACTTCTTTCAGCAGGTACAAAGGGCAAGCGCTGCATCCTGCCTAACGCAGAAGTCATGATCCACCAGCCTTTGGGCGGCGCACAGGGCCAGGCAACAGAGATCCTGATCGCAGCTGATCACATCAAGGATACAAGAAAGAGACTCAATCAGATCCTCGCAGATAACTGTGGCAAGGACCTTGAGACCCTGATGAAGGATACAGACAGAGATCACTGGATGACAGCTCAGGAAGCGCTTGACTACGGTATCGTAGACAAGATCCTTGTAAGCAAGAAAGCATAATAAGCAGATAGATTAAATTAGCGGTTCTAAAAGGACCAGGAGGAAAATAATATGGCAAAAGTAATTGGTATTGACCTTGGTACAACAAACTCATGTGTTGCGGTTATGGAAGGTTCTGAGACAGTTGTTATCCCGAATCCCGAGGGAAACAGAACCACCCCTTCAGTTGTAGGTTTTACAAAGACAGGCGAGCGTCTTATCGGACAGGTCGCAAAGAGACAGGCAGTCACAAATCCTGACCGTACTATCCAGTCGATCAAGAGAGAGATGGGTTCAGATTATAAGGTATCCATCGATGACAAGCAGTACACACCTCAGGAGATCTCCGCAATGATCCTCTCCAAGCTCAAGAGCGATGCTGAGGCTTATCTCGGAACACCTGTCACACAGGCAGTTATCACTGTTCCTGCATACTTCACAGACTCACAGCGTCAGGCTACAAAGGATGCCGGCCGTATCGCAGGTCTCGAGGTTCTGAGAATCATCAACGAGCCTACGGCAGCTTCACTTGCATATGGTCTTGATAAGGAATCTGACCAGAAGATCCTCGTTTTCGACTTGGGCGGCGGTACGTTCGATGTATCCGTACTTGATATCGCAGACGGCGTTTTCGAAGTTCTTGCAACAGCCGGTAACAACAGATTGGGCGGTGACGATTTCGATAACAAGATCGTTGACTTCCTCGTAGATTCATTCAAATCATCAGACGGTGTTGATTTAAGATCTGACCGTATGGCTATGCAGAGATTGAGAGAAGCAGCTGAAAAGGCAAAGATCGAGCTCTCAGGTGTAACATCTTCCAACATCAATCTCCCTTACATCACAGCTGATGCAACAGGTCCTAAGCACATGGACATCACTCTCACAAGAGCTAAGTTCGATGAGCTCACGGCTGACCTCGTACAGAAGACAATGGATCCTGTTAAGCGCGCTATGAGCGATGCTTCAGTATCTCCTTCAGATATCGACAAGATCCTCCTCGTAGGCGGTTCCACAAGAATCCCTGCAGTTCAGGACGCAGTTAAGAATTATTTCGGAAAAGAGCCTTTCAAGGGCATCAACCCTGACGAGTGCGTTGCTATCGGCGCAGCTATCCAGGCAGCAGTTCTTACAGGTGATGTCAAGGGACTCCTGCTCCTCGACGTTACACCTCTTTCACTCGGTATCGAGACAATGGGCGGTGTATGCACAAAGATGATCGAGCGTAACACAACGATCCCGACAAAGAAGAGCCAGGTATTCTCAACTGCAGCTGACGGTCAGACACAGGTTGAGGTCCACGTACTCCAGGGCGAGCGTGAGATGGCAGCTTACAATAAGACACTCGGTAATTTCATCCTTGACGGTATCGCACCTGCACCCCGCGGAGTTCCGCAGATCGAGGTTACATTCGATATCGACGCAAACGGTATCGTTAACGTAAGCGCTAAGGATAAGGGAACAGGCCGTGAGCAGAAGATCACGATCCAGTCTTCTTCCAACATGAGCGAAGAGGATATCCAGAAGGCAGTTAAGGAAGCTGAGATGCACGCAGCTGAAGATAAGGCCAACAAGGAGAAGGTCGAAGTCAAGAACCAGGCTGAGACAGCATGCTATCAGGCTGAGAAGACCATGAAGGATGCAGGCGACAAGATCTCTGACGCTGACAAGGCTCCTGTCAATGACTGCATCACAAAGCTCAAGGATGCTATCTCCAAGGATGACACAGAAGCCATGAAGCAGGGTACTGAAGATCTCCAGCAGGCTCTCATGAAGCTCGGCGAGAAGATCTATCAGGCTGCAGGCGGAGCTGCAGGCGCAGGCCCTCAGGCTCAGCCGAATCCTGAAGATTTCGCAGGTTACGGTTCAGAGTCCGCAGGTCCCGGTCCTGACGCATCAGGAGACGGTGAAGGCTTCAAGGATGCCGGCGGCGACTTCTAATTCAATTAAAATCTGATACAATAGTCCGGCACGTCTGGGATCCAGGAGTGCCGGATGAATGTATGTAAGGAACATGTACATATACATGAAGTGTGATTAAAGATCGGAGGGGTTCCTCTTTGGCAAGAGATTATTACGAGGTTCTGGGAGTCACCAAGGGTGCTTCCGATGACGAGATAAAGAAGGCTTTCAGACAGCAAGCCAAGAAATATCACCCGGATCTTCATCCGGGCGACAAAGAGGCTGAGGCCAGATTCAAGGAAGTCAACGAAGCCTATTCGATCCTTTCTGACCCTGACAAGAAAGCTAAATACGACAGGTTCGGTCATGCAGGCGTCGATCCGAACGGATTCGGAGGCGGTGGCGGCGGAGCCTACAATTCCTACGATGTTGACCTGGGTGACATTTTCAGTTCATTCTTCGGCGGCGGATTCGGAGGCAGTTCAAGAAGACGTACCGGTCCTCAGAAAGGTGCCGATCTTAAGTATCACATGGCTTTGGAATTCATGGAGGCTGCATTCGGATGCACCAAGAATTTCCAGATAACCAAGGAAGATATCTGCAAATCCTGTAACGGTTCAGGTGCCCAGCCCGGAACGAATCCCGAGACGTGTCCCACATGCCGCGGTGCCGGACGTGTTCAGCAGCAGACGCAGACTCTCTTTGGTATGACAATGGTCACCAAGGCCTGCCCTACATGTAACGGCAGAGGAACGGTCATAAAGACACCATGTACCCAGTGCAGAGGCAAGGGAAGACTCAAGACCGTGAAGAACATTAGCGTAACTATTCCTGCCGGTGTCGATACGGGTGATCTTCTTCCTGTAAGAGGTGAAGGCGAACCTGGTACTAACGGCGGTCCTTACGGTGATCTCTATATCGAATTCAAGGTCAAGAAGCACGATGTTTTCGAGCGAAACGGAATCAATACATCCTGCAGCGTTCCGATAACATTTGCCCAGGCAGCTTTGGGCGGAGAAGTTGAGATCCCTACCATTTACGGCAAGGAGAAATACAACCTTAAGGAAGGTACGCAGCCCGGAGATACGATTACGCTCAGGAGCAAGGGTATTCCTAACAAGAACAGTCCGAATATGAAGGGCGACCATGTCGTAAAATTCGTTCTGGAAGTTCCGACCGGCCTTTCACGCGAACAAAAGCAGCTCATCAAGCAGTTCAATGACACATTGACCGAACGCAATTACATGAAGAGCAGCCAGTTTTTCCAGAAGATAAAGAATTTGTTTAAATAATTGACTTTCGCGGGAGATCTGATGTGGATATCCCGCGTTTTTTAGTGAGGAATTTTGATATGAGATGGGCAGAAATAACGATCAGAACAACTGAAGAAGCTTCCGATGCGATTTGCGAGATGCTCGCGCAGGCCGGCGCTGACGGCATTGCGTCCCAGGATCCGGATGAATTCCGTAAGACTGTTGATAATGATCCGTTAAGCTATTGCGAAGACGGAACGATAGAAAGCTACGGCCAGGATGTTGTTATAAAGGCTTATTTCGCCGAGACTGATGAAGGCATGATCCGCATGGGCGCAAAGAGCGAAGAATTCGCTAATCCTGACGGCGTAGGCATGATCTACGGTTCCATCACGGACAAGGAACTTCCGACTGCAGATGCAATGGAGTTCATCAAGCAGCGCATTGCCGGGATTGGTGAGTTCCTGGATATTGGAAAGGGTTTTGACGGCTTCAGATATGTTGATGACGAAGACTGGGCTAACAACTGGAAAAAATACTATGAAGAGTTCCGTCTTTCTGACCGTATAGTTATCTGTCCTTCATGGATCGAAGAGGGAGATACCGAACTTGAGAAAGGCGCTGTCAAGATCGTTCTCGATCCCGGTTCGGCTTTCGGCACGGGCACGCACGAGACCACTTCAATGTGCGCTGAAATCCTGGATCAGGTCATTAAACCGGATACATCCGTGCTGGATCTCGGTACAGGTTCAGGTATCCTTGCGATAATCGCTTCCAAACTTGGCGCTTCAAGCGTTGACGCAGTTGATATAGACTCTCTGGCCGTTAAGGTCGCTGAGGAGAACAGTGCGATAAACGGCTGTTCCAACATCGAATGTTACACAGGCGAGCTCAAGAGCGTAAAGAATGCGCCTTACGACCTGATCGTCGCCAACATCATTGCCGATGTTATTGCCGAGATTGCATGTGATATTCCTTCGGATCTCGCGGACGACGGACTTTTTGTCTGCTCCGGCATAATCGCCGGTAAGAAAGACCGCGTTATCTCAGCTCTTGAGGCGGCCGGCATGAAGATCGTTGAAGAACGCTCGAAAAACGACTGGATGGCATATATAGCAAAACGCAGATGATATCTCGCTTGCGTGGGGCTTCCGCGCTCACTTCGTTCGCTTGCGCAGAAACGCAAGCTCGATACATTGCGTTTTGTGCAGAGCGGGAAAACTGAAGTCGCAAGCGTAAATGTTATGCGCTTTTGTCGGACGTGTAATCAATTATTCTGCGCGTTTTCGGGCTTAGTTTTGAAGGTGAATTACAAGTCGCCTGTTTATGGTTGTCTATTGACCCTTTTAATATTATAATATCGCGTGTTTTATTAGATTAGACTAGGAGAACTATGATGAGATACGCGGCACAGAAGGGTACGAGGGACATACTTCCTTCAGAGATATATAACTGGCAAAAAGCAGAGAGAACATTTGCTGATGTATGCCATTCCTTCGGCTACGAGGAGATAAGGATACCTACTTTTGAGCAAACGGATCTGTTTGCCAGAGGTGTCGGCGATACGACTGATGTTGTTACCAAGGAGATGTACACCTTTGAGGATAAGGGCGGCAGAAGTATCACTTTAAGACCTGAAGGTACTGCAGGTGTCGTAAGAAGTTTTATCGAGAACGGCATGTCCAGCCTTCCTTCACCGGTAAGGCTTTTCTATAACATCACAGCTTTTCGTTATGAGAAGATGCAGAAGGGAAGAATGAGAGAGTTCCACCAGTTCGGTTTGGAGTCTTTCGGAGCTGCCGGCCCTGATATCGATGCTGAGATCATTTCTGTTGTCGATGTCTTCTTTAAGAAAATGGGTCTTAAGAATATCGCACTGCACATTAATTCCATCGGGTGCCCCGCATGCCGTGGAGAATACAATAAACTGCTCAAGGATTATTTCAGACCTCATGTAGCAACAATGTGTGAGGACTGTCAGGCAAGATTTGAGAAGAATCCTTTGAGAATGATCGACTGTAAGATAGACGGCGGTAAGGATGTTGTTAAGAATGCGCCAAGACTTATCGATCACCTTTGCGATGACTGCAAGGCTCACTTTGAAGGCCTGAAGGCAAGGCTCGACGGAATCGGTATTTCTTACACAATTGACCCTAATATCGTCAGAGGTTTGGATTACTATACAAGAACGGTTTTCGAGTTTGTTTCCGAGAACGTAGGTACGCAGGGGACGATCTGCGGTGGCGGAAGATATGACGGACTCGTTGAGAACTGCGGCGGCGCTGCAACTCCCGGTATCGGATTTGCGATGGGCGTTGAGAGACTTCTTCTTGAGGCTGAAGCGCAGGGTGTGCTTGACCAGGCACCTTCTTATGTAAAGATCTATCTGGCTTCAATGTCTGAAGCTGCAAAGGTAGAAGCACTTAAGATCTGCTATTCGTTAAGACTGGCAGGTATCGGCTGCGAGACTGATATGGCAGGCAGATCTTTCAAGGCGCAGATGAAGTACGCAGGAAAGCAGGGAATCCCTTTCCTTGCAGTCATAGGTGATAATGAACTTGCAAACGGTGAGGTCAAGGTCAAGTGCATGGCTGACGGATCTGAGACAGTCGTAAAGCTTGACGGTATCGGTGAATACCTGACCGGAAAATAAACACAGATAGCATTTGCTGGAGGTAATATATGCAGTCACGTACACATACATGTGGACAACTTAGGATCGAAGATGCAGGCAAGAAGGTTAAACTTGCCGGATGGCTCGAGAATTTCCGTGAAGTCGGTGCCGAGCTCGGATTTGTGGTTATCCGTGATTTCTACGGAACAACACAGGTAGTCATTGAGACTGCTGAGATGATGAAGACCGTCAAGGCGATCAACAAGGAATCGACTATATCGGTTGAGGGCACTGTCAGAGAGAGAAGTTCAAAGAACTCAAAGATCGATACGGGCGATATTGAAGTCGTTCCCGAGAAGATCACGGTGCTCGGACGCTGCCGTTATAATGAGCTTCCGTTTGAGGTAAACCACAGCAGGGAAGCAGATGAGGCTGCCCGTCTTAAGTACAGATATCTTGATATCCGTAATCCTGAGGTCAAGAAAAATCTTATCCTGAGAAGCAACGTTATTGCTGCACTCCGCAATGCGATGCTCGCTCACGATTTTATGGAGATCACAACACCTATCCTTACGGTTTCTTCACCTGAAGGCGCAAGAGACTATCTCGTACCGGCACGTAAGCATCCGGGTAAGTTTTATGCGCTCCCGCAGGCACCCCAGCAGTTCAAGCAGCTCCTGATGGTTTCGGGTATCGACAGATATTTCCAGATCGCGCCCTGCTTCAGAGATGAGGACGCAAGAGGCGACAGATGCCCGGGTGAGTTCTACCAGCTTGATATGGAGATGGCTTTTGCAAGTCAGGATGATGTTTTCGAGATCATTGAAGATGTTCTTCCTCCTGTTTTCGCGAAATACGGTAAATACAACAGAGCATCAGGTTCTCCTTTTGTACGCATTCCTTATCTTGAGGCAATGGAGAAGTACGGCACAGATAAGCCTGACCTTCGTATTGACCTGACTGTTACTGATGTAACCGATCTGCTCCGCACTGAAGAGTTTGCTCCTTTTGCGGATGGCGAGATCAAGGCTATTGTTATTTCGGATTTCCACGAGAGCCGTAAGTTTATCGACAAGACGATGGAAGAAGCCCAGATCCAGGCAGGAAGCAAAGGCTATTGGTTCAGAATGGATGAGAACAGTGAGATCGTCGGAGGAATCTCCAAGTTTGTCATACCAAAGAAAGATGAAGTCGTTGCCAAACTCGGACTTAAGCCTGATACTCTCGTAGTTCTTTCCGCAGGAACAAAGAGTGCCGCTCAGAAGATGGCAGGCGTTCTTGTTAAGACATTCGGCGCAGCAGTTCCCGGTCACATGGACAAGGAACAGTATGCGTTCTGTTGGATAGTTGATTTCCCGATGTATGAGATCGGTGAGGAGTCAGGCGAACTCGAGTTCTGCCACAATCCTTTCTCAATGCCTTCCGGCGGACTTGATGTCCTTCTCAAGGCTGAAAAGGGTGAGATCGATCCGCTCTCGATAATGGCTGACCAGTATGACCTTGTTGTAAACGGTATCGAGCTCTCTTCCGGCGCTGTCCGTAACCATGATCCTGAGATTATGATCAAGGCATTTGAGCTTGTAAGACTCGGAGAAGAGGACGTTAAGAATAAGTTCCCCGCTATGTACAACGCATTCTGTTATGGCGCTCCTCCGCATGCAGGTATTGCTCCGGGAGTTGACCGTATGGTAATGCTTCTTTCCGGTGAGGAAACGATCCGCGAGGTTATCCCGTTCCCTATGAACAAGAATGCGCAGGATGTCATGATGGGCGCCCCCGGATATGTATCTGATAAGCAGCTTGAAGAACTCTCAATATCAATAAAAGTACCTGAGGAAACAAACGGAGAAGACTGATGTTAGAAGACGAGAATAAACAGTTAGACACAAATGAAACACCTGAGGGAGCTGATAAGACCGAAGATGTTGCTGAAGAGATAAAAGATTCTGAAACACCGGAAGCAGCTATTGTAGAAGAGTCTGCAGAAGAACCCGCTGAAAAGTCTGCTGAAGAGACTGCAGAAAAAGTTTCAGAAGAGTCCGTAGAGGATACCTCGGAAGAGCAGCCTTCAGAGAAAAAGGAAACTGAAGCTGAAGAAGATGCAAAAGAAGCAACAGCAGAGACAGTATCCTCAGAAGAACCAATTGAAGAAGCAAAAGCTGAGCCTGAAGAAGCAAAAGCAGAGCCTGAAGAGAAAGCAGCGGCTGCATCAAAGACAGAATCCGCTGACAAAAAACCTTCCTTTAAGAAGTTTAAACTCGAGAAGGGAACAAAAGAATATGAGATCTTCGATTGGATAAGAACGATATGCATAGGTGTTCTTGCAGGCATCTTTATTGTCGTGTTCCTGGCGCAAAGGGACGATGTATCCGGTGATTCAATGGTGCCAACATTAATGTCGGGAGATATTGTTTTCACTCAGAAGATTTCCAACTATTTTCACTCTTATAAGAGAGGCGATATCGTAGTCCTTGACGGAAAAAACATGGACGGATACGACTCTAAGGAATACCTGATAAAGAGGATCGTCGGTCTTCCCGGTGAGACTGTTTTGATCGAAGACGGTCATGTGTTTATCAAGCCTGCTGATTCTGATGAGTTCTATCGTCTCCAGGAGGATTACCTTATTACCGGAACAAAGACGTACATGGGTGAAGGCGGTCTGGCAAGAGGTTATGACGAAGTAACCTTAGGCGAAAATGAATACTACGTTTTAGGCGATAACAGACCCGTAAGTAACGATTCACGATATTTGGGACCTTTTACGGCAGACAGGATAAAAGGTGTTGCAATCATCAGAGTATTCCCTCTCAATGAGATTAAGGTTCTCTGATATAAGGAATTGATTTAATGAGCGACAACTATAGAAAGTACATCAGAAATTTCTGCATTATCGCGCATATTGACCATGGAAAATCCACTTTGGCCGATCGTCTCATCGAGCACACTCATGTAAAAGAGAAGCGCGAGATGACGGACCAGATCCTGGATAATATGGATATCGAGCGTGAGCGCGGTATTACGATAAAATCACAGGCCGTAAGACTCCCTTATGAGGCTTCTGACGGCAACACTTATCTTCTTAACCTTATTGATACTCCAGGCCACGTAGACTTTAATTACGAAGTCTCAAGGTCTCTTGCAGCATGTGACGGTGCGATTCTTGTCGTTGACAGTTCCCAGGGCGTTGAGGCACAGACACTGGCAAATGTTTATTTGGCAGTAGATGCTGATCTCGAAGTGCTTCCGGTTATCAATAAGATCGATCTTCCGTCTGCAAGACCTGAAGAGGTCCGTCAGGAGATCGAGGATGATATAGGAATTGACGCTTCTTACGCGCCTCTCATATCCGCTAAGAGCGACATTAATATCGATGAAGTGCTCGAAAAAGTTGTCGAATATCTTCCGGCTCCTGAAGGTGATGAGAATAAGCCCTTGGCGGCTCTCGTTTTCGATTCCAAATACGATTCGTATAAAGGCGTTATAGTCAGCGTAAGAGTTAAGGACGGTACGGTTAAGACCGGTGACCGCATTAAGATGATGCACTCCGGAAAGGAGTTCACTGTAACCGAACTCGGCATGTTCCATCCGGGCGAGCTCGTTCCTACAGAGACCCTCAAAGCAGGCGAGGTAGGTTATATCTGTGCGTCAATAAAAAATGTCAGAGATACTGCTCCGGGCGATACGGTTACTCTTGCAGACAATCCTGCATCAGAACCTCTTATCGGTTATAAGGGAATCCAGCAGATGGTCTTTTGCGGAATGTATCCTGTCGACGGAGCAAGGTACGGAGACCTTAAGGATGCGCTTGAGAAACTGAGACTTAACGATGCTGCGCTTTCATTTGATGCGGAAACATCTGCAGCGTTGGGATTCGGCTTCAGATGCGGTTTCCTAGGACTCCTTCACTATGAAGTTATCCAGGAGAGACTCGAGCGTGAATTCAACCTCGATCTTATAAGCACTGCACCTTCCGTTATCTATAAGATCCACCTTATGGACGGATCTGTTGTTGACTGCTCTAATCCTACAAATATGCCTGATCCTACGACGATCGATTACATGGAAGAGCCCATCGTTAAGGCAACGATAATGCTTCCGAAAGAATATGTAGGCAATATCATGGAACTCTGCCAGGAGCGCCGCGGCGAATATACTGACATGAAGTATCTTGATGAGAAGCGTGTAATGCTTCACTATAAGATGCCGTTAAATGAGATAATCTATGACTTTTTCGATGCGCTCAAATCGCGCACAAGAGGCTATGCTTCTTTGGATTATGAGCCTGCAGGTTACATGAAGTCCAAGCTTGTTAAGCTCGATATCCTGCTCAACGGAGATCCCGTCGATGCGCTCTCGTTTATCGTTCATGCAGACAAGGCTTACGGAAGAGGCAGAAGGATGTGCGAGAAGCTTAAGGAGAACATCCCGAGGCAGCAGTTCGAAGTTCCTGTACAGGCAGCCATCGGCGGTAAGATCATCGCCCGAGAGACTATTAAAGCATATCGAAAAGACGTTACCTCCAAGTGTTACGGCGGCGATATCTCGCGTAAGAAGAAACTTCTCGAGAAGCAGAAGGAAGGTAAGAAGCGTATGAGACAGGTTGGTTCTGTCGAAGTACCGCAGGAAGCCTTCATGAGCGTCTTAAAACTCGACGACGAGTAATTACGTCTGTCAGCATACCCGCTGATGCAACATTTGTTTTTATTTTTCTGTAAAGATAGTAAATACAAATGACTGGAGCCTGTTACTATGAGAAAAATAATCGCATCAGTGTTGTTGATAGTAATGTTATCCGGCTTTGCCGGATGTAACAAAAAGACCGGGTTCAAGGTCGGGAATGAAGATAATGCGCTCTGTGTTTATAATTGTCCTTCTGACAATTTGTTCGGGCTTGAGAAAGTAGTTATTTTTGATGATAGCGCAGTTGCTGTTTTCGATAAGAAAGTTTGTGACCGCAAAAACAATCTTCAGTACATCGATAAATATATTGACGAAGAAGAATATCACTACGGGTTTAGTGTTACTGTTGACAATTACTATACCGGGATGCTGGTTTTCGAATCTGCGGATTCGAACAGGATCTTTAAATCTAATGTCAGGATAACTGATGGCAGATATGTTGTTACAGAGTCCTTTACTGATGATGAGCAGAGGAAGATAGATCCTGAGAAAGAGTTTAAGATAACAGGTCTTAATGTTGCACAACGATCGATCGCAATCAACGACGGCAGCTTCGAACTGTCATACACGGAGATAAATGATTCCGGTAAAAAGCGTGAGATAACCCAGTCTTATGATGCGGCGAAAGGAAAATGGGGCAAAGAGATAAAAGGTGAGTTCTCAAGTTCGGAAACGGATATCGTCAAATCATATTTCCTGAGGTTGCCGGCATATGATGAGAAATATGATGAATACTCTTGTGAGAAAGACGGTGTAAAATACACGCTCACGAATTTTGGCGATTATTTCGAGCTGGAAATTATCAATAGAAGTGAAGAGACCAGAACTATCGGTGGTGATTATAAACTTCAGAAACTTGATAACGGAGTCTTCAGAGATCTCCCGACGGTTGAGAACAACGGGTTTTACAACAGTTTTCCGAGAGTGGTCTTATATGATGTTAAGTATGATTCGGAAAAAACCGAGATCAGTCTCGGATCCTATAATGATACTTTTGATATCGAGCCATTCCAGAAGATTAATGCCAATTTATTGTCACTTCCGTATAACCTTCTTGCCTCCGGCGAGTATGCCGGTGAATACCGCCTTATCTATGGTGATGCGGTTATAGATTTTAATATCGAACTCGATTATGCTTGGTGATATGTGAACTTTCCCATATAATGCAGAATTAACGGAGCATAATTTTCGAAAATGAGTATTACAACAAAACAGTTTCAATTACTTACAGATATCGGTCTCGTGTGGGATTTCCTCGTTGATGTCTATGACAGGGAAAACTGCAGAGGAATGGCAGCGCCTTTTTTCGAGCATGCGATCACGGCATCGTGGATGGATTCATCTTATTCATATCTCGACCGGTTCTGGTTTGACGGTGATAAGATAGTTGCTTTCGTATATTACGAAGCACCATTAACTGATATTTATTTCAACGTCCGCAAAGGTTATGAATATCTTGCTGATGAACTGGTTGAATATGCGGTAAAACATATGCCGGACTTCGGAGGGGAGCAGCAGCTGATCCTTTTTGATGGTCAGGAATACCTTAAGGAAGCCGCCGTAAAACACGGCTTTAAGATGGTGTATGAGTTTAATGACCATATCTTTGATTTCAGTAACGAACTGAATTACGAACTGCCTTCCGGGTATCATTTTGTTGAGCCCGCTGACATTGATATTCTGAAGCTTTCCAAGCTTTGCTGGTATGGATTCGGGCACGGAGAAAAAAGCGGATTCGCTGACTGGGATAAGCAGGATGATTCGCTTGAATGGACGCCTGCAAAATCTCATAAGGATGTTGTTGGCTCCTTCTTAGCTCCTTCACCGCATTCCACGCCTGAATTAAATATCGTCATTGCTGACAGTAATGAAGAGTATGTATGTTTTTCCGGCATGTGGTGGGTTCCCGAGAATCACCTGGCGTATATGGAACCGCTTTGTACTTCGCCCGAGCACCGCAGAAAAGGTCTTGCCGCTTCTGCGCTTACAAAGCATTACCGCAGAATGAAAGCTCTTGGTGCTACGCACATGACCGGCGGTGAAGATCCTTTCTACGAGAAGATCGGTTACGGAAAAGGCCTGCATTGGACATTCTGGAAAAAATGATCATTAACGGAGTTAAATTATGGAAGATATCAGAAACGTATACGATTTTTATAACGGCGGAGCTGAGGTAGGGCGTTTGGAACGCGGACTCGGAGTTATTGAGTTTTACAGATCTAAAGAGATCATCTCGCAGTATCTTTCTTCAAAGAAACTGACGATCTGTGATGTAGGCGGCGGTATCGGCCGTTATTCTGAATGGCTTGCGGAATTGGGTCATGATGTAACCATGATAGAACTTGCTCCGTCAGCAGTGGAATATGCCATAAAAGAAATGAAGACTCATTACACCGCTAAAACAGGTGATGCACGCGAACTGGATATGGCTTCGGGAAGCTGCGATGCGGTGCTCCTGATGGGACCTCTGTACCATCTTATGAACCGTTCTGACAGGCTGAAGGTGATAGGGGAAGCTTACCGTATCCTTCGTCCGGGAGGAATTCTTTTCGCTGCAGGCATATCGAAATACAGTTCCGCAACATGGGCATTATCAGTGTACGGAAACGGAGTTGATTTTATCGATGACGATGTCTACATGGATATGCTAAAACGCGAGATGAGTACCGGTGAACATATCCGTCCCGAAACATATCCGAGGATAATTGCCGATGCATATTTCCACACACCGGACGGGCTAATTTCCGAACTTGTTGAAGGCGGCTTTGAGGTATGCGGAAAGCATGCCGTTGAAGGGTGTCTCTGGATCACTCCTGAACTCAATGCCAAATGGGAAGAGCCTGACCGCCGCGCGAGACTTCTGGAGATCATTCATGCATCGGAATGTGATGAGACGATGATGGGTATCAGTCCGCACTTTGTGATGGTATGCAAAAAGATATGAATCAGGAAAAGACATCGTCAGAAAGGAATAAACTCTTGATTGAATACACTGATCACATTACATCTGAAGAGTACATGGAACTGCGCAGACGCGTTGTCTGGTGCGAATTTCCGCTTGAGGAGGCACAGGCAGGTATCGATAATTCATACATGATCCTTTGTGCCAGAGATGAAGGAAAAGCGATCGGCGTTATGCGCCTCCTCTGGGACGGCGGATATATTGCTTTCCTTTCAGATGTTATCGTAGATCCCGACTATCAGGGGCAGGGTATCGGCAGAACGCTTGTCGAGAGCGCCATGCAAAGAATAAAGAACGATATGAAGCCCGGATATAAGGTGAAACTTTGTCTGATGTCGGCACAGGGTAAGGAACCTTTTTATGAAAAGTTCGGATTCGTTGAACGGCCTAATGAAAGACTCGGTGCCGGGATGGACCAGTGGTTCACTTGAGTATTACTGCATCATCTTGCGATTAAAGCCCTGCTTCTCGAAGTCGGTAGCATTCTCGTCAAGTTCAGCTTCTTCAACTTCAGGTGTGGCGGTCTTAAAGTCAAATCCTTCCAAATCACCGTATCTCCAGCCTGACACTAAAGATACAAAGTCTTTTGTTGTCTCATATGCTTCGATCGGGAAAGACGGATCGTAATATGCCTCGACTCCAAGTTCCGGAGCTAAGTCGTGACTGCTCGACTGGGAAAGAATATCCAGATCTTTTTTCTCGCGGCTGCGCAATATTTTAGGAAGTATCTCAGCACACAGATATGTTACTCCGCCTAACAATAACATCAGGAGAAGAAGTTCAAACGGGTGCTTGATGATAAAAGACATGAAAGCCGAGTTCCTGGTGAAACTTGCTACAACACGAAGAATACCCAGAGCAGCTACAGGAGCAAGATACATAAGTGAACGGATGCCCGTGTTCCAGCTGACGGCTTCGATCCGGGCACGTCTTCCAGTCCTTTCGATCGTTTCCCAGCCTTTTGCATAAGGAAATTCACCGGAGACTTTTCCGGTCTGACCGTTAACGATGTACTGATATCTTCTTCCGTCGTAATCGAGGCTTAAGAACCAACAGGGCAGAAGGGCATACTTGATGTTCTGATTATTATATCTTGTAATGCTTGCATCAGATTCAGGCGCAAAATCATCATAGCCGAAGGTTACTTCGTCACAGACCATCAAAGCATACTTATCGAGCCTTTTATATATTCTGTCGGTCATATCAAGAGGCATTTCATCATATTTTTCTGCGAAGAAGCCCTGAAGGTATTCTGGTTTGAAGCTGATAAGTTCCGAATAGTCAAAGGGCTCAGCTGCTGCCATCAAACGGTTTGCGATCTTTTTCTCGCCGTCGAAAGGAACGTCCTTTAATCTGAACTTTACCTTGCCGTATGTGAGCTGTTCGTAATTGCCGTAGTTGGATCTGTGATGCTCGGCATAAGCCAGATCAGCCATCTTGCCCATACGGCCTTTCCCGACTACATTGACCTCTACTTCGGAGGAGATGATCCATGTCGGAACGTAAAGCCCGGTCATTTTTGATAATACTTTCTTGGACTTGAAATCCCTGGGAAGGTGACCGATTTCTGCGCAACGTTCCTCGAAAATGCTTATCGCTTTTTCCTTATCAAACTTGAATGGAATGATGTAATCCGGCTTGAATTCACGGGTAAGTCTCCTTGATACAAGAGCAGGAGATCCGCAAAATGCGCAGAATGTGGATGCGGTATTCTTATCGGTTACGATCTCCGCACCGCAAGAGTTACAGACAATCTCAACACGGTTCTCGTCTTCTTTGCTGACCTCAATCGTGCCGTCGTAATCCTTCTCAGGATTTAACAGACCGAATGAACCGACTTTCTCAAGTGTCTCAGAATCGAAAAGACCTCCGCAGTTCCTGCAGATACAAGCACCGTGCTCAAGATCATAAACAAGATTAGAAGCACAGTTAGGACACTTAACTGAGTCAGCTGAAAAAGTTTTGGTATTTGATGCGCCAAATCTGCCTGCATTTCCTGCAGGATTATCCCAGATTGCCATATGACACTACCCCTTACGTAATTTATTCCTGAATAAATATACTATAATGCTCAAATTACTGTCAATAATAATTGATTTGTTATCGGTACAGGGGATCAGAGGATCATTTCCATACCGATCTTCTGAGGATGGAATCCAAGAGATTCATAAAATTTTACGGCACCGGGATTGCAGTTCCAGACATTTAATGTGATGTTGTAGAAGCCGTTTGATCTTGCGTAGTCGCGCACATGGTTATAAAGCATCGTACCGATATGTTGTTTGCGGTGATCTTCGTCAACGCAAATGTCATCGATGTAAAGCGTTTTTATGTCCGTCAGGACAGAGTTGTCTTTTTCTTGCTTGCTTATGCAGAAAGCATGGCCGTAAACATTACCGTTCTCATCGGTGCAGACAAAAACAGGAGTATCATTGCAGCCTATTATCTCAGCCAGCTCTTCCGCATTGTATTTCGTGGCAGGACCTTTGAAGAGGTCAGGGCGGCCTGTGTGATGAACCATATCCACCTGGACAAGAAGGTTAAGCAGCCCGTCAATATCTTTTATTTCAGCACGTCTTACGTACATTTTTAACTCCTCGGATATCCGCATTCAGGACAGAACTTGCCTGTCAGGTTTTTCGCTCCGCAGCTTCCGCAGTTCCACGTACCGTCAGGATTAGAAGTGTTGTTTGCCGTACCGGCTTTGTCTTCTTGTGTTTTCGATGCATCCGGATTCTGCGCCTTTGACATAAAAGACATGCCCATCCCCATAAATCCGTTGGGAGCGGGTTGCTGGATGGTAGTTACCGGCATACCGTTTGACATGTCGAAAAGAGTGAGCTGCGGCATCTCAACAGATAACCCTGATTTGTCGATGCATTCATTTATCAGTTTTCTTAAAGCACTGTCGACATCGGCGCCGCCCATGGAACATGCTTTTTCTCCGATGGTGCGTTTTACGCGAGGACAACCGGAGATCCCGGAGTCGTCGTAGTATATGTTGAGCCAGGTGCTGCTCGAATAATCCGTAGGTATCATGGAACGGTCGACTGGAATCGAAGGATCAACGCAGACATAGTTCCATCCGGGAAGATTCTCTTTGTCCGAAATCTCCTGGATCTTGGAGAAAATATCAGAAGAAGTCTCCTGGCTGCCTGTTGCTTCGGGTTTGTTCCCGGCCTGTTTCTTTACCGTGACAAGTACTGTATCGTCTTTCCCTTTGACCTTCTCTATGATCTGGGTAACGCTCCGGTTGCTGTTGTACATCATTCCCTGTGAGGTGCTGCCCATTTCTACAGCAACAACGGGACCATGCTCTTCTTTGATCTCACGGCATTCTTTAAGTGACGGATAAACCGTTTCTTCGGATATCTTGTTATCATCTTTTGTGAGATCGAAGAACAATAACCTGAATTCAGATGCAGCTTCCGCATATAGTCCTGCAGGCTTTTCCCATAAAGTGATCTTTCCGGTTGATCCGTCATCGAATCTCAGCGTGAGCATCGCGCAGACATTGGTGGAGTTTTCATCTGAAACCTCCGGAACAGGATTATCCTTGCCGGTCAGTTCCGTGAGATTATATTTCCCGATCAAAGCTGTGTACCGGTCTGCGTCTTCTTTTGAAAGATTATATTTTTTTATTCTGGTCTCGTAAGATTCACGTACAGTCGTCGTGATAACGGGATCATCTCCGGTCAGAGGTATCTCTGCTTCAGTTATTATGTCAGAAAACGTATTGACGATTATCCATTTATAATTGATTGATGTGACAGTCATGGTTGCACCTCATTTTCGATCGATAAATATAATATATCATTTGATGATGTACAATCCGGGAAAAAATTGGCATAATATATTATCCGGAAGAAGATTTCACAAGGCAGGGAGAATGTTATGAGTAAAAAGCTTATTGGATTATTACTTGTTTCAGGAATGACATTTCAGCTCTGTGGATGTGCAAGCAAAACAAGTACTGCTGACACATCTGAGACACAGGCAACTACTGAAGCAGTTGTTACATCAGAAGAGACTACAGAAGAATCTTCAGAGACAACTGAGACTACTCAAGAAGTGATCCCGGCTGATCTTGTTACTGTCAAGAGTTATAACGTCCGTGGCGATGTGGTCGAAATGATCGTATATGAATACGATGAGAGCGGTAAGAGAAGCAAGATTACCAATTACGGTCCGGACGGCAATGTTACTGTCAGCCATACTTTCGAATATGATGCAGAAGATACATTTATAAAACAGGTCGACTATGATTCGAATAACGTGATCATGCGCAGCATCGAATTCGAATACGATGAGGACGGCAACAGAACAAAGAGAACTATTTACGGAACATTCGGCTCCCAGCTGCTTTGTGAGGATTATGAATATAACGATTCCGGAAGTCTCGTAAAGGAATCAAAAGAAGATCTGGACGATATTATTTCATCAAAAGTATATGAATACGATGCTGACGGATATTTGACAAAGATCACGACCTATTCAGAAGATGGCACGGTCCGCCGTTGGATCGCATATGAGAACGATGCTGACGGAAGAGTCATTAAAGAGTCTGCCTATGCTTCCCAGGATAGTGATCCTGTCGTAAGAACTTTTGAATACGATGCTGACGGCAATCTGATCAAGATCTCGGCCTATGATTCTGAAGGCAAGATCATTCCCCAGTATACTGCTGTCTATGATGAGAAGGGCAACAAGATAGAAGAGACAACTTATGATTCAGACGGAATAGTGGAATGGACCAGCAAATTAGATTACGATGAAAACGGTAATCTGATCATGACTACAACCAATAATATTGACGGCACGGTTACGATCCGCACTGAATATTCATATTCGGAATAAGTAAAATTAATAAAGCCTTATTGCATATGGCGCTTTTTGACATTGCTTTTGTCGGGAAGCGCCGGTTTATTTATATACATGAATATAACTGCCTTGCCCTTATTTTCTCAAACCGCGAAAAGAGGGCAATGAAAGATCCTGTTGTCGTAAATCATTGATTTCACGCTTTTTTGACCACCAAAATCACTTCAATAGTGTCGGAAAACTTGGATATCACGTGTTCTTGACCACTTAATAGCCTTAAAAGATGTCGTAAAAAAGCCTTCACTATTTAATTACGACACTAAATCTCTAAAAATGTTGTCGTAAAGCGGCTTCACATCTAAATCCCGACACCAAACCCTTTAAAATGGTGTCGTAATACTGTTGAAAATCCATATTCCCGACACTATCGCAAGATGCCATAGTTGTTTACATATCAGTTTTTGGAATTCTCGAAATCTTTGATATAATCAAATCAAGAAGGAAGATTATATCCTCCTTCGAACCGACACAAGGACGAATCCCCGGGATGTGGCCACACCTCGGGGATTTTCGTGTATTACAAAATAAAAAGCCCAATGCGGTATTGCATTGGACATCATGGTGCGCCTGACAGGACTTGAACCTGCACACCTCGCGGCACCAGAACCTAAATCTGGCGTGTCTGCCAATTTCACCACAGGCGCTTATCGGCGAACATTATATCACTTCATTTGCTAAATGTCGTGTAACGGCATGGACTGACGTCTTGAAGATGACACAATAGAATTTGAAAAGCTGTGTTAATATTGCTACGGAAGACAATATTCCAAATAATCCGGGAGAATGCTGGTGAGCGACAAAAGAAAACGGAAAGAGAATCTGATAACGGCGCTGCTTATAGGCGGAATGTGTGTTGTTATTGGTGTTACCATCATTATTGTTATCAAGCTGAACAGAAATGATGACAATGTTTTGCTGCTATCTCCGGGCATGACTGAAGCAACGGGTTTTTCGCATAAGGAAACATTAGATGTTACTCAGGATACAGGCACAACCGCAGTTTCTTTTCCGGATATTTCCAATGCTTCTTCTGATCCTTCGGTGAGTGATACTACTGCTTCAGAATCTGAACAGACTGAAGAGACTACAGAGGAAACAACTGCAACACCCAATCCGACAGAAGAACCGACGCCGACACCTTCTCCCGTACCTGACAAGATTACAAGCATAAAAGATTACAGTGCAGGAACAGTTGTCAGCAAAGATAAGATAGACAGAGATAATCTCTCGCAATATTTCACTTCACAGTCAATTGAAGAAGGTGACAGTGTTTATAACCGGATCTACGGAAAGTCATTCGTGGATAACGACAACATCTATATAAGCGATCTTAGATATCTGAAGATGCTGCATGTGAACTTTGACGGCAATTACCAGGTCGGCGAAATGATCGTGAATAAAGATGTTGCATCCGAAGTTCTTGAGATCTTTGAGATACTGTTCTCGGAGGGATATGAGATCTATTCGATGTATCTGATCGATAACTATTGGGCAGGGGATCCGGATGATACTGACTGGTATTCGATCGATGCTAATAACACCTCGTGCTTCTGCTACAGGACAGCAACCGGTTCGGGGAATCTCTCGAAGCATGCATTGGGGAAGGCGATAGATATCAATCCACAGCAGAATCCTTACGTTACTTATGATTCTGACGGAACTGCGCATTACTCGCATGAGAACGCTTCGAGTTATGTTTACGGAAGATCGTCTGACACGGCTCACGTAATAACGACATCAGACAGGGCATATGATCTTTTTACCGATTACGGCTGGACATGGGGCGGAAACTGGTCCAGTCCCAAGGATTATCAGCATTTTCAGTTGTCATAACAAATGAAAGACAATTGACTATCGAATTTTCACTTGATAATATTTTAGAATGATCATTCCGGACAGAAGAAAACAGATTTTGGACATACTTGAAGAAGAGGGCGAGATCAATACGACCGTTCTCTCGACCAGGCTTGGGGTAACCGGCGCGACTATCAGAACCGATATCAGGGCACTTGAGCGTGATGGCGCGATCATCAGATTCCATGGGGGTATCAAGCTTCCTCATAAGATGCCTTCTTACAGCGGAGAGAACTATATGGTCAGAGCGATTACCCACGTTGACCTCAAGAATGCCATCGGAGCGAAGGCTGCTACGCTTGTCGGAAGCGGCAATTCCATCTTTATGGATGCCAGCTCCACGACCTTTCATATGATACCTTACCTCAAGAAAGTTAAGGATGTTACTGTAATAACCAACGGAATCCATACAGCTATGGAACTCCAGAGGAACAGCAACTTCAAATCGATCATTATTCTCGGCGGTATGTTAAGACCGCATTCCGGTGCTATTGAAGGCCTTTCTTCCAAGGAAATGATAGGCAGGCTTTCAGCAGAGTTTTATTTCGTTTCAGGAAACGGTTTTTCTGCAGATGCCGGGCTTTCAGGTGATAATTTTTTCGAGCTCGAACTTAAAAGGCTTTGTGCCGAACGCGCGAAAAAGATCGTCGCTCTGATCGACTCGACCAAGCTCGGAGCAGATTCCGCGTCGTCTTTTATTCCCGCTGAAAGGATCGATTATCTTGTTACCGATTCCGGCGCATCTTCCGAGATCGTCGAAATGTGCCGCGCAAAGGGAATCGAAGTCCTTATCGCAGAAGTTTAATTTTCCTCTTTTTTTTCGAAAAGCCATATTTTTTGATTATAAAAATATATTGTATAATATTCGGATGAAAACGTTTTCGCTTGAATGAGGTTAGGAAGATGCAGATCAATCCGATTATTTTGCCCAGTTGGCTTACCAGCAAATGTGTTTTCCAACAGGGGGTAGAGCTTAAGATCGAAGGTGTTGCGGCACCGAGTGCGACTATAACGCTCGAGATCGTCAAAGATCCTACTGACGGCAGAAAGGTCAGTAAGCTCGATACCGATTACGGTGTCATTCTGAGCCGTGAGGCAACGACTTCTTCAAAGGGCAGGTTCAGTTTTACGATCCCGCCGTACAAGGCTTCCGGAGACGCTTATACATTTACGTTTAAGTGCCTTACAGACCAGACTGAACTGACTGATATCAGGTGCGGCGATGTATGGGTATTCTTAGGTTCGGATTTCCTCTCGATACCTATGAAGGAAGCAAATGCGACCAAAGCGCCGCTGAAGCGGAAGGTGATGAATTATCTGAGATTTTTCTCTCCTGTAAGGTCCGGACTTGAAGAAGACGAGAAAGTATATCCTGCCGAAGATAAGACCCATTATAAAAATGCGGAATGGATCAAGGTCACCGATACTGAGAAGCTCTCTGAGGTTTCTTCTTCCGCGTTTGCGTTTGCATACCGTTTGAGTGACCAGATCTCATATCCTGTGGGTGTTGTAGATCTCTCATATAATGATTCGACGATCATTAACTGGATCGCTCCTTTTGCGATGGACAGGGTAGAAGCGCTTAAGGATGTTGTCAGTTCTATGGGTCTGTACCTTGATAAAGAGGGTTATGAGAGACTCTTGTGGATCGATGAGCGCAAAAAGAAAGTAATCCAGCTTAAGGAAGAATTCGAGAAGACCAAGAACACGGGAGATATCGACATTGCCATGCAGGATGAGCTCAAGATGCTTGAAGGAAAGGATCCTGATGACATCAAGCCTCTGGATATCGATTTCCCTATCTCGGATGACAGTTCCCTTAATTCTGCAAAGGGACATAAGGAGAATATTTCATTTACGAGCGCAAGCCAGCTGGATTTCAATATGATCCCCGAGAAAAAAGAAACTCCCGGTAAGCTGAGCGAGGAAGACGAGAAAAAATTCATTAAGCTCAAGTACAGAATGTCGATCCTTTACAGGACAAAACTTGTACCGCTGAAGAATCTTGCCGTCAGGGGATTCTGTTTCTCACCTGACAAGGGCGAACTCTTATTCGACAGATACGATCTTTTCCTTATGGGTCTTCTTACCACTCTGGCAGAAGTTTTTGAGCCCAAGGAAGTCTTCGATGACACGCTAATGCCCTCGATCTTATTTGTTACGATGCATCCTGATGATGTTGATTTCGATAATCCGTACGGCGTTCTTGAATTCAATGAGAACTTTACGGCATTCACGAAAATGCTCAGCATGCCTTCAGGAATAGTAAGCATGCACGATATGCTGCTTCCCGATAAGACGATCAGCTTTATCTTAGGTCTGAGGCTTGCGACAATAGCACTCGGAACCCATTTCTCACCGAAGATGAGCAAGTCTTCACCTGAACCGAATGATATTGAGATAGCAGGCAACAAGAGGATAATTAAGTTCAGCAATCTCGGTTCCGGTCTCAATGTTCAGGATTCTGCAGGTGAGATCACCGGGTTTGCGGTAGCAGGCGCTGACCGCATCTTCTATCCCGCACACGCAAAGAGCCTTTACGGAATGTGCATAATGGTATGGCGTGATGATATCGATGAACCAGAGTCGATCACATACGGGTTTACGCCATTCCCTCATGATGCGACGTTGAAGAATGGTGAGGATCTTCCGATCCTGCCTTTCAGATTTGACAGAAATCCGGCTTTCTTTGCTCCCGATTTGAGCTTTACACGTTGTGACTGCCTTGAATTTGTAGGTAAGAGAACAAAGGATTCCGAATTTGAGAAACTTGAGATATACAGAACGTTCAAAGGAAAAGGAATCATCTCCCAGGACAATATCCATAAGCTTACAGGCAGTGCGTCCTTAAGGATCCGTTATGAGACGGACAAGTCCCTCTATGGATTTGAGCCGTGCCTTGAGTATGCGTCTCTTTTCTCGCCTATCGAGATCTACGGAAGGTCGGGGATCCAGCTGTCGGTATTCAATCCCGATCAGAAGAAGAAAAAGCTTATCATCGAGGATTTCGGTGAGGCGGAGATCAAGCAGCAGCTTACGTGGCAGACGATCACCCTCGAGTATTTAGAGGACGGCCCCATAAAACTTAACAAGCTGAGGATCTTTATTGAAGACAAAGACAGAAACGGTGAGATCTATATCGATTCAATCAACTTTATTTGAAGAGGAGGCTGGATAAATGAGTAACAAGCTTCTTTCCGCTATCGAAGATGACATTTTCTTATCAGAGGGATCGGTGCCGATCGTTATCGAAGGATTAGAGCACTCATATGACACAAAGGATTCTCTTCCTGATGAGAGCATGCATAATTCACATGAGCTTCTTTACCTGAGAGAAGGCAAGATCGATCTTGTCCTCGGGAGTGAGACGGTCACGCTTCCGAAAGGTTCTGTGGTCGTTATAAGGCCTCTTGTCAGACATAAACTGGTCATTAAGAGCGGCAAGGCAGATATGCTCAATCTGTATTTCGGTTTTGTACATGACACTTCCGATCTTAAGCTTACCAAGGAATCGAAAAAGACCAACAAGAATATTCAGGGCAAGAGCAACAGTGCAGGCCCCAGCGTTTCAATTCCGGGTTCTTTGGCAAAGATTTCTCTTGAGAGTTTTCTCAAGTTCGCAGATCTCGGTATCACCGAGGATAACGATATCACGAGGCAGCCTTTTTTCGTGATCAAGGGAAATGAGAAAAAAGAGATCAACCAGCTTGCTGAACGCATCGTTATTGAAGATTCGGATAACCGCTATGCAAAAGATCTCATGATCCATACTCTTTCCGTTGAGCTTATGATCACACTTGCGAGAGCGATTAGAGGCGAGTGGGAAGAGAGTCTTCGTGTTAAGAACGGCAAGGCGAAGGAACTTGTAGCTATTGCAAAGCAGTATATGGATGAGAGCTTTGATCAGGGCATTACCGTATCGGAGGCAGCTGCATATGTTTTCTTAAGCCAGGGATATTTCACACGTGCGTTCAGGGATGACACCGGAATAAGCCCAATGAACTATCTGATGAAGAAGAGGATAGAGAAGGCATGTAAGCTCCTCCAGAATAACGAGATCAAGGTGTCCGCGATATCCCTGCAGTCAGGTTTCTCATCGCCGCAGAGATTTAATGTCGCGTTCAGAAAACAGATGGGCATGACACCTATGGAATACAGGAAAAAATATCTTTAAGGATAAGCGAGGATAGGAAAGAAATGTACGATTATGCAAATGACAATTCAATACCCGAGGAGAGCCGCAGGAATATGGATCTCCCGAAGATTGAGAATGCCGTAAGGGATATATTGGAGGCTATCGGTGAAGATCCTGACAGGGAAGGTCTTCAGGAGACACCGCAGAGAGTTGCCAGAATGTATGCGGAGGTTTTCGCAGGACTTCACAGAGATATCAGCAAGGACATCAAGGTCTTCCACGGCGAAGGCAACGACGAGATGATACTGATAGGCGATATTCCTTTCTATTCGATGTGTGAGCATCATCTGCTGCCTTTCCACGGCAAGGCTCATGTTGTGTATATTCCGAGAGATGGTAAGATCTTCGGTCTTTCAAAGGTTGCAAGAATTGTGGATACGCTTTCAAGAAAGCCTCAGCTTCAGGAGCGCCTTACATCTGAGATCGCTGATGCCATAGAGCAGGCGGTTGATGCAAGATCGGTATGTGTTGTCCTTGAAGCAGAGCATCTCTGTATGACCATGAGAGGCATCAGAAAACCCGGTTCCAAAACGGTTACATCTGCCATGCGCGGAGGCTGCAGATCTGATCTGAGGACAAGAAATGAAGCGTTGGCATTGATCAACAGACAACGTTCGGGGGTCTGACCCCATCAATGATTTTTTATGGGGTCTGACCCCGGAAAGAGATGAAAATGAATGCTACGGACGGAAGATTCAGCGGAATATATAAGTGCGGATTAAGAAGCCTTGATATGGGCAAGAAAACGCTCATTATGGGCATACTTAATCTGACACCGGATTCATTCTCCGATGGCGGAAGATTTAACGATAAGGAAGCCGCAGTAGACAGATGCGCCGTTATGATCAAAGAAGGCGCCGACTGCATCGACATAGGTGCTGAAGCAACAGGTCCCAACGCAGTTCCTGTTACTGCCGAAGAAGAGCTTGAGAGGCTTATGCCGTCACTTGAAGCGATCAGGAACCGCTTTGACATCCCGATCTCGATAGATACTTTTAAGCCTGAAGTCGCAAAGCAGGCCATAACTGCAGGCTGCGATATCATCAATGACATCACAGGCTTTAAAGGTGATCCGGAAATGGCTAAGATCGTTGCCGACAGCGGTGTCGGCTGCGTTCTGATGTTTAACTGCAGGACAAACGGAGATAATTTCCCTGCATTTGAACCTATAAGCAGACGCGCTGTAAGAGAGCTTACCGAGAGCGTTGAGACCGCCCGGAAAGCAGGCATCCCCGACAACATGATAATGACCGATCCGGGAATAGGCTTCGGTACTACAAGGGCGCAGGATGCTGAGCTTACTGCATCATTGCTCTCATTGGGACTTCAGGGAAAGCATCCCGTTCTTTATGCGGCTTCAAGGAAACGTTTTACGAGGCTGTTTGCGGGCGGGGACCAGGCGCTCGAAGCCCAGCTCGACTATGCTACCGCAGGTCTTTCTTTTACCGCTGCATCGATCGGTGCTTCGATGGTAAGAGTTCATAATGTCGCAGCTTCGAGAGCAGCATTGGACAGCTTTGACAGCACGTTCTACTGTTTCGCGAACATGTGATTTTCGAAAGGATAAAGGAAATTGGATAAGATCACTCTCTCAAAAATGGAATTTGAAGGACATACCGGTTGTCTTGATTTCGAAAAGACAGACGGCCAGAAATTCATCATCTCATTGGAAATATTCATTGACAGGATCAGAGGCTGTTATACAGATGATCTCTCTGATACTGCCGACTACGCAAAGATCTATGGATTAACAAAAGAGATCGTGTCTGAAGATAAAGGCAATCTCATCGAATGTCTTGCCCAGAAGATCGCAGACGGAGTGTTGAAGTCGGATAACAGGATCGATAAGGTGCAGGTTACGGTATCAAAGCCCGAAGCTCCCGTAAAAGGTATTTTCGAGACCATGGAGGTCACGATAGAAAGACGCCGCAAGGAATTCGTTATCCTTTCTTTAGGAAGTAATCTTGGAGACAGGGAAGCAAATATCATTGCAGCAGAAGAGGCTCTGAAAAAACTTCCCGGTGTGGAAGATATCAAGTGTGCTTCGATCTATGAGACTGAGCCCGTAGGGCTTGAAGAACAGCCGTATTTCCTCAATACATGCATAGGCTTTTATACTGATATCGGGCCCTTTGAACTTCTTGATAAGATCCATGTTATCGAGAATGATCTCCTTCGTACAAGAGATGTTCACTGGGGTCCCAGAACGATCGATATCGATATCATTTTCTATGGAGACAGAGTGATAATGAGACCGGAACTTACGATACCGCATCCCAGATGGCATTTAAGATCGTTTGTCACGGTCCCTTTAAGAGAGATCAAAGATGTAGGGACAGATCATCCTGATGATAAAGAAGTGTCCCTATATCGGAAGCGTTGATAATTGAGTTATAAGATTTCAAAGTTTATAATTAGGCACGTCATTTAGAACAGATGGAGGATTTTATGTCAGAGAATAATTCGGGCGCCGGTGTTCAGAATCAGGATAACCGCAACAACGAACAGAATAAAGATAAGCGCCAGAGATTTGATCCGTCAAAGCAGGATGCGAACAGAAACAGAAACCGCAACCAGAATTACAGAAGGAAGAATAACGGTCAGAGGCAGGGCCAGAACCAGACTCAGGGCGGAAACGATAATAAGAAGCGCGAGAACGCAGAATCACAGCAGCCTGAGAATAAAAACCGTGAGCGCAATTCTGACAGACAGAATAACCGTGAGAGAAGAAATAATTCCAAGCGTGAACAGAACCAGGGTAATGACAAGAGAAACCAGCAGTTCCAGAATGAGCGCAAGCCCAAGAATAAGCGTTCCAGAGAGATAGATGAAGAAGTTGCAAAGAATGTCAAGAAGGTTGAGACCATCGATGACATCAGAAGCGACAACGCAAGAATTACAAAGGAGATATATCTTGAGATCGCATCTCTCAAGAATATTAATCTCAACTGATGAAGGGTATTTTTATTACTTTTGAAGGTATTGACGGTTGCGGCAAGAGCACGCAATGTGAGCTGCTTAAGGATTTCCTCAAGGACAACGATAAGGACTTTATTTTTGTCAGGGAACCCGGCGGGACCGTTATCGGCGAGAGGATAAGAGAGATCCTTCTCGATAAGAAGAATACCCAGATGACTGCAAGAACAGAACTTCTGTTATTTGAAGCAGCAAGAGCACAGATTACGGATGAGGTTATAAAGCCCGCTTTGGAAGAAGGAAAGACCGTAATCTGCGACAGATTCTTCGATTCTTCTTCCGCATATCAGGGAATGGCCAGAGGAATGGGAATGGACTTTGTTGCAGGTCTTAATATGGCTGCAACCGGAGGCCTTAAGCCCGATATTACTTTCTTTTTCGATATCAGTGCGGAAGAGGCGCTTAAGAGGCGCGGCAAGAGGGGCGAAGCTTCTGACAGGATCGAACTTGCGGGCCTGAAGTTCCAGGAGGATGTCAGGAAAGGCTATCTGGAGCTTGCAAAGGACTCAGACGGCCGCATCGTAACTATCGATGCGACTCTAGGTATAGAAGAGATTTTCGAACAGGTTAAAGGTGCGTTGGAAGGGAAGATCTGATGGCGTTTTCTGCGATTACAGGACAGAAACAGATTAAGATCAGACTGGCTGCCGAAGCTCAAAGGCGCGGCAGCGGGGTATATATGCTTTCAGGCCCGGAAGGGACAGGGAAGAGGCTCCTTGCAGAAGAGTTTGCCAAGGCGCTTATGTGCTTTGATGCAGGCCGCGACGGAGCATGCGGAGTGTGCTCTAACTGCAAGTATTTTGATAACTTCACCACGCCTGATGTCACAAGAGTTTATGAACCATCAGATACAAAGAACGTTAAGGTTGTTTTTATCAAGGATTACGTTGTTGCAGAATCGTATCTGAAGCCTCAGTTCGCAAGAACAAAGACATTCATCATAGATTTCGATTATCTCGGTGTTGAGAGTCAGAATGCTCTTCTTAAGTCTTTGGAAGAACCTTCGAAGGATGTCGTCTTTATCCTTACGAGTTCAAACACAGATACGGTGCTTGATACTGTAATGTCCAGAGTTACCGAGATAAAGCTGGAACCTTATTCCGATGAAGAACTTGAAGAGATCGTAAAGGCAAATTGTCCTGATCTTGAAGAAACGAAGATCAGAACTGCAGTCTATAACAGCGGCAGGATCCCGGGAAAGGCTATAAGTCTTGCGAAGGAGGATTCCGGCGTAAGTATCAGACATGAGATCAACAGCATTATGATCGCGATGCCGGAGAGTTCATATATCGATGTCCTCGAGGATTATTGTGACGTGCTGACAGGTTTTAAGGACGATTATAAGATCGTTGCTTCTTCGATACTTTTATTCCTTGATGATGTCGGAAGGCTCGTCAATTATCCTGACTGCCGTAAGATCAACAACGAGATGGACAGGGATGCAATCGAGAGATTCGTTGCCATGAATAAACACATTGATACACTTAAACTGGGAAGATGCAGTGAAGCGGTTAATACTTTCCTGAGGGCTCTGGAAGTAAACTCAAATTTTGATTCTTCAGCTTCCGCCATGCTTCTTCGAATACATGAGGTGCTTAAGAAATGAAGATCGTAAACTTAAGAACGAGAGATGCAGGTGTTACACTACGTTACCGCTGCGACGGATTATCGCTTACATTAGGTGATGCCGTAATGATAGATACCGAGACCGGCGAAGAGATCGCTTTTGTTGCGCAGGAACCTTACGTGGAAAACTCCGATGAAGAGATGCCTTTTGTTAAGCGAATGGCAAGCGAAAAGGAGCTGGATAAGTATTATGATATCTGCGCTAAAGAGAAAGAGGCATTTTTCAAGTGCAAAGAACTCATTGCTGCCCGCGGTATCGATATGAATCTCGTTGACAGCGAATATTCCTTTGACATGAAGAAGCTGACATTCTATTTCACGGCTGACGGAAGAGTGGATTTCAGAGAACTTGTTAAAGATCTTGCTTATGCATTCCGCACGAGGATAGAACTCAGACAGATCGGTTCCAGAGACCAGGCAAAGCTTGTTGGCGGTATCGGCATGTGCGGAAGAGAGCTTTGCTGCTGTTCGTTCCTTAATAAATTTGCTCCTGTTAATCTTAAGCTTGCCAGAGCCCAGGGATTATCTCTTAATCCCGGCAAACTTAACGGCGCCTGCGGAAGACTTATGTGCTGTCTGCAGTTTGAGAAGGAAGCATATGATGATGCTCACAGAAGACTTCCAGAACCCGGTGCGCGCGTAAGGACCCAGGTCGGAATAGGCGTGGTTACTGATGTTAATTACATTGAGGAGACATTAAGCGTTAAGTTTGTTTCCGAGAACGAGACTGAGATCGAGAAATATTCCTGGGCTGAACTTGAAGATCTTAATCAGGATATGGCTAAGAGAAAGCCTTCAGGCGATTCAGGATTCAGGGACTATCCTGATATGAACGGTGCTTTTGATGACGATGATGAATGATTATGCATAAGAACAAATCTGAGTGAATACAATTTTTTATCGATATTTGATTTTTGGAGAATACTTACACTGGGAACTTGTTGTCTTGCGTTTTTAATGAGATAATCAAATTACCATTTGAATAGGAGGATATTATTTATGGCATATGTAATTTCTGACGCTTGCGTTTCTTGCGGAACATGCGCTGACGGTTGCCCTGTTGGAGCTATTTCCCAGGGTGATACACAGTACAACATCGATCCTGATGTTTGCGTATCCTGCGGTGCTTGCGAAGCTTCCTGCCCTACAGGCGCTATCGCTGAAGGCTGATAAACGTAAGTTATCATAAGTTAGCAAATTACGGAGGTTGTCTCGTCAAGAGGCAGCCTCTTTGTTGTTATGAACTGTAAACAGTTCTTGATTGTGTCATTATTTACTGCATTGATTAGAGTAATTCTTTAAGATATTATTATTTAGATATATTTGTAAGATATATTTGTTCTTAGAGGTCTGATGGGGGAGGAATGATTAGTGGCTGCAAGGAGTAAGTTGTCCACCAAGATCATAATGATGGTAGAATGCATTCTTCTTATCACCAGCATTCTCTTTTGTTCCGTCTCCATTTACAGGTCCCGGGTAGGCATCCGCAAAGCTATCCAGCAGCGAATGCTCGATATAGCGAATTGCGCTGCCGGTTCAGTAAGCGGCGAAGTAATGAAGAACATTACCGCAGATCAGGTAGGAAGTGTCGGTTATAACAAGATCTACGATACGCTTGCAGTCTTCAGGGATAATGTTGAACTCGAATATGTTTACTGCATCAAGGAAGCCGAACCCGGTAATTATATTTTTACCATTGACCTTGACCAGGTAAGCCCGGCCAGTTACGGAGATGCTGTTGAATATACTGATGCACTGGCAAAGGCCGGCAAAGGAGTCCCGTCAGTAGATGAGGAGCCTTATACTGACAAGTGGGGTGAGTTTTACAGTGCGTATAGCCCTGTTTTCGATAACACCGGAGAAGTCGTTGGAATTGTAGTAGTTGACTTCTCATCTGAATGGTTTAATGAACAGCTGTCCTCCCAGACAAAATCCACGGTTTTTGGATATATAGTCGTTCTTTTATTCTCGCTTTTTGTAGCAGCATTGCTTTCTATGATTACGGTTAGACCGTTTGTCAGGGCACAGGGACAGCTACTGGAGGAGAAAGTGCGTGCCGAGAGTGCCAATAATGCTAAGAGCGACTTCCTGGCAAATATGTCCCATGAGATCAGAACGCCGATCAATGCCGTACTCGGAATGAATGAGATGATTATCAGAGAGAATCACAAGGCAATGGATCTCTCTGAGAAAGATCCTTTATCCGTTCACGTTGCGTTAGAGAATATCAGCGTTTACGCAAGCGATGTTAAGAAGGCAGGACACAACCTTCTTGCCATTGTCAACGATATCCTTGATTTTTCCAAGATCGAAGCGGGTCAGATGGACCTTGTTGAAGCTCCATACCAGTTGAGTTCCCTGATCAACGATATCAACAATCTTATTCTCTTCAAAGCTCAGGATAAGGGCCTGATGTTTTCTGTTGAAGTAGATCCTTCTATTCCGGATGAATTGTCCGGAGACGAGGTAAGGATCCGTCAGATAATTACCAACCTTCTCAATAATGCGGTCAAGTACACGGATAAGGGCTCTGTAAGCCTTAAGCTTCGCGGCAAGACCCAGAGTGACGGTAAGCTGCTCCTGACGATCGGTGTATGGGATACAGGCATCGGTATCAAACCGGAAGACAAAGAAAAATTGTTTACAAAATTCCAGCGCCTTGAGATGGAACGCAACAGCACGGTTGAGGGAACAGGTCTCGGTCTTGCGATCACCCAGTACCTGATCGAACTGATGGGCGGAACTATCGATGTTGAAAGTGAATACGGTAAGGGTTCTGTCTTCACTGTAACGTTACCTCAGAGTATCGTTGCGGATACACCGATAGGTGACTTCCAGACCCGTCTTAAGGAGTATCAGCCGGGTGACAGGCCTTATAAGGAGTCTTTCCGTGCTCCGACTGCTGCGATACTTATCGTTGATGATACAAGGATCAATCTGACAGTTGTTGTTAACCTTCTTAAGAATTCCAAGATGAAGATCGATACTGCAACTTCCGGTGCCGAAGCGGTCACAATGGCTTCCAAGACCAGATATGATATGATCTTTATGGATCAGAGAATGCCCGAGATGACCGGAACAGAGGCATTCCATAAAATACGCAATACTCCTGACGGCGCGAGCAAAGAAGTTCCTGTTATCTGCCTTACTGCTGACGCAGTTTTGGGTGCGAAAGAACGTTATCTCTCTGAAGGCTTTTCAGATTACCTGACAAAACCTATCGATAACTTTGCTCTCGAGAAGATGCTTATAAAGCACCTTCCTAAAGAGAAGGTTGAACTTGTTACTGAAGAGATTACTGAAGATCCGGACAGTGAAGGTAACGAAGCAGAATATTTCAATACCCTGCGTTCTGTAGGAATCGAACCGAAATCCGGACTTAAGTACTGTCAGGATGATGAAGTCTTTTACAGGGCACTGCTTGCAGAATACGCATACGGCGAGCTCGAAAAAGCCCATAACCTCCAGAAGAGTTTTGAGACTGAGAACTGGCACGATTATTCGATTTACGTTCATGCATTGAAGAGCTCCTCAAGAATGATAGGCGCATCTGCTTTATCGATGCGTGCAGCAAAGCTCGAGAATGCAGCTAATGAAGAAGATACCGGAACGATTCAAACAGAACACGGTTCCATGATGGAGGAATATGAGGTCCTTACTGCGGTAATACGCTCGGTAATCCCTAAATCAGCACTGGATCCTGATAATGATGACATTAAAGAGTATTCTCCTGCTGAAGATATTATGGAGTTTCTCCCGGGCGGAGCCGGTGATGAGTAATATGAGGGATCTCTATGGCCAGTTGTGAAACGTGCCAATATGCATATATCGATGAGGAAACCGGAGAGGCAGTATGTGACCTTGATCTTGATGAAGATGAGGTTATCAGATTTTCCGGCTATACGGGCAAGGAATGTCCTTTTTACAAAGACGGCGACGAATATAAGACTGTAAGACATCAGATGTGATGTTGCTGTTCATATCCCGGTACTATTTCGGAATGCCCAAATAACTGTTGTTATCAGGTCCGGAAATTGATCTAATTTGATTCTTTCGAAAAAAATTACTTTGGTATAATCAACCTGTAAGGGAGATATTTACCATGTCAAGAAATAAGATTTTGTTTATAGTTGCGCCTTTATTATTGGTTTTAGTAGCAGTATTCATAATGGCCTTTTTTATTGACCGCAAGACCACCGCCGATATTATCGGCAGTGACATTATGCCTTCGGAACCTGAGAATTCCGAGACTTCTGAATCTTCAGATGAGATAGTTTCTTTTGGCGGTAACACAACACCGGTTCCTACTCCTACAAAGAAACCGGGGAAGATCCTGTTGCCTACTAATACGCCTAAACCGACTCCTACTCCGGTACCGGAAGAGGATGACGATTCCGATGACAATACATACACATATTATCAGCCGACGTATAACTATTCTGATGATGATGAATCCGATTCAACACCGGAATCTACAGAGACACCTACGCCTACTCCGACTGAGACACCTACGCCTTCACCTACTGAAACACCTGTGCCTTCAACTTCGGAGTCGGTAACAACAGAGAGTAAGGATAATACTACCACTACTGAAGAATCAAAGACTTCCGGTGAGACAACCCCTTCTGCTTCCGGGGAGGGTGGAAGCAACAACAGTAATAACAACAGTAATGGAACCGGAAATGGTAATGCCGATAATAGCAATCCCGGAAATGGTAATGCCGGCAACGAAGGCGGAGAAGGTAACTGACCGGGTTTTGCATTAAGTGAGAATTACATCATATTTCTAAAAATACAGAATTCCTTGTCTTAGGCAAAAATAGCTCTTCGGAAAAGATGTGGGATAACTCTTTTCGCGTTTGATGGAAATTTGAGGGCAAACATGAGGGCGCCCCCTCAAATTCAGCCTCAATTTTATCCGACGTGAAGAAATTTGAGGGTAAACATGCGGGTGTACCCTCAAATTCTCCCGTGAATTGATAAGTGGATGCGTTATCAAATCCAAACATTTCAGGCTTGACAGCCGGAGCGTGATAAGTTAATTTATGGATGAATAAAAATTCATTCATAAGAGGTTGATATGCCAAAGTCGCAGGAACGTTGTCAGGAAATAAGGGAAGAGACGAAGAATCTTATCGTTAAGAAGTCCGTTCTGTACTTTGCAAAAAACGGGTTCGCAGGGACGAAGATAAGTGAGCTGTCCAAACATATTGGGATTGCCCAGGGAACGATTTATATCTACTTTAAGTCTAAAGAGGATCTGTATGCCGAGATTTTTTCGATATCAGATAAGATCGCAGGCAATGACAAGCTCAATATGCTTGCAGGGCTTCCTGTTCCGGCTGCACAGAAAGTAAAGAAGATGTCGGATTACCTGATCAAGTGTCTTAATGATGATGAGATGTTCTCCGCCGGGATCGCACTTTATACTCAAAGACTGCTTGAAGGTGAAGGTGATCCTTCGTTTTACAGGACGACGGAGAAGATCATCAGGCAGGGGCAGAAAGAGGGAAGCATCATTTCCGGAAATGCCCGCAAACTTTCCGAGTTTTATTGGGGCGTAGTTTATCTTTATGCAGTAAAGCGTCTGTATACTTCGGATTCCGTCATGATCTCTTCAAAGGATCTTTCCAGGATACTTCTGGAGGACAAATAATGATCGCGATAATAACAGGAGCCACCGGTGATATCGGCGAAGAGTTTGTAAGAAAACTGATTGGTGAAGTCGATTCTGTCTGGGCGGTCGGACGCAGCGAAAACAAGCTCTCATCTTTGAAAGATCTGTTTGGTGAGAAGATCATTCCCGTAAAGGTTGATCTCTCGGACAAAGATGAGATCTTCGGATTCTGCAGAAAGATAGAATCGGAAAAACCTTCAATAAAGTATCTTGTAAATAATGCGGGAACAGCAAAGTTGGCACCGGTATCGGTTTTTACGCTCGAAGAGATAAGCGATATGCTCGACATAAACGATAAAGCCGCAACACTTATCTGCAGAGCATGTATTCCATACATGGAAAAGGATTCTTACATACTCAATATTGCTTCCGCATCGGCATTTCAACCTAATCCTTATATTGCATTATATTCTGCGAGCAAGGCTTATCTGTTATCGTTTACGAGAAGCCTGAACGTTGAGAATGAAAGCATCACTTGTACCGCAGTCTGTCCCGGCTGGGTCGATACCAAGATGCTTCCTAAGACCAACAACGGTAAGGACATCAAGTATCCGGGCATGGTCACGGCTTCAAAGGTCGTAGAGTCTGCACTTAAGGATTGTAAAAAGGGTAAGGATGTATCCGTGTGCTCGTTCTATTACCGTTACATGAGATTCTTAAGCAAAGTCACGCCTCATAAAACGCTGATGAAGTTCTGGGTCAAAGGAATTCAGCAATACATATGAGATACAAGATAGAGACAGAACGCGAGAACCTGTTCGACGTAAGCATCGTTATTGCCATGCGCGTGCGCGTAGAAGGCGAAGTGATATTTGAACAACTCGAAAAGGCATTTTCCAAAGCTGTCGCGTCTTATGAGATATTGAATTCAAAGATCGTCATTGATGATAACGGTGATGCTTATTATGTTGACTGCGAAAAAACCTTGAGCAGTTTTAAAGAGACTTCATTGGGTTTTGAAGAACTGATAAATACAAATGAAGGTATCCGTTTCCGCGTAGAAGAAGGTGAATACATTAGAGGTTTTTTGTCGCCCGACGGTCTTGTTTTTCTCATGCATCACATGGGCGGAGACGGCAAATCTCTGCTGTATTTTATCGAGACTTTCATGAATATACTCGCAGGTGCAGAAGTGCAAAAAGTTGCTTTTGAGAATCTGCCTGTATCTGCGCTTCCAAAAGACAGTGAACTGTCATGCTTTTATAAGCTGTTTGTTAAGTTATGGAATAAACGCTGGTCAAAGCAGAAACGTGTATTTACGTTTTCTGACATGGATAAAGCATATCGTGTTTTTTGGAAGGATCATAAGACGGAAACTGTTGTTGACGAATACTCTGCTGACACGTTGAAAGAGCTACTTGCGAAGTCAAAAGAAGCCGGATGTACTCTTACGTCTTATCTCGTTGCTTTATGGATAAAAGACATGCCGTATAAAGCTGATGTAGGGTTTGCGGCTGACGGCAGGTTAACTGCAAACCGCAGCATGGGTAATTTTGCGACAGGCATTCATATCGACTACAAATACAACAGTAAGTTAAGCGTTGGTGAGAATGCGGTAAAGATAAATAAACTGATGAAGAAAAAACTTTCAGATCCTAAGTCGAAATACATCGTTCTTCACTTTATCGGAAGCATTGATCCTGCGCTTATCGATACGCTGAGTTTTGAAGCTGCCGGTGCATATCACACACGTTTCACGGGCAAATTTGCCGACATAATGGATTACGGACCTAACGTAAAAAAGAAAGACTTAAGCATTTCGAATCTCATGAAGTCCGACATAAGGACGGAATACGGCAGGTTCAGGATTTCAGATATTGCATTTGTACCGCCTGTAGTATCATACGGTAAGAATATCATCGGAATAATCACTGTTAATGACAAGATGATAGTGACAAGGCATATTTTCCAGTAAAGGGGTGGCCATAGTTCTATCGAGAATTCTTATTTTTGTGTTTCCCGATAGAAAACAAGCAAATTTCTATCGGAAAGTCTGATTTTTGAGTTTTCCGATAGTTTTCCAGCTGCGGACGGATTATATATTTCTCCTCTCGAAAACACACTTCAGCCCGCGTTTTGGCAACTTGTTACAGTTATACGGCAACTTGCGCATTAACATGTTGAACGCGCTCCCTGACTTTGTTAGTTTTGTGCCAGCAAAGTTCATAGGAGAATCAACATGATCGAAGCAAAAAACATATGCAAAAGATTTGCGGACAGGGAAGTTCTGTCAGGGATCGATCTCGATATCAGACCCGGCATGATCTTCGGGCTTCTCGGACCTTCAGGCGCCGGCAAGACAACGCTTATTAAGATCATTACGGGACAGCTTGTTTTCGAAAGCGGAGAGGTAAAAGTATTCGGTAAGAACGTTGCTGATCTTACAGGCGAAGATAAAAGACAGATCGGCATCATGATGGATGATCACGGAGTATATGATCGCATGTCCTGTGCCGACAATCTTAAGATCTTTGCCGACATATTCGGTGTGCCTTACTCGAACATCGCTAAGACTCTTAAAGAGGTCGGACTTGAAGATGCGGCAAAGAAACCGGCAATGAAACTGTCCAAAGGCATGCGCGCAAGGCTCCGGCTCGCGAGAGTCCTGATGGTCTCTCCTAAGTTATTATTCCTCGATGAACCGACAAGCGGTCTTGATCCAATGACGATGAGATATATACATAAGCTCATCATGGAACAGAAAGAAAAAGGATGCACGATTTTTCTTACTACGCATAATATGGAAGAAGCTTCAGTGCTTTGTGACGAGGTGGCTCTTCTTAATGAAGGTAAGATCATTGAACGCGGTGCACCGGAAGATGTATGCAGAAGGTATAACCATCAAAGGAAGATACTTATACATTTAACAACAGGAGAAGATATCGAACTTGCTCACGACACTTATTCGGCAGGGAAAATAAGCAGCCTGATGGAACAGGGAACGGTGGAAACAATCCATTCATCAGAGCCTTCTTTGGAGACGGTTTTTATCGAGCTGACAGGAAGAAGACTCGAAAGTGAAGAGGAGGTCAAATATGCGTAACGTAGTAACGATAGTAAAGAAGCAATTAAAAGATACACTCAAGAACAAGACCGTACTTATCCAGTTCGTGATGTTTCCCGTACTGACACTGATCTTTGAACATGCGATCAATATTCCCGATATGCCGGAACTGTTCTTTGCCAAGCTTTTTTCGGTGATGTATATGGGCATGGCTCCTTTAACGGCGGTCGCCGCGATCATATCTGAAGAGAAGGAAAAGAATACGCTTCGCGTTCTCATGATGGCAAATGTAAAACCGTGGGAATATCTTATAGGTGTCGGCATCTATGTGTGGACGATCTGCATGGTGGGTGCCGGAGTCATTGCGACATCATTTCCTGCGAAAGACATTCCGTTCTATCTTGCTGTCATGGCTGCAGGTTTTATCATATCGATCGCAGTCGGCGCCTGTGTAGGAATCTTTGCTCCGAACCAGATGGTATCAACATCAATGGTATTGCCTGTGATGCTCGTATTCTCTTTCGCACCCATGCTTGCCATGTTCAATGATAAAATAGAAAAGATAGCCAGGATCTTCTATACACAGCAGATCAGGATCCTGCTTAACAACATGACATTTGACGGAATAAAGCCGGAGAGTTTTGCGATTGTTGCAGTAAATGCGCTTCTCGCAATTATACTTTTCTTCGCAGCTTTCAGGAAAAAGGGACTTGAATGATGAAGATCAATCTTGATATTGACGGCAAATATGATGATACGGAAGTCATCATACGCGCTCCGTATCTGAATAACGACATCGAGAGGATCGTTGCCATGATGCGCATGATCGATATGCAGATCGCAGTGCGGAAGGAAAATGAGACTTATCTTTTGGATGCAGATAAGATCCTTTATATCGAAGCAGTCGACCGTAAAACTTTTGTCTATACTAACAGCGAAAATTACGAATCCGAGCTTAAGCTCTATGAACTTGAGCAGCAGCTGACGGAACGTGATTTTCTTCGTATCAGTAAGCAGACTATCGTAAATCTACGAAAGATAAAGAGCCTTAAGACTGATGTCAACCGCAAGATCAGGATCACACTGCAAAACGGTGAACAGATAGTCGTATCGCGCATGTATTCTGACGAATTGAGAAGAAAGCTGGGGTTAAGGTAATGGAAGATAAGAAAACGATTTTTAATTATATCAGTCAGCTGTTTGCCATTTACGGTATCGTAATCGCGATCTTTGTTGCGATAAATCTTATTGTCGGAAATGAAGCCGGAAGCGTATCCACGCTTTTCGCTTTGGGTTCAAACGGTTTGTCTACAAAAACGCTGATAGAGCTTTTTGTTTTGGTCGTTATCGTTACAATAGATGATAACGTGTTCCATACGGATCTGCTGATCAAGAACATGTCGCTGATCGTCCGTAATATCTTGTTCTTTGCGGTCATACTTGTTACGATCATAGTGTTTGCGGTGGTATTCGGATGGTTCCCGCTGGACAATGTCCTTTCATGGATCGGCTTCATAGTATCGTTCTCGGTCTGTGCCGTCTTCAGCGCGATACTCATGCGTCTTGAAGAGAATGCGGAGAATAAGAAGATGCAGGAAGCTTTGAACAGACTAAAGAAATAACATGTCAGAACTAAAGAGTTATACATGTTCCAAGTGTGCCGGAATTCTGATGTTCGATTCCGATCAGAAACTCTTTGATTGTCCTTTTTGCGGCAATCGTTTTGATGCGGTCGATTTCCACGAAGATGAGATTATGTCGCAGGCGGAAGAAAGCCTGAAGGAAGGAGCTTTCTCTTCGGCCAAGGAAAAGTTCAATTCGATTTTGGAAAAGAACCCGTCTGACTTTGAGGCTCTCAAGGGCCTGATCTTATGCGAGATAAAGGCATCGGATCTGGAAAGTCTGGAATCTCCCGGTATATTTGATTCTTCTTCAGTTGTTTCTCTGAAAAACATTATCGCGAGAGTTAAGAGACAGGCGTCAACTGAAGATTCTGAGTTTTTTAACCGGCTTTTGATACTGATTGATCTCAGCTGTAAATTGAAAATGTATCAGAACAGTATTGATGCTCTGTATTCAGATGATACAAGAGCGAAAGTTAATAAAAGCTTTAAAGAAATCAGAGCCAGAAAGGCGGAGGAATCAAGATTTAATCATTTGGGTATACCTGTCACCATAATTGTCTGTCTCGGTTTTTTAGCACTGTATCTCAGTCAGAAGTATGGTGGATATGTGTTTTTCTTTTCACTGCTTGGAATCATAGTCGGTTGTATTGTTTGGGCCATTTTCAACGATTATAATCCCAAACCGCAAGTATATGAGGATAATCCGATACACGATGCCTGGGAAATGAAGAATTTTCTGGAAGACCAATACAGTCATTATGAAGAAAAATACAGCTCGGAATTTGCGGAATTAATGGAACTGGACCATGCTTCCAAATCAAGAAAGCCTGATGCAGCTGTTTTTGAAGAGATTAACGAAGAGAATAGCGTTGTAGATGCTGATCATCCGGAGACCGTCATTTGCTCCAAGTGTGCCGGAAAACTATATCTCGATAAGGAAAGACGTGTTTACGAATGCAGATCTTGTGGTGTGGCATATGGCATTTCGCTGTTTTTCGGAATGCCCATGGAGAAGGCCCTGAACGCTATGAATAAAGGCCGTTACGGCGAAGCTCAAAAGCGATTTGGTAATCTCCTTATGGCCCAACCGTCGAACTTTGATGCGCTTCTCGGAAGGATACTTTGCGTGGGAAACTGGTCCAGGATAAGTGATATCGATACTTCGGATTTAATAAGCGAAGATGACTGGAAAGAAATCTGCGAACTCTACAGTGATGCCAGACTGCGTGTGACGGAATCTGATAAAGATTTTTTCGAGAAACTGAAAGAAATGATATTCATGCTCAGAAAGATATGCCTTAATAATGACGAACTTGATGAACTGAACAGAAAACTGGAAATGCTTGATTCAATCAGACATGTTTATACCATTGCCGATCAGGCAACAGGTTCTAACGGAGTGTTTTTGGACAGGGGCAAGATCATAAATGATATTGAGCGCCTCGATAAAGATACCAGGCAAATGTCTCATGAGTTTCTTGCGCTTAAAAGGGACCTTATCCAAACAAGGAGTGACTGCGTACTTGTCAAATAATTGTATAATAGTTTGTAACTTATAAGATTGGCGGTAAGGATAGTTGTCTGATCCTGTTGTGGTTAATATTGAAGGTGAGAACATCGTGCCTGAAGATCTGGGGCGCGACGGGCTTATGCTGTTGCAGCACAAGGATTGTTATAAGCTTGATACAGCAAGCGTTCTTCTGGCATGGTTTGCTGCCTCTTTCGTTCGAAAAGGAAAACCCTGCGAGATGCTCGAACTCGGGAGCGGCACAGGCGGTGTGTCTTTACTTGCATCAGCCAGGTGCAAAAATGCTCACATAGATGGCGTAGAACTTGTTGATCTGGCTTACAAAGTCTTTTGCGAAAATATCAAACTCAACGTTTTGGAAGACCGGATATCAGCATTTAACTGCGATCTGAGAGATCTTCCCTCTGAGATAAAGAACAAGGCATATGATGTTGTCTTTATGAATCCGCCTTTCTATGACGGCACAAAGGGATCAGTAACTGACACTGACATAAAGCCGGAACATGAATCTAAAGCGCGTTTTTCGGAGCAGGGAGGACTGGAGGACTTTATACAGGTTCAGTCTTTGAGGACAAGGACCAGCGGAGGATTCGCCGTTATGTGTATTTGCCCTGAAAGAGCTCCGGAAGTTTTCCTCCTTTATGAGAAATACAAGATCACACCGGTAAGACTTCTTACTGTTCACGCAAACGCAGGAAAACCGGCGTTTCTTGCCCTGATAGCAGGAAAGAAAGGTGCTCCTAATGCCGAATTCAAAGTACTCGCGCCGCTTTTTATCAACGAAGAAGGCTCATCGGTCCTTACCAAAAGAGCCCTGCATATATATGAGGAGGAACATGACGATTGCTTTATCTAGTCGGTACACCTATTGGAAATCTTGATGATATGTCACCCAGAGCCTGCGAAGTGCTTCGCAGTGCTGACGTTATTGCATGTGAGGATACAAGAGTCACGGGCATTCTGCTCTCGCAGCTCGGCATTACCGGTAAGCGTCTGATCGCCTATCATGAGCATAACAAGGCTGCCAGCGGAAACGGAATTGTTGATCTGCTTAAATCAGGCCTCAATGTAGCCGAAGTATCGGATGCCGGAATGCCGGCGATCAGCGATCCCGGGGCTGATCTGGCTTCGCTTGCCGCCTCGAACGGGATTGAAGTATCCGTCATTCCCGGTCCTTCTGCCGTAACTGCTGCTTTAAGCATTTCAGGTCTTGATACAAGATATTTTCATTTTGAGGGATTCCTTCCTTCGGAGGGCTCAAAGAGGCGCGCACGCCTGAAAGCGCTGTCTTCGATAGGGGAGACTATCGTTCTTTATGAAGCTCCTCACCGCTTGAGAAAGCTTCTTGATGAATTGGTTGAAGAAGGCTTTGGTGCGAACAAGCTTGCCGTCTGCCGTGAGCTGACCAAGAAGTACGAAGAAGTGCTCAGGATGACAGTTGATGAATGCGTTTCGTATTATAAGGATATTGAGCCCAGGGGAGAATTCTGCATCTGCCTCGAGCCTAAGACTGTAGGTGAAGTCAAGGCTTCCGGTGATCCTGCACAGCTTATAGCACTCCTGAAGGATAAAGGCATGTCTTCTAAAGATATTGCTTCCGTTGTGTCGGAATATACCGGAATGAACAAGAAGGAAGCTTATAAGATTGCCAGCGAAGGCTGATGGAAATGAGAAAACTTCTAAAATTTGATGATTTTTGTCGGAAAATCGGCTTTTTTCATTTTCGCATGTCGGAAACAGTGTTTTTTTCGAGCATTCCGATACGCAAAATCGAAAAAACACTATTTCCTGACATGGAATGATCAAATATTGTCATTTTCCGACATGAGTCAGCCATGAGCGATCTTTTCGTGACATGGTATATCAGATAACTCATGAGACTCGGAATGCGACTGGATCAGATGTTTTATGATTAGAACGAACAAGAAAAAGGAGAATACATTATGTTACTTGAAACAGAACGGCTGATAATTACTGAATTTACAAAGGATATGGCGCGTGTAGTCCATGAGAACTCGCTGGATGAAGACAATAGAAAGTTCGTGCCGGATGAGGTTTTCGAGACCGAAGAGGAAGCGGCAGAAGTCATAGAATTTCTGATGGGACAGTACGGAGGAAGCGACGGACCGTTTGTATATCCCGTGATCGCCAAGAAGGACAACACTAACTTAGGATATGTCCAGATGGCACCTCTTGATGACGGCGCATGGGAGATCGGATATCACATTGCCGGGAAATATACAGGGAACGGCTATGCGACTGAGGCAGTTAAGGCATTTCTCCCGTTTATGAGCAATAAGATCGGCGTAAGCGAAGTGTATGGAATTTGCCTTGAGGAAAATATTGCTTCCGTACATGTATTGAAGAAGTGCGGCTTTGAAGAGACATTTGCGGGTATTGGCGATTATCAGGGCGAGAAGCGCGAGATCTTCAAGAGTGTCTGGAGACAGTCTTAAGGCATCATGTCAAAATCTTGAAAACATCCGATCAAATCACTATAATCATTTAATTACGCGCGGACATTAATATACGCGCGTTAGGAGGAACATCATGGCTGAAAAGAAGACATTCTACATCACGACACCGATCTATTATCCGTCGGGCAATCCGCATATCGGACATTGCTATTCGACTCTTGCTTGCGATGCAATCGCGAGAATGAAGCGAATGCAGGGCTATGATGTAATGTTCTCCACAGGCACAGACGAGCATGGTCAGAAGATCGAGAAGAAGGCGCTTGAACTCGGTACTACGCCGAAGGCTTATGTTGACGATATCGTTGCCAACTTCAAGAGACTCTGGAAGACTCTTGATATCCAGTACGACAGATTTGTAAGAACGACCGATGATTACCATATCAAGACCGTTCAGAACATGTTCGAAAAGCTCTACAATGACGGTTACATCTACAAGAGCGAGTACAAGGGCAAGTACTGCACACCCTGTGAATCTTTCTGGACAGAGAGCCA
>JAFWMQ010000010.1 GCA_017510605.1 Clostridiales bacterium
CTGTCTCATCACATGCTGTAAATAGTGATGCATGCATTAGTTTTGTTAAAATGCTTCTTTCAGATGAAGTTCAGTCTGATTTGGTCTTGAACGATAATTTTGTTTTGAATCGTAATGCTTTCAGGCATGGCTGTGAAGTTGGAATCGATTATTTCAACAGTACACCTATAGGTGCAGAGATATTCGATTATTCAATCGGAACCACCGTCGTTGTAAATTCAAAGTTTACAACAGAAGATATTGATAATTTGGAGAATATCATTTTGAGTTGTTCAAAAATCGATACACCTGACGCTTCGATTAATCTAATAATTCTCGAAGAGATGCCGGCGTATTTCTCAGGTCAGAAAGATTTGGCATCTGTAGTTAAAATATTGCAGGACAGGGTGCAAAAGGTTTTAGATGAACGAGGGTAGTGGTGATGATGAATCTGTATAGTACGGATGTCATAATCCGGCTAGAAATGGACTGAATAAGTTCATTTAACATAAGAACGCAAGGTCCCAACGGAGGAGTGTCCCCACACTTCGGGGCCTTGTTTTATTTAAGATTAAATACTTCAATAAGGTCGACGACATTACTACTATTAAAAACGCTGTTTTGCAGCATAGAAGACCAGCTAGCAAAAACACAGTTTTTGACAAATGTCGGATTGAAACGGCCAATTCATGTCAGATCCAAGACTTCTTATATCAAATATTGGGTTTCTTGCGTTTTTGATGTCCAATTTGGTCCTCTCCCATTCCTTATAAGTAGAGGGACATATATTTGGTTTCCCAATACTCATGTTTTTAAGAACCGATTTTTAGTGATTTCTGTATTTGTAATGATGTAGAAAAACAAGCTTCAATATTTGTGCAAAATATAGAACATATGTTCTTGATTAAATTTTTGAAAGGGCGTATTATGGGTTTGGGGTATTCTACGCATTTTTAGGGAAGCCCAAATCAAAAACCAAAATCATAATAAATGTGTTTACATAGCGGTTATTCGAAAGAATGACCGTTTTTACATTAAAATTGAATTTTAAATGGGATTTTTGGGATGAAATTTCCGTCTAATATAATGTAGAGCAAAAGCGGAGGACGCTCTGACGATGCTTTACAGCAATGCGCGCATAGGAGTAGAAGTTTAATGAGTAACACAGAGAACTTCAAATTGGTACAAAAGGCAAAAAGGCGGGATCCTGAAGCCTTTACTGAACTAATGAACCTTTATATGAAGGACATGTATCGAACAGCGGTTGCAATACTGATGAATGATGCGGATGCAGCTGATGCGATACAGGAAACTATCCTTGCATGTTGGGAACGGCTGAGTTCCCTTCGTGACAACAAGCTTTTTAAAACATGGATGACAAGAATCCTGATCACCAAATGCCACGATATCAGAAAGAAGAGAATAGACACTGTAGATATCAGTGAGCATGAAGAACTTGCCTTTCATGAAGATGAAAGCAATTTGGAAATAAAGGAAGCCATAGAGCAGCTGGATGAAAAATACAGGATGCCGATCATGATGTTTTATGGAGACGGGTATAGCACTAAAGAAATTGCAGCTATACTCAATGTCCCTGTAAGCACCATACAAACGAGGCTTTCAAGAGGCAGGGCGCAGTTGGCCAGATATTTTGACAATGGTATGGAGTAATCATATGAAGGATTTTAGTCGTGCAGTTAAAGAAATGAACGTGCCTGATATAGTTCAGGAAAAGGCTCAGAACGCTTTTGCCCAAATTCAGGAGGAAAGCAGAATGAGCAAAAACAGCAATATTCGAAGAAGTTTTTTCAAGAGCCCAGCGGTCGCGGCAGCAGCTATAGTCGCAGTTGTACTGATAGGTGGTGGTGTAGCGTGGGCTGCAAACGGCGGATTGGCTGGATTCCTGTCCAAGTTTATGCCAGAGGAAGAAGTAAACGGGAGATTGGATTCTCCCTCGGAGAATGAGATAAAAATCAGTCAAATTGAGGGTGAAGACTACGGTCCGCTTTGGACAATTGAAGAATACTGGTATGATGGTGCAACTTTATACTTTTCGGCAACTGCCCCGCAGAAGGTAATCGATGCTGGTAACATGAGGGTCGTGTGGAGTGACCACGCTGATGTGAATGGCACAGATTGCCAATTATCGGCTGACGGAGACTGGGATGAAAACACTGAAACGTATACTGGACACTACATCTGTTATGTTGATCTCTCAAATGCGGATACCAGTTCCGGGCATGTATCTCTTGTAACCCATCTGAAACTGAATCAATACAAGATTGTGCCTGAATTACTTACGACTCAGGAAAACAACGAGGTTGAGACGATAGCAGAACAGGAATTGCGTTTTGATTTTGAGAAACCAAATGATTCGCGTCAGCTGAGAGAGGATAATCTTCCTGTTGAAGGCGGAGTTGCAGATATTAGCGTAACCGTCGCGCCATCGATGTTTAACGTAAAAATCGTCTATCGATTGAATGATACATCGAAGTCGATTAAAGATATCGTAGAATACCGGATTACCGATAGCAAAGGAAATAGTATAACTGGAGGGCTTTATGGTATTGATTCCGATGATAACTGCGTGACCATTTTTATGACGGATTTGGAGGGTCTTGATCCCAATGCTAAGAGTTATACCTTCGAACCTTTATGTTTTCAGCTAGATTCTGAAGGAGAAAGAGTCCCTGATGCTTATGATCCTCTTGGATGGGGCGGTTTTACGGTTGAGTTTAATTAAATGTGTGATATTCACAACGTTGCGGTTTGTTGGACTGCGAATGACAGAATGAGACTCCTGAGAATCAGGGGTCTCTTTTTATGTTCAGAAATAAACACTGGCGTGAACTTATAATCAATGCTTATTGTGCATGTTCTTCTCGAATCACAATATTGCCAAACCAAAGCGTAATAATTTGTGCAAAATATAGAACATATGTTCTTGATTAAATTTTTGAAAGGGCGTATTATGGGTTTGGGGTATTCTACACATTTTTAGGGAAATCCAAATCAAAACCTAAAATCATAATAAAATTGTTTACATAGCGGTTATTCGAAAGAATGACCGCTTTTTTTATGAAAATATTTAAGAAAGGAGTGATTTTATGTCACAGAAAAAGGAACTGAAGATCATCAGTTCAACAAATGTCGAGGTCAGGGAAATCAACTGGCTATGGTATCCGTTTATCCCAAGAGGGAAGGTAACTATCCTTCAGGGAGATCCGGGTGAAGGTAAGAGTACGTTCATGCTGACTTTGGCAGCGTACTTAACAAGAGGTGAAGCTCTGCCGTTTACGGATTGCGGAGAACCACCAGATTCGATCACGGTGCTCTATCAGAGTACAGAGGATGATTACGATGACACTATAGTGCCAAGATTTATAAAGGCGGGCGGGATCAGAGATCGGCTCGCCTTTATTGATGAATCGGAATATCCCCTGACTTTTGACGATGACCGCATCTTGGAAGGCATAAAGCAGACGGGAGCAAAACTTCTCGTGCTTGATCCGCTGGCTTCCTATATCGGCGACTGTTCTCTGAACGCTTCCAATGAGGTCAGGCAAAAGTTCAATGCTCTGATCAATGCTGCAAGGGAAACGGATTGTGCGATCGTGGTCGTAAATCACATGAACAAGATGCCGGGACTTAAAGCTATCTACAGAACTCCCGGTTCTATCGATGTAGCTGGTGCAGTAAGAAGCATTCTTCTTTTAGCCAGAGATCCCGATGAAGAAGACAAGCGCTATCTCGTCCAGACAAAGATGAACCTCGCGTCAAAGGGAGATGCGCTTGAGTTCAGGATTGAAGATGGCGGTATCAAGTTTACGGGTATTACGGACAAGACTGCAGACGAGATACTGCGCAAACAGGATTTCGTTTCGGGGATCGGAAGACCGGATGTGAAGCTGCAAGAAGCTAAGGAGGTGATAGAAGAACTTCTTGCAGCAGGAACGGCGGTTCCGGCAGAAGATTGCGAGGCTGTGCTAAAGGATAACGGTGTTCGCAGATCAACAGGACAGACCGCAAAACGGGAACTCGGGATTGTATCTATTAAGATTCAAGACCGCTGGTATTGGAAACTGCCGGAAACGGATGAGGGATAACAAGATGTCAAGATGTCAATAAGTATAGGGAGTCGGCTGAACTGACATCTTGATACCGCCTAAAAGAGGATTAAGGGAAGATGCACACAGGGCGAAGCGGTGCCTGTGCGCATATTTCCGTATCCTCGAAAAGGGGTCAAGGGGATTCCCCTTGCACACGACCTTGCTTGCAAGGTGTAGTGTGTTACACCCAAACAGATACTGAAAGAAAGTCGAAGGGCATCAGTCTTCCAGTGGACGACTGATGACATGAAGACTTTCGAGGCTGTTGGGGAGATATGAGAGCGCCGCTGTTTGGCGCTCTTATAACGACACAACAGAGCTTCGTTGGAAGATCGCACGCCGCTTATTGCGGGCGATCTTTCATAAGGAGCGTCCTTCTGTTTCTGTTGCGGTGTATAGAACCGAACACTGCCGCAAGATGTCAACCTTAATGACACTCTGGTCTTATTAACATATTGACATCTTGCTTCAACACTAAGAGAGCCTCGCTAAAGAAAAGCGGGGTTTTATTTATTTCAAAACAAATATCAAAAGGAGATTTATTTATGGCATATGCAATTATGAGAATCAACAAATGCAAGATGGGCGCTGTCGGTCGCCTGGAAAAGCATCACGAACGTGAGAAGGAAAAATATAAGAGCAACCCGGATATTGATCTGAGCCAATCTCATAACAATTTCCATCTAAAAGCTCCAACCGGCAGTTACAGAAGCATGATCCTTCAGAGGATCGGGGAAGTCGGCTGCAAAGTTCGAAAGGACAGTGTTGTGATGCAGGACAGTATCTGTACTGCTTCACCCGAGTTCTTCGAGGGTAAGTCGTTGCAGGATATATCAGTCTTCTTCCGAATGGCATACAGGTTTTATGAGAAGACCTTCGGTGAAGAGAATATCCTTTCCGCAGTAGTCCATCTCGATGAGAAGAGTCCGCACATGCACGTATGCTTTGTGCCCATCACGAAAGATGGAAGACTTTCTTCCAAAAGCATAATCGGCGGACCTGCAGGTCTCGTAAAACTTCAGGATCTGTTTTATGAACATATGGTCTATCACTTCCCCAATATAAAGCGCGGACTCCCAAAGAGGATCACTCACCGTGAACATCTTCCTACGTATCTCTTCAAGAACGCTGATGTGCTCATGCAGCACTATGAGGAAATCGCTCAGGCTATCAACGATATCGGTTTGATCAAGAGCAAGGAGAAGAAAGCTCAGGCGATCGAACTCATATCCCGTTATGCGCCAGAAATGGCAAAGATGAAGGAGCAGATCAAGTCAGTCAACGGATATGTCGACCGACTTCATCGTGATATCGGCGAACAGAAAGATGTAAGCCGTTACTGGAAGGGAAAGACAGAAGAGCTCGAAGAAGCTGTCAAAGAAAGAGACGGCAAGATCGATGAGCTCAGAGCTAAGCAGGAAAAACTTCAGAAACAGATCGAACTTCTTCCTCCGGGTCTTCTTGAAGAACTCGAAGAGAAGGAGAGAGAACGCAGAAAGGCAATAAACGCACAAAAAAGAAAGGGTATTGGCGGAATCGCCAGGTGATAAATATGACTAGAGATGAAGAAACAGCATTCAACAATTTCACGGATTTGCTGGGCAAGCTTATTGCTAAGCATGGACATCAAGTTCCTCATCTTCCCGAGGATAAGCGTAAGTTGAGAAAACGCATAAAAATGTATGCTCAGCTGCTTGCTAAAAGTAAGGAAGATGAAATAGCGGCCTGAAGGAATATTACGCGTTGCGTAAAAGTTGTATTCATAATACAATATACGCAACGCGTAATTTCATAAAGTGAGGTAATAAATATGGATACTAAAGACAAGATCATTGAGTTGAGAGAAGCTACGGGAATGAACCGCAAAGTGTTCTGTGAGTATTTTGATATCCCGTATAGAACGGTTACAGATTGGGAACTAGGTAATAGACATTGCCCTGAATATGTACTCAGACTTCTTGAATACTATATCCAGATGAATGGCCTGGCTAAGAATAAAGGAGATAAATAAATGATAAAGAATAAGAAATGCTATATATATACTCGAGTTTCAACCGCAATGCAGGTTGACGGGTATAGCCTTGATGCGCAAAAGGATAAACTGCGCAAATATGCAGACTTTCAGAACATGGAAATAGCAGGTGAGTATTCTGATGAAGGTGCTTCAGGAAAAAGCATTGCCGGAAGACCGGAATTCCAGCGCATGATGAATGATATTGAGGACGGAAAAGACGGAATATCCTATGTTCTGGTTTTCAAGCTGTCCCGATTCGGAAGAAATGCAGCAGATGTTCTGAGTTCTCTGCAGTTTATGCAAGATCATGACGTGAATCTGATCTGTGTTGAGGATGGAATAGACAGTTCCAAGGAAGCGGGTAAGCTTATGATATCCGTGCTTTCGGCAGTGGCAGAAATAGAACGTGAAAATATCCGTGTTCAGACAATGGCCGGTCGTGAGGAGAAAGCTCGAGAAGGAAGATGGAATGGCGGCATGGCTCCGTATGGATATAAACTTGTTGATGGTGAGTTACAGATTGCGGAAGATGAAGTTGATATTATTCGCATAATATATGATCGCCATGTTAATAAGGGAGAAGGCCCGATCACTATTGCCAACTATCTCAATATGCACGGCTATATTAAGAAGTTAAGAGAAAACAATACTTGCTCTGGCTTCTCGGAGTCGTTTGTAAGAAAGGTTCTGGAAAACCCTGTCTATTGCGGAAAAATAGCTTACGGCAGAAGAAAAACGGAAAAGATACCCGGTTCTCATAACGAAACTCATATAGTAGCTCAGGATGAATACCAGGTATTTGAAGGCAGGCATGAAGCAATTATCACAGAGGAGATGTGGTATACAGCTGATGAACGACGCAAAAAGAAATCAGCTATACGAGCACCAAAGACAAACTGTCATGTTGCCATCATATCCGGAATATTAAAGTGTCCTTGCTGTGGAAAGGGAATGTATGCGAATACTTCTAAGCCGCACTCTAAGGATAATAAGGAACGTCATTATTATTATTGTAAGAATAATGCGAAGGCTACCGGACATGACTGTGAATTCAGAACTAATATTGAAAGCAGCAAGATTGAACGGGAAGTGGTTTATGTAATTACCAATATGATCAAGAATCCTGAATTTGCCAATGCCATAAAAGCAAAAATAGGATCAAGCATCGACACGACAGAGCTGGATCAAAAGTATAAAACACTTCAGGGAATGCTTCGTCAGGCAGAAGCAACCAAGAACCGTTTGGAAAAGCAGATGGATGAATTACCGTATGATGATGCTATGTATGAGCGTAAAATTACGGATTTACAGATGCGTTGTGACAAACAATACGATACAATGCTTGAAATAGAGAACGAGATTGAAGAGGTTAAAGTTCAGTTGAAAAGCATACGGGAAAAACAGATGACAGAGGAGAATATTTATAATGCTCTTCTTGCTTTTGACGACTTGTATGACAGCTTTGATCCTATGGAAAAGAAACAGTTCTTTAGAAGCTTTCTTGAGAAGATAGAAATATACCCGCAAAAGCGGAAAGATGGAACTTATCTAAAGAGTCTGGTCTTCAATTTCCCTATCCCCACAGCTAATGGAGGGACAGGGAGAGAGATTTCCTTGGAATACTCGGATATGCTCGAGACGATAGTCGTTCTTTCCAAGGGTGTTGTTAAGTCAGAAAAGAACTGTGTTGAGCCTGGTTTGGAGGAATAAGATGTATTGTTCAAAATGTGGAAAAGAATTACCTGAAAACGTAAAGTTCTGCAATGAATGCGGAAATGCTGTCGGGAGTTCCGTAGAAGAATCAAATCTGTCCGGCAAATCGGACAACAAGAAAAATGATAAAACTCCTGCAAGATCATCCGGGAATGCTTTTAGTCTTGTTCTAGGATTAATAATAGGAATAGCTGTGACATCAGTTGTGGCTTTGCTTCTTGTTTTACTGAGATCTGTAGGTGCTGAATCAAAAAAGTCTTCCGGAACTGATAATTTTGCAAACACATCATCAGTACAGGGTGAAGGCTTTGATACTCCGGAAGATGCAATTAGAGCTTATGCTGAATACTTAAGGGATGGGGATATTAACGGGATTTATTCCGTATTTGCTGTAGAGAGTTATCTGAAGCATTATGACATGAAGGAAGCTTTTGAATACACTCATGCATATCAGCCTTATCTTCAAAATACAAATAATCCCATATTATTATTGGATGGATCGGATCTGGCCAATGGTATAAATTTGGAAAGCCGAAAATCGTATATTAAATCAGAACTTTATAAATCATATATCTATTGCATGGCACAACAGATTGACGATGAAGAGATTCGCGCCCAAATCCTCAGTACCAATCCGAAAGCTTTGGAAGATGAGGATATTGATGATGTTATAAGTTTTCTTGAATCCAATCCGGGTTTTAAGGATATGAAAATCAAGGATATTATGAAGCCTTCTGATTTCGGATTTGAAAGAGAAGATTTTATGAACGATAGTGCTGACAGTTTAAAAAAAGTATTAGGTGTAGATGATATTGAAAATGTTTCTCTTCGTATTTCATTTGATGGAGATGATTATGTGATATTTATGGTTGCTGCACGCTATGGAAACAAATGGTACCTTGTAAACTTCAATAACGCAGTGTGTTACAGGCTTGGAGTCAGCAGCTTAAGCGGTGGAATGGTATTGTATGATTCTTTAGCAGTATCAAACTGATCTGCGAATGGATCAGGAGCTGCCATACATCTTTCACATCCTTATTTGTGATAAAATCTCTTAGGATAGTGGATAAGGAGATAGATCATGAAAAGGAAAATTCTGATTTTTGTTATTTTTGTTTCTCTGATTTTTTCAGTCGGCGATTATTTCTACGCCATGAGAGATTCCTACAACAAGTATCTTGAAGGGGAATACTTCTTCCGCGAGAAGGCGGTAACGGTTCCTGTTATCGATCCTGATGCCTGGATGACTTCTGTTGAAACGTGGGAAATGGTTAAGGATATTGATTTTACCGACACGAGAAACATGCTGCTTTACGGAGGCAATCTTGATGTGTATGCGTATGGTCCTCACGACGGAGTCTGCACTGTTTATTACGGCTCGAAGGTGGTTGAAGATTTCCCTGTAAGCAATCTTAGGTTTGAAGGCGAGGATGCGGAGTATTTCTACGGAAGAAAGATATACACATATGATGAATATATCAGCTATGTAAAAAGCCTTAGCGAGGATCAATTGAAGAGCACCAGGGTTAGCAGCGAGAAGGTGGCTAACTTTTTAGATGTTCAAAGGCATTTGTTCATCCTTTTTGGTGTTGAACTGGTATTAGCGCTTATTCTTATCCTGTTATACAGGGCAGAATTATTTGATCTTTTTGATCTTGGTTTGCTTCTTGCAGGTTTATACGGATTCTTTTTCGAGATAATTACCGTAATTGCCTTTAATTTCTAGATGATTTTTTGTCTGTTCAAAAGGGCGAAAATCATATAAATCTGCAACTGTTTGAAAAATCCGCTATAATATGTCGCGTGATAAACTAAGCGACGATGAGCGGAGAGATTCAGATGATCTACAACAATATCCTTGAGGCTGTCGGTAACACGCCTCTAATCAGGTTAAATCATATAGTGCCCGAAGGCGCTGCTGATATTCTCGTAAAGAACGAGGGCCTGGATGTCGGAGGTTCTATCAAGACCCGTACCGCACTTAATATGATCGAGCGTGCCGAGAAAGAAGGCAAGCTCAATAAAGACAGCATCATAGTTGAGCCCACGAGCGGCAATCAGGGTATTGGTCTTGCTCTGATAGGTGCCGTCAAAGGCTATCGTACGATCATCGTAATGCCTGACTCTGTAAGCCGGGAGAGAAGTCTGCTTGTAAAGCACTATGGAGCAGAAGTCATCCTTATCCACGATGACGGCGACATAGGCAAGGCAATAGACGAGTGCAGGTTAAAAGCAGAAGAGATCGCTGCATCCGATCCCCGCGTATTCATTCCACAGCAGTTTGAGAATCCTGCAAATACCGAAGCCCAGTACGATTACACCGCAAAAGAGATACTTGAAGCAATGGATGGCCGTAAGATCGACGGTTTCTGCTCAGGTATCGGAACAGGCGGAACGATTACAGGCATCGGCCATGCTTTAAAAGAAGTAAATCCTTCAACTGTTATTTGGGCAGCTGAGCCGGAGAATGCAGCTATCCTTTCCGGCGGAAGCATCGGCACGCACGTCCAGATGGGTATCGGAGACGGATTGATCCCCGGAATCCTTGATACTTCTGTTTATGATGATATCTGCATAATTACAGATGATGAGGCCCTTGATACATCCCGCAGGCTTGCCCGTGAAGAAGGCATGATGTGCGGTATTTCTTCAGGTACGAATGTTGCCTGCGCCATCAAGCTCGCGAAAAAACTCGGCCCCGGCAAGACTGTCGTCACGGTATTGCCCGATACGGCTGAAAGGTATTTCTCCACACCGCTGTTCGAAGACTGACAGAAGAATAATATTCAGATCCGGTTCCGGTTATCTTTCAGGTCATACCCTGAAGATAGCCGGTTTTTTATTTCAGGCTACTTGCAAAATCACACAAAAAGTGTAAAATTACACCATAAATACTTTGAACATCAAAATTTTTTTGGATAGAAATACATGAAACGGGAAGAATTCATCAAGACAGTCAGCAGCAAACTCAAGCTCATTAGGACTGAGTACGGCATCACCCAGGAAGTGATGAGCGATATGCTCGGTGTTTCCAAAAAGACTCTCGTTGAGACCGAGAAGGGAAGAAGAGAGCTCTCCTGGACGGAGGTTATCGCTGTGGTCACTGTTTTCGAGAAGAGCGAGGTGCTTCAGGGAATAGTGGGCGGAGAAGCGGGTGATGTGATCCATGCGTTGGCTTTTGAAGACAGACATATCCAGTATCCGCCGACAATGGGAGGCAAGGTCTGGTGGCGCGTGATCGATGAGAAGAACGGGATCAGGCTTCAGCAGAATTATGTTACCGGACATTACAGACTGTTGGATAAGGAAGATTGCAGGCTTATGTCTTCATTTGACAGAAACGAAGCAGAAGAATACAGAGAATCATTGGGGAGGTAAAAAAATGATTGCAGCATGGACATTTCAACGGGTAGTGGATAATGCAGGGAATTTCCTTCTCTGGTCAGCACCGCCAATACTGTTTCTGGTATTCCTGGTCTTATTTATTGTTAATTTTCGCAAGGTTAAAAAGGAAAACGCAAGACCCGTTAAAGCGATAATTTTCGGATGCTTGGCGGTACACATGCTTTTGTCCGCTATCGCTGAGGGTTTATTGGTATTGATCCTGGCAGCGGCGATCAGTCATATGTGAGGACAGATCATGAAGGACAAGACTTTCGCAATCATATTAATAGCAATAACGGTCATCGGCATCGGCGTAACTGCCGCACTGATGATTCATGGATATAATCTCTGGAAACAGATCTCGATCGTAGAGATGATCGCTAATTGGGGATAAGGAAATGGATAAGAATAAACTGACAAAACAGCTGGCAGTAATTGTTTTGGTTGTTGCGCTTTTTGCAGGACTGGATATTGCAATCTACCAATTATTCATTAAGAGAGTAATCAGTCATCATTCGCCCGGAATGCAGAAGATGAGTGTTGAAGTTGATAACTATGTGCCGTTTACGAATTCAGATAATGTTCATTCATATCAGGGTGTTGTGACACTTGATGGTGACATTCCGAGAATAGACGGAGCAGCTGCACTTCTACCGGTTTATGCAGGATTTGTTGAGAGTATTTATCCTGAAGATTCAGTAATCTTTAACGGGGAGGACTACGATCCTTCAAGTGCAATGCACTATACGAATACACGTGGAGCCTACAAGGATATTGTTGACGGAAATGCGGATATTATTATCTGCGCCCAGCCTTCAGATGAGCAGCTTGCTTATGCTGAGGAAAACGGCGTTGAACTTGAGATGGTTCCGGTCGGATCTGACGCTTTTGTATTTATCGTTAATTCAAATAATCCTGTATCTGATATAACGATAGAGCAGATACGGGATATTTATTCAGGAAATATTACCAACTGGAGCGAATTGGGAGGCAATAATGTTCCGATTGCCGCGATGCGGAGAAATAAGAACAGCGGTTCAGAAACAGCTCTCGAAAAGCTTATGGGCGATACACCGATCGTTCCTGATTACACGACGTTATTCGGCAGTCCTATCGGTTTCTCATTCAGATATTATGTGACCGGGATGCTCGGGGAAGGCGGCGTTAAGATCCTTACGATAAACGGAATTGCTCCCACAGCAGAGACGATTGCCGATGGTACATATCCGGTAGCAGGCAATATCTATGCAATCTACCGAAAAGGTGAAACAAACGAAAATGTTTATAAAGCAGTAGATTTTATGCTCTCGCCCGAAGGCCAGAAAATAGTTGAAGAGAGCGGTTATATTCCAATCTGCTGATCAGATAGGGAAAAGGCATTGAAAAAGAGGCTGCTGAACAGCAACCCCTTTCAATTGATTGGAAATCAGATTAATAAATCAATTATATGAGCTTATGCCGGAAGCTGCTGCAGCAGCAACAAGAATGATCATGATTGCGCCGACAACGATGCTGAGGATAAGACCGATGATACCTGTGATCTTACCAACCTTTGTAAATGTGTTCTGAACGCCTTCCTTAGCGCACTGGCTTCCGAGAACAAGCGAAATAATAGCGGGAATAAGACCCATACCATAAGCTTCGCAAAGAACGATGGAAGCAATACCGCATGCCATGCATGCAATTGATTTACCCTTAGACTGGCCCTGAGCCGGTGTGTTTTCTGCCATTTGAGTGACCCTCCTTAATAATTCAGGGGTTTCGCATTGTGTTCTATCCCCATGTAAAAATGAGTTTATCAAACCAATCTGTGAATGTTAATTGATTTTCAGACAAATTGTTTGAAAATCAAAATAAGTTTATTGTTCAGTTAGCCAATTAATGTAGCGTTTCAGAATGAAGGCTTTAAGAAACTCATTTTTCTTTGTTAATTTACATTTTATTAGATAAGTGTAATAATACATACCAAGTGCATACTTTTTTGGTATGTTTATTTTTTTAAGGAGGGTCTATATGGAAACTACAAAGAATAAGCAGATCGTTGCATTGGTATTGGGTATTGCTTCCCTTGTTATCCCTAACATCGGATCAGCTATTTCAAATGCTATCGACACATCTACAAATGATGGTTCTCGTACCGCAGGTATCATTGTTATTGTTGCTACATTGGTAGCTATCGTAGTCGGTATCATCGGTATGGTCAAGTCAGCAGGTGCCAGAAAAGAAGCTAAAGAGGCAGGTGAGAAGCAGATTCTTGCTACGATCGGTCTTGTTACATCTATCGTAGGTACAGTTGAAAGTGCTATCGTATTCTTTGCATGTGGTCTCTGCATTACATGTGTTGCCTGTGCAGCAGCTTCAGCAGTTTCATCTATTTAACGGATAGTTATATCGAAGCGAAAGAGGTCAGTTGCTTAAGTAATTAAGCAACTGCCTTTTTTATGTAAAGGTTATTCATGTATCCATTTATCGAAATATTCGGAAGATCTATAGGAACATACGGCATAATGGCAGCTATTGGAATGTTTGCCAGCGCTTTGTGCTGCTATCTGCTCTTAAGAAAAAAAGAAGTCTTTTTCGAAGATATCGCAATGACCGGTCTGATATTCGCCGCCGGAGCCGTGATCGGTGCACATATTGTTTACGGATTTACGAATACAGATAAGATCATCACATTATTTTTGAACATCAAGGACTATAACTTTATAAGTTTTGTTCAAACGTTATTCGGAAACTATTTTGGCGGTATGGTTTTCTACGGAGGTCTTATCGGCGGTTTGATCGCGCTTGTCATTTCAGACAAAGTATCCCAGAAGTATTTCAGGGGGCATGTCATGTTTGATGCCGTAGCTGTTTCCATTCCGCTTTTCCATACATTCGGCCGGATCGGGTGTTTTCTGGGCGGATGTTGTTATGGTGTACCCTGTGAAGTCGGCTTCACAGTACACGGAAACACACTGTATCCGGCCGTAAATGATGTTAACAGGCTACCGATACAGCTTATTGAATCAGGACTTAATCTGATCCTGTTTTTCGTTTTATTGGTGCTTTACAAAAAAAGAAAGTTTCAGCACAGGATGCTGATCGTTTATTTCTACATCTATCCTGTCATCAGATTTACAGATGAGTTCTTCAGGGGAGACGAGATCAGAGGATTCCTTTTCGGGCTTTCAACATCACAGATCATAAGTATTTTGCTGTTCGTGTTTGCGGTCGCAGTTACCCTGACTGACCTGGCCAGATCAAGAGCAGGCAAGACCGGTCAGGCTGTTTGATTTTTTATACATAAAAGCCCAAAATCAATCATTTACTTTTGGTTCCTGATTAATTATTATTCTTGTGTATTTTATTTTATAAGGAGTATAGCTATGGATATTTCACCACTTCAAAAAGCAAGATATGAGTATCAGCCCAAGCTTCCGGGCATGCTTAGAAACGGTATTGCTGATATCAGCGTACAGGAAGGTGCTGCTACACAGAGTGTTGCAGATCAGGACAAGATCAAGGCTCTTTTCCCCAATACATATGGTAAGCCCGAGATCACATTCGTTAAGGGTGCTAATACATCAGAAGCTAAGAAGCAGGTTGTCGGCGTTATTCTTTCAGGCGGACAGGCTCCGGGCGGACACAACGTTATTTCCGGTCTCTATGACGCTTTGAAGGCTACAAATCCTGAGAATAAGCTCTTAGGTTTCAAGAAGGGACCTGACGGACTTCTTAAGAACGATTATGTTGAGTTCGATGATAAGTTCATCGACGCATACAGAAACACAGGCGGATTTGACATCATCGGTTCAGGCAGAACAAAGCTCGAGACAGTTGAGCAGTTCCAGACAGTTGCTGAGAATGCAAAAGAGAACGGACTTACGGCTATCGTAATCATCGGTGGTGATGACTCCAACACAAACGCAGCTACTCTTGCTGAGTACATGGCTGCAAATAACACAGGCATTCAGGTTATCGGCTGCCCTAAAACGATCGACGGCGACCTGAAGAATGAGGACATCGAAGCTTCTTTCGGTTTCGATACAGCTACAAAGACATATTCCGAGCTCATCGGCAACATCGAGAGAGATGCTAACTCCGCAAAGAAGTATTGGCACTTCATCAAGGTTATGGGACGTTCTGCTTCCCACGTTGCTCTTGAGTGCGCTCTTGAGACACAGCCTAACATCTGCCTCATCGGCGAGGAAGTTGCAGCTAAGAAGATGTCTCTTGCAGACATTACTAACCAGATCGCTGATTCTGTTGAGAAGAGAGCAGCTAACGGAGACAACTTTGGTGTTGCCATCATCCCTGAGGGTATCGTAGAGTTCGTTCCTGAGTTCTCCGCTCTCATCGCTGAGATCAACGAGCTCCTTGCAGGCGAGAAGACAGCTCAGTTCAACGCACTTCCTGACTGGAACGCTAAGTATGAGTTCATCAAGGCAGGCCTTTCCGCAGATGCTTTCAAGGTTTTCGATATCCTTCCCCAGGGCATCCAGCAGCAGCTCTTCCTCGAGAGAGATCCTCACGGCAACGTTCAGGTATCCCTCATCGAGTCCGAGAAGCTCTTCTCCGAGATGGTTAAGAATGAGCTCGCAAAGAGAAAGGAAGCAGGCACATACAAGGGCAAGTTCGGTGCTCAGCACCACTTCTTCGGTTATGAAGGCCGTTGCGCATTCCCTTCAAATTTCGATGCAGACTATTGCTACTCTTTGGGCTTCAACGCATTCATGCTCATCCAGTACGGTTTCACAGGCTACCTTTCAAAGGTTTCCAATATCTCCAAGCCTGCTGATGAGTGGGTTGCAGGCGGTATGCCTATCACAAAGATGATGAACATGGAGAGAAGAAACGGTCAGGATAAGCCGGTTATCAGAAAGGCTCTTGTAGAGCTCGACGGCAAGCCGTTCAAGTATTTCGAAGCAAACAGAGAGAAGTGGGCAGTTGAGACTGCATTCACATTCCCCGGTGCTATCCAGTACTTCGGACCTTCAGAGGTCTGCGACAGAACAACAGTTACTCTCGCACTCGAGAAGGGTAATTAAGCGATAATGTTCCTCGTCGTGATTCCTCCGCGCTTCGCTTGTGCGGAAACGACTCGGAATTATCATTGCTTAATCAGATAATCGAAAACATAGGGCTGTTCCGTTACCGGAGCAGCCCTTTTTATTTTGTCCGTGTATAATCTCAGTATGAATAAACGAAGAGCAACGGAAATAATCTTTAATCTAATTATCGTTATCCTTACGGTTATCGGCATTGTTCTGATGGTCTCAGGCAAGCCTGAAGAGGGTGCTCTGCAGTCGTCAGGCATTGAGAATTTCAAGTACTACACGGTGCTTACCAATGTGTTCTGCGGCCTGGTCTCTTTGATTTATCTTGTTCTTCTCACCGCGAAAAAGAATACTGATAAGATTGCCGTTATGAAACTTGCCGCAGTTTGCGGAGTCGCCATAACCTTTGCGGTTGTTGCATTCATGTTCGGTCCTTTGTACGGATATCCCCAACTCTATAAAAGGGGAAATCTGTTCTTTCATCTGCTCTTACCGGTTACTGCAATGGCGGAATTTATCGTTGTAAAAAGAAAGATGATCCCGTTCATACATACGGTCATTGCTGCCGTGCCGACACTGCTTTACGGTATCGGTTACATGCTAAATATCCTTATAAACGGTATTGGCGGCCCCTGGCCTGAAACAAATGATTTCTATGCTTTCCTGAAATGGGGATGGCCTGCAGGAATAGGCATATTTGCCGGTATAACCTTATCCGCCTTAGCTATTGCTTTAATTTTCAGGGCAATCAGCAATAAAAGGTCACGCTCTTCCAAAGAACCGTAAAATTGCCCCTTTATCCACAAATTTAATTTCGGACACCGTGTTAAGATTTATCGGGGAAAAGGAGAACATCTTATGAAAAGATCTGAGATCAACAAAGCCTTAAAACGTATGGAAAGCGTGATCGATGAGTTGAAGATAAGTCTTCCGCCGTTCTGTAATTTCACGCCTGAAGAGTGGCTTACCAAGGGTCACGAGTATGATGAGATCAGGGATAACATGCTCGGTTGGGACATAACCGATTATGGTCTGGGTGATTTTGACAAAGTAGGTTTCTCTCTTATTACGCTCCGCAACGGTAATCTCGAAAAGCAGGACAAATATCCGAAGAAATATGCCGAGAAACTCCTGTTCATTGAAGAAGGCCAGTATTCTCCCAATCACTTCCATTGGAACAAGATGGAGGACATCATTAACAAGGGCGGCGGCAACCTTCTGATCAGGGTTTATAATTCGCTTCCGGATGAAGGGATCGACAGGGAAAGTGACGTCACGGTTCATACAGACGGAAGAACTTATCAGGTCAAGGCCGGAACGCAGATAAGGCTTACGCCGGGCGAGAGTATCTCGATCCAACCCTACCTTTACCATGATTTTGAAGTTGAGCAGGGGACCGGTGCTGTCCTTCTTGGCGAAGTCTCCCAGGTTAATGACGATAATACAGACAACAGATTTAATCCGCCTGTGGGAAGATTCCCCAAGATAGAAGAGGACGAGAAACCTTACAGACTGCTCTGCAATGAGTATCCGGAGGCAACATAGCGTTTTCCCATTTGTCAATATAAAAGCGTCATTTGTATTGAAACAGTAACTTATATGTAAGGTGTATTTTCTTGACTTCGGTTCTGGGCTAAAGCATCATTATCATGTATTTTTGTGTTTTTAACAGGTGGTAAAGATTTGAAGAATAAGACAGAAAAAGGTAAGCAGGGTTCTATCGCAAGATTTTGTTCTGCACATGAGAAAAGGGCAAAAGCCAGCCTGATCATTTGCGCGGCTGTTGTCATTGCTACTATCGGTTCTGTTTGCGGTGTGGCAATACTGTCTAATTCTGAAACACCGGCACCTTCCGAAAATATTGAACTTAATGCAGCAGAGCAATATCTGTCAAAGGCTTCCATAGAGTCTTCTGAGACTACACCTACAGAAAACTCAACAGCGGTTGAAGAATCAGAGAAGAAGCCTGCCGTTAAGTCCCTTCAGAAAAAACGCGGAAATCTTACGGGCAGTCATGTCGTAAAGATCGGCGATCTCAAATCATTGTCAGATGAAGATCTTGTTGACGCTATCATTTCAGGATCTGCAGGAGTTATCGAGATAAGCCAGATCGAGACTGACCAGTCACAAAACCAGGATGTCGTTCATACCGGATCTGAAGCAACTCCGCCCCCGCCGGAGACTTCTGAGCCTGCATCATTGATAGATTTTGAATTGGGAATCGATATCTCCGAATTCAACGGAACCATCGATTGGAATGCTGTAAAAGCAGACGGAATCACATTCGCTTTTATCAGATGCGGCGGCAGAGGCTGGGGTTCTGAAGGCAAGATCTATAAAGATAATAAGTTGGTTACCAATGTTAATAATGCCAGGGCTGCAGGATTAAAAGTAGGCGTTTATTTCTTCTCACAGGCCATAACTCCTTATGAAGCCCTTGAGGAAGCTTCGTTTACACTTGATCTGATCAAAGGTCTTGATATCAATCTTCCTGTTGTATTGGACTGGGAGACAGGTACCGGATACAGAACATGGGATCTTTATGGCCAGGATTATGTAAATGTGCTTACTGCTTTCTGCAGCACGATCGCTCAAAACGGTTATACTCCTTGTGTTTATACAAACACTTCTGATATCAACAACAGACTTGGCAGCTACTCCGGAGAGATCTTTTCCAAGTATAAGCTTTGGTATGCGTATCCCTATAGTGTTTACGATCCGGGCAGCAGCAGTTATATTCACAATTACTATGAGGCAGGAGATACCATTCCGCCCAGAAGTTACTTTTTCGAGTACTGGCAGTATTCCTGGCATGGAAAAGTAGCCGGAATAAGTACGGATGTTGACCTGAATCTCAGGATACTCGGTTCCACATCACTTTCTGAACCGAAGATAACTGTTGCGAATACATCTATAAGTTCGGCAGTCGGGCAGCAGATAGATCCTATGGATGGCGTTTCCGCAATCTCGTCCCAGGATCAGGACAAGACAGGTGATATTACTTACGAGATCAAGGATTCTTCAGGAAATACTGTTTCCTTGGAGAAGGCTCAGCAGAAGATCGGAAAGTATACCATTACGTATACTTATAAAGATTCATTCAAAGGAACTATTACTGCCACAGTTACATGGGAAGTAACGGAAAGCGGCACACCGTCACCATCTTCACCGGAATCAACGACCACATCTGAGTCGACGACATCCTCTGAAACAACGGCGACTTCCGCATCAGAATCAACGACCGCAACTGAGCCGTCAGGCACATCGGAATCAACAACGGGAACATCTGAATCAACTACAGGCACATCTGAGTCAACTACAGGTACATCTGAATCGGCGACGGAGCAATCCGTTGAGACAACAGAAACTTCCGGCGAGACAACAGCTCCGGAAACGAGCGGTGAACCGGCCGGCAGCAGCGAGCCGACAGATGCCGCTAATACTTAAATACAAGGTGATAACAGGCAAAGTAATAAACTAACGGAATAACACAAATGGAAAACAGGCCGGTCAGTGATCCCGCGATGCGGAATTTGGAAAGAAGGATAAGGTTTGAACTTGAGAAGCTCCTTCTCATTATCACTGTCTTGTGCTTAATTCTCGAAATAATCATTGCCGTTTATTACTATCTGATCAAGGATCTGGGACAGCCTTTGAAGTCCTATATTGAATTCAGGATATTAGTTCCTCTTGGAGTTAATATCCTTGTTTATCTTGTTGCCAGGTTCTCAAACAGATCGGAAAACAGCACTGACAGTACGAAAAACAGAGTTTGTTCATTTGCGCTGCTGATAATGATGGGCGTTATTTCGCTTGCCCACAGTTTCTTTATTCCGCTTTGGACACTGCCGCTCGTTTCGATCATGTATTGTTCTATCTTCCATGACAGATTCATACAGAAGATCCAGGGCGGTGTCTGTGTGGTTTTCATTCTTTATTCCGGAATACTGCACATGTACGATTATCCTGATGAGAGAGGCTTTACGATATTGTGTATCGTTATCACTGAGATAATGGCATTAGTCGTAAGCTATATGTCCTTTAAGCTTGAGTCATATAATGATTCGAAATTCCTTATCAGGGAGAGAAGCCTCTCGAGTTCAGACAAATTTGAGCACGGCTTTGAGACTGACAGTGTTACCGGAGTTTACAGCAAGAGGTATCTGACTGAAGAAGCCGAGAAGATCCTGGCCGGAACAAATGAACTCGATCCCTGCGGAGTAGCAGTTCTGGATATTGATGATTTCAAGAAGATCAATGATGAACTTGGAAATGATAAGGGCGATGACGTTCTCCGTACGTTGGGAAGCGTGCTGCAGGAATTTATCGATGAGGATACTATCGTAGGAAGGTATGGCGGGGATACTTTTGTTATCGTCTTTGAGAACGGAATCAGGGATGAGAATCTTGATGCTTTGAACCAGATCCGAAAAGAGTTTTCAAAAAAGAAGTATTCTTTTATGAAAGAATCCGTTACAGTAAGTGGTGGATACTCCTGGTTTGATGTAACCATGAATCTTCAGGATGCATTGGATGAGGCCGGGAAAGCTCTTTCGAGCGCTAAGAAGGCCGGTAAAAACAGGATTATGACCATAGGCGAGAGTGAGGACTGAATATATGGCTAAAAGTAAGGACAAAAAAGATAAGATCATCAATTACAATGTCGGAAGAATGGTAATTGACATTATCATGTTGTTTTTGGGACTTATCTTTATCATCGGAACCCTGTTTGGAAAAGGTGACGATATAGCTGCAGGATTTGTCAGGGTGATCGGAGGTATCCTGATATTGATCGGGGTTTTCGCTCTTATTAATTTCCTGAGGATCAAAGATAAAACCTTATTCGATACGATAGTCCTGATAATCGGTTTGTCATTAGCCGTTATGGGCATCGTCTTTATCGTGCAGCCCCTTCCCGTTATCACGGTATTCAATTTCATATTCGGAATAATCATTGCAGTTTATGCCATCGTTATCATAGTTGCGGCTGTCGGAACACTGAAGCCTGCAGGCGCACAGTATTGGTGGTTCTCGCTGATATTCGGAGTTATCGCATTGGGTCTGGGCGTATTCATCGTATTCTTCAACGGTGCATCCAAGATACTGAATATCATTATCGGTGTCACCCTGGTGGTAGGCTCTATCGGAGGAATGGCAAATGCCCTTTTGGCATCTCAGGCTAAGAAAGAATTTAAAGCTAATTCCAAGATCCTTGATGATGCCACATTTACTGTTGAATCAACTTCGACATCAGATCAGGACGATAAAAAATCTGACGGTTTAGATATTTAATATCGATCTTACAGATCATCCCGGAAAAGACTCTTTCTAAGGAGAATCATTTATGGAAGTTACATATGTAGGACATGCATGCTTTATTATCAGGTTTTCCACGGGACTTTCCGTCTGCTTTGATCCCTATGCCAAAGGTTCGGTTCCCGGATTATCAGACGCAAATGCAGTTGCAGATGAAGTATATTGTTCGCATACCCATGCAGACCATAATGATTCCGGTTCGGTGAGATCTCCGGAGAAACCATATGAAGGACCTGCTCCAGAGGTGGAGATAATCAGGACATTCCATGATGAAGTCCGGGGTGCCAAACGCGGCACAAACAATATCACGCTGGTTAAGTCCGGCATCGAGACGGTCGTGCATATGGGCGACATCGGCTGTGACCTGACAGATGAACAGCTGGCAAAGATCAAAGGATGTGATCTTTTGCTTATTCCTGTCGGAGGTTTTTTCACGATCGGCTGCAGACAGGCTTTTGATCTTTGCGGACGTATAGATCCCGCGGCTGTGGTTCCTATGCATTTCAGCGGTGAGTCTTTCGGATATGACGTCATTTCCGGAAGGGAAGAGTTCGTTGAACTTATTAAAAACGCAGGTGACCGCGAGATCATAAATGCCGGAAGCAGTATTGATGATCTGCCTTCCGGAAAATCACTTCTGTTAATGGACCCGCTTCGAATTTTGTAACATAAGTTTGGGCTTCTTTGGGATATAATTCTTCGCAAGGGGGTCTCAAGTCTATGTTTAAGATCGGTTTTTCCAATGATAAGTATGTAGAGCTCCAGAGCGAGCACATCAGAGAGCGCGTCGAGAAATTCGGCGGCAAGCTTTATCTGGAGTTTGGCGGCAAATTATTTGATGACTATCATGCTTCCAGGGTATTACCCGGATTTGAGCCGGACAGTAAGATCAGAATGCTCAAAGCTCTTTCCGAAGATGCGGAGATCGTTATAGCTATCAATGCAGATGCTATTGAGAAGAATAAGAGAAGAGGCGATCTCGGCATTACATATGATCAGGAAGTACTCCGTCTTATCGATGCATTCACCGAGTTCGGACTTTTTGTAGGGAGTGTAGTTATCACCCAGTTTGCAGGACAGCCCCTGGCTGAAAAATTCGAAGCAAGACTCCGCGGCCTCGGAGTAAAGTCATACAGACATTATCCTATTGACGGTTACCCTTCTAATATTCCTTTTATCGTAAGCGAGGACGGTTACGGAAAGAACGATTATATTGAGACTTCACGTAAGCTCGTTGTCGTAACGGCTCCCGGTCCCGGTTCCGGAAAGATGGCTACCTGCCTTTCGCAGCTTTATCACGAGAATAAGCGCGGAATAAAGGCCGGATATGCAAAATTCGAGACTTTCCCTATCTGGTCGATCCCGCTTCAGCACCCTGTAAATGTTGCTTATGAAGCAGCTACGGCAGATCTCGCTGATGTTAACATGATCGATCCGTTCCACCTTGAAGCTTACGGAAAGACAACGGTCAACTACAACAGAGACGTAGAGATATTCCCTGTAGTAAATGCGATTTTCGAGAAGATCTATGGCGAGAGCCCGTATAAGTCCCCTACGGATATGGGCGTTAACATGGCAGGATTTGCCATCATTGATGATGAGGCATGCCAGGCAGCTTCAAGGCAGGAGATCGTCAGAAGATATTACGAGGCTAAGATGGCTGCACGCGCAGGCAATTCCGACGGTTCCGATGTTACAAAGATCGAATTCCTTATGAAGAAGAGCGGCATAGATATTTCAGACAGACGTGTTATCGGAGCTGCTTTGGTCCGTGCCGAATCCACAGGCGGTCCCGCAGTTGCTTTGGAGCTTCCTGACGGACGTATGGCTACAGGCAAGACAACTTCACTTCTTGGTCCTGCTTCCGCGGCTCTTCTTAATGCTCTTAAGATGCTTGCAGGAATCGCTCATGACATTCCGCTCATCTCACCCAACGTTATCGAGCCTATCTCGGATCTTAAGATCAATCACATGGGCAATCACAATCCGAGACTACATACAGATGAAGTGCTTATCGCGCTTGCTATCAGTGCCGCTACAAATCCGGTTGCCGAGCTCGCGATGCAGCAGATCAGCAACCTGATGAACAGCGATGCCCACTCAACGACAATGATGAGCTCGGTTGATATCAACATGTTCCACAAGCTTGGGATCAACCTCACCTGTGAGCCTATTTACGAGACAAAAAAGCTGTATCATAGATAAGAATAACGAGATATTGATTATTACAGAAGCCTGCTGAATTACGTTAAACACGATTCAGCAGGTTTTTCGATTCCGGACGGTGTGCTGTTGTCGTAAAACTTGGATTCCAAGCGTTTTTGACCACCAAAAACATTGCAATAGTGTCGAAAAACTTGGATATCATGTATTCCTGACCACCAAAATCATTACAATAGTGTCGTAATACTTGAATTCTGCCGAATTTTGACCACTAAAATCTCCATGGTAGTGTCGGAAAAACGATGAACTGACCAAAACACGACACTAAATGCTTTGAAAAGGTGTCGTAAAAATGCCTACACGTCCAAATCCCGACACCAAGTCTCTAAAAATGTTGTCGTAAAAAAGCCTTCACCTCCGATTCCCGACAACATGATGCTTAAGTTGGTATCGTAATATTTTCGAAAATACAAATTCCCGACACTAAGCCCGTCAATTCCTGAAGAACTTTGAAATGCGCTGTTGACAAACCCGTGAAACAGGGTGATAATTTTATTGGTCAAAGAAAGTCAAAGTCAAAGTCAGGAAAGAACAAAGTCAGAACGATTAAGTGGAAGGAGGATGATCTTGTGGCTAGACTTGTAGATGTTATAGAACAGATGATCAAGGAAATGGTTGATGAAAACGACGGAACAGCTACGATTTGCCGCAGCCAGCTGGCTGAGCAGGCAAATTGTGTTCCTTCACAGATAACTTATGTGTTGTCTACAAGATTTTCCGGCGGTAGCGGATATATTGTCGAGAGCAGAAGAGGCGGCGGCGGGCAGATAACGATCACCCGTGTCAATCATGTCGGACCTGCCGAGTATCTGAAAGCAATAATCGACAGTGTCGGTGATGACTTATCGCAGCAGCAGGCAAAAAACCTTCTTATGAATGCAGTGTCTGTCGGCGCGATGACTTCAAAGGAAGGTACGGCAATAATGGCAGCAGTCTCAGACAGGGCACTTGCCAGAGTCGACTCGGATATAAGGGCGGTCTTAAGAGCGGATATTTTCAAACATGCGCTGTTGGGACTGATGGTTACATAAGGTTGAAAAACAGATTTCCGGCAGAAGGAGTAAAGATAAATGAGATGTGAGAGATGTGGTAAAGAACTTACCAACAGGATAATAAAGATAAACGGAGTCACTTACTGTGATAACTGCGCAAGGCTGATGGGCTATGACAGGTTCTTAAGAGAACCTTCGGATCTGATGGGAAATCCGTTTGCGCCTCTGGATCAGATTGCTTCCTCTCTTATGCAGATGAGCGAACTTGATTTCGGCAACAGTACTCTGACATGCCCTAAATGCGGAATGACATTGAGGGAATTTGAGAATGAGGGACGTGTAGGCTGCATTGAGTGCTACAACACTTTTAACGAAAACATCATCAGGGAAATGTTCAAGCAGCAGGGTAACAGCGAATATGCGGGACGTCTGCCGGCACAATCGGCTGACACGGATGCTGAGACTAAGGAAATACCTCAGATCAAGAAGACCGCAAAACCCGGAATAGAAACGGTTAAGATGGATCCTTCTGCGAATAAAGCAACAGGTAAGGAAGAGACAAAAGCTGCTTCCGTAAAGGAAGAGGAAAAAGGCGGCCTTACGATCGAACAGCTCGCAAAGGCAGACCTCGGAATGCTTTCGGATGATGACCTTGAGAAGGGAATTAAGATTGCGGCGGAAGCAGAGGAATACAAGCTTGCTTCAAGGCTCAGAGATGAACTTAAAGGCAGAAAGGACGGTGGCAATAATGGCTGAGTGGTATACGAATGAAGGTAAAGACAACGATGTTGTTCTTTCCACAAAAGCTTGCATTGTCCGTAACATAAAAGGTTATAACTTTATGCCGAGACTGGATGATAAAGAATGCCAAAGCTTACTTGAGACAGTTGATAATGCAGTTGATAAAAGTATTTATAACGGCGGAAACGCAGCAGATTTTGATAACGAGACAGTATTAAGACTTACAAGACTTCAGATCCTTGGCCGTGAAGCAAGCCAGCTGGTCGAACCTGAAAGAAAAGCATTTTACTATAACGATGATGCCAGCCTTTCAATAACAGTCGGATGCGGTGAACATCTGACCGTAAAAGCCATGAAGCAGGGTCACGATATCGGTGTATATAAGACAGCTGAGAAGGAAGCATTAAACCTTGAGAGCAAACTCGATATCGCGTTCTCGGAAAACTACGGATTCCTTACATCGAACGTCAGGCTTGCGGGCACAGGTCTTAAGATCCTTTATACGGTCTCATTGCCTGCGATCTCGAAAACAGAAGGCGGAATCGCAGCTTTAACACAGCGTGTCAGCCAGTATGAATGGACGATCTATCCTTTTGCCGACAGAGGCGAGATAGCTGATTCTGACGTATACATAATTGCAAGTGTTAATACACTTGGTGTTACTGAGGATGAACTCCTGAAACGTGGTGAGATGCTCATAACAGACGTTATAAAAGCCGAGAGGGCATGCAGGGAAGAGATCGCCACAAGCAAGAAGGAACAGTCTGCAGATATATACGGAAGATCTTACGGCACATTAAGATATGCGGGAATGATCTCCAGAAGCGAAGCTTTGCAGGCATTGGGATGGATAAGACTTTATCACGATTACGATGATTCGGGAGAGATAAAACTGTCCTGGAATACATTAGATAAAATTACGATGGATATTCTCTGGGAGCCCGGAGCTCCGTCGAGAAAGAGCAGCCAGAGCGCTGCCTCACAGAAATACAGAGCAAATGGAATAAGAAATATTTTGAAAGGGGATGAGTGATATGAGAATAACAGAAGATACGGCTAAAGTGCTCGCAGTATCGAGCCTTATTGCTGAAGAAAAAAGAACATCGCTGATACGTGACACGATCCTTTTCGCGGCACTGTGTGTAACTGATACACCCGCCAGGGAAATCTTAAATGAGAACGTTCCTGATCTGTCTCTGGTAATAGAGCGGTTGGGAGTCGAGAGTGATTATGAGCTTGATGAAGCAGCTCTTAAGATGCTTGCTGACAGGGCTTTTTCAAGTCTTAGGATCGATGTAAGAAGGATTTTCGCGAATGCTGCTGACCTGTCAAGAAGGACGGGCTTCAAGGGTGCAGTTAACCCTGAGCATCTTTTATTTGTCATCATGTCACGAAGGATCTCCAACCATCCTGAGATATTCAGCTGTCTTGAAGCGGCAGGATGTGATATTGAGGGAATTAGAAGTTCAATTATCAATATTTTTAATGAGCAGGCTGAAGCGGCAAGAGAGGAAGGAAACGCCTTACCGGAGAATGAGGGTGATGATTCCGGACTGCCGGACGGATCTTCAAGAAACAACAGAAGACCCACAGGAAAACAGGGCGGCAAATCCGGTCATAAGACGCTTGATAAATACGGAAAGAATCTGACTGAGCTTGCCAAGCAGGGAAAGATCGATCCCGTTATCGGACGCGAGGAAGAGATCTCACGTGTTATGCAGATACTTATCCGCCGCACCAAGAACAATCCTTGTCTTGTAGGTGACCCGGGTGTAGGTAAGACCGCGATAGCAGAAGGTCTTGCGTTAAAGATCGCTGAGAATAATGTCCCCGATGTTATCAAGGGCAAGATCGTTTACAGCATGGAAATGGGTTCCATGGTCGCCGGTTCAAAGTACAGGGGCGAATTCGAAGAGCGCATCAAGAACATGCTTGATGAAGCCGTTGCAGATCCTAACATTATTTTGTTCATAGATGAGATCCACACACTCGTGGGAGCAGGCGAATCCCAGGGAGGATCAATGGATGCGGCAAATATCATGAAGCCTCTTCTTACAAAGAATGAACTTCAGATAATCGGCGCTACGACACTTGACGAATATTCCAAATTCATCGAGAAGGATCACGCGCTTGAAAGAAGATTCCAGAAAGTCCTTATTGAAGAGCCTTCCATCGAAGATGCGATCGCGATCATGAAAGGTCTCAGGAGCAAGTACGAAGAACACCACAAGATCTACATCCCTGATGATGTTCTTGAGCAGTCTGTAAGACTTTCCGCAAGATATGTTTCTGACAGATTCCTGCCTGATAAAGCCATCGATCTTGTCGATGAGGCTGCGGCTGCAAAAAGGATCAACTATGCTGATTCCAAGGTAAAGAATGAGCTCGAGAAGAAGATCTCCGAGATCAAGGATAAGAAGAAGGCTGCAGTCGATGCACAGGATTTCGAAGCTGCCCAGACTCTTAAAGAGGAAGAAGAGAAGCTTAATGAGAGACTCTCGCTTCTTCAGGACAAGGTTAAGCCTGATGCAGACGGATATACAGGCACTCTTACAGTTGATGATGTTGCTGTCGTTCTTGCAAAGTGGACCGGTATTCCCGTTACAAAGATCACGGAATCCGATGCGGATAAACTTAAGAATCTTGAATCCGAGATCGCGAAAAGAGTTGTCGGCCAGGATGAGGCAGTTCATGCCATTTCCAAGGCAATACGCCGTGGAAGACTCGGTCTTAAAGACGAGAAGAGACCTTCGGGAACATTTATCTTCCTCGGTACTACAGGTGTAGGTAAGACAGAACTTGCAAAGGCTCTTGCCGAAGTCATGTTTGGTAATGAGAGTGCTCTTGTAAGGATCGATATGTCCGAATATATGGAGAAGCACGATGTCTCAAGACTTATCGGAGCGCCTCCGGGATATGTAGGATACGATGAAGGCGGCCAGTTGACAGAGGCTGTAAGAAGACATCCGTATTCGGTAGTGCTTTTCGATGAGATCGAGAAAGCCCACCCTGAAATATTCAACACGATGCTCCAGGTCCTGGATGACGGACGTCTTACCGACGGTCACGGAAGAACAGTTGACTTCAGAAACACGATCATCATTATGACTTCAAATATCGGAGCAAGGATGCTCGTAGGCAGTGAAGGCAGAAAGATCGGCTTTGCTGTTGCAGACGACTCCGACAAGGATGAACTCTCCAGAGACGGACTTTACGGAGGAAAATCCTATGACGAGGCCAAGAAAGTCGTAATTGACGAACTCAAGAAGACTTTTACACCTGAGTTCGTAAACCGTGTCGATGACATTATCTTCTTCCGTATGCTCGGCAAGGAATCCCTTATCAAGATCGTAGATATCCTTATGAAGCAGGTCGGAAGAAGGATCAGGGATCTCGGAATGGAGATCGAACTTACAGAGAGCGCAAAGGAACTTCTTGCCAAGAAGGGCTATGATCCCCAGTATGGCGCAAGACCTTTGAGAAGAGTTATTACGTCAATGGTCGAAGACCGTTTCTCGGAAGCAATGCTTGACGGCATCGTAAAGCCCGGACATCTGGCTATTATTGATGCTGTAGAGACATCTGATCCTGAAGCGCTTCTCGCCCAGGGCAGCGCTGCTGAAGACGGAAAAGTCATTGTGATCAGGGACGGCGGTGAACTTCCTGAAGCAAAAGGTGTTGAGGTTGAAGAAACTGTAAGTACTAATGTATAATACTTTGGTTATCAAAGTTAATGGAGAAGTGAGATGACGGAAATCAAGAGCAACGCGGCTTCCCGTTCCAAGGCTCCGCGTGATTATGATATCGGCTGTGTGCCCAGCAAATTCTATTTCGGATTTCTGGGTTCGCGTATCATTGTCCCGATAGTCTGCGCTTTTTGTCATATCAAGGTTAAGCCTGACATGGAATTCGTTAATCACGAAGGCCCTATTATCGTTATCTCCAATCACGAATCTTATTTGGATCCTATGATAACCAACCGTCTCACAAAGGCGAGACCGGCAAACTTCGTAACAGGCGAGTTTGTATTCAGGGCACCTGCCTGGGGACACTGGTTCAAATTGGGCGGTGCGATCCCCAAGAAACAGTTTGTCGTTGATACGGCTGCCGTTAAGGCTATGATGCGCGTTATGAAGCGTAACGGAGTCATCATTGTCTATCCTGAGGCTACAAGACATGTTGATGGTAAGTCGATCGTATTTGACGATGGTGTTGCGAGACTTGCAAAGAAAGCAGGCGCATCTGTTTATATTGCCCACATTCACGGAGCTTATCTGGCCTGGCCGAGATGGTCGAGATCAGGTATGCGCAAGGGCAGGATCAGCGCAGAGTTCGTAAAGAAGATCTATTCTGACGAGGTCAAGCAGTTATCCATTGAGGAACTTCAGCAGAAGATCCTCGACGGCGTCGATTATAACGAGAATGACTGGATCCGCGAGAATCCCAGAACGTACAAGAGCAGGAAACTCGCAGCCGGCCTCCAGAATGTCGCATATGCATGTCCCAAGTGCGGTTCCGAATTCACTATGCAGTATCTGGATTCCGGCAGGCACGATGTGATCAAGTGCTCCAACTGCGGAAATGCCGCAAGGTATCTGCCTACTGGCCTCATCGAGAAGGCTGATCCCGGGAGTGTTGTCTTTGATGATCTTCACAAGTGGGCTGAATGGGAAAGAGGACTGATCTCCGACCAGCTAAAAGCAGGCGGATTCAAGATGGAGATGAATGCCGATCTGTTCAAGGTTTTCGACAGGTTCACATTCGCGAAAACCGGTAAGGGAAGGGTCACGATTACCGATAAGGAGATCACTTATGTCGGAACAGACTGCCCGGCAGAAGAGGGAATTCCTTACAAGAAAGGCAAGCCGGTCAGAAAATATAAAAACAGAATTCTTGATTCGAGTGCCCCGTTCCAGACGAAGGTCTTTGAGATCGATTCCATGAGGGGCCTGGTCGCATCTTACGGCAAGCATTTCGAGATTTATGACAAGGACGGAGAACTCTACAGATTCTATGTCGACGGCCAGAAGGTTTTCAAGATCCATGAGATCGTATCGCTTCTGGGCAAGAAATAATTTTCACTAGAACAGTTACCTGGGAAAAACGGACGGGTTTGGCAAATAAAATGCCAAACTCGCCTTTTTTATTGCTTTAATATGTCTCCCGAAGATAGTATAATTTTTGGGTCAGTAAATAAGAGGCGCCATATCCGGTGCTTCCCAAAACACAAAATATGAATCAGGAGTGTGACAATCCATGGCAATGTATGACAAGAAAAGCGTTGAAGATTTGAACGTAGCCGGCAAGAGAGTTATTGTCCGCGTTGACTTTAACGTACCGCTCGACAAGGAAACAGGCACAAAGATCACAGACGACAAGCGTATCAAGGGCGCTCTCCCTACGATCAAGTACCTTGTAGACAACAATGCGAAGGTTATCCTCGTATCACACCTCGGACGTCCGAAGAACGGCCCTGAGGCTAAGTTCTCTATGAAGCCCGCAGCAGACCGTCTTGCTGAGCTCATCGGCAAGCCCGTTACTCTTGCAGCTGATGTTATCGGCGAAGATGCAAAGGCTAAGGCAGCAGCTCTTCAGGATGGCGAGATCCTCATGCTTGAGAATGTACGTTTCCACAAGGAAGAGACAAAGAACGATCCTAAGTTCGCTGCAGAGCTCGCTTCTATGGCTGATCTCTATGTTAATGATGCTTTCGGTACAGCTCACCGTGCTCATGCATCCACAGCTGGTCTTGCAAACTTCCTTCCTTCCGCTTGCGGTTACCTCATCAAGAAGGAAATAGATTTCATCGGCGGTGCCCTTGATAATCCTGAGAGACCTTTCGTTGCTATTCTTGGCGGAGCTAAGGTTTCCGACAAGATCGGTGTTATCACAAACCTTTTGGACAAGGCTGACACTATCATCATCGGTGGTGGTATGGCTTATACATTCATCGGAGCTCAGGGCGGCTCTATCGGTGATTCACTTTTCGAGGCTGACAAGGTTGACCTCGCTAAGGAGATTCTCGCTAAGGCTGAAGAGAAGGGTGTTAAGCTTCTTCTTCCTACAGACACAGTTGTTGCTGATGCTTTCGATGCAAACGCAAACAGCAAGGTAGTTCCTACAATGGAGATTCCTGACGGCTGGCAGGGCCTCGACATCGGACCTGAGACAATCGCTAAGTTCTCCGAAGCTATCAAGGGCGCTAAGACAGTTATCTGGAACGGCCCTGCAGGCGTATTCGAGTTCGAGAAGTTCGCAGTTGGTACAAAGGCTATCGCTCAGGCAATCGCTGATGCAGACTGCACATCTATCATCGGCGGCGGCGACTCCGCAGCTGCTATCGAGAAGCTCGGCTATGCGGATAAGGTTTCCCACATCTCCACAGGCGGCGGCGCTTCTCTCGAGTACATCGAGGGTAAGGTTCTCCCCGGTATCGACTGCCTCAATGACAAGAAGATCGACAGAACATTCGCAGCAGGCAACTGGAAGATGAACTGCGGTATCCCTGCAGATGCAGTTAAGCTCATCAACGAGCTCAAGCCCCTCGTTAAGGACGCTACATCAAGAATCGCATTGGGCGTTCCTGCTACAGCACTCGCTGCTGCAGTTGAGGCTGCTGCTTACTCCAACATCAAGATCGCTGCTCAGAACTGCCACTTCGAAGAGAAGGGTGCATTCACAGGCGAGATCTCACCTCTCTGGCTCGCTAAGATGGGCGTTAACTACTGCATCATCGGCCACTCCGAGAGACGTGAGTACAACGCAGAGACAGACGAGACAGTTAACAAGAAGGCTCTTGCACTCCTCAAGTATGGTGTAAGACCTATCATCTGCTGCGGTGAGTCTCTTGCTCAGCGTGAAGCAGGCGAGACATTCGACTGGATAAAGGGTCAGATCATTGGCGCTTTCAAGGACATCCCTGCTGACAAGCTCTGCCAGATCACAATCGCTTATGAGCCTATCTGGGCTATCGGCACAGGTAAGACAGCTACTGATGAGCAGGCTGAGGAAGTTTGCGCATTCATCCGTGGCGTTATCGCTGATCTCTACGATGCAGATGCTGCAGCTGCAATGACGATCCAGTACGGCGGATCCTGCAACGCTAAGAACGCTGCCGGTCTCTTTGCTCAGAAGGACATCAACGGCGGTCTCGTAGGCGGTGCTTCCCTCAAGGCTGAGGATTTCTCCATCATCTGCAACGCATAATTCACGTATAACGAATTGAATTGTCAGAGCCCGTGTTTTTTCAAGCACGGGCTCTTTTTTATTGGCGAAAAATGATTGGCTTAAAATGATTGGTGAAAATCACAGCCAAGTTCACTACCTGCTGTGATTTTGTAATGAATAACTGACCAGGTGATGAGAAAATCACAGCCAAATACATTGCCGGCTGTGATTCTGCTGTGATTTTCCCCGGAGACGTGACTCCGTTGAGTACGCGGGGTTCGAAGCGTGCGAAAGAAAAAACCACCCGTTTGACGGGTGGTTATGATTTCCGTCAATGCAGCTTTCTGACAGGCAGAACAGGCTTGTTAAAGATCTCCTGAAGTTCTTTAACCGTTTGTTCCGCATAATCGATCTGAGGCTTTTTCTTGTTTGCGAACCAGCCTGTATCGGTAGGGACTTTGTTTAACATGAATACTTCCTCTTTCAGATACTTGTCCTCGATAGCAAGCACGATCGTATTGGTATTTGTATATACCCATTTCGAGATCGAATCATCTTCATAACCTTGCTCATATTCATAAACCATCTCATAACAAATGCCCTTAACTGCGCTGTATGGATGGATCAGGCCGCTAGGCATACCGCGGCTTGCACTGTTATATATGTCTTCATCGGCTCTTACGACACGGAAAAGAGATTTTGCCTCATCTAATTCCAGGCATCCGTCGCAAATGACTTTTGTAGGGGCGAAATCCGAATACTGTTCATTATTCTGTTTCAGATATTCAAGGCGGTCTTCCAGATCCTTTGATGCCCATTGGGGAAGTATTCTGTCAATATTAGGAATGGTTGCGACTGCATTTTCCTTTACAAGCATGGGATCAACACTTCTTTTGGGAAGCATAGAACAATACTTATCCAAACAATCTTTGCAGATCACGCCGTCTTTCAGTCTAAACAGATGGTTACCTTCTCTTTTATTCTTTTTGCAGTATATGCAGTAATGCCATTGTGCATTCGGGTCTGCTGCTTTTCGCTCTTCTTTGAAATCATCTCCGAGGATCTCTTCTGCGACCGGCAAAGCTTTTCCGGCAATGCGCATTTCATAAATGGATCCGATAACGCCGAAAAGGCCTCCGCATAACAGATTCAGAGTGAACAGCTTCAAAGCGCGGCTGCCCATCTTTTCATAAAATCCATAGAGAGTTTTCAGATCTACTTCGCCGTTCTCGAAACTCTTCAGGAATTTCTGCGTCTTAAGGAAGAAGATCAGATTGACTACGAACATGCCCAGCATAAGAACACCGTACACGATAAAACAGGCAACTATGCCGATGATCAAAAGATATGCCATAACCCCTATCCAGACATGGGTACATTTCTTTATGGCCTTTTTCTGTTCTTCCATAAATTCATTTATGGCTTTTTCGTCCCAGACTTTCTTTTCTTCGGGATTTGTCGGTGTTACCGGTATTGCTTGATTTTCCATGATCTTATCCTCAGTGTCTTTCAAGATATGATTATTTATTAGATAGATACTCGTCTATGCCTTTAGCGGCAGACTTTCCTGCGCCCATCGCGAGGATTACCGTTGCGGCGCCTGTAACTGCATCGCCGCCTGCGAAAACACCGTCGCGTGTGGTCATTTCTGATTCGTTGACGATAATACCGCCTTTCCTGTTGACTTCAAGACCGGATGTTGTTGTCTTGATCAGGGGATTTGGAGAAGTGCCGAGCGACATGATGACAGCATCGCACTCGATGGTAAATTCCGAACCTTCAACGGGAACAGGTGACCTTCTGCCGGATGCGTCAGGCTCGCCAAGTTCCATGCGGATACATGTGCAGCCTGTTACCCAGCCGTTGTCATCAGCGAGGATCTCAACAGGATTGGTGAGAAGATCGAAGATGATGCCTTCTTCTTTTGCATGATGGACTTCTTCGGCACGTGCAGGAAGCTCAGCTTCCGAACGGCGGTAGACAACGTGTACTTCAGCGCCCAAACGCTTTGCGGTACGCGCAGCATCCATGGCGACGTTGCCGCCGCCGACAATGACTGCTTTTTTCGCTCTCATGATAGGAGTCCTTGAATCAGGTGAGAATGCACCCATGAGATTTGATCTCGTGAGATATTCGTTGGCGGAGAAGACGCCGAGTGACTGCTCACCGGGAATATTCATGAATCTCGGAAGGCCTGCGCCTGATCCGATAAATACTGCCGAGAAGCCTTCCTTTTCGAAAAGATCGTCAATGGTAAGTGAGCGTCCTATGACTGCGTCGGTGACGATCTCTACGCCGAGATTCTTAACATTCTCGATCTCCTTTGCTACAACCTTATCCTTGGGAAGACGGAATTCGGGGATACCGTAAACAAGTACGCCGCCTGCTTTGTGAAGAGCTTCGAAAATGGTGACGTCATAACCCATCTTCGCGAGGTCGCCTGCGCATGTAAGTCCGGAAGGGCCTGCACCGATGACAGCAACCTTCTTGCCCTTCTTAACGAGATCAGCAGGGAGGTGAGGCTTGATACCCATGTCCTTTGCCGTGTCGGCAACGAATCTCTCAAGACGACCGATCGATACAGCTTCGCCCTTGATGCCTCTTACACACCTGGCTTCGCACTGGGTCTCTTGAGGACATACACGGCCGCATACGGCGGGGAGTGATGAAGATAATGAGATAACTTCATAAGCGCCTTCAACATCGCCTTCCTTGAGCTTTGAGATGAAGCCGGGGATATTGATAGATACGGGGCAGCCTTCTACGCAGCGCGCATTCTTACAGGTAAGGCAGCGGGATGCTTCGAGTACTGCTTCGTCTTTTGTATAGCCGAGATTTACCTCGTCGAAGTTTGTTGCGCGGATCCGGGGATCCTGTTCTGAGACCGGTACTTTCTTTAATACGTCAAATTCCATTATCCTATCCCCCTTATGAACATATGCCGCAGCCGCCGCTGTGCGTATCGCCTTCGGTGAGCCTTAACATGAGTTCGCCTTCTTGTGTCTTATAAAGTCTTGAACGCTGCAGAGCCTGATCAAAGTCAACTTCATGTCCGTCAAATTCCGGACCGTCAACACATGCGAACTTTACCTTTCCGCCTACCATAAGCCTGCATGCACCGCACATTCCGGTACCATCCACCATTATGGTATTCATCGAGACTACCGTGTGGATGCCGAGCTTCTTTGTGAGCTGGCAGGCGAACTTCATCATGATGACCGGACCGATTACTACGCAGTGATCATAATGTTTGCCTTCGTCCCAAAGCTTTTGGAGAGCTACGCAGACATTTCCGTGAATTCCGTACGAACCGTCATCAGTAGCGAAATAAAGATTCCCGGTAACAGCCCTCATCTCATCTTCGAGGATAAGAAGATCCTTGGTCCTTGCGCCCTGGATGCAGTCAACAGAAACGCCGTTATCGTAAAGCCACTTGAGCTGGTTGTAAACGGGAGCGGTTCCGACACCGCCGGCAATAAAGAGGATCTTCTTTTGCTTGAGTTCTTCTATAGAAAGATCACAAAGATCAGAAGGATTTCCCAAAGGTCCGACTACATCGGCAAAGCTCTCGCCGACCCCGACCCTGGACATACGCTCGGTCTCTGCGCCTACTGTCTGGAAGACGATCGTGACGGTTCCTTTCTCACGGTCGAAATCACATACAGTAAGAGGTATTCTCTCACCATCTTTATCGACTCTGATAATAAGGAACTGACCCGGCATAGCTTTGCTTGCAACGAACGGTGCAACAACATCCATGCGCCAGACTTTATCGGCAAGCTTTGTTTTCGACACTATCTCAAACATATCTCTTATCCCTCCTCGGGTAAAATGATCAATACCTGTGATCAAAGATTATCATATAGTAACATACTACAATACAAGCACAAATATTATAAAACATTTTAAATATTTATTGTTTTCTATTTTAAGCATAATCGAAATAATATCAAATCAATAGCTGAGCAACGCTGTGACAAACCTGATGAACAAAAAAGATGATAGAATTAATAAAAATACGGAATAAGGAAATTATGGAGGAAGATCATGGGCTTTTGGTATTTTTTAGGCGATTTCAGCGGTTTATTCTATCTTCTGGCTATAGGGATCATGATCTGGAGCCTGATTGTCAGAGGCAGGCTTAACAGTCTTATCAGAAAGTACAGCGAGATTCCTGCAGCAAGCGGCAAAGATGCCAATACTTGTGTAAATGAGATGCTGCGCGCAAACGAGGTTTACGGAGTTACGATCGATCACATACCGGGTGATCTGACGGATAACTTTAATCCGAAGGCAGAAGTTATCAATCTTTCCGATACGTGTTACGGCAAGAATTCTATAGCAGCGATTGCTATTGCAGCTCACGAGTGCGGTCATGCATGCCAGGCATACTCGGGTATGGTTTTGTTTAAGATCCGCCAGGCAATTGCTCCTGCAGCCAGTATAACTTCACGCATAAGTGTATGGATAGCAATAATAGGAGTTGCAGTTATGTATGCTGCAAGCTCTGCTGAGTTTTCAAATATCGGTTATGTGATAAGCACGCTGGGAATAGTTCTCTATTCGGTAGTATTCCTGTTCTATCTTGTTACGCTTCCTATTGAGCGTAATGCGAGCAGAAGAGGTCTTGCTGCCATGAAAGAGTTCGGCTGGGTATCGGATAATCAGTTAAAGGCAGCGAAAAAAGTCCTCTGGGCTGCAGGTGATACTTATGCTATTGCCCTTGCAAGCTCGGCGTTGACGCTGTTAAGACTCCTGCTTATGAGAGGCAGAAGAAGGAGATAACATTTTTCCGGAGAAAGGGAGGATCTACTATGGCAGAACTTAAACCTGAAAGAATGGGATTTGTCAGTTCCATCGGAAACGGCTATAAGATCGTATCTTTCTTCTACCCGTCTTCATGTGCCAAGATAAAGGGCGTGGTTCAGATCTGTCATGGAATGGCAGAGTATATAGCCCGCTATGAAGAAATGATCTCCCGATTTAATGAAGCAGGATATCATGTCTGCGGAATGGACATGCCGGGACATGGTGCGACCTATGAATTGAATAAGGATGCAGGATACCCTAAAGGATATTTCGGGGGATTGAAGAACGGCTGGCAGATGCTCCTGACCGATATTATGGGGCTGCATGAATATGCGGTCGAACGCTTTGGAAAAGAAGGTCTCAAGTATATTCTTTATGGCCATTCGATGGGTTCTTTTGTGGTCAGATCCATTTTCTCGACTCCAAGATACAGCAAGCAGTTTGATGCATTTGTTTTCGCATCGACGGCAGGCCCCAATCCGGCTGTCGGATTCGGTAAATTTCTTGCAAGCACCGCTTGTTTTTTCGGAGGAAAAAAGAGAAAGAATCATCTTCTTAACGGTATAGCTTTTGGAAGTTATACCAAACGGATTCCCAATGCCAAGACACCTTTGGACTGGTTATCCACTGATGAGACCGAAGTCAAAAAATATGCCGATGATCCGATGTGCGGATTTACGTTTACGAGTGACGGTTTCAGAACTCTGTTCGGACTTCTCTCTTTTATTCAGAGTGATAATGCTTATGCAGTGGTTCCCGGTACTCCGTGCATGTTTACATACGGAAGCGAAGACCCGGTAGGAAGCTACGGAGCAGGCGTCGAAAAAGTCATCGCAAAGATGAAGGAACATGGTGCCAACGTAAAGGCGAAGAACTATGGCCCCTACCGTCACGAGATCCAAAATGAACCCGTGAGGGAAGAGTACTTTGCTGACCTTATAGACTTCTTTGATTCGGTAACTTTAGCCTAAGCTTATTACCAGTTCGTTGCTCGAGAATTCGATCGAAGTACCGTAACTGAGTTTCTCAGGTACAGATTCAGATAAACCGACAACATTGAATATTCCTGACAGTACTAGATGCTTTGTGCCGCCAAGGTTCTTTGTGCGGACCGTGATCCTGTTGCCTGCAACTTCAGCCGTAAAGAGTCCTGAACCCTGACCGCCGTCCGCAAAGACCTCGCATGCTGCCGTTGTTCCGTTGCTGAGACCAAAGCATGTGAATGTAAGGTTGTCAAGCGAACCGATGCCGCTGTTGGTATCCGGTGTTCTTGTAGGGATGATCGAATTCGGACGCACATAAACAGGAACGCTGTTGGGCGTTACTTTTCTTGTTACATAACGGGGTCCCTGAACTTTCTCGTGAGTCATAAAATCAGTCCAGATACCGGCAGGAATGTAGATCCTTATACTGTCATTTGATGTTGTTACCGGAGCTGCAAGGAGCGATGGTCCGAACATGTATTCGGAATCAAAAGCTGATGCGGCAGGGTCGCCTGCGAATTCAAGTGCCATTGCGCGGATAACGGGTGTTCCGTAGTTTACAAATTCGCACAGACTCGAATAGATATAAGGTGCAAGAACAGTCCTGATGGCAGAATAAGCCTTGATCGAATCAAGGAGACCTGCCTCTTCCAGGAATTTAAGAGATCCGCAGAATCTGGCGTGCGGAGCAAATGAAGCAAATCCGATCCAGCGGTCGAAAAGCTTTGCATCTGTCTGATCTTTTCCCGGTATATCGATGTTTACTCCGCCAAAACCGGTAAGGCCGTATGATATTGCGCTCTTTATAGTGGCAGAGAGGTCAGAGAAACCGGGATTTGTTTTGGAGTAAATATTGCTGAATGGCGATTGCTGGTCACCGGAACTGATCGAATCAGCGATCATTAATGCTCCGAACCGTCCGCGTTCGCGTGCGGACAGATCACTCAATGCGCCGTTGATTATTGACGTGAAATTCGCAAGATATCCCTTCTTCCCGCAGGCTACTTCAAATACTTCGGAGAACGAAGCTGTGTAATCGGATTCGAAGATCGTAAACCCGGTTCTTGCAAGACCTGAGCATGCATTGATGAACCAGCTTCTTGCTTCAGGGATATTCAGATCGATCAAAGCGACTCCGCCTTTTTCGGAATCGTAAATAACTGCATTGCCATTAGGGAAAGAGACAAGGTATCCGGCATCGAGAAGTTCAAGGTACTCCGGAGTTCTTTCCGATATATACGGATTGGCTGAGATTCCGAGTTTGATACCCATGTCTGAAACACTTTTTGCAAATCCGGCAGGATCGGGGAATCTGGCGTTGTCCCAGGTAAACCCGTATGGAGCATAATCAGGATGCCAGGAGTTTCCGAGCCAGAGCTCATTAACTGTTAATCCTGAACTGCGTGCAAGCTTCAGGGAATCAATAATACCCTGGGCAGTAAGTGAATTATCACTGTCCAATGACAAGGCGATGCCGCCGGTAGTATAAGGAAGAACAGGAATGCGGCCGTTGATCTGGTTAATGATCTCAAGAACTTCATCCAGGGAGTCGCCTGCTATGATGCTGTATTCTATTTCTTCACCATCAGCTTCGAAGAAGAGATTACCGTTTGTTGAACCGATATCAAATGTAACGGGACGGTTGCTGTTAACGAACAGGCCGTATTTTGAGTCTGAAAGGATGAAAGGAATATTTACCGCGCTTGAACCGCAGTTTACGCAGTTGCATTTGACGATCTGTCCGTTGCGGACGATAGAAGAGCCGTTGCCTCCCAAGCCGTATATGATCTCTTTTGAACCGAGATTGAAGGAAGCTCCGGTTTTCGCATCCGGAGAAACGGTATAGCAGTTACCCGTGCCGGAATCAGACTTATAGAAGACCGGCATATTTATGGTCTGGCCGCAGAGCTCATTGTTGTAATAGGAGAACTTTATGGAGAATGTCTTTTTGTCGATCTGTGCTTCAAGATATCCGCTCTTAAATACGACGGTATTCTCTGAATCTTCCAATGTTCCTGAAGGTGAAGGAACCAGATCTAAAACGGATGAAGATTTGGCACGCGGTTCTGTCTGGTGGTTGATAACCTTAACGGTTATTATCTTATTGGCCGGAGAAAAAACCGATATTGTGACTCTTCCTTTAGAATTCTTAAAGGTTCCCTTACCGCCGGTAAGTGCTTCCGAATACTCCTGACACGCGCACTCTATCTTAAGGGTGTTGTTCTCGTAATATACGGAATCGATCAGATAAGGTTTTCTCGTAAATATCATATTATCCCTCCTGCCAAAAGCACATTTTGTTGATAAACAGATTCATTATATCCAAACAATAGTGTTTATATTATTTCAAGAATATGACGATTAGGCTTGATATAATCTTTATATAGAAATCGAAAAAGGAAAAACGAGAATGATTCCGGGATACATAAAAACCATACTGATTTTGATCGGGTCATCAGGCCACCAGGCTTATGTGGTCGGAGGTGCCGTCCGGGATATTGTTTTGGGAAGAATTCCTCACGATTACGACATTGCAACGTCTGCAAAACCTGATGAGATAATCGGGGTCTTTAAGAAAGCAGGGGTTGATTATTTCGATAATGCCTCTAAGCACGGAACGGTAACAGCAGTAACCGGGGAGGGTAATGTTGAAGTTACTACTTTCAGGGAAGACGGTTCATATTCTGATCAGAGAAGACCGGACGAAGTGAAGTTCAAAACCACTATTGAAGAAGATGTAAAGCGCCGTGATTTTACGATAAACGCCATGTATCTGGATAATGAAGGTGTCATTCACGATCCTGTATCCGGACAGGAAGACTGTAAAAACAGACTGATCAGGGCTGTGGGAAATCCCGGTGAGCGGTTTGGCGAAGATGCGTTGAGGATCTTAAGGGCGGTAAGGTTCTGTTCCAGACTGGGGTTTGATATTGAACCCGGAACTTTGCGCGCGATGGAAGATCACGCCGGAGATTTAAAGCTGATCTCATCTGAAAGGATAGCGGTTGAACTTGAGGGGATAGTTACAGGAAGATATGCCTCTCAGGCAATAAGGACATGTTGGAAGATCATGAGCGTGATTATTCCCGAGATCGCAGAATGCCGGGGTTTTGAACAAAGATCCAAATACCATGACAGAGATGTTCTTGAGCACACCTTAAGTGTTTTGGATCTGATCCCTTTCTCAGAAGAAAACGGCCGTGATGCAGAACTTGCAATGGCAGCTCTTTTCCATGATCTCGGCAAGCCCAGGTGTTTTAAGATCGACGGGGACGGTATTGGCCATATGAAGGGTCATCCTTTGGTCAGCACCATGATCACCGAAAGAGTTCTTAATGAACTCAGGTTTTCCAAGCAGTTTGTTTATGATGTTTGTCTTCTGGTAAAACTTCACGATACGTATATAAAAGCAGACAGGATCGAAGTACATAAATTCCTGTGCGAATATCCCGAAGAGATCCTTAATAAACTCAAGGTATTGCAGAGAGCAGACATCCTTGCTCATTCTCCTATAGGACAGAACCGGATAAAACGGTTGGAAGAACTTAACAGGATAGCTGAAGATCTGAAAACATCAGGTGCTGTTTTCGATATCAGGGATCTTGATATAAACGGGAATGACATCATGTCTTTAGGTGTTGAACCGGGACCTGTTGTCGGACAGATCCTGTCAAAAGTGTTCAACAACTATATTGAGGAAAAATGCCGTAATTCCAAGGCTTCTTTGATGGACGAAGCCCGCCGGATCATCTCGACAAAATCATTTTAATCCTTCGTTACATATTGTTCAAAATGTACTCACAATTTCAATATCTTAGTGATGAATTGTTAAGAACATTTCAACTATAATCACATTATCAGCAGACAAAATGCTTGATGCTCAAGGGAACTAAAACAATTAAGCAATATTTGTTAAGGAGTGTGATCTATATGAAAAAAATGAGAAATGGTAAGCAGGGTTTCACCCTCACAGAAATTGTTGTTGTCGTAGCCATTATTGTTGTTCTTGCCACTGCTTCAGCTGTCGGTGTTATGGTTACGGTAAATAATGCAAAGTTTGCCCAGGAAAAATTAAAAACCGAAAACGGTGATCAGTTCGAATATTCAGCATGGCTCAAAGTAAATTCTATCGGCCAGGGCTTGGGCGGTGTTTATGATCACCCTGAATATACGCCTCAGATGGAAGAAGCAAAACAGCAGCTCCATGCTGCATGCCAGAATCAGATCCTTGAGTGGATAGACCAGGGTTATTCTGAAGATGACATATTGGTTGAAACCGACAGCGACGGCTATTTAACAAACGTAAAGCTGAAGGAAGGTGCAACACCTCAGATTGGCAATGCAGACGGTTCATCAAGCAACAATAATAATAATCAGCAGAACCAGAATACAAATACTAATACTAATACAAATACAAACACCAATACCAATACCAATGCAGGTACTAATGCAGGTACAAATACCGATACCAATACAAATACGAATACAAATACCAATACAAATACAAATAAAAATACCAAAACCAATACAAATAATTCAGGATGTACAACAG
>JAFWMQ010000011.1 GCA_017510605.1 Clostridiales bacterium
GCCTTACGGAAGGCAAGACCGTGGGAGTCAGAAAAAATACCAATACAAATACAAATACCAATACCAATACAAATACTTCCGGAGGCACAACAGTCGGAAACGTTACGACAACTATGCCTTATGGAAATGATGCAGGAAATGGCGTTAAAGGCGTTAAGAAGATCTCCGGCACCGGCAATACACAAACAGTAACCATGACTGATTCGAATGGTTGGAACGATAATACTCAGGTTAGTTTCACAAAGAACAATGATGGAAGTTATTCTATGGAACTGCTTCAAAATCAGTGGGTTTTCCAGAATAATATGCCCGATTTTCCTCAGTGGGGTAACTGGAAAATTGATAAAATGACAGACGCACAGAAGGAATGGTTTGAAAATAATTACGGAATTACATTAAGTTAATGGATGACGGGTTAGTCAAATAAGCCATAAAGTGACATCACTTTATATAGATCACCCTTGAGATGGGCTGCTCTTCGGAGCAGCCTTTCTTAGTTTAATGATATATTCCTTTGTTGCGCGCACTGAAGTATTTACACACCGTGGATCTGACGTTCTGCTTCAAGGAGTCTGGAAGTGCAGTCTGACTTAGGATCGTTCAGGACATCAGAAGTTGTACCTTCCTCGCATATCCTTCCGTTATCCATTACGAGAACTCTGGGGCAGATCTGTCTTACGATATGAATGTTGTGAGTGATAAGAAGAAACGCGGTGTGGCGCTCCCTGTTAATATCAGTCATGAGTTTTAAGAGTTCTGCCGAAGAACTTGCATCGAGTGAGGAGAACGGCTCGTCCGCAATGATGAGAGAGGGTTCCTGGATAAGACACATTGCGATTGCCACTCTCTGACGCTGACCGCCGGAGAGTTCCTTCGGATGACGCAGAAGATATTCAGCACCAAGTCCGCATTCCTCGAGCACTGCAGTGATCCTTGCAAGTATCCGGGAATTGCGTTCTGCTCTGGTACCAGATCCTGCGAAGGCTTTGAGTTTATCCGAAGCTTTTAGCGCTTCTGCCATATGCCATTTGATCGTATGTGCAGGATTCAGGCAGGATACAGGATCCTGGAAGATCGCTCCGATGCTTGAACTTTTGATATTGACTATGCCCGAATGAGGCAGGAGTCCCAGGAGTGATCTGATGAGAGTTGTCTTTCCGCAGCCCGAGCTGCCGATGAGACCTAATATCTCGTTCGGGAAGACCTCAAGCGAAACGTCATGAAGAATATTATTATCCGCACTCTTGGTTTTAACACGCTCGAATAATGATCTTCCGTATCCGGCGGTGATTCCGTTTGCCGTAAGAACAGGACTTCTGGAGTAATCGACAGTTGCAGGCTCAAAACCGAGGATCCTTGTGTCGAGTCTTGCGTTTGTCAGAAGTTCCGCAGTATATGTGTTCTTGGGGTTATTCAATATATCTGAAGTTGTATCTTTGTCTATTATCTTTCCGTCTTTCATGACCATGACACGGTCACAGAAACCTCTTACCGCAGATAAGTCATGGGATATAAAGAGGATGGTGATATGAAGCTTATGGCACAGATCCTTGAGGAGCCCCAGTATTGAAACTGTTGTCACCGTATCAAGAGATGAAGTCGGTTCGTCGCATATAAGAAGACGCGGTTTAAGAAGGGCGGCGCCTGCGATGAGGACTCTTTGGCGCTGACCGCCTGAAAGCTGGTGGGGATAGCGTCCGCAGATTTCTTCCGGAGTTGCAAAACCGACCGTTCCGAGCATGCTGATTATCGTTTTGTGACGGTCTTCAGGTGTCATGGAAGAATCTTTATGAGCGGTAAGTACTTCTTCTAATTGCTTTCCGCATGTCATCAGCGGATCTAAAGCAGTGGAAGGTTCCTGGAAGATCATTCCGATATCTTTTCCGAGCATTGCGCGGCGCTCTTTGGGATTCATCTCAAGGAGGTTCTTTCCGGCAAATTTAATGGAGCCTGAAACAATGGATGCACTTTCAGGTAATAGGCCGGCAATTGCAAGTGAAGTCATGGTCTTGCCGCTTCCGGAATTGCCGATGAGTCCTAATATCTCTCCGTCTCTGATACCGAAATCGACGTCATCAAGGACAGGCTTCGGGTTCGGATCTTTTCGCGTAGGGAAAGAGAGGGTTAAGTGATGGACTTTAACGATGTGTATATGGTGTGCCATCATTTCCCTCCTTTCGAGAGGCTGACGCGGAGTCCCTCAGAGATAAAGTAGAGACCAAGTATATAGAAGACAAGCATCAGGGCAGGAAATACTATAAGCCATGGTGCTACACGGATATATGACTGGGCGTCAGATAACATTTTGCCGAACGATGCGTCAGGCGGCTGCACTCCGAGGCCCAGATAGCTCATTCCCGATTCGAAAAGAGTCATATTTGCAAGGCCGATTACTGTTGCAGGAAGAAGCTGCGGGACCAGATTCGGGAATATGTGGAATGCCATTATCCGTGCCGGCTTCACTCCCATTACATGCGCATGGGTTATATAATCCAGTTCTTTTATTTCCATGGTGCCGACGCGGCACACTCTTGCGAATGTGGGCGCGAAAACAAGACCCAGAGCCCAGATAACATTTGTTACCGAAGGCCCGAAAACCGCTACCGCAACAAGTGCCAGAAGAATACCCGGAAAGCACATTATGCTGTTGCCTAAAAGCATGATCCCTCTGTCGGTAAAGCCGCCGTAATAACCTGCAGGTATTCCTGCGACTGTACCAAGGATCAGGGCTATGGCAACACCGGCAGCAGAGATGAATATCGTGTATTTCGAAGCGGACATTACGCGTGACAGGACATCCCTGCCGAAATTGTCCGTTCCGAACGGGTGCTCAAGTGAAGGCGGGACCAGTTTGGAAGCGGCATCCGTTGCGTCGGGTGCATATGGTGTCCAAAACAAAGAGACAATAAATGCGGCAACAACTATACCCAGCAGGATAAGACCTGCAGTGTAGAAAGCGGAAGCTTCGGGGGATCTGTTTTTATGTGTGTTCGGCATAATTACATATCCTCCTTATTTCAGCCTGATCCTCGGGTCGGCAAGACTTGAAGCGATGTCGGAGATGAAGTAAAGGAGAACGGTAATAAGTGCCAGATAGAAAACGATACCTGACAGCAAAGGGAAATCGCGGCGCGAAATAGCTGACAGGAGGAGCCTTCCTAATCCGGGAAGATTAAAGACCTGCTCGACTATGAGGCTTCCGCCGAGTATGTCGGAAAGGATTATCGATATTATTGTGATCGATGAGACGTTGGAATTCGGGAGAACATGCCGGACGAGTATCTTCAGGTCAGAAAGACCGTGACTTTTTGAAGTGCGGACATAGTCAGCGTTTCTTTGTTCGATTATGGATGATCTCAGGAACTTAAAGCTCATCGCGATCTTCGGAAGTGCTATTGCAAAAGACGGAAGGAGCAGGCAGCCCACATAACCTAAAAAATCATCGGAAGGTTTTACATATGTGCCTACTGTAAGAAGTGAGAACAGGGAACTAGCAAGTAAGATCAGCAGTAGGGATGCTACATAAGGAGGAATAGCGAAAAGAACATGCCCGATAACAGAGCATATCTGATCTCCCAAACGTCCCGGTTTCCTGGCACTTAATATGGCCAGAGGATAAGAAATGATGATCACCATGACCATGGCTATGGCGCTCATGCCCAGAGTGACCGGAAGCCTTTGACCGATCAGCTCGCTTACGCTCATGTTATAAGCGTAAGATGTACCCGGATTAAATGAGAGAAGGCCCCAGAGCCATTCGCCGTAGCGGACGGGAAGAGGTTTGTCCAGACCTAATTGGGCACGAAGCAGATCAACCTGTGACTCCGATGCCTGCGGTCCGAGCATAACGCGTGCCGTATCTCCCGGTATTATGGAGAAAGCCGTGAAAACGAGTAATGACACAAGCAGAAGTGTCAAGATCAGCTCAATCAGTTTTCCTGTCAGATAACCGGCTTTGCTCTGCAAATTCCGATCCTCCATAATTTATTTAAATAAAAATCTATTATATATGCTTTTTGGGTTTTGCAAAAGAATGGGGGCTGTCCCATTGAATGAGACAACCCCCGGTATATGTAAAACCCGAATACTTATCAGTTGGATACAAGCTTTACCTGGGACATATCCTGAACATACATCGGATATACGTGATAACCTTCGAGTCTTGTTGATACCGCGGTTATCGTTGTGGGATCCTGAATATATACCGAGCAGGCGTCATCTGTGAGGATGCCCAAAACCTGATGGTAGAGTGATACCTTCTCGTTCTCGTCGATCGTTCCGGGGATCCTGGCCATCAATTCATCTACTTTGGAATTTGAATAGTTGATAAAGTTGCCGCCGGATTCAGTCTGATAACGTTCCAGAACATCGTATGGCGCGTATGTGCTTGTAAGAGCAATAACGGTTGTCTCATACTGACGGCCGGTGTACACGGTATCAAGCCATGTAGCCCAATCGACCTGTTTGATCTCCAGGTTGATACCGATGGCCTTGAGTTCTGAAGCAAGTTCGACTGCGGTATTAACGTGGATCAGATAAGATGAAGGAACCGTGCAGGTGATGTCAAAACCGTTCTCGTATCCTGCATCAGCCATGAGGCTCTTTGCTTTTTCGAGATTCTGGTCAAAAGTTCCGTCAAGAGATGTATCGTAATAACTGCCCATGGCAGGACTCATTGCAGTTGTAAGCTCCACGCCAGCGCCGTCCATGGTTACGGAAATAATGTCTTTTCTGTTGATCGCATAGTTGATCGCCTGACGGACTCTTAAGTCGTTCAGCGGTTCAACTGCGTTGTTCAGGGCAAAGATCTGAACCATGTTAGATCCGTTGGATAAGATGTTGTACTTGGAAGAATCAAGCTGCTTGGCACGGTCAGATGTGAGATAAGGGAAAATATCGATGCTTCCGTTTGCAAGCTCAGTAAGACCGGCATCCATATCGGCGCAAACCTTGAATGTGACCTTATCGAGATAAGGAAGACCCTTCTGCCAGTAGTTATCGTTCTTTACGAGAATAACGCTCTGTCCGGGTGTGTATGAATCGAACTTGAATGGACCTGTTCCGACAGGAGCGTTCTGGCAATTATCGTAGCCCTCGGGAATAATTCCGGTTGTAAAATAACTGAGAAGCTCACTATTGCTCTCTTCAAGGGTTACTTCAACGCGGTTATCTGAAGTGATCTGAACGTCTTTAACAGAATCCAGTTCTCTTACCAATGCTGTGCCGTCCTGGCCCTCGTTCAGACCTGCAGCCCGCTTGAGGGAATATACTACGTCTATGGGATCCAGATCTGTGCCGTCGTGGAATTTTACACCTTCCCTGATCTTAAAAGTATAAACGGATGCATCTTCTGAGATCTCTACATCAGTTGCCAGACAGGGATTAAGATTACCCTCGTTGTCAAATTTATAAAGGCCCTCATAAATGTTGAAGATGATCTCTTCGTCACCTGCCGCAACAACAGTGTGCGGATCAAAGATGCCGGGTTCCTGAGTAATTCCCACAACTGCGAAATTGTTGGCATCTGCCGGTTTCTTAGTGCATCCTGCAAGAACTGATACCATCAGCGCGAAAACAGATGCGATAGCAATAAATCTAGTAATACGGTTCATTTGTCCCCTCCAAAAAGATTTAATTAATTATATTGGTGACAAATAGCTGCACATATATGGCAACGCACACAAATAAAATGGCCTTCAGCCGCGGGTGTATTCTAAAATTAACTAAAAATTTATAAAATTCCCTTAAGAAAACGAAATAATTTCTAGTCACCTGGTATATAATATCTGCGTGATATTTTGCGCGCATTATCTTTGCGTGATTTTGTAGGAGTAATTATTTATGAAGAGATGTCCGGTTTGCGGCGTAATGATGGGCGACAATGTTGCCCGCTGCTCAATGTGCAAATACGATTTCCAGAAAGCTTCCTTGGGCAATAATGATGAGGCTGCAGCAGAAGCAAAGAAGATTCTCGATCAGAAACAGGCTGAGAATATAGCCCGTGCGGAAGCAAAGCGTTCCGAAGAAGAGAAGAGAATACTCGAAGCTGTTGAAAAGCTTAAGCGTGAATACGCTTCCATGGAAGAGCAGTACGAGACTGAGAGAGCCAAGCTCGAGAAGGAATTCACAACATTCCAGAAGAAGAAACAGGCTGAACAGCAGGCTTTGGAGAAATCGGTTGAGACGATCCGTGATGAGGTCATCGAAGCACGCGACAAGAGAGACGCTCTCCGTAAAGAAGCTAATGAGATGATGTCTGAGGCTAAGAAGAAGTCTCAGAAAGAGCATGACGACATGATCGCTGCTGCCAAGATAGAGCAGGAGAAGATCTACGAAGAGACACAGAAGCAGACAGAACAGCTTGCTGCCCAGGTCGAGAAGGAATACGCCGATGCTCTTGCAAAGAGAGATGAACTCATTGCCCAGGCCAAAGAAGTCCAGAACATGATGGACAATGCCGATAAGATTAAGGCAGAAAAAGAGAAAGAGATAAAGGCTGCTGAAGCAAAGATCGCAAAGCTCCAGGATGACTTTGAGAAAGAAAAGGTTAAGATCGCTGAAGAGCATAAGAAGCTTTCCGAGAAACAGGCTGCTGAAGCTCTCAAGATGAAGGCTGATGCCGAGCGTGACCGTGATATTGCTAATGCCGAGAAGGAGAAGCTTATTTCTGAAGCCCAGGCTGAGAGAGACCAGATCATCGCTGAACTTGAAGCCCGTAATAAGCAGGCTGAGGCCGAATTCCAGGAATTGACTGAACAGGCTAAGGCTGTTTATGCCGAAGCTGAAGAAGTCATGGCTAAGCGCGATGAGATGAAGGCTGAGATCGAGAATTTCGAGAAGGATTCCAAACAGAGACAGAAGGATCTTGATGAGACTCTTAAGGAAGCCAGGAAAGAACTCGAGGAATCCGAAGAGAGAAAGAATAAGGCTGAGAAGGAATATAACGAATACCAGCAGCAGTCAGAAGATATCCAGGATCAGATAAAGGGCCTTCAGGCTGAACTTAAGGAAGCAAAAGAGATCATTGCTGATTCCAAGAATGCGACAGTTCTTGCAGAAGCTGCTGCACAGGAGATCGTTCTTAATGCCGAGAAGCAGTCAGTATTCCTTAAGCAGGCAGCTTTGAGCGAGAGCGAGAAGGGCAAGATGCTCGATCAGATTGCTGAATTAGAACAAAAGATCAAGGAGAAAGAGATGGAAAAGGCTGAGCTTGAGAAGAAACTTGCATCGCTTGACAATGCAGTTGCAGAACTGGAGAAGAAGGTCAGATCAGGCGGTGGTGCCGGCGGACCGATGGAATATTCAGTTGAGACTGTCGAGCATAACAAGTCGGCTGAAGTTAATGTCGATGCTCTTTCCAAACTCCTCAAGAAGAAGTCAGCTGACGGATGGAATCTTATTACCGTAATTGATGATGACGGCGGTAAACTCATGTCTTCAATGGGCGGATCTTCCGAGTCTACATCTTTGTCTTCTCTGACTTCCAATTCGTTCGACTCAAAGGAAGACAGACTTGTACTTATCTTTGGCAGACCTTTGAAGTAATTCGAAAAACAATCAGAAATGTTTTAAAGAGGCTGTCTTTGTTGCAGCCTCTTTATTATTTTCGACCTCCTGAAGGCTTTAATTACTGCGGTTACAACTATGCACAAAAAAAGTTTTCGGCCGCGAGATTTTTTTGTGGAATTGGCATACCGAATCCTATATAATAGGAAAGTATTTATTTTTGACTTCGAAGGAGGAAATGACTGATGGAAAATTATTCCGCAGACAAGATTCGCAACATCGCGTTGTTTGGCCACGTAGGTTCCGGCAAGACGACATTGGCAGAGGCTATACTTTTTTATACCAAAGCAATTAATCGTCAGGGACGTATTAATGATGGTAATACTACGCTCGACTACGATCCTGAGGAGATCAAGAGACAGATGTCAGTAGGGCTTTCTGTAGCCTGCTGTGAATATAAGGGAAGTAAGATCAATATCATCGATACTCCAGGTGACTTTGACTTCCTTGGAGAAGAGATGAGCGGAATAAGGATCGCTGACTCAGGCGTTATTATGATCTCAGCTAAGGGCGGTACTTCAGTAGGTTCCGAGAAGGCTATCAGACTTTTGAACGGTAAGAAGGTTCCCTTCTTGTTCTTTATGAACAGAATGGATGAGCCTAATGCTGATTTCGAGGCAGTAGCAGCACGTATGATGGAGCGCTACGGCTCTTCAGTTATCCCGCTTTCATTCCCTATCATGGAAGACGGCAAGATGACCGGTATCGTTGACGTTATGAACCGTAAAGCATTCTCTATTGATAAGGCTACAGGCAAGTTCATAGAGTTCCCGCTTCCTGAGGAATACAATGCACGTGTTGACGAGCTCCAGGAGAAGGTTAACGAGGTCGTTGCAGAAGCTGACGAAGAACTTATGGAGAAGTACTTCGCAGGCGAGAAGTTTACAGAAGACGAATTCCGTCATGGTGTTCATGCCGGTTTCCGTGAAGGTAAGCTCCACCCGATCTACTGCGGTTCTGCTTACATGAACTGGGGTGTTGATTTCCTCCTGAACTGCATTTCAAAGGACACACCTCCGGCAGGAAAGAAGCCTGCTTTGGAAGCTACACTTCCTGACGGCAGCACACAGATGGTAAGCTGCTCTATTGATGATCCGCTTGTTGCTTTCTGCTTCAAGACGATCTCTGACCCGTTCGTAGGAAAGATCAGTATCTTTAAGGTCAATGCCGGAACACTCCGTGCAAATTCCACTGTTTATAACGCAACCAAGGGCAAGGACGAGAGGATCGGCGGACTGTTCTTCCTTAAGGGAAAGGAACAGATCACAACAGACTGCATTACAGCAGGTGATATCGGAGCTGCTTCAAAACTCTCCAACACAGATACCAACGATACTATCTGTGACCGTGCGCGCATTCTTGAGATGCCTAAGATCAAGTTCCCGCAGCCATGTCTTTCAAAGTCGATCGTTCCTAAGAAGAAGGGCGATGAAGATAAGATCATTTCCGGTCTTACAAAACTTGCAGACGAAGATCATTGCTTTACTGTTGAGACCAACCCTGAGACAAAGCAGATGGTTCTCTCCGGTATTGGTGATATGCAGCTCAAGGTCCTCGTAAGCCAGCTTAAGAATAAGTACAACGTTGACTGCGAACTCGGTGAGCCTAAGGTTCCTTATCGTGAAGCCATCCGCAAGAAGGTTAAGGTTCAGGGTAAGCACAAGAAGCAGTCTGGCGGTCACGGCCAGTATGGTGACGTTTGGATCGAGTTCGAGCCTAACGCTGAGACAGAGGACCTCGTATTTGAAGAGAAGGTTTTCGGCGGTGCCGTACCTAAGAATTTCTTCCCCGCAGTCGAAAAGGGATTACAGGAGTCAGTTAAGAAAGGTATCCTCGCAGGATATCCTGTAGTTAACCTCAAGGCTACTCTGGTTGACGGTTCATATCATGACGTTGACTCTTCGGAAATGGCATTCAAGATCGCTGCCAACCTCGCTTTCAAGGCAGGTATGGCTGCAGCTAATCCGGTACTCCTCGAACCCATCAGTAAGGTAGAGGTTCACATTCCCGAGGACAAGCAGGGTGATATCATGGGCGACCTCAACAAGAGACGCGGCCGTATCATGGGTATCGATGCAGACGAATTAGGTTCTGTTGTTAATGCTGAAGTTCCTACAGCAGAAATGCTTGAATATGCAACCGATCTTAAGTCGATGACACAGGGCAGAGGATGGTTCTCCATGTCTCACGTCCGTTACGAGGCAGCACCTCCGGAAGTCGCTGACAAGGTAATCGCAGCAAGCAATGTTGAGGAAGAATAACAGTTATTCAAAAGCGTTAAGGAATTTACACTTTTGATACAATAAACGCTGATTATGGGTGGCAGTTAGTATGGACTAACTGCCACCTTGCACAGTAAAATTTACAGGTTGGAATATTCCCAAAAGAGGCAGGAGGTTTTTATGGCAAAATTACAAGAAGCTGCTGTCGCTCAGATTACGGAGATCTGTGATCGTCACGTTAACGATAAGACTCCTTTGATGATGATCTTGAGTGACATTCAGAATGAGTACGGATACATTCCGCTCGAAGTTCAGGAATTGGTTTCCAAGAAGACAGGTATTTCGGTAGCAGAGATCTATGGAGTTGTTACATTCTACTCATTCTTTTCTCTTACTCCGAAGGGAAAGTACGTTGTAGGTTGCTGCCTTGGTACAGCTTGCTACGTTAAGGGAGCTCAGAACGTTATCGATAAGTTCCAGGAGCTCTTAGGAATCAAGCCCGGTGAGACAACAGAAGACGGTCTTTTCACTTTGGACGCTCTCCGTTGCATTGGTGCATGTGGTATCGCACCTGCAGTAAGCATCAACGGCAAGGTTTACCCTAAGGTTAAGGTTGACCAGGTTCCTGCAATTATCAATGAATTAAAAGAGGAGGCTGCTAAGGCATGATAAGTTCTGTTACTGACCTTAATGAGAGATTTGAAGCTCTCTCCAAGAGCCTTGACGACAAGATCAAGGGCGGTGACGGCAAGCGTCACATCGTACTCTGCGGTGGTACAGGATGCCTTTCTGCACACTCCACAGAGATCATGGAAAGATTTAAAGCAGTCCTTAAGGAAAAGGGAATCGAGGACAAAGCTACTGTTAATCAGGTAGGCTGCTTTGGTTTCTGCTCACAGGGACCTTTTGTTAAGATCTATCCTGAAGATACTCTTTATAGAATGGTTAAGATCGAAGACGTAGATGAGATCGTTGAGAAAGATCTTATCGGCGGCGAGATCGTTGATAGACTTCTCTATGTTGATCCTAAGACACAGGAGAAGGTTACAAAGCAGGAAGATATTCTCTTCTACAAGAAGCAGAGACGTGTAGCTCTTAACGGCTGCGGCGTTATCAATCCTGAAGACATCAACGAAGCTATCGGCATGGGCGCTTTCCAGGGTATCAAGAGAGCACTCACAATGACACAGCAGGAAGTTATTGATGAAGTTCTTGCTTCCGGTCTCCGTGGTCGTGGCGGCGGCGGATTCCCCACAGGAAGAAAGTGGCAGTTCGCTTTGAACGTTGAATCTGATCAGAAGTACGTTGTATGTAACGGCGACGAGGGCGACCCGGGTGCATTCATGGATCGTTCCATCCTCGAAGGTAACCCTCTTGGCGTTATCGAAGGTATGATGATCGCTGGTTACGCTTTCGGCGCATCAGAAGGTTATTTCTATGTTCGTGCCGAGTACCCGATCGCTGTTAAGAGACTTAAGATCGCTATCGAGCAGGCAAGAGCAGAAGGTATGCTCGGAAAGAATATCCTCGGCACAGACTTCAGTTTCGACTGCCAGATCAGACTCGGTGCAGGTGCATTCGTTTGCGGTGAGGAGACAGCTCTCCTTAACTCAATCGAAGGTAAGCGCGGTATGCCCCGTCCGAGGCCGCCGTTCCCGGCAGTTAAGGGTCTCTGGGGCAAGCCGACATGCGTTAACAACGTAGAGACTCTCGCTTGTGTTCCTTACATCCTGAGAGAAGGCGCTGACAAGTTCGCTTCCGTTGGTACAGAGAAGTCAAAGGGTACAAAGGTTTTCGCTTTGGGCGGAAAAGTTAATAACGTTGGTCTCGTAGAAGTTCCTATGGGTACAACATTAAGAGAACTCATCTATGATATCGGCGGCGGTATCCCGGATGGCAAGCAGTTCAAGGCTATCCAGACAGGCGGTCCTTCCGGCGGATGCTTGACAGCAGAATATCTTGATGAGCCTATCGATTTCGATAACCTCGTTCAGAAGGGCTCCATGATGGGTTCCGGCGGTGCTATCGTAATGGACGAAGACAACTGCATGGTTGACGTTGCTAAGTTCTATCTTGAATTCATCTGCGACGAGTCTTGCGGTAAGTGCACACCTTGCCGTATTGGTACAAAGAGAATGCTCGAGATCCTCACAAGAATTACTGAGGGTAAGGGCACAATGAAGGATCTTGACGAGCTCGAAGAACTGAGCCAGACGATCAAGGCTAACTCCCTCTGCGCTTTGGGCCAGACAGCATCCAACCCTGTAAACTCTACACTTGCTCACTTCCGTGACGAGTACCTTGCTCACATCGTTGACAAGAAGTGCCCTGCTCATGTATGTAAGAACCTTATGTCCTATACGATCGACGCTGATAAGTGTATCGGCTGCGGTATGTGCGCTAAGGGTTGTCCTGCAGGCTGCATCACACGTACAGATTATGTTGCTGAAGGACACAAGCTCGCATCTATGGCTATTGACGCTGATAAGTGCGTTAAGTGCGGTGCGTGCATCAGCACATGTAAGTTCAACGCAATTTCGAAGGTTTAATCAGGAGGCAAAAGAATGAGTTTAGTTAATATTAAAATTGAAGGTCAGCCTTATCAGGTTGAAGCCGGCCTCACCATTCTTGAAGCTGCTAAGGCTTGTGGCTATGAGATTCCTTCACTTTGTGCTTTTAATCATGGCGAGTGCAACCAGGGTTCATGCCGTGTCTGCTTGGTAGAAGCAACAGGCGCAAGAGGACTCGTTGCATCCTGCGTATATCCTGTATCAGAAGGTATGGAGATCAAGATCTCTTCACCTGCAGCTGTACAGGCTCGTAGAAGATCAGTAGAGCTTATGCTCTCCAATCATAATAAGAACTGCCAGCAGTGCGATAAGAACGGCCAGTGCGAGCTTCTCCGTGTAGCTCAGATCACAGGCGCAAGAGAAGATGCTTTCTCAGGTGTTCATTCTGAGACACACATCGATACACTTGCACCCGGACTTATCCGTGATACTTCCAAGTGTATCCTCTGCGGCCGTTGTATTGCACGCTGCTCCAATGCTCACGGCATGGGAATCTTAGGATTCGAGAACCGTGGTTTCAACACATTTGTTTCACCTGCCGAGAACAGAAGCTTTGCAGATTCTCCTTGTATCCAGTGCGGCCAGTGCGTCAATGTATGTCCTACAGGCGCTCTTATGGAGCACTCTGAGATCGACAAGGTTGATGCAGCTTTCAAGGCAGGCAAGCATGTTATCGTTCAGGCAGCTCCTGCAGTTCGTGCAGCTATCGGCGAAGAGTTCGACAATCCTGTCGGAACACCTTGCACAGGCAAGATGATCGCAGCTTTGAGAAGACTCGGTTTCGAGAGAGTTTACGATGTAAACTTCGGCGCTGACCTTACGATCATGGAAGAGGGCACAGAGCTCCTTGGCCGTCTTACAAATGGCGGAGTTCTTCCTATGATCACATCCTGCTCACCGGGATGGATCAACTATGCAGAATACAACTACGGTGATCTCTTACCTCATCTTTCTTCCTGCAAGTCACCTCACGAGATGCAGGGTGCCATCATCAAGTCTTACTGGGCACAGGAGAAGGGCATCGATCCTAAGGATATCTTCGTTGTATCCATCATGCCTTGCGTTGCTAAGAAGTTTGAGAAGGAAAGAGAGCAGCTCATTACAAACGGTCTTCCTGATGTTGATGCGGTTCTCACAACCCGTGAGCTCGCAAGAATGATCCGCCGTGCAGGTATCATGTTCAACCGTCTTCCTGATGAAGACTGGGATCCGGATATCATGGGCGATTACACAGGCGCAGGCGTTATCTTCGGTGTAACAGGCGGCGTTATGGAAGCAGCTCTCAGAACTGTTTACTTCAAGCTCACAGGCAAGGAGTCCGAGCCTATTGAATTCACTGCAGTTCGTGGTCACGATGCAGGTATCAGAGAGGCTTCTCTCGATATCAACGGTACAACAGTTAACGTTGCAATCGCTTCTGGCATGAAGAGCGCTAAGGTTCTTCTCGACGAGATCCGCGAGGGCAAGTCAAAGTATCATTTCATCGAGATCATGGGATGCCCCGGCGGTTGTATCAACGGCGGCGGTCAGCCTTATGTACGTCCTTGCTTCATGCCTAACGAGGCAGACGATATCCTCGATACATACAAGGAGAAGAGAGCTCAGGCACTCTATTCCGAGGATGAGCGTCAGACACTCCGTCAGTCTCACAAGAATCCCCAGATCATCGAACTTTACGAGAAGTTCCTGGGCGAGCCTAACTCACATAAGGCTCACGAACTCCTGCACACATCATATGCTGCAAGAGAAGGATTTAACGAGATCAATAAGTAATCCGGATTAAATCAGTAACTAGACAGGGCATCTCTATCTGAGGTGCCCTGTTTTTTATTGGCGAAAAACATGGCGGTGATGGAAAAACCACTTTTGCCGTACCGAACAAACCGGGTTACTGTATATGCGTAAACGGAATCTATCCGTCACGCGGCGGTTAAAGAAAGTTAAGGTGTCTCATACTGATGAGGCACCTTTTTTACAGTTAACGTTAATAGAGAAACCGATTAAAGTTTTTTGACTTATCGCGTGGTATAATACCGTTTGGGCAGACAACAGAGGCTTTTTTATTTACTCATTTTTTATGAAACACAGGATAGCTGTTTTTTCAAATGGATATAACGGAAGCATAACTCTCAAAGCGATTGAGGGTATTAAGAAGTATGCCAAGATCAAAGACTTTGATACGCACTTCTATATCGGGTTCGCTGCCAGCAACAGGAAAAACTCGATCAATGTCGGACAGTCCAACATATACAAACTTGCAAGGCTTGAGGAATATGACGGCCTTATAGTATTTGCCAGTCATTTAAATAACGCGGAGCTTGCCGAGAATCTCATAAAGGATGCGAGGGACAGAGGCATTCCGGTTGTAAGTGTCGGAATGGAGATCAAAGGAGTTCCTTATGTCGGCATCAACAACAGAGACGGAATGAGGGAACTTGTTGAGCATCTGATAACAGTTCACAAGGTTAAGAAGATCGTATATATCGGAGGAACAAAAGATCATCTGGATACCCAGGAGCGGTTAAGTGTCATTCAGGAAGTTGTAAAAAAACACGGCCTGAAACTCCCTAAGAAAAACATTTTCTTTGGAGACTGGGGAAATGAGAAGGCAATGGAAGTCGTGGATACGCTTGCCGGCGATCCCGATAATATGCCTGATGCGATTATCTGCGCAAATGACATCATGGCCCTGGCTGTAGAGTGTGAACTCTATGATCTCGGCTTCAAAATTCCGGGTGATGTTATAGTTACGGGATTTGACCATATCGGAGAAGGCAGCATATCTTATCCTGCTATGACAACTGTTGAACAGGACTATGTAACTGTCGGTTATAACAGCTGCAAGATCCTCTATGACATCGTAGAGGGAAAAAAGAAAAATACTTATTCTTCCGTATCTTCAAAGCTTGTTGTCGGCGAGAGCTGCGGATGCAACTCGGAAAGAGACAATCCTTATGATATAGGCAGACGCAATTACTGCAGAAGGATCCATGCCAAGAGCAAACAGGCCGATTTCTTTAACCGTTTTATGCGTGAAGAGAGAAAGACGATCCTTGATTCTACTGATTACGATGACATGAAGAATAAACTGAGGTCTCTCTATGAGAAGAGCCACGAATATGTCGGCGGCAACTACTATATCATGCTTAACAAATATTTCTTTGAAGATTTTTCAATAGAAGAGAACGAGCATTCAGACAGGTGCTACGATACCGGTTTTGACGCGGCAGTTCCGCTGTTAGACGGAAGAATATCTGATAAAGCAATAGACAAGACAATGAAGATCCCTGGCTTTATCAAATACAAGAAAGAACAACACATATACTTTTTCTATCCTCTGCATAACGATCAGTTTAATTTCGGCTATGTGGTGTTCAGGGACGGAACATATATAATCAACGAGAATTTCCGGATACATGATTATCTCGAAAAGATGGAACAGTCTTTCGTGGAATTCAGGGTCAATCTGCATCTTGAGATGGTCAATAAGGAACTTCGTTACCTCTATGATAAAGATCCTATGACGGGTCTTTATAACAGATTCTGTTTTATCAGTCACGCCATTCCGATAGTTGATGAATGCAAGGAGAATAAGCAGAAGGCATTGATCTTGTTTGTTGATATAAACAACATGAAGAAGATCAATGACCGCTACGGCCATGTTTTCGGCGACAGGGCGATAGACTCCGTATCAGACGCGATCAAGCAGAGCATAGACGGGGATAACGCTATCGGAATACGGTACGGCGGAGATGAGTTCCTGGTAATTGCCGGAAACGCCTCTGATGATTATGCAGTGAAGGTAAAGCGCAGCATAATTTCTTATATAGACAGAGAGAACAAGCGCGGAATCAACCCGTTCAAGTTCTCAGTAAGTATCGGCTATGTCCTTACCGATCCCAAATCAAAGAGAACGGTCAACGACTATGTTGATGAAGCCGACAGACTGATGTACGAGATCAAGAACGAGTATCACAAAAAACACCCGGACGGTTAAAAGATCTTATAGATCGTTGTATTTTCTTCCGCGAAGTAAGCAACCTGAGTCAGGTTCTCCTCAAAGAACTTCTTATTGAATGTTATTCCGTTGCCGTAATCTGTCTTCTCAAATTCGGGATCTGCAATAAGATATCTGATATTACGTTCCTTGCAGTATCTTGTGAATTCGTTTATGTCTTCTCCGCAGCCTGTAATAAGCCAGAGATAGATGGTATCTCTCGTATAGGTATCATGTCCGGCGGACCAGGCATAGTATGGCCATCCGTAATACATGGGACGTCCTGCCAGAATGAAACGGTTCATAGACCACATCGGTGTAAGGAAAACATCAGAAGGATCGGTGTTTTCGACTATCCATTTTGTGACAGGTGAACTCGTATCAACTGACATCGGAGTGCGGTTGATATTAATATATGTCGCCCATTCGCTTATACCTGTAGCTGTAAGCGGGAACATAAGAGCAAGTGCAAGGATGACACCGGCGAGTTCCAAAGCGATCCATGCGGGAAGCGGGATGCCCTTGGCCTTTTTAGTTTTAACAGGCTCATGCTTGACCGATCCGGTATTTACTTCATTCTCCGCAGCTACAGTATTAAGGTTGGAAAATTCAACATATTCGTTTACTGCTTCGATGGCAACATTTGCATCTGAATCGTCGTCCGGTTCATCTTCACCGAAACTGAAATTGGGAGAAATATTCACGGGACGTACTGCAGCACGGGCAGGCTCGGGTGAAGCTGCCATGATCGCATCATCAGAATCATCGTAAACGAAATCATCATTAACTTCGAAGGTCTCCGGATCATCTTTTCCGGTTTCATTATTGTCACCGAAAGATACTCCAAGCGGGGCTTTTCTCACGGCATTCTCATTGCCGCCAAAGCCTGAGATATCTGCATCAATACCGGTGTGTTCATCGAGAGCTCTGATATCAGGGATCTCTTTCTCCTCTATGTTTATCATAGGTTCGCCAAAAGCACTGTTTCCCAGAACAGGAGTCCTGATTCCCTTGTCTTCCGAAGCTACGGCTACTGCAAAATCACTGTCGATCGCTTCCGCATCGATGATGTCATCATCTGCTGAGGATTCTTCGGTGCTGCCTGCTTTCCTTAACTTAACCGGAATAAAGAGCAGGTTTGCGATCAATGCTGCGACAAATGCATCTACAAGGATGAGCGTTACCTGAATAAACTTATGGTTTGCAAGCATCTCAAGAGATATCTTGAAGAGGAATGCAAAGATCATCGGATTAAGCGCGCATATGAATAAAAGGAAACGGTGCACTGGCTTCTTCTGGATGATATCGACGACCAGTACCGCAAGCGAAAATACTGCACCGAGAATAAGCGTGAGACCCGTAACGATCAACAGGTATTTGGATACGGAATATACAGTCAGGTCTTTAAGGATAAATCCCGGTTCGAAAACAAATGATACAACGTTTTTGTATCCGCCGGAGAAGACCAGCGTCTGTATAAATGAAGAAACGACGGCACATACTGCAACTGCAAGATAAAGCAGTCTGCTTTCGGAGAAAACTGCCATACCGAAAAGCACAAGAAGAAGTGCTATGAGACACGAGCCGTGGAAATAAGGCATTATGATCGCAAGTGTGCATGCAAGCATAGTGGTCGATACCGGATAAAGAGGATCGTTGGGTCTGTGAAGCCATGCATTTCTGGTGAATGCAAAAGCTTTGAGCCCGCCCTCGGATTCTTCGGCACGGGAGATGGATATTCCGAGTCTTCTGACAAATGGCAGGAATAAAATGACCATGATCAGGATAACGGAAATGCCCAGCATAAGATGGCGCTGGTTAGGATATACGTTGATTGCCCAGATACCCCATGAATCATAATCGGTAACCGCATACCAGGAATTGGATTCGAATATGGTCTTTACAGCCTGTGAAGGTGTGTTTCCGGCCGTAAGAAGCTCTCCGAAATGATAGAAAACATTAAGCGAGCTTCTGAATAAAACAAGAACAGGTGCTATCAGGAATGCGGCGCGTCTTGAACTGAGCAGTATAGCCAGAAGACCCAGTAAAACCAGAGCGCAGACCATTGAGATAATGGAAGGCAGGTTGATCGCATAGTCGATAGGAAGGCCCAGATACTGAAGTGTGCCTGCAAAGAAATAGAAGAAGAAGTGATAGTTGATACCGTCACCTGAGAAATGCATATACTGGGTAGGGAAATTGAATCCTTTTCCAAAAGAAGACACCATAGCCGTATGCGGAGAGAGATCCGAGAAAGTCGAATATCCGTTGAACAGCGTGGTGCCGTCAACTCTGTATGTATAGAACATAAGGAAAGTTGAAGCTATGGTGATGGCTACTATTACGATGCCATAGAAAACCGTATCCAAAGCATTTGATTCGTAGTCATCTATCGCAGCCGCCGATCCTGAAGCTTTCAGTTCCTCACGCTTGATCCTTTTTCTGTTGATAAGTATCAGACATGTCAGGATCATCCAGAGAAAGAATGCAAATGTGATGAGAACACCGAGTTTTTTGCAGAGTTCCCCGTTATCAATAAAATATGAAAGCCCTAAGGTTACGTAGTAATTGAAGAACGGAACGCACATCATTCCGGTTACAATGCCTGCGGGAACCGTGAACAGCGTGTTCGGAATATGGGTAATGGTTTTAGCTGAAGGGCTGCAGGCAATATATAATCTGCGGACATCCGGTACTGACAATCCGACAAAGCATATACCGAATACGGCACATAAAACCAAATATAAAATAGCGAGCATATATATCCCCTTATTTTTTATTTATGCTAATCCCATTAATCTTAACACAAGTTAGCTTTTTACAAACATGTGGCAATTTGTGGGTATCGATGAAGACCATGCCTGAAAAAGAGTATAATCTGTCTATCTTGCGTTAAAAGGGGAATTTGTATGAAAATTACTGTTCTTGGCGGCGGCTTATCGCCTGAAAGAGACGTATCACTTAAATCGGCAAGCCTTATTGCTAATGCTCTTCTGTCCAGAGGACATGAGGTCGCACTGGTTGATCTGTATGACGGAATAGAAACATCCGAACCTTGTGAGACGTTCTTCAGACGCGGTACGGTCAATCCTTTCTCCTATACCATTCCGGAGACGGAGCCTGATCTTGATGAGATCATCAGACAGCACGGCGGAAGAAAGAGCTGGGTAGGTCCAAGAGTAATCGAAATGTGCAAATTCGCGGACAGGGTATTCCTCGGTCTTCACGGCAGCCACGGTGAGAACGGACAGGTCCAGGCTCTCCTGGATGCATTTGATATCCAGTATACAGGCTGTGATTATATGGGCTGTGCCATCGCCATGGATAAGGATCTTTCCAAATCCCTTGCAAGGGCTGCAGGATATCTGACGGCAGACTGGATCGTTGATATTCCAGAGAAACTGACTTTCGGGCGCGTGAACACTGAAATAGGGCTTCCCTGCGTGGTAAAGCCTATCGGAAACGGCTCTTCCTGCGGTGTATCCATCGTTAAGTCACAGGATGAATTCGAGGCTGCCATTAACTATGCTGCCTCTTACCACCAGAAGATCCTCATAGAGAAATTCATCAAGGCACGCGAGATCACCATATCCATCGTAAACGACAAGGCCCTTCCCATTACCGAGATCATCCCTCATCAGGGTTTCTATGACTACAAGAACAAATATCAGGACGGACTTACTACGCATGTTTGTCCCGCGCAGATCGATGAGGAAGACTACAAAAAAGGCCAGAAGATCGCTCTTAAGATCTTTAAGCTCCTGAGAATGACCCAGTACGGAAGAGTCGACATGATGTATGACGATGTAAATCACAAATTCTGGTTTATCGAGGCAAACAATCTTCCGGGCATGACAAATACGTCACTGCTTCCTGAGGCTGCGAAGGTTGATGGTATAGCATACGAGGATCTTTGTGAGAGCCTGGTCATGAACTGCAACCGGAGCTGATTTTCGCTGCTCAAAGGCTTTAATAATAAATTTTATTTTATTTGCGACATGCTTTCTGTTCGAATAAAATTATTGTGTTTCACTTGATTGTCCGGAGGAGTATATGAGCGATAAGAGAACTGACTATATCAGCTGGGATGAATACTTTATGGGCGTTGCAAAACTCGCTTCCATGAGAAGTAAGGATCCGAGCACACAGGTAGGCGCCTGCATTGTAGACAAGGATAATTACATTCTTTCTGTCGGTTACAACGGTTTCCCTATAGGCTGTGATGACGAGGAATTTCCCTGGGGCCGCGAGGGCGGCATTCTCGATACAAAATATGCATTCGTCGCTCACGCCGAGCTTAATGCTATCCTGAATTCAAAGACCGGAGATCTTGCCGGTTCTACGGTTTATGTCACGCTTTTCCCGTGCAATGAATGCACCAAGGCTCTGATCCAGAAGCGTGTCGGCAAAGTGGTTTATTTCGACGACAAATATCATGATACTGATGCCACGAAGGCAGCGCGAAAAATGCTTGATGCAGCAGGCGTTAAGTATGAGCAGTATCAACCTTCAGGCCGCAAGGCAGAGATCTTCCTGTAACGGAGGTCTGACATGCGCCGTAAGATAGGGCAGAAGCTTCTTCTGCTGTTTGTCTCATTCATATTTGTTTTCACAACCCTGCCAATGACATCTCTGGCTGCTCCCTCAGGTACGGGAACTCCCAATTGCTGGGGAAGCGGCGGTCAGATTGAGATCCAATTATCGGGCTGCAGCGGCTATGACAGTATTACTGTTGTTGTCGAATTCTCGGGAACTGTCAGTTCTGCGACCGGCTGGGGATTTGATTCGTATGACATAAGCGGAAACCGTGTAACAGCCGTATGTTCGTCATCCGGCCCCAACAGCTGGGGATTTGACAACAGGGTAGGAATACAGGTCACGGGAATTGACGTTAATTCCGTCCAGCTGATCTCCGTTTCGGGAGACGGCGAGGCCGGTTCCGTCAATGAGACTTCTGCCACCACATCTTCCGGAGGTTCTTCTTCGGGCGGATCAGGGAGTGATTCAAATCCGGATCCCGCGCGCAACACAGAAGGTGTCGAAGGAGATGACTGGCTTACCACTTCAGGTTCTCACATTGTCGATATGAGCGGTACTGAAGTATGGCTTACAGGCTGCAACTGGTTCGGTTATAACACAGGGACCAATCTTTTCGACGGTGTCTGGAACTGCAATCTGAAGGAGGCTCTTAAGTCGATAGCGGATCACGGTTTTAATGTCCTCAGAGTTCCGATGAGCTCTGAATTACTGCTTCAATGGAAGAACGGGGAATATCCGAGAGCCAATTACAATAACGCTTATAACGAAGAACTGAATTCAATGAATTCTTTGGAGATCTTCGATTATGTCCTGTCTCTTTGCGAAAAGAACGGCTTGAAGGTCATCATTGATATCCACACCGTTAAGACTGACGCGGCAGGACACAACCATCCGGTCTGGTACAGGGATGATATTACTGTTGATGATTTCGTTGAATCACTTTCCTGGTGCGCGGAAAGATACAAAGATAACGACACCATAATCGGTTACGACTTAAAGAATGAACCTCACGGAAAGGCTTTTGAGACCCCTCATGCGATCTGGAACGATTCGGACAGTCCGGATAATTGGAAGAAGGTTGCCGAACGCGCCGGGAATGCCGTCCTTGATGCTAATCCGAATGCTTTGATAATAATCGAGGGCATCCAGATATATCCGAAGAATATTGATGCCAACAATTATGTATCAACTGATAATGATGCGGATTACTACAACACCTGGTGGGGAGCCAATTTAATGGCTGTCAGGAAGTATCCGATAGATTTCGGTTCTCCCGAGAGGAATGCCCAGATCGTTTATTCACCGCACGATTACGGCCCGAGAGTTTATGAACAGCCGTGGTTCCAGGGGGGCTTCACTTATGATTCCCTCATGGAGGACGCATGGTACGACTATTGGCTGTACATTCAGGAGGAAAACATTGCCCCGATCTTTGTCGGCGAGTGGGGCGGCTTTATGGAAGGCGACAATCTGAAGTGGATGGAATACTTCAGAAGGCTGATCGCCGAGAAGCACCTTCATCACACTTTCTGGTGCTATAATGCCAATTCAGGCGATACCGGCGGTCTTGTCAGAGATGACTTCAGGACCTGGGATGAAGAAAAGTATAACTTCGTAAAAGAAGTTCTCTGGCAGACTGAAGACGGAAAGTTTATCGGTCTTGATCATGCTGTTCCTCTGGGTGTTAACGGCATAGCCCTGTCAGATTTTACGGGTGTTACAATAACTCCCGCGCCGGTTACGGCTGCGGCTGAGACAACTTCAACAAGTGAAAGCGGTGATAAACAGACTGTTCCGGAGCAGAGCAAAGACACTGAAACAGAAACAGAAACTTCATTGCAGGAGAATGCCCCTGATCAGAAGATTACATCAGATGACATGAAAAAATCTGCGATAGAACTGTTTGTGGTGGTGATAATCATCGCATTTATTATTATAATATTATTAGTGGTTGTTTTCGTTGTTAAGCGTTGGATCAACAGGAGAAGGGCCGATAAAGAGGAAATAATAATTTCCGGTTCTGCTGAAAAAACGGTTGACAGGAACGGGACAAACACCGAAAATACTGCGGAATACTTTGATAAAATGATGGGTATACCGGGAGGTTCGCACGAGGATGATTGATAATCTGTATACACTTCTGAGTATTAATCTCGAAGACAACAAACAGATCGGCCCGATAGTTGTAGTTTTTGCCATAGTTGTAATCGTTATATTGATCATTGTTGCCAAAGTATTAGTAACCAAAGACAGACTCAAAGAGAAAAGTACTGAGAACATAGAAACGACTCTTCACAAAGACCGTGTAATTACTCATGTCGAGAAACAGTCCAAAAAGCCAGATCATAACGAAAAGAAGATCGAGCAGATAAAACGTGAGACCAGAGATCCCCAGAAGAAAGCGGAACAGGAAGCCGCTGCTAAGAATACTTTGATGGGAGGAAAGAGCGACGCCCAAATGGAGCAGAAAGATGCTCTTGATGTATTCGGTCCTTTGGGAATTTCCTCCAAAAAGTCGAAACAGATAGACAAGGCTAAAGACAGGGTAGTCATCAACGGTTATCTCCAAAAATCCAATACGGCACCGATCAGACCTGTCTATTCAAATACCCATTTCCAGCGTCAGATCCAGAGGAAAGAACTTGAATCGGATAAGGTCGGCAAGGAAGCACAGACCCCTGCTCTCGTCATGGATTCCGCAGCTCCTTCCGAGGTATTGATTACAGGTGCTCCGGTTCAGAAAGTTAATCCTACAGCTTTAAAGCATCCAACAGTCGTAAACACGGCTCCTTCTGAAGACCAGATCTCAGAGACCTCTGTTGATAGTTCCGAGGAGTAATAAACTCTGGTGATCCGGCATTTCTTAAACCGCTCCGATACTTGAAAATGCAGGTGTCCCCTGTATAATTTAAGTGTTCTTCCATATTATAATTTATGGGGGACGTTTCTTTTCTTTGGAGGGATCATAAATGCCGGGCAGCTATTCGGGACGCTTCTCGTTTAAGTTGGTATGTTTGATTTTAAGCGTCATTACCGGCTTTTCTTTTGCTATTAATTCCTTCGGCTCTCACAAAGTATACGCAGACGGTACTATTACCATCGACAGTTCAACTGCCTGGGGAGACAGAGGCGGCCTGAGGGTAATACTCAGCGGTTTCGAAGACGGTCAGAACGTTGATGTTACCTTTACATTCGACAGCGAGGTTTTTGCAGGTTTTAGCGGCGATGCCGCGCAAATATTGTCATATGCCAACGGTGGAGAACAGGTTACCATCAGATTCATAGGATGGAATGGCGATGAAGGCAATCCCAACGGGACTTACTGGTTTGACCTTTCAGGAACAAATCTCCCTAACGAATTAAATGCTTCCGTTGTTTCATATTCGATTTCCAGAGAGCCTGTTCCGCCCACAAACACGCCGACTCCCGTGCCTACTGCAACCAACACACCGACTCCGGTACCGACGGCAACTAACACACCTACACCCGAACCGACAGCTACAAACACGCCGACTCCCGAGCCGACGGCAACAAGTACGCCAAAGCCCGTGGCAACAAGCACACCCGTGCCTGCAGCAACAAATACTCCTTATCCTACGGCAACAAGCGCTCCTGCTCCGACAACTGCCCCTGCATCAGCTCCTGCAAAGACACCGGCTTCAGCTCCGGCACAGGCAGTTGCAGATGTTGAGGATCCGGACATTTCAGATATTCCGGAAAGAACAACGGCAAATGTCCCGGAAGCGGATGCAATTCAGGCACAGGCTGCCACGGATCCTTCGGAGGAAACAATTGAATCTGTTGCTGTTGCCGGAGTGGTCGAAAATATCTCTGACACTGAGATGACGGAACCCACTCATAGTTCAAAACCTGATAATTCAGGAGATATCTTCGTTTTTGATAAAAACCGTGAAGGTATTCCTGAGGCAACAAAAGAAGACAGGTCTCCTGTTGTCGTCGGTCTGTCCGCCCAGAATGGCATTAAGAACAGCACGAAAATCCCTGTTTCAAGCTGGCTCTGGATCGTTATCCTTATCGTTCTCGGAGGTCTGGTCTATGCCAGATACAGATATCTTTTTGAGAATAAGGATCTGGAAGGATTTGATCTTGCTGTTGCTTTTATTCCCGGTGTTCCGGTAATCGCCGAAAAGTTTTTCGGGTATCTTGGACCAGTTAAGAGCATGAATACGGAAAGCTTCCAGCCTGACAAGAACTTTAATACGGCAGTTGCGATGAAAGAGATCAAAGCCATGGAATCATCAGGGCAGGGGACCGAAGGAAAGAAATCTGCTTTTGTTCAGAAAGTTCCTGACAAACAGTCCTCTGAAATTCCTGCTAAAAATGCTAAAATAATAAATAATAAAAATTCAGTAAGGTTTGGGGAAACCAAGGATAACTCTGAAGACGCAAGCACTTCAACAACAGATGCAAAAGAGGAAACAACGGGGATATTCCGTCCCGGAGCCGGAAACGCATTCCGGGATTCACATAGCGGACGTTCCGGGCAGGCGGTTTCCGCATCAGGAATTGATAAGACAACTGTTGATGAGAAGAAGCCGGAGTTAAAACAACAGAGGGCGATCAGTATGGATCAAAGTGATAATAAAGTTCAAAACGACGCGCCCGTTAAGCGTCCAAAGAATGAACTCTCACCTCAGGAGATAGCAGAGCGTGAGAATGCTGCCAGGCTCGTCCGTGAGAGAATGGCTGCTCAGGCTGCCAGGGTAGAAGAGATACGCAAAAAAACCGAATCAAGAAAAGCTGCAGAATTTGCCAAGGCAATTGAAGATGCCGAGGCAAAAAAGAGGGAAGCGGCAAGGCTCGCTGAAGAAGAAAGACTTGCTGAGAAACTGAGAAAAGAGGAAGCAGCCAGAAAGGCGGAGGAAGCTGCCAGAGCAGCTGAACTCGCCAGAATAGAAGAGGCCAAAAGGGCAGAAGAAGCTATAAAAGCAGCAGCTATTGCGAAGGCCAAGGCCGAGGCTATTGCGGAAGAAGCAAGGAGACTTCAGGAAGCAGCAAGGGCTGCTGAACAGGCACGAAGGGAAGAGGATGCCAGAAGGATCGCGGAAGCCAGAAGAGCTGAAGAGGCCAGAAGGGCTGAAGCTGCCAGAAGAGCCGAGGAAGCAAGATTAGCTGAAGAAGCAAGGAGAGCCGAAGAAGCAAGATTAGCTGAGGAAGCCAGAAGGGCCGAAGAAGCAAGGAAAGCTGAAGAAGCAAGATTAGCTGAGAAAGCAAGAAAAGCTGAAGCGGCCAGGAGAGCTGAAGAGGCCAGATTAGCCAAGGAAGCAAGATTACAGGCAGAAGCCAGAAGGATCGAGGAAGCCAGGTTAGCAGAGGAAGCTGCAGCTTATGAAGAAGCTCTGGCGGCTGAACGTGCAAGACTGGAAGCAGAGGAGGCCGAGAGGGCAGCCGCTGCTGCTCAGGCTGAAGCAGAGGCCAAGCTCGCTGAGGCGAAGAAAGCCATGGAAGCAGCTGATGCAGTAAGGGATGCAAAAGCTGAAATGAATAAAATGCAGAGCAAGACCTCTGAGATATTCAAGAATACAATGGCTACGGCTGATAAATCCGTTATGCCCGCCATATCTGCTCTTGCAGCAGAAGAAGGATACAGCAAAGCTCTTGAGGACACGGCCGAGATCAAAGCTGAGAACAAAGCCAAGTATGGAAACAGTTCACAAAAACCGCATGCAAGCACAAAGAGAAGTGCTTCATCAGGCGCTTCAGCATCAAAAACCACAAGTGCGCCTTCTTCTCTTAATGCAGAACGCGCAAGGGCTTCTTCTAATTCAAACCAGTTAGGAACCATTCTCACAGGAAAGGGATATAGCAATCCGGGACATATACCTGTATGGGCAGGTCCGGGAGCGAATATCGCGCCTTTCAAAGAGAGTGATGAGGCAAAAGAGGCAAGGATCCGCGAAGAGCAGAAGCGGATCGAAGAGGCAGAGGCAAAGAAACGCAAAGAGGAAGAAGTTAAGTCTTCTTATACGAGCATTGCAGACAGCGGCAGGACACACAAATCTGCTTTCTTTAAGAGGGCTCCGGTCAGCCATGAACAGCCTTCTGATGAAGAAGATCATTCATCTGCTTATGGCGGAATTGTAAGACCTGCTGCTGTTATTGATGAAGAACTCGAAAACAGTAAAATGGACACACCTGCCATGGGAGAGATCCTTGAAGGCCAGAGACCTTCGATCATGGATCCGTCATTACAGGTTGCTCCCACGGCGGTAAAACCTATGGCAGGGTTTAAGGGCGCTGATGGCAATGAGAAGAAAAAAGATAACAAGAACGCATTTGTACCTTTAGACGGACAGGAATAATTTTCGGGCTTTTCAAGGAGAATTTACGATGAAAAGATCTAAGAAACCATTAACATTTGCTGCTGTTGTTGCAAGCATCGGCGCATTGAGCCTGGCAGTGGAAGGCTGTGTATACGGACCGCCGCAGGAAACCAGAGAGACAAACGTTTACGGACCTCCGCCGCCGGAAGTGACCGCGACAGAAGAAATTGATGATACGCAGCCTTTCAAGCCGTCTGCGGATCCCGATGAGACAAATGAGGTCTGCGTTTACGGTCCGGCACCGGATACTCCGGTAGACAAACCTGAAGAAGGTGTTTACGGACCGCCGCCGGATGTTACCGTTGACGGACCCGAGGAAGATGTTTACGGACCTCCGGAAGATTTTATTTGATGGCAATGGATCTATACGAAGCTAAGAAGGCCTATCTTGATAAAAAGGCTGTGATGAGAGCGCAGCTTTTTAGGGAGCCTGATCTCATATATCTGTTCTTTGAATTGACCAGGAGCTGCAATGAGAAGTGTTTTCATTGCGGCAGCAGTTGTGCGCCCGGACTCGGACACGGTCCTGACAAAGAAGCATTTAAAGCAGTATTGGATGATGTAAAGGAACATTTCGATCTGAAAAACCTGCAGTTATGTATCACGGGAGGAGAACCGCTCCTGTATCCCGGTTTTGCTGATCTGTTAGGGTACGCGAACGAGCAGGGTTTCCGCTGGGGAATGACGACGAATGCAACTCTCATTACCAAGGATGTAGCTAAAATGCTTGAAGATACAGGTATGGGAACCGTGTCTGTAAGCATTGATGGTCTCCGCGAGACACACGACAGACAGAGGGGTCTTAAGGGCGGTTACGATAAGGCGATGCAGGGCATTCAGAACCTGATCGACAGGAAGGCTTTCAGGCATATTCAGGTTACAACAGTTGTCAATCATAAGAACATCGGTGAACTCGATGAGCTGTATCAGATCCTGGACGGGATCGATATTGATTCGTGGCGTGTCATCGGTATAGAACCGATGGGAAGAGCGCTTGATTATCCGGATATGCTTTTAACGCCTGATGATCAGAAATATCTGTTTAACTATATACGCGATAAACGGGAGCAGGGCATACCGGTCAACTACGGTTGTTCCCATTTCCTGGGACTTGAATTCGAAAGGGAAGTCAGGGACTGGTTCTTCTATTGCGGAGCAGGAACCCACACCGCGGCTATAAGGATCAACGGTGACATAACAGCGTGCCTTGATATCGAAGACAGACCGGAATTTGTCCAGGGCAATATTGCAACTGACAAGTTCAGTGATGTATGGTTTAACAGGTTCCAGGAGTTCAGAAAGCCGTTATCTTCGCTCTGCAAGGATTGTCAGGACTGCGAATACGAGAAGTGGTGTGCCGGAGGATCGAGGCACAGCTTTGACTTCGATAACTGCAGGCAGAGGGTCTGCTTTAAAGACATTCTCTTTTAATAATTTATTGTTAAGTGTATTATAAAAGTTACTGAACATCCTCTTCAGGAGAAGCTTTTATGCACCGGAAAATCGCGATCATTACAGGCAGTTCATCAGGCATAGGAAAGGCGTTCCTTGAGCTTACGGCCGGCGATAACGGTGAATTCTTTAAAACCCCTTTTGACGAGATATGGGCAATAGCAAGACGTGAAGATGCTTTGAAAGAAATCGCGTCTTCTGTCGGCAATGGCAGGATAATTCCGATTGCGGCTGACCTGTCAGACGATTCAGGTATCACTGTTATCGAGAATAAGCTTAAAGCAGAAGAACCTGATGTCGGACTGCTTATCAACTCGGCAGGAATGGGGATCAAGGGTAAGGTCATGGATAAATCCCCCAAGGCTCTTGATGACACAATCAGTATCAACTGCAGCGCATTAAGCCGGATGATCAGGATCTGTGTGCCCTATATGAGATCCGGCGAAAACGGCCGCGCAAAGATAATCAACATAGCATCATCTGCAGGGTTCCTTCCGCAGCCTGGATTTGCGTGTTATGCAGCCAGCAAATCCTATGTCATATCATTCTCCAGAGCTATGAGCTGTGAATTAAAACCTCTAAGGATCGATGTTATGGCTGTGTGTCCCGGACCGGTCGCAACGGATTTCCAGAGGAGGGCTACGGAGGGTAAAGAAACTGACTTTACTGACTGGCGCAAAAACTTCGTCATTGATCCCGTAAAGCTGTCAAGGAAGTCTCTTAAGGCATCCGCGAGGGGAAGAAAACTGTTTGTATATCCGTTTTCGCAAAAGTTATTACACCTTGCTTCAAAGATCATTCCGGTGTCGTGGATACTGGGATTTGAGAGCAGGAATATATAATAAAAATCTACGATGTGAGAGGTGAACTGTATGCAGAAAAAGAAGATCGAACCAACATTCGGAAGCATTTTCAGGGCAATAGAGGATAAGGTATCCAATGTGTCTTTTCTTCAGGATACAGCCACACAAATTACGCTGAACGGCAACCTGGATAATCTTCCGTTATACGTAAAGATCGAAGACGGAATGCCTGAGGTTGCTCCTTACGAATACATTAATGCACCTTTTTATATCGACGCTGACGCAGGCACTCTTGCTTCGGTCTTAAACGGCGAAAAGAGCTTTGTTGTAGCAGTTTCCCAGGGAAGCATAACGATAAACGGAGATGCCGCTCAGGCACTGGTTTTCTGCTCTACTCTGTTCTGAAAACTCAAAGATTCTTGAAAGCATGTTGCTAACTGGTTTGATATAATTACGTGGTATGGCAATTAAACTGAACGGCATTTTTAAAGATAAGATGGTATTCCAATGGGGAGTGGAAATCCGCATTTTCGGATACTCTGATAAGACCTGTGTTATCAGGTCTGCTCTTTTTAAGGATGGCGAGGAGATATCATCCGGAACATGCGGTACAGAGCAGGACGGAAGCTTTCTTGTCTGCATGGGACCTGTTGATGAACCGGGCGGCCCTTACGAGATAAAGATCTATGAGAATGACCGTGAAGACCGTGTGATCAAAGATGTATATGCGGGAGAGGTATGGCTTGCTGCCGGCGGCGGCAACATGGAATATCCGCTTACAAGATCAGAATTTGCCAAGTTTATTATTCCCAAGATCGGTAATACGGAGATCAGGTATTATAAAGTTCCTTCTTTCGGTCATATGAATGAAGCGCAGGCCAAGGCCGAAGAAGAGGCGGAATGGTTAGATGTCAACAGTGAGACTGCAGGCCAGATGAGCGCTGTGGCTTTTTACTTTGCAAGAGAACTGGAATCCAGACTTGATGCGAAGATCGCTATTATCCAGTGCTGTTCCACAAGATCGACCATAGACAACTGGCAAAGTGTTGATTCTTTACTTACGACCAAAGAGGGAAGACAGTATATCAGGGATTTTGATGACGCTGCTTCCGAACTGACTTCTGAAGAATATGATGAAGCAGAAGCAGAATACAAAGAGAAGTACAGAGCTTATAATGAACTGCTTCAGGCAACACTGAAAGAAGATCCGTGGCTCACATATCCTGAAGCAGATGAGAAGATTGGTCCTGCCCCGTGGCCCGCACCGATTGGTCACAAATCGGCAAGACATCCGGGATCTGCTTTTGAGTGCATGATACTCCGCATCGCGCCCTATACTCTGAGAGGAGTGATCTTCTATCAGGGTGAGGCGGATACTGACGGACATCAGTCAGAGTACGGACATGTTTTCGAGACAATGATAAAAGAGTGGCGTGATGTATTTTTCGACGATCAGCTGCCATTCATTTTCTGCCAGCTTCCGATGTATATTTCCAAAGACCGGAAATATATGGGATTTGACGATATGTCCTGGCCGCTTCTGCGCGAACAGCAGCAGATAGTTGCCATTGACATGCCTAATGTGTATATGGCAGTCACTGTTGACTGCGGTGAGTTTAATAATCTGTTCCCGTCTAATAAGAAGATACCGGGTGACAGGTTGGCTTTACTTGCCGAGAAATTTGTATATGGCTTCGCGAAGGTTGATGCCGTATCACCGTTCATAATTGATGCAAGACGCGGCGAAGGCGTGGAGATCTCTTTTGGCGGTGATTATCTGTTGCTGAATCTTACAGCCGGATTTGGTCCTGATGATTCAGGATTTGAAGTCGCAGGTGAAGACGGCAAGTTTTTCCCTGCAGAAGCCAATGTTGATTTTGACGGAAAGACGGTCCTTCTTTCCTGTCCTATGGTTGAGTTCCCTTCGAAGGTAAGGTATGCGTTTTTCTCATACGGACCTACTCCGCTTCATGCCCAGAACGGTCTGACCGCAACGCCTTTCCAGGTAAGGATAGATAAGGATCTGGGTGGTGTCTGATATGAATATTGCTTTTTTTACACGTCCTAAACAGGAGATCACATATCTCTATTCTGATTATACTGTCCGCCAGGCTCTCGAAAAGATGCACAGCAGTTCCTACATGGCTGTCCCTGTTCTTGACCGTGAAGGCCATTATATCGCTACATTAAGCGAAGGCGATCTTCTTTGGTTTATCGTCAAAGGAGAAGGCGGGGAACCGCACACCATGGCGATCGAGAATCTCGAGCAGTTCAAGCTTACGGATATCGGGCTGAATACCCACAAGAATCTGCCGGTATCCATAAGTTCATCTATAGAAGATCTGATAATTAGATCTATGGAGACAAACTTCGTGCCGATAACTGATGACCGTGGAATATTCATCGGGATCGTAACCCGGAGATCGATCATTAAACATTATTATGAGAAAAATATACTGCCGCACGAGTGATCCGTTGCGGCAGTTGTTTTTTTGACTCTTCGGAGGAACATATACGTTGTATTTGCGGGTAGATTTGCGGGTACGCCCTCACGTTTACCCTCAAATTACTTCAACGTAAGTTGTATTCGCGGGTCAATTTCCTTCAAACGCTCGAAAAAGAGTTGTCCCGAAGCGCCTTTATGTTCAGATATCTGCAAGATCCGGTGTGATCTTCTTTTTGCGGAGCTTTTTCTTGAGCTTTTTGCTTTCTTTGATCTCCTGCTTGACCGGAGCAAAATCCTTCAGGTCCATCATTTCCGAAAGAAGCGGTATCTCGGGCTTATACCGTGACGACATAATGAGTTCCAGAGCTCTGTCTTCCGTGCGGATCCTTAAGAACCTTGCGCACTGTTCTATATAGACAGGCTGTCCTCCGTGTTTTTCGCACAGGTCACTCCACGAGACTACATAAGGCTTGCGGATAAGTCTTTTGTATACGAGATCAACTTTATCGCCTTCTTTGATCAGCCAGATCCTCGAGCGTTTTGCAAGACGGGCAAATCCGTGGAAAGTATAGACAGACATCGCAACTTCCATTGAAGGATAGAGCCTGCGCAGTCTTCCGGGGACATGCTTCTCAATCCTCGGTACCGGATCATTGCGTTTGAAGATTCTGCGAAGGACAGTAGATATATAGACGTCTTTGTAGTACAGGGAAACCCGTTTAAGGATCCTGAACAGGAACAGACCTGCTATGGCGAGGTGGACGCTGACGATGAAGCTGATGACAGGCGCAAATATCTGAAGCACCATCAGGATCATGTGCAGGAATGCCTTAATGATCTGCCAGATCAGGCTTGTGCCTTTTACGGGAATTGCTGCGACTATTACTTCCCAGTTGTCCATACAGGTATAGTTGCAATAATAGAATATCGTGATAGCCACAACAGTGATTCCGGCGATCAGATAGGTCTGCCATCCCGGAGCAGCGGTCTTGGCCTTGCCCAGGACGGTAAAGGTCTGTACTGCCAATCCTCCGCCTTTTACTGCCGGCGGATCTGCCTCAAGAGCATCGTTTGTTACGAACGGCAGAAGTGATATCGATACCGTGCAGATGTAACCGATGAACTTGTCCAGTTTATCAATGGTTTCTTCTGATAGCATCTTTGATTCCGCGAACGAATGACAAACTATCAATGCTACAGCTACAAGTGTAAGAAATACTGCTGCCCAGGGATTTGCGATCGGAAGCTTGCCGACTTCCCTGATGATCGGGACTCCGTTCAGGAAATCAGCAATACTGCAAAGCGTCGCAGAATCAGGTGAATATAGAGCGGCATTCTCGATTGAACCGAGAATAGCCAGAACTGCCATTGTCGCTGACGGGTTTACTGAAGCAGTAACAGCAGTCGAGAAAGCTCCGCCATAGAATGCAAGATCGGTCGCGAATTTAGCGGTATCCGGCGCACCAGATGTTCCGAATCCTGCTGCGTAACTTATCGTGGGAATAAGAATAACGCACATGAGTGCAATTAATGCTCCCACGACTCTCTTCAGATGGGTCTTATTTAATTCAAGGCTCATTTGTTCTTCCCCTCCTTAATAATTAAAGAACAAACCGAGGAATAGTCATAATGAATATCCCTTTTCCTGTGTATTATTATACAACGAGATTAAAAAACATAAAAAAGAGCTGTCTCTTCATTGAAAGAGACAGCCCCGGAATTGATATGAATTGTTTATCAGTAATTGTAATTGGTGATACCGAGAAGCTTCTCAAGTTCGCTTTGATCGTATGCGGCATCAATAGCTGTCTTTCTTGTAATGAGGCCCAAGTTAACGAGTCTCTGAAGGTCATTATTAAGCGTATGCATTCCCTGGTGTGCAGCTGACTGGATAGCGCCCGGGATCATCTGGATCTTGTCCTCTAAGATAAGACTCTTGATGGCACTGGTACCGATCATGATCTCAGTTGCGAGAGCACGGCCGTTGCCGTCGGTTGTCTGAAGAAGCTGCTGTGAAATAACGCCGCGGATACATGCGGAGAACTGGGAACGGATGGTAGCCTGCAGATCCATAGGTGAACCGTCGATGATTCTGTTGATGGTCTGTGCAGCGCTTTGCGTATGGAGTGTAGAAAGAACGAGGTGTCCTGTCTCGGCAGCGGTAATAGCAGCTGAGATCGTCTCGAAGTCACGCATCTCACCTACGAGGATGATATCCGGGTCTTCACGAAGAGCTGAATGAAGCGCATAAGCAAATGACTTAACGTCGCGTCCCAATTCACGCTGATGGATCATAGCGCGGTTGTGAGGATAGATGTATTCGATAGGATCTTCAATCGTAATGACGTGCTTTGCAACGTTTTTATTTATATAGTCAACGATTGCGGAAAGAGTGGTCGTCTTGCCGGAACCCGTAGGGCCTGTAACAAGGATGATACCGTTATTGGCTGTAGCGAGTGACTTTATTACATCAGGAAGGCCTAAAGCTTCAAATTCAGGTATCTCCGCCATAAGAAGACGAATGCTGCAGGCGAGGTTGTTACGCTGATGATAAACATTAGCTCTGATTCTGATACCGTTATCGATCATACGTCCGACATCGACGTCTTCGCCGGCTTCAACACGGCTGATCTCCTCAGGCGTCAGGATCGTATAGATCATGTCCTGTGCTTCTTCCGCCGTAGGACGCTCATCAAGGATAAAGAGAGTTCCGAATCTTCTTATTGCGAGATTGGTACCTTGAGTAATATGTACATCGGAGCAGTCACGTGAAATCGCATAATCCATCAGTTCTTCAAAAGTCATATAAATCACCTCCGGCTGAAAAAATAGATGTTTAGATTATAAAGTAAAACATACCTGTTTTATATATTTATTTACAAATCAAAAGAATTATTGATGACGGCAAAAGCCGGTTCATGATCTGATCACTTCCCATGATTCCTTAAGCCTTTCAAGGCTCCACGCCGCATTGGCGGGACTGGTTGAAGGCAGACATATTCCTTCGCGGCCGGTTACCGGAAATATATACTTTTTATAAAGCTGATATGCTTTATTGCCGTTAAGATATATAGCTTTTATATCCGCTGTTTTTGTAATTATCTCTATGTCATTGACGGTAACATTCCGGATGCTCGAATCGGATGAACCGTCGATCTCACATGAAGCGATGACATCCCAAAGCGCAATGTGGTTTCTGAGCAGAAATGATCTCTTTTCGCTGATCGAAAATGGAGTGTCTTCACAAAAGATCCCGGAAGTAACTTTCCAGAATCTGTTCTGCGGATGACCGTAAAAGAAGCCTTCTTCCCTGGATCTTACGGAAGGAAAACTTCCCAGTATCAGTACGCGTGAGTCTTTATCAAAAACAGGAGGTATAGGATGTATGATCATTAATTAAATGATCTTATTTATCGCAGTTGGGGCAAATATATTCGCCTTTGCCTGCTCCCGGAACGGGTATCATTTTTGTTCCGCAACGACCGCATATAACATCATAGCTTCCAAGATCGCTTTCGCTTTTAATCGTTCCGCCCGCAACGTTCTCAAGTTCGTTAAGAACAGACTTCTTATCTTCTTCCATAGTGATATCCTCCTAGTTTAATCTATTTCTATTTTATCTTAGCCTTTAATATTCTATCCAACAATATGGGCGTTCATATATCAGAAACGACCGTTCATGTGTTTTTATTCAAAGCATTCATCTACTTTATCATTACGTCCTCTGTATGCGTCGGCATAACCATTCTCCTGTGGCAGCTTCACAAGTACCCGTCAGCATTTATCTCCACGCTGGCAGGATATTTCGCGACACATGTGATCATGATGGTCATCGAATACAGAAAGCTCAAGGCCGACATCAAAGTCATCAACGAATTGTCAGCGGATAAAGAGTAAATAGCATCTTTGTGATGCGCAAACAACAATTCCGTAAGTTGAAAGTATTGGGACAGTTCTTTTTTTGCGTGTTTTGGTGGAAGTTTGACGGAAGAAATTTGAGGGCAAACTTGAGGGCATACCCTCAAATTTCCCCGCGAATATAACGGATACAACGGATACAACGAATACAACGAATATAACGGATATGTTCCCAAACCATTAAGAATCTATCGCCGAATCAGGGAATATAAAAACGTCATAAGGAATAAAGATCAGGACTGCCGGAGTGTTTTTTACCTGTTTTGGCTTCATGCCGACCGGTGTGCAGTATTTGTATTTATAATGTCTTCCGTCGCAGTCGATCCTCATCGTGCCCGAATCAATGCTGCCGACGACCGCATGATATGCCATGTACTTATGACCTGACACGATCCTGAGTTTATATATGGCATTCGTTATGTAGTATACGAAAACAGGGAATCCGAAAACCACTACAAGAAGCAATAAGAAAGCCATAACACCGGTCTCTCTTCTTAATCTTACATACAATATTGCATCTATCACATCTCCGGGCGAGGCACTGTGGGAATCGTAAGTAAGTATTGATATCAGACCAAACACGGCAGCAATAAACATAAGCGAGACCGCCGTAAGGATATTCAGGATCTGGTCTTTGATTACAGCGAGAAACAGTTTCTTCTCGAAAGCAACAGGAACTTTCACAGGATAGAAATCCTTATTTTGTTTGAAGTTCTCAAGATTGCCATTGCCATAGAAGATCCTTTTCCAGCCTTTCATATCTCTTACCGAATACAATGCGGCATTAGGCGCGATCAGAATGCTCATCACGGGAAACATCAGAAATCCGGCAGCCATGATAATATCATTCTCATTGCAGCCGACAGCGATAAGGACTATCGCGCAAATAACCCAGGCAGGAACAAGTGCGGCGAGATATTTATCGACATACCACTTTGCCGTTTTCTCTTTTTTGGCAGGCTTATAATCTTTGAGAAGGATAAGGAGCATTACAAATGCGAGGATACCTGATGGAGCAGCAAATAAAAGCGAATACAGGTTTTGAAAAGCAAACCCTGCAAAAACACCAAGTCCTGTCAAAGAGCAGGAAAGAAGAAGTATAAACAAAAGCTTCTTTCCTGTGGATAGGGATTTATCGTTCTTTTTCTTACCCATTTTATTATGCAAAGAAATCAATACAAGACGGCAGCAAAAATGTTCTTATCATTGCAGCTCTCCGTCAGGCGTAGTCCCTAAAACTTGAGAGATGGAATGTCGAGTCGACCGGGGCGTCTGCAGTCTCTTTATTTATGCTGCAAATGACAATTATCCACTGTCCCTCGCTTATAGCATTCGAGCCTTCATTTACCCCAAGAGATTTTGTTTTAGATAACTCTTTAATCTCGTCTTCCGAGAGCTCCTTATCGGAAACATATACGCTCCACTCTATGTCTGAATCGGAATTGTTTTTCATTGACCAGGCGAAGTATGCGCCTGAGAATGTATCGTATTGAACTGCGTAATAACCCTTCTCGAAAATATCCTCATTTGAAATGTCGAATCCCATCCCCTGAGGAGGTTCGTGATCCATATCGTCCGGCATATCAGGCGCCTTAAAGTTCGAAGATTTTGCAGACGCAGCAGACGTTGGAACCTGGGTATCAGCCCCGTCCGAGCATGCAGACAGAGTGAAGATGATACCTGCGATAAGGATAAATATCAAAATGTGTTTTTTGTTAAGCATCGATTCTATAACCCCATACATATTATAACTTTACAGTATCCTGTTTTCCATTTTTTCTGAATAAGCAACATAAGGGAAAGCATGTGTTGCTTAACCGACGGAACGGCTCAACAATACTAATTGGATTGCATTCAGGCATCAAAGATAATGAAGCCATAGAACAAAACATTTCAAATAAGGAGGACAGAACAATGAAAAACGAAAATATTAAGACCATCGATTTAGAACAGCTCGATACAGTATCGGGAGGAGTAATAGTTCATCTGGGTATATATGAATATAATTGGATCGTCGATGATGAAACAGGACAGTGCTTAGGTGAAGAAGCAGTGTGTGTTGCTGAAGACAGAGCCAGAGAATTCGGAGTCAGCACTGAAAAGATCCGTTATGAAGAATACATTAAGAGGTTCTCGGGCAGAAACAGAGAAAACCGTTATGAGAAACGTGTAATATCAAACGAGATGATGGAAACAATAAAGCCGTTAATACCGTTGATTCCGAATTATTTATAAGGAAGGAAACTACCATGACGGCATCCGTGTATACGGGTGCCGCTATTTTATATATATATAGTCATTTAAGTCAAAATGACTAAATTGAATCCTTTTTATCGCTTTGGCGGAGGCTTTGTTCGTCAAAAACCCTTAATGAGAAATTCACACCGTATTTGATTTGCATATCCGAAATGGAAACATTCGGAAAGTATCATTGAGATATCAAAGATCATAATGGATAGACATGAAGGGAGATACTTCAATGAAGAAGATAATAGCGATCCTGATCTGCGCGGGACTGCTCGGAATGACCGCATGTTCGAATAAAACAACTATCACTAAATCAACCGGCGAAACTGTCACTGAATCTTCAGACAAGACCACTGAAGATGATTTCGGCTCGGATGGTCTTGATACTGCAAAGGCCGTAGGTGATATCGAAGCCGATGAGGGACTCCTTACGGTAACTATAAACATTCCGGGTGATTATTTCGGTGAGACCACCCAGGAGGAAATAGATAAAGCCGTTGCCGATAAAGGTTTCATATCCGTCACATTAAATGATGACGGCAGCGCCACCTATGTCATGACCAAGTCCCGGCATAAGCAGCTGATGGAAGAAATATCCAAGAGTATGGACGAGTCGCTGCAGAAAATCCTGGATGACAAAGATACTTATCCGAACTTCGAGAGCATCACGCATAATGCGGATTATACTGATTTCACCATAGAATACTCCGCTGATGAACTGTCCCTGAGCGACACGTTCTCGACGATCCTATTCTATTACATGGGCGGAATGTACGGCGTATTTAACGGCGAACCTGCCGAAAATGTCCACGTCGCATTCGTCAATTCTGAGACAGGCGAACTGATCTCGGAGGCTAATTCAAGAGATGTGGGGAAGAGTGCGGAAGAGTAAGATAACTTTATATAGTCTTGAAAAAACTAATTGGAGGCAAAATTAAGAGATATGGGGAAGAGCACGGAATAGGAGTAAGATATCTGTATATTGTCTTGAAAGGAGCCAAAGAATATGGCAATCAGTTTTAATCAGAACAGTGTCTTTAATCTTAAACCCATTCCGGTTGAATCAGTAAGGAATGACGTTATGGGTCTGCTTATCGAAGGTGAAGCTCCTGTCATGGCCTTTCAGACCGTACGTGACCAGCTTGTATTTACCAACAAAAGAATAATCTCAATTGACGTTCAGGGTATTACGGGAAAGCGGAAATCGTACGGATCAATGCCTTATGCAAAGATTCAGTATTTCGAGATCCAGACAGCCGGCTTTATGGAGATATTCCCCGACTCCGAGTTGTTCCTTATGTTTACCAACGGATATACTGCCAAATTCGAATTCAAAGGAAATGTTGATATAGGTTATCTGGGAAGAATGATATCTACGTATGTGTTGTGAGAGTATGATTGAACTAAGAGATATTGATGAATCAGATGTTTTATGAGTAGATGAATAATACGATCTCAAGTATTATGGGCAATCTGTTTGGAGGAATATAAAATGCCATTTGTACAGGGTAAATGCGAAGCTTGTGGCGGAATATTAACAGTCGACCCTAGTCTTAAGGCGGCAAATTGTCCTTTTTGCGGGTCTGCGTATGTTATTCAAGATGCAATAAACTACTATAACACCAACATTAAAATCGATTCTTTACATGCTGATGTTGTAAACATATCAGATGAAAGCTCAGCTGATGGCCGGATTAAAGCGGCTGATGCTTATATGAAATTAGGCAAATTTGAAAAAGCTGAAGACGAGTACAAGAAAGCAACAGAATATGCTCCGCAAAATTATAAGGGTTGGTTAGGGATGATTGAAGCATTAACTTGCAATTATAGTAGACGCATTAAATCTGCCTCTACCTTAAATACTCTTTCTGATTATGCTAATAGCGTTAAGACATTTGCTCCTGATGAAATGAAAGAGTCAATATTGCAGAAGTTTGAATCATATGCGAAGAACGAAACAGAGCAAAATGATATTGATGTAAATTCAATAAATCAAGTATTAACTAAACAAACCGAATCATGGAAAGATTTTGACAAACAAGAAAAAGCACTGACTGCTGAGTTAAATCAAAAACGTAGCCAGTATGATTCTCTTTGTAAGGAAAACAATTTCTATATTAAAAACAATCGAAATCATGCAATCTTAACCTGGGGTATTATTCTTTCGGCAGCAGGTCTTTTCCTTATTTTTATGTCGATTGTTATGAGTATAAGTAACGGCTTCACAGAAAATAGTCTTACTTTTCTTATTTTGGGCTTTTTCCCATTAATTCCGGGTTCTATTCTTATTGCATCACTTATTCAACGAAATAATAACCATCAAAAGAGAGAATCAGAAATAGGAAGATTATCTGTTGAACAAAATGAAATATATAACCAAGTTGCGAAAATAACAGGCCAAAAGAATGCTTTATATATGGAGATTCAATCCAATCAAAAAGAGTTATCGTTATACAACTAATCTGTATATATAACTATTGTATTAACCCCATAGGTATAGGTCATTTTATTACAATCGGCTCGTATTCCTATTCATATCAATTTCACAGCTAAAAAACACTTGGTTGTATAATGAACCTATATAGATAAGCGGAGGCGGATATGAAGAAAAGGGCTTTTGTTTTACTACTTACTGCAACAATGCTTATGTCTGCATGCAGTTCTTCGAGTGTCCCGTCAGATATCACTACCATATCCGAGACAACATCGGTCATTACAACTGAAATAACGACAGATCCTACACCGACACCTGAACCGACTCCTACGCCGGTTGTTTATGATTTTACGTGGACTTCACAAGATAGTGATGTTTTTGCAAATTATTTTGAAAATGAATTTGGCAAGAACCTGAGAGGTTACATAATGGGTTATGGATTTACTGATGAAGTAAATGAAATGCTCACAAATTACATTAACTATATATTTAATACAGATTATAAAAGTGTTCCGTTTTCAGAAGTTGATTACTTTCATACCTACATGGTTGATACGATTAGCAGCAAACATACTTATAGAAACAGTTATGATAAATTTGCAACTGTTTGCTTAGATTACAACAGAGTATTCAAAGGACCATTTGCTAACAAACTGATTATGAGTTATTTGTATCAAAACGGTATTCCGATGGGTGCGCGTATACCCCTTGATAATTTATTAATGCTCGGTCTTGATGATATGTATAATTTCGGGGTATTTGATTATATTATTGAAGAAGCTGGCCAAGATTTGGGAAATTTCGACTCATCATATCAATATTCTAATTACGACTTATATGCTGTTCTTGTCAGATATAACTATAGTATGTGGGATCTGTGTAATGATGAAAGAATCAAAAACCTAGATTTGTTGACTGATGATCCGGAATTTGCAGAAACTGCTGCAGAAGCAGTAAATATTTATAACGGTTACCTTAAAGATTATTATGGTGCAAAAGCACCACAGATAGGTCAGGTAATAACGAAAGAACAATATGTAGCTGCATTCGGTGAAGAACCTTTGGACCTGTCTTATATTCCCGGTGCCATATTTGATCCTTCTTTGGTGCCTACTGATTCTGGTTCAACATTTAATGCTGCAGACAGCGGCAGTAAAACCGATGAAAGACTCATAGGAGAGTGGACTTCACCTGAAAACTACAGTGGCTATACCGGTACATATATATTCAACGAAGATAATACGGGAACATATATTTACACTGCCATGACTAAAGATTTGGAGACCGGAGAACGTTCCGAGAAGACAACCGTCATAGAATTCAAGTATTCGATAGAATACGGAATGCTTGTCATGAAATACGACAACGGCAATACCTACAGTTTTAACTATAAGATTATGAACGAAGGAATAATAATAAACGGAATGTATTTTGAACAGGCTTAACGGGATAGAAATGCTATTTCCCCGAAGCCGCGCAAGCTATTAGTGGAGCGAGTTATATGACCAAACAGAGTAAAACTGACAATATAAAGAGAATTGATCCAGATTGCTTATACGACTGAGAATGGTGTTCATGTAATTCCGATTGGATGTTTGAGAGACTGAAGATATGAGATTTTCATAAGTGGATAAGGTAGAAGTTTATGGAAAACAATACTGTGAATATTCCAGAACCAGAGCACGCGCATCTTGTTATTCTGGGTAAAGAATACGAAGTTGTGCTCATATTTAGCGTTCGTGACAATGAAGCGTTAACGCAAATTAATACTGATCAAGATGAAATCTGTATTCAATATATTAAAGATTTGGTTTGCAGACACATTGTTGGGGATATTCGAATAGAGAGCAGCGATATTCCTGATGAAAGTTGCGTAGAATACATTAATCTTTTTCTCCTTTCTGACGCAGCTACAGATAGCATTTTCAAATCTTTAGATGAATCTCTGCATCCGTGTAAGCTCTTCCTTTTGGCTCAGAAAGAGCTGATGAGTCAAATGCTTGAGAACATGAAACCAACACTTTCAAGCGTAATCGAATTAATGCAAGGCATCTTCGAATCTTATACTAAAAACATTAAGCCCATTATTCTTTGTGCTTTTGTTAATTAATTTTTTCCTCTATCCAACACTTCCCCCTCCATCTGTTGAATAACCAACAATTGTGCCTGACATTGCTTATTGGATTGGGTCTTTGTTCAAGACATACTGTAGCCATCAAACAAAACACAATGTCAATTGAGGAGGACATAACAATGACAAACATGAATGAGATCAATTGCGATAATCTTGACAAGGTAGCTGGCGGCGTAATGCTCTATGACGATCTTTCCCCGGAAGAGATCAAGGAAACCGCAAGACGTTACATCCAGGAATGGAAGGATAAGGGACGTTCCATGGAAGATGCTCTTGAACTGCTTACAAGATATTTCTGCGTTCCCGGCAAGGTAGAAAGAGAAGATATCGCTGTGATCGTAAGAGAAGTATTCGGCGTAGCATAAAGCTTATTCTTACCCCCCCCATAAATAAACACAGGCGGCGGGCTGTCTTCACTGAAGGAAGCCCGTTCGTTTGTTTTCACGGTAAAACCTTAAGACTTTGTCCCTTGTTTTCGGTTTATTCAGCGTGCTAACCTTTAACTGTGAAAGGGGATCCTTGGTATGAAGAAGATACTGTCCGTTCTGATATCCGTTGTGTTTGTTCTTGGTATGCTCTGTTCATGCAAGGCTGTTCCTGTTGAACTGGAGGACGCTGCAAGGGTGGAGCAGATCGTGGAACGGATGGATGGGTCTGATGACCTTCCTCTTTACAGCGAGCTTAAGAACGATAAGAAATATCTCGGATATTTCGATCTGCTCGATCAGGAATCCTATCTGTATTTCGACATAAAAGGGGAGAAGTATATCTTCCTGCTCTACATGTATTACGATACGCAATCCGAACTTGTAAATGTCACGGGTGCTAAGCAGGTCTTTACCGGCAGCAGCCTGAAGATAACTTTCGAGACGGAGCTGCGTGATACCCAAAGGGGAGGGTGCTTTCCCACGGGTGACCATGCAAGATGTCTGCTCAAGGTCGATGACGCATTCGATCCGGAGAAATGCTCCGTCATTATTACGGACTATCCCGTTCCGATAGAGAAGTATAAGGGCGGAATATTCCGTGTCGGCAAGAAATGGGGGATGGCGGATAAGGATCTGAACATTACCGTACCGGTCAGGTGCGACGGTATATTTGAGCTTGAGACCGACAGAGTGGAGGATTATTACCGCGTCTTCGTGGACGGACACAACGGCCTTGTTGGGCCTGACAGGCAGTATGTCCTTCATCCTTTGTACAGTAATTTTATTGTTGTAGGTCCCGACAGGTTCATCGTCATGAGAGATTCGGAAGATGATAATGTCCGTAACGAGATCGCGCTCGTGGACTCTCATGAGAACATCATCCATGACTACATGCCCGGCTTCATAGACATGCAGAGCTGGAGGAGTTACAACAGCGCTGAGCAGTATGTTTTCGCAGTGTTTAAGGACGGGGATTACTACGAGGGCGTGATGGATGCGGAGATGAACATCATCATTGAGCCCATATACGCGAATATCGCGGAATACTATGAAGAGAGTCCGCACATGTACTATGCGGCCGAGAACAGTGAAGGAAAATGCGCCGTCATAGGAACAGACGGCGAACTGAAAAACGACTTTATATACGATACCGTGTACGATGCCTCAGAGGAATACTTCCAGAGGATGGGCGCGTACAGTTACTTCTGACATCAGCCTTTCGAATAGCGGATGTGCGGAGATGATCCGTCTTGGCAAATTTGAGGCATAACTCCATTAGAGTTGACAATTGTAGCCTGCAGTGTTAAATTGAGCCTGCGTAAGCTACAATTGTAAACCGCAAATATGGAGGATAATTTTATGTCAGAAAACCTTGCCAGCAAGATCACTGATTCCGAGCTGGAAGTCATGAAGCTGCTGTGGCGCACAGAGGACGCTCTGCCCGTTACAGTGATTCGTGAGAAGCTTCAGGAATCAAAGGGCTGGGAGCCTGCGACGATCAAGACGTTGATCTCCAGGCTCGTGTCAAAAGGCGTCGTACGCCAGGAAAAACGAAATGTTTACTACTATTCTCCCGTTATCACGGAGAAGGAATACAGTTCATGGGCTACTAAGGATCTCATTACCCGTTTATATAACGGAAAGGCCCGCGATCTGATAGCTTCTCTTGTCAATTCGGAAGGCCTTTCTCAGGACGATATTGCCGAATTACGGGATATGTTCAAGGTGGAGGAATAAAAAAATGTATTCATTGCTTGTTATGACCATTAGCGGCAGTATTATCGCGCTGCTTCTGATGTGTCTGCGCTATACCGTTTTGCGCAAAATGCCGAGCACGGTCTATTACTATGCATGGCTTCTGGTACTTTTGCGTTTTGCATTGCCCCTTCCGGGACTTATTCCCGCAATGGGAGAGACAACAGCTGATATGACCGCTTCTGAAGTTCCCGCTGCTTACAGCGAGATCTACGTTCAGGAGAACACGGACCACGTTTCAGAGACCGGTCACAGTGAGGTTGTGAAAAGTGATACACCTGAAGCAAAAGGAACTCAAATTGCCCTTGATGCATCGGAAACACAGGATCTGACAGTTTCTGAGACTGCCCCGAAGGCTATGCCTGCAATTGACTGGAAATCACCCGCGCTCTGGCTCTCAGTCTGGGCAGCAGGTGCATTCGTGAGCATGGGGATTACAGTGATCTCTTATTTTCATTTCAGCTTAAGCCTGAAGAAAAAACTTATGGAGCCCGACAGCTTTACCAAAGCGGTATATGCTTCGATTCCCGGCAGAAAGCCTGCTCTCTATTTCTCGGATTCAGCCCGTACACCAATGATGTTAGGCGTTTTCAGACCGAAGATCGTTCTGCCCCGGCGCGAGTACAATGAAGAGCTCCTGCTCAACATTCTCCGTCACGAGCTTACACATTACCGCCGCTTTGACACGCTCTATAAGTGGGCCGCAGCAGCAGTCCTTTCATTGCACTGGTTCAATCCTGTAGCCTGGGTTATCCGCAGAGAGTTTAACCGCGCATGTGAGCTGAGCTGTGATGAGATGCTTCTGCGCTCCATGGACAAAGACGAGAAACAGTCTTACGGCAATTCGCTCCTTTTGATGGCAGCGTCATCACCTCTGCCTTCAGCCGTTGTCGCAACGAGTTTTGCTACCGAAAAGAGAAATCTCAAGGAAAGACTTGTTCAGATAATGAGCTATAAGAAGAGCGGCACGCGCTTGCTTGCAGCAGTCCTTGCTATAACGCTCCTGACAGGATGCGGAGTGGCTGCCGGTCCTGTTTCCGCAAAAGCTACAGAAAAGCAGCAGGAGTCTGCCGCATCTAAACCGGAAGCCGGAACTAAAGAGGAAGGCGTTGTCCGGGTAAAAAACATTGATGAGCTCCTTGCCGCGATCGCTCCCCATACCGTGATTGAAATGGCGGAAGGCGTTTATGATCTGAGCACGGCATCTAATTATGGCAAGGATTCTGAGAGTGATTATTATTCATGGAACCTCGAATGTGCTGATGACACAAATGATGTCAGCGCCGAGCTGGTCATCCGTGATGTTAAGGACCTTACGATCCGCGGTGCCGGAATGGGCAAGACAACCATTGAGGCAGTTCCGAGATATGCGAATGTAATTGATTTCAGAGGATGCAGTAAGATCACGGTATCAGACCTTACAGCCGGTCATACGGAGAAACCCGGTTTCTGTTCAGGCGGCGTCCTTCTCTTTGAGAACTGCAATGACGTTAATGTAGAAAAATGCGGTCTTTACGGATGCGGTACGATCGGCGTCAGGGGACTTAGCAGCGAAAAGCTCAACGTAACAGACTGCGACATCTATGAATGCAGCGACGGCGCAATCGATGCTACGTATTGCGAGGACGTTTTTGTCAGCGGCTGTGACATTCATGATCACGGAACACGTAATGACTCTTATAGTCCATACTGTCTCTTCACCGCTGACTTCGGTACGCGCTTTACTGTCTATAACTGCAAGATCCACGACAACATGGCAGAAGGTCTGCTCTATACATGCGGTACGGAGAACGTGATCTTCATCTCCAATGAGGTTACGGAAAACACATTTATTAGCAACGCTTTCTATTTCGAGCAGTATGGTGCTGCTATTGACGGCTGCCAGTTTGACGGAAATAACTGCATCCACTGGTATAAGTCAGATGCACGTATCAAAGCGGCCGATACAAACGGTAATATGCTTGAGGATGATCAGTTCACATCCATGAAGCTTCGTGACATCGATCCTGAGACAGTAATTCCAAAGACTGTAGCGGTTCCCACCCTCGAAGCGAAGGACGTCCCTCCGGGAACCGAGGTCAACGTAACGACGGTCGATGAGTTCCTCGAAGCCATCGGACCTGACCGTATCATCGTCCTCGACGGAACAAACTTCGATTTGTCCAAGGCAGAGAATTACGGCGGTATAGGCACCGAGTTCTACAGTTGGGAAGATACATATGACGGTTTCCAGCTTGTCATCCACGACGTAGATAACCTGGTCATCAAGGCTAAAGATCCGGATCCTTCCGCAACGACACTTGAAGCGCTCCCGCGCTATGCAAATGTTCTCTTTTTCAGGAACTGCTATTACATTACTGTTGAAGGTTTTACTGCGGGCCATACGAAGGAGAAGGGTACATGCGCCGGCGGAGTTCTCTATTTCAGTGAATGTGAGAAGATCACGGTCGAGAAGATGCGCCTTTACGGCTGCGGAGACATGGGCATTGATACTTTTATGTGCTCCGACATTGATGTCATAGAAACCGAGATCTATGAGTGCACCAGCGGAGCGGTGTTCTTCTATGAGACCAAGGGTATCAACCTCCAGGACTGCAACATACACGATGTCCCGACTCCGGCACTGACATTCACGGCTTGTAAGAACATGACCTGGGACGGCCAGAAGCTTGAAGGTGATGAGTTGAGATATGACGTTAAAACCGACGGAACGCTCATACCCTTGAAAGATATATAATATACAGCCTTCATATAGGCAAAAACAGGGGCTTCGGAATTCCGGAGCCCCTGTGTTCTAAACAATCGTAATGCGGTTAATCAGGAACAATTTCTGAATAGTGTTCTGTCATCACATGATATCCATATTTGATTTTATTATAAAAAACTCTTTTACAAGACGGACATGTAAGAGGCTGTGATGTATCCCCAAAGCCTGCACCTGATATCTGAGCTAATTCTTCATCAGATAACTCATCGATCTGCTGGTTCAATTTCGCCTTTATCGCTTTTCTTTCCTCGTCTGTCATAGTTGATCTCCTTTCCTATTTTCGAAAGATTTTTGAATTTACATTCTCATTTTATTCTAGTGGTTTTATCTCGTAATAAACTTGGTGTAAATAAAGAATAAATGTGGATTTGATATTTAATCGTATTTCCTGCAAGGCATTGTTTTCGATAGCCATATTTATTACAATTTTCTAAGAGACCCATTTTGGCATAGAACGTATCATTGACCGTGACATCCCCTTGTGTAGGAAAGGAGTGCTTTATGTCTGTTATTAAGAAGGTTTTCTCGTTTGTGCTTATTGCCGTAATGCTTGTGGGTGTTTCCGCGTGTATTCCAAGTAATGCTCAATGTGAAGTAGTCAGTGCTGAGTATGTGAATGGCATCCCGATGTCGGGTGGTCTTACCGTTAATTATGAAGGTTTCGATACTTTTGAGGTCATAATTAATGTTCAGGCAGCTGATAAGTTGACGACCGAAAACCTGAAAGGCGATGAATTCAGGCAAGCTGTTTATAAAAGCGTTTCAAAGGGATGCTCTTTGACCTGCAACGGTACCGAAGCGGAATTGAAATACGGTTTCTGGCCGTCAACCGCATCTACTTACATGGCGTCAGAGATAAAGATGTTCTTCCTTGTTCCCGAGGGGACTGATGCTAAGGATCTGACCTTCAAACTTGACGGAGCAGTTTTGGGCAACCCTGATTACCAGTTCACATATACACCGGAGTAATTAAAAACGCAGCTATAATCTCCGGAATACGGTTTGTTTGCCAAACATGAAAAAGGTCTCGGAAACTGTGCTCCGAGACCTTGTTTAAAGATTAAAGTCTGATCAGTTCACAAAGGTCGCAAAAGACGTGATCGCTCCAATGAATGTTATTATAACGATCAGTACCAGAAGAACCGTGTCTGCTATATACATCCATTTCAGCACATTGCCAAAGGTGTAATCACTTTTCTGACGTCTTACATTGACCATCAGGACCCAGGAAATGAGATATCCAACAAACTGGATGATGGTTCCAAAAGCCGTGAAAACCACCGAATCTGACATCACACTCCGGGATGCCTTTACCGAAAGGAACAGTATCGAAACGTAGATAATTAAGCGTACAACAGGAATGCCATATCTCAGGAGAAGCGAAATGATGCAGTAACGTCTTGCTTTTTCAGCGGTAAATTCTTCGTATTCAGAACTGTAAGCGCTGTTGTCGATATAAGAGTCGTCCATATCCACACCTCCATATGTTTTCCTTATGGTTGCATAATAGCACTTTAAGAGGTGAATTTCAATAAAATTTTATCGTTATTCGATATATTGCAACACGTTGTCGAAAAGTGTTCAAAGCTTGTATTTGCTGCAGATATCAGGGTAGAACTCTTTTAAGAGCGCGTTCCATTGCTTGGCGGTCTTTCCGACATTGATGTAATAGCCGATATAACCTGCAACACCGGCAGCTGCAAATAAACCAAACATACTTATAAGACCGATGACGAGGTTGCCTCCGATTATCGCGCCGATCCCCAGTATCAATCCCAAGACTGCGATAACGGCAGCAAGAATAATGATAGGCGTTTTTTGCGCCTTCTTTTTTTCGCTCAGAATGCCATATGCCTGGGCTATCTGTTCTTCTTTATATTTTTTCTTGCGAAGCGCGCTTTCTAATTGAACACTGATACTGTAAACAGGAATCTCAACAATCTGCATGACAGGCACCCCTTTGTATTTGATCTGTCTCAATATAACATCTTTTCTATGACGATAGCCAGTCATCGTTGGTGAAGATTATCGATAGCGGGAAATACTTTTTCGAGAATGCCGAATTTGTGACTAAAACGGTCTCAAACACTCACAAGATTAACACTTCCCGTACCGAGCTGCCGTCACCGGCATCCGTCAATAATCTTCCGACACGTGTATCATATAGAATGTGTCGCCGCCAGATCTGACTCTCTTGTAGCCGACGATCCAGTCGTGGGTATCATCGACATGAATCCTGACGCCTTTATCAAACGTATGAAGCATGTCGTAGTATTCGCTTCCCTGTGAGCCTTCGCTGTAGCGGTCTACAAATGCATTGTAGACTTCCTTTGCCTTTTCGGGATCATGGATCCTCATCTTCATCGTGAATTCGATTGCACCGGTGGACTCTGTTCCCTCGACATTAAAGCTTTCGATGTGATCGATCATCTCATCCGCAAGGATCAGGTCATAGAACATGAATAAGCCGTAGCCGCTGGCATCTTCATGGGTGTAGGCCGGATGCTTGAGTTCCTTATCGAAAGTTACAAGATCCGAGATATCATATGTGTGCGCGATGTCGTGATAATACTCATATTCGGCAATGATCTCTTCGGTCGAATAGTCCTGGATAATGTAGTAACTGTCCCAGCCTTTATAGCCGCCGCCCTCATAGTAGTCTCTGCCTTGAGTTTCCCTGGTAGGTGTCGGCGTCGGATCCGGATTATCCCTGTAGAAACTGGTTTCCGTCCCGGCATCCTCATCCTCATCATATTCTTCCCAGACATCCGTGTTTGACGAGCCTCTATAATTCAGGGTATATACCACAAGTACGGCTATTCCTGTTATTATGGTTAACGCAGCTGTTCCTGCTGCAATACCGATCAATACTTTCTTGGCCATAATATCTGCACCTTTCCTGTTTTCGAAAAAGATCAACTACCCTTTATACAACCCGTAAGACGAAATTGTTGCATAGTACTCGCAATCAACAATTGCCGTCGTGTCAGCCCAGAATAATTTCCGGATCAAGTGCGAAATACTCAATACGGGAAACTGAGTAAGAATCGGGATTGTGACTGTATGTGATTCTGACGCTGCAGTCATAACCCATTTTCTTATCATCAAAACTATAACCGTAACAGTTCTTTTCCTTGTCAAACACAGTCATATCCTTATTAAATGCGGCTAAAGCCTCATCCAAAGTTTTATAATGCAAATCGAGCAACGCGCCTCCGGAGATCAGCAATTTCTCGTACCAGTCCAGCTTTATATATACAACCGTACATTCTCTGACCGGAAGGGCTTTATCAGAACTGTTAAATATCCAGGTCATCATTCCCGTACCGTTTTTGTCTAAGCAAAGTTCATACATATATTGAGGTTTAAGAAGATAGTTCTCATCAACTTCTTCCTTATAAACATCAATTATTTCCCATCCCTTATCGAAAAATTCATCTGCCTTCATCGGGAATTCGAAAACATCTCCTTCAGCCCAGAACTGATTGCATGTGTCTTCGTTAAAATCTTCCGGAAGCACTTTATATGCATCGATTGCCCACTGAGCACCGGCCTTTCTGTAATATGAATCCTTTGATGAACATGATGCCATGGTGAAAAGGACGCCTGTTAAAAGCAAAACTGCCAGTGCTCTCTTAAAAATACTCATTTTCATACTCTCCTATTTTCCCCTGAAAGACCAGGAGCTTTCTTAGATTATATCTTATTCATGAGAGTAATATTGTTTGCTGGCGATTTCCGCACAATCGAAGCGTGGAACAGAACAGCTTATTTTATAAACAAGGCGACCGCACCGAGCGGCATTATTCGGAGTGTTGATGATGCTTACAGGGATGAAGTTGAACAACTTTCCAAAACAAAAACTAAGCACTGTGAAACTGTATCCGATCTAATAAGGTTAATCTGCAGAATCTCTCCGGACATTCTTCTTGGTAAATACAATGAACCGCCGATAGATAATATTTATGGTTTTGTTTTTAATGCGGAAAAACTTTTAAATCCAGACACTTATTCATCTGAATACGCAGCATTTATATATGAAATGAAAAACTTAGAAAAACTAGGATGTAGTACCCTGCGTACTATTTCATACACGGGATCTGTTCTTAAAATCATTTTCACATTTCAACTTGGCGGCTTCAATATTGTAACTGATAAGGTTGAAGAGTGGCTTAACTTCACAAGAAAAAGCAACACACTTTCAGTTTTAGCTAAAAAGGAATTCGAGAGCAAATTCGAAAATGATCTCAAAGCCTACAACGAAGCTACTATAAAAGAATTTGTTGGGATTTATGGGTAAGCCGAGCGATGTGACTATCGTTTGGTGTGGAACGCTGGCTGTTCTCCTAGCTAGGCTAAAAAGGAAACCTTATGAGGTGACCCGCATCAAGCATGATGAGACGGAGCGGATCAAGAGACTAGGTGTCTATTACATGTGTATTGATAATCTTCCGCTATAAAACAACCCGGAATTAATGAAGCCTGCGAGTCATTTTTCGCAGGCTTCTTAGTATATTTTATTCACGATATAAACAACTCACGATTGAATTTTCGATCATAGCAGATTCTTTGGCGGCATTCAGGACATCGGTAATCCTAAATAATGCATCAGCCACATAATAAATACTGATATGCCTAATCCCACTAAGACTATCAGTATGATCAGCAGTATCAATTTCAATAAGTATGTAGGCGCTTCACAGTAAGTCTTGCCGGTCTGTCCGTTGATAGCTACCTGATATGACTCTTTGCCAAATGTATAGCGGGCAATATATACGGGTGCCAAAAGATATCTGAACTTTACGTTATAGTAGTCGGTAGTAAATTTCCTGACGGAGAATCTGCGCTTTCCGACTTCGTACATGTCGTTTCTTATTATTTTCCGCATCTTTATCTTTGAGCGCTCCCAGCTGTCGTTAAGTCCTACCGTATAACGTTCTGCCGGAATGCCTGCCAGGTATTCGGATGAATAAGGAACCATTTTTGTGAAATCGAAATCCTGTACTCTTCCTATTTCAGGCATGCGGATCCTGTCAGAAGCATAGATGACAAGGTCGTCAAAGTAGCGGTTCGAAAAACCTGTAACATAAGGTGCCGGTTCCTTTTCCACATCAAAGACTGCACCCAAGTAGGACGTGACAGTTTGAGCATCGAAAGTCCAAAACGGAAGATATATGCCGACTATGTTTTCGAGCTTGCTTCTGGCGACTTTTTGGGAGACAAATGATTTTCTGTTCAAAAAATCAGTGAAGTATTCCTGAGCTTTTTCTTTAGTGATCGAGAACGGGATTATTGCCTGAGGCGCCATGATTTGCACATTCTCAGCTGCAGGTGTTACGCTGGTCGATCCGCAGAAAGGACATGCACCGGTAACCTGCTCGGCGTTGTAAAGAGTCTGGCCGCCACAGTTTGCACAGATGATCAGTTTTTTGATGTGACCCCAGTTTACACTGGCACGCTGCAAAGCAGAATTGAAATCGAGTTCTTCGATGGCTTTGCCTGAACCAGGCTGAGGGAGCTGCGATGACAGACCGCAAAAAGGGCATTTGAGATTCAGTGATTCAGCATCGAACTTGACACCAATAGAAGCTCCACAGCCCGGACACTTAACGTCCGAACTCGAAACATTAACTGCTCCTATTACCCACTTATTCTCAGGCATTGCTTAAACCCATCCCTTTATACGCCCGGCTCGTATAATTCCTGATATTATTGTCTTTGAATATGCCTTCTTCTGTATCTTCAACTATCCATGCGTAGCCAACAGCCTCTTCCTTATATATAAATGCAAAGCATTTCACAGGAAAATTCTTGGGCAAGTCAGGTATTGTCTCATATACATCCGCAAACGCAGACAGTGCCGGTCTGCCCTCGACCTTCATTAAATAATCTGAAGACTCTTTGCAGATGCTTTCAAGCGTATCTCTGTATTTTTCTATATCAGTTGTAAGATAAAAATCACTCATTAGTTTAATCTCTCTTAGACTCATTTCCTGCTGAGAAACCGTTCTAAAAACAGTTATTTCCATACTGTTGTATCCACCTGATAGTCTGGGTCAGCCATATATTTCTGCACTTCCATGAACTGAGCCGGAGTCAAGCGATCATAAGCAGGGGGATGAGGAATATCGTTATTTTGCTTTATTTCATCATATTTGTAACTAACAAGATCTCTGTAGTCCCCTATCAGGACAATTCCTTTCTGGGTATGATACCAGTTTACATAGCCTTCTATTGCGCCAAGCTGCTCTTTTGTACTGGTGTTATAATGCAGTATCCAATCGACTTCAACATCCATTGCCGATTCGTCATTGTATTCATTGTATGCTGCAATTGCTATCTGCAGATCACCGATCTCATAGTCGATATTTTCGTAATGTCTGTATTTCATGTCGTCATACTTCACTGTGGTATAAGACAGACAATAAAATGCCACTAAGTGCAAGTACGTTTCCAATACTTCTTCTGCTCCCTCAGTATCCCCTCTTTCCAAGCAGTCATTATATATTTCCTCCATTATGTTCATAACGGTTCCGCTTTCAGAATGTGTCTCTGTCGGAATGGACTTGGATCCACAACCCGCCATAAAACTAAATGCAACTATAACTACCAACAGTCCGGTTGTCATTTTAAGCATTGATCTGTTCATAGTCCCTATTACTCCCTTGCTATTGTTTTCTGATTATTTACTGAACTTGGTATATTTTTCGTCAGACAGTCTTCTCGAAAACGATAAAACCGATGTCGTAAGGATGATCAAAGATCATGACATTGCGGCCTTTGAGTTTCTCGCGAAGGATCATGATGACGATAAGGATATCACCTGCACCTCCAAGTATGTGGGTAATCCCAACGAGAAGAATAAACGGGTTTGCCGTTAATATGGCAGCAACACAGGATCCAACGCCTAAAATCGTCATGGGCAACAGGGCACCTATGATGAACAGGGGCTTTTTCATCGGACTCAAACAGGTACAGTACGGAGTCAGTGTTTCCTTTGCAAACCCGAAAGCCACGTCTTTCCAACCGTTCTTGGAGACCAATGAATACCAAATACCGTGAATCAGCTCGTGTATCGGGAAAAATACAACGATAACGACGATAGCCAGGATCAACCACAAAAAAGCAAACTTACCATACATCTGCATGGCAGGTTTTGGCATGAAGTTCATTCCGTTGCGGATTATGTATATTGCAACCATCAGGATAATGAGGGGTAAAAGCGAGAGGTTTCCAACGATATTGGCTGTCTTTACCGATATGAGCTTGTCTTTCCTGACGAATCCATCACGCTCAAGTTCAGCCTGCCGTCTGTTAAGATTCCTGACACGAATTGTCTCAGCCTCGGAGAGCAGACGCTCACCGTCTTTGGCATGTACCTTTATCTGTTTCTCTTCTTCCATAAACTTATCCTTCGATGTCTGCCCTATCGGTTATCTCAGATTTTCGGACAAATAACGTTCGTCATCAATATCTCGTTTCCTGTTTATTTACCTTACTAATTACGATTACGCTTTACTTCATCCATCTCAGCTATCAATTCTTCCAGCGGATGATATTCTCCGCCCCACCATTCGAAAACATGCATTCCTTCATCTTCAAGAACGGACTCGCTTATAGTCATGTCGATACCCAATTTCTTCAGTAAACCCTCGCGATCCAATTTCTCATAATCGAAAGGACACAATTTGCTAAACTCCTTATATGAAACACCACAAACTATCTTGTGAACGCCTAGCGAAGCAATAGCACCCAGACATCTTTCACAAGGAGCACAGCTCGTGTATAAAATAGATTCTGCCAACACATCGTCAGAATATTTATTTGCACATTTGTGTACAAGATTGAATTCGGCATGTCCGAAGATCTTCCGTTCAAAATCAGCGGTATTCTCCGCTTCCTCTAATATCTCTCCGTTATGGACCAGAACTGCGCCAAAAGATTCATGACCGTTTTTTCCTGCGCTAATAGCCAGTTCATAACACTTTCTGATGTATTCTTCGTTGCTCATTCTATCCTCATATACTGTCTATTTTCTGTACTAAGGAATCACTCCCTCAGACAAGGTAATTATATCATCCCAATCAAGAACACTTTCTTAATTCATTTCTTTATCATTAAATGTGCATACCAGTTCCTATCAGAAAAGACAATTCCGAAAAGTATTACAAATACCGAAGCCGACGCAGAAACAAGAGCAGATATTGCATTAACTCTATACGCAAGCATATAAGAATAAAAAAACAGAATCATTGCCAATGGGCTACTATAAAAGAATATGTTGAGATTTATGGGTAAGCCGAGCGATATGACTATCGTTTGGTGTGGAACGATGGCTGTTCTCCTAGCTAGGCTAAAAAGGAAACTTTATGAGGTGACCCGCATCAAGCATGATGAGACGGAGCGGATCAAGAGACTTGGTGTCTATTACATGTGTATTGATGATCTTCCGCTATAAAACAGCCCGGAATTAATGAAGCCTGCGAGTCATTTTTCGCAGGCTTCTTAGTTAGTTATATTCCTGATATTTCCAATTTGTAAATTCTTAAACACTTGGAAAATGAAGTGTTGCTTATGCATCAGATCAGCCCGATTTCACTGATTGGTTATTGTTTTGTTTTCGGTTATTATGAAGCCATCACACAAAGACCATATCGATAAACGAAGCAAATAAAGGAGGACAATACAATGAAAAATATCGATTTAGATTTATTAAATATGATTTCCGGCGGCTATGAAACGGAAGACAATGGACCATTTGGTCATGGGACATTTGTATTTTCTGAAGAAGAGGTAGAAAAAATAAATCAAAAATACAATGTAGAATTAGAACCAAACAAACCATATTCAGCAGAATATATTAGACAGTTACTCAAACCCTAATGTATTCTACGGTCTCTTCCGCTGTAAAATTACCTGAAATTATTGAAGCCTGCGAGTTGTTTTTCGCAGGCTTCTTAGTTATATTCATGATTTATCTTACAACCAGTAATCATCATTTAAATATGTCGACTAGATCATCACTCACGAAAATTTTGCAGTCCAGGCCTGCTTCAGAAAACAATTCATACCAGTCGCTGCTAATGGTCAAAGTCTTCAATTCGTCCAACTTTTCAATCTCATGCAAAACACTTTCTGCCAGACCGTTATCATCCTGAACAAAATCAACAATATAGAGGTTTTCCACACCTGACAAAGAAGCAATATACGACACATCAGCCTGACTGAGAAGAACGCAAAACGTATTCATAGTATTACTGACATCAGTATAGTTATCGTTGTGGTTTTGAATATACGCGTATATGTGGGGTTTTGAAGAATCGGCAAAATGATATTCAGAAACAATTACAGTAACCTTCCATCCCTGTTCAAGGAATCCGCCTTTACGGCTCATGAAGTCTGATAATGCGTTTCTTAAAGAATCAAGTTCTTCCAAAGAAGGAGTAGCCCCTTTTTTGAGAGCTATGTTAATCCTGACGGTCTTATCGTCTTTTTCATATTCCCATTCGTCAATATAAGCTACTTCCACATCCGCATTATTGTTGATGTAGCTTTTTAAAGACCAATATTTTGTTTCAGTGCAGGAACACACACCAAGTAATACTGCCAAAAGCATAATTCCGGCAATCAGACGTTTAATGTAGTATGTCATTTCTATCTTACAGTTCATTATTCTGATTATTTTCTGTACTAAGGAATCACTCCCTCAGACATGGTAATTATACCATCCCCACCAATACCTTTTGGTGATTCTCTAGCCCTGCTTTACATGCTGAAAATACACGAATTTCTAATTTTAGTTGGCTTTTTGTTGGCTTAAAAAATTGAAAGTCCCTATTTTAGGGACTTTCAAGCGTTTTGCGATTATTCGTACTCAACCGTTGCAGTCGGCTTGGGCGTGTAGTCGTAAAGGACTCTGTTAATTCCGGGAACTTCATGAGTGATACGGTCAGTGATGCGGCACATGAGATCGTAATCGATAGGCTCAACGGTTACCTGTACAACGTCGGTTGTGTTGATGGCACGGACGATGCAGAGCCATTCGAATGCTCTCTTGCCGTCTTTGATTCCTGTTGACTTGAAGTCCGGAACTACTGTGAAGTACTGCCAAACTTTGCCTGCGAGACCTGCCTTCTCGAATTCTTCTCTGAGGATCGCATCGGATTCTCTTACTGCTTCAAGTCTGTCTCTTGTGATCGCGCCGGGGCATCTTACGCCAAGTCCTGGACCGGGGAACGGCTGACGGTAAACCATCTTGCCGGGAAGTCCTAATGCGGAACCTACAACGCGGACCTCGTCCTTGTAGAGATATTTAACAGGTTCAACGAGCTCGAAATCGAGTTCCGGAGGAAGACCGCCAACATTGTGGTGAGCCTTGATGCCCTGTTCGCTCTCGAGGATATCAGGATAGATAGTTCCCTGTGCAAGGAATGCAATGCCGTCGAGTTTTGCAGCTTCTTCGGCGAATACCTTAATGAATTCCTCGCCTATAATGTGGCGCTTCTGTTCAGGATCGGTAACGCCCTCGAGAAGATCTAAGAATCTGTCTACTGCGTCAACATAGATGAGGTTTGCGCCGAGCTCGTCTCTGAAGACTTTGCATACCATCTCAGGTTCACCTTTTCGAAGAAGTCCGTGATTAACATGAACACAAACGAGATTTGTGCCGATGGCCTTGATCAGGAGGGCTGCGACTACAGATGAGTCAACTCCGCCTGAAAGCGCGAGGAGAACCTTTTTGTCTCCCACCTGTTCCTTGATGGCCTTTATCTGCTCATCGATGAATTCATCAGCCTGAGCTTTGGTTGTAATTCTTTTAAGGGATTCCGGTCTAACGTCTGCCATATAAAGCCTCCTCTTGTATAAAAATTCCACTCAAACATTTTACAATATTGTGAAGAAGTTTGGGACAGCAAATGATACAATCAGGCATATCTTTTTAAGACTCAAGGAGAATTTATATATATGCGTAAAACCAAGATCATCTGCACAATTGGACCTGCGTCCGATAATGAAGAGACATTATCCCAAATGTGCGAAGCGGGAATGAATGTTGCAAGGCTTAATTTCTCACACGGAACGCACGAACAGCATCAGGAGAAGATCGATCTCATTAAGAGAGTGAGAGAGAAGATGAATCTTCCTATCGCGATCATGCTCGATACAAAGGGACCTGAGTATAGGATAAGAACATTCAAAGACCATAAGGTTGAGCTTAAGGACGGAGCGGTATTTACGCTTACGACAGAAGATGTTGAAGGTGATGAGACCAGAGTTTCTGTTACATATAAGATGCTTCCGGAACAGCTTAATCCCGGTGACAGAGTCCTTATCAATAACGGCCTTGTCATTCTTGAAGTCAGTGAGATAAAAGGAAATGCTGTCATCTGCAATGTCGTTGTCGGAGGAACGTTATCAGATCAGAAGTCAATGAACTTCCCGAACAAGGTCATGCAGGGAGACTTCCTGAGCGAGCAGGACAAGAAGGATCTTCTGTTCGGAATAAAGAATGATATCGATTTTGTTGCTGCTTCTTTTGTATCGCGGAAAGAAGACATGATCGAGATGCGTGAATTCCTGGACAAAAACGGCGGCGAAGATATTGAGGTAATCGCCAAGATAGAAAACCGTGCGGGAGTTGATAACATCGATGAGATTTGCGAATACTGCGCGGGCATCATGATCGCAAGAGGCGACCTGGGTGTTGAGATACCTTTCGTTGAAGTTCCGAGCGTTCAGAAAAGGCTTATCAAGAGATGCAGGCTTTTGGGACGCAGGGTTATAACCGCGACCGAGATGCTCGAGTCCATGATCAACAATCCGAGACCGACAAGAGCAGAGATATCCGATGTAGCAAATGCTGTTTATGACGGATCTTCGGCTATTATGCTTTCCGGTGAGTCAGCAGCAGGCAAATATCCTGTAGAAGCCGTAAAGACGATGTCACAGGTAGCTGAATATACTGAGAACCATATCAATTACAAAGAGCGTTTTTTCAAGCAGGAATTCAATATCCGCAACAATCTCGATGCCATATCCCACGCAACATGCCAGATGGCAATCGATGTAGGCGCAAAAGCGATCGTCGTTCACTCAAGAAGCGGAGTTACTGCCAGAATGGTATCGCGTTTCAGATGCCCGATAGACATTATCGGCATGACGACATCCGAGAGGATCTGGAGAAGACTCAATTTAAGTTGGGGAGTTATCCCGATCCTCAATGAGGAGTTTACTTCGACTGATGTTATGTATTATCATGGCTTTAATGTTGCCAAGGAGATCCTTGAACTTGAAGCCGGAGATAACGTTGTAATGACCGGCGGTCTGATAAACGGCAAGGCCGGAAATACAAATACGATCAAGGTCGAGACGGTCATCTGACACTATTGTTTTCGCTGTTAAGGCTTAATAAAGATTACGGAATAATTACAGAAACAGGTCATTATCATTAAGTTTTTCGAATATTGGAAAAAATACGGAATCCTTAATGAGCGTAAGACGGTTTCTGTAATTTTTTGGTAACCATAATATTATCAAACCGTACAGTTTTTATTATTTATTAGAGAGTATACTTTTAGTCGTAGCAAACCCTGCCCGAAAATGATGCCGTTTCGATGCCGGTTTGCCACAGTTTGCACCAAAACAAGGGATAAGAAAATAACAGGGGCGAGAGTATAATCTGCTTTGAGTGTGGGGACACTGACATTTTATGGATAATAGGACAAACATTGAACATTTGGGGGAGAAGGGTGAAGTTACCGGTGTAAGGCCGGGATCTGAAGTTTCACATCACCCTGAAAAACCGCAAACAAGAAATGTTGTTGTCCGCTCTGAAGAAGAACGTGAAGAGGCCATAATCAACAGGCCGAAGCCCAAGAACGTTACACCGCTTGCCAGTCAGAAACTTACTCCCAAGGATATTCCCGTATTTGAAGATACACCTGAACGGAAAGCAAAACTCGAACTCCGCAGGAAGAGACACATAAAAAGAAGGATCCGTGACTGGGGAATATTCACAGGTTACCTTACTCCGAGTTTTGCAGGAGTTTTGGTCTTCTTCTTCCTTCCGCTTCTTTTGCTCCTTAAGACATCATTCCAGAAGTCTCCTACGAACTCTGATTTTGTAGGACTCCGCAACTATGTGAGAGTCCTGACAAACGATGCTTTTATCGATGCATCGGTAAATACACTTACGTTCGCTTTGATATCAGTGCCTCTTGCTGTTGTGCTGGCATTGTTTATTGCACTGCTCCTTAACACAGGACTTCCGGGCAAGAGCTTATTCAGAAGTTTTCTTTTAAATCCGATGATGGTCCCTGTCGCATCTGTCGTTCTTATCTGGCAGGTCTTTTTCAGTTACAACGGAGTTATCAACGGAATAGCCGCACAGATCTCCGAAGCGGCAGTTAAGATAGACTGGCTCAAATCATCTTATGCACAAGTGGTAATCATGCTGTTGTTTTTATGGAAGAATCTCGGCTATAACATGGTGTTGTTCCTTGCGGCTCTTAACAGCATTCCGCATGAGATCCTGGAGTCTGCCGCGATGGACGGCGCAGGCCCCGTAAAAAGATTCTTCAAGATCAAGCTTCACTATCTTTCACCGACGATCTTCTTTGTCGGAATAATGTCCCTTATCAATTCGTTTAAGATCTTCAGAGAGGTCTATCTGTTAACCGGTGATTATCCTTACGATAACCTCTATATGCTTCAGCACTTCATGAACAACTCATTCACGCACCTGGATTACAGCAAACTCTCTGCGGGTGCCATTGTAATGTGTATTGTCATGATCATTATCGTTGGCGGTCTGTTCTTCGCAGAATCCAAGTTCGACTCGGATGTGGAGGAATAACGATGGACGAGTTTAAGCGGATCGAGAGAAGAAAACAGGCAACGCTTGCGCGCCGTCATATCTATACCGAGACGAAAAATCCGGAAACGTTTATCACTTCATTGTCTGATGAAGCAAGAGAGGCTTTTTTCGAGAGCGAGAAGAAAAGGATCGAGAGAAATCTTAAAAGACGCAAGATCACCAAAGGAATAATAACAGGATTCGGAGTCTTTGCTGCGGTTCTTATCTCAGCCCTTGCTTTGGTGCCGATCTTCTTTACGTTCCTGAATTCGTTCATGTCTTCTGAAGAGATTGTGTCAAACTATCAGGTTGTCTTCCAGAGCATGTCAGGACATGCATCCCAGGGAGCGACATATATGTCGAGGATCCCGGTCCTGAAACTCATACCGGAGGAAGTGACCATAAAACAGTACACGACACTTCTCTTTATGAATCCCGAATATCTGTTTAAGTATTGGAACTCGATTATACTGACTCTTCCTATCGTCGGAGGACAGATGGTAGTGGCATGCCTTGCTTCCTATTCGTTTGCAAGATACAGGAGAAAGAGGAGAGAGGTATTGTTCTTCTCATATATCATCCTGATGCTCATGCCGTTCCAGGTAACACTTGTTCCGAACTACATGATCGCGGAAAATCTGGGTATTCTTGATACGATCTGGGCGATCATTCTGCCGGGTATTTTCTCGACATTCGCGATCTTCCTTCTTACAAAATACATGAGACAGATCCCGTCGGGATATATTGAAGCGGCAACGCTTGACGGCGCTTCCGAATGGCAGATATTTACGAACATAGCGCTGCCGTTATGTAAGAACGCTATCTTCGCCCTGACGATACTTTTATTCATCGATTACTGGAACATGGTTGAACAGCCATTGGTCCTGTTAACAGATACGGCAAAACAACCCTTATCCGTATTTCTCTCACAGATAAACGAACCGGAATTGGGAATCGCATTTGCGGCGTCGAGTGTCTACATGATCCCGCCGCTACTTATCTTTTTCTGGGGAGAAGATTATCTCGTGGAAGGAATATCAAGATCAGGAATTAAATAAACATCATGTGTCAGAAAACACATATGCAGGATACGGAGGAACTTGAAGATGGCAAAGAGAAGTGCTAAAAGAGCAAAGGTTATAAAAGCAATGATTGCTTTTATAGTCATACTTGCATTGCTGACATTCTTCTCGAACACGATAATGAATCTGACCATTCCGAAGGTTATGGGAACATATGCATCCAGAGGCAATCTCTCATATTCCAACAGCGCGAAAGGTTCGATAACCGTCGAAAACCAGACTGAGGTCAAGGGTCTTGAAGGAAGGACCGTAGATGAAGTCCTTGTTTCAAATTACGACACTGTAAAAGCCGGTGATACGATACTGACTTTAAAGTCCGTGGAAGAATCCGAAGATCTTCAGGCAAAGAGAGACCGTCTTAAGACTCTGGAGCGCGAAAAGAATTACGATGAGAGAACCCCCTCCGGCACGGATTTTACTACTTACTATGATGCGATCAACAGTGCAAAGGCAACGCTTTCAGAAGCAGAAGACACTTTGGAAAAAGTTCTGAATAAAGAAGCTGTTGAAGACACGTACCAGATAATCATAGATAATGAATCGGCAAAAGCAGTATCTCTCGAAGCTTCCGTATCAGCTGCTGCCCAGACAGTAGAAGACATTAAAAGAGAGATAGATCTGATAGATGCCCAGATAGCACCTCTCCAGTCTCAGATAGAAGTTTATATAGCACTGGGAACCCCTACTCCCACGCCTGTTCCGGGAACTGTTGAAGTAGTAAATACAGAAGAGCCAACAACGACAACCACGGCAACCCCTACAACAGGAACAGATGCATCATCTACACCTACATCTTCGTCATCAGATACATCAGCTACGTCATCAACATCTGAAACGACATCTGCTACGACGGCCGCAACTACACCCGCAACCGTTCTTGATATTGACGGACTTGATCCTAACTCACCCACATATGAGATGGATAAACTCATTCTCAAGATACAACAGTATGAAGACCAGAAAGCAGCTCTGCAGTCCAGGATAGCTTCTGCTCAAATGCGTTTAGACGAAGCTTCCGCGGCACTTGCCGAATGTCAGGTTAAGATAAAGGAAGCCCAGGATGAGATAGCTGCACTTGCAACGCTTCCTTCCGAGACAGCTGCGCAAAATGCCGTAAACGCGGCAAAGAGTGCAGTTAACTCCGCGCAGAAAGCATTGAATGATGCATATACTCAGGCGGGTATTACCGAGGACAAGAACAGGGATCTTTCTGAAGACCGTGACGAAGAGATAGAAAAACTTAAGAAACAGATAGATGAGCTTGAGCAGCAGGCAAAGATAACATCCATTACGGCTCCGGCATCCGGATATATATATAACATTGCCGTTTCTTCCGGAGATGTATTAACTGCCAAACAGGTAGTAACCTGCATTCTCCCGGAGACTGACAGAGTCTGCTCAGTATCATTTACTTTCACAACCCAGGCTGCCCAGAATATTATGGTCGGCATGCCTCTTGAAGTTACAAGCGGTTTTATTAATGGCTGCACGGTCACGGGAATCAAACCCGATCCCAACAATCCGAGAGGATTTAAGATCGTTAAGTGTATGGTAGACGGTAATGATGCGTGGCCCGGTGAAGAGATCACCGTAAATGCAGGAAAAGGCAACGACAACTATAAGTGTGTCGTACCGAGCAGTGCGGTAAGCGAAGACAACAACGGAGCCTTCATATATACAGTCGTAGGTTCTTCTACTCCTTTGGGTGATAAATATACGGTCAGGAGGGTAGACGTTACGGTTGAGGCAACAGACGGTTCTGCAACCGCTATCAAGGGTGAAGGACTGGACAAGTACGATGTAATGATCGTTGTAAGAGCCGAGAAGCCGTTGGAAGACGGACAGAGAGTAAGACTTGAAGACTATTCCTCAAAGTAATCTTAAGGAAGAGAACGATGCAGATTATTGATAAGACAAAAGAGGTGCTTGAGACCGAGAAGGTCAATACCAAGCGGAAATTCTTAAAACTGATCTTTGCCGTGCCTTTCTGGCTTATTCTGGCAGCTTTTGTACTGATCGGTTTCGGTATCGGCAGAGCTTTTTATCTGATCGATACAAGACCTGATCAGAAGGTAGCTGAGATATGGCAAAGCAAATCGGAAATGTCATTCAGACATATGAGTGTTTTCGCGGGAGGAATAAGATCCCAAGGAGATATATCTCCGCTTACGTATACTGACGGCGGGAAATCAATACACCTTGCGGATATAGCGTTGATCCGTAAAGATCTGCAGGCTTCGACCGATACAGGTTCTGCTGCGGCGACCAAGAATATCCAGTATGTGGAAGGCAAGCTAAGAGGATGGGAAGACTGCTATTCATCTACAGTCAGGGCGTCCGTAAATGCCGTTGAGGTAAAGGACGGTCTTGAAGAGGTCATCGGAACTGCTGACACCCAGCTTGTCGCTGTCGGAGGCAATTACAAAGCTTTCCACCCCTTCAGATACCTCTCGGGCGGTTTTCTTCCCGAGGTTCCCGTCGATACAAACCACATCGTAATCAATGATGTTCTGGCCTGGAAATTCTATCATTCATATGATGTTTTAGGTAACAGGCTCATTATCAATGACCAGATGTTTACGATCATCGGCGTTGTAGAAGAAAGGAGCACGAATGTCGCAGAACTTTCGGGCGAACAGGAGAACAGGGCATTTATATATTTCGGCACTTTGGGAACTCTTTATCATTCTGTGACTACAGACGAAAACGGTGAAGTTATCAGCACTGAACCGGCCGATTTTGCCATCCAGTGCTATGAGGCGCTTCTCCCCGAACTGGTAAATGGAGTGGCTGTAACCGATTTTAAAAATGCCATGCCTTCCTATTCACTTACCAACCCCCAGATCTATGTCTCGAACAATACGGGGCGCTTTGGCGTATTAAGGATCCTTGATACCGTTTTCCCGTTGGGAGAGACTGACAGGGCACGGATGGGCTATGAGTTTCCGTATTGGGAGAAAGCGGCCCAGATGACTGAAGACAGACTGTTCTACGATTATGTTCTCGTGTTCGTCGGTGTGGTTTTGTTTCTTATAGGTCTTGTCATGACAGGCCTGAAACTTCGTGCCCGCAAGGCTGTTAAACCGGATGAAATTGATGATTATCCGGATGAAACGGATGATCCTTATCAGGAAGAACTGACCGAGGAAGAAAAAGAAAGAAGAGAACTGCTGAAAAGCGTGACGCATTTAGGATAGAAATAACAGGAAATTTTACTTATAATTCCCCTTAGTAAAATGAACCTTAAGGGATTTTTAATGCACAGGAAAACTGCGAAGATCATATCGGTAATAATGTCTGTATTGCTTGTCATAACTATGGCAGGATGTTTTGAAGACACGGAGTATTATCTTGAGTCAACCAGCAGTTCAAGACCGGTTCTCGAATTACCAACAACAACATCATCAACAACATCAACAACGGCCAGTTATGTTGCCAAGACATTTGATATGAACAGGTATCCGTATTATGCGATGCTCTCACCGAAGGAGATGCAGGTATATTCCCTGATCTATGAGGAACTGACCCTGGGCAATAAACAAATTGAATGCGTTGTCGAAATAGATGCTGACCAGCTGACCAAAGCCGTTGATGCTGTTCTTAATGACCATCCCGAACTGTTCTGGCTCGAAAACAACTACGGATACACCTATGATCCGTTTGACGGCAGCGTAAAAGAGATCAATTTCAATTTCTTTGATTTTGCCGACACACCGGAGAAGCTCCAGGAGGCTAAGGATAAGTTTGAGAGTGAAGTGGAAATAATAGTTTCCAAGGCATTCTCTTATTCGACACTTGCCGAACGCGAGCTTTATATCCACGATTATATTTGCGATAACACCGTGTATGATGATACTGCTCCCTATAACCAGAGCGCATATTCTGTTATTGTTCTCCACAGATCCGTATGCGCGGGATATTCAAGGAGCTTTCAGTATCTTATGCAAAAGGCGGGATACACCTGTTACTATGTCACGGGACAAACGATGGATATCGATAACAGGGCACTTGGAGGCAGTGGAGAGGACGGAGCTCACTCCTGGAATATGGTTCTTCTTGAAGGTGAGTTTTATAACGTTGACTGTCTTTGGGACGATACGGCAAGTGATGTTTACGGCAGTTCCATATATCCTTTCTTTAATGTTACGGATGAGGCTCTGCTCCACCACGAGAGGATCCAGATGGCATTAAATCTTCCGGTATGTACAGCCACAGAATATAAATATTCCAATCAGTTCGGACCCACCATTGAATCTGACAGTATTATCTTTACTGACGCCGCTTAAACAATTCATTGTTTAAAGGTGTTTCTTTTTGTCGTATAATTAACAGATTGATTTATTAATATAATAATTCTTTAGGAGAATTGAAAATGAAAGAACTAATGCTTGGAAACAAAGCCGTTGCAAGAGGTCTTTATGAGGCAGGCGTTGCGGTTGCCAGTTCGTATCCCGGCACACCCAGCACAGAGACCACAGAAGAAGCTGCTAAGTTTGAAGAGATCTATTGCGAATGGGCTCCGAATGAGAAGGTTGCTATGGAGACAGCTTTTGGTGCCAGCAGGGCAGGCAAGAGATCTTACTGCGCAATGAAGCACGTAGGACTTAATGTTGCTGCTGATCCTCTTTTCACCATGAGCTACACCGGTGTTAATGCGGGAATGGTCATTCTTGTTGCAGATGATCCCGGTATGCATTCATCCCAGAATGAGCAGGACTCAAGACACTATGCGATCGCAGCCAAGATGCCGATGCTTGAACCCGCTGATTCCCAGGAAGCAAAGGATTTCGTCATCGAGGCTTACGATATTTCCGAGCAGTTTGATACGCCCGTACTCATCAAGATGTGCACGAGAGTTGCTCACTCACAGTCTGTTGTTGAGACAGGTGAGAGGATAGATGTTCCGGTTAAGCCTTATGAGAAGGATGCAGGAAAGTATGTCATGGTTCCCGCAAATGCCAAGAGACGTCATCCGATCGTTGAGGAGAGAACAAGAAAGCTCGTTGCATTTGCCGAGGAGTCTTCCCTTAACCGCGTTGAGGAAGGTTCTGATACTTCAATGGGTATCATCACATCTTCAACTTCATACCAGTATGTTAAGGAAGTATTCGGAGATAAGTATCCGGTATTGAAGATCGGACTTATCAACCCGCTTCCTGTTAAGAAGATCAAGGATTTTGCTGCAGGTGTTGATAAACTCGTTGTTGTTGAGGAACTTGATCCCATCATCGAAACACACTGCAGGACATTAGGTCTTGAAGTAACGGGCAAGGACATTTTCCCTCTTATTGACGAGTTCTCACAGGGCCTCATCGCTTCCAAGCTCGGACTTCCCGAGAAGCCATGTTGCAAGCCCATTGAAGGACTTCCCGGAAGACCGCCGGCAATGTGCGCAGGCTGCCCTCACAGAGGAATGTTCTATGTTCTTTCCAAGCTCAAACTCACGGTCATGGGCGATATCGGATGCTATACATTAGGTGCCACACCTCCGCTCTGCGCTATCGATACAACAGAGTGCATGGGCGCTTCCATCAGCTCGCTCCACGGCTTCAACAAGGCTCTGGGCGCTGATGCCGAGAAGAAGACAGTCGCTGTCATCGGTGACTCCACATTCATGCATTCAGGCATGACAGGTCTTGCAAACATCGCATATAACCAGACCAATTCAACTGTCATCATCCTTGATAACTCCATTACGGGCATGACAGGTCACCAGCAGAATCCTACGACAGGTTTCAACCTCCGTGGCGATCCGGCAGGAAAGATAGATCTCGAAGCTCTCGTCCGTGCCATGGGCATCAACAGGGTAAGAGTAGTAGATCCTTATAACCTCGCTGAAGCTGAAGCAGCAGTCAAGGAAGAACTCGCAGCAGAAGAGCCTTCCGTAATCATTTCCAGAAGACCTTGTGCGCTTCTTAAGAAGGTTAAGCGCGGTGAGCCTATCCAGGTAAATGCTGACAAGTGCAAGTCCTGCAAGGCATGCATGAAGCTCGGATGCCCTGCGATCTCATTCAAGGACGGACATGCACATGTCGACACAACACAGTGCTTCGGCTGCAAGGTCTGCAGCGAGCTCTGCAAGTTCGGCGCTTTCGAGACATTGAACGGGGAGGCAATCACATGGTAACAAGCATAATGATAGTTGGCGTTGGAGGACAGGGTTCTCTCCTCGCAAGTAAGTTGTTGGGCAGAGCCGCAATGGACAAGGGCTATGACGTAAAGGTCTCCGAGGTTCACGGAATGAGCCAGAGAGGCGGAAGCGTTGTAACTTACGTTAAATTCGGCGACAAGGTAAATTCTCCCATCATCGATAAGGGTGAAGCAGACTACATCATTTCTTTCGAGCTTTTGGAAGCTGCAAGATATGTTGAGTTCTTAAAGCCAGGCGGACAGATCGTCACTAACTCACAGCAGATAGATCCTATGCCCGTAATCGCAGGCACGGCTGAGTACCCGTCAGGTCTCATTGAGAAGATGCAGGAGTCCGGCGCCAAGGTAGATGCCATTGATGCTCTTACCATCGCTGAACAGGCAGGTTCATCCAAGGCAACAAATATTGTTCTTATGGGTGTTTTCTCAAAGTATATTTCAGAGATCAGCAAGGAAGAGTGGATCAAGGCTGTTGAGGCTTCCGTTCCTGCAAAATTCCTTGAACTCAACCTTAAGGCTTTCGAGATGGGCCTTGCAGCAGAGTGATCTATGGCTAACAGTCTTGAAGAGGTAAGAAAGTTTTTCGAGGGTGACAAATACGCCACCGAAGCTACAGGGATCGTTATCGAGAAGGCCGAGAAAGGCCACAGCGTTGTAAGCCTTGAGCCTGACGGCAGACATCTTAATGCCGTCGGAGGTCTCATGGGCGCAGTCTATTACACGATGGCTGATTTCGCGTTCGCCGTTGCAGAAAACTGCGAGCTCGACTCTGATACGATCACCGTTACACAGGCAACACAGATGAATTTCCTGAGGTCATGGCATGGCGGCAAAGTCACATGTACTGCCGACATCGTCAAGGACGGAAGATATATCTGTTTATACGAGGTAAAGGCCTTCGATAAGGACGGCACTGAACTCGCACTCATTATCGTCAACGGTTTTAAGACCGCACGAAAATAAACATCCCGCTTAAGGAGGGACCATTTTATGATTTGGAACGAAGCAAAGGAGTGCATGTCGCGTGACGAACTCGAAGCGCTGCAGAGCGCAAGACTCGTCAAGCAGGTAAACCGCGTTTATCACAACGTTGAGTATTACCGCAAAAAGATGCAGGAAGCCGGTCTTGAACCCGGTGACATCAAGGGAATAGAAGACCTTGATAAACTGCCTTATACCACTTATCAGGATCTAAGAGACACATACCCTTTTGGTTTGGCTGCAGCACCCAGATCGGAACTGGTCCGTGTTCACGCATCTTCAGGTACGACAGGTAAGCCCAAGATTGCCGTCTATACAAGACGCGATATCGATATCTGGGCAGAGTGCGTTGCAAGATGCCTTTCAATGGCAGGAATCACTAAGGACGACATAATTCAGGTAGGTTACGGCTACGGCCTCTTCACAGGCGGACTTGGTGCACATTATGGTGCTGAATACCTTGGCGCGCTGGTTCTCCCTATGTCCACAGGCAACACACAGAAACTGATCGACATGATGATCGACTGTGACGTTACTTCGATCGCGTGCACGCCTTCTTATCTCCTGCACGTTGCAGAGGATCTCGAGAAGGCAGGTCTCATCGACAAGATCAAGCTCAAGTCTGCCATCTGCGGTGCAGAGCCATGGACAGACGAGATGCGTGACCAGATGGAGGCAAGACTCCACATCAAAGCATATGACATCTACGGTCTCACAGAAATGATGGGTCCCGGCGTTGCCTGTGACTGCGAATACCATAAGGGTCTTCATATCTGGGAGGATCACTTCCTGCCCGAGATCATCGATCCTGCTACACAGAAGCAGCTTCCCAAGGGTTCTGACGGTGAGCTCGTTATTACAAACCTCACCAAGGAAGGCATGCCTCTTATCCGTTATAGAACGAAAGACCTCACATCAATTGAATACGATAAGTGTGAGTGCGGACGTACAATGGCAAGGATCCAGCGCTTCAGAGGCAGATCCGACGATATGCTCATCATCCGCGGCGTAAATGTTTTCCCTTCGCAGGTAGAGGCTGCTCTCCTGACTGTAGAGGGAACGACTCCTCACTATATGCTCGTTGTTGACCGTGTTGATAATACCGACACTCTCGAGGTTCAGGTAGAAGTTGCTGAAAACGCATTCACGGACGAGATCAAGTCTTTGGAGAAACTTTCCAAGGCAGTTCACGACAAGCTTAAGATGGCCATAGGTCTTAATGCAAAGGTCAAGCTCGTTGAGCCTAACGGCCTTGAGCATTTCGACGGCAAGAGCAAGCACGTTACAGACAAGCGTAAGCTTTATCAGTAAGAAAGGGGAGGTACCATTATGTTCGTAAAGCAGTTATCGGTTTTCTTAGAGAATACTGAAGGCAGACTTGATGAGGTTCTTAAGATCCTCGCACAGGGCGGTATCGACCTGCTCTCTGCAAGCCTGGCAGACACAATGGAATATGGTGTTCTCCGTCTGCTTGCAAAAGAACCGGACAAGGCAAAGCAGATCCTCAAGGAAGCAGGCTTTGCAGCCCGTATCGATGAAGTGATCGCAGTTGTTGTTCCTGATGCAGTCGGAAGTCTGGCTAAGGTCGTTGCCATGGTCCATGCGGCAGGCATCAACATCAGTTACATTTACGGTCTTTCGATTGACGGTGAGGGTGCCCCCATTGCAATAAAGACCAATGACAATGCCAAGGCAGAGGCTCTTCTCAATGCCGCCGGCGTTAAAACTCTCGGAATGGAAGATCTGCAGTAATTAACTAACAACAAACAACGGGAAAAGATTAGGTGGATTTGTATAAGGTCTTATATATAGATCCCGGCACGGGATACATGCTCTTTGCTATTCTGATCGGACTTATCGGTGTAGCCCGTTTTGTTTTCAAAGGTCTGTGGGTAAAACTCCGTTTTTTGATTTCAGGCGGCAAACAGAAAGATCTTTCAGGTAAATCGATTCCCGTTGCAGTCTTTTCCGATGATAAACGTTACTGGAACGTTTTCGAGCCGGTGCTGCGCGAGCTGGATTTGCGTGGCCTTGAATGTGTTTATATGACCATGTCCGAAGATGATCCCGGTCTAAAACAGACCGGGATGAAACATGTTAAGGCGGAATATATCGGACCCGGCAACAAAGCTTTTGCAAAGCTTAATTTCCTGAATGCGACCATCGTTCTGTCGACAACCCCGGGTCTTGATGTGTATCAGTGGAAAAGGAGCAAGAACGTTTCATATTACATTCACATCCCTCATTCGCCTGCCGAGATGACGACATACCGCATGTTCGGCATAGATTATTTCGATGCGCTTCTGTTATCCGGGCAATTCCAGATAGATGACACAAGGGATCTTGAGAAGATCCGTAATCTTCCTGCCAAGGAACTTGTACTGACGGGCAGTCCGTTTATGGACGAAAAGATGAAGAAGTTCAGTGAGAGATCCGGGGCCTGCCAAAAAGGCAGTTCGGATACCCGCACGGTTCTTCTGGCTCCGTCATGGGGTAAGAGCAGTATCCTGAACCGCTATGGCGCTGATTTCATACGCGATCTTCTTAACACCGGATACCATATAATCGTGCGTCCGCACCCGCAGTCGTTTACCGCTGAAAAAGAACTTATGGAGAAACTGATGGCGGAGTTTCCGGACAGCGACAGGCTGGAGTGGAACCGTGATACCGATAACTTCGATGTGCTGAACCGTTCGGACATTCTCATCTCAGATTTTTCCGGTGTCATATTCGATTTTGCTTTTATCTTTGACAAGCCTGTTATCTGTGCCGATACGGAATTCGACGACTCGCCCTATGATGCATGGTGGCTCAAACGCCTGCCGTGGGGCTTAAGCGTCATTCCAAGACTCGGTACCAGACTGACTCCTGAAAACAGGAGTGAACTTAAGGACATGATAGACTCATGTCTTGAAGATGATTCCCATACAAAGAGCCGCCATGAGGTAAGAGATGAAGCCTGGGCTTTCCAGGGTGAAGGTGTCCTTAGGATGGCGGACTATATCACCGGCAAATACAGCGAGCTCACGAAGGAGGCTGCCGGATGACGATACTGGAGTTCTTCTATCAATTGATAATCTCTCCGATCACCCTGATGCTTCAGGGCGTCTATTCGTTATCCTATCATTTTCTCCATAGCTGCGGCGCTTCTATTTTCCCTTTAAGCCTTGTGGTAAACCTGCTGCTCCTTCCTTTTTATAAACGCGCTGACGCGATACAGAAAGAAGAGCGCGATAGACAAAAAGCGATGGAGCCTTTTGTAAATCACATCAAGAAAACATTTAAGGGCGATGAACGCTACATGATGCTTCAGACCTTCTACCGCCAGAATAACTACAAGCCGGTCTATGCGCTCAGAAGTTCTGTGGCTCTTCTTCTCGAAGTCCCGTTCTTCATCGCGGCATTCTATTTCCTCAGCAATTTGCAGGATATGAAGTTTGCCGAATTCGGAATACTGAAAAATCTCGGAAGTCCGGATGCTCTCATATCGTTGGGAAGCATTCACATCAATGTCCTTCCGGTACTCATGACACTTATAAATGTCATTTCCAGTGAGATCTATGCCAAAGGAATGAAGTTTAAGGAGAAGATCCAGCTTCACGGCATGGCGCTCATCTTTCTGGTCCTGCTGTACAACTCACCCTCAGGTCTTGTAATGTACTGGACCCTGAATAATATTTTCTCGCTGGTTAAAAACATCGTAAGCAACTGTAAGGATAAGAAGAGAGCAGCGTCCATCGCTTTTTCTGTTCTTGGCGGATTGATCCTGCTCTATTCATTTTTCTATGACGGAGATATCATTGCAAGACTGATCGTCATTCTCGCAGGACTTCTTTTCCAGCTGCCTTTGGTAATGCGCTCTCGAAAAGCTGCTTCAGCTTCCGGTGAAGTCAGGAAGACCGATAATGTGCTCTTTATTACCGGAGCTGTTTATCTGAGTGTTCTTATCGGTATCCTTATTCCTTCGGCAGTAATTGCATCATCCCCCGCAGAGTTTATATTGAAGACTTCAATACATTCACCGGTAAGATATATCATCTTTGCTTTCCTGACTGCAGCCGGTGCTTTTGTTCTCTGGGGAGGCCTTTTCTATTATCTTGCAGATCAGAAGAACCGCAAAAGATCAGTTATTGCCATCTGGATCATGGCGGTTTCCGGCACACTTAATTATTTTGCATTCGGAAAGAGTGACAGTATCCTGTCATCCGACCTTAAGTTTGATGTGGGTCTGTCATTTCCTGTTGTAAATAAATTACTGAATCTGGGTCTTGTGATAGTACTTGCAGGAATCGTATTTTATGTAGTGAAAAAGCACGAACGCATCGTGCGCTTTATGGCTCCTGTCCTTATTCTGGGAGTAGCGGTGATCTCAGGATCCAACATTTACAGGATAAGTTCCGCGATGCCTGATATAAGGAAATCTATTGAGAACAGTTCTTCGGAGACTCCGACGATATCTTTCAGTAAAGAAGGTAAAAACGTCGTGGTCTTCATGCTTGACCGTTCCATCAGTTCATATGTACCTTATCTGTTCCAGGAAAGACCTGAACTTGAGGAGCAGTTCTCGGGATTTACTTACTATCCGAATACTCTGTCCTTCGGAACGAGGACCGTTGTTGCGGCACCGGCACTTTTCGGAGGTTATGATTACACTCCGGATAAGATCAATGACCGTCCGGATGATATGCTCAGCACCAAGTACGATGAGGCACTTCTTACGATGCCGGTTCTTTTCTATGAAGCCGGATATGACGTAACTGTCTTAGATCCTCCTTTTGCAGGGTACAGCGAGATTCCGGATCTTTCCATATATGATCCTTATCCCGGCATCAAGGCTTATAACACCGAGACAGGATACTTCCGTGATTCGGATGAGACCGACATGGCTCTCAGGGAAACATGGAAGAGGGTATTTTTCTGTTACGGCCTTATGAAGACCTCTCCATTGGTCCTTCAGCCTGTCATTTATACTGACGGAACTTATTTCGAGCCGGTAAATAATACTATCGACATGAATAACCCTAAGGACACTCCGGGCAAATTCACGGTGTCATCAGCGTACATGAACTATTTCAGGGATTCATATCTGGCTCTTAAGGCACTGCCTTCCATGACTGATGTTTCCGGTACATCTGAAGAAGGTTCATTCATTGTCATTCAAAACGGTACTGCCCACAACACCATGCCTCTCAAGGAACCGGAATATGAACCGGCTTTTGAGTTTGACAATACGGAGTACGATGAGGAGCATAAGGACCGTTTCACCTGTAATGGTGTAACCATAAGGATGGATAACAATTATCAGCTTGCCCATTACCAGTGTAATATGGCTGCTTTTATCCAGATCGGAAACTGGCTTGATTATCTGAAGGAGATTGGCGTCTATGACAATACCAGGATCATTATCGTTTCCGATCACGGTTGGCCGCTGGGACAATTTGATGACATGCTCTTCTTAGACGGTACAAGCGATACGAAGTATAATGCCGAAGATGCCATGGCATATAATCCTGTACTGTTGTTTAAAGACTTCGGTTCAGATGCGCCGTTTACTACTGATTATTCATTCATGACCAATGCAGATACTCCTTATATGGCGATGAACGGTATTTTTGATGATCCGGTCAATCCGTTTATCAATAGACCGGTCTTCCAGCCGGATGCCAAATATGTTGAGAAACTTTACGTCATGTATACCGATAACTGGAGTCTTGACGGAAGTACCGATAAGGTGTTCACGGATACCCTATGGTATTCGAATTCCAATCAGAACGTCTTCGATAAGAATAACTGGAATGAAGAAACCGAGCCGTAAGAGGCCCGGTTTCTTAAATAGTTATGTTTTCAAATATGTGATCAGGTCTCGTCTGCAGGTGCATTCTCGGGAAGTGAATATCTCTTCTCGATCGTGACCTTTTCATCGTAGCAGGAGAAGATGCCGTCGACCTTTTCCTGTGAGAGCTTAGGTGTGATGAGACTGACGAGAGGTACTATTACAAGACCTGCAACCATTGTGACCGCACCGGCATTAATAGGAGATGCGATGAACTTGAGGAACATGTTTGCAACTGTAAAGCCTACACCGAAAATGAAGCTTACCCATACGGAGAGCTTTGTTGTCTTCTTCCAGTAAAGACCCCAGAGGAAAGGCGCGAGGAAAGCGCCTGCGAGAGCACCCCATGAGTAACCCATGAGCTGGGCGATGAACGTCGGAGGGTTAAGGGAAAGAAGAACGGAAACGACAATGAAGAATACGAGAAGGAGTCTCATGGTTACAAGCTGTGTCTTCTCTCTCTTCTTTTTGTCTTCGTTTGCTTTAGGCTTGATCTGGTCAATGAGGTCCAATGTAACTGTTGAGCTCGATGTGAGAACGAGGGAAGACAGTGTGGACATTGAAGCTGAAAGAACGAGAACTATAACGACGCCTACGAGGAGTGTAGGAAGATTTTCGAGCATGGTAGGGATGATTGAGTCATACATAACGGAACCGTCATCCTTATAGATAGCAGGATTGCCTTCGTAAAGTCTTGCAAAGCCGCCGAGGAAGTAGCATCCGCCTGCAACGATGAATGCGAAGACAGTGGAGATGATCGTTCCAGCCTTAACTGATTTCTCATCCTTGATGGCATAGAACTTGCCGACCATCTGGGGAAGGCCCCATGTACCTAAAGAGGTAAGGATTATTACGCCGAAAAGGTTAAGAGGGTCAGGTCCGAAGAAGGACACGAATGCACCCTGCATTCCGGCCGTGACGGGAAGATCCGATTCTGCCTGGGAAAGCGTTGTGAGAGCGCCGATGAATCCGCCATTGTTGTTAAGAACTGTAGCGATGACCGCAGTGATGCCGAAGAGCATGATGATGCCCTGTACAAGGTCGTTTACGACTGTAGCCATGTATCCGCCGAGGATTACATAGACGCAGGTAAGAGCTGCCATGACGATGATGCAGATCTTATAGTCGATGTTAAATGCCATGTTAAACAGCCTGGAAAGACCGTTATAAACTGAAGATGTATAAGGGATAAGGAAGATAAATGAGATGAGGGCAGCTGCGACTCTGAGAGCCTTGCTGTCGAATCTCTTTCCGAAGAAGTCAGGCATGGTCTTGGAACTTAAGTGCTTTGTCATGACTCTGGTTCTTCTGCCAAGGACGATCCAGGCGAGAAGGGAACCGATGACTGCATTTCCGATACCGATCCAGGTCGAAGCTACACCGTATTTCCAGCCGAACTGTCCTGCATAACCGATGAATACTACTGCGGAGAAGTAGGATGTTCCGTAACCAAAAGCCGTGAGCCAGGGTCCTGCATTTCTGCCGCCCAATACGAAGCCTTCAACGCTGTTTGCCTTTTTCCTCGTAACAAGACCGATTCCGATCATTATAGCGAAAAAGACGACAAGGAAGATGATCTTGATTGCCAAATCCATATGTAATTGCCCTCACTTTTTGTTCCTTCCACCCTCTAAATGCAAGGAAACGTTTTTATACAAAATTAAAGCCTTGTGCCTAAAACTTGGCACAAGGCTTACATTTTAAGACTGATTTTCCTGTTCGACAAGTCTTTCTGCACCATATCTCTTACGGAGAACAGGCTTTTCGATCTTACCGGTGGCGTTTCTCGGAACGTCAGCTAAGATGATCTGCTTCGGTCTCTTATAACGGGGAAGCTGTGTGCAGAACTTCTCGAGTTCCTCGACCGTGCAGTTGCTGCCGGGTTCAACCTCTACGATGGCACCTGTGATCTCACCGAGTCTCTTGTCGGGAAGACCGATGACCGCAACGTCTTTTACCTTCGGATATTCCTGGAGGAAGTTCTCGATCTCGACAGGGTAGATGTTCTCACCGCCTGATACGATAACGTCCTTCTTACGGTCAACAAGGAAATAGAAACCGTCTTCGTCCTGACGGGCCATATCACCCGTGAAGAGCCACCCGTCTCTTAATGTTTCCTTTGTAGCCTCAGGATTTCTATAGTATTCGAGCATTACGCCGGGACCCTTAACGCAGAGCTCACCGACATCGCCCTTAGGAACGATATTGCCTTCTTCGTCAACGATCTTGCACTCCCATCGGTAACCGGGAATGCCGATGGCGCCGACCTTGTGAGTGTTTTCAAGTCCGAGGTGAACGCAGCCGGGGCCGGTTGATTCAGAAAGACCATAGTTGGTGTCATACTGATGATTCGGGAAGTAATCCTTCCAGTGACGGATCAGTGACGGAGGTACGGGCTGTGCGCCGATGTGCATCAGACGCCACTGGTCGAGCTTGTAATCAGAGAGCTTCAGTTCACCGCGGTCAAGAGCATCGAGGATGTCCTGAGCCCACGGTACCAGGAGCCATACGATAGTGCACTGCTCATCGGATGCTGCCTTGAGGATCACATCAGGCTTGGTACCCTTGAGAAGGACTGCCTTGGAGCATGTCCATAAAGAACCCATCCAGTGGAACTTGGCGCCTGTGTGATAGAGAGGCGGGATGCAGAGGAAACAGTCATTCTTGCCTGTCTCATGGTGGATAGCTTCCATCTCAGCAGCCTGTGTGAGGCTTCTGTGGGGGTGAAGGATAGCCTTGGGGAATCCTGTTGTGCCGGATGAGAAGTAGATAGCTGCGTAGTCTTCTTCCTTAAGCTCGATCATGGGATCTTTGCTGGAATAGTCAGCTACCTGCTGCCAGTAATTTTCTGCGAACTCGGGAGCCTGGCCGTCGCCTACATAGAGGAGGAGCCTGTCCTTAGTGAGTTCTTCCGCATTGATATTAAGTCTGTCTACGAATTCGGGACCGAAGAACATAACGGAGATCTCGGCCAGATCCGCACAGTAAGATATCTCGTTTGCCGTGTATCTGAAATTGAAAGGAACTGCGATGGCACCTGTTTTTAAGATACCGAAGTAGATAGGAAGCCATTCGAGGCAGTTGAACATAAGTATGGCAACTTTGTCGCCTTTCTTGATGCCTCTGCCTAAGAGCATGTTTGCTACTCTGTTGGACTTCTCGTCGAAGATCTGCCATGTGATCTCATGACGGTAAGGCATGGTCTTTGTCTGCTGAACAAGGTCGAACTCCTTAAAAGAGATCTTTCTTGTGTCTTCCATTGTCGGGTTAAGTTCTACGAGAGCTACTTCGTCACCGTGTTCACGTGCGTTGCGTCTCAATAAATCCATTACAGGCATGATTATTCCTCCCTTGTGCTTTACCTTTCAAAATAAAGCCAAAGACAATATTAACATCACAAATTGGGTTCTTCAATAAAAAACTGGTTATTAAAAAATTTATATCTATATTTTATAATATAAAGGTTGTGATAACAGGGAGGATAAGTTCTTGTTCAGAAAACTTCTTAAATCTTTACGTCAGTACAAGAAACAGTCTGTTCTGTCTCTTATATTCATTATCGGCGAGGTTGTCCTTGAAGTAGTTATTCCTTTTATAACTGCGCAGATGGTTAATAATTTCAGAGATGGTGCGCAGATGGAAATGATAATGCAGACAGGAGGCCTTATGGCAGGTGCCGCTATCCTGTCGCTTTTATGCGGAGCTCTTGCAGGCAAATATTCCGCTGAGGCTTCGGCCGGTTTTGCAGGGAATCTCAGATCGGACATGTTCCAGAAAGTCCAGAAGTTCTCTTTCGGTAACATCGACAAGTTCTCCACATCATCTCTTGTTACAAGAATGACGACTGACATTACCACGGTACAGAATGCATTCATGATGATGATACGTATCGCGGTAAGAGCACCAATGATGTTCGTTTTCGCGATCGTCATGGCATATGTTCTCGGAGGATCTCTTGCAACGACATTCGTTATCGTTGTTCCTATATTAGGTATCGGATTGATAATAATCGGCAAACTTGCCATGCCTGCTTTCCGCGCCGTATTCAAAAAATATGACAAGCTCAACGAATCGATCGAGGAGAATGTCCGCGGAATGCGTGTGGTTAAGGGCTTTGCCAGAGAAACGTATGAGCAGGCGAAGTTCGGCAAGGCTTCAGATAACATAAGAAAAGATTTTACCAAGGCTGAGAGGATCGTAGGACTTAACTCGCCCCTGATGGAACTCTGCCTGCACTTTAATGTAGTATTTGTTCTTTATATAGGTTCGAAAATGGCTATCGCCAGTCACGGCGTTGAGATCGATGTCGGACAGATCTCCGCTTTGATGACTTACGGCTTTATGGTCCTCATGTCACTTATGCTGGTTTCAATGGTATATGTCATGCTGACGATGTCCATCGAGGCTGCAAAGCGTATCGTAGAGGTATTAGAGGAAGAGCCTTCGATCTCCAATCCCGAGAATCCCGTTATGGAAGTCAAGGACGGTTCCATTGACTTTCAGGATGTTGCTTTCAAGTATTCCGAGAAGGCTGCAAAGAATGCGCTCTTTGATATCGACCTTCATATCGACAGCGGAATGAATGTCGGCATCCTTGGCGGTACGGGTTCATCCAAGACATCTTTGATCCAGCTCATCCCGAGGCTATATGACGCAACGGAAGGTGTGGTCAAGGTCGGCGGTGTTCCTGTTAAGGACTATGACGTAAAGACATTAAGAGATTCTGTCTCGGTAGTACTTCAGAAAAATGAATTGTTCTCCGGAACGATTGCAGAGAACCTGCGCTGGGGCAATGAGAATGCAACTGATGAAGAGATCGTTGCTGCGTGCAAGATCGCACAGGCTGATGAGTTCGTATCTTCATTCCCCGAAGGTTACAACACATATATCGAGCAGGGCGGAACCAACGTTTCCGGCGGTCAGAAACAGAGACTCTGTATCGCCAGAGCTCTTCTGAAGCGCCCGAAAATACTGATCCTCGACGATTCCACATCTGCTGTTGATACGAGGACCGATGCTCTGATCAGGAAAGGATTCAGGGAATATATCCCCGAGACCACCAAGATCATTATTGCCCAGAGAGTTGCATCAGTTCAGGACTGCGACATGATCATCATCATGGACGGCGGTAAGATCATGGGCACGGGCACTCACGAAGAACTCCTCAAGTCGAACGAGATCTATCGTGAGATCTATGAAGAACAGACGAAGGGAGGATCAGACGATGAGTGATAAGACTAATGCTCCCAAGAAAAAGATAGAAGCTGCTCCCGCACCAGGCGGAAGAGGCAGAGGTGCCGCATCGATGTCCCAGGTCGTAGGATCCATGGGAAGCCTCAAGAGAGTTGTTAAGATGTATCTTAAGCAATTCCCCGTACTTACATGGGTAGTTGCTTTCTGCATCATCTACAATTCCATTGCAGCTGCACTCCCCAGCGTTTTCCTTCAGAAGGTAATAGATGTAATTAACCGCACGATCGAATCAGGAGACTGGGAATCTGCCAAGATTGAGATCATAGCAATTCTGATCCCGCTGATCGCGATCTATGCCGGAGCAGCAATAGTCAGCATTCTGCAGACACAGCTTCTTGCATACATGACACAGAAGTTCCTGGATAACCTCAGGACAGAACTGTTCAACAAGATGCAGACACTGCCTCTCAGCTATTTCGACACACACAAACACGGCGATATCATGAGCCATTACACCAACGATATCGATGCCTTAAGACAGTTGGTATCAATGGCAATCCCGAACATTTTAAGGTGTGCTGTCGTTGTTATTGCCGTATTCTTCATCATGATCTACTACAGCTTATGGATGACCCTGATCATGGTAGTGGGCATCATTGCCATGATATTTGTCACCGGCAAGGTCGGCGCAGGTTCCGCGAAATACTTTATCAGGCAGCAGAAGGCCGTCGCAGCTACTGAAGGTTATGTCCAGGAGATCATGAACGGTCAGAAGGTCGTTAAGGTATTTAACCACGAGGGCAAAGTTACTGAAGAATTCAACAAGTTAAATGACAGCCTCGCAGAAGACAGCGGAAAAGCCAATACATATGCAAATATTCTTGCGCCCATCATCGGCAATATCGGAAACATAGCATATGTACTTCTTGCTGTGGTCGGAGGTATCCTGATCGCTTTCAACGCTCCTAATATCGCACTCTCCGGAATGCCTTTCGGAATCGACATCATGGTTCCGTTCCTTAACATGAGTAAGCAGTTCATGGGTAACATCAACCAGCTTACGATGCAGATGAATGCCATCGTTATGGCTGGCGCAGGCGCCCAGAGAATCTTTGATCTTTTGGATTCCGAACCGGAGACAGACGATGGATATGTAACTCTTGTAAACGCAAATATCGCAGAAGACGGCACGATCACAGAAGCCGATCACAAGACCGGTCACTGGGCCTGGAAGCATCCTCATAAGGCAGACGGCACGATCACTTATACCGAACTTAAAGGTGATGTGTTGCTCGATGCTGTCGATTTTGCTTATGTTCCCGGAAAACAGGTGCTTTTTGACGTATCTGTTTTCGCAAAGCCCGGTCAGAAGGTCGCTTTCGTCGGTGCTACGGGTGCAGGCAAGACCACGATCACCAATCTTATCAACCGCTTCTACGATATAGCTGACGGAAAGATCCGTTATGACGGAATCAACGTAAACAAGATAAAGAAGAAGGACCTTAGAAGATCATTGGGTCTTGTTCTGCAGGAAACAAACCTCTTTACCGGAACTGTCATGGAGAATATCCGTTACGGTAAACTCGACGCAACTGATGAAGAGTGCAAGGAAGCAGCAAAACTCGCAGGAGCAGCAGACTTTATCGAGCGTCTGCCGGAAGGTTATAACACTATGCTTACCAACAACGGTTCTAACTTCTCGCAGGGCCAGAGACAGCTTCTTGCCATTGCCAGAGCCGCTGTTGCGGATCCGCCGGTTATGATCCTCGACGAAGCTACATCCTCCATCGATACACGTACCGAGGCGATCGTTCAGCGCGGTATGGATAAGCTCATGGAAGGCCGTACGGTATTTGTTATCGCACACAGGCTGTCAACCGTAATGAATTCGGATGTCATCATGGTCCTTGATCACGGAAAGATAATAGAGCGCGGTTCACATGAACAGCTTATTGCCGAGAAGGGCACATATTATCAATTGTATACCGGTGCCTTTGAACTTGAGTGATCACCACGGGAAATGTTCCAAGTGGTATAATCTAATTGTACTAGATAACAGGATATTGCATTTAGGGGATAGTAATCGTATGAAAAGATATTTGGCAATAATTCTGATGCTTTCTGTTATTACATCATTATTGTGTTCCTGCGATACCGGCAAGAAACCTGATAATGGTGATGATGACGACGATTGGTTTGGAGGAACGACCGACGAGACCGAACTCCCGGATTACTCTGTAAAAAGAGCACCTTCACATGATCTCAACAGAGTTGATGCTATAGAGTATTTTGACACTATGAATTTTGATTCTGATGAAGCATGGGGTGCCCATCAGAATCTTAAAATGGCAAACGGAACCATACATAATTACTTCTCTTATTATTCGCTTGACAGTAATCAGAACAGGGTCAACGAGAACTTAAGCGATGTATCGATCATAAGCAGACCGATCGTAATGGAGTATCCTGCAGATGAAGAGGGATATGTCATATATGAAGTAACATATACCCAGATCTTCCCGATCAGCACAAAAGAACCCACCAATATTTCCACTGCGTTCTTCTCTTATCATGGTGTTGGATTCCTGGATTACTACACAGGAACTACTTATCCTGTAGTTAATCTGTCGACACAGATCGACAGCTTCAGTGTTCACGGAGATATTATTTTCCAGGGCTCTAAATACCGTATGAGCTGTTACGAATTCCGTGAACAGGAGGTGCTTAACAGCAATTATGAGCAATTGGAAGACGGCAGAGTCCTCCTGACGGAGACAGTTAAACTGACTTCGACTAATTATTTTATCGTTCCTAAAGGTTATGACGGAATAGTTATGTTTGTCTATGTGGCAAATGATACCAATACTCCTTTGGCAGATGTATTGGCTGATGATAATCCGTATTTTACGGAACCCGGGATCTTTGGTGACGATGAGGATCCTAATGATTATGTATTTATCGGAATAAATGCTCCGCAATAAACCCTATGGTCTGACCGGTCAGTTGCTGCCCGGCTGCTCCAGGCCTGAAGTGAGGAGTTTTACTGCTATTGCGCATTCGATCCTCTTACGGAAAATATCGCATCCCATCTCATAGATGCCGTTGATATCGCCTGAAGCATGATATGAGTTGGCAGCGCATCCTCCGGAACAGTAAAGCTTTGCCCAGCAATCCTTGCATTCCGGACGGCTGTATGCGTTGCAGGAAGCAAACTTATCACGGAGTTCCGGGTTCTTGACACCTTCATAGATATCACCCATCTTATATGCTTCATCACCGACAAACTGGTGGCAGGGATAGAGGTCGCCCCAGGGTGTTACGGCAAGATATTCCGTTCCTGATCCGCAGCCTGCGATCCTCTTATAGATGCAGGGGCCGCATGTGAGGTCCAGCATATAGTGGTAGAAGGTGAAAGGTCTGCCTTCGTTATAGCGCTCTACCATAAGTCTTGCGAGGTCTTCATACTGCCCGAAAATAACCGGAAGGTCATCTTTTGTAATAGCGGAAGGGCTTGAAGGATCTGTGACAACAGGCTCCATTGAGAGTTCGGTAAACCCGAGGTCCAGCATCTGCTTTATATCATTCAGGAAGTCGGTATTGTAGTGCGTAAAGGTACCGCGCATGTAGTAGCTGAGGCTGCCTCTCTTCTTAACGAACTTCTGGAAATTCGGAACGATCTTGTCGTATGAACCGTGACCTGCATAGTCTACACGGAAACGGTCATTAACTTCCTTGCGTCCGTCCAGAGACAGTACTACGTTATGCATCTCGCGGTTAGCAAACTCGGTTACTTCATCGTCAAGCAAAATGCCGTTCGTTGTAAGAGTGAAACGGATATTCTTGTTATGGATCTTCTCCTGTTCACGGCCGTATTCTACGAGTTTTTTGCAGACATCCCAGTTCATGAGGGGCTCGCCGCCGAAAAAGTCTATATCAAGGTTTTTGTGGAATCCCGAGTTCTCAATCAGGAAATCTATGGCACGTTTGCCTACCTCATAGCTCATGACCGCGCGCTCGCCGTGGTATTTGCCCTGGCTTGCAAAGCAATAAGAGCAGTTTAGATTGCATGTATGAGCGACATGGAGACACAAAGCCTTTATCTTAATGTTCTTTTTCCTGAAATCTTTTGCCAGGTGCTCATATTTATCGGGAGCATAAAGTTTGCCGGCAGCCTTTAAGCCGTCAATATCAGCAATGCATTCTTCGGCATCCTCTTTTGTGATGCCGTGTTTTTCGATTGCTTTCGCGATTACTGTATCGGAAGGCTCGTTCTCATACCATTGGATCATATCGTAGGCGACTTTATCGACCATGTGAATAGAACCCGAGTAGCAATCGAGAACGATGTTAAGGCCGTCAAACTGGTAGCAATGAATCATGTAATCTCCCGTTTTCATAAAAAAAGGTCCCACATACAATGAGACCTTTAATGTTCAGAATAAGATTTACTTATTTAGAGAGCTGCTCACAAGGCTGGTTAGCAACACCGCATGATGTTTTGCATGCAGACTGGCAAGATGTCTGGCACTCGCCGCATCCGCCTTCCTTAGCTGACTTCTCAAGATCTCTTGTCTCAACAGTAACGATTCTTGTCATATTAATTATCTCCCTCGTTTATAATACGTGAATTATACTTTGAAGGTTCATTACAGTCAAGGTAAAACGGGTATCAGGCCGTTGTAAGAGCGTCCGCCTCCGAGCATAAGTCTTACATCACCGCGTGACAGTACCTTGACGGTATCTTCAGTGATGACTTCTCCAGGCATAAGAAGCGGGATGCCCGGCGGGAATCCGTATATAAACCCGCTGCTTGGAAGTCCTATGGCAAATTCCGGCTCCAGTTCTACCGAACGCATTCTTAATCTCGATGCTTCCTGAAGCGTAATGGCAAATTTGGGATTTGGCCTTGAGATAAAATCAGCCGGGACATACTGGCCGTCTACCGCATTATCCGTGGCAATTACCGCATCGCAGAATCTTTTCAGACTGTTCCCGGTATCCCCGATGCCGGTCATAGCAATCAGATGTGAAGGAAATCCGGCCTCGCACTCGATATTAAATGTTCCTCTTAAGTACTCGAAAAGATTATCTCCCTTACCCATCAGAACGAATTTGGATCTCTCTCTTACGGGTGCCGTCCAAAGCTTATAGTTTTTCAGGTCTCTGAGATTGTCCTCAGCATATTTTATTGCGTCTTCCCATGGCTTTAATATTACAGGACCTTTGGAATTAAGCTGGGCAAGGCACTTGGATATTCCGCACAGCAGAATATAAGAGGGACTGGAAGTCTCAAAGATATCAAGGCCGCTTCTTATCAGAGAAACATCGACAGGACAGCCTTCGTTAAGGAGCATTACGGCGGTTTGCGTCGGAGAAGAAAGAGTCTTATGAAGGCTCTTTATTACAAGATCACCTTTGGCATCCGGGCCGAAGAAGTCATCATCGAGGCCTAAGTGAGCACCGTGAGCGGAGTCGGTGATCAGAATGGCATCGTATTTTCGCGTTATACGGAATATCTCATTAGTATCAGACAATACTCCTTCGTATGTGGGAGAAGTAATAACTACTGTCTTTATGGACGGATCTCTTGCTAGCTGTTTCTCGATATCCGAGGCAGAGACATGACCTGCAAACGGAAGCTCGGGATCAAAGGCAGGCATCAGCGGAACAATAGCGGAACCCGTAAGTCCAATGGCATTCCAGACTGAAAGATGGCAGTTCATGGCCGCAAGGATCTTTGTCCCGGGATTCTGAATAGATGCGCTCCAAATGGCTGCAAGAATGAGGGCTGAAGATCCGTTGACTGACAGAAAGGCATTTTTGGCTTTCCAGATCGAGGCCGCACAGTCCTCCATATCTTTGATCAGACTTTCCGGTGCGTGAAGGTTATCGAATCCTCCGATTTCCGTAATATCCCGCATAAATGCCTGGGATACAAAGTCCGGATTGCGCTTGCCGCCCGGCATATGCATGGGCAGAGGATCAGTTCCCAAATAGAGCTTTAAAGCTGCTCCCAATCTGTCGTTGTCGTATTTCATTAATTGAGACCTTCCTTAGGTTTAAGGTATCACAAAAGCAGTTTTTACACAAAAAGGACTCTTCGGAAAAGACGCGGGACATATACGTAGTATACGTTTTATTCGTTGTATTCGTTGTATTCGCGGGGAATTTTGAGGGTATACCCTCACGTTTGCCCTCAAATTTCTTCACGTCTGATAAATTCGAGGCTGAATTTGAGGGTGTGCCCTCAAGTTTGCCCTCAAATTTCATCCGTCAAATTCCATCCGTCAAATATCCATCAAATGCGCGAAAAAGAGTTGTCCCGCGTCTTTTCCGAAGAGCAAAAAACAGGGGCTGTCAGTGACAACCCCTGCAAGTCTGAATGATCAATTATTATCAGTTAAGGATTGATTACCGTGAAGCTGTAGCCTGATACAACATCGTTATCCTCATAGATCGTCTTCTGCATCTGAAGAGCAGTAGAGAGGAGAAGTGTATAAGGTGAGAGCTTGCCGTCCAAAAGATCAACATCAGAACCGTAGCTGATAGCCTGAGCTTCATCGTCTGAGAGCAGCATATACTGGGAAACGAGGAAGAGTGATCTTACGCCTACATTCATATGAACAAGCTTGTTGTTGATCGAATATGTAGGAGTGGAGGTTGTGGATGAACTTGAAAGTCTGCTGCTGAAAGACAGACCCAAAGCTGATGTGGAACTTGTGGAACTGGTCTCTTCCTGAATGAAGAGAGGCTTTCCTTCGATACCAACCTTACCTACCTCATGGAAAAGCGCGATGATAATAGCGGATTCTTCATCGAGCTGAGGCATGATCGTATCCTTGATCCTTAATAACTGCTTTGTTACGGAAACACTTCTGATAAGAAGTCCCTTCTCGCAAGCGAGGGGGCCCTTGATCTCTGCAGGAGCCGTGAGCCAGGAAGTTCTGTTCTCAAGGAAATCAATAAAGTGATCGAACTCGGTCTTTCTCTTAACGATAGCAGCCTTGAGCTGTCCATAAAGAGTATCGACATTGTCCTTATTTACTTCAATCATCGGCATGATGCCGGCAACCTTATCTGATTTGCCTGTTGCTGCTGCTGAAACTGCTGCTGCCTGAGGTGTTACTACAACTGCATCATTTCCGCCTGCACTCTCATCTGCTGATGTAAATGTATACTTACACTTAGGGCATCTGATAGCCTGATTTGCAATGACCATTCCGCAATCGGGACATTTCTTCATATTTGTGACCTCCTGTATCACGGATGTACAAATGAATCCGCAAAGATAATTACAATTTATTTTACAACTTGATTTTTACATAATCAATAAGAAAACAATTCTTTATGATAGGTTTTATTGTTATTTTTACTATCAAGAAAATTTATTATTTAAAAAATGCCTCTTAATCAAAAAAAGACACTGACGAGGGGGTGTCAGTGTCTTAAGGAGGGTGTTATGAAGTAAGGAACAATTACTTTGAACAACCATATCTTACCATGTCAATTGTTTACTTTAATATTCAAAAAAGGCAAAATAGTGGCAAAGATTTCTATTTGCGGGAGGGATTTGGGGTTGACGCTTGAAGGAAGACTCTTTGTCGCTAACAGGATGACCGAGATAAAAGAGGTTACCGTCGAGAGTGTGGATGCCTCTTATTCCAAGCGCCTGGAGGCTGCATTGATAGAGCTTTGCAGACAACTTGATGTTCCCGTTCCCATGTGGATGAAGAAGAATACAAGGGAGTTTGCCGCCTTTGGGCAGACTATTTTTTTCCGCGAGCAATATACTGAAAATGTCAGATTCGACAGATTTCAGATCAGAGTATTAGAAGACTGATTTAACATACGGGGATCTAATGAAGAAAAAGGTTGGAATCATCGGAGGCGGAGCGTCAGGGCTGTTTACGGCCTGCCTGCTTAAGAATCTTGCAAGCAGGAATGATGTTGAGGTTACGATCCTTGAGAAGAATCCTGTTCCCGGCAAAAAGCTCACTCTGACCGGTCACGGACGTTGTAATATTACTAACCGCAAGCCTGCTTCCGAGCTTAAGAACGGCTATCACGAGGCCGGCAATTTCCTTTATCCGGCACTAAAAGAGTTCGGTCCTGATGATACGATTGCTTTTTTCGAGAATGAATTGGGATTTAAGACCAAGGAAGAGGACAACAACCGTATATTTCCCGTATGCGACAGCGCGGTAAAGGTAAGAGATGCAATAGTATCCTACATATCAGACAGCACTGACATAATATGCGGTATAAATGTTCTGGGCATAAAAAAAGAAAATGATTTCGAGGTCAGCACATCAAAAGGGAAGTATAACTTCGATTATCTGGTTCTGGCATGCGGCGGAAGCTCATTTCCCCAGACCGGTTCTGCAGGAGATTCTTATAAGTTTGCCAAAGGCTTCGGGCATACAGTCATTCAGGCCCAAGCTGCTCTTGCATCTGTAAATGCAGATGAAAGATCAGCAAAACTGACAGGGAACCTGAGCGGGGTTTCGTTAACGGCAAATGTTTCTGTTTATTGTAATGACCGGAAAACAGCTTCTTTTTGCGGTGAGATGATGTTTACTGACTTCGGACTGACAGGGCCTGCGGTCATGGAATTATCCAGGGAGATCCCCGGGGATATATCCGGTATGAGCGTTTGGATCGAGCTGGATCTTATTCCTTCCTTAAGCGATGAGGAATTCGATCTTGCTTTCCAGGATCTGATAAGGGATCATCCGGATTCGAAGATCACAACACTTCTGTCGGGATATATTCCGGCCTCTGTTGCCCTTGAGGTTGCTTCTCTGGCAGGGATATCCGGTCTTTATGCTCAAAGCTTTACCAGGGAAAACAGGAAAAAGGCTGTAAGAGAAATAAAGCATCTTAAGATCGGCATAGATCAACTGCCTTCTTTGGAGAAAGCTTACGTTACCAGGGGCGGAGTATCCCTGAAAGAGATCGACAGAAAGACTTTCGGGTCAAAACTTATATCAGGATTGTATATTACAGGAGAAGCCGTTGATATTGACGGTGTAAGCGGAGGATATAATCTTCAGGCCTGTATGAGTGAAGCATATCTGGTGACTAAAGACATACTGGGATTGAAATAAAGGGCTGTCCCGAAAGACAGCCCTGAATAATAAATGTATTTATTGGTAATAAGATCAGTTGTATTTATCTCCTGAGACTCTGAAGATAACTTCACCCGGATAGACCATATCCAGCTGTGATCTTGCAACGCTCTCTACATAAGCATCATCTTTACCGAATTCTTCCTGTGCTCTTATCTGCTTGAGTTTATCTGATAATTCTTCAGACTGGGCGATAAGGGCGGAATTCTCTTCTTTGAGACGTTCTTTTTGTTTATGGATATTAGCATACTTGGTAATACAGAGGATCCCGACAAATACACAGCAAATGAAGATCATCGCCGTCAAAAAAGAAATTCCGCCTGTTTTACGTCTGACTTTCCGCAAGAAGATATTCCTCGCCAATATAGAGATATAAATAATTATTACTTAACCCCAGGTGATAAACAACAACCCGGGGTTAAACTTAAAGTACTTGTAATATTTCTTTAGAATGGAGTTATTCAAGAAGCTCGTACATCGAAGCAGCGTCCTCTTTCCTTACTGTCTCGGGGAGGGAAGTGACCTTGAATCTGACTTCACCGCTTCCGAAAAGAATGCTTACTTCATCCCCGACCTTAAGCTTTACCGAGGGCTTTGCAGGTTTTCCGTTCACGGTAACTCTGCCAGCCTGACACACATCGTTGGCAACGGTTCTGCGTTTGATAACTCTCGATAACTTGAGGAATTTATCAAGTCTCATTACTTTCTCCCGTAAGCATTACTCTGCCCTTCAGTGCGGAGAGAAGAGTAAGGTCATCAGCATATTCTATATCGGATCCCATCGGCAATCCTGATGCAAGCCTCGATACTTTTATGCCTGAAGGTCCGAGCATCCTTGAAAGATAAAGTGCGGTTGCATTTCCCTCAGCAGTCTGATTGGTTGCAACGATCACTTCGGATATCTCAGGGTGATCGGCAAGCCTTTTGATCAGATCAGGGATGGTAGTGTCAGAAATGCTCATGGATTTCATCGGATTGAATACTCCGTGAAGAACATGATAAAGTCCCTTATACTCATGTGCCCGTTCGAATGTTGACACATCCCTCGGAGATTCCACAACAAGTACCGTTGTCTTATCTCTCAGCGGATCGGAGCAGATAGGGCAGGGATCCGAATCAGTAAAATTCGAACAGCAGGAGCACCTTTTAGTGGATTTTCTTGCTGTAACTATAGCGGATGTCAATGCTTCGGCATCCTTATCATCCATAGCTAGGATGTAGAATGCCAAACGCTGCGCAGACTTGCCTCCTATTCCGGGGAGGCTGCTTAACTGCGCTATGAGATTCTGTATTGAAGGTGAATATCTTGCCATTATCAGAATGGAAGCTTCATGTTCATGCCGCCTGTGATGGCATTGATGCGTTCCTGATTGATCTGATCGATCTGCTGCATTGCATTATTGAGCGCTGCAAGGATAAGATCCTGGAGGCCCTCGATATCATCGGGATCTACTGCCTCTTTATCGATCTGAACATCTAAGAATTTGTGATCGCCGTTAACTACGATCTTTACCATCTCACCGCCGGCTGTGCCTGTGAACTGCATTTCACGGATCTCGGCCTGAGCCATTTCCATCTGTCTTTGGATCTTCTGAGCCTGGGCTACTACCTGGTTCATATTGCCGCCCATACCCATTCCGCCACGATATCCTTTTGCCATTTTTATTACCTCCGAAATATTCTTGATCTATATATTATTCACCAAAATGCACGTCTGTAGGAACACCCATATTCCTGGAACGTTCATTAAGATCATCCAGCTTCTTTTCCAGACTGTCAGTGTGGTTCTTTTCCATCTGCTTGGAATATTGGGACGTTGTGCAAAGATAGAGATGTTCTGCGCCGAACTCATCTTTGATACCAACGGAGAGTTGTCTGAAAGTCTGGGATTTTTTCAGGTTGGAAAGCAGCTTCGTATCCTTGTCATCGAAAACGATATAAGCCGAATCACCATCCTTCTTTAGATTTGTGTGCTCAAGTATTAGTGCGATGTTGTCGTTGTTTCCCTTGAGATTGGAAGTGATATTGTTCCATCTGACTGCAATATCGGCATCCTCTCCTGTGAAGGAAGGAGCCCTGACTGAATCTCTGGATCTTCCATCCACGATAAGACCGCTCTTGTCAGCCTGCTCAACCAGTTGTGAACGCGGCTTGGAAGGAACTGCCGGCTCCTCTGTGTAAGCAGGTTCATCGTTTTCCTCTTCCTTTGTAAGGTCATCTAGAAATGATGATGAAAGACCGGAGAAGATCCCCTGTGAAGATACAGAAGGGGTGTCTTCAAAAGTGAATCCGGATGAGTCTGATGATCCCTCTGATTCATCCAGCCCGAAGCTCAGCTGCTTCTCGGGTTCCTCGGGAATATATGAAAAGATTGAAGGCTCCGCATGATCATTAAATGATTCGTCACCCGGGATGATCACATCATCGGGATCCTGATCGTCATCTTCTTCGGTTTCTTCAGGAACAGGTTCACTGATACTGTTGTTTAGGAATGAGAAGAAGGAATTCTGAGGTGCCGGTTCTTCGGTCTTTTTTGCTGTATCAGAAGAAAGCGGCTCAGCTTTCTCCTCTTCTTTATCTTCTGTGTTTTTATCTTTTATCTGGGCGGCAAATAAAGATGAAGCCGAAGGCTTCGGCCTGTACGGTTCCGGTGTAGAAGAAGGCTGCGGCTTATAGGGCGCCGGGGCAGCGGAAGGCTTGGGCCTGTAAGGCTCAGGTGCCTTAAATGCAGGCTTTGTATCTGAAGTCTCTTCAGCTTCAGAAAGCTTTTCCTCCTCACCGGTGATGATATCTTCTGTTGTGGTCTTTGGCTCATCCAATACTAACGAGGATGCTTTTTCTGCCTGTTTCTTCTCAAAGTCAGGAATAACGATGGGAGTAACAGGGAGTGATGATTTCCTTCCGCAAAGACGCATTAACATAAGCTCAAAGCTCGTGGAAATATCAGGAGACTTGCGAAGTTCCGCATATTCTTTTGACAGATAGCTGATATATCCGGTCAGAGTATCGGCACTGACCTTTGCGGCAGTCTGATACATATCCTTGATCGTCTCTTTAGGATAAGGAAGATAAATGATCGGATCAGCTTTAACTCTGATAATAAGAAGATCTCTGAAATAAGCAGCCAGATCCAGAGTGAACCTGACCTGGTTCTTGCCTGAACCGTTCAGGATCTCACAAAGATCAATGAGTTCGTCGAAGCGTGCATCGATAAGACAATTAGCCATCTTGAAGATGAATGCACTGTCAACCGTGCCAGTGATCCGTTCCACATCCTGGGAACTGATCTCGTTATTATTACCTGATATAGCGGAGATCTGATCGAGCAGCGACAGTGCGTCTCTAAGGGCTCCGTCAGATCTTGAAGCGATGAGACGAAGCGCATCATCAGATGCCCTGATGCCTGATTTGCCGCATACTTCCCTTAATCTTCCCGAGATAAGGTCTATAGGGATCCTCTTGAAGTCATATCTTTGACAGCGGGAGATTATAGTAGCAGGGATCTTGTCCGATTCTGTGGTCGCGAAAAGAAAGATAACATGCTTCGGAGGTTCTTCTATGGTCTTAAGAAGAGCATTGAATGCGCCCTTCGAGAGCATATGGACCTCGTCGATAATATAGACCTTATATTTTGTTCTGGTAGGAGCGAAATTGACCTCCTGAAGAATCGGTCTTATATCGTCAACGCCGTTGTTCGAAGCGGCGTCCATTTCAGTAACGTCAAGGATGGAACCGTCAAGTATTCCCTTACAGGTCGGGCACTCGTTGCAGGGATTGCCGTTAACAGGGTGCTCGCAGTTTACGCTGCGCGCGAAAATCTTTGCGATCGTAGTCTTGCCTGTACCGTGCTGGCCGCAGAAAAGATAGGCATGGGCAAGTTTATTTGCCACTACCGATTGCCTTAGAGCAGTTACAGCGGCTTCCTGTCCGACAACATCGTCAAATGTAAGTGGTCTGTACTGTCTGTAGAGAACGATATGATCTTCCATTGTTAATTCCTTAAAACTGATTCAAAGAATCTGAATAAAAAAGTCCGTCCCGCCCGAACTGCCGTCGGTAAGGCTTGACCCGCGGCGCACTCCGTAAACCGCTTACTGCTGCTTCCTTCCGGACCTGACAGGGTTCACAGCCCGAAATCGCACGGGACCTTGGCCGGCGGCAGACCGCGCGGGACGAACTAACTGATTACTAAGGGAGATTATATCATAAAAGAATCACGGAACACTTCAATTATTGGGACAACTTATGAGTAACATGCCTCGACATATTTCTGGGTATAGCCCCCGAGTGTTGCTATAGCCGTGCCCGCAGAGTCAGGGGAGGCAGATTCGACATAGATGACCAGAGCAATGGGTTCCTGGTAATCGAGAATAGCGCATTCCAGATATGCCCCTCTTCCTGTATTGCGTCCGAGCACGTGAAGGATCCTGGTGCCGGGTGGGAAAGCAGCGCTCAGAGGTGATTCTGCTTCATTGTGCGCCATATCATTTATCAGACGCTGGTTTACCTGGGGAGTATTGGTGAACTGCCTGTACAGGTAATAGATGTAGTTTCCCATGTCATAGCAGGAGATCGTGCCGGGAGCACGGAATTCCAGACCGCGGTAATCGGTATAGATGACCGAATCGTTGTATGAGATGTAGTTGCTTATTTCATCAACTGCCTGGATCGCTTTCTCAAGTCCTCCCAATTCCTCGATTATGTAATTGAGAGCAACGCTGTCATTTTTGACGATCGCGTAATTCAGGAGCGTTCTCATATAGAATTGTTTACCGTAACTGTACGTTCTTGCTATGTAGGACGAATTACGGGCTCCGCCGTAGTTCTCATCGAATGTTACCTTTTTCGACAACGGGCCGGTTACTCCGGCGATACTGTCGTAATAAACGATCTCCAGAGGAATTGCCATAGCGCCTGACGGAACGACCGGATCAAGCTCATCGACACCCAGACGTTCCCCGGATGTGAGTGAGATAAATTCATAACAGATCCTCATCTCAGGGTGCTTGATCTGGTAAGCAACGACTTTTTCCTTGAGTTCATCCATGTAGACTGCGCGTTCCTGATACGTTGCCGTCTGGATGTTCGCAGGCTTGAAGCTGAAGTCCCTGTCCTCAGTAAAAGGATCGGGAGAATCGTTTTGCGATGTATGTGCCGTTTCTTCCGGCGACAATGTCGGGGTTGGCGTCGCAGCGAGAATGGCGTGCGGCAACGTGGTAGTCGCAGTAGTTGTCGCCTCGGTCGTTGTTTCAGTCGTGGTATGAACCGGTCTTTGATATGCGGAATATTCGGTTGTAGTACTGGTTGCCGCTCCGACAAGTCCGGGATACATTAAACGGTATTTTTCCTGAGCTGAAGCTATTGAACTTATAAATATGACCGCGAAAGTCAGAACGACGAGTGCAGCGATGATTATAAGAGTACGCTTTTTACGGGATGATTTTATCCCTTCAGCTTTTTTCAGAAATGTCGGATTCGGCCGCTTCATTATGGATCAGAAAAGTCCTGTAATTACGCCGTTATCGTCGATATCGATATCCATTGCCGCAGGGTGGGGAGGAAGTCCCGGCATTGTTACGATCGTTCCGGTGAGGATAACCAGATAGCCTGCGCCTGCGGATAAGAAGCAGTCTCTTACCGTAAGAGTAAATCCTTCCGGGTTACCGAGCTTCTTAGGATCATCTGACAGTGAATATTGCGTTTTCGCGATGCAGATAGGAAGATTGCCGTAACCTTTGGCTACAAACTCTTTGATCTTTTCTGCTGCTTCAGGAAGGATATCAACACTACCTGCGCCATAGATCTCCGTTGCTACCTTTTTGATCTTTTCTTCAACTGAATCGGTCAGTTCGTAGGTGAACTTCGGATTCTTCGGATTGTTCTGTTCAAGAATGGATACAGCCTTGTTAGCCAGATCGATTCCGCCTTCGCCGCCTTTAGCGAAAATCTCGGCCGGAGCGAAATCAGCACCTGTTGCTTTGCATGCTTCTTCCACAATGGCGAGTTCCTCTTCCGTATCGGTAAGGAACCTGTTGGATGCGACAAGAACGGGGATTCCGAAATTCTGCATGTTCCGGATATGCTTAAGGACATTTGCAAGACCGTTCTTTACAGCTTCGGGGTTAGGTTCGGAGAGACGGTCCTTCGGAATTCCTGCATTGTACTTTAATGATCTTACTGTAGTGACAATTACTACGAGATCAGGCCATATGCCGAGATCCCTGCACTTGATGTCAAGGAACTTCTCTGCTCCGAGATCGGCACCGAATCCTGCCTCGGTTACAACGATATCTCCGAGTTTAAGTGCGGTCTTTGTGGCTATGCATGTGTTGCATCCGTGAGAGATATTTGCGAACGGTCCGCCATGAACGAATGCGGGAACGCCTTCCAATGACTGAACGAGGTTGGGGCACATGGCATCTTTAAGACATGTTGCTAGCGCACCTGTTGCTCCGAGCTGTCCGGCTGTAATGAGGTTGCCGTCTGTGTCATATGCTATAGCGATCCTGTCCAATCTTGTCTTAAGATCATCCATGTCTTTTGCAAGACAAAGGATTGCCATGATCTCGGAAGCAGCTGTTATCTGGAAGATCTCAGGACGTGTGACGCCCTTTGTCCCTCCGCCGACACCGACAGTAACAGCTCTTAAACATCTGTCGTTCATATCAAGGCAGCGCTTCCACAGGATCTTATCTTTATCGATCTTAAGTTCATTTCCCTGGAAAAGATGATTGTCTATCATTGCTGCAAGCAGATTGTTTGCAGTTGTGATCGCATGAATATCACCGGTAAAGTGAAGGTTGATATCTTCCATGGGAACGACCTGGGAATAACCGCCTCCGCATGCTCCGCCCTTGACACCGAAAACCGGTCCCAAAGAAGGTTCCCTTAATGCGAGAACAGGCTTTTTACCGATGAGCTTAAGACCTTGCGCAAGACCGATACTTACGGTTGTTTTGCCTTCGCCTGCAGGTGTCGGATTCATGGCGGTTACAAGGATGAGTTTGACATTAGGATTAGCCGGAAGATTTTCCACATAATCTAACGGGAGTTTTGCTTTGTATTTGCCGTACAGTTCGAGTTTGTCCGTATCGATCCCTAACTCTTCAGCTACCTTTGTTACGGGGTTGATCTTTGCATTCTGGGCTATCTCAATGTCACTAAGCATATGGGTCTCTCCTGTCTGTTTTTATAGTATGAATACGATTGTATTGTAAAAGGACAGTCATTTCAATCATGGTAAAAAACATAAAAGACTAAATTCTTCCGTTTTAAATGCCTACCACTACATTTTGTATGATATGTGGTGTTTTTTTACTAAATGTTGTGTTTTTTCGTTGACAATATGTCAAGGAAATGTTAGCATTGGTGCATGTTGGAAATATTTCCGTAATATTCCTTTAAGGTTACTGAAATATTTTTAGCCAATCTCCGGGCGGGGGTATTACATATGATCATCAGTTCCGATTTGGAAATGTGCAAAGCAAAATTCGAAGAGCTCGTTGGCAAGCGTATTGTTTGCAAGACCAATGGCGGCCGCAAGAGAATCATTACTTATATTGGTACTGTTGAGCACTGCTACCCTAATGTCTTTACTGTCCTCTGCAATAATGAGGCAGGCAAGCAGTCCATAGTATCTTTCTCATATATCGATGTTCTTACCAGAACTGTAAGAGTCGGTATCATGCCGGAGAAGTCACAGGAAGAAGTTGCTGTCTGATTCCGTTCATTTAAGTCTTTTCAAGGGGTTGTCTCAGAAAGAAATGAGACAATCCCTTTTTTGTTGTTTATCTGCTTTTACTTTTATTCATCCATTTTATAAGGTAAAATTGATATACTGAATTTATATTGTTTGTAGAGGGATGACTGAAGATCCATATGGATTCTTACGAGATTACAGCTAATGCAAAATTGAATCTCTTCCTGCGTGTCCGCGGGATCCTTTCCAACGGCTATCACAGTTTGTATTCGATCATGCAGGAGATAGATCTTGCTGATACTCTTACGATAAATATATATCCTGAATACGATAATGGTTTTGATATTAAATGCATCGGCAGGAATGATATCGATCCGAAGAAGAATCTTTGCAGCAAGGCAAGAGACAGATTCTTTTCGTCGCTCCGCAAGAAGGCCGGTGCAGACCGTTCCCTGCGTGATTCCAGGTTATTGAAAAAAGGCAGATTCCCGAATATCGAGATAATCCTTACCAAACAGATCCCCTCTGAGTCAGGTATGGGCGGCGGAAGTTCGGATGCTGCCGCTACGCTCATGGTTCTTCAGGAACACTTCGGCAATCCGTTTTCTGATGAAGAGCTTAATCAGCTGGCGGTAAATGTCGGAGCTGATGTTCCGTTCTTTCTTTACGGAGGAACCTGTCTCTGTGAAAGAGTCGGAGAAGATATAAGTTCTCTTCCTTCTCTGGCAGGGATCCCGCTTCTTATCGTCCAGCCTTCAAAGGGAGTATCTACTCCGGAATGTTTCCAGGCAATTGACAGTATTCCTCTTCCGGAATTTGACGAAGGACGTTACAGAGCGTTTATTGACGGTCTGAATAGTACGGACAGATCTCCTTTGGAAAGATTCCTCGAAGGAAAGGATCTTCTTACAAATGATCTTGAGATCCCTTCGATAGAGAAGGTTCCGGAGATAATGTCGATCAGGGAAGCCCTGCTCGGTACGGGCGCGGCATTCAGCCGGATGACCGGTTCGGGAAGTGCTGTTTTCGCTATGTATGAGAATGATAACGCAAGAGATACTGCTTATGATCAGATCAAGAATGATCAGAAGTTCTCAGGCTGTGAGATATTCGTTTCAAAGACGACCTGAACAGTTTGCGAAAAGGCCTCTCATATATCCTCTTGAGTTTTCAGAATCGATCATTTCGAAACCCCGTTTGCCGTAAAAATCCACCATATTCCTGTTAGTTGCTGCGGAGTGAAGAAGTACGCAATCGGCGCCTGCTTCGTGAGCGATATCAAGCGCACGGGTGATGAGGTCGATCCCGAGACCTGTTTTTCTGAAAGGCTGTTTTACGGCAAATCTTGAGATGTAGTAAGAAGGTCCGGCTTTTTCGAGGAATTCAAAGGATCTGTCGGAGAAACTGTAGACCAAAGGGTTAGAGACGGGTTTGATACAGATGGTTCCTACTATTTTTCCGTCGCTTTCTGCTACAAGACAGGTCTGTTTTAATATTCTGTCGGCTACGCTTTCAATGCTTTCCGTCATTGCTTCGAGCATTGAGGAGGATATGCCTGAATCCGCGCAATAAGTAAGCATCGCGCCCTTAAGGAGGCACGATACTTCAGCCGCATCAGAGATGCCGGCAATCCTTATTTCGGGTTTGCTGTTCATCAGTTAAGAAAGCAATTTACGAGGATTGCTTTGTGGGCGTGAAGCCTGTTCTCAGCCTCATCGAAAACAACACTCTGAGGTCCGTCGATAACGTCCTCTGTTACTTCATAACCGCGGTAAGCAGGGAGGCAGTGCATGAATATTGCATCTGAATGTGCAATGCCCATGATCTTGGAGTTGACCTGATAATTCTTGAAGATCTCAACTCTCTTAGCCTTCTCGGCCTCCTGTCCCATGGATGTCCATGTGTCTGTATAGATTACGTCAGCGCCTTCGGCAGCCTCGAAAGGATCTTCAGTCATAACGATCTTTGAGCCTGTTACTTTTGCGTCTTCGTTAGCTTCGGTTACATATTTGTCAGGGCATGTATAATCTTTAGGACTTGCGACGGAAATATCCATTCCGGCCTTTGCGCATGCGTGGAGGAGTGAGTTTGCCATATTGTTTCCGTCACCCAGATAAGCAAGCTTCAGGCCTTTAAGTTCACCCTTGTGTTCCTTGATCGTAAGAAGGTCAGCCAATACCTGTGTAGGGTGCTGGTCATCGGTAAGTCCGTTGATTACAGGGATCCTTCCGTAATCGGCAAGATCTTGGACATCCTGATGCTTGAAGGTCCTGATCATGATACCGTCTACCATTCCCGATAAAACATTTGCCGTATCATATATGGTCTCGCCTCTGCCGATCTGAATATCATTGTTGCTCAGGAAAAGTGCCTGGCCGCCCAATTGGTACATTCCGACCTCAAAAGAGACTCTGGTCCTTGTTGATGATTTTGTAAATATCATTGCAAGAGACTTGCCTTTAAGAAGGTGGTGTTCTATGCCTGCCTTGGTCTTTGCCTTAAGATCTATTGCAGTATCGAGAAGATAATCAAGATCTTCAAAACTGACGTCCCTGTGAAAATCAATATAATGCTTCATTGTTGTATCTCCTGAATCTCTATATCACTCATCATCTTCATCGATGATATCAATGTCTTTTTTGTCAGTAAGTCCCAGCTGATCGAGTTTATCGATCTTGGCATTGCCTACTGAGGCAGCCGAGTCCTTGATCTGTTTCTTTGAGGGGAGCGCGTCCTTGATCCTGACGAAAACATTCTTGGGTCCTGCGACGTTCTTTAAGATCTTATCAAGAGCCCTGATAAACTGGCCTGCCTGAGCCTTGGTTATTATAAGGGGAGGGGCGATCCTTATCGTGGATTTACCGATTGCGCTTACAAGGATTCCCATCGAGAATAACTGTTCACGCATTCCCTGTGCCGTGATCGTGTCATCGAATTCGATACCGATAAGAAGGCCTTTACCTCTTACTGAACGGATGCAGTTGTATTTTGTTCTGAGCTTATTCAGTTTCTCGAAAAGTTCATCGCTTACATCCTTGACGTTGTCTATAATGTTCTCATTTTCGAATGTTTCGATTACGGCAATTCCTGCAGCGCAAGCTAACGGGTTACCGCCGAATGTCGATCCGTGATCTCCGGGTTTGAAGCCGGTTGCTATTTCATTTGTAGTGAGCATGGCACCGATCGGAACACCGCCGCCAAGACCTTTGGCAAGAGTCATGATGTCAGGTGTTACTCCATAGTTCTGATAACAGAACATCTTACCTGTACGTCCGATTCCTGTCTGGACTTCATCGATAATGAGAAGGATACCCTTTTCGACACAAAGCTTCTTAACAGCCTGAATGTATCCCAGATCTGCGGGATGAACGCCGCTCTCTCCCTGAATCAGTTCGAGCATGATCGCAGCGGTCTTCGGAGTTACGGCTTTGATCATGGCATCGATATCGTTATAAGGAACATGGACAAAACCCGGAACGCCAGGTTCGAAGGGCCTTGAAAATTTCTCCTGGCCTGTGGCAGCTATCGTTCCCATGGTCCTTCCGTGGAAACTCATATCAGCTGTAATGATCTCGTACTTATTTACATCCTTATAATAGAAGTAGCTTCTTGCGAGTTTTATTGCAGCTTCATTTGCTTCGGCGCCGGAATTGCAGAAGAATACTTTATCTGCAAAACTTGCGCGGCAGAGTCTGTATGCAAGTTCAGACTTCTGGGGAATGTAATAGTAGTTGCATGCATGAATAAGACTCTTCGCCTGAGAAGTGATGGCAGACGTGAGTTTAGGGTGGTTGTATCCCAGACAATTAACGGCAATGCCGCCGATCATATCGAGATACTTTCTTCCCTCGGTATCGTACAGATAACAGCCGCGTCCTTTTACGAAAGCAACGGGCAGGAGATTAAATACCTGAAGGCAGTAGTTTACGTCATAATCCCTGATAAGGGTGAAATCATTTTCTATACTCATAATGCTCTTTCTTCTCCTTTACGATCATAGTGCCGATACCGTTTTTGGTAAAAGTTTCAAGGATAATGGAGTGTGGTATCCTTCCGTCTATTATGTGGGCACGGTCGACGCCGCGCAATACCGTATCAAGGCAGCCTTCGATCTTGGGTATCATACCGCCGCTGATGATTCCTTCATTGACGAGATCTTTTATGTCTTTCTCATCAAGAACAGGGATGATGTAGTCAGTTCCGTCTTCGAGTTTTCTGAGCACGCCGCCGACATCGGTGAGAGTGATCAGCTTTGAAGCTCCCAATGCCACTGCAACCTCTGCTGCAACGGTATCCGCATTGATGTTATAACTTTCACCATTCTTTCCGACACCTATGGGCGCGATTACCGGGATATACTCGTCGTTGGCGAGCATTGAAATGACCTTGGTGTTGATCTTTTTGATCTTGCCGACATAGCCGATATCGATGGCATTTCCTTCAGCATCTTCCGTCATCTTCTCCGCTTCGATGAGGTTGCCGTCGATGCCGGAGATTCCGATCGCTTTTGCGCCCTTGCCGCAGAGAGTGGATACGATATCCTTATTGGTCTTGCCAATCAGGACCATCTGCGCATAACCCATTGTCTCTTCGTCCGTATAACGCAGTCCGTTTATGAAGTGTGATTCCTTATTTACCTTGTTCAGCATATCGCTGATATCAGGTCCGCCGCCGTGAACTATAACGGGGTTGATGCCGATATACTTGAGAAGCGTGATGTCGTCCATGACAGACTGCTTCAGATCTTCGTTGATCATGGCATTTCCGCCATACTTGATGACGAATGTCTGTCCTCTCATCTTCCTTATATAAGGAAGTGATTCAATAAGGATCGATGCCCTGTCTACATTATTTTTCATGTCGCCCGTGATTACGGGGTTTTCTTTCTGTCCTGCCATGATCAGATACCTCTTACTATATTCTTAAGTCCGGCTGTCTCATCGAATCCGAACATTACGTTTGCTGACTGTATTGCCTGAAGAGCTGCGCCCTTGCCGAGATTGTCCTGAGCCGTGAAGAGCTTGATCATATTCGTCTCGGGATCATATACACCGTTTACGTCGATGTAGTTTGAGCATGCGACTGCTTTGATATCAGGCAATGTCTTTCCTGAAAGGACTCTTACGAACTGCTCGTCTTTATAAAAATCCTTATAGATTGTATTGATCTTCTCGCTTGATACATCGGTGAAAGCTTTTGAGGGCTTTGCATAAACACTTGCGAGCATACCGCGCTTGAAAGGTGCGAGATGGGGAGTAAACGTTACTTTGATATCACCTGAATTCTTTCCTGCAAGGAAAGAGCACTGCTCAGCGATCTCTGTTGTGTGACGGTGTCCGACAGCGCCATAAGGCTTGAATGACTCGTCAAGTTCACAGAATGCATATGCGAGATCCGACTTTCTTCCTGCACCGCTTACACCGGAAGTGGCATCGATTATGATCGAATCCTCCTCAATAAGATGATTCTTAAGGAAAGGTGCGAGAGCTACAAGTGAGCAGGTGGGGTAGCAGCCGGGGTTAGCGACGAGATTTGCAGTCTTAAGCTGCTCCCTGTAGAACTCGGGAAGTCCGTAAACGGCGTTTTCGAGAAGCTCCGGATTAGGATGTATGAGATTATATGATTTCTCATATGTAGCAAGATCCTTATATCTGAAGTCACCGCTGTGATCGATTACCTTTGCGCCTGCTTTGAGAAGATCGGGAACTATCTTTGCGGATACTCCGTGAGGGAGTGCTGTGATAACAAGGTCTGAATCTTTTGCAACTTCCTCATAGGGAAGATCTTCGCAGAGATTGTCAACGATGCCCCTGAATTCAGGATAGATATCAGAATAAGGCTTGCCTGCAAAAGTCTGGCTTGTAAGGTGTCGGAATCTGAAGAAGGGATGAGCTGCAAAACCTCTTACGAGTTCTGCGCCTACATAACCCGTTGATCCAATGATAGATACATACTTTACAGATTCTTCAACTGCCATTTCATTTGCCTCCGATAGGGGTGGATAATCCCCACCCTGATGTTTGATTTATGCAATATAATGTATAAATATTCAAAAGTCAACAATAATATGCATTAAAATATTCACATTATATTTATATGCATCCATTCCGCATATTATCGCAACATGGCTGAAAGGACTTGCCGGGATGGTTTTAAGTAATCAAAAAGTAATATAAAACACACAGTTTTGGTGATCTCAACAGGTATATTGCACAATGCCCAAAAAGCCGAAAAATGCCCCAAATTATTAGTTTTGCCACTCTTTCTTGTACAACACACACAAAATAAATTAAGGCCTTTTGATATATTTACCAAGCGAAGCAAATTACTATGCCAAATTCCCAAAACTTTTTTTGGGAAATGTGTCATATAGTAAAGAAAATTGCGTTTTGATACTATTCTCGTAGTTATCAAGCCCTCTTTTCGGGTGGGCACATTTTTGGAGGTTTCAAGATATGGCAAGTTTATCTTTCCAGCACGTTTACAAAAAGTATGAGGGCGGCGTAGTTGCAGTTTCAGATTTTAATCTTGATGTTGCAGATAAGGAGTTCGTTATCCTCGTAGGACCTTCAGGATGCGGTAAGTCTACAACACTTCGTATGCTCGCAGGCCTTGAAGATATTTCAGAAGGTGAGATTTATATTGACGATCGTTGCGTAAACGACGTACTCCCTAAGGACAGAGACATCGCAATGGTTTTCCAGAACTACGCTCTCTATCCTCACATGACAGTTCGTGACAACATGGCATTCGCTCTTAAACTCAGAAAGATGCCTAAGGACGAGATCAACCGCCGTGTTCAGGAAGCAGCTAAGATCCTCGAGATCGAGCACCTCTTAGACAGAAAGCCTAAGGCTCTCTCCGGTGGTCAGCGTCAGAGAGTTGCTCTCGGCCGTGCTATCGTTCGTGATCCTAAGGTCTTCCTCATGGACGAGCCTCTCTCCAACTTGGATGCTAAGCTCCGTGTACAGATGCGTGTTGAGATCACAAAGCTTCACCACAGACTTAAGACAACATTCGTTTACGTTACACACGACCAGACAGAGGCTATGACCATGGGTACCAGAATCGTCGTTATGAAGGACGGATTCATCCAGCAGGTTGACTCTCCTACGGAGCTCTATGATAACCCGGTTAACACATTCGTTGCAGGATTCATCGGAATGCCTCCTATGAACTTCATCAATGCTGTTATCAACGTTGAAGGTTCTGACGTATTCGTTTCTTTCGAGAACGTTACAATCAAGCTTCCTGAGAGATATGCTGTTGAGGAAGTTATGGACCGTGACGGCCAGGAAGTTATCTTCGGTGTAAGACCTGAGGCTCTTACAGACGATATTACATACGTTACAGATCACCCTGAGTCTGCATTCACAGCTGACGTCGACGTCGTCGAGATGCTCGGTGCTGAGACATATCTCTATGTCACAGTTAACGGTTCTCTCCCGCTCACATGCCGCGTTGACCCTACAACATCACAGTCTGCAGTTGGTCAGGTTGTTGACCTTGCCGTTGACTCTAACCGTATCCACCTCTTCGATAAGGATACAGAGCAGAGCATCATTTCATAATAGAATAATTCTAGAACCTCAAATAGAGACCGTGGGTTATTTAGTTAATAACCCACGGTTTCTTTATGTGGCAAAAGCAAGACAAAATCGCGGATTGCTTGCACCAGATAGCGAAAAATAATATCATTTATTGTAGCGTTTTAGGCGTTCTTATTGCTTTGCCCGCAAATAGGTTAAAGTAATGATGATATCTTTATGAGGTAGAAGCCATGGAAGAGATAAAGAAATGTATGCGTCAGGTAAAAACGATTATTTCTGCAAATTGCGGAGTAATTGATACGGCAGGCAAGATCTTAGCTGCTACGAATGACATCGGAGAGGAAGAGACAGATCCTTCCTTCAGAGCGGTTGTATCTTCGGATAATCTTTTCGCTTCCACGGCAGACAGAACTTATCTCAAAGTATTTATCGGCGAACAGCTGAAATATATCCTTTATATTGAGAGCACCGAACCGGATGCCAAGATAAATCTCCAGCTTATTGCCGAGTGGATGAAGACACTTGTCAAAGAAAAGGGAACTGATGCGGAGAAAGCGATCTTCATCCGTAATGTATTGCTTGATAACGAGATCAGAAGTGAAGTTCCGATGATCGCCAGGGGATATAAGATCGACTGCAACGATCCGAGACTCGTTCTTGTAGTAAGAACATCTGCCGAGCAGAGTGCAGAGGCATTTGAGATACTTCAGAATCTGTATACTGATTCCGATATTGCAACTGTCATTTCGATGGATGACACGACTGCGATCGTAATTATAGATGCTCTTGAATCACAGGTAAGTGAGGAGACAAGAGACAGCTTTATTGAAGAGAATTCCCAGTCTGTTCTGGCATGTCTTACATCTGAAGGCTGCAAGGCTAAAGTTGCAGTAGGTTCTGTAGTAGGTTCGTTCATGGATATAAGCAAGTCTTATTCCGATGCGATGACTGCACTTAAGGTCAGCAAGATCTTCGACGGCGATGCTGATCTGTCCAGATATGACAAGTTAGGATTAGGAAGACTGATCTACCAGCTCCCTAAGCCTCTTTGCGAGATGTTTATCAGGGAAGTATTCCCAAATGAGGCATTCAAGCAGCTTGATGAAGAGACAAGAACAACTATCGATACTTTCTTTGCTAATGACCTTAATGGTTCAGAGACCTCAAGAGAATTGTTTGTTCACAGGAATACACTGGTGTACAGACTTGAGAAGGTTAAGACAAAGACCGGTCTTGACCTGAGAAAATTCGATGATGCGGTACTGTTTAAGATGGCAACTATGGTAAGGACCTATATCGACTATCTTAACGATACCAATGATAACAAGATCAGGTAAGTAATTTGATTGATTTCATAAACGTTGAGAAGACATACAAATCGGGTGTTGAGGCTCTTAAGGGTGTCAATTTCACGATCGAAGACGGAGAATTCGTATTTGTTATCGGAAAATCCGGTTCAGGAAAATCAACGCTTCTAAAGTGCATAACCTGCGAGGAGACACCAACCTCAGGCAAGGTTACCATCGATAATTTTGATATTTCCCATATGAGCCGCGCGCTCGTACCTGTCCTGCGCCGCAGGATCGGTATGATCTATCAGGACTTCCGTCTGATCGATACAAAAACCGTTGCAGAGAATGTTGCCTTTGCCGGCGAGATAATCGGTGTTCCCAAGCAGAGTCTTATGAATACTGTTCAGATCTGTTTATCGGTCGTCGGTCTTAAGGATAAGGCTGATTGCTATCCGCAGGAGCTTTCAGGCGGAGAGCAGCAGAGAGTTGCTATCGCTAGAGCCATGGTAAACAACCCGAGCCTTATCGTTGCGGACGAGCCTACCGGAAACCTTGACCCGGAGACGTCCGAAGCCATCATGGCGATGCTTCTTGAGATCAACAGAAACGGCGGCACTACGGTAATCATCTGTACTCATGACAGTGCGATGGTCGACCGCATGAAGCAAAGAGTTATTGAGATCGAAGAAGGTCTGATATCAAGAGATGAGAAAAAGAGCGGTTACAAGAGCGAACAGGACAACGAAGCTTATATTCCCCAGCCTTCCAGGACTACTGTTTATGGTACAAAATCCGTTGCTTTTGGTGACGACGAAGAGTACAGCGACGGTTACGATGATCCGAATTACGTATCATCCGGAACTGAAGCACCGTCAAACGGTCTTGTCTTCGGTGATCAATTAAACAGTGAACCTGCAAGTGTTAGCGAAGAGGCAATACAGCCCGGAAATGATATAGAAGAAGTGACTGAACCTGAAGAACAGGCGGAAGAACTTACTGAATATGAAACCGGTGTTCAGGAGGAAGCCGCTCCGGAGCCGGAGATAATTGAGATCAATGTTCCTGAAGTAAATAACCCTGTGTCGTTTGGTGATGAAGAACCGTCCGTATCTCCTGTTGTTGTAAATAAAACAAAAGAGAATATGGATCCTGACGGTTTTACTCCTGAAGAAGTTTCTTTCCCTGCCAAAGAGAAAGCAAATGATCCCAAAGCATTAAAGCGTGAGCAGAAGCGTAAGGAACGTGAAGAGAAGCTTGCCCAGAAGGAAGCTAAGCGCAGAGAAAAATACGATAAGAAGAAAAAGGCAAGAGCCCCCGAGGCTGATCCCGACGGCGATATAGATTTTTTCCCGGAGGATGATGAGTAATGAGCGGCAGAGCGTTTTTCAATTCTATCAGAGAAGGTTTTCGCGGAATAATCAGACACCCGCTTGTTACCATGGCATCGATAACAACTATCATGCTGATGCTTGTTATCATGGGCGCATTTTATATGTTCTCGGTAAATGCCAGACGTATAATGACCAGGCTCTCCCAGAGACCTCCTATCGAGGTATACATGACACTTCAGTGTACAGAAGAAGAAAGGGATTTTGTTGCTAAGAAACTGAGCGAAAATCCTTCTATTATAGATTTTTCAATGGCATCTCCTCTTGAGAATTATGAGAGCTTCAAGAACAATCTCGGATCATCATCTTCTATCCTTGATGATTTTGATTACAATATGTATCTTCCTTATACATTCAGTCTCAGACTCTCAGATCCTTCTCTGGCAGATGCGGTCTGTGCGGAGATCTCCACATATACCGGAGTGTCTAAAGTTGCCCAGGAGAGCAATGTCATGACATTCCTTACCAGGGCATCCAGGATCGTAAATATCACCACGGCGGCATCATTTGTTGTTCTGTTTGTCATAGCCCTGTTTATCATTTCCAACATGGTACGAATCTCCGTCTACTCCAGGGCGAGTGAGATCGAGATCATGAAATTTGTCGGAGCTACAAATAACTATATAAGACTGCCTTATATAACCGAAGGCGCAATAGTAGGATTATTCAGTGCATTAACTTCGTGGGCCATAGTAACACTTGTATATCACCAGGTTTACGATAAAGCCATGAGGACTATTGATCCGGGAAGTTTTTATGCTCTGGCTACATCCAAATCGATCATGTGGCATGAACTTGTGATCCTCGTGGTTATGGGTCTGATCATAGGTGCTGTCGGAAGCGGCATCTCCGTACGCAAGTATATAAAGGTATGAGGCTGATGATGAATAACGTTGATACATCAGTAAAAAGGGATAATACGTGGTACAGGATCTTCAGAAGAGCCGCAATGTTCTTTGTTGCGCTTTTATGCTGTTTTGTGGCTACTGCCTCTAGTTCCTGGCTTACAGCTGAAAATGTTGTTGCCGTTGGCGGTATTCCGATAATCGTTAATGCGGTTACCAAGGATGATATTGAGGCCGCAAAGCGCAAGCGGGATGCGGCAAGAGCAGATGCCGCAAAAGCTTCAGATACTATCGCTGAACTTCAGGATAAGAAAACAGGTCTTCAGGGCGAGCTTGCCAAGCTTAATGAAGCAAACGAAGCCCAGAGAGAACAATACGAGATAATCTATGCCCAGCTAGAGGCGGCTCTTGAAGAAAAAGCCAATGCGCTTGATGAGTTCCTTGAGGCACAGGAGAATCTCGAGAACCAGCAGAAACTCTTTTCTGAAAGAGTAACGGTCATGTTCGAATATCAGAATAAGTCTACTCTTGAAGTGCTTTTGGAATCTGACAGTATTGCAGGTTTCTTTACCAATATGGAATTGATCACGCTTATAGCCGATGCGGATGCGCAGGCGATCGATCTGCTTCAGGTGGCTCTGGATGATGCCGAGCTCCAGGCTGAGATAAAGCTTCAATATGCTGAAGATATGCAGGTAATAGCAGACGAGAAACAAAAGCAGCTCGATGAATTGAAGTCACTTATCGGAACTACGGAAGCTACGATAGAGAATGTCAATACTGATATCGATTCCTGGGAAGCAAAAGAAGACGAACTTGAAGCTTATGCGGATTCCCTTAATGCAGAAGTTAAAAGACTTCAGCAGCAGTATGACCAGGAACACTCTGCTAAGACCGTCGGAGGAGTTACTTTCCGCTGGCCGACATACAATCACGGAATTACATCATATTACGGTTACAGAATTCACCCTGTCTACGGCACTAAGAAGTTCCATTCGGGAATAGATATCGGTGCCGGATACGGTGATACGATAATGGCCGCGGCAGCAGGAACCGTTATTTCTGTTTCCGAGCCTTATGAAGGATGCAATAAGGGCGGTACGGGTTACGGAAATTACTGTATTATCGATCACGGAAACGGTTATTCAACTCTCTACGGACATGCAAGAGATATTTATGTATACCAGGGTCAGTATGTAAATGCGGGACAATCTATCGGAGAGGTCGGAAGCACCGGAACTTCAACGGGTGCCCACCTCCATTTTGAAGTCCGCATCTGGGGCGAGACTAAGGATCCTTTGAAATATTTGCCGTAAATTCCATGGAAGATAGTTTTTACGATATTCTTGCCGGTCATTACGATGATCTTCAGCTAAACGGTGACACATCTTTATGGTGTCCTTATATTTATGAACTTATTACCGGATTTTGCGGTAAAGAAAGCCCTGCAGTTACCGATCTCGGGTGCGGTACGGGTGTGATCACAAATTATCTTGCTTCCAAAGGCCTGAAGACAACCGGTGTGGATCTGTCTCCTGACATGCTCTCGCTGGCGTCTTCCGGAGATGAGACCGGAACCGTTTCCTGGATATGCGCAGATATAACTTCATATGAGGGATCGCAGTGTGATTGTTTTATCTCCACGATGGATACTGTCGGTCATATAACTGATAAGGATGATCTCTCGAAAATGTTCATGAATGTTTCCGCTCAGCTTGAGCCCGGCGGAATATTTATTTTCGATACCACATCAAAGCATCACTTTGAGGTTACTTTAGGTGATAATGTCTTCTATGAAGATTATGATGACTTTACTCTTTTGTGGGTAAACCACTATGATAAGGAGAATAAGATCAATCATGCGGAACTCACTCTTTTTGAGCTTTGTGAAGATGATCTTTACGAGAGATATGACGGTGAACTGACGGCCAGGTTTTATTCTCCCGAAGAGATAGAGGAATTGGCTGACAAAGCCGGTCTTAAAAAACTTGCCGTTTACGGTGAACTGAACAGGGAAGATCCTAAAGATTCCGATGAACGGGTTTTCTTTGTATTCGGTAAATAATATATAAGGAAGAGATATGTCAGATAACGCATACTATGTTCCGGGCGCACCCGAAGACCTGAAAAAAGATCATATTGTAAGAGCAGAGGGTCTCGGAGGTCTTGTTAAGTGTCTTTGTGTCAGCACAAGGCAGATCTGCGAGACGGCAAGAGTCATGCATCAGATGACTCCTGCTGCGACTGCTGCTTTGGGACGTTTTATGACCGGTTCTCTTCTGATCTCCGAATCAATGAAGAATGAATCAGATACCCAGACTACGATCATCAGAGGCGACGGTCCTTTGGAGGGAATGACATGTGTTGCCGATTTCGGATTTAAAGTAAGAGCGTATCCGATGGAACCTGTGATACCGACCGAATACCATAAACCCGGTAAGATAAATGTCGGCGCCGCAGTCGGAAAGGGAAGCCTTACGGTTATAAGGGATATAGGACTCAAAGAGCCCTATGTCGGTGTATCGGAACTTGTATCAGGCGAGATCGCGGAAGACTTTGCGTATTACCTTGCAAAATCCGAGCAGACAAAATCAATCGTGTCTCTTGGGGTACTTCTCGAGAAAGGAGCGGTATCAGAGGCCGGCGGACTTATGATCCAGCTGCTTCCGGGAGCCGGTGAGAACGAGATATCTTATCTTGAGAAAAGAGCCGCAGGATTCCCTGAGATATCATTCCTTTTCAGTGAAGGCTTTTCACCTGCGCAGATAATCGACCTGTTTATAGGTGATCCCGACCTGAAGTATTTAGACGGTCAGGAAGTTGAGTTCAAATGCAACTGCAGCAGGGAGAGGATGTTATCAGGCCTTGCCGCTTTAGGCAAAAATGATCTGGAAGAGATCACAAAAGACGGCAAACCGGTAGAGACCGTATGCAGGTTTTGCAACAGCAAGTATGTTTTCGAGCCGGATGAACTTAAAAACATTTAAAAATCTAGGCAAATTTGTAAAAAAGTGCTTGCAAATCCCAAATCAAGATAGTAGAATACCTTTCGCACGCGTCTAAACAGGGTGTATTCTGCCCTGAAAACGAGTGATAAGGCTTTGATAACGGAGATTGCCACGAGGTGAGGCGCCAGCTGCGCGGAAACTCACGAGGTGGGGAACTTCGAAGGAGCCGAAGGCGGAGGATACGATCCGATGCCGTCTCAGGACCCTTAAGTCTGAGAGTTCGAAGCAGTACGCTACTGCCCAGAGAACCAAAGTGCTTCCTTAAGGAGGTAACTGGATAGTCTGGGTTTTTGAATGGAAAGCCAAGACACTCCCGACAGGGTTGAGAAAAAGAAATACAGCTTATATAAGGAGGCCAACAAAATGGCAGCAAAGACAACAATGGTCAGAATTAAGCTCAAGGCTTATGATCACAAGATCCTCGACGAGAGCGCAAAGCTTATCGTAGATGCACTTGCCCGTGACGATGCAAGCTTCTCCGGTCCTATCCCGCTCCCTACAGAGAAAGAGGTAGTTACGATCCTTCGTTCACCTCACGTAAATAAAGATTCCCGTGAGCAGTTCGAGCAGAGAACTCACAAGAGAATCATCGACGTCTATACACCGTCTTCACAGACGATGGATGACATTGGCAAGCTTGACATGCCTGCAGGCGTTTCTATTGAAGTAAAGATCAAATAAAAACGCTTGTGGCTTTAATCGGCATTTGAGGAACGCCAAGCCTTAAGTAGCCGAGGTCACGTTCTCCGGGAAACCGCTGAACCAATAACCTAATAGGAGGAAAGAACTTTATGACGAAATTCATCATTGGCAGAAAGTCCGGCATGACACAGTTGTTCGATGAGAACGGCAATGTTATTCCGGCAACCGTTATAAGCTGCGAGCCTATGTATGTGCTCCAGAACAAGACGGTAGAGACTGACGGATACAAGGCCTGCAAAGTAGGCACAGGATCCATCAGAGCAAAGCTTGTAAACAAGCCTGATGCAGGACAGTTCAAGAAGGCTGACGTTGAGCCTAAGAGAATTATCCGCGAGTTCACACCCGACGAGGAGTACAGCCTCGGACAGGAGATCAAAGTATCCGATATGTTTGCTGTCGGCGACAAGGTTGACGTAAGCGGCATATCAAAGGGTAAGGGATTCCAGGGCAACATCAAGCGTCACGGTCAGAAGGGTGGTCCTTCAGGCCACGGCTCCATGTATCACAGAAGAGTCGGTTCAATGGGCGCTACTTCCACACCAGGTAGAGTTGTACCCGGTAAGAAGATGCCTGGACATATGGGCGCAGTTAACTGCACGGTACAGAATCTCAGCGTTGTCATGGTTGACGGCGACAGAGGAATCCTCGTAATCAGAGGCGCTATACCGGGACCTAAGGGCGGAATCGTAACAGTACAGAATACTGTTAAGGCCGCTAAATAAGACGGAGGAACAGAATAATGGCTAAAATTGATATTAAAGATCTAACAGGTGCCGTTAAGGGTTCCATCGAGCTTTCCGATGAGATTTTCGGCATTGAGCCCAACGAAGCTGCAATGTCTACAGTAGTTAGAAATCAGCTCGCAAACAGAAGACAGGGCACACAGAAGACAAAGACAAGAAGCGAAGTATCCGGCGGTGGTAAGCGTCCTTACAGACAGAAGGGTACAGGCCGTGCACGTCATGGTTCAACACGTTCCGCACAGTATGTAGGCGGCGGAATCATCTTTGGACCCAACCCCAGATCATACAGCTACACAGTACCTAAGAAGATCAAGAGACTCGCATTGAAGTCAGCTCTTTCTTCCAAGGTTGCTTCAGATAAGATGATCGTTATCGAGAACATGGATCTTGATGAAGTAAAGACAGCAACAGTTGCTAAGGCTCTTAAGGCTATCGGCGCTGGTGACTCTTCACTTATCGTTCTCGAGGGCGTTAACAGAAACGCAGAGCTTTCTGCAAGAAATATCAAGGATGTTAAGACAGCATTGGTCAACACGATCAACGTTATGGACATCCTCAAGTATGACAGCTTCGTAGCTACAAAGGCTGCGGTTGAGAAGATCGAGGAGGTGTACAAATGAAATCACCCTATGATGTAATCATTAAGCCCGTCATCACAGAAAAGACGATGGCTATCACTGAAGAGGGCAAGTACACATTCGTAGTTGCACCTGATGCAGAAAAGCCTGAGATCAAGGCTGCAGCTGAGAAGCTCTTCGGTGTTAAGGTTTTATCCGTTAATGTTGCTAACTTCGACGGTAAGACAAGAAGACTCAGAAACAAGCCCGGTAAGACAGCTGCTTATAAGAAGGCAGTCGTAACTATCGCTACTGATTCTGCTGAGAACACATACCTCGGCAAGGGCGGCAAGGCAGTTAAGACCGGTAAGAAGAATAAGACGTCAATCGAAGAATTCGGTTTTGGTCAGTAATGTAATCGAAGGAGAGATAATAAAATGGCAGTAAAAACATTTAAACCTACTTCTCCGGCAGTGCGTGGAATGGCCATAGCTGACTATTCCCAGATAACAAAGAAGGCCCCGGAGAAGAGCCTTCTTAAAGCAAGGAAGAAGACAGGCGGCCGTAACTCTTATGGCCGTATCACGGTTCGCCATATCGGCGGCGGTAACCGTACCAAGCTTAGAGTAATCGATTGGAAGCGTGACAGAGTAGGTATCCCTGCTACAGTCAAGGCAATCGAGTACGATCCTAACAGAACAGCATATTTGGCACTCATTCAGTATATTGACGGTGTCAAGTCATACATACTCGCTCCCGAGGGCCTCAAGGTAGGTCACAAGGTTGAGAGCGGTCCGGATGCAGATATCCTTAACGGCAACGTTCTTCCTATTTCCTCTATCCCGGTAGGTACAGTTATCTGCTGCGTAGAGATGAATCCCGGCAAGGGCGCTCAGCTCGTAAGAACAGCAGGTGCTTCCGCACAGCTCATGGCTAAGGAGAACGGCTACGCTCAGATCCGTCTTCCTTCCGGTGAGGTTCGTATGGTTCCCGAGAAGTGCCGCGCAATGATCGGTTCCATCGGCAACGCAGAGCACGAGAACGTTAAGCTCGGTAAAGCCGGTAAGTCCAGACACGCAGGCGTAAGACCTTCTGTAAGAGGTGTCGTAATGAACCCTAACGATCACCCTCACGGCGGTGGTGAAGGTAAGTCTCCTATCGGTCTCCCGGGTCCTGTTACACCTTGGGGTGTTCCTACACTCGGTAAGAAGACACGTAATAAGAAGAAGCAATCAAGCAAGTATATTGTTAAGTCGAGAAAGGCATAAGGAGGCAGTTCAATGAGTAGATCAACCAAAAAGGGCTATTACGTTCAGGACGCTCTCATGAAGAAGGTCCAGGCATTGAATGATGCTAACGACAAGAAGATCATCCAGACTTGGTCAAGAGCTTCGACGATCTTCCCTGAATTCGTCGGCCATACAATTGCAGTTTATGACGGTCACAAGCATGTTCCGGTATACATTACCGAGGATATGGTAGGACATAAGCTTGGCGAGTTCGCACCTACACGTAAGTTCGGCGGCCACACAAGCAACGAGAAGTCCGCTTCTAACTCATAAGGAGGAAATTTCTGTGGAAAAGATTATTTTAAGCAGAGACAATATTGAGAAGAACCGCGATAAGATCCTCGAAGCTTATGCGGCACCTTCCAAGTCTTCAAATAAGCTCCCCACTCCTACAAAGAAGCAGAGAAAGCTTCTCGGAATGGGAAGAGACAGAGGAACAGCAACAGCTAAGTACATTAGAATTGCTCCCCGTAAGGTAAGAGTAGTTGCTAATCTCATCAAGGGTAAGTCTTTAGATGATGCTTATGCTATTCTCACATACACTCCCAAGGCAGCATCACCGGTTATCGCTAAGGTCTTAAAGTCTGCTGAAGCAAACGCTGTCAACAACTTTGACCTTTCCAGAGACAAGCTCTATGTTGCTGATTGTATTTCCAACCCCGGCCCCGTGCTCAAGAGATACATCCCCAGAGCAAGAGGTTCGGCTAGTTCGATCAAGAAGAGAACAAGTCACGTTACTGTAGTTCTCAAGGAAAGGGTATAAGGAGGTTTAAGCATGGGTCAGAAAGTTAACCCGAATGGACTTAGAGTAGGCGTTATCGATGACTGGAGCTCACACTGGTATGCCGACAAGAATACCTTTTCTGAATGTCTTGTCGAAGATCAGAAGATCCGTGAGTTCGTTTTAAAGGCAGTTGAGCCTATTGCAAGAGGCAACGCTAAGAAGCCCGTAGATGAGAACCGCACAAATGTTGCAGGTGTTTCAAAGGTCATCATCGACCGTAAGGGCACAGACAGGATCAACGTTATTGTTAAGACAGCACGTCCTTCGCTCGTTGGCGGAGACAAGGGCTCAGGAAGAATGGCTCTTAAGGATGCTCTCGAGAAGGAATTCAACAAGAACGTATCCAAGGATAAGAAGAGAGTATTCACAGTTGATATCGAAGTTATTAAGAACAGCGATACAGATGCACTCCTCGTAGCTCAGAACATTGCAGCTCAGTTAGAGAACCGTGCAAGCTTCAGAAGAGCAATGAAGAGAGCAATGCAGATGGCTATGAAGCAGCCCGGTGTTCTCGGAATCAAGACAAAGTGCTCCGGCCGTTTGGGCGGTGCCGAGATCGCAAGATCCGAGACATATCACGAGGGTACTATCCCGCTTCAGACCCTCCGTGCCGATATCGATTACGGTTTTGCTGAAGCAAAGACAACATACGGAATCATCGGCGTTAAGGTCTGGATCTACAAGGGTGAGGTATTCGGCCAGAAGAGCCAGTCTAAGAAGTCTGAAGGAGGAAAAGCTTAATGTTACTTCCTAAGAGAACAAAGTATAGAAAGCAGCAGAGAGGCCGCATGAAGGGCCAGGCTCACCGCGGAAACTTCGTAGCTTACGGTGATTACGGTCTTGTAGCTCTTGAGCCCTGCTGGATCAAGTCAAATCAGATCGAAGCTGCCCGTGTCGCTATCAACAGATACGTTAAGCGTGGCGGTAAGGTATGGATCAAGATCTTCCCTGATAAACCGGTTTCAAAGAAACCTGCACAGGTCCGAATGGGTTCAGGTAAGGCAGCTAACGAGTATTGGTGCGCTGTAGTAAGACCCGGAAGAGTTCTTTTCGAGATCGCAGGTGTTACTGAAGAGCAGGCAAGAGAAGCAATGAGACTTGCAGGACATAAACTCCCTTGCAAGACAAAGTTTATCGCAAAGGTAAAGGAGGAAAGCGCAAATGAAGGTTGAAGAAATCCGCAAAATGTCTGATGAAGAACTTTCTTCTGAGCTCGCCTCATTGAAGGAGGAGCTCTTCAAGCTCCGTTTCCAGCTTGCTACAAACCAGCTCGATAATCCGGCTCAGATCACACAGGTTAAGCGTGATATCGCCAGAGTAATGACAATTCAGCGCGAGAAGCAGCTCGCTGCTAATAAGTAAGGAGGAGACGACAAATGGCTGAGAGAAATTTGAGAAAAACCAGAGTCGGTCTCGTTACATCCGACAAGATGGATAAGACGATCACAGTTTCCGTCGTAGAGCACGTTAAGCACCCTCTTTACGGAAAGATCATGAAGAGAACCTACAAGCTTAAGGCACACGATGAGAACAACGATGCTCACATCGGTGACAAGGTTGAGGTTATGGAGACACGCCCTATTTCCAAGGATAAGCGTTGGAGACTGGTAAGTGTCGTTGAGAAGGCTAAGTAAGGCGATTAAAGGAGGATATATCAGATGATTCAGGTTGAATCCAGACTCAGATCTGCCGACAATACCGGAGCAAAAGAGCTTCTCTGCATCAAAGTTTTGGGCGGCTCTTGGCGTAAATATGCCAATATCGGTGATGTTATCGTTTGCTCCGTAAAGAGCGCTGCTCCCGGCGGCATGGTCAAGAAGGGTGATGTTGTTAAAGCAGTCGTTGTACGTTCCAAGCAGGGCGTAAGACGTAACGACGGTTCTTATATTAAGTTTGACGAGAATGCGGCTGTCATCATTAAGGAAGACAAGAATCCCCGCGGAACTCGTATCTTTGGACCAATAGCAAGAGAGTTAAGAGATAAGGACTATATGAAGATCTTATCTCTCGCTCCGGAAGTTCTTTAAGGAGGAATAGACATGGCTAAGAGTAGTGTTCATGTAAAGAAGGACGACCAGGTCATTGTCATTTCCGGCAAGGACAAGGGCGCAAAAGGCAAGGTTCTCATGGTTGATGAGAAAAAGGGCAGAGTTTACGTTGAAGGCGTAAACATGGTAAAGAAGCATCAGAAGGCAAGATCACAGAATGCTCCTTCAGGTATTGTTGAGCGTGAAGGCTCCATTGATGCATCTAACGTAATGCTCGTTGATCCCAAGTCAGGCAAGCCCACAAGAGTAGGCTACCGTGTTAACGAAGACGGTTCCAAGTCCAGGATCGCTAAGAGATCCGGCGAGGTCATCGATACGGTTTCTAAGGCTAAGAAGGGGGAGTAATCAATGACCAGATTAAAAGATAAGTACGTTTCCGAAGTAGCACCCGCACTTCAGGAGAAGTTTAAGTACAGCTCACCGATGCAGATCCCGAAGGTCGACAAGATCGTTCTTAATATGGGTGTCGGTGAAGTTAAGGATAACCCGAAGGCTCTTGAGAGCGCTATGCGCGACATGGGCATCATTGCAGGTCAGAAGCCTGTAGCAACGGTATCCACAAAGTCAATCGCAGCATTCAAGCTCAGAGAGGGCATGAAGATCGGATGCAAGGTTACTTTGAGAGGAGATAATATGTATTACTTCCTCGATAAGCTCATCAGCCTTGCTCTTCCCCGTGTACGTGACTTCCGCGGAATCAATCCCAATTCCTTCGACGGACACGGCAACTATGCGATGGGTATCAAGGAGCAGCTTATGTTCCCTGAGATCGACTACGATAAGATTGATAAGATTCGCGGTATGGACATCATCATTGTTACTACTGCCGGAACAGACGAAGAGGCATTCGAGCTCTTGAAGCTTATGGGCATGCCTTTCCGCAAGTAATTTGGAGGAGAATATCACATGGCAAAGAAGTCAATGATTCTTAAGTCTCAGAAGACACCCAAGTTTTCCACTCAGCAGCACAACCGCTGCAAGATTTGCGGAAGACCTCATGCTTACATTCGCAAGTACGGCATCTGCCGTCTCTGCTTCCGCGAAATGGCATACAAGGGAGAGATTCCGGGCGTAAGAAAGGCGAGCTGGTAACAGGTCTCTTTCTTAAGAATTAGAACTGTCCATAATTAACAGGAGGAAGAATTATGCAGATTACAGATGCAATCGCAGATATGCTTACAAGAATCCGCAATGCCGGTACTGCAGGACACGCCACAGTTGACGTTCCCCAGTCCAATATGAAAAAGGCTATTGCTCAGATTCTCCTTGATGAAGGATATATTGAGAAGTTCGAGACACTCGAGGGAAATACTCAGGGTATCATCAGAATCACTCTCAAGTATTCCGGCAGAAAGCCCGTTATCACAGGAATCAAGAGAATCTCCAAGCCCGGTCTTCGTACTTATGCGGACAAAGAGAATCTGCCTAGAGTTTTGAATGGCTTAGGCGTTGCAATCATCTCTACATCCAAGGGTGTTATGACTGATAAGCAGGCCAGAAAGCTTGGCGTAGGCGGAGAAGTTCTCGCTTATATTTGGTAACTTTTTGGAAGTCTTTTAAGGCTTCCATTAAGATATACATCTCTGAAAAGCCCCGGTTATTGGCGGCATACCAGGCCGGAGGTTAAATCTTAAGAGCAGGAGGAAATAATTTATGTCAAGAATCGGCAGAATGCCTATAGTCGTTCCGGCCGGCGTCGATGTTAAGATCGATGGTCAGCATGTAACGGTTAAGGGCGGCAAAGCAGAGCTTTCACTTAATGTTCATCCGGACATTACCGTAAAGCTGGAGGACGGTCAGATTCTCGTTACCCGTCCTTCCGACGATAAGAATCATCGTTCACTTCACGGTCTTACAAGAGCTCTCATTCAGAATATGGTAACCGGTGTACACGAAGGTTTCACAAAAACTTTGGAGATCAACGGTGTAGGTTACAGAGCTTCAAAAGCGGGAAACAAGGTTACATTCAACCTTGGTTATTCTCATCCTATCGAGATGGTTGAACCCGAAGGCATCACAATCGATGTTAAAGATAATCAGATAACTGTTCACGGAGCTGATAAGCAGCTCGTCGGTGAGACAGCAGCTAAGATCCGTTCTCTCAGAGTTCCTGATGTTTATAAGGGCAAGGGTATTAAGTATGCCGGCGAGCACCTTATCATCAAGGAAGGTAAGACCGGTGCTAAGAAGTAAGGCGCAAAGGGGGTAAATTCAACATGATTGGTAGAATTGATAAAAATGAAATTCGTAAGAGAAAGCATGTTCGTGTAAGGAAGAAGATTTCCGGAACGACAGAGTGCCCTCGTCTTTGCGTATATAGAAGCAACAGCCACATTTACGCTCAGATCATCGATGATACAAAGGGAGTCACACTTGCAAGCGCTTCTACGCTTGACAAGGAGATTAAGGGCTCCGTATCCGTTGGCAGCAACATCGAGGCAGCAAAAGCAGTTGGTAAGCTTATCGGTGAGCGTGCAATTGCCAAGGATATCAAGGACGTAGTATTCGACCGTGGCGGATATCTCTATCACGGAAGAGTACAGGCTTTGGCAGAGGCGGCAAGAGAAGCCGGTCTCTCATTCTAATCGGGAGGAGCAAATTAGATGGCTTTAGAGTCTAAGAACATTTCAAGAGAAGAGAAAAAGGATAAGGAGTTCGAAGAGCGCGTTATCCACATCGGCCGTGTTTCCAAGACTGTTAAGGGCGGTAAGAACATGAGATTTGCTGCTCTCGTAGTTATCGGTGACAGAAAGGGTCGTGTAGGTAAGGGCATCGGTAAGTCTACCGAGGTTCCGGACGCTATCAGAAAGGGTATCGAAGAAGCTAAGAAGAATATCGTTGATGTTTCTATCGTTAACGGTACTATTCCTCACGAGACGGTCGGCGAATTTGCTGCAGCTCACATCGTTATGAAGCCTGCTGCAAACGGTACCGGTGTTATCGCCGGCGGTCCTGTCCGTTCAGTTTGCGAACTTGCAGGTATTACAGATATCCGTACTAAGTCTATCGGTTCCAACAATCCTAATAATATGGTCAACGCTACTATCGAGGGCCTTAAGTCCTTGAAGTCCGCAGAAGAGGTTGCAAGACTTCGCGGAAAGTCAGTTGACGAGATTAAGTAAGGAGGCCCGACTCAAATGGCTAACATCAAGATTAAGCTTGTCAAAAGCACAAATAAGGCAAGAGAGTCCGAGAAGGCTACTATCAGAGCTTTGGGCTTAAAAAAGATCGGTCAGACTGTTGAAAAGGCTGACAATGAGGCTACACGCGGCATGATCAGAAAAGCTGTCAACTATGTAGCTATTGAAGAGAATTAATGGAGGTGCCACAGCAATGAAGCTCAATGAAATGACTTCCGCAGGCAACGCAAAGGCATATCGCAAGGGAAGAGGTCCCGGATCAGGTAACGGCAAGACTGCCGGCCGTGGTCACAAGGGTCAGAATGCACGCTCAGGCGGCGGTGTAAGACCCGGATTTGAAGGAGGCCAGATGCCTCTTTACAGACGTCTCCCTAAGAGAGGCTTTAACAACAAGAGATTTGCTCCTGCTTATATCACGATCAACGTTAAGGATCTTGAAGTATTTGATAACGGAACAGCAGTTGACGCTAAGGCAATTGCTGAGAAGGGTATCATTTCTGTTCCTAAGAACAACGACGGCATCAAGATTCTCGGCAATGGTGAGCTTACAAAGAAGCTCGATGTAAAGGCTGCTAAGTTTACAGCTGCAGCTAAGGAGAAGATTGAAAAGGCCGGAGGCACGGCTACGGAGGGCTAATTGGCATGAATGGTATTTTTGATACTGCAGTTAATGCTTTTCGTGTAGAGTCTATACGCAAAAGGCTGCTCTATACCTTCATGATCCTCGGCATCTTTATGCTCGGCGGACTTGTACCTGTACCGGGAATTGACGGAGAGAAGTTTACGAATGTTATCCGTCAGTGGGGTCAGCTCGGAAGCATCATGGATCTCATCTCAGGTGGTGGTCTCTATCATGCATCCATACTCTCTCTCGGTGTATCTCCGTATATTAACGCATCGATCATTATCCAGCTCTTAACTGTCGTTATTCCTGCTTTGGAAGATATGTCCAAAGAGGGTGAATCAGGCAGAAAGAAGATGGATAAGATTACGAGATACTCAGCTATCGGACTGGCTTTTGTCCAGTCTTGCATGTTCACGTATTCAACACGCACGGCGCTTATTTCGAGCCTTCCTACATGGCTCAATGCCGGTCTTGTTGCTCTTGCGTTTACGGCAGGTGCTGCAATCGTTGTCTTCTTAGGTGAGAAGATCAACGATAAGGGTATAGGAAACGGTGTATCACTTTTGATCTTTGCAGGTATCGTTACACGTCTTCCTGAAATGGTTAAAACACTTTTTGAGAAGAGTGTCAGCATCAGTGATTCAATCGATAATGCTGCTTTGGGAATAATTGCAGGCGTTCTCGTATTCTTCGCTGTTGCAGCCGTATCGATCCTTATTATCGTATTTGTTCTTTATATCCAGAATTCTGAGAGAAGGATTCCTGTTCAGTACTCAAAGAAGGTTATCGGCAGACAACAGCGCGGCGGTAATAGAGACTATATCCCGCTCAAGGTAAATATGTCAGGTGTTATGCCTGTTATCTTTACAATGTCACTTCTTGCTATCCCTTCTGTTATCGTTACCCTGTTCTTTAATAACAGTACGAATGCAGTTGCTCTGTGGTTAAAGAACAGCTTTACCGGAAGCGTATGGTATTACGTCATTTATATGCTCCTTGTTATTGCGTTTACATTCTTCTACACATCGATTAACTTCCATCCTGTAGAAATTGCAAATTCAATTACAAAGAACGGCGGTATGATCAACGGTATCAGATCAGGAAAACCTACTACTGATTTTATTAAGACTACTGCTTTCAGACTGAACTGGATCGAAGCATTCTTCCTTGTTCTTGTCTGCATAGTTCCTACAGTTATCGGTATTCTTACCGGTTTCCAGAACGTATGGTTTGCAGGTACATCAGTTTTGATCCTTACAGGTGTTGCTAATGACCTCATCGTTCAGGTTGAAGGTGAACTTGAGATCAGAAGTCCTAAGGGATTCCTGGAAGATCTTACGATCAAGTCAAGCAGAAGATAATATTAACTGCTCAAAATGCATTTCAAAGGGTTGTCTTACAAGGCAACCCTTTTTGCTTTATAAATTAGATGTAGTCCTAAATCAAGTGGCGGGATTATAATTGATTTATGAGCAATTTACTTGATTATCTGGCCTGGCGCGGCGATCTGACTTTTGATAAGGATCCGTTCAACAGTATCGATGCACTGATACTGTCCTGTTTATCATATGTCAATTTTGATAAGGTCGTTCCTTCAAAGGGCAGAGGCAGGGTCACTATTGAAAAGGCTTCAGAGAAGTTTTTTGCGATCCATTCGGAAGAAGAACTCGCGCAGGACAAATCATTTATCAACTTTGCACCGGGTATGCTTAAGGCATTGGGAAAGTCTGAACGGTTCAAGGGAGCTTATCTGCAAAATTATGCGGACGATACCGATATATCCAGGCAGATTCAGTTCGCTGCTATAGAGATCATTACATCTGACGGTATATCATTCATATCTTTCAGGGGAACTGACGACACCGTTGTCGGCTGGAAGGAAGATTTTAATCTCAGTTTTATGACTGTCCCGGCCGAAGATGAAGCATCACTTTATCTTAAGAAAGTAATGAAGGGCCGTTTGGATAAGGTCCGTCTCGGGGGGCATTCGAAAGGCGGACATCTGGCAATCTATGCGGCAGTGACTGCAAGTTCAGATATATCTGACAGGATAGAACAGATATATAATTTCGACGGCCCGGGATTTAATCATGAGGTGATGCAGACCGAGAATTTCAGGTATATACAGCCGAAGATAATAAAAGTAATTCCTGAAACATCCATAATCGGAAGGCTTCTTGAGAATACTACCGAACCAATTGTTATCAAGAGCACTGAACTCGGAATATTGCAGCACGATCCGATGTCCTGGCAGATGGAAGGGAAGAACTTTGAGACCTGTTTATCTACCAACAGGATAAGTGATCTGTTTGATGATACTATGACCGGCTGGTTAAGTGAGATGACTTTCGAAGACCGGAAATTATTCGTTGACGAATTATTCTCGGTTTTCGAGGCTTCGGGATGTGAATACCTGAGTACGATGACTAAGGTCGGGGTAAAGGGAACTCGAGCAATGATCGAGAGGATGCACCAGATAAGAAATGATTCAGGTGCAAAAGTTAGGACTCTCGTTAAGATGTTCTTTGTAAATTTCAACGTGTTAAGGGACAGCGTTGTAAAAGAGAGAATAGAAGAGCATAAAGAGAAAATAGCTCTCGCAGCCAATAAAAAGAAACAGGAATAAATATTGGTGCTGTCTCAAAACCCAAGTGCTGTTTTTGTGACTGATTGAATTGCAAATACTCTCAAAAAAGTCATTCCGGGCAGGGAATGACTTTTTTGTGCAGTAAATGCCGGTCGAACAGTCACTTTTCAGTCACAGCGGGCTGACTTATCGGGAATGACAGAGTGACTTTAAACAGATCTCCGTCTATTGATATGTCAAATGTACCTCCCTGAAGTTCAGTCATGCTTTTTGCAATTGAAAGGCCCAATCCGTTCCCTTCTGTATTACGTGAAGCGTCCCCTCTTACGAAGCGCTCGACGAGTTCTTCTGCACTTATATTTAGTTCCGCGCTTGAAGTATTCTTGAATGTTGTAACTGCTTTTCCGTCAGCGGCTTCAAGTGTTAAGTAGACTCTCGTACCCGGCTGTGCATATTTGCAGATATTGTTCATGAGGTTATCGTAGATCCTCATCATGCGTCTGCCGTCAGCCATGATCATGACAGGTCCTTCAGGTGCAGTCGTTATGAGACTGAGATTTGCGCTTTCAAGCTTTTCTTTGAATTCGCCTGCGGTCTGTGATACGAACATGCAGCAGTCCAAAGGTGCGGGAACTATCTCGAGATTGCCTGAAGAAGCCTTTGACGCCTCAACAAGATCTTCGATAAGACGTTTTAACTTCTCAGACTGTCTTACGATCACTTCCGAATATTCGTTGAGTTTTGGATCGGATGGGTCAGCATTGCCGATCAGGGAAGCGTAGTTGATGATGGAGGTGAGAGGAGTCTTGATATCATGGGAAACATTTGTAATGAGTTCTGTCTTCATGCGTTCGGACTTAAGCTTCTCATCAACAGCAAGAGTTACTGAATCAGCAACTGAATTAAGATTAACGGCGTGCTTTCTGAAGTCTCCCCAAAGTCCTTTTGTGGAAGTGCGGTAAGAGATATCTCCCTTGGCGATCTTTTCACCGGAGATCTTCAGTTTTCTGAGCATAAGTGCAATATAGAGAATAAAAGGATATAAGACCAGTTTCTCGAGGAACCATCCGATAACGAAGGCTTCGGAATCCGCACGTGTGCCGACAATTACTATGAGTTCCAGAAAAGACAGTGATCCCAGTATTATGATAGTTCTCCATACGAGCGGAACTGCAAGGATACCCTTAATGATGAGCTTGAAGAATTTATAGACAAAGGATCCTTTGATGAGCATGTGAAGCTTTATTCTTGCAGACAGGCTTACGCATAATCCGAGCATGGCGTTGAGGAATGAGAAGAAAGCAAACGCAAAGATCAAAACCTCGAATATTTGCCTGCTTGTAGCTCCTGATAATAAAAATAGGCCGAAAGTAATGAACAGTGTAACAGCTGCAAGAATATCAAACGGAACTTTACCGACAGGGCCAAGGAACACTTCCTCAGTACCGGGTCTTTTTCCGGCAACGCACATAAGAGCTATAAATGCAGCGATGCCTGCGATTAAGCATAATAAGGCAACAGGGTAGACTGCATAGCGGACACCTATAACGAAGTGGATGACCTGTCTGTCAAATGCGGAGTATTGTGATAAGAGCACAGGATCGGTATAAGCTTCTACTGTGGCATCGACAACTATATCTCCCGGTTCTGAATAACGGTCATGAGAGTGCTTATATTCTCCGTTTTCCCCGTAAACAAGTTTAATATCGTATGTGTAGAGCTTGTAATTCTGGAATTCGCCGGATTTGCCTGCGGCTTGTGATACATCATCAAAATCACGTGTGGATGCGATCAGTTTTCCGTCTTTTCCCGTAACTCTGATACTCATGTTGTCGACATGATAATTATCGATGCCGATAAGGTATTCCGTCTGGTCTATAACATCATAGTAGACGTTTGAATCGTCCTTAGTCTGATAGAATTCCTCTTCGGTTATGTTGTAAAGGTCTTCCTGTATGCATGCTACGGAAGCACATATACATCCGAAAAAAATTATCGCCAATAGATTGATGACCAGGAACAACAGGGTTTTTCCCGGTATTGTCCTGAAAAACTGTTTTTTCTTTTTTTCCATTAATTTCTCCCCTTCTCGATCTTATAACCCTGTCCGAAGATGACCTTTATGTATCTCGGATCATTTGGTGTGATCTCTATCTTTTCTCTTAAATGCCTGATATGTACCGCTACGGTATTGTCTCCGGCTGACAGTGAATCCTCGCCCCATACCTTGCGGTATATTTCCCTGGGAGCGAAAACCTTTCCCGGCTGTTCCATAAGGAGCTTAAGAATATCAAATTCCTTTGGAGTGAGGCTTACAGTATTTCCGTCAACAGTTACAGTCTTCGTGTCGTTATCAAGTTCGATAGAACCTACGGTCAGGATTGAATTTGAAACTGCTCCTGAGCCGAGTTTTGTATAACGTCTCAACTGTGAGCCCACTCTTGCGGCAACTTCCAGGGGATTGAAGGGCTTGGTGATATAATCATCAGCCCCGATGTTAAGGCCCAATATCTTATCCTGGTCTTCTGATTTGGCAGTAAGAAGGATGATCGGCATATTGAACCTCTCCCTGATCTTAGCCATCGCTGTTATCCCGTCCATTTGCGGCATCATGATATCAAGAAGCACGAGATGAATATCTTCTTTCTGTATGATATCCAAGGCTTCGATACCGTTATATGCTTCGAGCAATCTGTAATCCGGATTTTGCAGATAGATCTTCAGAGCATTAACGATATCTTTCTCGTCATCACAAATAAGAATGTTGTACATGTTTTCACCTCAGCGCTTTAGAATAATGACATTGTACGGATAAAACTATTAATATCAAAGATGATAAAGTCTTAAGATTTGATTAAGAACGGACTGTTATGGCAAAATATCACATTGAGACCGGCGGTCAGGCCTGAGTTATAAGGATAATAATATGCTGTACATAATCAGACACGGGATAACAGATTGGAACCTGAAGCATAAGCTTCAGGGAAAGACCGATATTCCTTTAAATGATATTGGAAGACAAATGGCAAGAGAAGCAAATGAGCTTTATAAAGAAGTCCATTTCGACATATGTTATTGTTCACCACTTGTAAGGGCAAGAGAGACAGCAGAACTGCTGCTGGAAGGAAGACCTGTTCCGGTAGTGATCGATGAGAGACTTGCCGAGATGGGATTCGGAATCTACGAAGGCGAGGAAGGCGTATTCAATAAGCCCCAATGCCCCGTCAGGGAATTGTTTTTTAATCCTGCCGGATATAAAGCCGTCGGAGGTGCAGAAAGCATTAATGAGCTTTTTGATAGGACCGGAAGTTTCCTCGAAGAGACTGCTTATCCCCTTGTAAAAGAAGGGAAGGACGTTCTTATTGTAGGGCATGGCGCGATGAATTCCGCGATAATCGGTCAGGTAAGACACAGACCGCTCGAAAAAATGTGGGAAGAGAGCATTGAAAACTGCCGGTTGATAAAACTCCTATAAATAGGAGCGACCACCCAAGAAGGATGGCCGCAAATATGGGGATAATAGGAATAGAAAAATGTCTTTGTTAATACTTGAAGTATAGTAGAATCAATATTAAATTTCAACGACATATATTTAATGTAGTTTAAACGTAATTTGAAAAGAATGTGAATGGATTTTATACTCAATCTCTTAATTTTTCAACTGCTGTGCAAAAAACACTCAAAGTGTTCGCAAATACGCTATTTTTCTATGTTTTCTGTTATTTCCTTAAGGTTTAATTGATATTCTGATATATTTATTTACCCTGTAAAATTTTTTCAAAAACCGCGTCCTCCCGGACCGCCGTCCGGGAACCCCCCGCCGGGGAAACCTCCGCCGGGTCCTCCCATACCGGTTCCTGAACCGTATATGTTCTCTGTAAGAGTAATGGTATCAGTGTAGTCCCCGGCAGTGACGGTATAGGTGTTTCCCACTGTCAGCTCAGGACTGCTTACAACAATGCATTCGTAAGAACAGTCTGTAGCAGCTTCCAATATCACTTCACCGGTGCTGTCCGTTACCTTGATGGCGGTTCCCTGTGACTGGCTGCCTGTAGTTAACAGGAGCGTGCCCTGGGAAGCATCAGTGAAATTTGTTGCCATAGAAGAACAGCCGGCCATGATTACTGTTCCGCCAGTGATAGTTGCGCTTCCGTTTACATCGAGAGAACCGTTGGCGCCTCTTGTCGGACCCATAACGGTAAGGGTTCCGCCTGACATATCAAGCGTACCGTTGGAATCCACGCCGTCGCCTTCGCTCCTTACATAGATCTCGCCGCCTGTGATTCTTATATTGCTGGAGCCGTCGTCACGCATGGCTTCCCCTGAAGATTCAGTTACTGCGTTGATACCGTCATCTGAGGATATTATTGAGACCGTTCCGTTCGTGATCACAACGAGCTGGCCTTCCAGACCTTCATATGATTTTGTGATATTAACTGTTCCTCCGTCTATCTGAAGGGTGGAAGATGCCGTGATCCCGTCATCACCGGCTGCAATATTTATATTGCCTGAAGATATATAGATATAGCCTTTGGATGCATCTTTGTCGTTATCAGACTGGATACCGTCCTTACCGCAGGTAATATCTATAGTTGCGTCCTGTATGGCGACGGAGTCATTGGCCTGGATACCGTCGCTTGAAGCGGTTACGGTGATTATCCCTCCGGTGACCGCAACATCATCTTTGCCTACGATGCCGTGATCTGTTGAGACGATCTCAAGAGATCCTGAACCGTTTATTGTGATATCTGTTTTCGCGAAAACCGCACCGTCCACACTGTTACTGTCCTTGGAAGCGAACTCTCCGTTGTTCTTAAGGAAATTGGACGTTCCGTCCGCGAGTGTGATATAGACATTATCAGCATTCAGGCAGTAGAGCGCTGCATAGTCAGAGGAGGTGATATCTGCATCCTTCAGGACGATCTGGATGTCATCCGAGTCGCCTGCATCAACTACGATATATCCGTCATCAAGTGTGCCGGTGACTTCGAAAACGCCTTTGCCTTTGACCGTTATGACAGACCCGTTGATCGAGACTGCCGGTGAATCCGAACTTGCCGAAGAGCCGTTCAGGATTATTTTCTGGGCTTCAGAGGCATCATAACCGCTGTCTTTGTCTGATTCCGAGAAAACAGCGGAAGTATCGATAACGGAAGATTCCGTCTCAGCAGCGGTTGCTGTTGTTACCGTTGATTTATTTGCCCTGCCGTTTAAAGAACAGCCGGCCACAGCGGCTGCCGCAAGGCATAAGGCCAGGACCGCAGCCGGGAATCTGTTTTTGGGATTAAGAATGATCATTTTTCTGTTCTCCTTTAAAGCTGCTCGGTATTCTGGATCTGGTATTCGGATAATGAGATCTCGAGATTACCGTTTCTGATGCGTAGCTTGTCAATGAATTCCTTCTCGAGAGCGCTGTCAGCCAGAACGATCTCGTAGCTGAGCTTGAAAAGGGAACCCATATTACTTGTCCTTACCTGGTTTAACTTATGGGAACTGGTGTATTGGTCGAGGATCTCTTCGAAAACATCCGAGTAATCCAGCGTTTCAGGAATCGTTATCTTGAGAAGCTTGCGGTTAGTCTTATTCTCTCCGGGCGCAAGCCTTGCAAAAAACAGGATAGCCGGACCGATAAGTGCCGTGAACAGCGCGGCATATCCGATATAGCCCATTCCTATGATGAGCCCTACGCCCATGGCAGCGAAGATCGCTCCGATCTCTTTTGCCGTTCCCGGAGCGGATCTGAACCTTACGAGACTGAATGCTCCGGCTACCGCAACGCCTGCGCCGATATTGCCGTTTACCATCAGGATCACGACGCAGACTATGGCCGGAAGGATTGCCAGGGTCATGATGAAGCTTCTGGTGTAATCGTTCTTATATGTGTGTATCAGCGATATGATCACGCCCAGGACCAGAGATATAAGCACCAGGATTATAAAGACTAAAGGCGTTATACCTGTTGAAGGTATTATTGAATCAAAAATATTAAGCATAGCAGACGCACCTTTCCTTTTTGCTGTTTTTTAACAGATACTTTTTGTAGTAGGCTCCGTATTTTGAATATGTGACTTTTTGTATATTGTTCCTGCTCAGGAATTCTGCCATCCACATCGGCATTGCGCCCCGGATCTTAACTTCCAGAAGTGATATTCCGGCAGGGAGCAGGGGTTCGCCCCAGATGTCGCTGCCGAGATCCAGTTCCGTATCTCTTGCCAGGATGTTCTCGTCTATTGTCAGACGGAATTCCGGATCTTTATTGTCTGAATAAGCTTCGCGCTCATAGCTTAAGAAAACCTTTGCTCCGATTCCTTCATAAAACTCAAGAAAGTAATCTATCTCGGATGTTATCTGTGTATGGAACGGAAGATCTTTTCCATCATCTATCCAGGCCGATGCAGCTATCTTTGGCATTGCCGTACGCCTTTTATAGACCACGTCCTCGTATTTTTTCTTGATCTCTACGAAAACCATATCGCCGACATCAGCTCTCTGATAAGATCTCACTCTCAGCTTCTCTTTGTAGACAGGGTGGTCCAATGAATCCCTGATAAGTCTGAAGCTGTCTGTGTCATAGTAGATATTACGGATCGTGGTCCTGCCGTACTGATCGGGCCACATACGGTTCTCCATCTCCTTCATCAATGCTTTCTTTTGAGAGGATGTAAGGAAATATTTGAGTTCATATCTTTCGAAAACATCCTGGTAAGCCATTCCTAAAGACCTCATTTCTTTTGTTCTGGCCTGATGATACAGGCTCTGCCTGAAATGAACCTAAAACTAAAAATCCCCGGCTCTCAGAAGGTGAGGGACCGGGGAAATAAAGCCTTTATTCAGTTGATGTTTCAGAAAACCGGCCGTATCAGTGCAGGAATTCGAAGCTCAGAAGAGAAGTGCCTCCGCCGCCCTTGAATGTAAGATAGAGCGGATATACGCCGTCGGGAAGAGTGAACTCTGCTTTGCCGTCTTCCCAGGCAGTACAGAATCTGACGGGGATCCTGCCCAATACTTCGCCGCCGATCGCGGTCCTGATCTCGAACTCTCCCTGACCGTAACCTCTGGTAGTGATCCTTAATCCCTTTACGCCTTTTAAGTCGAAATACTTAAAGCCGATCGTGGTAGTGTCACCGATGCTCCTGATATGTGAAGGGCCGTCTACGGTGTTGCGGATATCCATTGTGATGTTGGCAGACTTAGGTTCGCCGACATACATCTTGTTCTTGTCATCGAAGATATTGCATGCGATATGGGCGGGATATTCGCCGATGTCAGACAGCGGTCCGCCGTTAAGTCCGCAGGAAGTGATCTCGGTCTGTTTGATCATACCCTTATCATCGAATTCTATCTTCTCGGCACAACCCTGACGTGAATACCAGTCGTTGTTGGTCTGTCTGTGATAAAAGATATACCATTCGCCGTTGATCTCGACGATGCTTCCGTGGTTGTTCGCACCAAAAGCCGCAGGCTTGTCAGCGGGCTTATAAGAATCGATGCCGATATCGCAGTTACTGACGATGACTCCGCCGTACTTATAGGGTCCTAACGGGTTATCCGAATAACTGTAACAGAGTTCGTGCATAACCTGTGAAGAGTAGATGAGATAGAAGATACCGTTTCTCTCTCTGATAGAAGGTGCTTCGAAGAAAGCATGGCCTTCAAATCCGGTTCCTTCGCTGTACTGTGTCGAAGGAATTACGAATTCAGGCGCACGCCTGACCGTGAGCATGTCTTTATCCAGGACCGTGAGCATACAGCCGTGACGTGATTTGTCACCCTGTCCGCAGAAACCCGTGAACATGTAAGTAGTATCACCGACGGTAAGAACGCCCGGATCGAACTGCTGCTCGTCGCCTTCCTTTTTACCGAGGAGAGTTCCGTCTTCGTAATGAACGTTGCCGATGAACTTGAACCTGCCTGAAGGCGTATCGCTTACTGCTACGGAGATAACGCAGTCGTTATCAAGCGCATAGAACAGATAGTACCTGCCGTCAGGTCCGACCGTCATGTCGGGCGCATAAAGGCATCCGCGGTCATCCTTGTTGGCAGGATCGTCAGTCCTCTTGAATATAACGCCTTCATATGTCCAGTTTCCGAGATCATCAACGGGAGCCGACCATGTTACATAATCACCCGGGCAGAAATATTCGCCGTTGAATATATCGTGCGAGCCGTAGATGTAGACTCTGTTATTAAATACATATGGCTCGCCGTCGGGAATGAATTCCCAGTTGGGAAGGTAGGGGTTGAATGCCTGCTTTTTCGGAACGTTGTAAAGCTCTACTCTCGGCTTTGATTCTCCTTTGCGGTCTATGGCAAAGCCCAAAGCGGATTCTTCGATATGTTTTGTCATGAACGTGTAGAAAGCATTCTCAGGATTCTCTTCCTGAAGTGCGGTTTTCGCGCCGTCACGCGTGAAGTGCATCTCGTTTTGGAAGTCAGGAGTATAAGGTTTCCACATGGGAAGAGCAGTTCCGTCGACGTCATTTCCGTTAGGATCTCCGCTCTTGATGAAGTTGACGAAATAAGTGCTCATCTGTCTTGCTATGTCGAAATGTCTTCCGGTCACAGGTCTCCAGCATTTGTCGAGGTTATCGAAGAAGAACCAGAGATCAACGGAGTGGAAGGTTCCGGGATTGTCTTCTCCGGGTATGTCAGGCTCAAAGCTGTAATAGTAACCGGGCTTGTCATTGTGGGCAAATGCAGCCTTGACGGCGCATTCGATCGCACGCACGGAAGAATACATATTGCCGTTGTGGGCCTGCGCTTCAGGGAAGGACAGGAATTCGTCAGCTTTGCTTCCGAAGAGTTCTCTTGCCTGAGTTTCGAATTCTTCCTTGGAGCCAGCGAAAATACAGCTCGGGAATTCATCAAAGGTATTACCGGACATGAGCGGAACGTGTGCATGTTTTCCTTCTAAGAAAAGCTTATACGGTTCATCGTCCATGAAGACGTTGTCGATCATGGGAGTAAAGAAGAAACTCTCTGTCTCCCTGAACTTTGCGTATTTCTCGCGGATGAATTCCTTATCAAGCTTTCTTGCCTCTTCGACAGTCTTAATGCCGAGCTCCTCGAAGAACTTCTCGCCGTATGAGCATGCGTCTTCAATCGTTCTCGGTGTCATGACAAAATCCTTGACGTAAGGGAACTGGATGAGACCCGAGAGGATGATGGCACGGTTATAAAGACCGATGCTTGACTTGGCGGTAAGGTGATTAAGAACGCTTCCGCCGCCTGCCGACTGTCCTGCGATAGTGATGTTATCCGGATCGCCGCCGAATGCTGCGATGTTATTCTTTACCCACTTCATGGCAGCCTGCTGGTCCAGCAAGCCGAAGTTTGCGGGAGCTTCGGGAGATTCCTTAAAAAGATCAGGATGGGCAAGGAAACCGAATGCGCCGAGTCTGTAGTTTACGGATACGACTATGATCCCTTTCTTAGCAAGATTCTCACCGTTGAATTCCATTTCCGCGGAATAGCCCCACTGGAATCCTCCTCCGTAAATCCATACGAGGACAGGGAGCTTATCGTCTTCGCTCTTAGCACCCGTCCATACGTTAAGGTAAAGGCAGTCTTCTTCACGGTCGATGTCGGGATCGACATGCCATTCCCTGCAGTAAATATCCGTGCCTATACCGGGCTGGTCCTGATAGGGGATGGGACCGAACTTATAGCAGTCTTTGATGCCTTCCCAGTCCTTACAGGGTTTAGGTGCCTTCCAGCGGTTTTCTCCTGTCGGAGGTTCAGCAAAAGGGATTCCTTTGAAAACAGATATACGGGTATTGTTACCGGGAAGACCTCTTACCATTCCGTTCCCGGTCTTAACTATCTTTAACATATGGGACACCTCTTTAAGAAAACGAATTACGATAATTCTAAATAAATAATTTTCGATATTCAACGGGAGAAAATGCTGATAAGAACAGGTGTAAATCAAGTATTTAATATATTTATAAATTTGCAAAGGGCAGTTAATTCTAATAATATGATTAGGTATTATTCAGAAGTAAGGAGCATAACTCTTAAGAGTTTTGGAAATATGGGCAGTCACGTCAGGGGTAGTTTTTTCGGAAATCTGAAGCTGAGTAAAAAGTTCCTTCTGATGTATATTTTCGGCGTGATCCTTCCGCTTATCATTACTGACGTTTTTCTTATCAGATCCATTTATGATACAGAACTCAGGAATCAGTTTTACTATAGGGAGAACGCTATTGCCTCTTATTCGAATTATTTTGATAATCTTTTGAAAAACGATGCTGCCATGGCATCTGCATTTGATCTTAATAAGACGCTCAATTCATTTATAAACAAACTGTATGAATCGCCATATGATTACTACTACCATTACAGCACTACCATAGAGAATTCTTTCTTTACCACTCTGGCAGACTATAACCGTGACAGGATCGTTATTTACTCTGATAACAGGACAATGCTCAACGGCAACTATTTCCATCCTTTGTCGGAAGCGGCGAATGAAGTATGGTTCAGGAAGTATATGGAAAGCGGAGCCAACGAGGCGTTTTACGCTTATTACGATTTCGAACCGGTCATGAAATCTTTTGACCAGAAAAGGTTTATCTATGTCCGGAGGATGACCAGCACTAAGACTGCAGTTGATAAGATAGTTACGATCGAGCATAAGAACTGGAGGATAAATGAGGACCTGTCGGAGATCCGTGTTGACTGTGCGATGGTCGTCTGCTGTGGTGACTACATAATCTATTCGAACAAATATCAGAATATTGATTACCAGACACTTTTGGAAAAGGCAGATAAAGATCCTTATGTAACCGTCAAAGAATATCCGATGTACGGAAACACGTTGACATTCTATGCTTTTACTGAAGACCTGACCATAACCACAGTAATGAGCAACAATATTCCGATAATCTTTTTACTCCTTATCGTTACTCTTATCATCCCGATGCTTCTTATGAGACTTCTGGAACATTCTATAACCAGGAGGATCAGTATTTTAGGGAAAGCGTTCGGTGAAGGTGATAATGATATTTTCCAGCCGATCAATGAGATCAAAGGTTCGGATGAAATATCGGCCCTTATGCATAACTACAACAGGATCGTAGGAATCAATAACGAGCTTACCAACACGATCTACAAAGACAAACTCCGTGAACAGGAGAATGATATTGCCAGAAAGAATGCGGAACTCCTTGCCCTTCAGAGTCAGATCAATCCGCACTTCCTTTTCAACGCGCTGGAAAGCATAAGAATGCACAGTATCCTTAAAGGTGAGAACGAGACTGCCGAGATGGTACAGAAGCTTGCGGTCATGCAGAGGCAGAATGTCGAATGGCATGATGATGCGGTCACGATAGATGAGGAAGAAGAGTTTATCGAGGCATATCTGCAGCTTCAGAGTTACAGGTTCGGTGACAGGATATCATTTGATATCGATATCAGTGAAGACTGCAAAAAGGTCCTTATTCCGAAGCTGACATTGGTTACCTTTGTCGAGAATGCCTGTGTTCACGGAATAGAATCCAAATCGTCCCAGGGCTGGATCTTCGTCAGGGTATATAAGAGCGGAGATCATCTTACGATCGAAGTCGAGGATACCGGAGACGGAATGGATGAGGAGGAAGTTAATGTCCTTCAGGAAAGAATGAATAATGTTACTATTGATACGATTAAAAAGGCCAAACACGTTGGTATCCTCAATGCCTGTCTCAGAATAAAAATGATGTTCCAGGATCAGGCCAGGTTTGCGATAGAGAGCGAGAAAGGTATAGGAATGAGTGTCATTATTACCATACCTTCAGAATTGATCACTGCGTCAGAGTGAGGTGGAATATGCTTAAAGTAATGCTTGTTGATGACGAACCTTATATCCTTCAGGGTCTTCAGGTTATTATCGATTGGGAGAGCGGCGGTTTTGAGATAGCCGCAACATGCTCCAACGGAAAAGAAGCATTAAAGTATTTGAGCGAGAATCATGTGGATCTCATCATCTCTGATATACGGATGCCTGAAATGACAGGTCTTGAGCTTCTTGAGACTGTAAAGAAAGAGAAAATATCGGATGCTGCATTTGTTCTGCTTACCGGATACGATGATTTTGCGTATACACAGAGGGCGATCAGAAACGGCTGCCTGGATTATATCTTAAAGCCGGTCATTGAAGAGGAACTGATAATGGTTCTTCAGAAAGTGGCTAACCTTAACAGGGAATCCATTATCCTCAAGAAAGACAGAGAGAAGATGGAAGATGCATATCTTGCAAGGATCATCCGTCACATCATTAAGGATAAATTCAACGAGGAAGATATCGATTACGCTAATAAGCATCTCCAGCTTGCAGGCGGACTCAGGTTTATAGAGATCGAATTCGTTCACAGAGAATCAGATGAAGAAGACAGCGATTCGGATGATATGGGCATTTTACAAAGACAGCTCTGCAACGCGTGCAGGGAAGTGCTGAAGGAATACGCCAATCATTTTGCTCTTGATTTCACCTATGATGAGGATACGTACAGTGTCAGCTTTATCTATTGCGAGACCATGGCCGCCATGCGCGATATGACAGAGGCTGATTTTTTAAATGCTCTGATAAGAAAGATCGAATTGTTACTGCTCAAACCCGTGAGAATGCTATGCGGGCAGCTTGTCTCCGATATCTCCCTGCTGTCGGCATCCTATGTTTCCTGCAGAAGACTTAAGAGCATAACCGGTTTCCATAACAAAAAGAAATTGTATTTTGCTGAAGAAACGGAAGAGTCCCAGGGGCAGTACGGCGGTATCGTTCTTTGCAAGAACACAATAGATGAGATCATTGATTCGATCGTCAAGAATGATCCGCAGGCAATAGATTCCTGTGTTGAGCGTTTATATGAAGAGCTCCAGGGCAAAGAGGGCAACATCAGGGCGTTTGACCTTAATATCAATTATCTTCTTTTCCAGCTTATTCATCTGGCGAGCGAACTTGATGATACTGTCAATCAGGAGGAGATCATCCAGTATATTTCCGATCAGGCATCGGAGGGCGTGTTCCGCAGGGGAAGCCATCAGCACCTCAAAAAGTTTGCTTTGGAATATGCTTCGTATTTATCGGAACTTCGAAAAAGCATCTCTCACGGAATCCTGGCCGAGGTCGAAGCTGAGATCAAGGAGAATTACGCTGAAAACATCAGCCTTAAGGATCTCGGAGACAAATATCATATTAACAACTCGTACCTGGGACAGATCTTCAGGAAAAAATACGGTATGTCTTTTAAGAATTACCTGACAAATTACAGGATCAAAGAAGCTGCAAAGCAGATCATCAGTACAGATGAGAAGATCAACCGTATTGCAGAGAACGTAGGATATAAGGACAGCGATTACTTTATCCGCAAATTCATTGAGATCATGGGCTGTACTCCTTCCAAGTACCGTAAGACCAATCGCGGGGACTGATTTGATCATATTGATCACCAAACAGTATTTTTATTGTGCAACATGCACAAGATACGCGTGCTGCATTTTGTTGGGCATGTAAAATTTATTGCATTTTTGTAGAGTTTATCAGTTGTTTAGTTAGACTTTCTCGGGTTGTGGCAAAAATAGGGCAACCATATAATCTAATTGCTAAATACTCGTTTTTAGCGAGAATCTAATTCGGGAGGTCTAGTTAATGAAGACTAAGAAAATCGTTTCATTGATTCTTGGATCAATGCTTGCGGTAACATCTCTTGCTGCATGCTCTACTGGCACACCCGGCGACACTACCGCTGCTACAACCGGTGGTGATCAGCCCGCAGTAACTGATGGTGGAAAAGAAATCGTTGACTTCACAATGTTTGCAGCTATGGCAGGCAAGGAGAAGAACGAAGGAAACGAGATCAAGGAGATCATCGCTGAAAAGACTGGTGTCCGTGTTAATGAGACATGGCTCACAGGTCAGGACGCAGGCGAAGCTATCGGCTCTATCATTGCTTCAGGTAAATTACCTGACCTTATTGATGGCGGCGACGGTTCCGTAACTCTTTATGAGAACGGCTTGCTCGTAGCTTGGGATCCTTATCTTGAGAAGTATCCTAACCTTAAGGAAATGTACACAGATCAGGAGTGGGATCAGTTCCGTATGGAAGACGGCCACATTTATTGGGCAAACGTTTTCGGTAACTCCTATCAGTACAACACAGCAACAGGCCACAACGGTGAGGCTTTCTGGATTCAGAACCGTGTACTTGAGTGGGCTAACTATCCTAAGATCGAGACTTTGGATGAATATTTCAAGCTTCTCGAAGACTTTGCAGCAGCTAACCCTGAGCTTCCGGACGGAACACCTGTAATTCCTTACACATGTCTCTGCGAAGACTGGAAGTATTTCTGCCTAGAGAACCCTCCGATGTTCCTCGACGGTTATCCGAATGACGGATGCGTTATCGTTAACATCGATGCAGGTATGGACAAGCCTCAGGTTGTTGACTACAACACAACAGAAACAGCTAAGATGTATTTCAAGAAGATGAACGAAGAGTACGCTAAGGGCGCTCTCGATCCTGACTTCGCTACACAGACATACGACGAGTATATTGCTAAGCTTTCTACAGGTCGTGTTCTTGGTCTCTGCGATCAGTATTGGGATTTCGCTTACAGCATCATGGGACCTTTCGCTTCACCTCTCGAAGCTACTGATGGAACAACATTCCGTCTCGATGAGCTCGGATGTGACTATGTACCTCTCGGCCTCGTAGCTAAGAAGGGCATGGACCAGCAGTGGCACTCTTATGATGACGAGCTTAACTGCTCATCCGGCTGCGCAGTTACAACAAGCTGCAAGGATCCTGATCTCGCATTCGCATTCCTTAGTGCACTTCTTGACCAGGATATCCACGATCTCCGTTTCTGGGGTATCGAAGGTGTTGACTATCTCGTAGACGAGAATGGTCTCTACTACAGAACAGAAGAGATGAGAGAGAACTGGAAGAGCGACAGCTACAAGGCTAAGCATACATGCGAATACTCATATTGCCCTCAGTGGATGGGTATGAGCAAGGACGGTATCAACCGTATGCAGCCTGGCGAACAGCCTTCAGAGTTTATCGAAGGTCTCGCAGCTCCTCTTAGAAAGACATTCGAAGCTTACGGCGCTGGAACATATGCTGAGTTCATCAATTCCAAGATCGTTGTAAATGCTCCTTGGTATCCTCTCTGGTCATGGTCAAACAGCATCAGCTCTGACACTCCTGGCGGAATCGCTTGGAAGAAGATGGGCGAGACAAAGCACCTCTGGCTGCCTACAGTAGTTATGAGTAGTGACTTTGAGGGCGATTGGGCTAACTATATGGCAGCTTACGCTGAGTGCAACCCTCAGGACTTCCTCAATGAGGCACAGGCTGAGGTTGACACAAGACTCGCTACAGCTCAGTCTTATGGTTGGACACCTACTTGATCATCACAGGTTTGATTAACTAATCGTGTGGTGGCGACCATGGCAATAACAACTATGGTTGCCACCACTTTTAATAGGAGAGGCTAACATGGAAAATTCGATAACTAAGTCGAAGAATATTAAAGAGGTTGATATAAATAAACCGAAGTTCACTGTTAAAGAATTTAAGAGACAGTGGATACTGGTGGCAATCAGTGCCGTTTATGTCGTTTACGGTATAATCTTCTATTACCTTCCTCTCGCAGGATGGATAATGGCTTTTCAGCACTTTGTTTATGCTAAGGGTATTACCGGTTCGAAATGGGTAGGACTTGATAAGTTCAAATTCCTGTTTAACGATAAAACGTTCCTGATGGTTATCAGAAACACATTTGCAATGGGTGTACTCAACCTGTTCTTCAGTACAATCGTTGCAATTGCTTTTGCTATTCTCTTGAACGAGGTTAGGACCAGATGGTTTAAGAAATCCATCCAGACGATTTCTTATCTCCCTCACTTCCTTTCATGGATCATCGTTGTTGCTATTGTTCACGATGCTCTTACATCAACAGGTATCATTAACGAGATCCTTATGAAGGTGGGAATTCTAAAGCAGCCTTACGCATTTTTGGGTGATCCGAAATTGTTCTGGGGCATCGTTACTTTCAGTAACCTTTGGAAAGAAACAGGCTGGAATGCGATCATTTACCTTGCTGCTATCACCTCGATCGATCCCTGCCTTTATGAGTCAGCATCGATCGATGGCGCAGGCCGTTTCCAGAAGATGCTTTATGTAACTCTTCCGGGTCTCCGTCCTACGATCATGATCCTTCTCCTGATGAACATGGGTAACGTTCTCAATGCTGGATTCGAGCTTCAGTACCTCCTCGGTAACGGTCTCGTACAGAACGTATCCAGAACGATAGATATTTATATCCTTGACTGGGCATTGGATGCACGTAACCTGGATTACTCACTCGGTACGGCAGCCGGTATCTTTAAGACCGTAGTATCTATGACGTTTATCTTAGGTTCCAACTATATCGCCAAGAAGCGTGGCGATGAGCGTCTGTTCTAAGGAAGGGAGGATAGTATCATGGCACAGATTGAAGAAGTTTCTTTTGAAAGAATTAAACATAAGAAAAAGATGGCAACAGAGGATTTGATCTTCTATATTTTTAATACTCTTTTCCTCTTGCTGTTTGCGTTGGTAACTCTTTATCCTATTCTTAATACGCTCGCTTATTCATTCAACGAAGGTAATGACGCTGTAAGAGGCGGAATCCATCTTCTCCCTCGTAAGTGGTCACTGAGAAGTTATCACGAGATCCTTTTCGAGAGACCCGGTATCCGTGTTGGTGCAAAGATCACAGTATTAAGAACAATACTCGGAACTCTTACATCTTTGGCTGCAAACGCATTGCTTTCATTCATCCTCAGCCGTAAGAAGTTCTTATTCAAGTCAAGTCTTTCACTGTTCTGGATCATTACAATGTATGCTTCAGGCGGTATGATCCCTGTACTGATCCTCTTCAGATACCTTCACTTAACATCCAGCTTCTGGGTATACATCATCCCGGGTATGGTAAGTGCATTTAACGTAATGGTTATGAGAACATACATGCAGGGTATCCCGGATTCACTGGAAGAAGCTGCACAGCTCGAGGGTGCGGGTTACATGAGAGTATTTGTAAGCATTATCACTCCTTTGTGTAAACCGGTTTATGCGACAATCGCCTTGTTCGTTGCCGTTTATCACTGGAACTCATGGTTTGATGCTATGCTCTATAACAGATTCGATCCCCAGTACACGACGCTCCAGTATGAGCTTATGAAACTGTTGGATTCAGTCTCCGCAACAACCGGTGCATCTTCTTCGTCAGCAGCTCAGATGACCCAGGCTAACGCTAATACGATTACTCCTATTACCGTAAGAGCAGCAGCCACGATCGCTACTATGGCACCTATCGTTGCCCTTTATCCGTTCCTTCAGAGATACTTCGTTACAGGTCTCACGATCGGCGGTGTTAAAGAGTAAGGCTTTAAACAAAACCTTTAATGAAACCGGGCTGTCTCGAATAATGGGGCAGCCCGTCTTACTGAAATACAGATAGATTAAGATTGGATTTGTTGTAAAATATAACGGTTGTCTGAAGATTGGAAGGCGACAGAAAGATTTACAGGTAACAGTCAACGAATGAATATATTAAAACCTGACAGCCCGGTTATGGATTTCCTGGGCACGGTGGCGGATCTTATTATCCTGAACCTGCTCTTCATTATCTGCAGTCTGCCGATAGTTACTTTTGGCGCGGCATATTCCGCCAAGTACTATGTTGCAATGAAAAAAGTCAGGGGCGAAGATTCAGGTACGATCGTTCCGTTCTTCAAAGCCTTTAAACGCAATTTTAAGCAGTCAACGGTAGTCTGGTTAATCATGCTGATCGCATTCGCGCTCATCGGTCTTGACTGGCAGTGGATAATATATAACGGCTGGAGCAACACACCGGTGCTCTATAAGGTCGGCATAATCGCTTTCAGTATTTTCGCGCTGCTTATGACCATCTCGATCTTCCCGACGATCGCCAGATATGAGATGAAGACAACAGAGCTCTTCAAAGCGGCTTTGATCTTCGTCATAATAAGATTTATCCCGCTTATTCTGATCGCGGCACTTATGGTCGGTTCTGTCGTGGCTTGTCTGTGGTATGCCCAGTGGTTCCCGCTGATATATGTTTTCTGTTCGACCACGATCACATATTTCCTTTGTGTCGTCTTTATCAAACAGTTTGATAAACTTGAGAAGAACCAGGCTGAGAAGCTTAAGGCTTTACAGGAATCGGTTGAATATGATCCTGAAACTGACGCAGCCGGGAACATTTCTTTGGCAGCAGCGAAAAAAGACGTCCGGGAACTTGAGAAGGAACTCATGAAGCCTGATGAGAAAGAAGTTGTTTCAGGCAATAGGGTAACAAGATTTTTCAAGACAGAGAAAAAGAAGCTTAAAGGTCTTACAGCAAAGCAAAAGGCATTGTACTTTGCACAGTATTATCTTCCCGGCACTATCCTTGTTGTCTTACTGATAGCTGCGGTCGGATGGTACAGTTATGATGTTTATAAAGATAAGATGAGAGTCCTCGGAGGAGGCCTGATCAACTGCTATTTATCTGATGAAGGCAAAGACTACGCAACTTCAGGATTCCTCTCATGGGGCGGCTACTCAAAAAACAGAACAGCAGCTGTTCTCGATGCAGAAGACCTGAACTTCTCGAATAATGCCGAATACGAGAGCAAGTACCTTGAGGTTGCCTTAAGGGCTTCATTGCTGACAGGAACATATGATTACCTGATCATGCGCGAGGATGCAGTTTACAATTACTCCACTCCTGATTATTTCCAGGATATGTCCCAACTGGTCAATATGGAAAACTTCTCGGATGAAGATTTCTACTACTATGTTGCTACGGAAGAGGAGAAGGCTAAGAATTCAAAGGGAATCTCTTTAAGGGATATCTTTAACGGCGGAGACGAAGAAGATGAAGACCGTCCCGTTCCGCTTGCCCTGAAGCTGACTGACGAGATAGAAGAAAAACTCGGACTTGATGAGCAATATGATTACTATATCGCCTTTGCCTACTCTACCAGTTCAAACGGCAATGATGATTATCTTAAGTTTATCGAGTACCTTTTCGGTAAGTGCTGATATTGCTTGACAATAAACGCACTCCCTAATATAATTTTCAGGTTATATTAAGATTGTCGTATTATGCGCTGCCGCCAGAAACGCGGGTGTGCAACTTTAAGAAAACAACGATCCGGAGGATTATATTATGGCAAAAATGACTTTCCAGCCCAAGAAGAGACAGAGGGCAAAGGTTCACGGCTTCAGAGCAAGAATGGAGACAGCTAACGGCCGTAAGGTTCTTGCTGCAAGAAGAGCCAAGGGCAGAAAGAGAATTGCGGTCTGATCTTTAAGACCGTGTTCGCAATCTCGCTTTGAAATCGGTAGCGCTCAGATTCAATTTTGAATTCAACAGGGTTTACCGGTATGGGAAATTCGCAACCGGCAGATACCTGTCGGTTCATGTGCTTAAAAGACGAGAGGGAACCACACAAAGCGGTTATAAAGTAGATCCTGCCTTAAGACGGACCGGCTTTTGCGCAAACAAGAAAGAACTCGGCGCAGTCGGAAGAAATCATGCCAGGCGTCTGATGAGGGAATCCTATAGACATTATGAAGACAGGCTTCCCGAAGGATATGATTACGTTTTTACTTTAAAGACCAAGGGTGGTATGCCCGATTATCATTCATTAAGTGCAGATATGGGGAAATGCCTTGCCAGGCTAGATCTTATAGATGGTGTATCCGCATGATTCGAAAAGCCTTAATAGGAATGGTTCGCTGGTATCAGAAGCATATTTCTCCTGCAATAGGACCTCATTGTAAGTATCAACCGACTTGTTCCCAATACATGATCGATGCATTGACAAAGTACGGTGTCTTTAAGGGAGGACTTATGGGAATATGGCGTATATTGCGGTGCAATCCTTTTTCGAAAGGCGGATATGATCCCGTCAGATAAGCAAAAAGCATTTTTTAGAACCGGAGTTCAATAATGGGAGATATTATATTTCAGTTATCAATTCTCGACCCGCTGTACACATTGTTCGGCTGGCTTACGAGAGTTCTTTTTAACTTCTTCGGTAATTATGGTTTAGCTATTATTTTCCTTACCATAATCATCAGAGGAGCACTTATCCCGCTGAATATCAGATCGCAGAAGTCCATGCTTAAGATGCAGGCTTTGAGCGGTAAACAGGCTGAACTTCAGCGCCAGTATGGTGATGACAAAGAGGCATATCAGGAAGCTTTCATGCAGATGCAGAAGGAGAATGGTGCGGGCGGCCTTTCAGGATGCCTTCTTCCGTTCCTCCAGTTATTCTTTATCTGGCCTATTTACCGAATCGTCAGCGGACCTTTGATCTACCTTTCACAGGTAAGCAAAGATAATATTGAGGCGATGATCAATCTCGGTAACAGATTTGGCGAGAGCGGTATTTTTGAGGGCCGTGTCGGAGTTGATATCCATATCGGTCTTATCAAAGCTCTTAATGAGAATGCACAGTTCCTGAAAGAATGTATCGACCAGGGACTTATCAGACTCGATCAGATGATTGATCTTCACTTCCTCGGCATGGATCTTACGGTTACACCCGCATGGAATCCTTTTGTAATCGCAAAGGATCCCAAGACATATCTTCCCATGCTCATCATTCCGGTCCTTGTTGTAGTTACGAATATTGTCGTAATGCAGCTTACAAAGATCATGAAGCCCGGCTGGAAGGAAGAGGAAGAAGCTAAGAAGCGCGCCAAGATGAATCCTGCAAGAGCGGGTCAGGCCGGTGACGGCAAGGGCGCGGCAGAAGACGTTACCCAGAACACGATGAAGATGATGAACTGGATGATGCCGATCCTTATGCTCGTAACGACTTTCACAATGCCTGCGGCAATGGGTCTTTACTGGATCATTTCAGGACTTATGAGCATTATCACAAGTGTTATCGTTTATTACATGTTCACCAAGCCGTATGAGGCTAAGAAAGCCGAGATAGAGGCTAAGAAGAATGCCGTATTTAAGAAGTCAGGCAAGGCTGCACTCGCAGGCGCTGACGGCGGAGTTGACGCTGATACTCCCAAGAAGAACGGCAAGAAAAAAAAGAATTAATTTTGGCTCGAAGGAGGCCTTGTATATATGGAGAAGACAGTTATCAAGACAGGTGCGACAGTTGATGAAGCAATTGAGGCAGCTCTTTCCGAGCTTGGTTGTACAAAAGAACAGGCTTCAATAGAGGTCATTGAAGAAGGAACCGAAGGCGGTTTCCTCGGCCTTGGAAGAAAAGACGCTGAGGTTAAAGTTACATTTAATTCAGAAGATTCAGGTGAGACAACCGCCGCTTCTTCTGACGGTGAAGATACATATTTCGGTGATGATGAGAGCTTTGAAGGTGATGCTGTAAGCGAGGCTGAAGACGCAGCTGCTAATTTTGTTGCTGAAGTTCTTTCCGGCATCGGCATTCACGGCAACATGGATTCCTACAGAGAAGACGATACGATCTATATTTCCGTTACAGGATCTGATTGCGGTGCAGCCATCGGACGTCATGGCGAGACACTTGAAGCGATCTCCTATATGACAAATCTTATCGCTAACAAGCACAGCGAACAGAGAGTTCATGTCTATCTTGACGTAGGCGGATACAGAAAGCACAGAGAACAGGTCATCAAGAGTCTTGCCGATAAGGCAGTAACCAAGGTAAGACGTTCAGGCCGCAAGGTCATGATGGAAGCCATGAGTCCTGCCGAGAGAAGAATAGTTCACTCTTATCTTCAGGATGTAAACGGTGTAACAACTCACAGTGAGGGTGTTGAACCCAACAGATGTGTTGTCGTTTCTCCTGATACTGACAAGAAGTAATTCGCTTAAGATCTTTTATTGGAATTAGCGGGCTTTTTCGATGTATTCGTATGACGACGAACCTATCTGTGCCTGCTCCACGCCGGCCGGAATATCAGGAATAGCGGTTATCCGCATCTCGGGTAACGGCTGTGGAAAACTTGCCGACAAATGTTCTGTCATCCTCAGAAGCAGCGGAGATTATAAGAAACTCTCCGAGCTTCCGGGTTATACCTGCGCATTCGGATATGTTAAAGATCCCTCAACTGATGTAAAAGTTGATGAAGTGATCTTTACCCGCTTCGAAGAACCGCACTCTTATACCGGGGAAGAGATGGTGGAGATATCATCTCACGGATCCGGTGCTGTAAAGCAGGAGATATTAAAGTGTCTGGGAATGTCCGGGATCAGAATGGCATATCCCGGAGAATTCTCAAGAAGAGCATTTATTAACGGTAAGATGAGCCTTGCTTCTGCCGAAGCTGTTATGGATGTTATCAATTCAGAGACTGAAAGACAGCTTGAAGCTGCAGGAAGTCTTATGTCCGGCAAACTCGCCGAGGAGATAGAACATATAGAACACGATCTATATGACCAGGCGGCTATGCTGGAGACTTTTACCGAATTTGATACAGAAGATCCCGATGAAGAGGAAGCAAAGCTTGAGAAAGTAAAGGACAGTCTGAGCGATTGTCATGAAAGGCTTACTGTTCTCTGCAAAGGATACGGCAAGGGAAGGATCCTTTCCGAACGCCTTCGCGTTGCCCTTTTAGGACTTCCCAACAGCGGCAAGAGCACACTCCTGAATACTCTGACCGGATTTGACAGGGCAATCGTAACAGAGGTTGCCGGTACCACAAGGGATACTATCGAAGTCCAGCTCAACATAAACGGAATTCCCGTTACGCTCATAGATACGGCAGGCATCCGTGAAACGGATGACATTATAGAATCGATGGGAATCGGTAAGGCATATGAAGCCGGCAGGGGAGCGGATATGATCTTCTATATGATCCCGCCGGACATGAATGCTGACGAAGCATATTACGGAGTTAAAGATATTATTGAAGACTGTGATTCGGTAACTGCCGTATTTTCGAAAAGCGATACAGGCGATAATCCTTACAGAGATGAGATAGAAGGAAAACTTAAGACACTGGGAATAACCAACTTTATCTCAATCAGTGCGGAAGAAGACCTCAATATCGACAAGCTCGAGGATACGATAATCGATTATTATCAGGAATTAGGCGGCGGTGCTTCCGAAGGACTTCTTATCACTAACAGCAGGCACTATACCAAGTTTATAAAGGCATCCAAAAAGCTTGCTCTTGCTCTGGATGCTCTTGATAATGACCTGGGAACAGAAGTCTGCGCATCAGCCTTAAGGGCCTGCCTGGATGAGATCGGTGAGGTAACGGGGAAAACGGTATCCGCAACACTTGCAGATACGATCTTCTCAAGATTCTGCATAGGTAAATAAATGACTGTCCGTGAAGCTTTAGCATTGGATAACAGCTTTGAAGCGGGAACATTCGATGTTGCCGTTGTAGGAGCAGGCCATGCAGGATGTGAAGCTTCGCATGCATGTGCCAAATTAGGCCTTAACACGATCCTTTTTACGCTTTCCTTGGACAGCCTTGCAAATCTTCCCTGCAACCCGAGTATCGGAGGAACATCAAAAGGACAGCTCGTAAGAGAGGTCGATGCTTTGGGCGGAATAATGGGAATAATGGCAGATAAATGCGCTGTGCAGATGAGGATGCTTAACCGATCCAAAGGACCTGCGGTATATTCTCCGAGAGCTCAGGAAGACCGTGCGATGTATTCCGTCGAGATGAAGCACTATCTTGAGAATCTCCCTAATCTTACTCTGAAGCAGGCTCATATTACTGCCCTGCTTACTGATGAAGAAGGGAATGCAGCAGGTGTCATGACCGAAGGCAAAGCCGTTTACAGGGCAAAAGCGGTCGTTATCTGCTCCGGCACATATATGGAAGCGAGGATCATAAGAGGAGAGGTCATCACTGAGAGCGGTCCTGACGGTCTGCCGAGATCATGCGGCTTATCATCTTCTTTGGGATCACTCGGCATACCTTTATTAAGATTCAAGACGGGTACACCTGTCAGAGTAAATTCCAATTCGGTTGATTTCTCTCAAATGACAAGACAGGACGGGGAAGACGATATCCCGCCGTTTTCATACAGAAACGAGATGGAAGGAAAGCTCCCGGCACCGTCTGAGGAACAGATCCCATGCTGGTCTATTTGGACTACGGAAGAGACCCGCAAGGTAATAAGCGATAACATGGACAGGTCGCCGCTCTACAGCGGAGAGATTAAGGGTGTAGGCCCCAGATACTGTCCCTCGATAGAAGATAAGTTCATGAGGTTCAAAGATAAGACGAGACATCAGATCTTTGTTGAGCCCATGGGACGGCATACTAATGAGATGTATCTGCAGGGATTCTCAACAAGTCTCCCGGAAGAGATACAGGAGAAGATGGTCAGATCCCTGCCGGGTCTTGCCGATGCCAAGATCCAGAGAGCGGCATATGCGATCGAATATGATCTTGTTGATCCGCTTTCGGTTAAAGCAAGCCTTGAATCAAAGATCGTCCCGGGCCTTTTTACTGCCGGTCAGATCAACGGTTCTTCCGGCTATGAGGAAGCGGCTGCGCAGGGTATCGTGGCAGGAATAAATGCTGCCATGAAGTGCCTTTGCAAAGAGCCTGTCATCATTGACAGGTCACAAGGCTATATCGGAGTTCTTATAGATGATCTCGTGACCAAGGGAACGAATGAGCCATACCGTATGATGACTTCACGTGCCGAATACAGATTATTCCTAAGGCAGGATAATGCTGACGAGAGGCTTACGCCTATAGGACACCGGATCGGGCTTATCGATGATGAGGTTTTCGCAAAGTTTAAAGAAAAGATTGAATCGATCGCAATAGAGACCGAAAGATTGAAGAAGACTTATGTTGCTCCTACTGATGAGCTTAAAGCGCTTCTTGATACATGTAACCAGACGCTTCCTAAGTCAGGCGAGAGTCTTGCGGACCTTATCAAGCGCCCCGGTGTCACATATGATCTTCTGGCGCCCGTTGACAGGAACAGAAAACCTCTTGCCCGCAATATTACCTTTGCCTGTGAGACAAATATCAAGTACGAAGGATACTTGGCGCTTGAGAAAGAGAAGATCGAGAAGTTCAAGAATCTGGAGAAGATAAGGATCCCTGAAGATACGGATTATTCGCATATCAGAGGATTGCGTATAGAAGCGATGCAGAAACTGTCTAAGATGAAGCCTGAAAATGTGGGAAGAGCTTCTAGAATATCCGGTGTATCACCGGCAGACTGCGAAGTCCTGTTGGTATATCTTGAACAGCAGAGGAGGCGTGAGAATGGCTGACAGTTTGTTTCCCAAAAGGAAGCCCCTTACAAAAGATGATATCAAGAGATTAAGAGAGAGCCTTCCCAAGAAGGTCGAGATCAGTTCTGAAGGTACAAAGATTACAGAAAAAGGAGAAGAGATCACTGATGTGGCTCCCATCCTGGAATCGCATTCTGATGAGATAAGCGTACCTTTGTCAGCTGAGGAGATACGATCCTTTCAAATCTACGCTTCCATGCTTAAGGAGAAGAATAAGGTCATGAACCTTACCGCGGTTGATGACGATAAGGGAATAGCCATGAAACACTTTATTGATTCCCTTACACTCTGTCCCTACATAAGAGAGGAAGAAAGCAGGACAAATAAACAGTTATCATTTATCGATGTCGGAACGGGCGCCGGTTTTCCAGGCCTTCCGGTCAAGATATCCTGCCCCGAGTTGTCTGTAACGCTCATGGATTCGCTCGAAAAGCGTCTGAAGTTCCTGTCTGAGGTAATAGAAGCATTGAACCTTAAGGACTGCACTACGGTTCATTCCAGGGCCGAAGACGCAGGCAGGGATAAGAAATACAGGGAGAAGTATGACGTCGTTACCGCAAGGGCAGTAGCAAGGCTCTCAGTACTTGCTGAATACTGTCTGCCGCTCGTTAAGGTGGGCGGAGTATTCCTGGCCATGAAGAGCCATTCGGAAGAGGAAGAGACCGAAGCAGGGAAAGCTATCGCGCTTCTCGGAGGCACGATAGAGAAGACGGATACATTCAAACTTCCCGGAACCGATATGGAGAGAACCATTATCGTTGTTCGTAAGATACGGCCTACTCCTGCCAGGTTCCCGCGAAAAGCAGGCACACCATCCAAAACACCCATAGTCTGATATAGGGACATTTGTGTTATATATTATAATATTACGTGCGCGTGTGCGTATTATTATGGTATAATACTTTAGTTTGTAGATTTATATCTATTTACAGTATTCAATAAATAACCTGCGGAGGAACTCTTTCGCGGGCGGAGGCGACAAATGGCAGACAGCGAAGACAAGAAACAGGCCAGGCTTCAACAGGAAGCCGAGATGGACGAGGTATTCAAGTCAGAACAGACCACAATAGTTCCGGTTGACTTAGACGGGGAGATGAAGAAGTCTTTCATCGACTACGCTATGTCGGTTATTTCCGACCGTGCGCTTCCGGATATAAGAGACGGTCTTAAGCCGGTTCACAGAAGGATCCTTTATTCCATGTTTACGCAGGGCTTTACTCCTGATAAGCCGTTCCGTAAATGTGCTACTACGATAGGTGATGTGTTGGGACGTTTCCATCCCCATGGTGACGCATCCGTATACGATGCCCTTGTAAGACTTGCCCAGGATTTCTCTTTGAGACATCCGCTCGTTGACGGACACGGAAACTTCGGTTCGCTGGACGGCGATCCGCCGGCTGCTTACCGTTATACCGAGGCCAGACTTGAGAAGATCGCATTGGAGATGATGAGAGATATCAACAAGAATACTGTTGATTTCAGACCGAACTTCGATGAACACGAGATGGAGCCGGTATCGCTTCCTTCGCGTTTCCCTAATTTCCTTGTTAACGGTGCTGTCGGTATTGCTGTCGGAATGGCAACGAATATTCCGCCTCACAACCTCGGAGAGGTTATTGACGGCTGCATCATGATGATGAACAACCCTGATGTTACGGTCGATGAGCTTATGACTGTCGTTAAGGGTCCTGATTTCCCGACAGGTGGTGCTATTCTCGGTACATCCGGAATCAGGGAAGCATACCTTACGGGTAAGGGACGTATCATGGTCCGCGCCCATGCTGAGATCGAAGAACACGCAGGCAAGACGAGAATCATAATCCACGATATTCCTTATGCGGTTAATAAAGCCAGACTCATTGAGCGTATGGCTGATCTCGTTAAGGAGAAAAAAGTCGAGGGTATTTCAGGATTAAGAGATGAATCCGACCGTAATGAACAGGTAAGGATCGTAATCGAGCTTAAGAAGGATTCCAATGCTGATGTTGTTCTTAACCAGCTCTATAAGAACTGCTCTCTTCAGGATGCGTGCTGTGCGAATATGCTCGCGCTTGTACCTGACAGCGAAGGCAAACTTGAGCCTAAGCTCGTTGGCCTTAAGGATGCTCTCTTCTATTACATCAAGCATCAGGAAGATGTCGTTACACGCCGCACGCAGTATGACCTCGAGAAAGATGAGGCCAAGAAGCACATTGACGAAGGTCTCCTTATCGCGATGGATTACATCGATGAGATCATTGCTATTATCAGATCTTCACGTACTGAAGCTGAAGCTAAAGTCCGTATGTGCGAGAGATTCGGTCTTACTGACAAGCAGGCCCAGCATATCGTTGATATGAGACTCGGACGTCTTACGGGTCTTGAGAGAGAGAAGCTTGAAGCTGAGATCAAGGCTCTCACGGAAGAGATCGAATATTTCCACAGAGTGCTTTCCGATAAGGAACTCCTTGACGGCATCATCAAGACGGAGATGACCGAGATAAAGAACAAGTTTGCCACACCGAGAGTTTCAGAGATAATCAACGGTTCTTTCGAGGATATCGATGACGAGTCATTGATACAGGAAGAGAATATCGTTGTAACTCTTACGCATTTCGGTTATATCAAGCGACAGAGAGTAGATACTTATAAGGCGCAGCACAGAGGCGGCAGAGGCATCTCGGGACAGTCTACGCGTGAAGAGGACTATGTAGAGAAGATCATTACGACCACAACGCATAAATTCCTTCTTTGCTTCACCAACACAGGCCGTGTTTTCAAGATAAAGGGATATAAGATTCCTGAGACGACTTCCCGCTCTGCGAGAGGAACGGCTCTTGTCAATCTTTTGAATCTTAATGACGGCGAGACGATCAGGAACATTATTCCGATCGACAGTTTTGAAGAAGAGGATCTTTTCCTAACTACGGTAACAAAGTATGGCGTTATCAAGAAGACTTCGATCGATAAGTATGCAAACATCAATAAGAACGGTCTTATTGCCACCAAGATCCGTGAGGGAGACAGTGTTGTTGCTGTCCAGCTTACGAGAGCAGGTCAGGAAGTTATCGTTGTCAGTGCTGCAGGTAAGTCTGTAAGGTTCAACTCGGATGATGCACGTGACATGGGCCGTGGTGCTACCGGCGTCAGAGCTATGAGACTTGCAGAAGATGATGAGGTCGTCGGCATGGAGCCTGTCGATCCTTCGCGTGAGATCCTTGTTATTTCCGAGAAGGGTTACGGTAAGAGAAGTAAGATCGATGACTACCGCGTTCAGAGCAGAGGCGGTAAGGGCATTATTACTTATAAGGTTTCAGAGAAGACCGGAAGGCTTTGCGGTACCGTATCCGTTACCGATGATGATGATCTTCTCATCATTACCAGCCAGGGTGTAATAATCAGAGTAAGAGCTAATGAGATCCCTACTCTTTCCAGAGCAACATCAGGTGTTAAGCTTATGAAGTCCAACAATGCAATGGTAGTGGATTTTGCTCTTACGGACAGAGAAGAGGAAGAAACTGAAGAGGGTGAAGCAGAGATCACCGGCGCTGAGGTTCCCGAATCAGGTCTGAGTGCCAATGCGCAGAAGGTTCAGGAACTTGCAGATACACTTGCTGCTGAGATAGAGGCTGAAGATATTGCGGTATCTGATGATTCTAAAGACTCTGACGGCAGCAACGAGGATGAAGATATCTGATGAACAGGAATAAGGCTTCGGAACCGGTTGTAAGGAAAGCGGCAGCTTTTATCGCTGCGGTATTGCTCACTTGTTCCATTGCCTTATTTGCATATCCTGCAAAGACTGTTTCAGCCGATGTCGGCCAGCCTGACATTCCGGTTCCCGCGTTGAGCGATGTCCACTGCGCTTCTTACTGTGTTTATGATAAGACTACAGGATACATCGTTATCAGCATGAATCCCGAAGACAGGATCTATCCTGCATCGATGACTAAGATAATGACTTGCATGTTAAGCCTTGAGTATCTAGATACTTCGGCAAAACTCGAAGTCAGCGCTTCCGCTCTTGACGGTCTTGATGCCGATTCGTCTCTTATGGGCATTCTTCTGGGGGAGAAAGTCAAAGTAAGCGAGTTGTTATACGGCCTTATGCTTCCTTCGGGAAATGATGCCGCCAATGTTTTGGGAGAAGGCTGTGTTGATGCGTTTTTCGCGAAATACCCTGCCGGCGGAACCGAACTTAACAGCGACGGAGTTAACGCCCAGTATATCCTTGATACTTTACATGACAATCAGGCACATGTCCTGTCTTCAAGAAAGCTCGAAGCTTTTGCGGTACTGATGAATCTCCGTGCGGAGAAGTTGGGCTGCAAGGGTACACACTTTGTAAATGCCTGCGGCCTTCCTGATGATAATCATTACACTACCGCTTATGATCTTACCTTGATCATGGCAGCCGCAGCTGACAGTGATGATTTCAAAACCCTTATCAGCGCTCCGTCACATGTTTTCGTAAGCACTAACAGACATAAGTCTGATGCCTGGAGTTACGTTAAGAATTCCAATTATCTTCTTTATGATCCGTGGCTTGCTTCCAAAACCGCTAACGGAACGGATTCACATCTTTCCGCGGTTATCGGAGGAAAGACAGGAACAACATCACAGGCAGGTAAAGGACTTACCATTTACACGGTTAATGAGAATGGCCATGAACTCATGGTGTCGATCTGCGGTATTCCTCAGGATTATTATTTTTATACTACTATGTATCTTGCTTCGGTTACGGCTTATGGCAATCTTGCCTGCTGGGAGTCTGATCCTGTTACGAGGGTATACGGCACTACCGGTGATTACAGATGGGTCAACGCTCCGAGATCTGAGCAGCCCGTATATGACCCTCTCATCAATCCGGGAGATGAACCCAAGGGATATAAGCTGGCAACTGATACCCCGTCTCCTACTCCTGCTGTTGAAGGCGAGGAGGATAATGGAACGGTTGAGGATACAGATTCTCTCCAGCTGTTTATCAGGAACAATCCCGTGATATCCGGCGTAATAGGCGGGCTGATGCTTGTCATTATTATCCTTAATATAGTTCTGTGGGTTAGGATCAACCGTATAAAGAACGCTGCGGAGAGAAGAGCCAAGAAGCTCGAATCTAAGAAATAAGCGGGTAAAAATCTGCCGTTTTTCCACCCGGATACGGATCTTGTTTTTGCTTGTTGCCCAGATGTCTGAAATTTAGTCAAATAAAGGGTTTCAAGACTTTTGAAAAAAAATAAAAAAACTCGAAAAAACTTCTTGACTTAATTCGCGCGGTGGTATATCCTTTACGAGCACTTTGACGAAGGCACTGCTTGAGTGTGCTCAGAAATCAAAGGAAAAGCGCGGATCTTGAAAATTGAATAGAATGCAAAACTTGAAGTAAAACGGACCTTTTTCAATTCTAAGAATTGAGTTTTTATTAAAGTAATTAGAGCCAAACTGGCTCTCAAA
>JAFWMQ010000012.1 GCA_017510605.1 Clostridiales bacterium
AACAGTGGTATTCCCGTCTGTTGCCTTAAGCACCTGACTGTATCCGGAAGACAGATCAGTGGTGTATTCTGTCGTTACTCCAGAGGATGTTTTTGACGTTCTGTTACCAAGATAATCATATTCGTATGTCTCCGAGATAGACGAACACACAAAAAATGCTTAAAGGCTGAAAAACATCGCAAACAGTGTTTATATTGGGTTATTCTTTTTTCAAGGTGCGAGGAGTAGAAATGATGAGTTTTTGATTATTTAACACAAAAAGCACATGTAATAAATTAATAATGCTTGAGAAATTATAGTTTGATTATCTTCTTGTAAATTGTTATAAATTCTTTATCAAAATCATCAAAGCTACCCATACTCATTGAAGATGTTTGCATGTCATAAATCAAATGATAATATAACTGAGCTCGATATTTAATCTTGGGATTCGTAGATAATTCATAAACATATATAGTTCCAAATCCAATAAAAACAATTATATAAAATATTGAAAAAGCAATATGAAAATAGCTGTTTTGATAAATTTGGTAAAAGGAATATATTGTACCTATTAATGCAATTAAACCATACATAATTCCCATAATATCATTTGTAATGAAATAAGGAATATGGTATAGCGGAGCATATCCACAATTATAGATAAAAATATTCTTCTCCATTAAATCAGACAATATATCTTCAACTGCTGCAAGACAACCTCTTAATACAGCGGATACGCGATTGTTGTAACAATAAATGGATAAAACGACTAATACACACATTGGAAATAGAATATAACAAAGTTTATAATTGATTTGTTTTGATCCTAACAAAGCTACTGCAGCAATAACTACTGAAATGTTGAGAGTACCTGTACTATGATTTTCAGTTTGACATACGCGTGTTTGAATAGACTCGTGAAATCTAAGCAGATATTCAATTCTTCTAATCGTATTTTCATTCTGCATTAATCTATACCGTTACCCTGAATAATTTGGTTTTACTTTAAGAAAACATATACTTACACTACACTTCAAGCAACATATAATCGTGATATAGAAGTTTTTGTAAATGTATCATTTATCTATTAAATTGAATAGTTGTTTTTATGCAAAACTTGCCTAAAACAGAGCAAAACCTGACAGCCAAATTGATATGAATACCGGACGATGCTATCTAGGTTGTAAGAACCCTTTGCATAAAAAATATATGAATAATTCTTGGTATTATTGTAATGAGGATGTCAAAACAATGTATAAAGATTACATTTCCGAAGGCCGAATTAATGGAATAAAGCAACAGCATAATATAATGGTTATTGTTGGAAACGGATTCGATATTTCTGTTATGAAGAAATACCGTGAAGACAGTCTCGTTCCATCATATAAGAATTTCTATGATTTTTTGCAATATAGAGGAATAAACCAAGATAATCTTTTGTTTAGAAGAATGACAGAAGATAGAGCCGCAAATAAAGAAAACTGGAGCGATTTCGAAAATACAATATATGAACTGTTGAGCGAGAATTACTCAGCTGAAGTGTTAGAAAGTGCATTAAAAGAGATACAGTCATATTTTTTGCTTTTCTTGAATGATGTTGTTACAACAGACATTCCAATCAAGTTGAATAATAATACGGAAACAAACAAATTGGCACAACGATCATTATGCTGACGATTGATTGTGAGGTGAAAGTTTATGAAAAAAGCTTTGAGAAGAATAAGTGGAATAGCCGTTATGATAATAATGATAATGTGTATGACTCTCGGTGTTAATGCAAGCTCAAAACCACTGAATTTTTATTACACAGGTTATTCGACTGGAAGTCATGATTATGAATCATTTTCATTAGCTCCCCAAACGGTATATACATTCAATGAAACATCACATTATGGATCTTTTGATTACTTACTTGTATATATTAACAATACATATGTGGGTAGGTTTCATTCGAGTTCCCTAATCGGTGGATACCCGGTTGGTTATGATCCTAGTTTTGGAAATCCAAGCTTTGATGTATATATGATCCATGGTTCTGATTCTGCAAGTTTTTACGGTAATATCACTTACTAATCTATAGAAAAGAGGTGTGTCGCGGTGAAAAGATCATGTAATATCGTTATGTCCTTTACACTGATTATAGTAGTATTTCTTACTTGTATCTACGGGTGTGCAAGGAAAACTAGTGAAGTGAAGTCACCGCGACATATAGATGATTCAACTCCATGGTATCAATGCAAGAAAAATGTATATTCCGATGGTGTGAACTGTCGTGTGGATAATTCTTCAGCTATATATGCTGATAAAACATGCAAAGTGTTTTATCAGGACTTTGATGAGAACTTATCTGACAAGTACTGTAGTAATCTTATCTTTATTGATTCGAACGATAACGTAAAGGATATAGACTTATCTCGATTCTTTAAGCAGGACGAAAAATATAATTTCAACACTTGTTTTCGTAACGGTGATGATTACTACGCCATAATAAATTTAACGAGGAATAACGATAATTACAATAGCATATACAGAATTGACTATGTTGGAGGGATGATTGAATATGTAGCTGATTTTGTCGGAGTAAAAAATGAGGTTTATTATATCGATAAAGTAATTTCTTCGGATGATAAATACTTTGCTCATATATATTATCTGGAATCAAATGCATTTAAAGATGCATTTGGAATATTCGACAAAGATTATAATCTGCTTCATGAAATTACAGTAAACAATCCTGTTACGAAATGGGCTCTTACTAAAGAATCGAAGATTATATCCGTCATGTATGACAGAAGCAATGTTGCTCAATCCTTCCTTTATTCTGCAGTTTTTGATGTTGAGAATGGAACCGAGAAAAGAACCTCAGTCTCGTCTGATTTGTTAAGTAAGTATAATATCGGATACACAACAGATGATGGCTTCTGTTATATAAATAATGTGGATATGACGTTGACGAAGATGAATCTTGAGACAGGAAAGGAAGAGTTTGTTCTTGATTTCAATAACAGTTCAATCAATCTATTTGAACTCCAGTGTAGTTCTTTGCTGTATTGTTCTGATGATATTTGCATGTTGAAAAAGGATACTATATATCCGAGCGAATCTTTTGATTGGACGATAAATACATTAATCAAAGAAGATAGGAATCCCAATGCCGGAAAACAAATTTTATATGTAGCTCCGAAGTATAGACTTGGTTCATTAGCAGCGAGTGCTATAGAGAGTATGAATACGACTGATGAAGATACATATATATACGTAACAATGGATTATAGCACATTGGTTTTTAATGATTATGAAGTATCGGAAGATTCAACGGTTTCGCAATATAATAAAATGATTGCTTTGGTAAGCAAATTAAAACAGGATATAAGAAATGAAATAGCTCCGGATATAATTTTGGATTTTGCAGAATATTCATCTTTGAATAACAGTGATTATCTCTATGATTTGAAGAGTATTGTAGATGATAAAAGCCGTTTTAACCGAGATGATTATTTCGACAATATTTTTGATGCGTATGTAAAAGATGACAAACTATATCAGTTGCCTGTAAGCGCTTGTGTTGGGGGTATTTATGCTTCTGATATGGCAGTTAACGATTCAAGATTTGGTTTTACATATGATGAGTATAAAGAGTTTGTTCAATCCGAATGCAACGGAATTGATCCACTCGAACACGAACTGGGGCGGAGTCGTTGTTTTGATGCAATGGTAAAAAACAATTATGATAAGTTATATGACACAGATAATCATTTAAGTATTAACAATAAAACTTTTCGTGATCTGGCCAATTTTGTTCGCGATATGAACGATCCATCAGATGTAGTCTTTAACAGTAAAGACTTAAAATTTGTTGAGTTCTATCGAATCCATTTTGATTTGTCGAGGTTGCTAATTAATGAGAATAAACAACTGTACGGATTACCATCCGAAAACGGTAATTCAGGCCCTATCGTCTTTCCTCTTGAAAGTATCGGAATATGTAGCAGTTCAAACCAATTTGATAGAGCATTTGAATTTGTAAGAAGCATATTAAGCTATGATGTTCAGATTAAGAACGTAGTATGTAATCCTGTTAATAAGGAAGCTTTTTCCCATTATGCTGAAGAGGCTGTAACTTATTCCAATTCATGGATCCAGAACCATTATCAAGTACCTGATTATAATGATTCTTCAATAATTAATGAGTATATAGAATATATATGTTCGGCGAATACAAGTTATATGTGCGATGATTATTCTCTTTTGATCATGAATGAGGAACTACAACCATATTATTATCACCAAAAAGAAATCGACGAGATTATTCCTATAATTGAAAAACGTGTAAATAACATGATCGACGAAATACAATAAGACATTATTAACAGACATTTTTACGAAAGGCGGGTTGATTATGAGAAAAGTTCAATCTAGTCGATGCTCAGAATGTGGAGCTTTGTGCCAAGGTTTTGAGAGTGATTACGGTCTGTTATGCGCTGATTGTTATAAAAAGAAGTATGGTATATGGCCATGGGAAATGGATGAATAATAATGGTTGAAATATGAATCAAATGGAATTATTAATAACATAAAGGGATTGAATAAATCCTTTTACATAAAAGACAAGGCCCCCAAGAAAGGAGTGTCCCCACACTTCGGGGCCTTGTTCATTAGTAGACATAAAGTGTGGTCATGTAAGTACAGAAAGCAATAATTAGTTTTATAGCGTATATTTGAACGAAATATGAGTATTATAAACAATATAATATAATCCGTTCGGAAGGATGTGTATATATGCTTACTTCAATAAGACAAATAATTGATAAATACTTAAAACTAACTGTAAGATCAGAAGAAGAGGTAAGATCGAAGCTTATTGTTCCTCTATCAGAAGCTTTAGGCTATGATGCAAGGTTTCGAGGAGAATCTTTTCCTGTTTACTCATTTCTTGGTGGTAAACGGCAGGGTACAACTTTTGCGGATTTTATACTATTTAACAGTACTGATTTTAATAACCATACTAGACTGACACAAGAAGATCAGAATTGGATTCAAGATCATAGTTTATTGATAATTGAGGCAAAGAAGCCCGGTAATGTTCCTGATGTTCCTTGTCAGGCACAATTTTATTCGCATTGGACAAAATCGCTTGCTTATTTAGTGATTGATGGAGAGTGGATTAAGGGTTGGAAATGCAATGCGGTATGTTCTGATAAAGAGATAATCAATTGTAAAATCGATGACACATCAAATTTTGATGTCTTATTAGATTTAAGATTTGATAATTTATCCTCTATCAAGATCAAATCCGTTGACTCAAAGATAGATAAATCCAAATTGATAACAACACCTTCTGAACTTAATTTACCTGCTAAAACAATTAACTATATTCGAAGAAATATGGGGCGTAATGCAGAAGGTTTAGATGATTTACAATTAGTTGCTCAATATCTAAAAACTTGTGATTTCATTCTTAATAGCAAAAACAGATTTGATATTCCAAAATTTGCTCTAAATCTTCCACGAGAGATACTAGATGCTAAACTTTATAGCGATAAGTGTATTGTTCCTATAGATAAAGGTACTGTTGCACATTCTTTTTGGCAAGATGTTGATCGTTATCAATATACAAGCAATGTAATTAATTTCGATGCTTATGTTGAAAAGAATAATATCGCGGTATATATGAGAAGTCTTACCGCAATTGATAATAGTGTCAGTGTAAGAATAGATAGGATTAACCAGATACTGACATTTTTAAACTCCGATTCAGTAACTGTGACTTTTGAAAATATTAAACCAATAAAGTTTGGTGTTATGACTAATCCAGTCAAAAAGTCTGTTTCTTCTTTAAAAGAAAATAGAGAATGTTTTGAAAATTGGCTACATGGCCTTGAACTTATGAAAGCGATTGAAGATTATTATCAAATTGTTTTTGATTTATCTCAAGCAAAAGACATTGAAGAATTGTATTATAATGTTGCTCTTATTTATAATGGTTTTAGTATGAAAAAGAATTCTGTATTAATTCAAACTATAGATAAAATTGATGACATTATTGTCGAATACCCAGAAACTTTATTGGAAAATGAGCATATAGATGGTCTTGAAGATGTAACTATACTTGAATATAAATTCCATCCATATAAAACTACTTTGCTTCCTGGGAAATATAAGGTAAAAGAAGATAATAACATTAAAACTGTTTCGTTAAATATTTGTTGTGAGTATAAATTGATACTAACAGAATAACAAGGTTTTATGGTTATGTATCTATTAACGCATCATGATAGATGCACTACGACTTTCGTAAATGATATAGATAAAATATGTCGAAGAAAATAGTTCAACAGATAATCCGCTTTTATTTGAGATTTTGATTCAGATGGAATGATTAGTGCGAAAAAGGATTTAATTAATCCTTTTATATAAACGCAAGGCCCCAAGAAAGGAGTGTCCCCGCACTTCGGGACCTTGTTATACTTTGAAGAGCGGGTTGCTTGATTATAGAATTAAAGCTGAAGGCATAATTGCGCAATAATTTGTTGAACTTTATTTTTTTCGCGAGTCACATTTATTGTTATTTGCCAATAAATTATAAATTAGATCCATATCTCTTTTTAAATTCATTAATCCATTCATTGTATGCTTCAATGCCATCTGATCCATCAATTGAAGTGCCATTATCATAGTCATAACATATACCAATACCTTTGTATAGGAATTTGAATTCGTCTTCAGCTTGAATTCGATCCCATACATCTACAGGTGTGCTATTCGGATGAATACTATAAGTTTTATAATCAAATAGAATTTCATATTTTTCAAATATATATTTGCGTTGTAAATCTAACATGTGAAACCTCCTATTTCATATTATTGATATTAATATTTTATATTATTCGAATATATATTCTGTGATTTCGTTGTGAATATATAATTAACATCAATGTACAAAGATACTCGGCGTTGTAATCATCCAGCGTAAGCGCTTAATAACATGGTGCCTTTAATTGAACCTTGTCCAATGGGATACTCATAGATATGTCCAACCTGGTCCAGTTAGACCAAATTAGACTTCGTTGGACTTGGTTCAAGGAGGTCCATATGGACGAGATCAGTGTAGTTAAGAACGAAGTCAAATACGCCGAGAGGATTGCAATGGTCGAGGAATGCAGAAGCAGCGGTCTGTCGATCAGAGCCTGGTGCGAAGAGAACAACGTAAATCCGAAAAAATACCACTATCGTCTCCGCAGATTAAGAACGATGTTTCTGGACCAGCATAAGCACAACAATGTACCTGCGATAAAGAAACTGCCTGTTGTTACACACCCTGTGCCTGTAGCGAATACTCTAACACTTCATCTTGAGGGTGTAACCATAGAGATTCCGCAGGGTGCTGATGAAAATACAATTACCTCAGTTCTCCGGGCGGTAAAGTCGGCATGGTAGGAGATATAAGTATTGCCGAGAATATCTATATCGCCTGCGGTAAGACTGACATGCGGAAATCTATAGCCCTCTGGCAGCAATGGTTCAAAGCCAATACCACCTGGATCAGTTTACCCGGAGCATATTCCTGTTCTGTGACGGTACTTCAACAAATTAGATGTAATGCTTGGATAGATGACTCTTTTGTGATATAAAACACCTTCTCTTTTATTTGGTCACCGTGATATAATGATTGTGCAACCTGACAAAATAAAGAGGTACCCAGGTGAAATATACTGAATCAGATACAAAAGAATTAAAAAGAGAATTAACAGATGCTGTCAAAGAGGTAATGATATCCTTCCTTAATACTAGGGGTGGAACTCTATATGTTGGAGTAAATGACGACGGTACGCTGAACAGCACATTTCTGAACGCTGATAGAGATGATATAGATCTTAAATTAGGAAACTGGATCCAGGATACTATTTATCCCATTCCTTTTAAGTGTGTCGAATATTCTTTTAATGCTGATGGAGTCTTAGTGATAAAAGTAAAGGAAGGCACTAAGAAGCCCTACTATCTGAAAAGCAAGGGACCTAAGCCTTCAGGGGTGTTTAAGAGAGTCGGCAGCAGTACGAGAAATGCCAGTGAAGATGAGATATTGATGATGATTATGCAGTCTCATAACTACATCTATGAGGATGAGATTGCTGAAGAGCAGGAATTAACATTCAAACAGCTTGAACGTATCCTTTCTAATAATGAGATCAGTCTTAATGCTCGTTTGTATAAGACTCTTGGATTGAAGAATGCCGGCGGGCAGTTTACAAATCTTGGTTATATTATGTCTGATCAATCTCCGGTTGCCGTTAAGTTTGCTGAATACGATCCGCACATGAATTTCCTATTTAAGAAGACTTATACCGGGTCGTTGATAAAGATATTATATGATGTTGAGGAACAGGCAGAGAAAGCAAATGTAACAACAGCTATCATTGATGGTTCTTCTTTTACCAGGAAGGAAACAAAATCATATCCGGGAGCATCACTAAGAGAAGTTATTCTCAACGCATTTTGTCATGCCGACTATTTTATCAGGTCGGATATCAAAATCGAGTTTTATGCTGACCACGCTAGAATTGTAAATCCCGGCGGTGTGTTTAATGCAACTATAGAAGACGTTATGAATGGCGTACAGACATATAGGAACCCTAAACTTGTTCATATATTTGACAAGCTGGGCTTAATTGAAAACTTCGGAACCGGAATACCGAGAACGATAGATGCCTATCATGGTTCTGATCTTAAACCGACATTTGAATCCAGCGATAAGTATTTCTTTGTTACATTGCCGAATTTGAATCACAAGAAGCCCGACCAAATAAATGACCAAATAAATGACCAAATAAATGACCAAATAAATGACCAAATAAATGACCAAATAAATGATTTGGCATTGCTGATACTACGTGTAGTAAAGGGAAAACCAGGGCTTAATGTCCCACAGATCCTTGACGAAATACGACCGGAAATGGCAGATGTAAATGCTGACAGAATTCGAAATGAACTCAGAAGGAATCTGACCAAATATATTGAACATCGTGGATCAAATAAGACAGGTGGATATTATTTAAGAGATGATTCAAACTAGTTAGAGTTAAGAGGTGACTTTTAATTGAAGGAAAAGTATAACGGAGGTATGATTATGGAAGATAGAGGAGAACCAATCATGTACACGTGCTACACGTGTTCGATAAACTTTCAGTCTAAGAAGTGCCCGAAATGTTGTAAGAACGGCACGCCAATATATAAAGACCAAATGAATACAAGGCCTAAGAATAATCCTACAGACATCGATGCATTCTTCGAAAACAGGAGAAAAAGAGATGGGTGTAATTAATGTAAATAAAGAGTATTTTTAGTTAATGATGATTGGTTGTTTTTCTACAACGAAGATGTTTGGAGGTATATTGATTCAGTTGCACAGGGATATCAATCAACACTACTGGATCTATTTGGAGAGCAACGCTATTTTGGATGTATTAGTATTATTGGTTGTAAAGGTGTTGTTACTGAATTAAATGATATAGGAAGAAATCAAACAAGAATAGACAGGGACAAAGTAATCTGTCATCCAATACCCTTTTTTGACTTTGAAGATAAAGATTTGTTTTATAAGGACTTGAAAAAACTCCATCTTGAGTTTTTATTATCAATAGGTATTAGAAAAAACCATCTTATAAATGAATTGATTGAGTGTATAACCGATTAGTGTTAATTTAATTTTTTTGAAGAATATGAATGTTATATTTGTTGAGGTAACCAGTTATGAGTTTTGATTATGAAAATAGAATCGTAGCGTATGTTGATATTCTTGGATTTAAAAAACTGGTTGACGATTCCCAAAAGGATGGTGAAGTTTCCGAAAGAATATATAATGCTTTGAAAAGAATACATAAAATTGAGGTAAAGAACTATTCTGAAGGATTTAGTAATGGAACGGAATTTGGAATTGAAGTGTCTACTTTTTCAGATAATGCAGTTATATCTTATCCTGCAGAAAAGGACAATTTGTTTTTCCTTATAATCGAATTAATTCATCTTCAATTAGATTTAGTTATTGAAGGTGTACTAATTAGAGGAGGTATAACAATCGGAAAGCTTCATCATGATAAAGATATAGTCTATGGTCCTGCCATGGTACAAGCCTATGAGATTGAATCTAAAATAGCTGTATACCCAAGAATTATAGTTGATGTTCAAGCTATAATATCATATATAAAGGGGATTCATGGTGATTCAGATGCCGTTAAAGAAATATTTAAGTTATTAAGACGAGATAGTGATGGTTTATTTTTCATAGACATATTAAACCAGTCACAAGAGGTATTTCCAGAAAAGCGTTATTTCGAATGGCTTACTCGAATCAGAGAAATAATAATTAAAGGGTTAGATAATAAAAACTTATATGTTAAAGTCAAATATCAGTGGTTAAGAAACTACTATAACGAAATAGTAAATAATGCGGACTTCACATATCCATATCCTTATGATGGACATTATGATATTACTGATCTGAAAAAGGTTTATTCTGCATTGACTATTGAATGATTTAAATCTCAGTAATAAAACAAAGTGCTGATGATATCATGGAACTAGGTGATAATTAAAGCTGTCACTTTCAATATGAACATTTTATTTCAGCAGTTTGCTTTAATTGTATGTTTTATATTTGATACCGATCACTTACAACTATTTATTTTTGTCGTAAGCTAAGTCGTAAGTACAATCGTATGTTCATATACGAAGAGTTAGGAAAAGCAAATTCACGGATCCATAAATCATTCTTAGTTTTTATTGTTTTACTGTAGTATATAATATTATTCTATATTGGAATGATCCGTGCAGAGACTTGTTAATGCGCAATTAAGCGCAAATGCTTGCGCTTTGAAATTGAACTTAAAGCGCAAATGTGCTATTGTAATGGAAACGAATAAGGGGTTTCATTATGCGCGATATAGATACAATTTCGAAAGATAACGAGAATCAGGTTATAGAATGGAAGGAATCATGGCAGGATAAATATCTGGAGTGGATTTGTGGATATGCCAATGCACAAGGTGGAACATTATTTATTGGAATAGATGATAATGGCGAAGTATTCGGTCTGGATGCAAAAGCGGTAAAAAAGCTTATGGAGGATATTCCTAATAAGATTACTGCAGCTTTCGGAATAACATGCGACGTTAATCAGAGAACAAAAAACAAGAAAAAGTACATTCAGATCGTTGTAAAGAAGTCAAAACTTCCGTTAAATCTTCATGGTCGGTATTATTATCGAACCGGTAGTGTAAAAAAGGAGATTACGGGTTTTGAGTTGACTGAGTTCATTATAAAGAGTACTGGCACATCTTATGATGCGATGATCTCCGATATAGATCGCAGCAAACTGTCTTTTGAGGCTTTCAGTAAAAGATATGTAAAAGCAACACAAAACAATATTGATCTGAATAATGATCTTGTCAGTTTCAAATTGATGCTGGAAGACGGGCAAATGACTAATGCCGGAGTATTATTTGCTGATCAGTGGAATATTCACCATTCGAGAGTTTTCTGTACTAGATGGAATGGCTTGGACAAAGCTGATACTGTTCAGGATGCTCTTGATGATGCAGAGTATACGGGAAGTCTTTTGGTTTTATTTGATGATTCTATGTCTTTTATAAAGAAAAACACGAAAAAAGGCTGGAGAAAAGAAAAAGACCAGAGGATAGAATTACCGGATTATCCTGAAAGAGCGCTGGAAGAAGGTCTTGTAAACGCATTAATACACAGGAGTTATCTGCAGACAGGAGCACATAGCCAGGTTGACATTTATGATGATCGTCTAGTTATAACAAATCCCGGTGGTATGTATGACGGTTCAGAAGTTCAGAACCTTGATCTCAGACATGTTCCATCCAAATTAAGAAATCCAATTTTGGCTGATGTGTTTGGACGCCTTCGTTTGATGGAGAGAAGAGGCAGCGGTTTTAAAAAGATACTGGATGCATATGAGTCAGAAGAAAGATATACAGAGGAACTGAAGCCGGAGTTTTATACCGACGGATACAATTTCTTCTTAACATTATGGAATCTTAATTATGCTCATGATAAAGCGCAATCCAAAGCGCAACTTAAAGCGCAAAGTGGTGCTTTATCTGATAGAGATTATTTGTTGTTGTTGTTACGTGAGAATCCTTCTATAACACAGACCGAATTAGCTGTTATGATGAACAAGTCCCGCAGATCTGTTCAAACAATCATGAAACAGTTGATTGATGAAGGCGTTATAGAAAGAGTTGGATCAAAGAGAATTGGGACGTGGATAGTGAAGTAATAATGATAACATAAATGGGTTCTGTAGTAAGGAGCGTGTCATATCGCAATGAAAGAAAAAAACGCAAAGACAACAAGTTATAACACTGATGATATATTGATAAGAGATTGGTTGATATTTATGCATCAAAAAAGAAGATGACTATGATGCCGGTGAAAATCAACGGAGCTGGTTTTCAGTTTTCCGCAGGGAAGCATAACGAACTTCAGAAGGCGATTATTGAGGAATTTGCGCCTAGATTTGCACCAAATGCAGAGTGCCTTTATGTGGGAGATATGGGACCGAGATAGGAGGGCAGTATTAAAACTCTATGAAAAAACTATATGCTGTATATAGCAAATTATCAAAACAGTTTCGCGACAGCTTATATATGTCTATTACAGCTGTAGGAGTCATATCTACGGTTATGTCAATCTTAGGGGTATCGTTAGATGAATGGACAAATTCTATCTGGCGAAGCATAGGATGCGTTTTGGCAGGAGCGATTATAATATTTGTTTTGACATATATATTGATAGGGCGAATCTTTAAGGATGAAGTGAGATTAACTATAAGAAGAACTCCTGTGAGTATTTCGGTGGGTGATATTTTTGAGACTTCTGGATGGAAAGTTATAGGTTGTGACAATCATTTTGATTTACGAGTTGATGATGTAATAATTTCCAAAAAGTCGCTTCATGGGCAACTTGTTCTAAATCATGCATCTATAGATGAGTTGACAGCAGTTATCAAATCTGAGGCAGAAAAATTAGAAATACCATGTGATGAACAGGGGCTTTACACTTTTCCGTTAGGGACGATTGTTCCATATGAGAGTAGTGTAGATGGTGAAAAATATTTGTTATTAGCGATGACGGAGTTAAACAATAGGCATGAAGCGCATACAAATATGGCCCAATATGAACAGATGCTCATGAGAATGTGGAGAGAAGTAGATAGGGTTTATGCGATGAATGATATTGTATTACCATTGCTGGGTACAGGAATACCAAGATTTGATGATGGGCCGAAAGAAAAAAGTTCGCTCTTAAGATGTATGCTATGTACTTTGAACAGTAGTGGGGTAAGCTTGAAAGCAAAGGTAAAAATTGTATTATATGGTGATACTAAAAACTATAAATTATTTGAATACAAGGACATGTTTAATGAGACAAATAGGAGGTAGAACTGATGGGATATCGTAACGGTAATTACTGTGCTTTTTATGTAGATGAGCCGTTTAATCAAAACAATTTAGGTGCATCTTCAACGCCAGATTTTGTGACTTATAACTTGTTAAGAGCTTGGAAAGGAGAGGACAGTTCTTTTCCATTTATTGATTCTCATGACAAAAATTATAACGTTCGTGATGGAAGTGATTGGGAAAATACATTAAAGCCTCGACTTAGGGAAAGAATTAGAAACTCAAAGAACATAGTATTGGTTTTAAGCGGTATAACAAGAAATAGCAGGGCGTTAAGGGAAGAAATCGATTATGGAATAAATGATCAGGGCTTGCCTGTTATTGTGATTTATCCAGATTTTGATAGTAAAGGAGATATCGCAGATACTAATGGAATAAGAAGACAGGTGAGAGATTTGTGGGATTTGCTTCCGGTTTTTAGGGATAATATGCATAAAGTACCTACAATACATGTGCCATATAAGAAAAACTTAATTAAAGCGGCACTTGAAGATGAGAAGTTTATGGTTAATAGTAAAAAAGATAGAAAAGATTACTATTTTACTGTGTGAGTTCAGCGACATATTAATGTATAAAGTTGGGAATGGAGAGAGTGTAATGCGAAGATTTATATATTTAGATACAGACACTTTAAATTCATATGTGGCGCAGATTTATGATGGGCTGATTCAAACTGAAGAAAAAGAACTGCAAAAAGAGACATCCATTTCTAAACAAAATGGAGTTACCATAGAAGGTGGTGCAGAGGTTGATATGAAAGTCTTTGGAAGAGGGTTAGATGGCAAAATGGAATTAGCTTATAACCATCTGAAGGAGACAACAAACGATGAACTGATAAAAGATGTGCAAACAAAAATATTGCATGATAATGCATTTGACCAACTTATGCAGTATTTAAAAGCAAATAATAGTTTGAATACAAATGAGATTGGTGATTTTATTGAAGTCTGTGATGTTTTTTTCGTTGTAGATTTTGATTACTACCAGAAAATATTTGGAAATAAAAAGCTGGTTGATTTTTTGAAAAAAAGCGATGAAGATCAAATTACACAGCGACTTAAATTATTACAAGACGCGGAACTAATGAAAGAAGGGGCAAATGTAAATGAGATAAATAAGAGATATAGTGATACTGCTAAAGAAATGAAAAAGGAGTCCGCTAAGAATTACGATAATATTAAAGACATTTTAGATGTATTGTATGAGTTGATTCCATATAGACGTGTATTATGCATAAAGAATTACATGGTAGTTTTGAATGATAAATATGTGAGAGACAATATAGATATGACTTCTTTCAAGTTTGGTGGAAAGATAAAGGTGTTTGGATATATTACGAACAGAATAGATGCATCTAGTGAAGAAAACACCACAAATGCTTTTGCTCAGATTGGGAATATTCTTAATCAGATTATGATTCCATTTTTTGGGAGTGAAGACGGATTGAATATAGTTCATCCAATAGCAGTTTATTACGAGTAGGAAAATTTCGTGGTTGCAATTTGGTTGCAAAAACTTCAAGGAAAAAATAAATTACATAGAATGAGTGGAATTCCACCACAATATTTAGAATCGAAAGCACGATATAGAGCCAATATAAAATATCGTGACTAGAGTACGCAAAATCGGTGAGGCTGTGCCACTAAACAAATTTCTTTGATTTAGTTTGAAAATGTATTAGAATAAGCATATACAAATTACACTATGTGGTAATATTAATGAGTTCATTTAAACATATTGATAATGAAGACTTTTATCCTAAAGAATGCGAGCATGTTGAGTATTCAGTGGTCTTTAGAGCAACTAAAAATATTAGCGATTTGTCTGTGATTGATTTTTTGCCTTCTTCTGTTGAATATAAAAATCAGATAAAGACGTTTACTCGAAAGTTTGTACAATCAGATTATAGTGTTTCTGTTTTTACCGATTTAGATGCGTTAAAGGCAACTGTTAAAAGGATTCCATCTTTAGACGCTAAAACTAAGGCTTATGCTAAGGGATTTACTACAATTAAGCGTGGCATTTCACATAAAGAAAATAGCAATCATCACGTAAATTATTATTTATTTGATTATGAATTCAATAGCCCTAAAGATGATTTTTCTGTGATTGAGGTAAGGTGAAACCATGAATGATAATGAAGTGTTCATGCATGTTGATGAATTTGGAGATTTATATTTGTATGATGTTTTGCTTTCGTACATATATCCACGTGTTTTTGTATGCGAAGATTATTATAATTGTTTATTATTATTTTATGAAATTAGCAGCGAACAAAATGTTGATACATGGATTGTAACAAAATTGAATAGAAAAGAGTATTACTCTTTAGTTGATGGAAAAGTTGCTATACAAAAGGCTTTTCATCCCCAAAAAGGCAAGTATAGTTTGTTCTTATTAACAAAAAAATATGGCTTGGAAAAAGACGAAATCAGCTTGTCATATAACATTGGTGGTTGTTTGAAGAAACTTCCCAAAGAATTGGTATATTCTGAAAAGAAGACTATAAATAACGATGTATTAAGGACTTTAGAAGTTGCGAGAGAGACTAATGCAACTACTTTTGATATTAAACTCTTTTCAGGCACGGATAGACATTTTGTTCCTCAGAATATAATGGCTGAATTGTGCGCTTCAATGACATCTTTAACAAATTCTGTCTTTGGTAAAAAAAGAGATAATGCTTTACGTGTTGCTACCGCTCCGGGATCTTGTATAGTTAGGTTTTCTTTTCCAGATCAAATTAATCTTTTTAATGAATTAGATGCCGATGACGAATTACATGTAATTAATAATGTTTTGTCTTCTGAATCAATTTCAGATGGTTTGAATTGTGTTTCTAATAAACCTAAGTTTTTAAGATCATACTCAAAAATTATGGACGCAATAAGAAAGACGCACAGTGATGTGTTGTTTTCCACTGCATCTCCCAATTCAACTGAAGTACAAATTATCGAAATGACCAGTTTTGAAGTAACGCGACGCTTTAATGAGGTAAAAAATATTAATAAAATCGATTCCGATTTTATGAAGTTTAATGGTAAACTTATTGCTTTTGATATAATAACTAAGAGGTTTAAAATTCAATTGGATGATGGGTCCGTTAAAATAGGGAGTGTTTCCAATGATGTTATTAATAAAGGCCCTTATGAACTTCCCAAATGCTATAGTGCTACTATAAGAATTGATAAATACATTTCAAAAGACAATATTAGTGAAAAGTGCTGTTTGATTGATTTGACCGTAAGTAACTAGGTGACTTTAACCGCTTTTCTGTTCATGGGATACTTTTTAGAAAGTGTTCAACCAAATCTAAATGGATAAGATGGCCACTCTGAAAAACAAGGTAAAGTACGCTGAATGGATTTCCATGGTGGAAGAATGCAATTACAGTTATCAATCTGAAGTTCCGCAGTAATGACAAAATGCAGACAATATGAGTGAATTCCGTAAAGGACTTACTGATATTGCTGCATACCTGTAATCAAGACTGAAGATTACAGTAAGGGGTTTAACTGTCTACTAGCCTCAGATGTTCTTAAGTTCTATACGGCAAAGGGAAGTGTAGTAGTAAGAACTTCTGGGACAGTGGCATGACGTTTCCGAAGTGAACTGTATGGATCATATTTGCAATCGTAAATCGGTCATAAAAATTTACGATTGAATTTGCGGTTGAATACAAGTATAATTCAATCAAAACAGACAGGGGATGAATCACATGAAAGAAAGCAGACAATTGGAATTTAAAGAAACAATAAGCAATACATTTCTTAAGACTGTAAGTGCTTTTGCCAATTATGATGGCGGAAGTATCCTATTTGGTGTAAACGATAACGGAGAAGTTGTTGGAATCAATGATATTGAACAGAAGTGCTTAGATATCGAGAACAGTATAAACGATTGTATAAAGCCTCAACCGGAATATAGTATGGAAGTCATTAATGTAGGTAAAACAATATCATTAAATGTTCGTCCCGGTGTCAATAAACCGTATATGTATAAAGGAAAGGCTTATAAGCGCAATGATACTTCTACGATAGAAGTTGATCAGATAGAACTTAAAAGACTGATCCTGGCCGGCGAGAATATGGATTACGAAGAACTTCCATCTCATGATCAGAATTTGGAATTCTCATATTTGGAACAGAAACTAATCTCTGCGACTGGAATAAAAAAACTGAGCGAAGATATACTAAAAACTCTTAATCTATATTCCGATAACAGTGGATATAACATTGCGGCTGCAATCGTATCCGACAAAAATGATCTTCCGGGTATAGACATTGCTAAGTTCGGTGAGACCATCAGCATATTCCAGAAGAGAAAAACCCTGGAGCATCAGTCTATTATCCGCAGTTTCCATGAAGCAGTGGAAATGTACAAAGATTACTATCAATATGAGAAGGTTGAAGGATTTGAACGAAAGCTTATCGAAACCATTCCTGAAGAAGCATTCCGTGAAGCCCTTGCAAACGCTATCATTCACCGTGTATGGGATATCAATTCTCATATAAGAGTTTCAATGTTTGATGATCGGATTGAGATCGTATCTGTTGGAGGACTTCCCAATGCTGTTACTGTAGAAAGCTATCTGAGTGGTGATTTGTCAGTATTAAGAAATCCGATACTTGCAAACGTTTTTCACAGACTCAATCTGATCGAGAAATTTGGTACTGGAATCCGCAGAATAAAGGAAGCATACACCGACAGTCAGACCAAACCATCTTTCGAAGTTACAGAAAACATAATAAAAGTTACACTACCTTTGCTGAGCGTAAAAATGGATTTGACTCAAGATGAGCTTGCGGTTTACAGTGTGCTGAGTAAGAATATCAATAAACCGATCAGCGAGATAATGTCATCTCCCAGCATTGAATTTGGAAAGAGCAAAGTGACAGAAATATTGAAGAGATTGGCAGGCAAGAAACTTGTTGATATTGAAGGTACAGGAAGAGGCACGAAGTACAGGATAAAATCTTGAGTTCATCCGTGAGTTCAAAATGAGTTCACTAGAACTGAAAAACATATACAAATGAGTTCAATGAGTACAAAGTTATCATCTCAAATGCAATAAAACAAAGCATTTGCAAATGGATTCCGGATAAAAGCGCTCGAACTCGGATAATTCAATGGCAAGTTTTGTTGTTGTGAAGCACTAAATGTTTAGGCCACATTTGCTTTCAATGACGTCTATCCTGAGTTTCCTTAGGATGCTTCTTCGGAAAAGAGATCTATCCCGCGTACCGCATCCCTGTCTCTCAGGTCCCGTCCTTCATTCTTGCGAATAAAAGCTTCCAATGTGTCGCCACGTATCAGAAGCTTTCTGCCTACTTTCAGGACGGGCAGCTTTTTCCATTCGATCAGCTTACGGAGAGTGTTTCTTCCGATTCCTGTAAACTCCGCTGCTTCTTCAATTGAATAAGCTATTTTGATATTTTGCATATCTGGCTCTCCTTTCTGTTGCATTATGCAACTTGTATTTCTATTAATATACAAACCTGATTTTGATTTGTCAAGCATTATGCAATTTTGTATTATTTTACTCGGTTGCGTATTGCACTTTTCTTTCCCTTGTGATAAATTATCTGTACAAACCTTTGAGGAGGTCAGTCGTATGAATGATAAAGAGCTGAGAAAGCTTATAGGTGGTAGGGCCAAACAAAGGAGACTGGAACTTAATCTCAACCAGCAGTATGTGGCAGACAAGATGGATGTGAACAAGTCCACTATACAGAGATATGAAGCCGGTTCCATAGACAACACCAAGAAATTAGTTCTTGAGGGTCTGTCTTCCGCCCTTCATGTATCTGTCGAGTGGCTGAAAGGAGAAACTGAAGAATACACATCAGACATTACGGATGAGAAAGATCTCAAGATAAAGGACCTTTTCGGGAGACTTGAAAGCTTAGAACAGGAGAATCTCAAAGATGAAGAGTACGCCTTTTCGAAAGATTTACTTATCTATATGTTAAGCGAATACGAATCCTTCGTAGGATCGTTCCGTTCAGGGTGTGAAAAGTACAAAGGATCTCAAAGGGGTAAGAACATAACCAAAGTAACAGGATTCGATAGTGTTAAAGAATATAACGAAGTAATGTTCCTCAGAGAGATAACACACATGATAAACGCCTTAAACGACATTGAGGTAATACTCAGGAACTATTCAAAGGATTCCGAAGACGCTTACATGCAGCTCAAGAGATTAATGATCCAGCCAGAGGAATAGAAAAGCAATCGGAATTATCGTATAGTTAGTTAATCGCATTTCAACAGTCCGATTGCCAAAATAACAAAGGAGAAATCTTTATGGCAAAAGGATCTGTAAGAAAAAAGGGTAAGAAGTGGTATTACCGCTTCTACGTAGAGGATGCCTCCGGCAGGCAAATCCAAAAAGAATATGTCGGAACCGAAAGTAAGAGCGAGACTGAAAAGCTTTTGCGTCAGGCGATGGAAAAATATGAATCAGAAAGTTTTATCGCAGACACTAAAAGTATTACGCTCGCAACGCTCCTTGACATTTGGGCAGAAGAAGATCTTAAGACAGGATCACTGAGTAATGGTACTGCTAAGACATATCAGTTCTGTATAAAGCATCTGAAACTTCATCCAATAAGTAAAAGAAAGATTAATACTATCACTTCAGAACATCTGCAGGGATTTCTTGATCTTGTAGCTTTTGGCGGTAAAGAGGGGGATTTCGATGCTGGTAATGGTTATGGAAAAAGCTATCTTGAGATATACTCGACAATTCTGAAACACGTATTCAGATTTGCTGTGTTTCCCAAGAAGTATATTACCTTCAATCCCATGCAGTATGTAGTAATACACACTAAGAAAGTAACGCCGGAATTATTCGTATCAGATGAAGATGCAGAAGAAAATGCAATTACGCTTACACCTGATATGTTTGATGAACTCATTGAATATTTGAGTAACCATCATCCGGATGCTGTGCTTCCGGTAAAGATTTCGTACTACACAGGACTGAGACTTGGCGAGGTATGCGGACTTACTTGGAATGATATCAATCTTGAGGAACAGTATCTTACTGTAAGAAGAAGTATTGATCGCAACTCAATAAGGCATAAGACAGAAATAGGTACTACCAAGAGAGCCAAAGTAAGAATCGTTGATTTCGGAGATAAGCTTACTTCAGTACTGAAGGAGACAATGAAAAAGCAGGTTCTTACAGAAAAGGCATACGGAGAACTCTACCAGAGATGCTTCTATAAGGAAGTGAATGAGAAAAACCGCACATACTATGACTATTATTCTTTAGGAAGCACACAAGTTGTTCCTGAAGGCTATATCGAAATAGATTTTGTGTGTAGAAGTGACGACGGTAGGCTGATATTGCCAACTTATCTCAAGGAAGCTTGCAGAAAAGCTTCAAAGAATGTTCCAAAGCTTGAGGGATTCCACTTTCATGCTTTGCGCCACACATTTACAAACAACCTTCTAAGGAATGGTGCTTCTCTGAAAGATGTTCAGGAAATGCTTGGTCACGAGAAGGTAAATACAACGATGAACACATATGCTCACGGCAATCGTGAATCCAAGAAAGCTTCTGCCAAATTGCTCGACCGATTAGCGGGCTGAAAATTCCCTTAACAAAACTTTCCCTTACAAAATGGTTATAAGGGAAAGTTTAAGGGAAAAGCAGTGAAAAACGGGCAATGAAAATGTATAAAGTCCGATGAATAAAGGATTTTGGGATTTTCCAACTCTTTAAGGATTTTTTAATAGTTCAGTTTCAGAATAGTGCTCATAGATGGAAAAAGGGAGGTAACAGTATGAGCACTGTTATAGAGACGAGAGATCTTTGCAAGACTTATATAGTAAATAAGCAAAGTAATAATGTACTTCAGAATGTGAATTTCAAGGTTGATGAGGGAGAGTTCGTGACGGTCATGGGACCGTCGGGTTCGGGCAAGTCAACGCTGCTCTATACGGTGAGCGGAATGGATAACGTTACCGCGGGAAGCGTGTTCTTTGACGGCGATGAGATATCCGCGATGAAGGACAAGCAGCTCATCAATTTAAGACTTATCAAGATGGGTTTTGTTTTCCAGCAGATGTACATGATGAAGAAACTCAGCATCATTGACAACATCGTTCTTCCGGGCTTTCAGGCGAAGATAAGACCGAGGGAAGAGATAAGAAAAGATGCTGAAGAACTGATGAGAAAGCTCGGGATCATCGATGAAGCAGACCGCGAGATAACTGAGGTATCCGGCGGACAGCTCCAGAGGGCATGCCTTTGCAGGGCGCTCATCAATCACCCCAAGGTAATCTTTGCAGACGAGCCGACGGGAGCACTTAACTCAAAGGCTTCCAATGAAGTAATGGAGAGGCTTCTTGAAGCAAACCGCATGGGAACGACGATCCTTATGGTAACGCACAGCGAGAAGGTTGCGTCGGTCTCCGACAGGATAATCTATCTCATGGACGGCAACATCCAGGGCGAACTCATCCTTGGAAAGAAAACGGATGATGATCTTTCCGGAAGAGAGCGCAAGGTCAGAAACTGGCTGGAGGAGATGGGCTGGTAATATGTATCTGAGAATGCTGAAAAGGGATTTGAAGGATAAGCCGGTCCTCAATATCGTTACCTTTATTTTCATGGTTGCGGCAGTCACTTTTATGGTAATCGGATCAACGCTTCTGTATTCGCTTTTCGGAGGCGCAGAGAAGACCTATGAGAAATGCAATTCGTCTGATGTTTTCTGCATAATGGATCAGGATATTGCAAATGAGGAAGGCCTTATCCAAAGATTCACTAAAGATCTTGATGAGAAACCGATCATCATCGATTACGTTTACGACGAGACTGTAACGCTGAGCTTCTCGGCTATTGAGCTTATCGGCGAAAACATCGTTGAGGACGTGCATTATTCTTCTAAAATGATCGTTACGGATATTCCGGATGAATACGATATTCCGATAGATCTTAATAACAATTTTTTCGAAGTTCCCGACGGATGTGTAGCGGTATCACAGACGCTCAGCAACAGATTCGGCATCCGTGAAGGTGAGAAGGTCCGCCTTACGACGCAGATGGGAAACACATACGAGTTCGTAGTCTCGACCATTTATATGAATCCTTCCGTCACACAGATGGATCACATGTATCTGTCTGATCACGATAAGGAGGTGTTCTATTCCGAATGCCCGCTCAAGCGTGATGTATACAGCTGCAAGGCGGCTCCGGGTATCTCCGATTATATAACCACATTGAGAGATTCATGTACTGATCTTATCCTCAAATATGAGGATTACCGTGCGGACGGGTATGCTTCACATGTTCTCTTCATAACTAACGACGGACTTTTCGCGATCATAGTAAGCACATGCATGCTCGTTGTGGCAGTTGCGGTCATGGTAATGACGATGATCACCATAGATTTCAGTCTCAAGTCCGCGATAAAGAGGGAAGAACGCGAGATCGGAATGATGAAGGCTATCGGGGTCTGGTCGCTCTCATATAAGACACTCTTCATAGTGAAGTATTTCTTTTTCGCAGTCATCGGAGGCATAATAGGACTTCCTTTAGGATTCTGGCTCAGCAAACTTCTGTTCAATAAGTTTGTTATGCATATCATGTATCCTGACGCAATGATGATGACCGTAATAGGCGCGGCAGCTAGCCTTATTACCATGATCCTTATTGTCCTGTTCAGTTTCTTTGCGCTTCGCAGGATGAATAAGATCAGCGTCATCGATGCCATCCACGGCGAGAACAGAGGCGAGAGATTCAACAGCCTTCCGGGACTGGCGCTTAACAATAAAAAGCGTTTATCTGTACCGATGTTCCTTGCAGTCAGCGATATCCTGAGAGGCTTTAAGAGATACATACTTCTTATGCTGGCGTATATCATCGGAATATGTATTGTCCTGTTTGTTGTAAGGCTTAGCGATACGCTCATGTCGACTGATTATGCACACACATATTTCCAGCAGGGAAGCATGGACTTCTATCTCACGATAGAGGATTCATATTACGAAAGACTTTACGGCGGCGCAGGAAGCTTCAAAGGTGTGGTAGCTGCAATCAATAACGATCTTAAGGAGAATGATATTCCTGCAGTTATAACGGTAAAGAACAAGGGCAAAGGCATAATGAAGTATGAAGGCGGCGAGACTGTATGCCAGCTCTGTTGGCAGGATTCTCCTACAACCGAGATTGTGTATGTTGACGGAAATGCTCCAAAACTCAGAAACGAAGTGGCATTAGGATACTATTCCGCAAAAGAAAAGAATATCAGTATCGGCGACACCATAACCCTTGAATATGACAAGTATGCCGATGACCATACGACATTTCATAAAGCAAACGAGGAATTCATTGTAACTGCTCTTGTCGACCAGTTCGGCGCAAATACTCCTACACTGTATATGGGTGATGAATTCGAAGGCTCACTGGTGGTCGACGGCGATTTCTTCAGCTGTGAGATAAATGCTCCGAGATCGCAGCACGATGAGATCATTGAGAAGATGCAGTCTCTTTATCCGGACGGTGATATAACATTCCTCCGAAACGAAGAGATCATGCCCCATTTCCTCGTTGGGTATAAACAGATGTTCAACCTGATCATCTTAATCGTATCCTTGATCTGCGCTGTCGTCCTGGCTCTTCTGACAGCCCTTTACGAAAATATCTTTATCGATGAAGAGACAGCTGATATCGCGCTTTTGAAGAGTATGGGATTCGGAACGGAAGTGATCCGCGCATGGCATTTCCTGAGGCTGATGCTGCTCGCAGTCTTCTCTCTGATACTTACTTATGTATTTATGGCATCAGGCGGAAATTTCCTGATCGGCCTGCTCTTTAAGAGCATCATGAAATGCTCGGGCTTCAACTTTAAGGTTCTGCCGGTGAATAACTTTGTCATCATACCTTTCTTAGTGGTCACCGGGCTGGCTCTGGTCATCTATCTTATGACCAGGATCACAAACAATATCAGGATATGGAAAGTGAGAAACGAATAATGAAAAGATATATTGAGATAACGGCTTCATTGCTCCTTGGTGTAGCGTTGCTTACAGGATGCGGAACTGCTTCGCCTGCAGGGATCGGTGAGGTTCCGGGCATGACCCCCGTAGACTCTTACTATACAAAGGAAGTCCGTGAATACACTGACGAAGGAACGGTTGAAGAACCGCTTTCCACGCTCTCTTCTGATGACGGTCTTTGTGTAATAAAGATCATGCCGAGCTACTATGACATTACTCTTGATTACGAGAACGGCAGCAGGGGTGATGTGGGAAAGGCATACGGATCTTTGATCAGGGAGAAGATGCCGGAATATATCGATACGATGGAACCGTATCTTTTCGAGAATATCAGGGTGGCCTACGGCGGATCGTTTTCTGCTGAAGCGGTTGAACGCAGGGAGGAGATACTTTTCGCGTCATTAAGGCCTGAATATCAGGAAGAGATATCCGCATTCGCGGAAGCAGTATCCGGCGGTGTTCATGGAATTGAGGAAGATCATGTGCTGAGCTGTGAGGAAGCGATCCTCATGCACATGATTCCCGATGCCCTCCGTCCCACATGCTGCAGTGCGCTTTCCTTATGGGGAAGTAAGACTGCCACTGGCGACAGGATCACGCTCCGCAATCTCGAATGGAATCTCGGCTCTGACAATCAGATGAGCCGGATCCATGCGGTAACACATATGAAGAACAAAGAACGCACGATTACCGCGATCTCTGTCATCGGTCTTCTTGATATCATCTCCGGAATAAATGACGACGGTGTGTTCGCAGCGATCCTTGATGTTGGTTCGGTCCAGCGTGACGCATTCGTTTATGAAGGAAAGAAATGCTATACGATGGAGCTCCGTTATGCCCTCGAAGAATATTCGGCTGCACGTGATCTTGGAGAATTCATGGTCGGTGAGAGCGGTGATTTTACATGGTGTCACAACCTCATCATCAGTGATGCAAATGATTCGTTCTGCGCGGAAAACTGCGTAAGCCAGGTCGCAGAGGCCGGCAATGGAAAATCTGTCCTTCGCGACTGCCATACTCCTATCCTGGATGGTCTTTCATGGGAGAGTGCTGATTCTCTTTGCGTAGTTAATTCGTTCGCTTCTAAAGGCAATCAGGACGGCTTTACCGGTTCTTCTTCCAATATCATCAGATTTGCCAAATACAATGAATGGGTCAAGGCTGTAGATAAGTTTTCACCTAAAGACGTGAAGGATCTTATCACCCAGGAGACCGTCGACCAGTATACGGTCCAGAACGTGCACAGCAACGGAAGCGCCCAGCTTATCCTTGTCGATTATCACACCGGTTCCGTCCAGGTAGCATTCTCGAGCCCTGAAGGAGTAACTGACAAGCCTGATTTTATTGAGGTAGAAGTGTTCCGGAAATGATCGGTTCTTTAGGCATCTGCTGACCGGTAAAACAGTTCCAGCAGCTTGCGGTTGGCGCACACGGTAATACATGGTGTCGGGAATCGGGTATGAAGGCATATTTTCGACAACAATTTAAGGGACATGGTGTCGGTAATCGGTCAAATGAGGCATTTTCCCGACACTATCGTAGTGATTTTGATGGTCAAAAATGCGACAAATTCAGGTTATACGACAACATGGTATAACCCGGTACTTTAAGTGCCGTACTTAATATCTAATGCGATTGGTGAATTACTGAAATTGTATTGTTTTGCACTGTTTTCCGGAAACTCGAAAAACACAGAAAACTATCCGCAAATCATTACGAACATAAGCCCCAAAAATAACTAACCACCAACAGCAATCGTTTGCGTGTCGGTGGTTAGCCCTGTTTTATAAACAGTTACTTTGAAGAAGGCTATTCATTAGATATCGAATAATAGATGACACCGTCTTCTAATCCGACACCGTCTGTTCTGAGGATTCCCATCTCCTCAACTGTTACGAGCTGGAAGCCGTCATCAAGAAGCGCGGGAACGATCTCCTTGACAGCTTCAGCCGTTGATTCATAAAGGTCGTGCATGAGAACTATGTCTCCATCCTTGACCTTGCCGATTACATTTTTGCAGGTTGATTCTTTGTTCTTGGTCTCCCAGTCACGCGAATCGACATTCCAAAGGATTATCGGGCAGCCGCAGACTTCTTTAAGGGTATCGTTCCATTTGCCCTGCGGAGGTCTTAAACACGTGGAAGGCTTTCCCGTTACTCTTATAAATTCATCATCAGTGCCTTTGAGTTTTTCCTTCATCTCTTCATCGGTCAGAGAAGAAAGAACGTTATGCCCGAAAGTGTGGTTGCCCTGCTCATAGCCCAGAGCTGCCTCACGCTTTGTCTGGTCCTCGTTCCAGGAGATCCTGTCTCCTACGATGAAGAAGGTGCATTTCTGACCGTATTCTTCGAATGTATCGAGGATCGAATCCGTATATTTCGACGGTCCGTCGTCGAATGTCAGAGCAACCATAGGTTTGCTGCCGTCGACGTCGCGGATGATGTTTCCGTCGTCATCGAAATAATACAGATGATTATCATAATAAGCTCTTACACCGGTCAGAAGTTTTCCGCCGATATATGCATGCATTGAGCCGTCTATGTCGAAGAAACCGTCGATGCCGGCACCGGTGTTCTCATCGAAGCTGTATTTCTCGCCGTCGATCTCAACATCGCCCGTTGTCATCAGACCGGTTTCCTTATCAAAGAAGTACTGTACTCCATCGATAACCGTAAGACCGAACGCTTCTTCACCGGTTTCCTCATTGAAATACATTTTGCCTGTTCTCGAATCGACCCAGCCGGTCTGCATTATTCCGGTCTCAAGATCATAGTATTTTGTAGTGTCACCGGTCTTCTGGGGACCAAATGCCATTACTCCGTTGCTGTCGAAAAAGTATTTATTCCCGTCGATCTCTTTCTCGCCGGTAGCCATAAGGTACGTAACGGGATCAAAATACCTGTATGTTCCGTCAGGCATTCTGGTAAATCCCGTATATGCCTTTCCGTAGTAGTTGTAATAATATGTACCCTCGGCGGTCTGGACCAGGCCTCTTTTTACGAAAAAGATCTCATAGCAAACAACAGCTGCCAACGCGAGGATGACAACTATCGCCGGAATTATAAAAAACAGCGCTTTCTTCTTTTTCATCGTAGATTAACCCGGATAGATTTTCTGTACGAACAGTAGTCTATCACGGGAAAATCAAATGTGTGCAACAATTATGTTACAGATATTTATTTTCGTATTCTTCGATAGAGATGGGTTTGCTGTAGTAATATCCCTGGATTACATCGCACCCGAGGTCCCTCAGCTCATCGATCTGGGACTTTTTCTCGGCACCCTCGGCAAGGCATACAAAACCCAGTTCCTTGGCAAGCGAGATGATATGCCTGATAACGGAGAAGTCCTTTTTCTTTACGTTTTCGCCCACTTTGTCAACGAAGCTCTTATCTATCTTAAGAGTATCGAGAGGCATCTGCGTGAGGAGCGAGAATGAGGAATAACCGGTCCCGAAGTCATCCATCGAGATATGGAATCCCTCGTCTCTTAACTCGTTCAGCACATGGATCATCTGCTCTGTATTGTCGTAAGACGCACTCTCGGTAAGCTCAAAATCAATAAGATCGTGGTAGACATTATAAGAATCTACTATTTCCGTCAGATGTTTTACAAGGTTTGTATCGTAAAGGCGGTCACGTGACAGGTTGACCGAGATGGGGTAGAGGATCTTTCCTTCTTTACGCCATCTGTCAAAGGTCATGCACACTTTTTTGAGTACGATATCATCTATCTTGCCGATTGAACCGTCCCTCTCAAAGAAAGGAATGAACTTGCCGGGATAGAGGAATTCTTTTTTCTTATAATTCCATCTGATCAGCGCCTCGGCGCCTTTGATCTTCTCTGTCTTAATATCAAACTTGGGCTGGAGATATACCACGAATTCGTCATTTTCGATGGCGGTATCAAGATATGCTTTGATGTAATTGCCCCAAAGAATATCATCGTGCATCTTGTCCGTGTAAACAATGATCTCCGTCTTATTGTGCTTAACACCCAGGGCCTGGGCCATCTTGCCTGCATCGGCAACCCTGTTGCCTGAGAGCATCGATCTCTGCATGGGAACGACACCGCATCTGTAATAGATCTTGTAATTGGGATCTTCTTCAAGATGGGACAGGCCGTCAAAGAATTCGGTAAGTCTCTCGATCGTTTTTTCCTCGGGCATGTCCTTGATCATCATCGCGAAATTATCGTTGTGGCACCTCGCGCTCGCATAGACAAAATCGGACTCATTCATGGCTGTAACAACGTTACAAAGCACCTTATTGCCCGCAATATGACCGTAAACTTCGTTTATTACCCTGAATTCCTTGATGTCGAAATGAACGAACGCGTAATCCTTTATTCCGCAGTCCATCGGCATCTCAAGGAAGGGCACCAGGTGATTCCAGTTATAGTGATTGGTTACGTGATCGATAAATGCTTTTGTATAGAGCGTTTTCTTATCAAGACTTTCAAGATCATCCTTTATGATGCTGACGGCCCTGTCCTCATCGACCTTCATCTCATAGAGTATCCGTATCTTCTTTCCGCTCTGGAAAACGCTGATCACCTCAGGTTCTTCCTTGACCGACAGGTCGCTGCAAGCCCTGTGGGCATCATCGTCCTCACTTATCTTCCTGAATAACTCATGGATCAGGTCAATATTTACCTCTATCTCGTTATCGATCTCAATCGAATAGAAGAAGGATCCTTCCAAAACGGCAGACCGGAGATCTTCCGGATAAACGACCTCAGGATCGTCTTCCCTGAATTCGATGCCGATAACGGCTTTGCCAAGTGATCTTATATAAAAGATGCCCGGATAATCGTAGGTACCGAAGGCATTAGCGTAACGTGCTGTCTCATCACTGATCTTTCCGCTGTAGAAATCCTTGAGCGCAGAATCATCCGCATCCGTGTAATACAGGATCCTTTTCGGTTTATAGAGCTGGTTAAGTTTATTGATAAACATAAGAAACTCCTTTGTTGAGCGGATTTTCTGTTCTTAATATTTTACCAAACCGGAGGCTCTTTTTGGGCATTGAAGAATCGTTTATAATATTAAAGTCAGCGTATGCTAATGGGCTTCAGCCATTATTTACAAGGGATAGAGACATGGCTATTTGGGAAAAGACGGGGAACACAAATTCAGAGATCGAATCATTTTCGACCGGATCTACAAAGTGTCCTAACTGTGCATCGAATCTTATTTTCGACACGGACCACGGCGCATGCCTGTGCAGAAACTGCGGCGGAGTTTTCGATCCTGAATCACTCGATAAGGTGGGTTCGTTCGGAGTTTCCGGCCTTGAGAAAGATTATGACGGCACCATCGAAGTAAGCGAAGAAGATGAATCGCGTGTTGAGATCATCTGCGATTCCTGTGGCGCACAGATCGTCACTGAGAAGAATACTTCGGCCACATTCTGCGCATTCTGCGGTTCGCCTGCCATCGTAACGAGAAGGCTCTCTCGTGAATTCAAGCCGGATTACATCATTCCTTTCAAGTTCGACAAGGATAAGGCAATCAGCATTTTCGAGGAATACTGCGCAGGTATAGAACATCTGCCCAAGGATTTCAATTCAAAGACGGTCATGGAGAAAATGACAGGCATCTATGTTCCCACGTGGATCATCTCGACGGATGTCGAAGTTGACCTTAAGGGAATCGGATACACGGGCAAGATGGCTGACGACGTGCATGAAAGGAATTTCTCGGATTCCGTCAACAATACGAGAAGGACAATTTACGGAAGGGTCAATTTCAGACTGAAGGATGTTCCTTTTGACGGCGAAAAGAATATTCCCAACCGTCTGATGGCCGCGGCAGAACCTTTCGATTATTCGGAGCTTGCCGGTTTCAGGGCAGAATATCTTCAGGGATTTTTCGCGGAGAAATACGATGAACAGCCGCTCGACATGACAGATGTGATCTATAAGCGCCTTGATAAATACGCGCTTTCCGTATGTGAGATGCTGAATTTCGGATTCGATTCCTTTCTGCCTGAAACCTCCGGCAGCGTCACGAAATACCGCAACCAGGATATTAAGTACGCGCTCCTGCCTGTATGGTTCCTGAATCTTTCTTATAATGGCAAAAGATATCAGTACATCGTAAACGGCCAGACCGGAAAAGTGTCCGGTGAGTTTCCCTACGCCAAAGGCTGGAATGCTCTGGAAAAGTCCGGCAAACGCGCCAGGATGAGAGCTGTCGGCTGGAACGAGAAACTCCGCTTTGTCTTCTATTCGCTGCCTTTTTTGGCCTTCATAACCATTGTGGGTCTGGTCATGTCAATGGAAGGTCTCATGTTCCTGAGCGAACATCCGCTTGAATTCCTGATCCTCTTAATAACTGCGATCCTTACCACTTATCTGTGTTATTCGATCATGCCCAAGATCTTACGCAAGCGTGAGAAAAAGGATATCGAAGCGTTCTCAAAAATGAATCCGCACGAACTTGCTCCTGAACAGGGCGCGGAAGCCTATTATGATTCCAGCTATCCGTTCTCCGCTGTTGAGACAAATGGTCAATATGTGCCGATTGAAGACGGTTGGAAATACGTTGAGCAGACCCGCTACGATCCCAGGGGAGTCATCCCCAAAGTTGAAGAGGAAAAAGAGAATGAGGCTGCCACCGACTTCGAGAAGAAGGGGCAGAACCGGCACATGATGCAGTAGGTTACTGCATGCGGGCCGGGGCTGAAGGGTTTTGGTAAACCGGAGCCGGCGCTGCAGGAATCTGTGCTCCGGGGAATTGCGCTGCCGGCGCAAACGGCCTGGGGTTACCGCAGTTACCGCAGAATTTATAAGCAGAGAGCGCTCCGCATCTCGGGCATGTCCAGGTAGTATTGACCGGGCGCTGACGGCCGCATTTAAAACAGAAGTTGAGGTTATTAGCAGCTCCGCATTCGCATGTCCAGCTGCCTGCAACTGAAGGCCTGTAAACGACCTGGACCGGGACCTTCTGTTCCGGTTGTTCCGGCAAAGTCACGATGCAGAAATCGTTCCTTGAAGATTTGATAATGATGATGACCGATATGACAAACAACGCTGTAACGTAGCCGAGCCAGAGCAGGAAACTCAGACCTGTCAGGAGATCCTCGCCTGTGGCCTCGCCGCCCATCAGGATCGCATCATAGATTCCGTGAGCAATTGTCGGCATAAAGATCGTAAGCAGGATGTGGACCGCGCAATTCGCTTTTTTTCCGGTGAGGGCAGCATACTTAGCCCTGCTGAAAAAGAATCCCATGAGCACCGCGAAACATGCGTGTCCCGGAACAGCGGTGACCATACGCATCAATGCTGTTACTATTCCGTTGTCGAATACGTAATTGATATTTTCGAGAGCGGCAAATCCCAATGAGACAAAAACCGCATACACAATGGCGTCGTAGCTGTAATTAAAGTGCCTGTTTTTCCACGCGATGAGCCATAGTATCATGAACTTGCCGAGCTCTTCGGCCGGGGCAACAACCGTCATTGCAGACAGGATCGCGCCCGGAACGGTGTCTACAGGGATGACAAGATTCAGAATATAATCACAGACAACCTCGGCGATGATGGCCGTGACTACCGTGCCCATTCCCGCAAAGAACATCGCAATCAGAAGTCCAAATGGTTCTTTCTCTTTTTTATCGTTAAAGTAGATAAAAAATAATAGTCCGGCTACCGGGATCAGCGATAAAAAGAATAACATGGCGCTCCTTAAATCCTATGAAGGTTTTTACGTATCTGAACTCTAACATTTTTATATTATCGACTGCAACTGTTTTCAGACAAAACTTTATGTCCTGTGATATTATCCATATAGAAACGAGGTGACACATTATGAAAAAGTGGTATGACGAAGAATACGAATTCAGCATTGAAGTAACCGGCTTTCTGCACGGCGATCACACGGAGAGATACTGCCGCAACGGAGAAGAGATCGGTGACAAATATACCTGCACATACGGCTGCCCAGTCAATGAACAGGGTTACGGAATTTGCTCGAAGACCATGATGATGCTTCATCCTCTGATGGATGCCGTCAGAAGCGGAGGCGATCTCACCAAGCTTGGCGGCGACAGCAAATACACAAAGACCATTGTCTGCCCGGACGGCTGCGTCATCTTCAAGCTGACCGCTACCCCCTTGGGCAACGAGAACTTCCATACCGGCGGTTTCTGGGACTATCCGGACGAGACAGAGAAGGGGTGAGTACTCTTCTCGGGAGAGCGAGTGCCGTAAAATGACCCGCAGTGCGGCATGTTTTGCGGGTCATTTGGCTCAAAAACTGCACTTTATACCACCACACAGCCCACATTGATAAATCCTCAAATTTTCGTTATCATTTTAGTATTCATTTTGAATAAGGGAGAAAAGATATGAGAAGAGTTATTGCGACGATCCTGACGGTATCGTTAATGTTGTCGGTTGCTGCCGGTCTGACCGGTTGTTTTAAGGCGCCTAAGGACTGGTATAAGGACGTGGTTGCCTTTTATGCTGAAGGTGAAAAGAGCGGATGGACTTACAAAGATGACAAAATAAACTGGGATGTTGCCCAGGATCTTAAAGATGCAGGTAACGATATAGGTTATCTTCTTGTTGATCTTGACGGTGACGGCACTGACGAGATGCTGGTCGGGTTTAACGACGGTTCTAATACTACTAAGTTCACTGATGTTATTGTTTACAGTTTCGGTACCGGTCCGAACAGGCTGATCGGCGGCGGGAACGGTTACTACATTTATCTGTGCGCAAGCAACGTCCTTTGCGAGGATTCCTGGTACGGATCAGATACAAAGAGGCAATTCATGAAGTGGAATAGTAAAAATGGTAGTTTCGAAGTAATTGAAGGCGAGGGTAAGTATCTGCCGAAGCAATGGGAGCTTACAAAGTTCCAGTAACAGCATGCGGAATCCGTAATGGGCACTTGCTATCATTTCAACATGGATATTCCCGATCCTGACGTGATCTTTCACAGCGGATTCTATTATCTGATCACGACGACCATGCATTTCTTCCCGGGCGGAGAGATCTTGCGGTCTGAAGATCTGAGAAAGTGGGAGCATTTTTCTTATGTCTATAACACACTCGAAAATACCCCGGCGCAGCGCCTTGAGGGAGCAGAGCATATCTACGGCAAGGGAATGTGGGCTCCGTCTCTGAGATTTCATGACGGAGTCTTCTATGTGGCTTTCTCGTCGAACGATATGAACAAGACATATCTGTTCAGGGCAGCTGATCTGAAGGGACCGTGGAGCAGGAATGAGATCAAGGGTTTTTACCATGATCTGTCGCTCCTTTTTGATGACGGAAAAGCATATGTGATTTACGGCAATACCGATATTCATCTGACGGAATTGAATGATGAGATGACCGGACCCAAAGAGGGCGGGCTGGACCGTGTGATCGTTGATGACAGCGGCAATCCCATGTTAGGGCTCGAAGGCTCGCACATCTATAAGACCGGCGGGAAATACTATCTGTTCATGATCCATTCTCTGAGGGACCGGTGGAGAAGAGTGGAAGCAATGTATGTTGCTGACAGCCTTGAAGATGAGTTTACCGGAGGAGATATTTTCGATAACGATCTCGGGATAAGGGATTCAGGGATTGCGCAGGGCGGCATCGTAAAAGGACCTCAGGGCGACTACATGGTCATGTTCCAGGACAGCGGTGCGGTCGGAAGACTTCCTGTTGCCGTTCCTTTCAGATGGCAGGAAGGAAGACCTGTCTTCGATGAAGAAAATACAGTGGAAGAGTGCGAACTCACAGGGCTTTGCGGAAGTGATGATTTTAAAGCCGGCCACAAGGAGTTCTGGCAGTTCAATCACGAGCCGGATCAACGTCTTATTAAGTTTGAGAACGGCTTCCATATTACGACTGACAAAGTCTGTCAGAATATTTTCCACGCGAAAAACACTCTGACTCAAAAGATGGCGGGACCGGTTGCAAGAGCAGAAGTCCAGATCGACGCGGCGTCAATTAATGACGGCGATTATGCAGGCCTCTCGGCATTCCAGGGCGACTATGCTTTTGCCGGTATCACTAAAGAAAACGGTGTTTACTATGCCGTGATGCTGAGCAATACGAGCAGGGGCGGACCCTGGGATCTGAGCGAAGAAGAGGGCGTAACGGAAGACAAAATTCCTGTTACAGGAGGTCTGCTTTCAGTCAGCGTGGAATGTGATTTCACAACTGATACTGCAACGAGTTATATTGCAACTTCAGAAAGCTTCAGGCAGATAGGCACGCCGCACAGGCTCAGGTTCAGGCTCGATCACTTTACGGGGTGCAGATTCGCGCTCTCATGTTTCTCGACTAAGGAGAGCGGCGGCACCGCTGTATTCAGAGATTTTGTCCTGAAGTCCTGATTGCCGGACCCCAGAAAGGCTCGTTTACTGACAGCATATCCATATTGCCGCTGACTGCTGCCCAGATCAAAAAGCCGATCGTAGCAAGGAGCAGGACCGCAGTAACTATCATGATCACTTTGCCGGCAGGATGAGCTATGTTGACTGTTCCGCCGTAGCCGAATCTTTTCTCGACGTTAAGGCGCGTATCATTCGGATTGAAGTAGAACATTCCGAGGATCCAGTAATCGTCATCGTCCAGCAGTTCAAGATCGGTATCGCGCTCATATCTTTTCTCGACTGTCATCTGTGTCTTTACGCCGATAGCAACACAGCTCACGAGAATGAGAGTGTAAACAAGCACTCCGGTAACAAGGACGATATCGTTATAAATGAACATGCAGAGAACCGTGTAAACGGCGACATAAAGAGCATTCGCCCAGGATGTAGCAACCAACAGATCTGCCCAGCACTTCTTCTTTGCTCTGTTGTAATTTGCGTTGATGTTGCTGTCCTTTGAGATGACTGCATTTTTGACGTTGTCCATCATAAAGGCAATAGGTATGATGATGATTCCGAGGAAAAGGAACGACTGGCTCATGAGTGTCAGCGCTCCTCTCTCACAGGCAAGTGTCTCTGCGATCTTTATCACACCTGTGTCTGCCAGGATCGCGAAAACAGATACGGCGAGACAGACCGCATTCGGAAGGATCAGCCAGGGTTTCTTCAATCCGTGAACGGCACTTGTATTTGTAAGGTCTGCGTAGACTACGCCTTTTCTTGTGATACCGAGCTGCTTCTTTAGGCTCTTTAGTTCTGTGTTGCCTTTGCCAAACGGGATTGCGACCAGGAATAATGCGTAAACAAGAAGCGTCCACGCGAGTACTGTAAACCGTGTCGGAGGAAGGAACAGCAAAACGATGCTCATCAGGCATACAAAAACCGTGATGATCAATGCGGCTTTGCGGCATGAAGCGGTAATCTCCAGGACTTTGCCTGCTGCTTCACCTTCATGGAATCTGGGGTTATTGCGCACACCGAAGATCATCTTCTTTTTCTCAGGGTTCTTCGGGAACCCGAGCAGGAACATGATAACTGCGCTCGGAACAACGCAAATAAACAAAACAAGATTAACTATCCAATTCATAAAATTACTTCCTTATTCAATAAAACTCATCAATGAGTTTTTTCAGTTCGGACTTTGATACGCCCGACAGTCTTGCTTCAGAAACTATGCGGCGGAGCTCAGTCTTGTTCTCGCCGCTCAGGACGCCGCTCCGGGCGATATTCTCGCGCACACGGGCGCCGTTTTTGCGGTCAGTCATTATGTAGCCTTCGCTCTTGAGAAGCTGGTAAGTCTTACTGACTGTCATGGTATTTATACCGATCTCGAGAGCCAGCGCGCGCACGGTCGGGAGCTGCTCGCCGCCTTTAAGTTCGCCTGAAGAGATACCCATAACTATCTGGTTTCTTATCTGCATGTAGATAGGCACATCAGAGTATTCATCTATTTTTATGATCATGAAGCCGCCTCCGATTTCGAGTTTTTGCGTATCACTGAGATACCCATGACAATGGCTAATATGAAGAATGGAAGGGCTATAATGAGTCCTGTGCCGCCCGGTCCTAATACGGCAATTTGTTCCAGTTTGTCTGCTGCATATGCATTCTCGAAAACAGGAGGGATCGTGAGTATCGCATTGATCGAACCATGGAAGAGTGCCGCATACCAGATGCACTTTGTCTTATCGTAAACGATCTGCTCAATGATGCCGATCATTATGCAGAAAAGTGTGAATGCAATGAGGCCGAGCCAGGGGTGTCCGATATAGTTTGTTCCGTACTCATATCCTGCGATGAGCATGGCAGGAAAGTGGAACGCAGCCCAAATGGCACCGCCGATAATCCAGGTTACTGGATAACTGAATCTCTTCTTAAGTTCGGGATAGAGAAACCCCCTCCAGCCGGCTTCTTCACCTATTGCCGTTGAGATGTTAATGAAGGGTGCGAAGACGACGGCAGGACCGAGAGATAAAGCAAGGTACGTACCATAGTTCAGACCCTGAGCTTCAAGCTGCGCCATTATATCGATGCCGCTTTGTTCGCCCTGAACAGCCAGAACGGAACCGGTCAGATCGAACAGATCCGGGAATATTGCATAGAATAATGCGGCACCGATCACTGTCAGCGGAAGAGCTATATAAGCTGCGAAAAAGAGCCAGCCGATATTGCCTTTGAACTTAGGCTTCCAACCCATATTCCTGAAGTCTGCTCTGACTATTAATGCTGCGATAAGCGGCGCAAACATACAAGCTGCAAGACCAACCTGGAAGACCAGCAGGCCTTTTTGTGACGGATCATCTATCATATAAAGAGACACGACAGTCTGTATCGACCAAGCGATCGCGTATGTGACAACTACGTACTTAATGACTTTCTTTGTATCCATAATAAATCCCTTTCCTTGAAGCATGGTGAGCATTGTATGCCAAGTCTGTATGCTTTGTATTAGTGCTTATAATACAAATTATACACGCCGGGACCCGGTTGTCAACAAAAATCGTAAATCGGGAGGGTTATAATAGTTTTGAAAAGTTTTTCGGAAAGCCCTTGACTCTTCCCTAGGGGCACCCTTTAAGGTGATATCATCAAAGACAAAGGAGGTCCTTAGAAATGGACGAAAAAATGACATCCGGCGAGATCGCCAAGAAGGCAGGAGTATCACAGAAGGCAGTGCGCCTCTATGACGAGAAGATCCTTGATCTGGGCTGCGGCTATTCCAAGCTTTGGCGCAGCAACTGGGAACGCATACCTGAAGGCACGAAGATCTCCGCATATGATATTCACGGCAGCTGGGCTGACGATTTCGCAGAATATCTGGAACAGAACAGGGTCGGCCTTCCCAAAGGCGTCAACATAGATCTAGAATTCAGTGATCTTGAAGAAGATGCAACATGGGATAAGATCGGTTCTAAGAAGAAGTATTCAATGATCATCGCCCACTATCTGAAAGATGAACTGAAGGATTACGAAGCCCTGATCGCAAGGATCCCGGAGATCATGACGGACGACGGTTTCTTTTCAATCAACGGTCCCGCGCTCTGCAGCTGGGATATCTTCTTCAAAGATGCACTCGCGGAAGAAGGAATAGTAACACCTTTCATTGACTGTGCTATTACAGAGCAGCAGCGTGAGAGCGACGCTTTTAAAGCATTACTGGAAAAGTACTTCAATAAGATCAGGACTGTAAAACTCACGTCTTCGTTCAGGTATTGTGATGCTGATGAACTGCTGTCTAAGATGAAAGATGACTACAGCGGCCAGGAGAAGTTTTTCGCGAAGTATCAGGACAGGATCAGAGACTGCTTTGAGAAGATGATCGCCTCCAATAACGGAGAACTCATCATAGATACCGAGGGCGCATTCTATCACTGCGGAAAGTAGGAGAAAACTTTACTAAGTCTGCCCTGATCTCTGAAGCATGACCGTAAGAGTAAAAGACTTATCATCAGATTCAGCCTTCAGGAGACCGCCGCATTTTTCGACTGTCCGTCTGACATTCATGAGACCGAATCCGTGATGATCTTTATCACTCTTTGATGTGTATCCGGATGTGGACATCAGTTTCTCTGTATCGATCATGCGTGACACAGAATTAGTGATCTTGATAACAAAGAATTTATCTGTTCTCTTGATCCTGAACGAGATATAAGGTTCATTACCTGATGAAGCTGCCTCGACCGCATTATCGAGCGCGTTGGCGAAGATACTGCATATATCCATCGGCTTGAGATTAAGGCCGCCGTCAGCAACACCGTCTAATGTGAACCTTATATTGAGTTCATTCATCCTGTCTGATTTCATCGAAATGATGATATCGAGCATCTCATCGCCGGTTACGTATTTCGGTGACAGGGCACTTACTTCGCCAAGCATGTCTTCAATATGTTTTTTGGCGTCGTCCGTATGTCCTTCCTCGAGCATCATGCGGGTGATGGAAAGGTTGTTTTTTATATCATGTCTGAATGCTTTGGTTTCTGTCTGCTTTCTCTTATAACGTTCGATGTATTCCAACTCGGCAGCCATGTATGCTTCCTGGGATTTGTTCTTTTCGCGAAGTGATCTGTCAGCAGATGATATGATCACAAATACCGGTACGGCGAGTCCCAGGAGCAGAATACCGATGGCAAACATCACGCTCATGATGTGGTATCTGAATTCGAGCGGTATTGTTTCTGAAGGGAGCAGCGCAGGAAAGTAAGGGAATATTAAGAATAAAGCCGACCATATGATAAAGAGAACCCTGTGCGGAATTCCTATGATGTAGTATTTCTTCGGTTTGTAGAAACCCCAATAAACAATTATGAACAATGCAAGAGTAATAATGAATGACATTCCTGATATGGCAAGCCATAACGGGCTGGTTGAAAGGTTTTCATAGAAAATATCATTTACGATATCCTCCGTTCCGCCGACCAGATATATGACCGTCATCTGTGAGAAAGTGCTGATGTAAATACTGAAAAGATAAAAGCAGACAGATGCTTCAATCGCACGTAATAATTTCTTCTCTTTGAAAGATAACAGGAAAAAGATGAACGCATAAATAACAAACAAAACCGTCATTCCGTTGTCGATGTCGAAGACCAGATCTTTATTGAGGGCATCCGGAATGAACAGGTTTGCGAGTATCGTGCCGAATACCGAGAATGAAAGCATACCGAACGACGATATGACGAGTTTGCGCGTGAGTGCGATCTGTCTTCCGAGAAAACATGCTGCGACGATGACGACCAAAAGCAATGAGATAATGAGCTGCAGGTTGCTCATTAACATTACGCAGATGGAGATTATTTCCTTTACGGTATCTTCAGTCATATCAGAAAGCGGTTCCCTCTACAAAAGAATAGAATGCGTCTTTAAGCGGCTTTGCATTATTGCGGCTTACGGGGAGGATTACATCGCCGTCCATGACGACATCATTTCTCGCAAGTTTCTTAACTTTGGAAAGAGATATCAGATACCCTCTGTGGATCCTGAAGAATCCGTCATTTCTCAGTTCTTCCTCGAAGTCGCCGATATTGTATCTTATGATGTGCTCTCCTTTGGAAGTTACGATCCTTACGTTCTGGTTCATTGATTCCATGTATATAACATCATTGATATCGATGAGGATATCTTCGCCGTCTTCCTTGATTATTATCTGATGGCTGCCGGTCTGTTTGTCCTGAACATACTTGATCACTTCTTTGAGCTTGCCCGTGTCAACAGGTTTGGTCAGGTACCTCAATGCATTGACTTCGTATCCTTCGAGTGCATACTCGATGTGGCTTGTGAGGAAAACGATGAAGACGTTCTCGGATTTTAATCTTATCATTTTCGCCAGCGTGATACCGTCAACGGCCGGCATCTCGATATCAAGGAATACCAGATCATAAGGGCATGCGGAAAACTCTTCGATAAGATGCTTGCCGTCTGCGAAAGTATCGATATCATAATCGGCATTGGCCAGCATTTTATCAAGGATAGTCTTAAGTTCTATCCTGTATATTTCTTCGTCATCGCAGATGGCAATTCGCACTTAAGTGTCTCCCGGAATTAATACTGTCTTGAATACTATAATAAACAATTTGGGGTTTGCAATATACCATTTACGACCGAAAAACTACCATTCACTCCATTTCCCCGGACCTGAGTTATTTCAATGCTACAATCGCCGCAGGTAAAAAAGGAAGGGAACTGAATATGGCTAAGGAATTATCAAATCAGGCAAAATGGAGACCCTGGAAGGGTGTGCTGCTTTTCGTGGTCGCATTTATGGTGGTATTAGCAGGAAGTATCGCTACTATCTTTATCGGTTCATACGGAACACTGCTTACACAGATAGGACTTCTTGCAACAGCTGTTATCGCATGCCTTATCAACAAGACACCCCTTAAGGAAGTTTTCCCCTTAAAGAAGATTACAGTAAGAGATTTCTTCGGAACCGTCCTCATGTGGATGGGCGCTCTCCCTTTAGGAATCATCAGCGCTACAGCTGTCGGCAAGTTAATGCCTGATGTTATGGAAAGTGTCGCATCAGATGTAAACAATATTGCAACCGGTGTGATCGTTGTCGGACTTATAGCTACAGTCATCTGCCCGCCTATATGTGAAGAGGCGATCATGAGAGGCGCTGTCTTAAGCAACTTCCGCGGCGTCAAAAAGGACTGGGTCATAATACTTGTTGTTGCCGTAATGTTCGGTATCCTTCACATGGATCCTGTCAGATTCTTAAATACGACACTCTTAGGTGCATGCATGGCATACCTGATGGTAAAGCGCAACAACTTCATACTTCCCATGATGTTCCATTTTATAAACAATTTCGTAACCATCGGAATGAGCTCGATCTCTACTTTGTTTGCTTCTCAGGCAGCCGATCAGGCCGTTGATATGTCTGAAAGTGTGAACGAGATGATCGACCTGCTGCCCGTATTTATGATCGCTGCATTCCTCTGTCCCATGATCCTTGCCATCGGTGCCCATCTCATCAAGCGCCAGGCAGAGATCTCCGAAGGCAAAGAACAGACCGGCATGAAGCTCGGAGCTAAGATCGGCATATCGGCAATTCCCTGTGTATTGCTCCTCGGAGGCGGAATTATTCTTACAGCTTGTTCGATGAAATAAATATCCTCTTCAACTGTTCAAAAAAGCGTTAATAATTCTTAACCCCAATAATACTTTTCTCTGATAATATAATCCTATGAGAGGAGTATTATTATGGCCAAAAAGAAGATAGCAATGTTTTCAACGGGTTGGTGCGCAGAGATCCTGAGCCAGTTTTTGGCAGGGATGACTGAAGCCTTAAGCCGTGAGAACGCTGATATCTTCTTATTTCTTTGTTACCCGATCTATTTTGATACCCAGGCTATGAAGCAGGGAGAGATGAATATTTTCAATCTTCCCGATCTTCATGATTTTGACGGAACGGTAATTTTCGGAAGCGGTCTGGATTATAAGGACACGGTGGACATGATAATAGCCCGCAGCCAGGAAGCCGGCATCCCTGTTGTTATGCAGGGCTCGAAAAGAGATGACACTATCTTCGTCGGTTCGGATAATTATCAGGCAACAAAGGATATGTGTGAGCACCTGACGAAGGAGCACGGCGTAAAGACGATCTCCTTCCTGGCCGGCACAAAAGACTCTTACGATTCTGAATTAAGGCTGAAGGCATTACGCGATTACCTTAAAGATAACGGCCGCGAGAATGACCTTCAGGAAGTCTTCTATACAAATTGGGAGAACGCAGTCGTTACAAGACACGTAAACGAGATCTGCACCTCGGGAGAAAAGCTTCCTGACGCAATTATCTGTGCCAATGACGGAATCGCGATGGAAACATGCGTTACTCTCAGCAATAACGGAATTGAAGTGCCGCGCGATGTTCTTGTTACCGGATATGATTTTCTTGATATCAGCAAGGTCTTTGATCCTTCCATTGCATCCGTTGACCAGTGCTTTGACAAGATGGGTGCTGCAGCCGTAAAGCTTTTGAATGATCATCTGAACGGTGAAACCGTCAAAGACGGCGAGGTCATTCCCTGTAAGTTTGTACCGGGTGAGAGCTGCAACTGCTACGAATACAGAGACAGTGATAAGGAAAGAAGGACCGCAGGACGCAATGCTTACTTCAAGCGCTCCGTGACGACATACTTCAACAGAAAGCTCGACCTTATTGATAACACGGTTTTGTCGTGCATGACATATCAGGATCTGAAGCAGAAACTTAACAAACTTCTGACTGACAATCATGATTACGAAGGTGATTCGTTCCACATTATCATGGAACCGAATTTTGCTCTTTCCATTTACGATCCCAATATCAAACTGAACACCGACAGATACAGTAAGAATATGGAGATCATTTATTCAATGGAAGACGGTGAGATCTGTAATGACGATCTGTTTTTATCACGGAATCTTGTACCCGGATACAAGAGCGAAGGAGCAAATCATTTATATGTTTTCATGCCTCTTCATGAAGCTGATTCCGCCTTCGGTTATGTTGTCTTCAGAGACTGCCTGGATAAGTTTGAGAACCGTTTCCTCCATACATATTACAACCGTATGGGGTTGGTTTTCGATAAGTTCAGGCATGCCCTTACATTAGATCTCATTAACAAGAGACTGATGGATCTGATGAAGCGTGATGCGCTTACCAATGTAAATAACAGAATGGCTTATGATGACAAACAGAAGTATCTTCAGGCGCAGATCAATTCCGAGCCTGATCTGAAGTTTGCCATAGCGATGTTCGATGTCAATAATCTGAAGCTGATCAACGACACCGAAGGCCACGAGAGCGGCGACGCTTATCTGATCAGGGCGTGCCACCTGATCTGCAATGTGTTCAAGCACAGCCCGGTCTACAGAATGGGCGGAGATGAGTTCGCGGCCGTCCTTTGCGGTGAGGATTATGATAATCACGAAGCCCTCAGACAGAAGTTCGACGAATTGCTGAGTCCTTATTCCGATACTATGCCTCTGCCTCCAGATTACGTATCAGTTGCGTGCGGAATCTCTGTTTTCAATCCTGACACCGATTCAACTGTTACCGATGTAATCAGACGTGCCGATGAGGCAATGTACAAAGACAAGTCCGCGAAAAAAACGCGAAGCAAGTGATTACAGCATTTGTGTTCGGCAGGTGTAACTGAGATCAGCGACCTTCCCTGCAAGGCATAACTGTAATTTTCGAAATTGCTCATTTAAGTTAACATTTCGGGCATTTTGGGGTTTGGTGTCTGGAATCAGTTGTGAAGGCGGTTTTACGACAACATTTTAAAAGGCATGGTGTCGGGATTCAGGCATAAAGCCATTTTTACGACATCTTTTTCGTGCATTTGTTGTCGGAATTTGGTCAGAATAAATGTTTTCCGACACCATTTCAATGCAATTTTCCTGTAATTAGTGTCGGATTTTGTCAATTCTTCATTTTTCCGACACTACCACTGCGATTTTGTTGGTCAAGATTGCGTAATAACCAAGTTTTACGACACTATTGCAGTGATTTTGGTGGTCTAAAATGCGTGAATTCATGTTTCACGACACCCACCTGAAGCACTACCGCGAACAGACACCCGCATGTCTATTCGAGTTCTATCTTCTCTTTCTTATCCACAACGGATTTCCCGACCCATTTCTTCTTGTACCAGTAGTACATGACGATCAGCCCGCGGATGCATTCGTCTGTGGCGGTTCCTGCGAAGATGCCGGCGACGCCGACGCCGAGCGCAACACCGACAATATAGCCGGTCGTAAGACCCAATCCCCAGTTGCAGAGAAGACCCATGATGAGAGGGAAAACGTATGCGCCCGCTGCTTTCAGGCTGCTGACGAATGTCATGTTGAGACAGCGTCCTGTCTCGACGAAGATGTCGACGATCATGATCATCTGCCCCAAAGCGATTATGTTCTGGTTGTCGGTAAAGAGCTGCAGGGTGTATCTGCTTAGAAGCGCATTGACCGAAGCTAACGCGATCGTGATCGGCATGGAAGTACGTAGAGTCTTGAATACTCTCTTGTATGCTTCCTCATTTTTGCCGGCACCTACGAGATGGCCTGTGATTATCTGCGTTGACATTGCGCAGGCGTTCGAAAAGATCATCGCAAAAGCGATAAGCGTTGTGCAGTAAGCCCTCGCATTTACCGAATCATTTCCCATTGCATTTACAAATGAGAGAAGCGTCGTCTGGTAAAGATTGTAAGTAAGGTTCTCGCCGGCAGTAGGCAGACCGATCTTTATCATCTTGCCGAGCAGCCTTCCGGGGAAGGGTTTCAGATAGCGCAGGGAGATCTTACCGATCTTCTTAACGAAGAAGAAGATAAAGACTGCTACAACTGCAATGGCTCTTGAAGCAACTGTTGATATCGCAACTCCGGCAACACCCATGTTCAGAGGTGCCAGAGGTCCGTACAAGAAGAGATAGTTGCCGCCGATGTTGACTACGTTGATCCCTAAAGTGATGTACATGCCGATCTTCGGATAGCCGTTGCACCTCAGGATCTGGAGCATAACCATATAGACCGCCATCAGGAAACCGCCGCCTCCGACGATATAGATGTAGAGCATCGAGAGGGGACGCATCTCGTCCGATGCGTGTAGGAAATCCATTATCAGGGGATTTGCCGCGCAGAAAGCACCGCTTAATATGATGCCCAGGACCAGGTTTACGGCGATCGCGAGCGTATAGATCATGTTCATCTTGTCGTATTGTTTGGCGCCGAGATACTGGGCGACGACTACGCTCGTTGCCGTTGCAATGACATTGAAAAGGATGTTCATCATGAACATGATGGTATTTGCGTTACCGACTGCACCGACCGCGAACTCATCGTAGTGGCTCAACATGAGAGTATCGACGTTGTTTACCATCGTGGTCAGGAAAAGCTCAAGAAACATCGGCCCTGCCAGAATCAGCAGCGGCGTTTTCTCATCAATGATGACTGTATTTCTCTTGCCCATTGACCGTTTCTTTGAATCCTTCAGCAATCCCGTTTTCTGTAATAACGAGATTCAATGATACTACACGGCCGGAATAAGTATATTAAAATGCGGCAGATTATTTACGAAAACATTTATTATCAGGACGGACAGTAATTACTATTGCTGTAGTCTGCTATAGCCAATACGCAGATCAGGGCAGCCACCTCTTCAGCAACGATCATGGCGATGGAGCTGTTGATGGCAGTGCCGTTAACTGCATATTCGTAAATTGGATCTTTCTTGTCCGAGATGATCTCTGAGACAAGCATGGCCGCAAACATAAGGCGTGTTCTGTTCTCGAGAGACAATGAGCCGAAGCCTTTGTTCTTCTTCATCTCCTCTGCAACTTCGATGATGGTGTCAACGAGTTCACCGGTAGGAACATCAAGGCCGATGAGCGCTCCAATAGATGCGAATTCGTAGTATGAGCCGTATTTCATCTTGCGCTCTTTGAAGGCGTCGAAAATAACTGCTGCCTTGTCGCACTTCTCGGTGAGGTCTCCGTCAGAAAGGATGATGAGCTCGCAAAGGCTCTGGATAGAATTGGAATCGGCACTGATCTTGAGGGTCTTCTTGATATATGTGTAACATTGTTCCATTTCGCTGATTATCGTGTCGATATCCTTATCAGTCATGGCCAAAAGGATAGTGAAGGTAATATCATACTCGTCTGCGAGGATCGGGTGTTCTTTCTTCATGCGGGCAAGGATATCCCAGGATTTGGCAATGATCCTGTCAGCATCGCTCTTCTTGCCGAGATCGACGATCGTCATGGCAGCAAGGATGAATGAATAATATTCTATGACCCGTTTGCCGAGGATCTTGTTATAGACTTCAAGCACGTCGTCGATATAGCCTTCCGGGTTGTTGGCAAGAGACATTTTCGTAATTACGACCATCTCCATGTTGTCTCTTAATGATGAGAAAATACTTGCTTTTGTTGCAAGGATCTTTCTGGATTCCTTGATCTTCTCGATGTCGGCAACCTTATCATTTCCTGTCAGCAAAAGGCTGGATATCAGGTGGTTAAGGCCGTATTCAAAGGTAAACGCCTTCTCGAGCATCTGCTTATTCTCAACGAACAGTTCCAGTTTCTTCTCAAGTTCAGAATTCATAGTGATCTCCCCCGGTTAGTCAGAATAGTGATTTATTGAGCACCACGAATATACTATCATTTTCGGAGGGCAACATGATAGTTATCTGTTCAGTAGTATAATTAAAAGCCGGATAAACAATAAGAATGAATGCACAGGGGGATAATATGATCAAAAACGTAGTACTCGACATGGGAAATGTCCTTTTGGATTACAATCCTGAGTTTGTGCTCAATATGTTCTGCTCTTCTGAAGAGGAGAAGAGAGTGATCGATAAAGAGCTGTTTAACGGTCCCGAGTGGAAGCTGGGCGACAGAGGGGATATTAAAGATAAAGACCGCTACGACATAGTAAAGGCCAGGGTTCCCGAGGAATACCATGCGGCATTGAAGAATTGCGCGGACAGATGGGATGTCTGCATGACGCCTCTGGAAGGAGCCGGGGAATTCTGCGAGAGTGTAAAGAAGAATGGGTACGGGATATATGTTTTGTCGAATGCAAGTGATCTGTTCTATACATATTTCCCCAAGTTCAAACCGTTGGATTTTTTCGACGGCGTGTTTGTCTCATCGGATTATCTTATGCTTAAGCCGGACGTTAAGATCTATGAGACATTTCTGGATAAATACGGATTAAAAGCTGATGAGTGCCTGTTTATCGATGACAGAGAAGACAATGTTGAAGGCGCGCGGAAAGCAGGAATGAACACTTTCCGCTTCATGGGCGATTACGATGCGGTAATCAGTTATTTGGCAGCGCAGTAAACAAAGATGGTATAATTGAAAATTGGGATAGAGAGTATTTATTTTGCTCGGCAATTAATGGAATAAGGAGGGATAACTATGCCACATTCATCAGGAGGCGGATCACACAGCGGCGGAAGCCACAGTTCTCACAGCAGTAGCAGCAGCTATCACTCAAGCAGTGGTGGCGGAAGCAGCGGCGGAGACATTTTTCCCAGCAACAGAAGAGTTTCCAGTCAGCCGTTTAAGGGCTGTTCAAGGTACCTTTACTATAAGGACAACCAACCGCATTTCGTATATTCCAATTACGATGTGCGCAAAAGGAGCATGGGCAATTTTATTGCCGGAATAATCATCAGCGCCTTGTTCTTCCTGCCGGTAGTGATCATAGGAATTGTGACGATGTGTATGTCCTATGAGGTTCCAAAGAGGCTGACATATTTTAATAACAAGAAGCCGGATATCGTTATAGAAGACAATCTGGGAGTTTTTGAGGACAAGAAGAAACTGAAAGACTCGATGAAACAGTTCTACCAGGAGACCGGTATCGTTCCTGCTGTCATCACGGTCAGGAATGAAGACTGGAACGAAGATTACGTCAATCTCGAGAAATACGCTTACGATGTTTATGTCAACCGTTTCAGTGATGAAGCGCACTGGCTGATCGTTTACTCCTCAGCGACAAAAGACAATGGCTTTGACGACTGGTACTGGGAAGGAATGCAGGGAGACAAGACTGATCCGATCATAACGGGGAAGCTTGCCGACAGATTCACCGAATCACTTCAGACAAGGCTTCTCCAGCGCTCGAAGTATTCTGTCGAGGATGCAATAGCTGTGACCTTCGGTGAATACTCATCCAAGATGATGCAGCCGAGGCTTGATGCATCCAAATTGATACTGGGACTGCTTCTGTTTACTATTTTCAGCGGACTGATCGTCTTTGTCCTTACAGGACCATACAAGCCCGGAAAAGTGCCTGAAGAGTATAAGAATGCCAAGCCCTGCAATCTTACCAAGGTTTTCCAGGAACCGTGCAACTTCTGCGGCGGTATCTATATCATCGGAATGCATACGACCTGTCCGCACTGCGGCGCGGCACTTCCTGCACATCACTACATAAAAGATGAGCAGGGAAATGTTGTGGAACTGATGACTTAAAGATGATATGAATCTAATCGAGATAAAAGACATCAATGCGCCTGAGCTGGATATTTTTGCAAGGACTACCGAGAACCAGTTAAGGAGTATCGCAGCTCCTGAACCGGGTATATTTCTTGCGGAGACCGGAAGCGTTATCCTCCGCGCGCTGGAAGCCGGATATGAGCCTCTCTCGATGCTCGTGGAGAACAGCCGTCTGGAAGTTGAGGCAGGCCCGGTTTTCGAGGCGGTCGAAAAGTATTGCGGCAAGGAAAAACTTGATTCCATCCCCGTATATGCCGCTGAGCAGGAGGTAGTTGTTAACCTTATCGGCTACCATCTTGTGCGCGGTTTGTGGATGGCTTTCCGCAGAAAACCGGAGACCTCCGTGGAAGATTTCTGTAAGGACAAAAGGCGCGTTGCGGTCTTATTCGATGTTGTCAATCCTGTGAATGTGGGCGCGATCATAAGATCGGCTGCCGCTCTCGGAATGGACGGAGTTCTTCTTACGCACCCTTCGGTTGATCCGCTCACAAGGCGCACCGCAAGAGTCAGCATGGGAACTGTCTTTCAGATTCCGTGGGCGAGAGCGACAAAGGATGAATCGGAAGGACTGAATCTGATAGACATCCTCCGCTCAAACGGGTTTAAGACCGTTGCCATGGCTCTTACTCCGGATTCGACCAGCGTTGATAATGATGAGATCCGTTCCAATGAGAAGCTTGCCGTTATCCTCGGTACCGAGGGAACAGGTCTTCCGGGGCAGGTCATTGACACATGCGATTACCGTGTCATGATACCAATGTATCACGGCGTGGATTCTTTGAATGTCGCTGCAGCCAGCGCGATCAGTTTTTGGGAATTGATGAAATAGCATCAGTGATGTAAGGTACATATTATGAATATACGCAAACTAACAACATATGCACTTATCGCGTCGGTGGCGGTTACGATGCTGTCAGGATGCAACAAAGATACAGCTGATACCCCGGCCGAATCAACTATTGAGTCTTCTTTGACGGAGACGACTGAGAGTGTTCCTGAGACGACAGCGAAAAAAATATATACTGCGGAAGAATACAAAGCTGCAGGTATAAATGAACTCAATTCCGTTCCGATCCTTATGTATCACAGGATCTACGGAATGACAAACGCCGAGACTTCATATACCGGAGGCAATGTCGATAAAGACGGATATAACCGTACATCCGAAGCTTTCGAAGCAGATCTCAGGATGTACTATCAGCAGGGTTACCGCATGATGAGACTGACGGATTATGTTGACGGAAACATCGATGTGGAATTCGGATACAGTCCTCTGATCCTGACATTTGATGACGGTATCAGGGATGTTGTGGTTCAGGGATGGAACACTGACGGGACTCCGATCTTTGACCCTACGTGTGCTATCGCGATCCTTGAGAAGATCAAGGCTGAGTATCCCGACTATAATGTAACGGCAACGTTTTTCCTTTATTCGATCCTTTTCGAGAACGGGGAAGAAAACGATTACAAAGTAATTAAGTGGCTGGTCGATAACGGTTACGATATCGGCAATCACACGCTTGACCATACAAAGCTCGGCGGGTGCGAACCTGAAGAGATCGAGAAGCAGGTCGGTGCCATGTACAAAAAGCTCGATCAGATCATACCAGGACAATACGTCAACATCATTGCTCTCCCTTACGGTTCTCCTGAATCAATGAGCGAGGACAGTCCCCAGTACAGCAAGATCTTCTCGGGAACATATGAGGGCTTCACATATACGACCAAGGCGGCGCTTCTGTGCGCATGGACAAGATCTTATTCGCCTTTTGTAAGAGACTACAACCGCACCGCAATAAGAAGGATCCGTGCTTACGATAACGGCGGAGACGACTGGGACATCGCGATGAACTTTGAACAGCTAAATAACGGGAAAAGATATATTTCCGACGGAGATCCGGATACGATAGTTTTTCCCGCTTCTGATAACGACAGCGGTGACTGGCTCAAGACCACATACGGTCATCAGGTAATAACATACTGACGGTAAATTATTAAAATCTCAGGGGGTAATGAAATGAAAAGGAAAATCACAAAAACCATCATCTCTTCGGTTTTGATCATGTCCATGCTTACGGGATGTTCTTCACTTCCGGCAAGCTTGTCAGCAACGACGACGGAAAGCACGGAGCCGGCCGTAAGGTGGGCAGATGAGATGGGCGTAGTTTCAACTGATAAACGCGAATTCAATATGCCGGGTTTCCCTTATTACATGTCTGATGACAGAAAGAGTCACTACACCGAGATCTATCCGATATCTGCGGACATGAAATATAAGATCGTATCGGCAGAAGCTTCAGAACCTGATAAATACGGTCAGGTACATTACACGATAAAGTACGATTACAATGTCGAATTGTGGGTTAATGACGAGGATTCGCAGAAAGCAGAAGATGCAGGATTTCCCAAGGTAAACGCGCTTCTCCTTTTCTTCAATGTCGTGGATTCGAATACCGGTCTTGTTCCTAACTGCAAAGATTCGAACGGCATGCACAAGAACCTTGCCCTGACGGAAACGGAATGGGAAGGCAAGAAATTCACGATCGGCTGGTCCATGGAGGGCGAGAATTCGTGGGGCGACTGGATCACTATCGAAAACGATGACGGCACCACATCTTCCTCGATCACGGTACACCGTAATGCGACGCTGCATGTTTATGCTCCTGAAGGTTACGACGGGCTTTATATATTCATCAACAAGAACGGCGACACCGAATTTGACGACACCAGATATGCCGAGAAAGATGCGCATCAGTGGGGCGAAGATGAAGGCAATGTCTCGGATTATTATTTCATCAAGGTTACCGATCTGCTCTGATAAAACGTTTCCGGATTCATACTGAGCTTCTTCGTTTTTCCTTCTGATTATGTTATTCTATGCTCTCATAGGATAATCAGAGGAATTATATGAGTGGGGAAAAGAAGAAGGAAAAACTGTCTCTTTGGCAGACTCTTAAGAACGATGTTTACGCAGTAAAACTTGCGGGTTCTTTCAGCAAGCCGGCGATTACCGGCGCGTTCTTTTGCATGCTCATCGGCTATGCCGAATGGGTATTCTTTGACGGTTATTTTCTGAGGATCATCATCGAAGCATTAGACAGGGGAGACGGTCTTAAATCCATTCTTACTTTTATCGGGATAAGCGCGGGCATCCTGTTCGTTCTTAAGATCTACGATGCCTACACGCAGAGAGTCACGTTTACCATCGAAGGCACAAAACTTCATAACGGCATCTACAAGAAGATCTTTGCGAAGGCACGAAATGTTGAGCTCAGATGTTACGAAGATCCTGAGTTTTACAACAAGTACACGATGGCTATTGACGGCTCGGCCGATAAGGTCATGGAGATCGTCAAGAGCTTTAACGGCGCCATCATAGGAGCCGTTGCTTCAGTATTCGTTTTTAAACTGATGTTCGACATCGATAAGCTGTCGGTGGTCTTTATTCTGTCGCCTATAATCGGTAATTTTGTTTTCGGTAATCTCAAAAGCAAATATGAGCTCAAGAGATACCGCGAGCAGGCACCGAACAACAAGATCTTAAACTACGTAAACCGTATGATGTATCTGCCTGACGGAGCCAAGGAGATAAGGCTCAGCAAGGTGTTCGACATACTGAAACGCCGATACGGGGAGGCAACAGCCGAGAACGTAAAGATCGCCGTAAAATATGCATTCCCGAACATGACGCTCAATGTCCTGAGGATCACGTTCACTTTTACGGTTATTTTCGAAGGCGTTCTTATCTATGCTTACTACAAAAAACAGGTTGCAGGAACGATATCACTTGCGCAGCTGACGATCATGGCTAGCCTTATGGTTGCTGCGACATGGATACTGATAAGGCTTTTCGAGGACATAACAAAGCTTATCAAGAACGGTCTGTTCATTAATAACTTAAGGGGCTTTCTGGAGTATGAGGAGAAGATTCCCGAAGACCAGAAAGGTATTATCCCCGAGAAGTTCGAGACCCTCGAATTCAGAAATGTCTGTTTCTCCTATAAAGATGAGGAGACCATAAAGGATCTGTCGTTCAAGATCAACAAGGATGAGGCTGTCGCGCTCGTAGGCCATAACGGTGCGGGAAAGACTACGATCATAAAACTGATCTTAAGACTCTACGATCCGACTTCAGGCGAGATCCTTCTGAACGGTGTTGATATCCGCGAATATGAACTCAGGGCATACAGGGAACTTTTTGCGACCACATTCCAGGACTTCAAGATCTTCGGAATGACGGTACGCGAAAATGTATTGATGGGCAGACACGTCGATAACGAAGATGACGTCGTAAGATCAAGCCTTCGCAAGACGGGAATACTCGATAAGATCGAGTCGCTCCCCAACGGCATTGATTCCATGATGACCAAGGAATTCGATGAAGACGGCGTAATCTTATCAGGCGGACAGAACCAGAAACTGGCGGTTGCCAGAACATTTGCAAAACCTTCTCCGGTCAAGATCTTCGATGAGCCTTCAAGTGCCCTCGATCCGATCGCAGAGTTCGATCTTTTTAAGAACATTATCAGGGAAGGCAAGGATCACACGATGCTCCTCATCTCCCACCGTTTATCTTCGGTCAAGAATTGTGACCGTGTTCTTCTGCTTGAGGGTGGATGTCTTGTCGAGGAAGGCACACACAAAGAACTTATCGCACTCGGCGGAAGCTACTGCGAGATGTATAAGCGCCAGGCTATGAATTACCTCGCTATTGAGAATGAAGAGGAGGTGATCTTATGAGTAAGGCGCAGAACAGCCCTGACAATAAGAAGATCAAACAGCCTTTTTCTGTTGTTCTCAAGAACAACCTCTATCTGTTGAAACTGATGCTCAAAGCGTCACCGGCATTTGTTATCATTCCGGCGCTTGATGCTGTTAGAGGACAGTTGTCGATCTTTTTTGAGCACACGGTAGGAATCGGTTATGTACTCGAAGCAGCTGAGAAGGGATATCCTTTTGAGAGTGTTTGTTATGTGATCCTGATCCTTGCGATATGCATCACGCTCGGCATGCTCTTCACTGTTTTCTCCGGCGATTACATCATGGAGAAAGAACGTCCTAAGGTCAAAGAAAAGATCAAGATCATGCTTTACGAGAAAGCCTCCAAAGTCGATCTTGCCTGCTACGACGATCCCGAATTCTACAACTCCCAGGTGCTCGCGCTCTCGGAGGTTGATAAACAGATCGATAAGGTTGAAGAGATAATCATTAATGTGCTGAGCGGTATTACGGCTTTCACTTCGAACGGAATCTACTACATTATGAAGGACAAGCCGTCGATCCTGTTCGTCATCGGGTCTTTTGTCATCAGTTATTTTTTCAACCAGATGTTCATCAAGATCAACTATAAAGCCAGGATCGAGAGAAACCCTTCCGAACGCAAGAGAACTTATATCGAGAGAGTCTTCTATCTCAACGACTATGCTAAGGAACTCCGCATGAATCCGGACGTTGCAGGCATCATGTACAACAGGTTCGATAAGGCTTCCGAAGAGATAATCAAAACGGATAAGAAATATACAAAGAAGAGTTTCTTTATCGAGTTCGTCAGAAAGCACATCGCAAATTTCTTCATCTGCGATACGCTGTACATCACATATCTGATACTTATGGTGGTTGTCACGAAAAGCATCTCGATCAGTACGCTCGCAATTCTGTACAACTCTTTCGGCAGGCTCAAGCACAGTATGAATGTCTTTACGGAGACATATCCTGCAGCATGCGAGACGAGCCTTTACATTCAGAAGATCAGAGACTTCATGAACACCAAACCGAAGATCGTATCAGAGGAAAAACTGACCGCGACCAAGGATGCAAAGAGAATAGACCTTAAGGATGTATCGTTCGCATATTCTTCCAAAACTCCGAACGTTATCGAGAACATGAATCTCTTCATCAAGCCCGGACGCAAGATCGCTCTCGTCGGCTATAACGGTGCCGGAAAAACGACTCTTGTTAAGCTTCTGATGAGGCTTTACGACCCGACGGAGGGAACCGTTTTTGCCGATGGAACCGACATCCGCAAATACGATCTTGAATCCTACAGGGATTCGATAGGTGCGGTCTTCCAGGACTTCAATATCTTCGCAGGATCTGTCCGCGAGAATGTTGTTCTTGCGCCGCTTGAAGATTCTCGCGAAGACAAGATCATCTCTGCCCTCAAAGACAGCGGACTTTACGAACGCGTGATGAAGCTCGAAGATAAACTCGATTCGATGCTTACAACAGAGTTTGACGACAAGGGCCTTAATCTCTCCGGCGGTGAAGCGCAGAAACTTGCGATCTCGCGTGTGTTCTATAAGGATGCCGGTCTCATGATCCTCGATGAACCTTCGAGCGCTCTTGACCCGATCGCCGAGTACCAGTTAAATCACGCGATGCTCAAAGCCACCGGTGACAAAACCGTGATCTTTATATCACACCGTCTCTCAACGACACGTATCGCAGATCACATCTTCATGCTCGAGAAAGGCAGGATAGTTGAAGAAGGCAACCACGAGCAGCTCCTCGCACTTCACGGCAAATACGAAGCGATGTGGAAGGCTCAGGCCGGCGCGTATATAGAAGTCTGAGAGATTTAAACCTGCAGGGCGGGCATTCCTTCGCGGTAATTAAGATTATTCAGGTAATTGATAACCAGCTCGTTGAAGACCGCGTGCTTTTCGATGCTGCAGACGTGACCGCACTTCTCGATGAAGCAGAGTGTGGAATCGCTGATCTTCTTCTGTGCTCTCTTCACGCTGTTGACGAAGAAGTAATCCTGCTTACCGGAGATCATGTATACAGGCAGATCATTTTCTCTGATCACCTTTATGTATGCCGATAACTTATACTGTGCCCTGAACAGTTCGGAAAGCCACATTCTGAAAGCGACGGACTTCATTCTCAGGGATTCCCTGATAAAGAAATCTCTGGACTTCTTATGGTTCTTGCGGGGCATCATAATGTTAGCGAACATAGGGTAGAAGAACTTCTTGGGAATGATGTATTTAAATCCTTCGACAAAGGCCAGCAGAGTCTTGTAGCCGACGCCCATATTCATTACGAAACCGGCAAGTATTATTGACTTGACTTTCCAGCTGTACTGATAAGCAAATTCCATTGCGACAAGGGTTCCAAGAGAGAGGGAAATGATATGTACTTTATCGATGTTCTCTTTTTCGAGAATGTCATAGATCTCGGATGCGGATCTTGATAACAGATGATTTTCCTTCTTAAACTCGGAATCGCCGTGGCCTTCGAGATCGACCGCCAGAATATTAAAACCGTTCAGGTCCTCGATCTGGTACTTCCAGGTATTGATGCTTCCGCCTAATCCGTGGATCAGAAGGACCCAGTCTTTTGAATTGTTGTTATATATCTTGTAATTCATATTACGTCTCCTTTATCAATCCGAAGAAAAAACCTAAGTCTTCAGAACATCCCGTATCCGAGATATCATCATCATATCTGCAAATACTTTGATTATCAAACTATTTTCTTGGCAAATTTGTGGCATAGGTCTTCAGACGAGTTTATAATATAGGCAAATGAGAACTCTTTAACTTGGTTGAATAATCTACTCGTAACCGGATACGGTTATTTATCAATTTGCCGAAATCAAAGGAGTAAAGCCTATGAGCATGAGCAATAAAGAGCAACAGACAGATCAATTATTAAGAGGCATTTACAGAATGTGTATTAATAGGGATGATTGCAGAGATTGCCCCTTTTATGTTACCAAGTGCTCATTCGGTGAACCCAAACCAAGAACATGGTTTGATGAAGAGACTATTGCGATCCAGGCAGCACCTGATTTTGAGATTGTAAGTGAAGAGGAAAGCGTTTCCGTATCCGAGCCCGAGAGCGTCGCTGCTGTTGAAGTTGATGAATCTGCTGCGGCTGCTGAACATGTTGCTCCTGTTGAACAGCCTGTCGAATCCGCCGAACAGCCCGTTGAAGCGAATGCTGAAGCGACTGTTGAACAACCCGCTGAAGCTCCTGTTGAACCTCCCGTTCCTCAGGTTGATGACGATTCTGTCGGCACATGGCTGGTAAGCACCACGATGGGAAGTTTTTTCACAAAGTACGTCTTTATCTGTTCCAAGTGCGGCTATAAAAAGGAATCCGTTTTCTCGCTGACCCCGACCTCATTATGTCCCGAATGCGAGAAGAGGAAGGCCGGTCAGAGTTAAGCTTTAGAGTCTTTCGGCAGCTTCTCGAAAAAATTCACCGTAAATGGAATACATGTCAGGCAGGTCATGACATCTGCTACGGCCTGTGCTATTTGTATGCCGGATAAGCCCCAGACAAGGCTGAATATGATCAGGATAGGGATGAAGAACAGACCGTTTCGTAAAGACGAGAGGAAAGTCGCGTTGAATTTGTAGCCGATGCTCTGGAACAACATGTTGTTGCAGACCTGGAAAGGCACGAACAGGAGCGCGATGCACTGAGCGTGAAGAGCTCGGATTCCGATGTTGATGACTTCGGGATCATTCCGGAAAAACCGGATGCACGGCTCCGCGTTCACGAATACCGTTGCTGACGCGAGGCCGAGCGAGATCGTTCCGAATATCAAAGTAAAGAAAAATGCCTGGCGGACTCGGGAGTATTTCTTGGCGCCGTAGTTGAATCCGCAGATAGGCTGGAATCCCTGTCCGATGCCGAGCACGGCGCTGAAGATCAGCATGCTGATCTTGTTTACTATGGCCATAGCCGCGATTGCGGAATCACCGTATACGCCTGCAGCATTGTTGAGGACCATGGTCGAGATGCTCGCAAGACCCTGGCGTGCGAGGCTCGGAAGGCCGGTCGTAATGATGTTGCTGAGAGTCGGAAGATCGAACTTTGTATATTTGAAAGCGAGTGAAGTCTGGGTCTTCTTGAGGATGAACATTGTAAGAAGCAGAAACCAGGAAATGTACTGAGAGATGGCGGTCGCAAGGCCGGCGCCGAAGATGCCCATATTCATTTTCTGCATGAACAACGCGTCAAGAAAAATATTGATTATTCCGCCGGATGTCAGGCCGATCATTGCAAAAAATGCCCTGCCTTCATATCTTAAGATGTTATTCATTACACAACTGGACACGAGAGCCGGAGCTGCAAAGAGGATGCATAAACCGTATGTTCTCGCATAAGGAAGTATCGTTTCCGTGCTCCCGAGAAGGATCATGAGAGGGGTTACAAGCAAGCTCCCGAATACCAGGAAAAAGATGCCGGCAAAGAGGGCTGAGTAAAATCCGGTGGCCGAGAATCTGCGTGCGCTCTCGATATCCTTTTCACCAAGCTTCCTGCTGATGATGCTTCCGCTTCCGTGACCGAACATGAAGCCTATGGCCTGAAGGATCGCCATCAGTCCGAGAACGACGCCTGTCGCGCCGCTTGCAGACGTGTTGATCTGACCGACAAAATAGGAATCGGCCATGTTATATATACTTGTGACGAACATGCTTATCATGGTCGGGATGCCGAGCTTCATGATAAGGCTTGGTACCGGCTGCATGGTCATCATGTCAAATTGGGTTTTATATTTGCTCATCAGGATTACATTGTAATACAGAATATGATTTAATGTTTATGTATATATACAGACAGATTTTCGATCATGTGTGTAAAAAAATCGAAAAGAGGTTTTGCTATGGGTATTGTCGAGAAATCATTCAATAACGGAGAAGTCATTGTCAAAGAAGGCGAAAACGGCACAAGTTTCTTCAGGCTTATTGAGGGGTCCGCAAATGTTTTCGCTGATTATGGGAAGAAAGACCAGTTCCGTCTTGCCGTTCTCAACGCAGGAGAGTTTTTCGGTGAGATGGCCATCATAGAAGAATACCCAAGGAGCGCCACGATAGTAGCTAACAGCAGAGTGACTGTTATGGAGATCCCCGGTGACGAACTGACATCATTTTTTACCGAGAACCCGGACATGCTGATCGACCTTATTAAGCACCTCGGAGCCAGAGTGCAGTCGATGAGCAACGATTATGAAGACGCCAAGAATCTGCTGGATAACCTGCGTGAATCAGATGCCGGAAAGAAGAAGTCGCTGTTTTCCAAGATCAAGAAGCATATGAATATCTATCAGTCGAACAAGGATTCGGCTAATCTTGAGCCCGGCACAGCCAAGCTCATAGATGCATTTGAGAAGATCACGGATGAGGCATCCGGCAATATCTGGCCTTATGAGAACGGCTCGGTCATCTATAGCGAAGGCGAATACGGTGAAGGCCTTTATATCTTAAGAAACGGAAAAGTCGGTATCTACAAGAATTACGGTACAGCTGACCAGGTTAAGTTAGAGGATCTGTCTGCCATTTCCGTTTTCGGCGAGATGGGAATCGTTTCCGAAGAGACCAGAACTGCAACAGCAGTCGCAGAAGATAATGAGACTTATATTGAGATCATTTATCAGAAGGACCTCGAAGCGATCATTAATCTCTGCCCCGTCAAGGTCGAAGCGATACTCCGTCATCTGTCTTACCGCTTAAGAAAGATCAATATTGATTTCATCAGAACCTGCAAGGAAATAACCGAGACGTACGAACAAAAATAAGAAGACCGGATGGAAAGCACCGGCAGGCCCGGAAGCCACATACGAACAGGTCAAGGATTATTTTGACTTCAAAGAACTTGTGGAAACCGGGGTAAAAGGCAAGGGATTAATGGCCGGTTATTTCTTGTAAAAAACTTATTAAGACATATGTTGTCATGTTGCCCTGATGTGCTCATTTTGCTATGATTAATTAGGTTTTCAAATACTTTTTAGTCTCTTTATAAAGGAGGAGAATTTATGGCAAAATTTGAATTAGCAGAAGCAAAAAATGGTTTCAAGTTTAATCTTGTTGCTAGCAATGGAGAAGTAATCGCTTCCAGTCAGGTTTACAAAACAGCAGCATATGCTAAGAATGGAATTGCATCTGTTTCAGCAAACGCACCGATTGCTAACATTGAAAACCAAACCGAAAAGGATTTTAAGACACAGGTCAATCCTAAGTTCGAAGTCTATCAGGATAAGAAGGGCGAATTCCGCTTCCGCTTAAAGGCTAAGAACGGTCAGATCATTGCTACCAGCGAAGCTTATTCCAAGCTCGACAGTTGCCTTAAGGGCGTAGCTTCTGTTCAGAAGAATGCCAAAGACGCAAAGATCGTAGAGAAGTAATTTATTTTTTGTTTGTTTTTAATGGGTTGTCTCACAGGTTGGTGAGGCAACCCATTATTTTGGCTTTTGGCCGGACGTGCTTTGAATCATGCAGCAAACTGTGCCGCAGTGCGGGTCGATCTGCGGGTCAAAACGGCATTTTCAGGCCCAATGACCCGCAAAACATGCCGCAGTGCGGGTCAATCTGCGGGTCAAAACAGCGTTTTTAGGCCAAACGACCCGCAAAACATGCCGCAGTGCGGGTCGATTCGCGGCATAAAGAACTGATTAAATAAACATAATTCAAAGTTGCATTTTCTGTTGTGTCGGAAATATGTTTTCACTGGTTTTCGCGCACTCGAAAAAAGATATAACCTTGATCAAATTTGAGGGCGAACGTGAGGGCACACCCTCAAATCCCGCCGCAAAAACGACTTCTATTCCGCGGACACGACTTGTATCCCACACATATTCCGAAGGCCATAAAAAAGCTGCCTCAGCAGCGATGTTGATCACTTATGAGGCAGCGGGTTTTAGAAAGAAAAAATCAGATGTGTGTGTTGAGCATCGCGATGATGTTCGGGAGCTCGGCGTCAACCTTGTCATTATCAAGCTGGCAGGTTCCGGCATTGGGATGGCCGCCGCCGCCGTAATCAAGGCAGAGCTCGCCGATATCCATTGTGCCGGCCTTGTTGATGATGGATTTACCGATCATGACTGCGGTATTCTGCTTCTTGAAGCCCCATGCTACATGGACGCTCATCTCGATCTCAGGCCACATTGCATAAACCATAAATCTGTTGCCTGCGTAGATGGTCTCGAGAGGACGGAGGTCAATAACTGCAACCTTGTCGTGGATAACAACGATATCTCTGAGTTGCTGCTTGAACAATTCCTGCTGCTCGAAGTAAAGGTCAACTCTCTCCTTAACATCAGGGAGTTCTAGAACCTCGTCAATGCTGTGGTTAACGCAGTAATCGATGAGTTCCATCATGAGGTCATAATTGGAGATCCTGAAATTGTGGAAACGGCCGAGACCTGTTCTTGCATCCATAAGGAAGTCCATCAAAACCCATCCGGTAGGGTTAAGGATCTCGTCAACGGTGAAGTCTGCGCTGTCACCCTTATCGACGGCTTCCATCATCTCGGGGCTGACGGTCTTGATGTTCTCTGCGCCGCCATAATACTCATAAACTACGCGTGCAGCTGATTTTGCCACTCTGCAGATATACTGGTCTTCGATCTTATCCATATCGTTACGTGCAAGTTCACTCTCGTGGTGGTCAAAAGCGATGCCTACTCTGGGGTCATATGGAAGGTTTGTTGTGATATCGTTGGATGAAAGATCGACCTTGCCGTCTTGAACATCCTTGGGGTGAACAAACTTGATGTCGCCGATGATCTCAAGTTCCCTCAATATCATTGCGCAGACCAATCCGTCAAAATCGCTTCTTGTAACAAGACGCATCTTATTTTCCATGATAAAAACCTCCAATATCGAAAATTTTATTACTCAAAACTCAGGTAATATCCTTTTATATAATAAACTTCGGAATCAGAATTATCACGTTTTTTTGAAAAAGTTTACAGAGAATTAAAGTAAGAGAATCAAAAGAATACAGATAGAGAAGAAGGATAGAAAGGTTTATTATATGAGCATAACAGGAAGGAGGAAGCGCGAATGCCGCATTCATCAGGCGGAGGATCTCACAGCGGAGGTTCCCACAGCAGCTCCGGCAGCTCACATCATTCAGGCAGTTCCGGCGGAGGTTCCAGCCGCGGCGGAAGCAATCATAAAGTCAGCAGCACTCCTTTCACGGGCTCGAAAAGGTATGTCTACTACCATGACCGCGTGCCTTCATTTGTCTACTCCAATTACGATATCCGCAAAGATGCAAAGTGGGATATTCCTGGCCTGATACTGGCAATCGTATTATTTGTTCTTCCTGCGTTTGTTGTTGGTATTATCTTACTGAAATTTACGATCAAGACTCCTCAAAAACTCAAGGTCTCAAGAGACTATAATCCCAAGATCTTCGTGGAAGACAGACTCGGCATTATGGAGGATGAAGACGAGCTGGAGGATGTGCTTTGGGATATTTATGAAGAGACCGGAATCGCGACCTCGGTGCTCGTGGTGCCTAACAGCGAGTGGAAAGACGATTACAGTGACTTTTCGAAATATGCATATCAGGCATATATCGATTACTTTAAACACAACGAGAAGCACTGGCTGATCGTCTATTCGGAGGAGATAAAGGAAAACGGTTTTAACGATTGGTACTGGGAAGGCATGCAGGGATACGAGACGGACGATATCCTGACGGAAGAAAAGGCGAACAAATTTAATGAGGCTCTTCATAAACGCCTGCTCCAGCGTGACAAATATTCTGTTGATGAGGCGATCGGGCTTTCTCTTAAGGAACTGCAGCCCAAGCTCATGAAGCCTAACGTAGATAAAAAACTGCTGGGTGCGATGGGTCTGGTTTTGGGCATCTGGATGCTGTTTGTGGTTCCGATTATAATTACGACCTTTAAGCCGAAGAAGTCGATGGCGATCTACAAAAATGCCGTTCCTTGCAACCTTGAGATCGTCATGCAGGAGCCTTGTCAGTTCTGCGGAGGAATCTATATTTCCGGACTTCACAAAACGTGCCCGCACTGCGGCGCAGCCTTGAAAACAGGGGCTTAGAGACAGTATGCAACCGCCGGTTGACAAAGTTCAAGGTGCGGTTGGTGGTCATGTAAAGCAGGGTTTTGATAGTCTTGAGGCATCAAACCATGGAGGTGATTCGAATGACAATTGCTGACCGGATCCAGACATTGAGAAAGTCGAAAGGCATGTCTCAGGAAGAGCTGGCAGACGCTGCAGGTGTATCCCGTCAGGCTGTCTCGAAATGGGAGAGCGAACAGTCGACCCCTGACATTGATAAGGTAGTGATCCTCAGTGAGATATTTGATGTTACGACCGATTATCTCCTCAAGGGGATAGAGCCTGTTGAGAACAATGACCATAAGACCATGGCGGACGTGGTCGACCAGAAGATCCTTACAGAAAAGAACGGCAAACGCGCCAAGACCATTCTTAAATGGGTACTGATAGGTTTCGGGGCTTTTCTCGCCATCGATCTCATCTCGATGATCATATTTTTCATCATCAACGGTTTCCCGACCTGATCTGATCCACGAACAATCTGTATTTTAAATAATGCCCGGCATGCCCAGGCTTAAGTATTAGTGCGCCCGAAAAAGGAGAATCATCATGAGTAAGCTCAGACAATTCATCAAGAACATCAGTCCTCTGAACAACCGGACCGAGATGCCGGTATTGCTTTATATCATCAAGGTCATCCTGATATTCTGGTTTGTAAAATTCGGATCGGAAATTATCGGCGAAGTCTTTGCGATAGGCATTCATTTTCTCTGCGGAAAGAACCCGCTTAACGGTGAGATGTTCGATTTCCGGACAATGAGCCTGATATCCTATTACGGTTACTCCCTCATGATCGGATTAATGATCCTTTACTGGAAGCTGTTCCAGAAGAAGACTTTGGCGCAGCTCGGGTTCACGAAGAGGTTCGGAAGCTACTTTTTAGGAATGGTACTCGCGATAGTTTTGATCGTTGCTTCAGTGCTGTCAGTCATGATCACGGGTACGATAACCTATAACGGGATACTCAGTAACATCGATCAAACATACATATTGCTTATGCTCGGAGGATTCGTTTTCCAGGGCGCTATGGAAGAAGTGCTCTGCAGGGGAATTGCGCTGCAGCTCCTTAAGGAGAAAACTTCTGTCCCTGTTGCAACAGGTATCAGCACTGTTTTGTTCGTTATCCCGCACATTGGTAATATGTCGGAGGCGGATCCGGAAATTATTATTTTCGCTGTGGCAGGACTTATCCTTATATCGCTGATCTTCTCGTTCCTCACGCTCCGCCTTAAGAGCATCTGGGCTGCCTGCGGACTTCACACTGTCTGGAATTTCATCCTGTATAACATCCTGGGACTCAATCTGAGCGGCAACGATGGGATAACAGCCGCTGTCTTCGACATGCGTTCAGTCGGCAACAATATCCTTAATGGCGGCGTCTACGGAATAGAGGCAAGTGTTGTTACTGCGGGAGTTTTGGCGCTGGCATTGGCCGGATGCTTTGCGTTATATCGTCAAAAGCCTTCCCGTTCTTTTCTGACACACGGATAAACGATAATCTGCTATCATTCATATAGTAAGGTCGGCCAGCGCTTCTTTTCGAGCACGGTGACCATCCCGCGATTTCCGGATTGAGCATGGATTTCCTGAAAAACCGAACCGGATTGGAGAACTTGAAAATGAAAGTGTTTATTGTGTATTGTCATCCGTCGGAGGATTCATTTACGAGGAATATCCGCGACGCGTTTATAAAGGGAATCACTGATTCCGGGAATGAATATATCATGTCCGATCTGTACGCGATGGATTTCAAAGCTGACATTACCGAGGACCAGTACTTAAGGGATGCCAACTACAGGAACACACCGTTTACCGAAGAAGATGTTCTCGCTGAGCACGCGAAAATCAATTCTTCTGACGCGATCGCATTTATCTACCCGGTCTTTTGGACCGAAGCGCCCGCGAAACTTGTCGGCTGGTTTGACCGTGTATGGACTTACGGTTTCGCATACGGCGACAAGAAAATGAAGATGATGGACAAGGCCATGATCCTCTGTTCTGCGGGCAATCCGATCGAGAAGCTTGAGCAGTTCGGGCTCCTTGCGGGCATGAGAAAAGTCATGTTCGGCGACAGGCTTTTTGGCCGTGCAAAGCAGATGGAATTTGTCGTTTTTGACGGAACTTCCAGAGAGAAAGAAACGCGCGAAAATAACTGGGACAGCAACCTTCAGAAGGCATATGAGAAGGGCCGGGATTTCTTTGCTGATTGTGAAAAAGTATTTAGCGTTGACGATAAATTCTTTACTGTTGCCGGGAATTCTGAAGCGGGTGAAGTGTCCGGACAGACGGTCTTCTGCTACCACCAGAAAGACAATGTTGTATGGGCTGAGTATTCCGGAGGAAGTATTGTTAAGGGGTTCCTGATAGGAACGATGGATGAGAAACATAATCTGCATTTCAACTACCAGCACATGAACTCTTTCGGAGAAATAAGGACCGGTTCGTGCGATTCCGAGCCTCAGATCGAGAACGGAAAACTCCGCTTTATTGAGAAGTGGAAATGGACGATGGGCGAAGAGGGAACGTCAGTTATTGAAGAGATCTGATCCTCGGAACGAGAGACCCGAACATGACTGGAGAAGAATTCATGAAGAGCGTAGAAGAGAGAGTAAACCGTCTTAAGGGGAACAAGTAAGATGGCCTTTGATTTCGAAAAAGAGTACATGGAATTCTTTCTTCCCAAGGATAATCCATCGGTCCGGAAAGCGTGAACCGGGAAGACGATGATATGCGAAATACACAATGATTAATTTGTGACTAAATCACCTGTTCTACTACACAAAATAGTCATTCAGTACCCCGAAATGACTTTTTTGAGAGTATTTCCTGTTATATAGTCACAAAAACAGAATCGGAAGCGCGCTGCTGAAGATCATCAGAACTTTTTCTCTGCCCTGTAACCTCTCAATAACTGATATAATCTATCCATGTGGACAGGAATAGGAATGCATTTATGGATGATAAGCTGAAGAAATACGAATATTATCCTGATGATCCCAAGAAGCTTGAGCTTAAGTGGGTCCTGCATGTGCTGCGTGACATGCGGCTTTTCTATATCTTCATGATCCCTGTGTGGATCTTCTGGGGCAGTTACGCGATAGCGGTTTTCTCGATATGGTTCTATGGTTCAGATGTGATCAGGACTAAGGAAGATGTGACCGGCATTATTGTCTCGGAGATCGTTTCGGTGGTGCTGCTTTTCGTAATTATCGGGTTTATTAAACTGATCAACGTGATACTGAAGAACAGGGATTACCGTCCGGCGATACTTAGGAATATCCGAAAATATATTCCGGAAGTGACGGAGAGTATTTTCGAGAATGTGCAGGAAGACCTGAAAAAGGGAATGCCTTATCTTAAAGATCACAACTTGGGGATATCCGAGAATTATATCTTCGGCAATCTGAATCTTAATACGTTTAATCCGGTGATCATTCCGAGGGCGGAGATCGTTGATGTCGGATATGAGATTTATGAGGGCGCGTCCACGACGATTCCGGTCAACGGGCACGTTGTTAATGCGAGAAATATCTATCAGAATTTTCATTTCAGGCTAAGAAACGGGAACAGCATACCTGTCCAGGTTAACGATAAATGGAAGAGCGGCCTGGCTTTGACGGCGATTCAGAATGCGGGACTGAGAACTGTAGACGTACATAACAAAACGGGGAAATAAGGGTTCATAAATGGGGAGCCCGGAAGGAAGGAAAAAATGAATACTATTATTGATCAGAGAAAATCATTGGCACTGAAAGTGCTGTCCGTAATGACAGTCGCTTTTGTTTGCGTAAACATATTATCGAGGACCGTTCTTGCTGACATGGGTCCCAAAAGATCGATCTCGATCGATCTGAAGAACGTTCCGTCAGATCCTTACTATGTTGCGCTTCTGATGCAGGGCGAGCTTTGGCCGGATCTTGCTAAACATTATGACGGCGATCATATACCTGAAGGGAATGAATGGATAAGAGATATTTTTTTGAATTATGATGAAGACGGATATATCCTGTTTACTTACGCCGGCGGTGCAAGTTCTATAATGTACTCAGAGCGTGATATCAAGGAAAGTGCAAATATCAGTTACGGATATATGGTGCCTTCCACATTCAAGGTCATTCTTGTTACCGGGGACGGTGACGTAACGGTCAGCAACGAGATCACGACAAAAGCATTTCACTCGGAGTGTGAATACGATTATTCCACGAACACTCTGAAGGAGGTTAATTTCGCTAAGCATTACTCGATAAACTTAGCGGTCGAGTCTCTGTTCTTCTTTGGCGCCACACTGTTTATTGAAGGCATAGTCCTGCTCTGCTTCGGACTGTTCAGGAAAAAGAATCTGTTAAGATTCCTGATCGCAAATATAATCACGCAGTCCTTTCTTTATATTTTCAATCTCACATGCAGGTTAATCGATCCGTTGTGGCAGAAATACTTCATTTGCTGGATCGTTGTTGAGACCCTGATCACAGCGGTCGAGCTGTTTATCTACTTCAAGAAACTGGTTAAGAAAGACGGCAATGTATCCATAGGAAGGAATATTGCTTATGCGATTGCGGCAAATGCCATCAGCGCGTTTATAGACATTCCGGTCATTCTCATTGCAAATTGGATGTAATAAAATACCGGGGATTATGAAAAAACACAGCGCTCAGAAACAGATTGAGAAGAAGGGTCCGATGAGGATATTGAAATATCCGGCAACGGTCCTGCTGTTGGTGGTCCTTTTCGCTGCGCAGTATTTGGCAAGCCGCTGCGGGACTTATGTCTCCGGCATGTTTGATTATTCGTTTATAGACGCTGACGGGTTATTTGCCGGGGTTGCTGTCCATCACATAGTTCAAATGTTATGCGCACTGGCGGCTATCCTGATCCTCAGATTGATCATTAAGATCAAAGGCTTCAAACTGCGTCCGCGCGTTGATTCAACGGGAATAAAATACACTGTGGTCTTTTGCGTATTATTGATCTTATATTATCTCGGTGTATACATAGCCGGATCGTACATGAATACAATAAACACTTATGATTACGAACTGAATACGATAAACATTACGGGAACGCTCGGCTTCCAGCTGTTACTGTCGGGGCCTTCTGAAGAGATCCTTTTCAGGTCACTGCCGGTAACCGTGCTGTTGAGTGTGCTTGATCCCGAGAACAAATTTGACCAGACTCTGGCAGTTCTCGGAGCGGCCGTTCTGTTTGGCATTGCGCATATTGATCTGGTTACATTTTCGATACCTTGGTTCCAGGTGGGCTATGCGTGTCTGCTCGGAATCGCTTACGGATTTGCGTTTGTAAGATCGAGAAGCGTTATCTATCCGATGATAATGCACAGTATGAGCAATGTGATCTCCGTCGGCGGATGCTATTTGTATATGCTGTTTTTCATGCAAAAGCCAGTATAATCAGAGGTGTGATCATGAAGAAAAGAAGTAACAGGATTTTGCTTAATGCAGCGGCTGTAATGGCCTGTGTTATATTAGTGCCTTTTATTTTTTCTGCATGTACGGATGCGGAAACAGGTAAGTCTGTCTTTACTCCGACAACTGCTGCAATCAGCACATTCCCGGAATCTTTTCTCGACTCTGACGGACTGGCTTTTACAGTTACGGGTGAGAATCTGGGGCCGTACAAATGGGGCTGCGATTATTGGACAAGAGCAAGTTACTTCGTTTATTACAACGGGACCATTGAGATCAGGACTACTTATACATTAAGCGGCGAATCTGTGGTGACAAAAGATATCAGTTATACGGATCTTAAGAGGATCAGAGTGCTTGCTGAAGATTTTAAAAACAAAAAAGATATGTATGATCTGGACTTCTCGAATACCTATGACGGATCTACCTGGAGTTTTTATACTTACGATATAGACGGCTCAAGGTCTTATGTCTACAGCGGTTATATTTATGGCCTTAACGAGCTTGAAGGCATAAAGAAAACCCTGGCAAGATACGATGTTAAGGAGACGTACATGGACAGGGCTTACGATCTGTTCGAAGGCAGATATGTTTGTCCCGATGACGATCAGCAGTATGTATCGGTCTACAAGAATGACGGCCAGATCTTTCTTGAGATCAGACAGCCCGGAGCGAGGGACGCTGAGCTCTATGAGATCTCTGACGTTGAGTTAAGTGAAGATTATATTTATTTCGGCTATGTCGAGGACAATAGGTGGAAAGGTTTCTATTTTACATATTCGGTAGGCAAGACCCAGATCCAGAACACCGATACATCTGTTACATATGTGCGTCAGGCAGAGAAATGATGTATGGATAAGAAAGAATCGCTCAAAATACTTGATAAGTACACTCACGCGCTGAAAGCAAAAGCTGAGGCCGAAGAAGGTCTTGGCAAAGTTGATTCAGCCTTTAGAATTAATCCGTCTGATTATATCGTCCCGTTCGGCAAGATCCTCGCGCCGTTCATCGGATCTTTCCTGGTTATAGCTTTGGCATTCAGGATAGCTGTCGGAAGCAGCCTTAAATACAATAATGAGGTTCCTGTAACAGTCGGATTGTTTGCCGGTGCTACCGTTATCGGATTAGGCGTTGCAAAAATTGTTCATGCGATCATGCAGAATAAAGCCCGCAAAAACCTGAAAAGCGCCCAGGAGCAGTTGGATTGGGCAAAGCAGAATAAGACTGCCGAGTATAATTCGACAATAAGCAAAATGAGCTATAAGATCGCTGAAGTTGAATCAGTTCTTCCCGTATCCTGCCGTGGTATTGAAGAAGCGAGAAAAGCCAAGAACAAACTGCTTTCAGGCAAGGCTGAGACCCTTGAACAGGCGACCGGAGGATACACGGAAGCTGATTGGGAAGAAGCTTATACGGCGGCTCCGAAAATGTTCAGCATGCCTGACGGCCGGGTTTTCGGAGGCCTCGCAATAACGGAAGCTACGAGGACGGTCCTTCCCAAAGATCCTAAGAGCAAATTCGCTTCGGAAGGAGATGACATCTCTGACTGGAGACTTGTCGCGGTCAGCATAACCCGAAACGACGCTTTGGGTGATTGTGATTACTATAACGCGTTTGCCAAATTAGAGCCGTACATCATCGACAGCAAAGAAGATTCCATACTTATAAGAGGTTTAACCGTAAAAGAACTGGAGAGATTGTTAGAGGACTGATTTCCGGATGGAATGGATATGGTACATTATCGCGGCTCTGGCTGCAGGCATAGGAACCGGATTGGCGGGGCTGTCGGCAGCTACTGTCATGGTTCCGATCATTATCGTGTTGTGTCCTTCGTTTTCCGGTGAGACAGGCGTATACCAGGCGACGGCAATCGCGCTTGCATCAGATATCCTCGGCTCTGCCGTAACCGCCTACACCTATGGTAAAAACAAGAACATAGATCTTAAGCGCGGATGGATCATGCTCGCATGCATAGTGACCATGTGTACGGTCGGGAGTTATGTGGCTTTCCGCGTCGGAAATGTTGTCCTCGGAAGCTTTACATTATTCCTCACATTGTGCATCGGAATCCGTTTCCTCGTTAAGCCTGATACCAGCAGGAAAGTTCAGGCGGCGAGGGGCGAGAAGCTCGGTCTCAAAGGAGTGATCATATCATTGCTGTTCGGCCTTCCTATCGGATTTGGCACGGGTTTTGTCGGAACCGGCGGCGGTATGATGATGCTTATCGTCTTTACTGCGTTTCTCGGAATGGAACTTAAGACGTCTGTCGGAACCAGTACTTTCATAATGACGTTCACGGCCCTGATCGCATCGGTCAGCCACATCCTTATCCATCCTGCCATCGTGTTTGAGAAGTGGCCTGTAATGCTTATCTGCATCACGGTTGCAACTGCAGCTTCACTCGTATCGGCACGGTTTGCAAACCGCGTGAAAAACCGCACCGTAGGACTTGTAACCGGTGCGGTCCTTACAGTGCTCGGCGCCGCGATGATCATCCTGAACTTCTGGGATTACCTGTCAAAGATCACGTTGTTCACGCAGGTCATGAGCTGCCTCGGAAAGATGGCTGCCTTCATCATTCCCTGCATAATCATTCTGCTTCTCATAAGAGCGGTATTCAAACCTGCTTCATATGTTTTCCGGAAACTGCTTCATCTCGTGGCTTTCTCCGGTATTACATTCATGGTCATGCAGGCGGAAAACTGGCCGTCTGTCGTTCTCAGTTCTCTGGTCATCGCAGGCATCCTGTTTCCCATTCTGTCTATCCTCGAGAAAGAATCCTGGTTCCATAATTTCTTCGTTCAGAAGAAGCCCGGCGAGATCAAGAAAAGTATGCTCATGCTTTTGTTCATGTTCGCACTGCTCGCTGCAGTTGCGTGGGGCATATTTGATAAACCTTTCATTGCTGCGACCGCGATACTGATGTGGGGTACAGGCGATGGTGCGGCCGCTCTCTTCGGAATACCGTTTGGCAGACATAAGATCAGGTTCAAACCTGCGGACGGCAAGAAGTCATGGGAAGGCAGTATCGCGATGCTCGCAGTATCTTTTGTGTGCGGAGTTCTGATGTTGTATTTCGCGCAGGGCGTGGGTATCGCCAAAGCCCTGATCTTCGCTCTTTGCGCCGCATTACCGGGAACTGCGACTGAACTTTTTACGCCAAGCGAATACGATACGGTTACAGTCCCGATCGTAATTGAGGCAGTGCTTTTACTGTTGTGTATTACTTTTTAAATCCCAGGAATTCCTTAAGACCGGGGGTCTCTTTTGCCCATCTTACGGGGATGGAGAAACAGCCGGCGACGAAGTTGTTGTAGTTTTCGAGGAAGTCGTCGAAGGTGCCTTCGAAAAACGATTCCGGCAGGAAGAATTCCCTGCTGCCGCCTGTGGATCGGTTGCCTGCCTGGATGTAGGAAGAGATGCCGCCATAAATATGTTTGCGGAATTCGTATCTCTCGAGTGTCCAGCCTGCAATATCGACTTCTCCGGGGACATCGAGGCAGTACGATTCGGTAGTATCGTTATTGACCTCCACCCACCATTCGTGATCGCTGTAGATCTTCTTTATGAATGCCTCGCCGTCGCCTTCAACGACGGTGCGGTCGGAGGTACCGTCATCATGCTTGAAATAGGATACAAAAACGTGCTTTCTGCCTTCTGATTCGATCGCATAAGAGCATTCCGGGCGGAAGTGTTCCAATGTAACCCACGGGTGGCACTTCTGAAGTCTTTTCAAAGCCTCGTCAATATATGCGTTTACGTCATATCCGTAAGTGAATTTCTTAGCCATTTTCAAGTTCCTGTCAGTCGATACTGATTCAAGTATACAACATCCGTTTTGATATAATAGAAGGGTCAATAGAATAATAGGAGTGAGGAATAGGGAAATGATTATGGAGAAAACTATGAGCAGATATTCTGTGAGAACTGTTATTTCTATTGTGCTGGCTGCGGTAGTTGCGTTGTCTGTTTTCGGATGCGCCGGATCCAGGCCGGAGCCGACTGCCGGCACTGTTATGCCTGCTTCGCCCGAGGAGTGCATCACGCAAGAGAACAAAGTCTTTTACTACTATGAGGCAGTCGTGGCAACCGTGGGCGGAGACACAAGCTCCAGTTATGAACTGTACAAATACACCGATACCGAATTGATCCTTGTCAGGGACAGACCGTCTCCCGATTCAGGGAAGGAGATGTATTATTGTATAGTTCCGGCTTCTGTCCTGGATGACTGCATGAAGGTCGTTAAGAAATACAAGATGGGCAAAGGCAAGTGGCTGAACGGGGACGGAATAGTCGGAATGGTATTTGCGGTCGGCTTCCTGAAAGACGGGGAGTTTGTAAGGGTTTCCTCTGAGTGTATGCCCGATAACGGCATAGATGCATTTGATGCAGTCCGCAAAGTACTTTCGGAAGCGTGGAGCCGGAAATGATATCCGGAGATCTTTTGCTTAAACTTTAAGAAGCGTTTTTCCGGTCACAATAATAATTGCGGTTTCAGCCGGCATCAGAAGGCTTATTTATCGAATCGATATATTTGTGATATTTTTCTTTCTCGGCGTACATGTATTTGTCGGCGCGGTCGATGTAATTATCGATGGTACCGTTGTCGCCGGGCTCAATGACGGCGTAGCCGATGCTTGCGTGAAGGATGAAGGCGAGGTTGAGCGAACTGAATTCGCGGCTCATGGATTCGGAGATCTGCCTGATGAGCTGCTCGATGGAGTCGGATTCGGGGAAGGGACCGACCGCGATGAATTCATCACCGCCGTAACGGCCGAAGAGCCATTCTTTCGGCGAGCAGGACTTGAATGCTTCGGCGGTGGCTTTGAGGGCAAAATCACCGTTCAGGTGGCCGTAGACGTCGTTGATCGTTTTCATCCTGTCGATGTCGGCAAAGACAAGGATCGACTTTTTGTTCTGTGCCTTCCGCCCGGAAATGTAATCGTAGAGCACGTTCTCGCAGCCCATACGATTGTAAAGGCCGGTGAGTGCATCGGTCATGTAGATCTGCCTGAGTTCAAGATTCTTGCGCTGGGAGAAGATGTGGCGGCGCATACTGAAGAGCTGCGCGTTCATGTTCTTGATATACAGCGAGAGATCAAGATTGAAGAGGAGCTTGGGCTCGTTTTTGATGGCGACGTAACCGATGATGAAATTCAGATAATTCATCGGAGCGAAAACATAAAGATCAGATCCGCCTTCCTTATGAACATAACCCGGATAAAGTTCACTTGAATCGAACTGATTCAGCGACATTCTTTTCCCGTCACGAAGTTCATACAAAATATCCATGCGCGAACTGTATCCGCGGATTCTCTCAGGATATTCCTCGTCATCAAGCTCGAAAAATTCCGGCTCGGTGCACAGACAGAAATTCTCTCCGAGCTGGGGGATATCATTTGTGTTTTTTATTCCCTTCTCGAAAAAGTCCTCTTTCTTTTCGGCCATGGACAACGGGATCTGCATCCGCTGGAAGAAGATATCGATAATGCTTTGCTGAAGATTCTCAAAATAAGAATTTCTGATCGCATTATAGCGGTTCTTTATGGCTTCTTTTGAAGCGGGGCATCCGCAGCTCTCGGACGGAACAAAATATGAATGGAACTCTTCACTGAAACGCTCGTCCGGATGAGCGATCTGATACTTGAGCTTGTCATAAGCAAGTTCGCCGAACTTATCCCAGCCGCGCGAAACCGTCGAAAGGATAGGGAAGGTAAACTGACCGTCTTTTATCATGTCAAAACCTGTCAGCAGAACATCTTCGGGAACGGAGTAACCCTTCTCGGCAAGGCTGGAATTAATGCCCAGAGCCATATTGTCATTTGCGCAGACGATTGCGTCAGGGAGTTCTTTTCCGGCTTCCAGGTACCATTTCATCGAGAGATATGCCGTATAAAATCCGAAATCACACTTGAATTCGTCATAAAGTTTCATGCCGTGCTCTTCAAGAACATCTATGAGAGCCTGGCGGCGGATCGAGTTCTCGACGTTTTCTTCTATTCCGTTTACGAAGATGATCTTTTTCGCTTTGTGGTGCTCGACAAGATGGGTCGCAAGATCCCGCACGCCTTTATAATTCTCGGTCTTGATGCAGGACATGTTGGGAACTTCCACCTCGAGCGAGAGCATGGGGACGCCGGCTCTCTGGAATCTTGCGCAGACACGTTCCTGCTCATCAGGGAAGTTGTAAGTATTGGTGAGCATGATGGCACCGTCGAAAGTCCCGGGGTCAGGGAGATGGAACAGGTTAAGCTGGCATTTATTCTGAAGTTCGTTATCGTTCGCGGAACAATAGGTAACAAATACGAACACGTCTGTGCCGTCTTCAGAGGCTTTTTTCTGAAGACCGGTAACTATGTGTTCGATAAATTCGTTGCTGAATCCGTTTGTAAATACAGCTATACGATGATTCATTGACCCATTCTACACTCTGATAATAAACGTAACTGACAACTTATATTATACTCCATATTCAGTTCATAGGGATTTGTTATTTTCCCTGACGAAATGCGGACGCCACATAGCATTGAAGGGTTCCCGGATGATGGGTCCGCATCAGTTTCTGCTTTGCGGTCCATATGTTAAGATTAATCTATGAACGAATACATGAAGATCGCATCAGAGCTCTCCAAAGAGAGCTTCAGGACACACGAAGGCGGACCTTTCGGGGCCTGCATAATTAAGGACGGCAAAGTTGTCGGCAGAGGGAGAAATATGGTCCTCAAGAACAACGATCCCACGGCGCATGCCGAGGTGATGGCTATCCGTGACGCGTGCAGCAACCTGGGCACTTACGATCTGACAGGATGTGTGCTCTATACGTCCTGCTATCCGTGCCCGATGTGCTTATCTGCGACTATCTGGTCTAACATGAAGAAAGTATATTACGGCAATACCAAAGAGGATGCCGCTGATATAGGTTTCAGGGACGATTACATTTACGGATTTATCAAGGGTTCAGTTGACGATGCACTTGATCTTGAGATGATTGACCGCGATGAGACGATCAAGGTTTTCAAAGCGTTTACTGAGGACGGGAACAGAACTATATATTGAGCCTGGGGTTCCTGAGGGTTCTTTAGACTGGGTACAGGCGGGGTGTTTTTGAATTGCCATGAAGATTAAAGCGTTATACAAACCGGTTTGCGTTATCTGTGCTTTGGCAGTTACTGCCTTGTGGTTTGCCGGGTGCAGTAATGATGCGGATCCGACTGTGACTACGACTACGTCTTATGATGTTCCGTCTAAAACAAGAGAGACCAAACCGCTTCCGAGTTATAAGCTGATAGAATGCGATCCGACAAATCAGTCCTACGATCTTTCTGAGTACAAGGTGTTTGACGGTGATATCGGCAGGGCTTTGATGACGGAGACTGACGATGCCATGCTGAAAGAATTTGCAGAGAAGGTCTCTGACAGGATCCTGTCGACCGATGATATATCCTGTGAGATTATGTATCAGGGCTTTTCCTTTGCGATCGTGAAGATCGGAAAATTCTTTGAGTGGCAGGACAGGACCGGAGTCGAAGAACAGGGCTACTACGGGGATAAGTCGCTCTTTTTCTCTTATAATAACGAGCCGGCGACCGGCGATATTACGGCCGGCCCGGGTGAACATTTTGATGTGTATAAGGACCCTTCAGATCACTTTATTGTGGTTACGCAATGCAGGGATTATAAGATAGTTTATGAGCTTTTCAAGCGCGCGAAAGAAGGGTAGACAGTGGTGTTGATCGGGGTGTTTTTCGAGTGAGCGAAAACCGGTACATATAAAGCTATTTACCTATCGCTTTAGATATTAAATCTGGCAGCTAAAAGCACCTGCTTATTCCATGTTGTCGTAAAAATGGCTTCATATCCGATTCCCGACACCATGTAATGCCAGCTTGCGGATATCAGAGATTGAAATAATGGCCGGTGTGAGAAGAAGTCCGTCTTTATCAATTTTTCTCATATCAGGTTGCTTCTTATTTCAGAAGTCGTCTATGTTTTTCCCTTTTATACAGACGGCAGTCTTTGCAGTAACCCGACAGTTGCTAGTATAATAATAAAATGTTGAACTACAACAATGGGGAGAAAAGAAAAATGAAAAAAATAACAATAGTATCAATTGCGCTTTGCCTGTCAATTTTGGCATCCGGCTGCACGACAAATGAGCCGGCTCAGGCAAGCGAACCTACCACGGTAACAACTGCCGAAGAGATAACTAAGGCTGCCCACCAGGTCAATGTTGAGGTGGTTACGCTTCAGAGTTCTGCTGACGGCGATCAACAGGTTGTTCCGAAAATTACCGTAGACGGCGTGGAAGCAGCAGAGATCAACAATACGCTCAGCAGTTATATCCAGACAGAATATCCTTTGGATATTTATGATGATTATGCTGACGGCATGGCAACGAAAATATATTGGGGCGTTAAGGATAATGTCCTGACCATCGTCATCCATGCACATGAGACATTTACGGACTACTTTACCTATGATGTTTTCAATTACGATCTTGATACGCTGAAGGCGATGGATGACAGTGAAGTTGTAAAGAGTCTGGGCATGACCGATGAGGAGTTCATCAGCAAGACCTCGGAGATCGTAAAGAACTTCTGCAGCGAACGTGATTATGATCTCGACAAGAGTCTTGCGGCAGTAGGTTATGAGAATTGCACGCCTTTCGTTACGCCGGACGGAACGCCGGGAGTTGCAGCCAGCATATATTTTCCTGCTGACTCACAGTTCGGAGGCGGCGCCAGCTTAAGGTGCTTTAACATGGCGACAATGGAGCCGGTGAATTTCGCATAATAACCGTAAAATTTTAAGTACATTTTAGGTTTGCGATTTACAGTAAGAGCGGAAGACGAAGGAAATGTCTTACGTTTGGTCGCAAAGTTTACAGATTCTTAAAGTTGTATTGATTAATACGTATTATTCTCCTTCGTATAATAGATATAAGAAAAACGAAGGAGGATCAGATTATGGCATTAACAGACGCTTTGAAAGATAAGATATTGAAGCTGGGATCTAAGCAGAAACTTGATGCCATTATCAAGTATTCGACCCATTCCAGCGAAGATATAAGAATGACGGTAGCGATAGCACTCGGCATGATCCCTACATACGATTCCGGCATGGCATTGATACCGTTGCTCCGCGATAAGTCGCCGATGGTAAGAGCAACCGCATGTGAATCTGCAGCTGCCATACGTGCAAAAGTCTGTGAGGAGTACATAAAGAAACTCGCTTTCACGGAAACAGATCTTAATGTAAAGCAGGTAGCAAAGAGAGCATACGATCAGCTCAAGGACAGAGTAGCATAAGGAAGTTAATTCCTTCAAAAATAATAGCTCCTTTCTGAAAGACCCCTGGCATTAGCTCCAGGGGTTTTGCATTTTCGATTCTTTTTGATGCATAAAGCCCACATAAAAAATACATGTTATAATCTCCCTTAAATAAGTTTGATTTTTGGAAATGTGATATAGGGGAGGATTAAAAACATGTCAGTATGTCCTAATTGCGGAGCAGCCGGTAACGGCGAAAAGTTTTGTGTGAATTGCGGAACCCTGCTTCCTGTTGAGGAGCAGGCCCAGCCTGTCCGGCAGGCTCAGCCGCAACCGGCACCTGCACCTGCACCGTCTCAGCCGCAGGCGATACCCGTACAACCTGTTTACGATCAGCCGGGCCAGGCCTATCAGCCTGCACCCGCACCGGGATATGCACAGCAGACCAATGGATATCAGCCTGCACCTGCCCCGGGATATGCACAGCCGGGTTGGCAGCAGCCTAATCAGGGCTATCAGCAGCCTGACTATATGCAGCAGGGTATGGGTTATCAGCCGCAGCCCGGAATGGGTTATCAACAGCAGCCCGGCATGGGGTATCAGGGCTACCAGCCACAGATGCAGTCTTCTTACGTTCCCGAACCGAAGAAGTCAACGAACGGCGCGTGCATTGCCGGATTTATCCTGGGTCTGGTCGGAATATTTACTTTCGCTATTCCGAGTTTTATCGGTTTTATCGTGAGTTTGATCGGTGTAATCGTCGCATTTGTAAAGAAACAGAAGGGTAAGGTCCTAGGAATCATAGGCATGGTACTCTCGCTCCTCATGATGGTCGGAATGATTCTTTTCATGGCTAATGCGGATAAGATCAGCGAAGCTTTGGATTCGAATGCTGAAGGTCAGTCGTTTGAAGAGATGCTTTTCAATGATTCGTATGAGGGAAAGATAGAGATCATAAGCGAGACGGAATGGCTCGAGAAGAACAGCGGTTCATGCCTGATTTTCGAAGCGGATGATAACTTCAAGTATTATCAGGATTACCGTGATCTGACCAACAACTATTACACCGGTACTTATGAGATCTATTTCGGTTATGAGGCGATGGATGTTATTGAACAGAGGTATGCACAGTACGGTTATACGTCTGATTCTCTCTGTGACAAGGTCGAAGGGGAGCGCGGTGTATCCGGAGTTAAAGATTTCATGGTCCTCGTAATCCATAATGACGGATGCTGGATCGACGGTGTAAACACCATTGACTTAAAGTGGGATAACGTTTACATGGGTTATTACGATGCCAACAAAAATACTATGGATCTTGAATTCCTGGAAAGCGGTCTGAATTATAAATTCATTCCTCATTCTTGACCTGATAATGGCTGACTCTCTGATCCGTTCCCATTGAGCGGTAATAATCGGCTTTGGACTTGTACATGATGTCGTCTGATCTCTTGATGACACCATCGATGTCTTCATCGCGTCCGCGGATGGCATATCCGGTCGAGATGCTGTAGCCTGCGCCTGTTACGCCTTCAATGATCTTTTTCTCGTCAGAAGATACCTCGTCCTCATTGGAATGAAGGTAGAGGATAAGGAACTCATCGCCGCCGATCCTGTAGGCCATTGTATTTGAGTCAGTGACTTTCAGCATGCATTCGCCGATCTTCGTAAGCGCTTTGTCTCCTGCCTGATGTCCTTCGGAATCATTGAGGTCCTTAAGGCCGTTCATGTCGAGTGAAATAACTGCTTTTATGCTCTTGTTATAGAACTTGAAGTCATCGTAGAGAGCCTGTCTGTTGAGAAGCCCCGTCAGAGTATCTCTTCTGTTGTCATTGGAGAAGAGGACCAGATAGAAACAGATAGAGCAGAACATGATGGCTTCATTTAGCCTTACGCCGCCGTACAGGGCATCTAAAAAGGACGATGACAGGCAGAAAACGGCGCATATCGGCGGGATGTATTTCTCCAGACTGCTTTTCTCGGAGAAGTTCTTAAATACGATCCATAATATCAACAACAAATATACGACCGGAACGACAAAGGGAATATATCCCAAAGGTCCTCTGTAGAATGCGTAATTCTCATCGTATCCGAATGAGATATCGGTAAAGAATGCCGAGCTGGTCGATGCAAGTGTAATAAGGCTGGGGATCCAGTAGATGAATCTTCTTTTGTTGCGCGGAACGACTACGAGGAGAAGTCCTAAAGCTGCCGTTGAGCGCATGGTATAACCGATTACGGACAGCAGTATCCTGAAAAAGCGCAATGCCGGATCTGTTGAACAGACTACCTCTAATGAATCCTCAACAACAAGAAACAGACAGCTGAGCACGGTCAGCCAGAAATAATTGGTCTCTGTATTTCTGAATCGTTTTCTGGGCCACAGCTTAATACAGAATATCAGTATCGCAAATATGGTGACCCAGTGACGATATAGCATATCTATTAGCATAAGCATTACCTTATCGGATCTTAAATAAGACTGCCCGGGACTGTGCGGACAGTTTTATTATATCACCTCATCTTTTATAATGGCTTGAAAGAAGGCATTTCGCAGCCTTCAGAATTACCGGTACCATTGTGAATTAACAGGAGAAAGACGCATATGATCAACCCCGGATCACATGAACTAACGAAAAAGATTTGTGTTTTTGCTGTGGTTATTGCAATGATGTTTTTCACGCTCTCAGGATGCAAGAACGAGTCTGCGTCTCGTACCCGGAATAAGACCAAGACACCAACCCGAACCGAACAGGAACGCCCGACCAGTGTCGTGCTGCCTTTGGACGAACCGGAAAACGAAGAGTACGATGTCAGTGCTTACCGGATTCAAAACCGGACTTTTTATGAAGAACCGCAAACAGTGATCACCCAGGACCAGTTAAAAGAATATGCAGAATCCAAGCTGGATACGGTTACCCTTGCTGCCGATGGTTATTTCGAGGGAACTTATCAGGGCTATAAATTTACGATAGTCGGTGTTGACAGTTTTACCGAATGGTTAGAGTACATGGATTATTCTGACAGGAACGGTGACCAGGGCGGATTGCAGCTTTGGCACCATAGAGGGAATCTGGAGTATGAAGTAATAGAATTTTACAAAGACCCGTCCGGGAACTTTTTGGCAGTAACCCAATGCCGTGACTATAAAGTAATCTGTGAGTTTTTTGAACGCTAATAATGTTCGAAAAGAAAGAGGATCGGATAAACTCGGGACTATATACATGAATCGAAAAGCATTAACTACAATTCAGATCATCCTGGCCGTTATTGCAGTGGCATATTTTATAATGCCGGATTTTTTAGTCGGCCCTTTTGATGATGCGATTCTGGCAGCAGCAGCTGTGTGTGCCGAGGTTGCGCTATTCATTTATCAAGCTGCCAGAAAAACTTCGAATTCAAGGCCAAACTTTGAAGATACCGGTTATCAGCAAGACCATCATGATAATGCATATTATAGTAATGCGAATAATCAGACTAACGAAGCAAAAAATGATTCTGGTGATCAGGATGATGAATTCCGGTTTTTTGCCGGATGTACTGATTGGGAACAAGTAAAATCAAGATACAGAGATCTGATGAAGATCTATCATCCTGATGCAGGAGGACATGAAGAGGCTTCAAAAAGGATAAATGCAGAATATAATATATTAAAGAAAAAATACGGACATTAAGCAGGAGGTAATCATATGTTTTGGCAGCAAAGACCTAATTCTGAAAACTGGATCGATCAGATCCGTTACTTTACAGATTCCAACAAAAAGTTATCTGAAGACGAGCTGCGTGATGCTTTTATCAATCTTGCTCATTTATATGTAACAGATTTTACTAACCTCAAACTCTTAGAGAATAAGATCCTAAGAGAGTTTGGTAAAGAAGGTGAGGAAATCATTGAGGAGGCTATTACCGAGTCACCGGATGGCTTGGATTTAGCTGATATTGATGAAAATGACGGAGATGATCTTGATATTCTTGGAATTACTCTGAACATGTGTGATTACATCGAAGATCGCTGGTTTCCGGAAAAATAAATAGAGCCGAAGGGCTACATGCCATAGGAATACGTGTCGCAGCAATTTAATTACTCAGAACGCTCCCATTGGATTGGGAGCGTTACGTTATAAAACGGATGTATAATCTTTATAGTTTAATCTTCTGCGAAAATGGAGGAAAAACCGGTGCCAGTTTGCATCAGATGTGGAGCAATAACAGAAACAGGCTTCAAGTTTTGCGAGATGTGTGGATATCCTGTCCAAAACAATAATCAAAAAGCATCGCAAAATAGTGGGACACAAAGTAATTCTTCATCATCACAGTCAGACGTAGTAGTATGTATAAGATGCGGAATTAAGCGCAAATTGTCAGATAAGCTTTGTTGGAATTGTGGTTGCAAGAATCAGGATCAACTCGGAATGGCAGGATCTAATACAGCCTTTCAAGAAATTTGGACAAAAGAAAAATACATAGCTGAACTTGATCGCATGATAGCGTATTTCAGCAAAATGAAATCCTGGTATGATGCACATAATTCATATATAAAAAAAATGAATGAGATAAAAAAAGAATTAGGGGATGACTCGCATACAAGGAGACGCAGGCATAGAGAAGATGATGATTTATTTGATTTGATAAGCAATAGTACTCTTAAAGATGCAGCTGCCTTTTTGTGGGTGCTTAGCGGATCACTTTCATTCACTGTTTTAATCTTATTTATTGGTTTTTCGTCAGTAAATTTGATAGCTTCACTATTGATAGCTATCGGTGGTTTGGGGATATGTGGCTTATTAATTTGTTTTGGGGTTCTTCTTTGGAAAAAACGAGCAGAGGAAGAGGCAAAATTACGCGAAGAATTAAAACAAGTGAATTCTCAAATCACCTATATTTATAGAACACTATGGGTTTATTACAAAAAATATGGTCCTTGTATTTTAGGTTTTGATGATACTAATCCGAGAAAGATTGAAATGATAAGAGACTATATGATATCCGGAAAAGCTAATACAGTAGAAAAGGCAAGAAAGATGGCTAATAAAAAACTATCTGCGAATTATTATCTATCCTTTTCCAAGAAGCTTAGATAGCAACATAAAACCAAATATAATAGTCAATACTATAGTCATAAAAATAAAATAGGCTACAGCCATAATAGTCGTATTTTTGTTATCAGATGATTTCTTTTTGTAATTCATTTCGGCTTGACGTGCTTTAGCCATCTCTTTAGCTTCGACTTGTTTAGTTTTCTCTTTTTCAATTAAGAGCCGTTGAATAGTTTCAACATCCAACAGTATTTTTGAACCACATTGACTGCAGAACTTTGCAATATTATCAGGGTCCAAGTTGATAGGGGCACCACAATTAGGGCAATTGGCAGAAATAGTTTTCATGTTAACACCACCTCAGATTTGGTTTTTCCAGGTTAAGGACCTACCTCGATAAATTATTGTAAAAAGCATTTGCATCCTAATACATATACTAACACGCCCTCGTTGTCATTCTGTTGTGAAAGTGTAAACCATAAGAAAAGAATAAATCATTGAAGCGTTATATAATAATCATGTGTTTTTGTCGGCCTGTGACTTTTTGAATGTGCGAGGGCATAATAATGAAGCATTCATTCAGTGATAGATTTCAATACTGGTTCGATAACCAGATGTCCAAAGGAACCATAGCCTTAATTAGATTATTGCTCTTGGCAACTGTTGCCTCTATTGTTGTTATTACGCTTGCGTTAGTAACATTCGGGTATAGCGATGCCAGATTCGGAGCAGATATCATTTGGGATAGTTTTGCTACGATCATGAATGCCTGGATGCCATCTTATGATGATGGTGAAGGCAGAATTGGCTATCTGATCGTAATGGCTGTTGGAGCCATTATCGGTATTCTGATAACCAGTGTATTGATCGGTATTATTTCTACCGCTATGGAACAACATATCGACGAGCTGAAAGACGGTAAGTCTAAAGTTCTCGAAAAGGATCATATAGTTATTCTTGGATTCATTCCCGGAGATTACACTTTGATCAAACAAGTCATTTTGGCAGCAGGAAGCAAAAAACGCACTATTGTTATCGGAAGCAATACTAAATGTGAAGAAATGATCGAACCCGTATTAGCGAATGTAAATGTTCCCAAAAATGTAAAACTGATATTCCGATCGATTGATATTTTTGATCCGACTTCATTAGAGAAGTGTTCCTTAACAACAAGCAGACAGATAATTATCAGTCCAATGGATGACAAGAAGACGATAAAAACTCTCCTGGCTGTTTCCCTGCTGATTAATAGCGCAGATAATGATAAGGTTCGAGTCAGTGCACTCGTATATAATAATGAATATGCTTTCCCGGATACCGTTGCCGCTAAACACAATGTAACTACTATTCAGTTGCGTAATACTATCGCGAAAATGATAGCTCTTTCATGTACTCAAACCGGTTTATCTGATGCTTTCAGGGAACTATTTGGTTTTGACGGCAATGAATTCTACTCTGTTGAGATGCGTGAAACTGTTGGCTTGAGCTTCAAAGATTTATCTTATCGACTGGATGAAGCAGCTCCGGTTGGAATAATACATGAAGGAAAAGTGGTTTTGAATCCTGATAAGGATTATAAGATAGCAGCTGAAGATCAAATAATTGTTTTTTCAGAAGAACCGAATCTGGCTACAGTTACTAATCTGCAATACCACGAAGTTCCTATGAGTCAATATCATTCTTCGGAAACTAACAGAAAAGTCGCAATAATCGGATTCAATTATTCATTTAAGACCATTTTTAAGGAGATGTCGGGTGACATTTCCGAGGTGGTTATTGCCGGAATTCCCTCTGAAAAGAAAGATAAAATGATGAAATTGAATGCATTAAATGAACGAGAACTATCCTTCTATGATGAAGATATAACTGAAGAAGAGAATTTGCTGGAACTGGTCAAACAAGTTAGTCATATAGTTGTTCTCAGCGATTATACTTTGGATGATGAAGATGCGGATCTTCAGAGTATTTTCCGCATAATGAGATTGAGAGATATTCGAACGAAATTCAATCTTGACTTTAATATAACGGCCGAATTGAGAAAGAATGCTAATCTTAACCTCATTAATGAAGAAGGACACATAGATTATGTGGTAGCTTCCAATATGGCTTCTTTGTTCTTGGCGCAGCTGTCTGAGAACTATGAGATAAGGAGTATGTTTAAGGAAATACTAAGCAATGAGGGAAATGAGCTGCATTTGAAGAAGGCCGGCGATTTCGGTTGTGATGGTACATATACAACAGTTCAGTTAAGAAATCTGGCTTTGTCAAACAAATGCGTTTTCCTGGGATATCTCAAGGCAGAGACTTATGAAAGCTTCTTTAATCCTAAGTTGGAAGAGGAAATACAATTGGCTGCAGAGGATAGCTTGATAGTCTTGTCTGAGAATTAATATTTCAACGAAATGTACAATGGCGCAGATCTGATAATTCCGGATCAGCATATGCTGATCGTTCCTTACGCTTCAGGCTGCATGTCCTCCAGCAACCTATACGCAATCTCCTCATACTCCGAGTACTTCTTTGCCTTCATCAGGCGCTTGATGTCGCGTTCGCTGCTGTCAAAAAGGACCTGCCAGTAGGACCAGAGTTCCCTCATTTTGTAAAGGACGTTGATGTCAGGTGATATGACCTTCTGATATTCGTGATAGACGGTGTCGTGAAGCTTCTTGAGCTTTGTGAAGTCGGAATCCGTTGCGAAGCCTTTAAGCTTGTCCGCAAGTGACGGATCGGTAATAAGTCCCCGGCCTGACATGATGGGATCAGGATCGAAGCCGAATGATACAGACAGGTCTTTATAGTCATTAACGGTAAAGATATTGCCGTTATAAACGAGAGGGCATTTGGAATGTTCCAGCGCATATATGTAGTATTCTTTTCGGGTTTTGCCCTTATAAAAGTCAGATCTTATCCTGGGATGCACGATCAGCTCGCTCACAGGGAAGTTGTTAAATATCTCCATCAGATCGTAGAACTCATCAGGATTATAGTAGCCGAGCCTTGTCTTTATGGATATCTTCATGTTTTCTTGGGCAGCATAGGAGTAAATGTCATCCAGGAACCTCTGAAGCGCAGGTGTCTCCGGGAGGAAGGCTGCGCCTTTGCCTTTTGCGCAGACGGTTCCCGAAGGACAGCCGAGATTCAGGTTGACCTCGTTGTAACCCATCAGCTGAAGCTCTTTTGCGGCTTCAATAAAATGCTCTGATCTGCTAGTAAGGATCTGGGGGACCAGGTTTATTCCGGTATTGTTCTCCGGAGCGATATCTTTTCGCTCGCGGGACGTCATAGGACATTTATCGGAAGGTGAGATGAACGGTGCAAAGTACTTGTCGATGTGACCGTAGATCCCGTTATAAGCATTGCGGAATATGTAACCTGTAATGCCTTCGAGCGGCGCGAAATATAACTCCATGCGATCCCTTCCGTTGATGACCTGATGTCGGCTTTTATGTGAGCATCTGAATACACCGAGTATATCATTTACATCATTGGAGTCCCAAGATTTTCCATTATTATCCACACTTAAATCCGTATCTGTTGCTTAAGCATCAGATCGGGTCTGCATTACTGATTGTTGGAGCTCCCGGCTGCCGTGATAATAATGCCATCAAACAAAAAACACGTAAAGGAGGAAATAACAATGGCACAGGAATTAAAGATAATCAGTGCCGGAGAAATGGATAAGATTGCCGGCGGTACAGTAAACGATAATCTTCAGCCGGAATCTGACAGCTTCGGAGGAATGATAGACGATATTATCAACGGCAAGAACTATGATGCCATCGCACAGATGATTGCAGACTATCTCAATGGTGATGACGTAAGGACCAGAGAGGTTGATAACAACGTAGACATTTATGATTGCGAGATCTGACACAGATAACGAGAAAGGAGTTTTTTATGTATAAGACATTAGATTTGGAAGTATTGGATAAGGTTTCCGGCGGACATCCCCTTGAGTCCGTATATGCAGATGATGACCTTCACAGGGCAGGCGTCTCTTATGTGAACACGGTATTCGGTTACGACAAGTACTATCTCGGTTCCACACCAATCTCCAAGGAACTGGCAATGGCACTGAGAGCAAGGAGCGCAGACGTTTGGAAGAAATATGCCAAAGCAGGTGATTATATCGGCTATGCCAGAGAGTGGAAGGAGATACTTTTGTGTGAATACGAACTCAGCTGGAATGGCGAGATCGGCAGCAACTCATTCGAATGGTATTGATAGAAAGGAGAATAAAAATGAATACTGCTTTTGAATTAACAGAAATAAAGGAATTGAATAACGAAGAGCTGTCTATTGTATCAGGCGGTACTTTTACCCCCAACACATACGGCAAAGAGACTTATCATCTTGTCGGAATAAGTACCAGATATAATTTCTTCGACAAGGATGAATTCAAGATCATGGGAAAGTCCATCACCGTTGATGAGGCTAATGACATCGTACAGATTGCCAGAAATATGCATTCCATAATCAACGGAGGCTATCAGGGCGCAAACCAGATCGGATACAACGAGCCGAGATTCATCGTTGCATTTAACAGCCAGATCTATCCCAAATACGGTATTAAGTGGGACGGCGTTCAGGGAAGCGACTTCTGAGATGAAGGGTGACAAAACGGGACCGGTGATATGATGCTGAGGCAGCATATTGCCGGTCTTAATGATGTTTTGAATATTCCGTCCTGTAATAGAAAGTGTTCTTTCCTTTTCCGTCTCTTTTTAACTTTCCGGATTCGACAAGTTTTCGCAAGGATCCTTTGCTATAATGGAAAAGTTTGAGGAAGGAATAAAGAAATGAGCACGACTGAAAAGGGTATTGTATTTGGTACAGATAAGGCAGGCGACCGGCAGAAAGCGCTTAGAGAAGCCGGTAATCTGAATGGTAATCTGAGCGCCGGTTTTCCGGAGATGGCACGAAACGTATATGCTCACCTTAACGATGAGATATCTAAAAAGATCTTCGAGGCCAGGATCCTTTACGCCTCAACGGGAGATGTAGGTTATATCACAGGACTTGAATCAAAGTACAGGAATCTGAACAGCGACATGCAGGTTTATGTCGAGAAGCTTCAGACAGATTCTCACTGCCTGATCTATGGTGCAGGTGTTGCAGGTCATTATCTTGCCGGAAGATTCAAGCGGTTTGGCGTGAAGATCGATTGCTTCATCGATCAGGACGGGAGCAAAGGTCCTGTTGATAAAGAGACCGGGATCAAGGTAATTACCGAGAAAGAACTTACCGAAAATATTGCTCTTTACAGCGATAAGACACTCGTTGTTTCTTATCCGGTAAAGCCCGTAGCTGATGAGGTCAGGAAACGCCTTATTGATGATATCGGAATAGACGAGAAGAACATCATCATGGGAATATACGACTGGCGAAACAACCAGGGACAGTATTTCGATTATTTCGAAGCGCGAGAAAATGAAGTCTTTGTAGACTGCGGCTGTTATGACGGCGCTACCTGCTACAACTTTGCAGGCTGGTGCGGCGCAAAGGGTTTTGACTACATTTATTCTTTCGAGGCTGATCCGAAGAATTACGAGAAGAGCAAGGAAATCCTCGCGCCTCTCGGCAAATGCGAGCTGTTCCCCTATGGCACTGCGGATGTAAATAAGAAGGTTTATTTTGCCGCCGATGCTTTCGAGACTTCCTGCATCATAAGCAGGGAAGAGGCAGAGAAGAGAAACTTTGAAGGCGTGGAGGAGATCGAGACTGTTGCTCTTGATGAAGTGCTTGCGGGCAAGAAGATCACTTTCATTAAAATGGACATTGAAGGCGCGGAGTACGAAGCCCTGCTCGGCGCCCGCAAACTCATCATGGAAAACCGCCCGAGAATGGCAATATCCGTCTACCACAAGTTCGAAGACTTTGTAGTGTTAGCAGACCTCGTCCTCAGTATGCATCCAGACTACAGGATCGCATTCAGACACTACGGATTCGATGACCTTGAGACGGTTATGTATGTTAAGTAATACATATTTACGCTGTTTACAAAAATGTTATTGATAGTTAATCGGGAGTTTTTCGCAAGGGTAAAACTCAAAATTATGGATTACTATATGACTAAGGTAATTCATTATGAACACGTCAAACGTAAAGAGGAGTCAGATAATGGGTTTGTTTACGCCGGTCTGGGAAAAAAGAGATGCTGATCCCGTAAAAGCTGCTAACGCGGTAAAAAAGATCAATGATGAAGATAAGCTGAAAGCTATAGCACAAACGGCAGTTGTTGAAAGCGCCCGCAAAGAAGCTGTGGCACGGATAACTGATCAGCAGTTCCTTCTTGAATATGTGTTCAAAAACAAGGATGGCAGTCATTCTGCATCAAGAAAAACAGCTGCTATGTGTATAACTTCACCGGATCTGCTTATTAAACTGATTTGTTACGGTTTTCCAAAAGATGATTACGGCGGAGCAGTCCTGGCATATGAGGCACTAAAGAAAATAAAAGACAAAAAACTCCTTGTGAAAGCAACAAAAGCCGCATTGCCGGAAGTCCGGTGGGATGCAATAAAAATGCTTAATACAGACGAGTGCTATGAACAGACAGTCAGAACTGATCCTGAAAATGCGGCAAAAGCATTTGAATATATAAAAGATCCCGGCAGAAGAATGAAGCTGATAGATTGCATTGAGGACGATTATGAGCTGTCAAAACGTCTTGGACAACTTGCCGGTGAAGGTCAGGTTTTTGATAGTGATACGATTCAAAAGTTAATAGATAAAACCGATAACAAAAAATTCGCCAGGCATAGCTATCCGTATGTAGTCTCATTTATTGATGATGCAGAGAAGCTGGCGGATATTGCATTAAACGATAAAAACTATCACGCACGGCGGACCGCATTGTTCAAGATAACAGATGATAACGTTTTGGCAAAGATAGCCATGAATACAAATGAAGATGATTCTAACCGTGCAGAAGCGTACTTTAGATTAAGCAATAAATCCCTTGTGGATGATATAATAAGAAAGCATATAGAAACTGTTGATGCCAGATATTGGTCGGATGAAGATAAGAGGATCCACAATCTGATGTCAAGTGATTCTTATTAAAGAAAGGAGTCGATCACAATGGATAATGACGATAAGATCAAATTGACTGATGATCAGCTGAAAGAAGTTTCCGGATGCGGCACCATTGCGGACGCACCATACTGCCCGATGTGCAAATCACCGAAAAGGGCTGTTGAAAATTTCTGCGAAAAATGCGGCTGGGTATATCACTGCCACGGGTGCGGAGCAGAACTGCGAATTGGCAAACAATGCAGCGAGTGCGGCTGGTGTATCCCTATTTGGAACGGCTGATACCGTCTCTTTGGAGGTGATATCAATGGAGCGTCTCTTAAAGATGACTAATGACCTTCCCGTGATATAATGTTATAGGAATTTACGATCATCCTGTACGGATCATTAAGGGGGATAGTATGAAGACTTTCTGTGATTATTGCGGAAGTGTCATAGATGACACGCTCGAAAAATGTCCCAACTGCGGTGCGGTCAATGTTCATATTCAGAGGAGCGGCGACCAGATCCCTAAGACAATAGAAGAACTCAAGGCCTTCGCTCAGGAAAAGGGCATTCCCCTCGAGAAGATGAGGTTCTTCATAGGTATCGATTACAAGGAACCCCGTGCTTTCGGTATCTATAAGGAAAATGCCAGCGGCAACTGCGTTGTATACAAGAACAAGGCAGACGGTTCACGTGCAATACGTTACAGGGGCACCGATGAGGCTTATGCCGTCAACGAGATCTATCAAAAGATGAGGGCCGAACTCCTTGAACGCAAGCAGGCAGATCTCAATAAAGGCAAGAATGCCAATACTTATGCAAGTCCGAAGCCGGCTCAGCGCAAGAAGCGTTCCGGATGCGCGACTGCCTTAATGATTGGCATTTTTATCTTCCTTGCAGCAGTAATTGGTTTTACTTTCATCGCCGCGGTCATACAATATGAAAAGACACCTAATAAAGGCTACTACGATTATAATGGAACGCCTTATTACTATACCGGCGGTGCCTGGTATATTCCCGATGATGACGGCGGCTGGGAACGGACCTATAATACTCCCGACAAGCTTGAAGAGAACTACAAGGATTACTTTGAGGCCAGGGATTACAGTGACCTCGATGGTGATTACTCTGACTATATCGAAGAATATCCGACCGAAGCCTATTCCTACAACGACAACGACAACGATAACGACAGCTGGTTTGACAGTAACTGGGACGATAATGACTGGGATTATGATTACGACTCTTACGATTCGTATGACTCAGACTGGGATTCTGATTGGTAACAATTATTCTTTTCTCAGTCTGCCGAGTTTCTTGGTGGTATATTCTTCCAGGTGCTTTCTGAAACGGCCCAGCTGTTTCTTGTGAACGCAGAGTTTTTCAGTGCAGTTGGCGCATTCAAGGTATCTGTTAGTGTTCTCGGAGAAACGCTCGGGATACTTGAAGAATGTGATCTCCCATCTGATGAGCAGCGCTACAGCCAGGAACAGAAGGCTCCATGTTAATATGCCTCTGACAAAGAACAGAGGAGTAAACATCATCGCGTAATCCCAGTTATAAATTCTGCAGGAACCGCAGCATTTGTTCTTAAGAAGCCACGATTGGAACGGACAGAAAAAGAGTATGCATATCATGTCACAGACGGAATATGCGACGCATAGAAGGAACATTATGCCCTTGTCGAAGATATCGAGCATATAAAGCGCACCGAAAGCTGCATTGAAAACCACCCATATCAGCGCGACGAGGATAGTAGCATTGTTATCGGCGATCTTTATGTCCGTTCTTCCTGACTTTATGTAGTTGCGTTTAAACTGCTTCTGGCATCCGGGGCTCTCATATTTCGAAGGGAAGAACCTGAAGATCATCTCCACGGTAAAGACGATCCATATCAGCAGAGAAACCGCGGTCTGCATGCCTATGCCGGGTTCCGGGAAATGATGGATGCCGAGGCGGTAAAGAATGTATTCGGTCAGGAGCAGAATGAACAGGACTGACCTGTAAACCAGCCTGAAATAATGGATCATGCTTATGGCCGAGATCCTCTGATGTTTCTTTTTTCCATTCATACTTGAGATTATATCACCTCGATGAGACCGAATTTACCGTATCAGATGATCTGACGCAGTCTATCAATGAAGCGCTTGTGAATTCGGAATACCTTATCGCCATTTGTTCACCTGAGTATCTTAAGTCTTAATGGTGCCGGAAAGAGATCGAGTCGTTCTTAAAGTTCCATGACAGAAAGCACATTCTGCTCGTGCTGGCAGGCATCGACAGACAGAGCGGTGCCATCGTGGTTTATTACGTTCCCAGTGACCATACCGGTAATAACTCAGTTTACTATAAGGCTTGTCCTGTAACGTATGAGCAGCTCATATCACTGGCTGATGAATTCCTGTCCGGTTACGAGCCCGATGAGCGTGTCAAAGGGAAGTACAGTTTAGGGTAAGAACCTGAGGGTAGACTTTCTGTGGTAACTTAATTCTTAGTGCCCGATCTGAGGTCCCTTTATGCCTTTGACGATTGATCTTGCCTCGTCACATGAAATCTGTCGTCCCTGATAGAAGTATTTGTTGTCATCGGAGTAACTGCTTACGCATGTGATGCCGGCCTTTGCCCAGCCTTCGTCTACTTTTGCTGAGGTTTTCCCCCAGAAGAAGAGAGTATCACATTTGCTGACCGAGTAATCCATATAACCTGCCGCGTGAAGGATCTCGCTGTCACAGTATACCTCTACGGCAGAACCGCCGTTTACCAAATCGAGCAGATCTAAAGTAAGTTCTTTATTCATTGTGTTTTTCATTTTTGTATCCTCCTTTGAGCTGTGATTGTTATGTTTTATGGCTTCATTATCACAGGCCTCAGGAGGCAAACCAATCAGTAATTCAGCGTTGTTCTGACGCTTAAGCAACAGGGCGCTATTTGAGTGTCGATTAACGCGAATGCCGGTTCATTTCATTACGCAGTGAATTCTTTAACGAATCAAATTTAAGGAGCAGTTCATACTTTATATCAGAATACTTTTCAATTTGCTTGTTGATCTCTGACTTCAGTGCTTTTGATTCTCCGGATGCTGAATTTCCGTTCATATGAATCTCCGCATTGCTTGCTGCAGAACGAAGAACATTATCACATCTTTTAAGGTTCTGTTCATTGCGCACATTTTCTATAAGCACATCAACCATATCACTCAAAGTCACAAAGAAAAGTCTGTCTTCACTCACAGCGTGATCAACAGCTTCACCTGTTCTGTCTTTCAGATTTTTGCTGACCGCCGGAAGTATGGTTTTAGATAGACATATATCTTCAATTTTCTTCCATTTGCCGGCACAAAGGATCCTGCCGAGCAATGCATCAAAACTTTCCGGATCGGTCATGAGGACATGAGAGAATCTCTGGTCAGCTTCAACGTAATCCCCCCTAATTACGGCTTCGTCAGCTTTCTCAAGAGGATTATTGAAAAACAAAGAAGCACCATAAGCGACACCGCAGAATTTACATTCAAACAGGCCTTTATCCTCAACAAGTTTCAACTGGCCGCCGCACTTTGCGCAATTTACTGTCTTTGTAATATCGATAAAAGGATTATTGGCAGAAGATTTCTTTTTTGCCTTCGGAGGTGTATAGCCATTTGAAGCAGGATCATCTTTTTTCAGAAGCTCTAATTCTTCGATATAACGTCTTTTTATCTCAACCGCTTCTTCGGACAGGAAATCCTGTATTATGTGACCTGCCGTAACATATTCTGAAGGCTTTGGGACATTATAAAGAGTATATCTCACCTTGTGGCGGCGGATCAGAAAAACACCCAATATTATCAATGCGATTACTCCAAACGCTAATAATGCGGCAGGAACAAGCCAGGTTATATTAAACTCCATAGCAAAAATAATTGTTCCCAAAATACCACCAAAAAACATAGCTATGCCTATGCCGATAGAGTTGCCGGTATCTTTCAGTCTTTCCTGGCTTTTCTTCTCACTTTCAGCTGCCGCTTTGTATTTTTTCCTTGCTTTTTCTGATTTATCAAGCGCATCAGCGGTCTTATCACGGAACTCTCTGCCTATTCCAAACAGGTTTATGAGCCTCTCGAAATAACCGGCCTCAGAAGATCCGTCTGCGGTCTCTTTCGCATCAAAAGATGCCCTGACAGCTGCAGGAAAATCACAGTCTCTTATGTTCTCAGGCGAATCCAGTTCATCAAGTGAACAGATTCTGCCATGAACAAGGACCATTCCGCGCAGAGCCTCAAAATCCTGAGGATTATCGGATAACAGCGTATTATATTTTTCCTTTGCCGTATCGTATCTCAATTCCTTAAGACACCTTGCAGCCTGGCTTAATAATTCGTCTCTGTGAAAATCAGTATAATTGAATTCTTCACCGCAAAACGGACACGCAAAGATCTCCTGATCTTCATCAAAGTTCAAAACGCCGCCGCAACTTTTGCAGGTATAACTTTTTAACAAAGCCATTGCAGATTCACCCCAAAACCAACTCTATCCCAAAACCTACAAGAGAATAATAACAGATTATTTGCTGTAAATTCTAATATTGCTAAGCTCTGCAAAAATAAATATTATATTCTCAATGGAGTAATAGGAGCCTTTTTTCAAGAATTTTTAAAGCAATTATATGAAGAAGAACAATGCATTCGGAATAATCATCCTTATCGCAATAATACTTGCGGCAGATTATCTGCTGAGCGCTGTTCTGGCCTGGATTCTTGGCTGGCAAGATCCTACCTTGTTCCTGATTATTTCCGTGCTTTTTTCCATGTTATTATTCCCCGAACTTGTCAACCCGGCTGTTTATCCTATTGCGAAAAGCACGATGAACAAAAACATTAAGAAGCAGAACTTCGGAAAGACTACTACATTTACATCAAGAACAAGGCATACATTTAAATCCATACTCTGTATAGACGAAGAAACGGGAAGAGTGGGATATGTCTCGCTGTCAGATCCGTTCAGGTTCCAGATGGCAAATCCGGGGGATCTGAGCAAGATAAGATCGACAATCGGTTCGGTTGCAAGAGGCGGAACAAGATTTGTATTCTTTGAGTTCTACTGCGGCGATAACAGGATGCGTTTCCCGATATTCAAAGCCGGAAGACACGGGCTTGATATGGTTGTTAATCCGAACATTGTTCAGGATTCTCTGGACGAAGGCAGCCGGATCTGTAATCTGTTATTAAGGTTTAATCCCGGCGGCAATGACTTCTCGATCAACAGGAATATCCCTTTTTCAAAGACGGGAGAATGTGGATTTATCTTCTCCTTAATTTCAATCCATGTAACTGTCGTAGCGTTGATGAGTGAATTTATAATAGCTGCGTCGCACGCAGAAAGTCTTTCGTTCGATGCTTTCATACTGTCATATGTACTGATATTAATCGCAACGGTATTGGCAATAACAGGTCTTGTACTGGGCATCAAGGCTATAAAAGACGCTCGGGTTTCTCCAGTAAGAGGAAAAGGTTATGCCAAAGCTGCAGTGATAATTCCGTCGATACTTCTGGTTATCCTTATCGGGTCACTGTTACTGCTCCTAAAAGGCTTAGGATCAGTCAGCTAGGATATATGATCAAGCAAACCGCTGTTTGATAAAATGAAAACGTTAGAACACATAGTTTTACATGGGATAATTTACCGGGGAGAGCGAAATGAAAGAACTCATCATACCTTCAAAACTGAATGCAGGCGATAAAGTAGCTTTTATCTCTATATCCGGCGGACGTGCCGGAGATGAGGACATGCTTCCCAGATATTTGCTGGGCAAAAGAAGATTCGAAAAGATCTTTAATGTGGAAGTAGTCGAGACGCCTAATGCGCTTAAGGGGAGTGAGTACCTTTACGAGCATCCCGAGAAAAGAGCAGAGGATCTGATGTGGGCTTTGAAGGATGATTCCATCAAAGGCATCATCTGCAATCAGGGCGGAGATGATTCATATCGTGTACTTCCGTATATTGATACACAGGTCATTCACGATTACCCGAAAGTATTTATGGGTTTTTCCGACATTGCTACATGGACGGCAGTTTATACTTATGCGGGAGTCCGTTCTTATTACGGTCCTACTGTTCTGACACCGATTGCACAGCCCGGAAAACTGGATGAATATACGGAAAACGCGATCCGGCGGACATTATTTTCGAACGAGGTAATAGGCGAGATAAAGCCTTCGGAAAAGAACACGCCCATTGATTGGACTACCACATACACGATCGACGGAGTGCAGTATGAAAGATTTCCGGATAATGATGAGATCGAGGATCTGAAAGATCCGATACCCTGGGAATCAGGCACCGGTTACAAGGTGCTGCAGGGAAGCGGAAAAGTCAGAGGTTATGTTATCCCGGTCTGCGGAGGACCTCTTTGGCAGATTATGGGGACTAAGTTTTTCCCGGGTCCGGATATTTGGGAAGATTCCATTATCGCAATGGAACACTGCAGTATCTACGGAAGTAAATTGGCCGGATTGCATGAACTCCGTGCATTTGCAGCGGCCGGAGTATTTGATAAGGCTAAGGCCGTGATCACAGGACCTCTTGATGATGACAGCAAGGAAACACTTTTCAAGGTTATCTTAAAGGAAGTGCACAGACCGGATATTGTAATCGTGGAGAACTTGGATTTCATTCACAGAACGCCTATGACAGTGCTTCCTGTCGGAGCGCAAGTGGAGGTGGATTGTGATGGGCCTGCAATACGTATTTTAGAATCCGGAGTGTCATGATCTTTTAGGGAAATTGTTATGAAAAAAGGAATTTGTATCCTGTATTACATTACAGCAGTAATCAGTGCTTTGGTCGGATTATGGCATTTCTTTGTGCCCCGGATGTTTCAATGGTATGACTATCTGCCAACGCAATACGAGAACTTGATAGTAGGTATCGATTATACAAACTACTGCTTCTCATTATTGTTGTTTGGACTGAGTGTGATGCTTATTATTCTTGCGAAAAAAGCCTTATCATTGAATAAGGAAGTGATCTGCTTTTATTTCTTTTTGACGATAGTATGGGTTTTCAGGGCCTGCCTTGCAAGTTTCATTGAACCATGGCCATTACAACCAATACCTGCAGCAGCCATTGGACAGCTTATCGCATCAGATACACTTGCAGTAATGATGGTAGTTGTGAGTGTGTGTTTTATCAGGGCATTAAAGAAGAAATGACATTTTTGGGGCATTAGCTGTTAATATCCATATCCTCGTCCCAGTATTTATTCTTTTTGTCCAGCATAAGCATTATGTCGTCATCACTGAACAATCTGAAGTGATTCAGGTCAACGCCGACATTGAATCCGAAAGGTTTCCACAACCCGCCGTATCTGTGCGTGTGGCCGAATAAAGTCTGACAGTCTTTGGCATGGTCAGTAGGCTTATGCGTCAGGAAGAACTTTTCACCTTTTATATCGACATAGTCATTCAGCTTAACATCATCGAATTTGCATGAAGGATCATTCAGGCAGTATTCGCGGAACTTATCGAAAGAACCGTCAAAACAATCGTCGATAGCACGCTGTTCATTGTTTCCGATAATGAGGATGATGTGCGCGTTTATCTGCTTTGATACGGCAAGACCGCTCCTGAAATCCTTTTCGCTCTTCGGACCGCAGTTACAGAAATCTCCAATGACATATATGGTGTCATCAGAAGATGCCTGTTCATTCCAAATCCTTACCTGCTCTTCTGTATACTCATTAATGTCCTTGAAAGGCCGGTTATCGCGAACCATGACCTCTTTTGAATCCGAACCGAAATGAGTATCAGCAGTATACCAGTTGCTCATTGCACGCATTCCCCGTCATACCAATCTTGAACCGCAATTGCGACAGAAATGTCCTGATACCCCGGTGGGTGTTCCGCATTTAGTACAGAACTTGGGGCGTGACACAATTTGATTGTTTTGAGCAACTGCCTGAATTCCCGCGGTTGACTTAGCCTTTTTGTTTTTTATCGTACCTGCTACTACAGTAAAGATCATTCCTGCAAGCGCCAAAGCAAATCCTGCAATATCAATGACCGATACTTTTGTATCAGAACTATCTGTAGAAAGTTCGGGTATTTTAGGTGCAGGGTTAAGTATTATCATTAATGTATATGTGATCATTAAGCCAAAGCTTAAAGCGGTAAAGCCATAGACAATCAGTTCACGCTTCATATATGTTTTGTTTGGGGCTTTCCGGTTTTTGTGGAACAGTATTATTCCGCCTACCAGAGTAAATACGAATCCGGCAAAAAACGTCAGGACGAACAGCGGTACAACTATTATCTCCATGCCACTAAGATATTGAACACCCCATAGAAAAGCTATGCCAATGAATAATGCATCCGGAATCATCATTATTAAAGAAACAATATGCATTATCAGATTGGTCACACGCATTTAATAAGCCCTCAAAATCTTCCCGGATAAAATACATTGACTGAGGATTCCTTCATTCCAAAGCCATGTCAAAGGTATTTTATCATACGTTCAGACGGACTGTTATTGGAAAACATTATTCGATTTGTAAAGAGAATTATAGGATAATCTAAATCGTTATCTATATAGGAAAACTGAAATGGAAACCGAAAACACAAATTACATCAGCAGAAATAAGATCCGCAAATGAACTGTGGGTATTTGCAAGTTTTGCGGAACAGCTATCAAGGTTGGCCGTGACGGCAAAATCGAGTTCTTAAGTAATGACGATTGAACCGGGGATTTACTGATCCATTCTGGAAAGAATAAACTCCGGCGCCTCTCCAATAACAATAGAGTCTGTAATTTCAATTACTTTACAACCGTCTTTACTATATTCGGATATGAAACTCTGCTCGTTATCAAAAACTATTTCTTTCCCGTACCAGGGCATCGGAGACTGAGGTGTCAATTCCAAGTATATAGTTTTATTTTCTACGTAAAAAGTCAAAACTGTATGGAACTTTCCGCATTGCCTGTCATGTAAAAGCCAAATCTTACTCGGGACACTCTGTTCATCAAGAATGGCTCTCATCAGAATAACTATATCGTTGCAAGTACCCACTTTTGCCTGCCTGGTATCTCTAGGATTTTGAATGCGATAATCTGATAATAACCGTTCAAAGAATTCCTCATCAAAACCACTGGACATATCAGGTTTATAAGTCTTTCCGTTTAGATAAATACCATATTCATAACCATTATCTAAAAGCTCATCTCTAAGCAGATTGCATATTTTATGAATCATCGAAAATTCCCCGGTCAAGCCCGATTTCTCTTTCAACTTACTTCGCAAAGAATTATATCACGGCATCTGCTATAATCCCTAAAGTGGATGGGGTATTATAATGGGAATAGATGAAATAATTGTGGGAATATTAGGAGTAGACTAAGATGAAAGATCTTAAAATGCATATCTGTCCGACTTGTGGAGGAAAACTCTCTGTTGATATAGAACGTCAGATGTACGAATGCCCGTTCTGCGGTGTGACATTCGACTATGACTATTTCCGTGAGGAGAGCGTATTGGGCATAGCTGCCCAAGCGCTTAAGAATAATGAGTTTACTTCTGCGGGCAGAGCTTACGATTTTCTGTTGGAGAAAGAGCCTGATAACTTTGAAGCTCTTCGCGGCAAGGCCCTCATAGCAATGAACATACCAAAGATCGACGATATATGCCGTCTCGATCTTTTTTCTAAGAACGACCATAAGCCGGCCTATAAAGAGATCGACAGGGCAATCAAATCGTCCAAGTCTCAGGACCGCGAGTATTTTACTGTCATGAAGGATATTGTTGACGCGGGTCATGAGTATATCGATGAGAACGCGCAGCTCGAGGCCCAAAGGAACGAGAGAAATAAAACGCTAAGCAGCCTTAATGAATTCGTCAAGGAAAGAGACACTATATGCATCTATTCTTCTGCAAAGATCCGTCCGAAGAAAGCTGTTATCCTGACGATCGTTTGCTATATAGTATGCTGCCTGCTGATATTCCTGGGTTATAAGTTTGCCACGAGAAATCCGTATGCTAAAGCTGAGGATCTCAGTCAATATGAGACGACACAAACTTCGGACTCAGCAGACAGGACTAATTATCTGAATAGTTCGAACTTCGACATTAACGATTTTTCAAAATGGTACACTAACCATGAAAAATATGAAGAAGCTCTTGAGAGGGAAGAGCAGCGTAAGATCAACTATGATGAATGGGAGAAAAACCATGATCATTCCTACTCCGGCCTCATATGGATTCTGGGTATCGCTACTGTTGTTTTTGCATCGATCGTATTCATTGTTTTCAAGTGGGGAAGATTTATCGATTCCGAGATCTCTAAGATACATGCCAAAATGGATGAACAGGCCGATAAGATCAAGAACAGCGAGAAGAGGATGGATGAGATCAAAGACAGGATCGATCAGGACTATAAGCGTCTGTGCGAACTTCATCCCATAAATGAATCGGAGTAACATCTACCGGATTATATCAAGATAGGCCCATCACTTACCCTTAAGATCTCTGCCCGTTTGACGAATGATATAATAGCCCTATGACAGATGGCGGAGTTAACACAGATAAGTTATTTGACGGCAGTCAGATTGTTATAGGCAGGGGCGCACAGGCTGATGTTTACAGTTTCCGGGGCTATGCCTACAAAGTGTACAGGCCGGCATATCCCGTGGAATGGATCGAGTTCGAGAAAAGACAGCAATCTGAGATCAACCGCGCCGGTCTCTCCCCGGTAAAGTATTACGACACAGCGGATCCGCATATCGTTAAGATGGATCTGATCACAGGCGATACGCTCGAGAAAAAGATGCTCGATGGTTTTACAGGTGGATTCGATATGCTGGCAGAGATGTTCCGCAAGGTGCATCAGGCAGATCCTTCTGATATAAAGATGCCGCGTCTGATCGAAACTGCAGGCATCGGATTGGGAGAAGAAGAAAAGGAAAAGATAATTCCGGTTATAGAGCGTCTGTCATCCTCATATGAGAACCGTATCTGCCATCTGGACATGCATTTTCTGAATGTCATGCTGCCGGAAAACGGAACTGAACCGGTCATCATTGACTGGATCAATTCAAGGATCGCTCCTGCCGTATTTGATTATGCCAGAACTTATGTGGTGCTCAAGGAATGTGCTCCCGAGATCCTCGGTCTGTATGAGAATGCAACAGCTTCTGACATTGCATCTTTGGGGATCACAGATAAAGATTTTGGTGATGCGGTTACTGTCTGTGCGGTTATCAGAAATAGAGAGAAAAATGTATAACTGCCGACAGTCTTAGATAATTTTATTATATGCAACAACGCCTCTTTATTGACTGTATTTAGTTTATAAACATAAAATTGTGGTATCAGGCAGATGGGGGCCTTTATGAAGACTGAATTAAGCCTTAATGAAAACTATATCAAGAGATTTATCACTGCTTCGTTGGCTGCGCTTATCTTTGTCGCGTTCTTTTCGAGGATGGTAATGGCCGATACAGGTCCGAAGCGTTCGATCGAGATCAAGATCATCAATCCGCCTGCGGAACCTTACTATGTTGCGCTTGTCATGCCGACAGAACATGTTGCCAACATCAATGACACCAACAGATACGATCACATTCCGGAAGATCACGACTGGGTCAGGGAGATCTTCTACGAATATAACGAAGACGGCTTCAGGTTGTTCACATACGCAGGCGGAACGAATTCCATCAAGTATTCAGGTGAGCATATAGATTTTTATAAAGGTGAGAACATAGTCAGATACGGCTACATGGTGCCCTCGACATTCAAGGTCATGATCGTGAACGAGAGCGGTGAAGTTACCGTCAGCAATGAGGTCACGGCAAAGATATTCCATTCGAGATGTGAATACGATTATTCCACGAACACTCTGAAAGAGGTATATGTTCCTTCGTTCGGTTCAGATTTCTTCATCGAGACAGTGTTGTATCTGGCAATCACATTGGTAGTGGAAGGCATCATTCTTCTTTGCTTCGGACTGTTCAGAAAGAAGAACCTGAAGTATTTCCTGATCGTCAATATTACAACGCAGTTCCTGCTGTTCATATATAATTTCTTGTCAAGATTATTCATTGTGGTCCTCAAGAATCACTTCGCGCTCTGGCTCGTGATGGAAGTCGTGATCCTGGTCATTGAGACCATCTGGTACAGCAATAAACTCGTCAAAAAGCAGGGCGATGTATCGAAGGTGAGGAACATAATTTATGCGATCACAGCAAACCTCGTCAGCGCATTCTTTGATGTGCCGGTATTAATGTTCATGGGAATCATGAGAAACCGTTGACGGATCAACCTGCAGGAGAAGTGATTATGGAATTAATAAGCGGCTACATGAGAGACGAAGGATCACGTCACATGTTGAATGCTTTGACCCAAAAGACTTTTGGATTTGATTTCGAAGGATGGGTTACAAACGGATATTTTGAAGATGATTACATTCCATATTCACTGGTGGAAAACGGTGTGATGATCTCTAATGTTTCCGCCAATAAGATGAGGTTCATGCAAAACGGAGTCGTAAAAAACTACATTCAGTTAGGCACAGTCATGACCGACGAAAACCACAGGAACCAGGGGCTTGCCGCAAAGCTGATGCAGCACGTCATCAAAGAATATGAGGACAAGTGCGACGGGATCTATCTTTTCGGTAACCTTAGTGCAGTGGGCTTTTACAGGAAGATGGGCTTTGGCATCACGAACCAGTACATGTACTTCGTCAAAGAAGAATTCTGCAACATCGGAAAAGCCGGTGAGCCCTTTATGCCCGTCAGCGAAATGGGCGAAGACGTAAAACAGAAGTACAAAGACCTTGTGCGCCTGAGTTATCCCCATTCGGCATTCGAGCAGATGAACAGGTTCGGTCTCCAGATGTTCTACACATCCGGAATGGACAGAGTTTACTATTCTTCTGATCTGGACTGCTTCATTGTGAAGGAGCAGGACGGAGACACAGTATTAGGTTCTGTTCTTTGCAAGAAAAAGGTTGGACTTGAGGAAGTCTTAAAGCGCATCGATGTTGAGAACAGATTAAGGCTCGGCTATGTCCCTCTTGACGAAGACAAGGTGCTCTGTGATTGTTCGCTCTATGACGGAGCAGACGATTACCGGCTGTTCTACAGAGGCTCTGAGCTTGAAGCGATTGAACGGGACAAGCTGTATTTCCCTGATCTTTCACACGCATAAATATTTCCGGCAGTAAGTACTGCTAAGGAGATGGAATAACGTCCCGGGAAGAGGTGTATAGTAATATTAGCTATTAAGAAGGGATCGTGAGACAGGAATGCTGTTGAGGTGATCATTGTGAATTATTACGGAACCGGGAAATACATAGAAGAAATGAAGAAGCTTGACGATCAGGTTTTCTCGAAAATCAGGTTTGATGAACCCGAAAGAGAAAAAGAATTGGAGTCAGGTTATTTGGTCAGATACTATTACTACGCTGACGAAGAGAACCGCGAGCCCGGTCATGCGCCTGTTGACGGGGAGATATGCAGGCTGTTCAAAGATGACAGAATGGTATTCGAGTGGAAAAACACAGACGGTAATTCCAGGATGGCCTGTATCATCCATCACGCTGACGGGAACTCTTACTTTGTCTTCGATGAGGATCTGTACGGTTACAGTGTTCTGAACCTTGATTCCCTTCAGTGTATGCATTACATTCCCGCGGAATCATACGGGAAGTATCCGGAAGAATTTGAAGAGACATTCATTTGGTGCGATTGTTTTTACAATCCCGGGAACAGCCTTTTGGCGGTGGATGGCTGCTTTTGGGCATGCCCGGGTGATGTCATAGTTCTGGATTTCAAAGACCCCATGACCACAGTGGAACCGAAGGACTGGTATTCAATCTACAGAAGATGCGGATGTGATGATCCTGACCTTGATGATGTCGAATTCGACAGCTGGGATGGGGATACACTTGTCTGCAGGGCAACCGGAGCAGCCCCGGCCGCATTTGATCTCGAAGGCAAATGCAAGGTAAGGTTTATTAATGAATAAGCTGAAATAAGATCAGTTATCCTTCGTCAATCGGTGCCCCGCCATCTAATATGAAATTGTCATCATCTGTTACTACTGTATCGAGTACGGGAGGTATATCTTCTTCGCCTGCCAGTTCGATGACCTCGTCGTCTGCATCATGCTTGCAGTACTGGCCGGAATCAACGCGCTTGCCCTTATTTCCGTCGTGTCCCTCTTTATCGAATCCGCATCCTGTTACGGATACAGCCGCCAATGCAGCTGCAACGCCTATGGCGTATAAGGGTTTTTTGTAATCCTTGGACTGTGTGATCTTCATTTTGTGGCCCTCCTGTCCGTCTCTTTTATCTTATATACAGATAAGCGAAAAGAAAAGTTGCAGTTGCGGATAAATTTTTTTTGTTGAACGATGCAACATTTTTGGAGTATCATTCAGGTCATGAGGGAGGAGACTTCAAATGGAAATTCAGAATCCTGACTATAAATATTACAAACAACTCGCGGGAACATGGAAGAGTGCAGACGGCACGTGCGTTGTCACCCTTACGGAAACCGTGGGTATCAACATGGAATACGGCGGTGCTGTTCTTGACGGTTACTATGGTGTCTTACCGACGGGTCCGCTGATGGCGTTTAATCCTCAGGGCATGATGGGAATGATGGGAATGTCCGGTTCCTCCGGTGATATGGGATTCCAGCGTGATCCGAACGAGGATATTCAGTTAAAACTCGGCGACAGGTCACTTAAGAAAGGTGATCAGATACTATACAACATTGATTTCGCCTGGCACGATACTGAAGACAGACTGCATTTTGATCTGAGCGATGTTACCACCGGTGGAAAGACCAATGTCATACTTTACCGCGAAAGTAAGTCCTCAGCTGCCGCAGAAACGGCTGGCAGCAAAGAAGGAGAGGTTCAGTGTGAGTGCGGTCAGTTCTTCTCAGGTAAGTTCTGTCCCAATTGCGGAAAGCAGCGAAAAGATAACAGTACTTTCACATGCAGCTGTGGATATAACGGCCCGGTCAGCAACTTCTGTCCTGAATGCGGCAAGCCACGTATCGCTGCCACACCTGCAGCTGTAACGCAGCCTGCAGTTCAGGAGATTTCAGTTGATAACAAAGCATCAGAGCCTGGGGCAGGCTGGACTTGCTCCCGGTGTGGCGCCAAACTGCAGACAGGGGAAACGTGCACCGAGTGCGGCGCGGAGATCAAGAAAGAAATGCTTTTCTCGATTTCTTCATATAAGACGACCAACCCTCCCCAATATGACAGTATCATAGTATGGAAGTTCTCGGACACCCGTCTGATATTGCAGCAGAACGAGAGCTTCCGTTTTATCCCGGCAACAATTATTGAGCCCGCTATGGAGATAATCAGAGAGAATGAGATCGATAAGTGGGAGGAGTATAAGGGCCACATATCCGGGAGTATAGGCATGGGCGGCAGTCTGTCTGTCAGTTACTGGGACGGTGAGAAGATGGCCGGAACATCAACTGATTATATGGCTGGTGCAGCAGGCGCATATTATGACCTGGCAGCACTGTTCACGGCGGCACGGGAAGGCTGACCACGAACAGGCTTTAATTATGTATAAGAGCGCATCAGTAATATGAAAAGAGTATTGGCATTATTTTTATCTGTGGCGGTAATGTTTGGCATGTGCGGATGTTATCTTGGTTCTGCCGCTAAGGAACGGAAGATTGCGCACAGGCAAGCGATTAAGGTTTTCAAATATATCAAGGATGAGAACATTGATAAGCTTACGGATATGTTCTCGGATGATTCGAGGTCTGAGTATGATGTGGAGGAACAGTGGGAAGACTTTTTCGATTCTGTCGACGGACAGATAGAATCATATGGAAAACTGAAGGTTACGGACTCTGAAGTCTGGTATGACGGCGGCAAGGTCACTCATGCGCTGATAACGGTCAGATTCACGGACGTTGTCACCGATGAAGGTGTCAGATATGATGAACTCAGTTATGAGCATGTCGTTACTGACTCCGATAAGGATGCGGTAGGAATCAAGGTGCTTGAGATACTGGACAGTGATGAGGAAGAAGTGGCTGTGGTCGGCGGAATCGGCCGGTATAATGAGTGACCGTTGCTTAAGTGAAGGAGAGAAAAGGGGATGCTGATAAGTATTATTTCGATCATTGCGAATGTGCTGTTCTTTGTAGTATTGAACATAAACTTTTATACGGATCGCGCGAGTTTTCCAGATGGCAGTGTAAGAGAGTATCAAAGAAGCCCTCTCGGCAGGCTGGAACTGTCAGATCAGAGATATCTGTTCTATCTGCAGATAGCATTAGCTGCCGTCAGCATAATCACGAGCGTTCTGGTCTTATTCGGAGTGAAGAATAATGCCGTCAAGCTTATCAGAAACATAAGCTCAATTGCATCCCTGATCGTTTTCATTATCATCATTATCGTTGCCGGCAATACTCATGCGAAATATGCATGATGACTTAAGCTAAATCAGTAGTTGGGTCCGACTGAACCGCACTCCATGCAGAATTTGCCGGTGTTGAAAGCTCCGCACATGGGGCACTTCCAACCATCGGGTTTTACTGACGTCTGATTTTCTGCTGCCTGACCGGCATTCGTATTTGCAGCCTGTTGCTGCGCCATAGACATGTTCATCATTCCCATCATGCCGAATGCGTTTGCCGGCGGTGAATTGAAAGGATAATATTTATTTGTATCTATCTGTGATGTTGAAATGAATTCTGATCCGGACGCAATGTAATTAAGCAGTTCAAGCGTTTTATCAGGATCTGTGAATATCTGTTCCTTTGTCTCGCCGAATTGGATGTAGCTTTCCCATTTGCCGGGTTCAACGTATGCTTCGGCAGGTTCCCTGCAAAGCTCTCTGACCTTTTCTTTTATATCCGGAATAAGGCTGTCCGGAACTTTGTATTTGTTCTCGTTGTTGCCTTCTCTGATAACAACAAAGTGTTCGTCACCAAATGTCCAGAGGCGGCTTGTCACAGTATCGGGGAACATTATCCTGATAGCGGCCTGAGGCGTATTGTCCGGTCCGCAGTATATCTGGTGGTATATTGTCTTAAGCTCGAAATCTTCAGGGAGGGCGGGATTCGGATAACAGTGATTGATAAGGCCCCTTCTGTCTAAAGGCTCGCCAAGCTCTTCTTTTAATTCAGTCAGCATCTTCAGCATGAGCTCGTCATCAAAGTCATACCATGTGGTCCTGCCGTCTTTGTTTATCTCGATAACCGCTGCAGTCTTTTTGCCGTTATGCTCGGCATCCATCGGGAAAAGACCGTCATGGCTTCCCGTGGTCTTTGATAAGACCTCGGTCTTAAACTGTTCCCCTCTTTCTTTGGTGACGGCATAATCATCTCTGCCGCATGTCAGAAGATAGATATCATTCCTGACAGTGGCAAGGCGGAAATCCGGATTTATCGGAGGTCCTCCGCAAAGGGTCATCTGAAAACGGTATTTTACAAGATCCCTGTATGCGATATAAACAGACATAACCGGCGTGCTCCTTTTTTCGCGATGTTTTATCAGAATGCTTTGAATATACCACAACGGGAGGATTACAGCGGTTTTATATAATGAACAGTGCAGATAAACATCAGTTAATGTAACAGTGTTACAACGGTATTTGTAAATAGATATATGATGCAGACAGATCCTGAAAATGCTCTTGCTTTGACCATAAAGTTCGGTTCATACTTCCTGCTGCCGGGTATTATTATTTTTCTCGCATTTTTCTTTTTGCAAAGCGGAGCTTTTATCTACGCTTTTATCAAAGGACTTACACCATATCCGAAGTGGTGCTTTATATTCTGCGTTCCGGTAGGAATGATACTGTCGGTGCTCATAGGGAAAATCGGCAATTACAACTTAACAAACGCGATCAGATGTGCCTGGATCAGCATAGGAAATCTATATATGTTCCTGGGTATCTTGTTAATGGAAAAACGGGCCATAAAAGAAAAACATAAGGAGACTCCGTAAATAAATATCCTTTCAGCTTTGGATATCAAAACAACTAGAGTAATATTGACTAAGAATAGATCTTCTCACAAGGAGGGATATTACTTATGAAAGATTATTATAAGCTGTTTGGTTCCGAAGTGTTATATCTTCTGGCATCTGCTGTTGTTGCCGGACTTGCTACGCTTCTTCAGATAGTCGGCAGATCCTATATAGGTAATTATTCCAGTTTTATTTGGAACGGCAACGAATACAGATATAATGTCTTCTTTTATATTCTCGGAATGGCATTATTCATTGGTTTTATGATTACAGGCTACAAGTTCTTTCTTAAGGAGAGGATAAGCGATCTTAGTCAGGCAGGTATAGTACCGAAGATAATTTTCCCTGTGATCGCCGTATTTTTCTCGATCATGATCCTTGCAGTTATTGTTTTCTGTCTTTTCTTAATGACTGGACTGACAGATAATATGCGCCCGCTATGGATGGTTTATGTTACAGGCTTTGGTTGGCCGGTTTTCAGTTTGATCTTTATGATCGTTGCAGAAGTATTGGCTGCTAAGAACTGATTCCCGGGTGTGAGTTTAAATGAGCAGTCAGGCAGGTCTTTTATACCGGATCCAGCTTCTTCGCAAATGCCATTATGGGCATCGTGCTTTGTATAGTTACCCTGATCCTTGCAATTATTAGTTTTGTTAAAGCGGACTGAATTTTTAATTTACAAAATAGATACATAACTGTCTCGAATATTCACAAAAAGTAAATCTTTTTTTATTTTTGAAATGTTATTATTATTTATATTACTTGAGTGTACTGGCAGAAATGAAGCATAGAGATTAATAACAAAGATATGAGGATGTTATGTATTACGCCGCGATAGACCTGCTTGCCATTCTGGTGTTGATCATAGAGAACAGGTACATGCTCATTGATTACAATAAATCGTTTGAGGCTACTACCTGGAAGACATACAGGCATTTCCTTTTTTCTGTGCTGATCTACTATGTTATCGACCTTTCATGGGGAATTATCGAATACTATAAGCAGGCGCTGATCCTGTTTGCCGTCACTACCGTTTACTTTGTTGTTATGGCAATGGGTATTGTGTTGTGGACTGTCAGCGTTTTTTACTATCTCCGGGCGAAAGGCAGATTCGTCAGGTTCCTGGTGTGGACAGGACGAATCATCGCATCAGTGATCATGGTCACGAGTATTGTAAATATATTCACACCTGTCCTGTTTACGGTAGATTCTGCCTGTGTATATCAGGCTCTGCCGCTTAGATATATTTTCCTTGTATTACAGATCATTATCCTTGCTGTTGTATCCGGTTATAGCTTTATAGCGTATGCCAGGGTTCGGGGGCATGGTGTTGAGGAAAAACTCCGGTTCCGTACCGTCGGATTGTTCGGGATTATCATGGCGGTGTTCCTTTTTGCGCAGCTGTGGTTTCCGTACCTTCCGCTTTATGCCATTGCATATATGTTGGGAACCAGTCTTGTCAAGTCGTATGTAATCGATGATGAGAAGGAGAGATTCCGTAACGAACTGAAGGAGAGCGGCAAGGTCGTAGAACTCAAGAATACCATAACTTCTTTGCTCGATAACATGCCGGCTTTGACTTACACCAAAGAGCCGGAAACAGGTATGTACCTTGCTTGTAATCAGGCTTTTGCTGAATTTGCAGGCAAGAAAAGCCCCGAAGAGGTCGTCGGTTTGACCGATGCAGATCTTTTTGATGAAGAACTGGCGAAAAGATTTGCTCAAGATGACAGCGTGGCTATGTCAATGGAAGAGCCATATGTCTTTATCGAGGATATTTGCGATGCTGCCGGCAATAATAGACAGCTTCAGAGTACAAAGTTTAAATATACTGATATATTCGGAAGAATCTGTGTGCTGGGAATGGCACATGAAACAACTGATATAGCGCAAGTCAGGCGTGAGTTTGCATCAACTAAGGAAGAATATGAAAAGGCCAAGACAGATGCTGTTATCTTCAATCATATTGCACAGGCTTTGTCATATGGGTATGACGAACTCTTTTACGTTCAACTTGATACCGAGGATTATATCAACTATTGGATAGATGACCACGGGAGTCTTTTTGAGAAGCGCCGCGGAGCAGATTTCTTTAACGAATGCCAAATTGAAGTAAATGCCCTCGTCTGTGAGGAAGATCGTGAGACGTTCAGTAAGGCAATGGTACGTGAGACATTGCTCGAACAAATCGATATGAAAAGATCTTTCGAGATGATATACCGTGTGCCTAAGGGAGGCGAACTTTTCTATGTAAGAATGAGGGCCACCCGTGCTTTGGGTGACGATAATATACTCATTATCGGTGTCAGTGACGTAGACGAAGAAATGAAGGTCGTTCAGGCACAGGAGCTGCTTAGAGAAGCAGACTTATCACGACGGCTGTCGGCAGCACAGCGTCAGGCAAATATCGATTCAATGACAGGTGTCAGGAATAAGCGTGCTTACCTTGAGGCGGAGGCCCGTCTTGAGTACACCGTCAAAGAGACCGAGGATGCCAAGTTTGCCATAAGCATCGTCGACATCAACGACTTGAAATATGTTAATGATAAACTCGGACATCAGGAAGGAGACAAGTACATCAGGGAGGCATGCCGGATAGTCTGTACAACCTTCAAGCGCAGCCCTGTTTTCCGCGTAGGCGGCGATGAATTCTGTGTTATCTCACAGGGTGATGACTATGAGAACATCAATGAGCTCCTTCAGAAAATCGAGGATCATAACAAGGAGGCCCTTCTTAACGGTGGCGTAGTAATAGCCTGCGGAACTGCATTGAACAAAAAGGGAGAATCTGTGACTGACGTTTACAAGCGCGCTGACGAGTTGATGTATGATAACAAAGCCAGACTTAAGAATGGTCGTGAAGTGAGATAACGCGTTATCCTGAATTAAATCAGCTTCTTCATTTCTTTAACAAGATTTGCCGCATAGATCTCCGTGCCTAAAAGATTCGGATGGAGATTATCTGTATAGTATTCCTCAAGGTGCGGAACGAGATAAAGTCCGTCGATTACCTTAATGTTCGGATACTTTGATACGACCGCTTTAATATTTTCGCAGAATCTGTAGAACACAGGCAGTGCCTCAATGTTATCACCCCTCCATATCGGAGTGATGCAAATAATAGGAATCTCCGTGCCGTAAATATCTGTGAGCACTTTATAGTATTCTTCAACGGCATCCATGGTCTCATCACCATACTGATTGGTGCCCATAGAAACAACGATCATGTCAGGATCATATCCCGGCATTTTCATTAGCGATTTACTGTCGTAGATATATCCGCCGATACCCTGGTTAATAATGTCAAAATCAAACGTCCTGTTGGTGATGCTGACGTAACTTTCAGAAGAACGCAGTGAACCGTATCCTTGCGTGATCGAATCTCCGAGCCAGAGGACTTTCGTCTTCTTGACCGGCACCTCATAAGAAGAATCAATAGAGAAATCTTTTATCAGCATCGTCGCATCAACTGCCAGGTAGATTACGACCTTATGTGTTCCTTCAGGGAGGCTGAATCTCAATGTGCCTTTTTCGCCCATGTCCTTGATATAGAAGATTTTGTGGCACAGTCCGTCGACATAGAGATCAACGGTATCTTCTGAGCATTTCCAAATTATCTTATAATTGAAAGACACTTCAGATGCGTCAGTTATAAACTCGAAAGTCTTTGCCGTCGATGCATCGCATCTTTCCGCCCACATCTCGAGTGCGGAATTAAAATATTCCATCTGCGGTTTTGAATACTGGTTGGCCTTAAGGTACCCGTCTTTTTCTTCAAATTCGTATGCGCCGAACCATATCTTTTTTAATTCTTCGTTGGTCAATATCATGTGCTTAATCATTCCTGTGCGCTTCGCGCTTCATGTCATACATCGCTTCGTCAGCCATACGGAAATACTTCTCATATTCGAGAGTGTTCTCCGGATCGATAATAACATAACCTACACTGACACCAAGCCTGAACGGCATATTGAGTTCCTCGGAAACAGATAATGACTTCTCAATCAGATCTTCCTTAATCGTCTGAACATCCACAGGCACATCGAAGTTGCCGATAATTACATATTCATCTCCGCCGTAGCGAACTGCCTTCCAGCTCATGGGAACAGTATTCTTGATGACATTAGCAACTGTCTTTATCGCCATGTCTCCTATGAGGTGTCCGTGCTTGTCGTTGATCTCTTTCATCTTGTTGATGTCGGCAACCATTATTACCGACTTTTTCTTTGAAGCCCTTAATTCATCGAGATAAGGGATAACGATCTTCTCATATCCCATTCTGTTATACAGACCCGTGAGTTCATCCCTGACAGAGATGTCGGCCAATACCTTGTTAAGATTTTCGAGTCTTATATTCTGATGTGCTCTCTCTAAACCGTATGCGATATGCCTTATCAGGGAATTCAAATAGAAGTCCTTGATTATCTTGTGATTATTCCTGCACACAAAATAACCGAAACATTCCGCACCCATGTGGAGAGGCACGATAATGTAGACGGACGATCCGTCTGAATTCATGTCATAGAAGGGTGCGAGATCACTAATGGATATCTTCAGTCTCGGAATGGTTACACCGTCCTTCATGCCGTAGATTACTTCGAGTTTTTCGCTGTAACCGGAGGTCTTGCAGAATGCCTCGCCTTCCAATGAATCCACGAAATCCTGATCCAGGCAGATGTAGAACTCGTCTCCTTCATAGATGTGGTTTTCTTCCCATGTCTTTTTGTATGAATCGTGAATATCATCGGTGTTTTTCACATGGGCAACAGCATCGTCCAGAACGATAAGGTGCCAGTCGAAAATCGTTCTCTCAACAGGGATAAGGAATGCTCTTTTCCTCGCGTCCCTCTGCAGTTTCAGTCCGTCGTTCCCGAGTGAACAGCCGCAGCTCTCACCGGGATCGAATTTTGAATCGTAGACCTTGTCACCAAAATCCGGCTCTCCGTTAATGAGGCCGATCAGGCTGTCCGTTGCCTGATAGCTTCTCTCATCCCATCCTCTGTCGACCGATGTGAGGACCGGCGCGAAATGATTGCCGCTCATGAGATTGTCATATCCTGTTACCTTTACGTCACCCGGAACATCTATGCCTGCTTTCTCTAGAACCGTGCACACGGCCAGGGCCATGTTGTCGTTGGCACAGACAAATACATCAGGGAGTTTATTCATTCCCGCAATTACGGCAGGGAACTTATCTTCGACGATCGCATAACTCCAGTAACCATTGAAGGATCTGGAAGGATCGAACCGGAGGCCGTGCTTCTCCATGACTTCAACCAGAATATCATGTCTTGCGATGCTGTCGTCATTATTTTCGGGGCCGCTTATCCAGAATATGTCTTTGCAGTTATGGACTGTGATGAGGTGCTCCATGAGTTCTCTCATGCCGTTCGTATTCTCGGTCCTTATGCAGTTGATGCCCTCCAGTTCATACTCAAGGCAGACCGCAGGGACCTTTGCCTTCAGGATCTTCTCGCGCAAAATCTCATTCTCGCCTGCATTATTTAACGTGTTGCCGAGCAGGAGCACACCGTCGAAATCCTCGAATCTGGGGAGATTTAATATATTGAGTTCTCCGGTTAATTCATCCGGTGACTTATCGTAAGATGTGTAATCCAGAAATATGAATACATCGATGTTATCTTCGGCCGCACGCCTTCTGATACCTTCGATTGCAAAGTCGAGATAGTCGTCATTCCAGCCGTTTGTGAATATGGCTATTTTCTTCTTCATTGATGCCTCCGGTTCAGTAGTGAATTAAGCCGAATTCCACACACATTTTCAGATATTAGTATTATCCTACCATTCCGTGTTTATTATTTTGTAAAGCATCGGAAAATATTCAATTGCAAATATGTTTTTTCACCAATAATCTTGTTATTCATGAGGAATGGTGGGTTTTATATTTATTTACACTGAGAAAACATAATGGAAATCTTGAGTTGATATCATAATCCTATATCAGGGTTGTGATATTGTTATATTTGCTGTTCAGTCAAAGATAATATGGCGTTAAGTATTACTCCCAAAGGATAAATAAATAGTTTATTTGCCTATCCGAAAACAGGAGGTGGCCATATGATAGTTGAAATGATGTGTCCAAATTGCAGATCGATGATGCAGTTTGATGATTCAAGAGCGTTCGGGTATTGTCCCCATTGCGGATGCAGGGTTACTCGTGGTTTTGAAAATGTGCAGAATCAGGTAAATCAACCCAATGTTTTCATTTCATATAATTCGAGCAATCCTGCTGTCGGAATGGTAACGAGGATCGTTTCATCCGGTGTAAAGAACACATATGTTAACGGTCAGACATTGTCTTTCCATTTAGCACCCGGTCCCCAAACTATCGTGCTGAAGATTGGAAGAAAGAACTATGGCAGGAGTATAGTTGTTCCTTCGGATAATACTCCGGTAAGGATTTATGCTTCATATAACGGAAGAGCACACATTGATATTGATCAGCCGTCGGTTTATTCACCCCAGGCAGTAAACATAAATCCGGCAAAAACATCTAATCCGGTTACTACCAAAACAAGAAGCAAAGCATCTGTTTATGTTCCGTTAGCTATTGCCGCTACGATCATGATGATGTTTGTGGGAACACTATACAAAAAAGAGGGCCAAACCAGTGCTTTATCTGCCAGTGTCGGCGAATTCGGTAAGACTAAATTGTGTCATACAGTCGATGTAACGGGCATGGCATTGTCTGATGCTATGTTTACGTTGGAAGATGCAGGTTTTACCAACTTGCGTGGAGAGCCGTATGACGATATCAAAGACAAGGATGATTGGATAGTAACCGCTCAAAGTGCAGCACCGGGTTCAACCATTAAGAGCAGCGATCTCATTCAGCTTGACTGCACAGAATTCGATGATTATGTCGATACCGTATATACCGGTAAAAATATTATTTATATTCAGAAATTAGCTGACAAAAGCGGATTCGATATTAAGTATCAGGATTCTTCCGCTAATGAATTAGATCTGTCTTCGCTGAATGATGATGTAAAGAAAAACGTAATAGCCTCTTCTGCATGTCAGTATAATGAAACTTCGAAAACGGCTGTGGTTACTGTTGCATATACCGGAGAAGACCAGGACGTTGTTTTGCCTATTATATCTGGGGACGCTAATGCTATAGAACCAACAGTGACAGTGCCGACTGAGACTCCAACACCAACTCCGATACCGACAACAACATCAACCCCGTCGCCTACTCCGATACCGAAGAACAAGGTTACTAAGATAACATTAAATACTGATGACGTAATTGAATTCCATAAAGGCGAAGGAGTTTATTCGGGCACAGCTACTGTTACAAAGAAGTATCCTTACAGATATATTGATACAAATGTTGTCTTTGTAAGTGAGAATCCCAAGGTTGCGACAATTAAATCCTTATCTCAGAAAGTGGATTCTGAGATGCAGTTTGATATCAGTCCTGTAGATGTTGGTGAAACATATGTCTATGCAAAGACTTCCGATGGTTATATTTCTTCAAGCCGCATTAAGGTAGTTGTAAAGCCTCCTATCATGGCAGAGTCAATTGAATTAAATGAGGATGAAGTTGAACTTTACGTTGGCGATTATCATTATCTCAAAGCTGAAAACTTACCTGAGAACACAGCAAATAAAAGAGCGACCTGGACTTCCAGTGATACATCAGTTGTTACTGTAACCAGTACAGGTACGCTCAAAGCAATAAGCTGCGGTGAAGCGGTGATCACAGCTAAAACCGTAAATGGCTTAACTGCATCATGTTATGTCACGGTAGTAATGGAAGCTCCCGAAGAAGAGGATTACTACTATTATGATAGTGGATCATATTATGATGATTACTATGAAGAAGACTATGATACGGAATATGTTTGGCTTTCTGCAACAGGTTCAAAATATCACAGCAAACCTAATTGTGGATCCATGAATCCTGATAAAGCATATCAAGTTACATTAGAATATGCGCAAGAACATGGAATTGAGCCTTGTAAAAAATGTCATTAGCATTGAAATGAACATAGAGTTAGGGGGAGTTTTTTGCTCCTCCTAATTAGCCACCTCTCATTTTGTTTCTGGTGGAGAATTAATAATTTTGGATTATACAGGTGATGTCTTACAACGGCATCGAAAAAACGAGAACACCCGGTAAATTGGCAACGTGGTTCCATATCGTATAATAGTAATATCGTATAATAGTATGTAAGATAATCAGTATAGGGGATGGTGAATTCAAATGACAGATATAAATGCAATCTACAAAAGCGTTCTAGAGGCTGATAGAGCTGCAGTAGTCATATGTGACCTTGAACATACCATTATTTATATGAACCCGGCAGCAATTGAACGCTATGTGAAATGGGGTGGAAAGGATCTAATGGGGAAGAGCCTGTTGAATTGCCATAATGAGAAGTCCCGTGAAATGATCCTGAAAATACTGGAATGGTTTAAGGCATCTAAAGACAATAATATTGTTTATACTTTTTTTAATGAGAAAGAAAACAAAGATGTATATATGGTTGCTCTCAGAAATGAAGAAGGGAATCTGATCGGGTATTATGAGAAACATGAGTATCGCAACCGTGAGACAATGAAAATGTACGATATTTCTTAATATCAACAGGATAGTTGGAGCAGAAAAAGTCAGTTAACGGGGATAATATGTACAATCAGAAGAATTGCGAAGAGATATATTTGTCAGACACTTGTGATGTCTATTACCTGAGCGAAAAGAATCTGGTGCTCGTTCATTGGAAGAAGTACTGTGAGCTGGAAACCTATAGGACGCCCTTAATCATGCACTACGGGTAATAAGAGAACACAAGGGCTGTAATTACGTAGCGGATACCAGAGACGGTTTTGAAGATAATCCGCTTGATACAAAATGGGTGGCTGATTATTTCATGCCGCAGGTCAAAGAATACGGATGCAGGATAATCTACTTCATAATTGATAAAGACAATACACTTAAAGATGAACTTGAGGGTCAGGAGAGGGATTCGTCGTCACTGCTGGAATTCAGATACATATATGATCTTGATGATATAATCTCTTAGAAGTAAAGAAGATCGGCAGTAATCACGTCTATGAAAAAGATATTAAATATGATGTTGTTAAAAGAAGCAAAGGCTAAATGAAATACGGAATTATAGACTATGACGTCATTGGCACGGGCGATATCAGGAGATTCATCCATGATTTTGTCAGGAAAGACAGAATCATAATGAAGGAGATCTGACATGAATTTGCGCAAATCTTTTGTGAGCATGGCTGCAATCTTGATGGCAGGATTATTGCCATTTTCGGCATTTCAAAAAACTGCCTGCGCAGGATCAGACATAAATGACAAATCCGACAAAGCGATCAGGAGAGGAACGGCCCATATCTCGGGCGCGATGGAAAGCAATATTTATTTCGGAAACTACTGGCAGTCCGTTAAGAGTGAAGATGCGACAGAAAGCAACAAGGAGCCCGTCAAGTGGAGAGTTCTCGCAAACGACGGCAACCTTTTCGTCGTATCAGATCAGAACCTTGATTGCGTTGTATATAATTCATCAGCTGAAACAGTTACCTGGGAAGAATGCTCCTTGAGAAAGTGGCTCAACAGTAAATTCCTTGATAATGCCTTCAATGCGCAGGAGCAGGGCGCTGTCCTTGAATCCCTCGTCATAAACGAGGACGGCGCGAAGGGCTCTGAAGCAGGTGCCGATACCAATGACAAGGTTTATCTGTTATCCGTTTATGAAGTGATCGATCCGGATCTTGGATTCCCCACTGACTGGAAGGACAAGGGCGGCACGCGAGTTGCGCTTAACACCGAATACACCAAGAGCAAGCGTGCCATGACGGGATCCGACATGTCAGGCGCGTGGTGGCTCAGGACACCCGGCGACGCCAATAATGCGGCGAACGTTTTTAATGCCGGCAACGTTTTCGTAAGAGGCGGCAACGTTAACAACTTTATTTTCGCAGTGCGTCCCGCGATGAATATCGATGCTTCAAAAGTTCTTTTCACATCGCCTGCCGAGGGCGGCAAAACTTCAGGCGTGCCCGGCGCAGACGCAATGAAAGAAGTCGGTTCTTATACCGGAAGTGATTGGAAGCTTACTATAAAAGACGATACCAGACCTGTTTTCGAAGCTTCAGTTTCAGGCTCGAAAACGATTCTCAAAGACGGCGCGGTAAAGCTCCAATACACAGGTGCTGCGACAGGAGCGAATGAATATATCTCGGTGATGATCGAAGATGCTGAAGGCACCATTCTTTACTACGGAAATATCGTCGACAATACCTCTGCTGACGCAGCAGATTCAGGCAAAGCGCTGCTTAATGTTCCGGCAGATCTGACACCCGGAAACTACACGGTCAAGGTCTTTTCCGAACAGTGTAACGGCGACTTTAAAACGGATCTGGCAGGCAACATCGTGACGCTCGACATCACCATTTCGAAGTATAAGACAGCTGACAGGAATCTCTGCATCGGAATCGGCGCTGCAGTTGTTGCAGCAGCTTGCGTTGTTGTATTTTCCGCTGTCAGGAAAAAGAAACAGGTACAGGAAAGTTTATGACTAAGGAATGTAAAAAACTGGGCAAAATGTCTTTGACAGGTTTACTTCTCTCATTTATATCTCCGTTGTATCTTGCTTTTCCATGAAAGTCCGCCTTCTCCTCCACCGGGATATTAACGAAGAGTCATTTAAACGCATGTTATAATTCTCTTACCTGAATTGTAATCCCTGTGGAGAGGATTTTGATGAACAGCGAAAAGAGAGTAAAACCAAAGATCTCGTTTTGGACAGTTCTGTATTTCGTTCTGGTTGTATTGTTAATAATCGGAATTAACATTTTCATGTTCGTTCGCGGACGGCTGAATGAAAAAGAGTTCAGAGAGAGGACTACCATCAGTCCGCACCGCTATAATCCGTTTATTTTAGATGATATGGACTCGTGGCCCGAGAAAGTAGACGTAGTCTATAACGGGACTATCTCAGAGATGTACGGTATGTCTTCAGACGGGGACAAGATCAGCATTTCGGATATCAGGCCTGAGCAGATCGGCAGCGAATATGTCTCAGGCTGGCTTAAAATCTCAGGTTCAGATGGAACTGCCTGGTATTACGTAGATAATAAGACTGTCTTTACGGTCGAGAACGGTGGAAATAAAATAGTTGTTCTTAAACCGGGAGATGAGATTTCTTTTGAATACGCCCTGTACGATGATAGTAATATTTTAATCCTTGGCTTTATCGAAGCCTGTGATAGTTCATTGGAAGATGATTGTGAGAGTTGGCTTTATCCTGTCACGATTGAAGAAATCGGATATTATGCGTTGCGGGATCTTCTTCCGCTCATGTTCTTCGTCTGCCTATATTTTATAGTGAGACTTGAAAAATCCGGAAAAAAGAAACGGGCCTTGATACCATTGATAATTGCATGTGTATGTTTGCTTTTCGCAATTTTATTAATTCTCTTAAACTCATACCTTTCCAAGGCTAAAGCAGCTGCTCCGGTCATATATTTATATCCGGAAGCAGAAACAGAGGTTGGTGTCAGGCTTGTTTTGAACGGAGAACTGACCACGTCGTATCCTGTTTATGATTCTGAGAACGGATGGATCGTTACCGCATATCCTGACGGAACACTTATTGATAAGAATGGAAGAACGTATCCTTTCCTTTTTTGGGAGGGTGAAGTGTCAATAAATCCGGATCTTAGCTCAGGTTTCTGTGTTAAGGGAGAGAATACTGCCGTTTTCCTTGAAAAGTCACTTAAGCAGTTGGGTCTGACTGATACAGAAGCTGATGCTTTCATTATGTATTGGCTGCCACAGATGGAAGGAAACAGATATAATGTTATTTCATTCCAGACGGTGACCTATGAAGATGCTGTTTCCCATAATATTGTTCCCGAACCCGATACGATTATTATGGTAAATATGCTCTGGTATCCTTCCAACACTCCTGTCAGCATAGAGCCTCAAGATTTTACGGGTATCAACCCTTCCGAAAGAAAGGGTTTTACTGTTGTGGAGTGGGGTGGTGAAAAGTATAGGAAGTATTTTTTGGTAAGCATCATATAGTTATTGTTGCTACTATATTTATAAAAAAAGAGACTTGGAAATCTGGCAGTATAAAAAAATCAGCAGATAGTACAATTAAAAGGTAATCCAATCAGTAATGTGGGACTATTTCGTTGATTAAGTAACAGTCTGCCGCCGAAGTGTTGTCAATGGAATAACTGGTTTGGTATTCATTGTACTAACCCACGGAGCAATCCGGCTTGATTAATACCATGGCGGCATAAGAATGCTCATGGCAATCACTGCCACGATAACTATGCATACACATATAAGGTTGATAACAGCCCATTTGCTTTTACGATTGATAACTATTGCGATGATCGCAGGAATAAGCATAAAACAAAAAAGGAAAAACATTACGAATCCCATATTGACTGCTTTATCCGCTTCAACGCCGACAGCATATAGAATGGCCCAGAAACAGCACGATAAAACCACCCATGCGGCCGATACTCCGCAAAGTACCATTGATCCTACCTGTTTAGGCTTGGACACTTCGTTTTTTTCTTTTTCCGGGTCTCTTATATATTCTTGATAATACTGGTTATACGGATTGTCCGGGAAATTGTTTTTATCCGGAAATATATCTTTGTTCTGTTCCATTCTGCTTGTCCTCTTATATGCTCTTATTCCATTATCATTATACAATGTTCTTGCAATCGTATGTCATTAAGCATGCAAATTTGATAAAATATCCTTTAGATTAGTAGAGGATAGGGATATGTCTGAAAATAGAAGTGTCATTAGCAGTGTTAATGTTACGAGCACGGACATTAAGTGTCCGGGGTGCGGTAATTCCATCGGCATAGGCTTCGATCCGGTTACCGCAACTTTATCATGTCCTTTCTGCGGGTTATCGACAAAGCTCTCGACCCCTCAAAACGGTGCGGTTGCCCAAGAACTCGACTTCAACACAGCTTTGCAACGTGCGAGTGTGGATTGGGGCCGTTTCAAGAAGCTCATCGTGTGCTCCAACTGCGGCGGTCAGACGGTTTACGATTCCGAACAGGTTACAGGCGCCTGTCCTTTTTGCGGTTCAACAAGCGTTGCACCCGCTGCCGAGAATGACCAGATAATGGTACCCAATGCCGTTATCCCTTTCTCTATAAGCAAAGATCAGGTTCAGGATCTTTTTACCGGCTATTTGAAGAAAAAGAAGCTCCTTAAGAAGGGCGTGTTAGATTGCAAACTCGAAAATGTTGTTGGTGTTTATCTTCCCTTCTGGACTTTTGATGCTTATACCGCTTCATCTTATACTGCATATCGAGACGTAGTCGGGAAAGAGAATAATGAACCAATCACCGGAAGCTGGTATCAAAGTTTTGATGACATCCCGATCTTTGCTTCAGACAGGCTTAGTAATCCGTTCATTTCAAAAGTTCAGGACTTTGACTTTACCAGAGCCGTTCCTTATTCATCTAAATACCTCGCCGGTATTCCTGCCGAGCGTTATACACTTGGACTCAATGAAGGTTGGGAACGCACAAAAAAGCTGATAACCGGAAAAATACAACACGGCATACGTTCCATCCATTGCTATGGCGCGAAAATCTACACTAAATATTACAATGTTAAATTCAGATGCCTTATGGCACCTGTATATCTCGCCAAATACAAATTCGGCAAAAAGACTTATCTTGTAGCCATCAACGGACAAACCGGCAAAACATGCTGCAAAGCACCTACAATAATCGGCAGGATAATTGCACTCATATTAATTGCCGACGCATTACTCGGAATCATCAGTTATTTGGTGTTTTTCCTGTTAGTCAGCTATTTTAGCTCACTTTAATTCGATTGATCTTGTCATTGGGGTTCATCTTAGATAGGGAAATTAGCAGTATTCTCAAACAGATGCGAAAGGAAAAATCTATATGAAGGTCTTGATTATAAGCGGTTTGCACAACGGTATATGGCTGCCTGTAAAAGAAAGGGGATAATAATGAAAGCAAAAAGAATACCTGTTTTGATTCTTTGCGGAGCGTTAATGTTGGCGTCCGCAGGATGCAGCACACAGGAAACTATACCGGTAAATAAAGCATCATACCATGAAGAGAATACTTTCGCTTATACTGCTTCCACTATATGTAAGGAGAAACAAAATGCGTAAATTCCTTTCAATCATGCTCATCGGAACACTCTCTTTGGGCATAGCAGCCTGCGCGAAAGAACCCGCTCCGTCAACCGCAGCATCCGAAAACACCGAAGTCACAACCGATGCACTTGCTGAAGAACCGGTTGATAACAGCGATGATAAATTCGTCAGCGCTTATCCGGCCTTTAAGGTCACCTCAGAGAGCCTTGACGGCAAGTTTTGGGTCGAAGACTGTGCATTCCAGGGCGGGAATGCCTCTCCGCAGCTCTCCTGGGAGCCCGTAGAAGGCGCAACCACTTATGTCATCTACATGGTCGACCTGACCGCCAGCAACATCATCCACTGGAAGTCAGTCGGTATCACCGAAACAAACCTCCCTCAGGGCTGGGCAGTTTCTGCCTTCTCTCAAGGAGAAGTATCTAAAGCCGATTACGTCGGACCTAACCCTCCGTCGGGATCAACAAATCAGTACAACATCTATGTTTTCGCGCTCAAAGCACCCGTAGAAAGAGTCAAGGGCAGCCTCGGAACTCAGGCTTTAAAGCTCCAGGAATTCATGGACAGTCTTGATACGGATGCAGAAGGAAACTCAGGCAATATCGTTGCAGTCGGCCGCGTAGTAGGGTATTACACCAGATAATCCTGAATTATATAATCTAATTCGATCACATGGTTTAATTGATATTGAAGGTGGAAGCGATGTCGGAAAACAAACCGTTTATTGGTGCAGTTAATGTTACGAGTTCGGAAGTCAAGTGTCCCGGTTGTGGTGGCACTATAGGCATTAAATATGATCCGGAAAGTTTAAATCTGACTTGTCCTTTCTGTGGATTGATTTCGAAACTTCCTCAACCCGGAACAGTTCCTGTTATGCAGGAATTCGATTTCAACACGGCTTTGCAGCGTGCCAGCGTAAACTGGGGACAAGTAAAGAAATTGATAGTATGTTCGAACTGCGGCGGTCAGACAATTTATGATGCTGAACAGGTTACAGGTGCCTGCCCTTTTTGCGGATCAACAAGCGTAAATCCCGCTGCGGAGAACTCGCAGATCATGGCTCCTCAATCGATAATTCCATTTTCGATAAGTAAAGATCTGGCCCAACAACACTTTACTAACTATTTGAAAAGCAAAACTCTCGTAAAGAAAGGTGCGACCGACAGTATACTTGAGAATATCACAGGCTTATATCTGCCATTTTGGACTTATGACGCGCTTGCAATCTCATATTACCATGCACACCACGATGGCGGGAAAAACATGCCCAGTTATAATTACCAAGGTGTGTTGAACCAGTTTTATGATGACATTGTCATCTACGGTTCTGACAGGATCCGTCATCCGCATATCAGAAGAGTCCAGAATTTTGATTTTCAAAGAATGGTTCCATATTCACCGGAATATCTGGCAGGCATTCCGGCTGAGCGCTATACGGTAGGTCTAAATGACGGGTGGGAACGTGCAAAGTTTCAGATTACTGAAAAAATCAAAAAGGCTTTGTTGCGAAAGTTCTTTATGAAAGCCTGTGTCGATGCGATAAATACCAACTATTATAACGTCAAGTTTAGATATGTTCTGGCTCCGATATATCTCGCTTCATATAAATACGGCAAGATAACATTTCCTGTAGCTATCAACGGACAGACTGGTCAAACATACTGTGAAGCACCAACTTACATTCCTTTGTTGGTGGTTTTGGGTGTGATTTGTGCATTGGTAATATTGGCTATTAACGGCTTGATCATGGTATTACCGGAGTTCCTTTCCGGATTATGAGTTAGGGAGGAAATGCGGATATGCCAAGGAAGAAGAATTCGTGAAAGATGCGTATTAAGAACCCGAAAAGGAGGCATTTAAAATGGCAGATAATCTCAAAGCTGAAGATGGTGAGCATATGATTAAGGAGATAAGCAAGTCCCAAGAGGGTTCAGAGCTTTCTACAGATGAACTTAAAGCAAAACCACTCACTGCAAAGAGTGCAGATGAGGCAGCCGGACTCGTAAAAGCAGAGGGGCAGGAAATCACAGTGGAAGAGACCGCAATCCTTTGGGATGAGATCTAATTGAAAATCAACTGTATAAAGAGTCAGCAGTGCGAAAACGAGGTCATCCGGATGCATAACGATCAGTGCGGGCAAAACAACCAGTGCGGCATACAGAACAACCCATATGATTTGAATAATGAGGTGTACCCAAACGAGGCATATACTAATGCCCCATATCAGCATGTGCCTTCTGCCGTTAATTCCCGGAAGTCCAAAAAGACCGCTATGATCTTCTGCATCATATCGAACGTGCTGATGGTCTTGGGTGTACTTGCTATTCCTTTTCTCTTTGTCATGATCCTGGCTATGGGTTTCGGTGCTGTCGGGGAAACTTTTTATACGGCGCTGCTCATAGCGCTTGCATGCGCGCTTGGCCCCATCGCGAGCCTTGCTTTCGCGATTGCGGCAAAAGTAAAGAACCATAAGAGCATCTGGGCCGTGGTGAATATGGTGATCTCAACCATACTGATACTGGCTCCAGCCGCACTCGGAATAATCTATGTGAATGACAGGAAAAACAATCCCAAGCCTGTTGCACAAACCGAGGATTACGAATACATTCTCAATAAGCACCCATATTATGACGAGATGAAGGCCTGCCTTGAAGAGCATGATTTTGACGACACACTGATCGACAACTCAGGACGCAGAATGTCGAGTTGTAATTATATTGTCAGGATATATGTTTCCACTGAATCTTCGGAGGAGAAGCGCAGCGAAGTCAACGAATATCTGCGACAGATGCGCGACATCTGTCGCAAGACGGATGAGATGGGTATATATCCGGAAGGGATGAGTTTCAGGATCTGGTTCTATTATTTCAATCCGGATATAGACAAGAAAGTATATAGTGCAGTTGATATACCGGACATTTCTGCGGATACTCCGGATGAGGAGATAGATGTCGATAAATATATCGACAATGCGCTCTCGGGCGGACTTGTTCCCGGTATTATCTGGGACAAGCTGGGCAATGCAAATATGCAGATTATAATAAATTAGGATAAGATAAGAATTAGAAAGAAATCAGGTCTTTATCACGGTTTAACCCAGGTTATTCATATCATGCCCTGTACGGCTGTCTCCGGTGAATCCGTCCAATGCATGTATCTTCTGCTTCTGATCGTACATCTGCTTATCAGCTCTCTCAAAGACATCTTTGAATGAGTTGTCATTATCGCGGTCAAATACGGCTTTCCCGTAGGCGATCGAGACTCGCTTGGTAATATCGTCAGAAGATTTCCTGTGCTGTTCAAGGAGCATATCCAACGCTTCGAGCTTCTCACCGATCCTTGCATATTCAAGCACTGACGGAATGATGACGAACTCATCTCCTCCGATCCTGAAGACGGTACTCATCGGGAATGCCTTACAGAGAATCCTTGTAGCCGTTTTGATCGCTTTGTCACCTGCCCGATGGCCGTGGGTGTCGTTGATCAGTTTCAGATAGTTGAGATCACACATTATTACGGCAAACTCAGCGGTTCCGCTCTTTATCTGTTCATTGATATATTCTATGGTATCCTCGAATGCATGCTTGTTCTTGACCTTGGTGAGCGAATCAACATAAGCGAGATTCCTCATGGTGACAAGGTCGTCTTCCTGTTTCTTAAGCGTTTGAGCGTCCTTCTCTATCCGCTCTTCCTGCGCGGCAACCTGCGCCCTGATGTCTTCCGTCCTGGTCCTTATCTTGTCTATCGCAAGTCTGAAGTTTCTGGAGACTTCACCTACCTCATCGCCACTCTCAGGAGGCAGTATGACATCGTAATTGCCTTCACCGATCTCGTTCGCTGCGGCAGCGATCTTTCTTAAAGGTCTGGTAATACGCATTGAGATTATCGCGGCTACAACTCCGGCAACGGCCGCCATGATAACAGACGCAATGACCATGATAACGAGCGCATGGTCTCTTTCCCTGTAAATACTGTCGTGTCCGTCACAAAGAACAAACTTCATTCCGTTGCGCAATGTCACAAAGGTCATGACACGGTCCCGTCCCTGATAACGGTATCGGATCAGGGAGTCAGTTGTTCTTTCCTGATTCATCAGTTCGCCGTTCTCGATTATCTCGTCTTCCTCATCTCCGTGAACATGTTCCTGTCCCGGGAAATCCAAGTGATAATGTACATTTCCGTTTGCGGCCTTGAGATACATATAACCTGTCTCGTTATATCTTAATGATTCAACCCACTCAAGAAGCCTCGAGAAACTTATATCAATGCCGATAACTGCGACAGGAGTATCTTCCAAAAAGACCGGCTCGACATAGGTGATCAGATAATCATCTATGCTTCCGTCATAATACGGCTCGGTCCAAAGTGCTTTTCCATTCCTTATCGGTGCATAATACCAATACTCCGAGACAGGATCCTCAGCAATCTCCTTCTGGGTAAAAGGTATCGTTATAAATGTTCCGTCTTCATCTCGGCTGTAATATGTGCCTTCATCGCGGTCGACCGGTCCTGTAACATCAAGAGTGTAATGAATGTAGGCGCTCTGGATAACATCGTTCCCCTCGGTCATGTATTTGATAAGATCATCAGATTCATCGATTATGGAATAGCGCAGTCCGGCATCATCTTTAAGGGTCTGAAGATCAGGGATCCTGCTTACGGTCCATCTCGAAAGTGATCCTACGGCATCCTCGATCCTGAGAAGTTCCGTATCAAGGTCGGATCCTCTCTCGTCGCAGAAGAGATTCATCTGGGCAACCGCGCCCTTGGTAAGGACGTTTCCCATGAATAAAACGCATATAGCCTCAAGGCCCAGGGCAAGCACAACGACCACACTGACTATCAATATAATCAGTTTGGTACTTATTGACGAAAAGAAAAGCCTGGTCTTCTTCATTTCTAAATTCCTTGATCACAGAGTCAGCCGGCAGATTATATGTTCCCTGAAAAACATTAATTCTTGTATCTGTCAGCTTAAGAATATTTTACTTTTATTAATTATACTTTCAAGACTTCAATATCGTATAATCAGGAAAAGAAGTTATTAGAATTTTTAGAACGGAGTAACAGATGGGCCATAGATATTCCATTTTAAGCAAGGTTTGGATCGTGGTGCCATGTTTGATCTATGCGCTCGCATATGGGATATACAACAGAGAGTTCCCCGGCCTTGACCCGATAAATGCCACCGTCTACGTAGTGGCAGGATTTTTGATTATTCCGAGTTATATACAGGCTCCAAGGACGTATGCACTGTCGGAAATTCGCCGTTATGGCGCATCCGAAATGCCTGTATTCAGCAGAAAGTATACCAATAAAAGAACTGGCAGCAATTTTACTTGGGCCGGCGTCGACGAGAAGAGTTTCCGCATAGCATTTTCCGCTTCGGAACAGGGCACGAAAAACGGACAGGAAGTCTTAAAGGTTATGAAGAGCAAGCCGTGGATCATATGGCTTCAACCAGGTGTATGGCTTGCTATATCTACAGCGATCCTCATCCTGAATATCTTTTTATATAATGCCGTATCTTCGCTTTTCGCCAGCATGGGTACCGGTACAGAAATTGCCGAATTAAGAGTAATCGTATTCTATACACCGTGTGTTTTAGCTTTGGTATGTCCAGTCTTAAGTTTTATCTTCGTCATTGTCAGGGACAACATCCTCTATGAATGCGCCGTAAAATTGGCAAATGAGATCGAGGCAGATCTGATTGCAAAAGCAGGCTCACCCATGAAGTGTTATCGCAACGTCTGCCCTAACTGCGGTGCCGTCTCAACATCATCACTTAAGCGCTGCAACAGCTGCGGAATATCTCTTGAAGTCCTGGATAGTGCCATGGGTTTGGGCACATTAAAGTTTTATAGAGACGACGATTGATTCAGGAATCATACGGGCCAGGAGTAATCCCGGCTCGTTTTGTAAAATATAACAGTAAATTATCAGATAAAAAGAATATTGGGAGTGCGGAATGAAAAGATTAATTGCGTTGTTTCTTATAGCAATCATGCTTTTAGTTATGTCCTCATGCAGCACAAATAGTGTTGAATCAACTTCGGCTGAGATTTTGACTTCGGAGACTACGATGGCGGTTGAGACAGAATCCTCAGCAAGTGCTGTCGAAGAAAAGAGCATGATTGCAGAGAGGGAGATCAAAGTCCTGGATTACACAGATTCCAAGAAACAGATATTCATCTATAGAGATGATGTGGAACTGTCCGGGGTTCTCTACCTGCCTGATGGTGACGGACCTTTCCCGGTAATGATTTTCGCAAGTGCCATCGGGTCAGGATATGAATATTTGGAAGATATAGCAAAAAGGCTTACGAAGAACGGAATAGCTACAGTGTTATTTAATTTTGCAGGTGTTGCCGGCAACGATGATCTGACAGTCCTGACAGAAGCAGAGGATCTAAAGGCTGTAATAGGCGGAGTGCGTACTTTGCCGGTAATTGACAGCAGCAATGTTTTCCTGTTTGGTCACAGCTTCGGAGGTTTGGTTGCTTCATATGTTGGTTGCAATTATCCTGAAGAGATCAAGGGGATGATCCTTATAGAACCTGCATATCATCTGAAAGACGAGATAAGCGGAAGCGATCCTGATATGTCGACTATACCCGAATCAATATTAACGAAACGGTTTATTGAGGATCTGAACTCATTTGATATTTACGATTATATGCCGTCATTCAAAGGAAATGTGATCATATTCCTTGGAACTGCAGAAGGTTCATTCGGCCTGGCCTGGCCATCATTATATGATAAAGCTCAAGAACAATTCCCGTCAGCAGAACTCATTTATGTTGAGGGAGCGGATCACGGATTTATGTCAGTCGGCAGAGAAGATGTGAAACAGGGTTCTATTGAATTTATAAAGAATAATATCTGAGTGTTTGCGAGGATGTTCAAGAAGTATAAGATAGGTTTTGATTTATGGGGAGTATTGTTATTCCTGATTATAATGATACCTAATTTCATTTGGTTTGCAGTTTCCGCACCTAATGACATTTTGAGGGCTGATTCGATTACAAAGATAATAGCTGTAATTATCAGTTGCTTGCTATACTTTGTGAGCTGGTTGTTATATTATTGCGGAATTACTAATGCGGTTTCCGTTCTGCAAATGTTTTATGGACATCCTACTTACAGGCTGGTTTTTGGGCAATAAAGTAGTATAGAAAATAAACAGAATAAAAGGCTAAGAATACAAGGAAACAGATAAGACAGGAATGATGTATATGAAAAAGAAAAAAGCCGGACTTTTGATCAGCGCTGTCATGCTCATGATTCTGTGTATCGCTATGGTGAGCGGTTGTTCTATATATGATAAGGTCACCAACAGATGGAAATTTGATCGTGGAGAAGTGGCGGGGGCAATAGCTGAAAAGGATGCCGGAGATCTTTATGAATTCATATCTCCTTACATGCTGGAAGAAAATGATCTGACCGAAGATGATCTCCGGGAATTTCTTGACAGGTGTGGCATAGAGAATGTTTCGTCCAAAGACATGGACAGATATACTTCATATGAATTTCTAGGCGAGCCTCTCGATCCTGAGGGAAACCATTACAGGCCGGACGGGAATAAATTTACTTACACGATGTACTATGTTAACGATGACGGTGCCCGTATCTTTGTCAGCGGCATTCTCGCCGATCCCAAAGACAAAGATAAAGTCGGGATCTATTACATAGAGTATCTGGAGAAAGATCCTGATACCGGCAAGTATAAGACCGTGGAAGAATTCGGAGAACGGGAGAGCTAGATCCGGACTTATAGGAAAAGGTGATGAGTTCATTTATATAAAAATTTGATATAATTAGATTTATCAAATATTTTTTAAAGGATAACGCGATGGAATCCGCTAAGAACTTGAAAAAATATTTAATTGTTATTGTCAACGTGATCATTATGGCTGGCATACTGGTTTTCGTTGTGCTTTATTCCAGATTCGAGAACAGGGATTCTTACCGCAGGCAGATAGCCCATTTTGAAAACACGACAGTTACCATGGAACAGGTGACTGCGAATTATCTTGAAGGCGAGCAACGGATATGCGATGTATGGGCACAGTACATCAACGGCAAAAGCATGACATTGGAAGAGGCAGCAGATTATATCCGTGCTTCTCATGTGCTTAATAACACTTCGGCGCATATTATCCTGCTCGATACTCTTACCGGTCTTTCCACGCGCCCGAGACTGGGTACTTCAGATGACTTTGCTGTTTCTTATGAACGCTTGAATCTGTTGAATGACGTGAAGTGGATCTCTGAAATAGGAGATTCAATCAACATAACCCGCGCTTATACCAATCCTATGAATGGCGAGCAGTCACTTGCTTTCTGCAACAAAGTTTCGCTCTTTGATCAGGAGAACGGCAGCGAAAAGGAAGCGGTCCTGTTTCGTGTAATTCCGATATCGGAGCTTGAACAGAAATGGGTCTTCCCTCAGACAGAACTTGTAAATGCCGAAATTTCCTTAATCGATGCTAACGGTGGTTACATCCTAAAAGGATACAGTTTTAAAAATTCCAGTTTTTTCGAGTTCTACGAATCATATAATGCGACTGATCCGGAATTTTCAAGAGAACTGTTTGAACGCATTACTTCATCGACCGGTACGGTTTCCATGACCGACTCGCACGGACAGGAATGCATACTTGCCTTTACTCCTGTAGCAGCTACAGACGGTTGGACGATGTTAGGTCTTGTTCCTGCCAGTGATCTCTATACCAAGACCGGAAATCTTGCATTGGTTGAAGTTGTTTCTATTGGCCTGCTGAGCCTGTTCATAAGCGACCTGTTCTATATGCTTTACTTTAATAAGCGCCTTCAGGCCGCAGCCAGAAAAGCCGAGTCTGCCAATAAGGCAAAGACTGATTTCCTTTCCACGATGTCTCATGATATCCGTACTCCGATGAATGCGATCATCGGTCTGACTGCAATTGCCGAGAAGAATACAGCCGATGAGGAATCAACGAAGGAAAGCTTAAGAAAGATCAGTCTTGCCGGCAATCATCTGCTGACGCTGATCAACGACATCCTTGATATTTCCAAGGTTGAAAGCGGAAAACTGAAACTTAGTCCGCTGACTTTCTCTATCGTGGAAACTGTCGAGAACCTTGTTAACATCTCGCAGCCTATGATCAAAGAAAAGAATATCGAATTCAGTTTCCACATAAATCAGATAGAAAAAGAGTATCTGTATACAGACCAGCTCCGTCTGAATCAGATATATATCAATATCCTTTCCAACGCCATCAAATACACTGAACCCGGAGGCAGTGTAAGTGTCAATCTGCGTGAGGAAAAGAGCGATGTGCCGGGCTGCATAAAGCTGACTTATGTTGTATCTGATACTGGTATCGGAATGAGCCCTGAATATATGGAGACCATGTATACACCGTTCTCAAGGCAGGTGGACAGCCGTGTTAACAGCATTCAGGGAACCGGTCTTGGTTTGGCCATAACAAAGCAGATGGTAGAACTGATCGGAGGAACGATCGAATGTCAGAGCGAGCAGGGAAAGGGAACAACATTTACTGTAACTCTCGATATACCGGCAGCTGACAGGCAGAGGGAAGATATGCAGCTTGAATCCGTTGATGTACTGATAGTTGATGACGATGAGACGATGCTCACGACTGCTGCTGATACACTTACATCCTTGGGTGCATCGGTTGAACAGGCAAATAACGGATTGGAAGCGCTCGGAATGATCGAGCACAGGCATCTCTCCGGAAAGGACTACAATGTCATAATAATTGACTGGAAGATGCCTGACATTGATGGGCTTGAGACGATCAGCAGGATCCGTTCCGAGATTGAAACAAAGATACCCATCCTGCTGATCTCAGCATATGACTGGTCTGATATAGAGGATAAGGCAAAAGCGGCAGGCGCAAACGGTTTTGTAAGCAAACCTCTTTTCAGATCCACTCTCTACGATAAGATCAACAATCTGATAGGAAAAGAGTCCACCGTCATCGAGCCGGAGGATGATTATTCCGATCTTAAGGGACTTAATATTCTTGTGGCAGAGGATAATGATATTAACTGGGAGATCATATCTGCCATGCTCGCTATGTTTGGAATAACCACTGAACGGGCGGAGAACGGCAGGCTCTGTGTGGATAAGATGCGTTCAGCCGAAAAGGGCAGGTATGAGCTTATCTTTATGGATGTGCAGATGCCTGAAATGAACGGCCTTGATGCAACGAGAGTCATCCGTAAACTGGATAATCCGTGGGCAGCATCCATCCCGATCGTTGCCATGACGGCAGACGCTTTTTCCGAGAACATCATGGAATGCATGGATGCCGGAATGAACGGGCATATTGCCAAGCCGGTGGACATTAAACTGGTTATCAAGGAAATACGCAGGATCAAGGAGGAGAGAGTATAGATATGAAAAAAACGATATGCATGTTTTTATCAGCGGTTTTGCTGCTTGGAATGGCCTCCTGCAGCACGTTGGAACCGAAAGCGCAGTACCAGAAGGAATTCAAGCCGGCTTTGGACACTTCCGCCAGCTGCAACATTAGGATTTCCGGCGGTTATGACAATTTCGAGGCGCTCGAGACCGAATTTGAACGATTCAACGTTTATTATCCCAATGTGAAACTGGAATATACGAAAGTCGATGACTATAACAACATGATCGGTACTGTTCTGAACGGAAACGATGCACCGGATATCTATGTCAATTACTCCTGGATGTATGGCCGTGAGCAATACCAATCTTCCATTGATCATGCTGAGAATCTGGCTGACCCTGCGCTTGGACTTGATCTTAACTGCCTTCGCGGCAACATCGTTCTCAAGACCGGTGACGGAACGCTTCCTATGGTACCTGTCTTTTCCAACACATACGGTATGCTCATAAACCAGAGCCTTTTCGAAAAGGAAGGACTGAAAACTCCTACAACCTATCAGGAACTGGTGAAAGTGTGCTCTGCTTTCCGTGAAAAGGGCTATGAAAACCCGATGATGGGATTCACCCAAAAGGAAACGACCTCACTCTTCACTCTGATGATCTATCCTTTCTTCTTAGAAACGGTTGCGAATGACCCTGAAGCAGTCAAAAAACTCAATTCGCTTGATGCTTCGGCAGGCGAATATATGCGACCTTCACTTGAGAAGATAACGCAGTTCATGAACGACGGATGCGTGGATCTCGAATCCTGCAATGAGATCGAGAACAATTATGATGCTGTGATCCTCCGCTTTTTCGAAGGTGACGTGCCGATGATGGTATGCTCCGGTGACACCGTTTCCGGAACAAAGAAGCGTGAAAGCCGTTCAGAGGAATTTATCGCGAACCCTTTTAAATACACTTTTGTACCTGTTCCGATGTCAGACGACGGTGCTGTTTTCGTTGATATGGCAAATCTTCAGTTCTCGGTAAACAAAGACAGTAAGAATCTGGAAATGGCAAATGAATTCATGAGATTCCTTGTCACACAGAGTGAACTGAATGAGATGGCGAAGAACAAGGGCCTCATGTCGCCGACAAAAGACCTGTCTTTCAACAATATGTATGCTGCATTCGGAATGGTTCCGGAGTCACGGATTCTTTCGCCGGAAGTGATAGGTGTGACTGATGATGCGGGGATTCAATTAAGGCAGGCAAGTTATTGCGTCGGAACGGGACAAATGACCATAGATGAGGCAGTTGCTTTCTATGGTAAGTTTGAAAAATGACCGGACCGAAGACTATTATGGCAGTTAAGATAAAGGAATTTGCACGGGATGATATAATACTAAGGACAGAGGAATATACTTTGTCGATTAACTTTTAAGATAATCTTTTGTCATGAAACAAATTGCTCTTCTCAGTTGTATATAAGATATACAGACAGGAGGTGACAAAATGAAACGAGTATTATCTGTCTTTATCGCACTTGTTATTGTAATGACTTGTATCTCAGCATGCAGCAAAACAAAACTGCCGGATCTTGAATCAGCTTCAAGATATTCTGATGAGCAGTTGATAGAATTATCCAAAACTGTTGATGAAAACAATCTTATTAAGGCTTGGGGTGAGCCAATTGTTGTAGACAATGAGAGATTGTGGACACTCGATCTTACAGGACAAACGAAGTATATGGTTGCCTACATTGAGAATGGCAAGGTCATATCACTTAATGTCTCGCAAACACTCTTCATAAATGTAGTAAAAGAAGAGAATGGTGTGATGTATTGTATTTTCGATTGGAATAACTATTCAACCGATGCAAGGAATCTCGCTTTTATGCCGACACAGGATCGTTTCGGAAACGCGTTATCCTGTGAGGTCGGGGATCAGATAGTGTTTGAATCAGATGGAATGGTAGCGGAAACGTACCCTGCACAACTTGCTGCGCCATATTCGTACACAATCATGGGACATTTATCAGATTCAGAAATCACAGATATAGCAATGAATATTGAATTGCCCTGAAATAACATAAGCGGTTTATCGCAAAATAATCGACTAAAAGCATCTCTGAAAAAGGGGTGCTTTTCATTTTCTCTTGTGATGTCTTATATGCTCTTTGTAAACTCGATTTACTGTATGGGAAGCATGATTCCAATCTTAGGGCCTTTGATCATTTTATTTTTGGCAATCTCAAGTGCTTCTGTTCTTGTGATCTTTCTGCCCTCAAAATAGTATTTATTGATACAAACAAAATTGGTAACACATGTTATACCAACCTTCGCCCAGGCTGCATCGATATTAGAAGAGCACCTATTCCAATCGAATGCCAAATCATCGTCACCATAAGCCTCATCGAGCAATCCCAGTTTAAAAAGATTCTCGCTGTCTTCTTGTGTCTCAATTTCATTTCCGCCACTGACTATACCAAGCTGATCTATGGTAAGGTCTCTAATATTTGTGTTTTTCATTGTTCTGTCCTCCTTGATAGATAATGTTTTGTTTTATGGCTTCATTATCTGTGAGAAACGAACGCAAACCAATCATTAATGTCGGGCCGTTTCGTTGGTTAATCAACACATTCTTTACCGTATGTCGCTTAATCAGAAAAAAAGAAACCCGGATACTATAATTCGGGCTTCCGGAGGGGTCTGAAATGAAAAACTGTTTTGCTAAACTGATGTCATTATTACATCCGGAATTAAATCTATCCTTAAATCAAAAGTCTGTTAAAGAGAACAGCCAGAGTTCAATATCTTTAACCAGTAAAGGTTCCTGATATCTTGCCGTATGCCAGGATGTTTCCGGTGTTGCCTTCGCTGTCGGTATCCAGGCCCTGGATGAAGTCTTTGAATTTGGGATTGAGACCTCTGACACTGCCTTTAAGTCTTTCGACAGGTTCCTTAAGGGCCACAACATATATCTCATAGATATGAGTTATGCCTGACCCCGGATTGGGACCTGCATAATCACTTAAGGGTGCCCATCCCTCGGGAAGTTCAGTTACCGTAATACCGCATGCTTTCCAGTGGAGGACGCCGCATACTGCTAGATCCGGAGTGTTCATATCAACCATGTAAATGATATACTCCGCAGCACCCTCTACAGGTTCCCATGAGAGCTCGGGTGACGAATCGTTTCCGCGGGCGTTTGAGATAATATCCGCCCAGACGCCGTTCTCAAGATCCGTGGATGTTAATTCAAATTTCTTATAACCTTCAAGGTAATCAACACCTGAATCAGCGACAACCGGTTCAGTGTTTTCCGTTACGGTCTGTGCGTCTTCAGATAATGCTTCTGTTATAGCTTCCGTCTGTGAAAATGAAGTCATATCAGGCTTATCTGTCGCATAGCATCCTGCTGTGCCCACTAGCATCGATGCACACAGAACAAGAGCAGTCATCTTTATCTTCTTCATTCACATTTACTCCCTACTATCACCCTATAGACTATAGTAAAAACAGCAGATCCATTAGAAAGATTTACACAGGTTTTAGCATTATCAATCAGCTTTATATTTACCTCTAAGGAAACCGAACGCCAAGATGTTGCCTGTGTTGCCGTCAACGTCGGTGTCAAGAGCAAGAAGGTAATTGTTGAAGTTAGTAGGCGGTCCGCCGGTTGTTCCTTTCACGCGCTCAACGGGATTAGCAAGAGCGATGACGTAGATGTCATATGTGTGTGTCCTTCCGGCTTCGGGTCCCAATGCGAGGAAGAATGCAGGGGCCTCACCTGCGATGATCTCGGTACCCTCGTAGTTGCCGATTACCCAGTGTATGAAATTGACCGGCGGGATGCCCTCAGCGTGAGACGAATCGAGCATGTAGATTGCGTAGCATGAAGCGCCCTCGACGGGTTCCCAGTAAAGGCTCGGGGAGATGCCCTTCGGATGCTCCGGTTTGGCGCCCATGTCATCGGACCAGACGCCGTCTTCCCAGGAGTCGGAACCAACGTAGAACTGTGGGTAAGATTCGATGCAGTAACCGAACTCCTCGACCTCGCACAGAGTCTGCTCCGGTTCTTCCTCAACTTCAGCAGCTGCCACAGACTCGCCTGAGACTGCTTCTGCTGCAGCAACAGTTCCTTCTGAGGTACAGCCTGCGATACCCATGAGCATCGATGCGGCCGTGCCTGCTGCAATCATCGCTTTGTATAAATCTGTGCTTTTCATATTTTTGCCTTCCTGTTCTTTGGTTAGCCCTATTCTGACCTTCGGCTTGCTTTCCCGGAATGGAATATCGTCACGGTTTATCTGTAAAATCTGCACAGACCGTGCAAATATTACCAATGCTTTGCTATAATCGGCATATGGGTGAACAGTTATATACATTGCGTAAATACTGCGATTACGAGAATCTCTTGGATCTTGCCGTATTCAAGTTCAAGAACGAACTCCCGTATGTCGATAACAACGAGCGCTGCAAGCTCGTATTGCTCAGCAAGGGCAATCTGGTTATAGAACTTAACGGCGATCTGATGGATCTTAAGGCACCATCCGCAATCTACCTGTCCGACAGGGACATCCTCAAGAATAAGAAGGAATCCAAATACCAGGCGTACATAATATTTTTCAAGCCTTGCATCATCAACGACGCGTTCACCTACGAGCGTCTTTATTCGCGCGAATTTGAAAGCTTGGAAGGCTCGACGCTCTACCAGGATTACCTGCTCGTAAGGAACTTTATTTTCCAGGATTCTCAATCGCCCAAGGCGGCATCGTTCATCCCCCGGTCACTCGCGGACATGGTCGATATCATCGAAAAACTCGACGCCGAGCTCAAGCTTTCCGATGACGGTTTCTGGCCCTGCCGCTCGCGATCCTACTTCATCGAACTTCTCTTCAAGCTCAAGTACTGTTTCATCAACAACAGCACCACCGGTGAGAACAATACCGCGTTCATCTCCCGGCTCTACGAATACTTCAACAACCACATCCGCGAGAAGATCACCCTCGGGATGGTCACAACGGAATTCAACTTGAACCGCAATACTTTGAACAAGGTCTGCGTAGAAGAGACCGGTATGACCTGCATGACCGTTCTTGCCGAGCACCGCATGAACCTCGCGAAATACTGGCTCTCAGACACAGCGATCCCCATCTTTGAGATAGCGCAGCGTCTCGGCTTCGAAGATCCCAATTACTTCAACAAAGTCTTCCGCAAGGCGACCGGAAAATCGCCGACGCAGTACAGGAAGGACACCCGCTCATAATTCAGTTTTTTGATATTCTATACAATTGCCATATTTATATGGGATGTATGTTAAAAGCAGTCTCGGCAAATTGAAAATAGATTCAATTAAGAAAACAGATGTAATTCAAATAATTTCTTTTATCAATTTTCAGTTCCAGAACTAAAAGAATATACTGCAAATAAGTCTTTTGGAATAAGAAATGTAAATTCACTTTTGGCTCAAGAAACAATGGCATATTGTCACCAACAGAGGAAATTATGTAGTAGATTGCGTGACGAAGACAGCAAAATGTGACGTGTATACATATTGATTCTCGTTGTGTTTGAAGGAGCTATTTAATATGAAAAAGATTTGCGTTTTGGTGTTAACACTGATCGTTGTCATGGGCTTTTCAGCCTGCTCAGAAACTGATACCAGCAATAGCAATGAACAGAGTGGAGAAGTATCCGTTCAGACTAAGGAGTCTTCAAGTTCATCTGGTCAGGAATCCACAAGCACTTCGACTACAGTCTCAGAAAATAATTATGGTAGTCTCCAGGAATTGGTTGATACTTACGGACTGCCCATCAACCTATGGAGAATTGAAGGAGTTACATTAACAAAGTTTGAACTTTCTGAGGATTCAGCCAAAAGGGAATGGATGTCAAACAACGATCAAAAGGTTAAAGAAAATCTCTCATGGAATATTGATGGCGATCATATTACAATCAGCGGGGATTGGAACGAAGGATTTAAAATATACTCTGACAGTTGGAGAGCAGTTTCTGAAGCGGATGGTAAAGAATACATAGTGATCATATATAACAAAGATGGTGATGTTATATTCCGCTCACCGGATTCTTGAAAAATCCAGTGTTCCACAAGAAACAATGCGGTCTATGTGATTATATTACTATTGTCATTTATATCAGGAATAAAACGTACCAAGGCCTCAGGTAATTCTGGGGCCTTTTGCATGCTATAATCTGAATATCGAAGAAGATAGGAAATAATACTATGGCTCGTGATGATGCTTTAAAAGATAAGATAATAAAGCTTGGAAATAAGCAAAAGGTCAGCGCTGTCATCAAATATAGTGATCACCCAAATCCGGATATAAGAATGACAGTAGCCATGACGCTTGGTATGATCCCTACCTACGATTCCGGCATGGCCTTGATTCCGCTTTTACGCGATACAGATCCTATGGTAAGAGCAAGTGCAGCAACGGCTGCAGCTGATATTCACGCCAAACATTGCGAAGAATACGTTAAAAAGCTTGCGTTTGCAGATAATGATCCCAATGTAAGGCAAGCTGCTAAGAGCGCTTTTGACAGGCTCAAGAGTAGTGTAGTTTAAGAGTTGGATTCTTTTTTCTTCCAATAAGAAAATCTCTTTCTAAGAAGCTCAAGATCAGCCTCAACAGTTGTATGTGAGTAAACATGAGCATCGAAAAAGGCGTTTCTGACTATACTAACTACCTCTTCCTCAGGTATTTTCCCTTGAATGTTTATATAAGTGATTCCTTTAGTCATGCATATGTATTCTTTTATAGTTATTACCTTTTTAGCGCAGCACACATCGATTGCCAGGCCGATATCAGGAATATATGCCGATAAAGGGAAGCCAACTAAGTCTTCAGAATCCAGAAATACTTTTATTCCATGTTTTCCAGCGTAGTAGATTGAAGCCAGTTGGGGAAGGAAGTAATTGAAGTCTTTGGCTATCTGTTTATCCATCAACCGTTGCTCGCGTGCCTGTTTAATCCCATTCGCTATACAAAAAGGGCAGATTCGACCATTGGCTCGGGAATAAACAACAGCCTGATAGTCGTTCCCACACTTGCTGCAGTGCCACCAGACATTGGAACGGTTCTTATAAGTAATTGATTCAGGAGAGAGTGCGATATTCTTGTCGGACCACTCAGCAATAAGAGTAGGATGAGTGGTTGCCAGGTCATTAAAGCCTTTCCAGACACGTTGACCGGCACAATAAGGGCAGCCGTGGCCTTCTGTTCGATCAGCAACACGGGATTTCCACTCGTGACCATTTTCACACAGCCAGAAAACATCAGAATTTGAGCGTGAAGATACCTCTGAAGGCTTCTTTACGTTCTTGGGAGACCATGTCTTAGCAATTTCGGGAAAGAGCGTCTGAAGGTCGTTATAGCCTTTTAGAACCGCTCTATGCTCACAATAAGGGCACTTACTTCCAATCAGAGCTCTGTTTTTGACAGTAGCAGCCCAAGTATGACCTTTAGCGCAGATCCATAGGACTTTCTTGTGGGAGCCGCAGGAGACATCAGAAGGTGAGAACTCGTTATCAGGAGACCACTGAGCTAAAAGATCCGGTCTTTCTTCTGCCAGCGATTTGCGTCTCATAGCGGAAGATCGTCGATACACATGTAATAGACGCCATACCTTTTGACAGTTTCGTTGTAGGTACAGCTAATCTTTTCTACTCTGAACACAGGCTTCCTGAGCCTGCTCAGGAGAACAGCAAGGGTTCCACCCCATATCACAGTCATTGTATCCATAACATAAGGATATGAAGAGAAGCTGCTTTTATCCAGTGTGCGATTCAGAAGTTTGATTCCAACCCCGTAAAACTGGCTTTTAAACGTGACTTCCTATTACAAAACCTTTCAAAGCTTGGCGGATTGCAGACAAAACCTTTCAAGAAAAAGCCACGAGACTCAATTCTCGTGGCTTTCATGAAAAATTCAGTTTTAAAAATGTGCGATTTTTCAAGGGTTTGGGAGGATTGGCATCCCATTGGCACCCTTTTGGCATCCTAAACGCCGTTTTTGGAGCCGCAAACCCAATAAAATCAAGGGCTTAGCTATCCAAAGGTCGCATTGTCGGGATTAGAACATATGTTTGTTATTTATCATATGTAATCATCTGTTTAGCTTGTTTTTCCAACTATGAGACTGCGTTATCGTCCGTAGCCGTATGACTACCTTTTGAACTTTTGTAGTCCGTTTGTAGTCCTGGGCAACTCTGATGTAGTCAAGCCGCTCGACCTCTTCCTACACTATGTTTGTGTTGTTAAGTTGTCTAAATACGTCTTGCTTCTTGGACTCAGATACCTCGGCGTCGGGAGTTAATTGTCGTGGTTTAACGAGTTCTAACGGGAGGTGTGTTTGTCCTCACGTTTTATGAGGGGTGTTACCTCGCAGCCTTCACGTTTCCTTGCTTTTTGCGTTACCAGGTCACATCAATTTGGTTAAGTAATTGGTACAGTTGTCCGGTTGGTTCAGTAGATCGCTGCACCCCTTATGTGCCTTGATTGGTTCAGTATTGGTTCAGTTTGGTACAGTAAATTCCGCCTGCAAGAAAAGTAGCCTTAAATGAGGTCTCATTCCTTTTATACGATATACTTCGCATTATCGTTATGAAGC